>JAQTOS010000015.1 GCA_028713225.1 Candidatus Altimarinota bacterium
AGAAAATGTTTCTAAAAAAATAGTAGATGAAGTTTTAAAAATATTATCAAAAAACTGAAAACTTTTCTTACTTGATGATGAAAGACTTTGACTTGAAAAATATACAAATTGGAAGATATAAGTTTTTGCAAAAATCTAAAAAAAGTGTTAAAATTAAGTAAACTTAGTTATAACGCTTTTTTTTATGAGTAATTTAAATAATGTAAATCAAAATAATTCAATCCATGAACAAAGAGAAAAATTACTAGTATTGAATAGTGATTTACTTTTTTGAGTTTATTCTCTAAAAAGTTATGACGAATTTAAGCAAGAAATTAAACTTGAACTTTCACAAAATACACTTACTTGTTATCCAAATCAAATTCAAAATATAAAATGATTAAAAGAAAATTCTGAAATAAGTATTTTGGATTTAAACGAATTAAGAAAATGAAAGATAAAACTTTTGCATTGAAAAGAAGTAAGTATTATTAATCCAATACTTCTTTCTTGATGAGTAAGTGAATATATTGAATCAAATAAATGAAAAAAACATATTTTTACAAGTTTAAGAGATAATTGATCAATTGATGGTTTTCAAAGAACAGTTACTTGATGAAGATGTACTTGATATAATTTGGTTAATGAAGCTAAAAAAGAACATATTGAAGAATGCCCGTTTTTATGAAAAAATTTCGCATGAGAGTATGTATTAGCTACAATAAGTATGGATAGTAATGATTTAGAAATACTTATAAATTCTATTAATTTTTTTTTAGAAAATAAATTTAATAAAAAAGCAGATAGCAATTATGAGAAAGTTGTAAAAATGTTTGAAAGAAATTTTCCTTGAATAAAATATGAAGAATTATGAGATATACTAAGAGATATAGTTAAACAAAAAAGATTTATGCTTTATAAAAGTAATATATGAGAAATTTGAGAATTAAATGAAGATAAAAAAACAATCATAATTGAAAATAATTGAAATGAATTAAGTAAATGAACTTTTTTTACATTTATTGATAAAATTAACAATACTATAGAATATTCACTAATACAAAAGTTTGAGTGATTTGAGCAATGATTTATTCCATTATCTAAAAGGCCTTCTAGACTATTTTTAGA
This sequence comes from Candidatus Altimarinota bacterium, assembly GCA_028713225.1. Classification (GTDB taxonomy): domain Bacteria; phylum Patescibacteriota; class Gracilibacteria; order BD1-5; family UBA6164; genus JAQVPN01. Next base: position 1,108 of record JAQTOS010000015.1, read on the forward strand.
AAGTCAAAATCAATATTCAAGAACTCCAAAAATTGAACAAGCCTCAATAAATAGTAAAGTTGTACCTATTGTTAAATATATATCAGATAAAGTACATTTTTTAGTAAATAGAAATGATTTAAAAACACAATACTGAATTATTACTTCAAAAGAAAAAGATTTAAAAAAATTACAAGAGAAAGTTAATCTAGATGTTGAAAAAACTAACTGAAAATCTATTATTTTTGATATTGACTGAGTATTAATAGAAGCTTGACTAGAAGTTTGAACAAAACAAGATCTAACAGTTGAAGATTATGCATTCAAAAATAAAGAAACAATTATAAAAATAAGAGAAACTTTAAAAAAACTTTCATTAAATTGATACGAAATAATTCTTTGTACTTGAAGATGAGATGATTTCGCTACAAAAGTATGAGAAATAATATTATTGTGAAATTATGATAAAATTATTTCAGAATGATGAGTTTTAATAAAAGATAGAGATTGAAAAACACAGGTTTGTGAATGACTAGAAGATAAATCAAAATATATAAATATGATAAAAGAAACTTTAATTAAATATGTAAAATCACTTTGATGACATTTTGAAGAGTGAAAAGAATTTGTTTTATCTTTTAATCCTCCTAAATGAGTTGATATTATGAAGTTTAAAGAAAATTTAATTAACTTTTTAAGCTCAACTTTTCTTTGATATGAAAGATTTTTACTTATTACAAACTCACAAACAGCAGTTGATATATTACCTCTTTGAACAGATAAAATAATTGCATTGAATAAAGTAATTTGATGAAAATACATGATATATTTTTGAGATTCAAATAATGATATTCCAGCTTTAAAGGAGTCGCAATTATGAATTATTCCAGCAAATGCAGGGCAAGATTTTAAAGAAAAAGTAAGGAAATATTGAAATATAACTTTAACAACTAATTCAAAAGAATTAACATGAGTTTTAGAATGATTAAATTTTATTTCTAAAATATAATTAGAAAAAGTTAATATTATTTGACATTAATTACCATATTTTTATAATACTTACTTATTTTTTAAATATAAATATATGTTTTGAATGAGATGATTTGAATCGCCTTCATCTGATAAGAAAATTGACTGAGATTTAAATACACCACTTAGTACTGCTAGCTGAGATATTAAAGTAAAATGAAATAATTTTTCTTCAATTAATAGTGCTTCTTGAGATATAAAAGTAAAATGAAATAACATTTGAAGTATTATGTCAGCAAGTTGAGATATTAAAGTAGAATGAAATAACACTTGAATAATAGAAACAGCTGCCTGAGAAATTGAACTATATAAAAATGACTGAAAAATAAAATCAGCTTCTTGAGATATAAAAATATCATCAGAAAATAATTGAACAATCAAAACTGCTTCTTGAGATATTGAAGTTTGAATGAATAATTGAAGAATTACAACTGCAACTTGAAGTATAAATATATGAAATATTGAAATAAAAATTAATAAAAATACCTCAATAACAATATGATGAACAGTTAATATAACTTGAAGTAGTATTTCAAGCATTGTTTCATGATGAGATGTTTTTATTGGAAATTGACGTGTTGTAATAAATTGAGTTGAACAATGAAAAAATATTAGCTGAAATAATAGAAAATATACAGTTGAAGTTTGATGAGTAATTATTGATTTTTACGAAAAAAAATATACAGAAGTAAAAGATAATAAAACAACTAAAATAACTGATGATAAAAATCAACCTATATGGTTAGATTGAGAAGAAATTGTTTGATATTATAAATTACAAGAAATAAGAATTTCAGAACAACAAGTTGAAGTAAGTAAAATCAAATAAAAAAAGAAGCCAAGGCTTCTTTTTTTATTTTATCTTTTCTAATTTTTCTTCTAATTTTTTAAGTTTATCTTGTGCGTCAGCTTTTTTCTCCATTTCAGCTCTTACAAGTGCGCTTGGAGCA
>JAQTOS010000016.1 GCA_028713225.1 Candidatus Altimarinota bacterium
ATTTACTAGAACATGTTTTTCAAATATCTCCTGAAAATTTTAAAAAACTCAAAGAATTAAGTATATGAAACCAATCTTTTGCTGATAGATTTAATGAAATATTTGATGAATTAAAAATAAACTTTACAATCTGACACAAAGATATAGCAAGAGTATTTGAAAAATATTAATAAAATATATATGAAAAAATCTAAAAATGCATTTTCAATAATTGAAATAATTATATCAACTATAATACTTACTATATGAGTTTTTTGAGTATATAAACTTATATGAAATAATATGAATTATATAGCAAATAACGAAAATTTGTTACAATTAAATATGATGTATAACCCACTTAGAGAATGCATAAAATATATTTGATATAATTCATTATCATGAAGTTATAATTCTTGAGACAATTTTTCTATAAATTTTTGACAAGATAATACAGAATGTTTAACTTGAAGTTACAATAATACTTATGATTTCACTTGAGTTACACTACAAAACCAAGAATATTATATGTACTCTAAAATCATTGAAAAAACAGCTACACAAATAAAGCTAGAATTAAATATTTATAACACTCTAAATTGATATTTATTTAAAACCTGAAGTACAAATGAAGATAATAAATATTTAATAATCAAGAATCCTAACTAAAAATTTGAAAATCCTGAGAAAATAAGTATAAATAAGCAAATTTATACTTATTTTTTAATAAAATCTTAGATGAAAAAAAATGAAATACTAGAAAATATTTTAGTTGAAAAACTTGTATTTGGTGGAAAATGATTTGCAAGACTAAAATCAGATAACAAAGATATAGATGGTAAAGCTATTTTTATAAGTGGTTGAGTGATTCCTGGAAGTATAGTTAATTTAAGAATCCTAAAATCTAGAAAAGATTATATCGATGCTCAATGCCAAGAAGTAGTAAAAAAATCACCAATAGAAAAGTCTCACCCTAATAATATTTTTGGTGATCAAGCTTGAAGTATGTGGGTAAATATTCCTTATGAAGAACAATTAAAAATAAAGAGCTGACAAATAGAAGAAGCATTATTTCACATAAAAAAACTTGAGCCTGAATTAAATATAAAACCTATTGTTCCCTCTCCACTTGTTGATGGATATAGAAATAAAATAGAATTTAGTTTTTGAAAATATATTTCAGCTAAAGAACATAAAGCAGAGCACTTCAATGTTTGATTTCATAAACAATGAGAATTTTCTAAAATAGAAGATTTTGATTGAACTATTTTGATTTCAGACCTTGCAAATAAAGTTTATAAAGAAATCAAAGATTTTGCTGCGTCTTCATGATATCCAGTTTATGACCAATTTGATCAAAAATGATTTTTTAGACACATAGTTTTAAGACAAGCTTTTTTTACAAACCAAATTATGATTATATTTTCTATTAATCATAAATTTGAGTGAGTTCAAAATCTAGATTTTTTAAATATATTTTTTAACGATTTAGCTAAAAAATACCCTGAAATAAAATCAATTTATCTAAGTTTAAACGACTCAAAAGCAGACGTAGCTATTTGAAAATTAGAGTTAATTTACTGAGAAAAATTTATAGAAGAAGAACTTTTATGAATTACATTTAATATAAGCCCAAAAAGTTTTTTCCAAACTAATTCTTATTGAGCTGAAAAACTTTATAGTGAAGTTTTAGATCAAGTAAACTCTAAAGATTTAAAAGATTTCACAGTACTTGATTTATACGGGTGAACTTGAACTATTTGAATGGTTTTTGCTTCACATTCTAAAAAAGTAATAAGTGTAGAATTAGTTAAAGATGCGTCAGAAGATGGAAAAGAAAACGCTATAAAAAACAACATCAAAAATATGGATTTTGTTAACGCAAAAGTAGAAGAATTCTTGGGTGAATATTTGAAAAAGTGAGAAAAAGCTGATTTATTAATTATTGATCCACCAAGAGCTTGAATGCATCCAGATGCACTACCAAATATACTGAAATTTAAAACAAAAAATATAATTTATGTAAGTTGTAATCCTGCTACGTTATCTAGAGATTTAGCTTATATTTTGCAAAATAGTGATTATAAGATTATGTCTATTACTCCAGTTGATATGTTTCCTCATACACCTCATATTGAAACAATTGTTAAATTAGAAAGAGTTTAATTTTTAATTTTTAAATTATGGTATTTGAATTTATAAAAACTTTTGTAGATGATATCCAAAAAAAAGCTTTAGAGAAACAAGAAAAATTAAATAATTATGTAAACTCTATTGATGATGAAATAGTTAAAAAATCATCTTTTATTCCAATTAAAAGATGATGAACAAATATAAAAAGTCACGATTTGATTATTGATAATAATTGAAACTATCTTTTTAAAGTAAAATGATTTTTTCCAATTGTGTTTTTAGCAATGTTTTCGATACCTCTTATAGCTACAATAATAACTTTACTAAAAGATTTATCAGTAGGATGATTAAATATAGACTTTTGAAGTTATATATGACAAATAATATTTTCGCTACTTTTTTTAACTCCAGCTTTAATACTTTTTTATTTTTTATATAGATCTTATATTTTTGATTTTCAAAACTGATATTTTTACGATACAAGATTAGGAAAAAAATTATTTGAATTACTAAATAATGAGAAATATAAAACAAAAATAATTCCAATAAAAGAAATTCACTCACTACAAATAGTTAGTGAAAGAGTTCATGGAAAAAATACAAGCTACACAAGTTATGAATTAAATATAATTTTAAAAGATTCTTCAAGAGTAAATATAATTGATCATGGAAATTTAGAAGAAATCAGAAAAAATGCCTCTGAATTATCTGCAAAACTTTGAGTAAAAGTTTATGATTTAACATCTATATATGTCG
>JAQTOS010000008.1 GCA_028713225.1 Candidatus Altimarinota bacterium
AAAGATGAATACACATATTGAGTAAATTCAGATCAAACTCAGTATCAAATTGCAGCTGTATTGGAAAATAATACAGTAGCTCAAATAAATACAATAGCAAATACTACTTATGCCGATTTATGAGTAGGTGCAAAAGTAAATTGAAACTATCCTGGATATGTAAAATATTCAACTTGAACTTCTACATATATTGCAAATATACCTAGTTTACTATGGAATAACTCTTGATCTGTAGATTTACTAAATAATTCAACTAAATACGTAGTAAACAAAAAAACTAATCTTCCGTATAAACTAAATTCAACATCAGACATAGGAACAAAAGATGCTAATACTATAATTCAAGAAATAACTTGAACTTGAGTTGCAACTCTTACTTGAGTTAATATAACAAATATTACTAGTTCTAATATTTGAACTACTTTTACTTGAGCAATTCTTGCTTCTTTTGGGTGAGATATTTCTAAACTTACTACTAATGTTATTTGAGGTGCTGTTGCTAGTGTTCCAACAATAGTTACTCCAAAAGTATGAGAGCAAACAAATCCTTGATTGTCGTGTTTAGATATATTGAGTAAATGATGAAATATATGAAATTGAATTTATTGGATAAAGCCTGATACAAATCCTACATTTCAAGTTTACTGTGATATGACTACTGATTGATGAGGTTGGACTCTTATAGCAAAAACTTTTGCAAATACAAATGATGCACTTACTTGATCTGTATGAAATGTGTATGATTATAATTCATCGACATTTACTAAATTATCAGATTTGAATATAAATTCTATTTTATCAACAAATAGTGGACAAAGATATTTTATGTGAACATGAATTTCTTTAACTACATACTGGAAAGTAGTTGATAATACATTTATATGGGATTCTCTTTGAAATACAAATAATTGAACTACTGCGGCAACGGCTAAAACCTATATATCAAAAACAGGTATAACTTGAACATATTATGCATCTTATCGGCCTGTTTATCCATCATGATACTATTGAGCTTGAGTTCATTATTGGGGATATCGGAATTGAACTTCTGCTGGTTATGCTTGAACTAATGCTATACGGACTGCTTGATGTCCAGGTTATTTAACTTATCAATGAAATAATCTTTTATGAAGCTGAAATTGTTATAGTACAACTTGATGACCAGTTATATGGTATCTTAAATAAATAAAAAAGTCTAGATTTCTAGACTTTTTTATTGACTTATTTTTATTTTCCTTAGAATAAGTCTCTTGTTTTAGATTTTGCTAAAACATGTGAAAATAAAAACAAAAATAAGGGGTGATTATCATGGATATACTAATGTGGAAGACTTATTACCATAGTTTTCTGTGGTATTTAGCTTCAAAAAACATCACACCAAATGATGTGACAGTTGCTAGAACTATAGCATTTCTATTGGTTGTTATTTTATGGATGATATTTCGTTTATATGCGGAAAATTGGACTTTGTTAATTCTTATTATTGTATCTGTGCCAATTTGGTTACTTGATATGGTTGATGGGGATTTGGCTCGAACTACGAATCAAATGACAGAACGCGGAAAGAGATGGGATCCTGCTGCTGATAAAGTTAAATTTTATGCTATTATGATTGTTATGGGGATAATGGATTTAGGTATCATTGTTCTTGGATTAACTGCTTTGATGGGAACTTTAGATTTTTTATCCACTTACTTACGTGAATTTCAGAAAACTGGTGATAAAGGAGCTAATATCTTTGGTAAAGCAAAACTTGTATTCCAAGTTTTTACAATCATAGGATTTGCTTTGTATATTTACCTTTGGGAATATGATTTTGGACAGTTCAATGATTGGATTTATAGAGTTGCTTTATGGTCACTTATTGCTGCAATTTTGCTGGCAACAATATCCGTAATTAAACGTTTAACTACAAAATAAGAGAGCACTTAGCTCTCTTTTACTTTTTTTCTAATTTCATATAAGCTCATCAAGCTATTGCTAGAAACATAATTATTCAAATTATTAAGACAAGAGGATTTGTCTTTTTTTCTTTTTTAGAATCAAGAATAGATGTTTTTAAATTATTATTTAATGTGTTATCTGTCACTCAGGTTTCGTTTGTTCAACTTGTTTCTATATTTCAAGTGTTAACAGATTCATTAGTATTTCAACTTGATGCTGTGTTAGTATTTACTCAAGTTTCAGTAATTGGATTAGTTTCATTATTTGTAGTATTTTCAGAACTTGAAGTTTTTTCTGAAATTTCTCTTTTTACTAAGGAAATTACTTTTTTGGGAATATTGTAAGTAAAATTAATATTTACTTTTTCATCTGGTGAAACTAGATTAATAGTTTCTCAGTCGTTCATTGGGTAATTATATTTATAAGTATCTTTTGAATTAATTATAGTAGGATAAAGAAATTCATTTCATTTTATTTTCCATCATCTCAAATCTATAGCTTTATTTTCATTATTTGTAATTATTATAGCATTGTCAGAATAAGACAAATTTATATTTTTTGGATAATTAAAAGTGTAAGTATTCTCTTTTATTAAGCTTGCTGTTTCATTTCTAGAAGCTGAATAATAATCAAGAGTAGTATTTTTTTTAATTGTTATAGTAGTTCAAAGTTTATACTCAATTTGTTCGTCAAATCTTCCAACTTTATCAGTGTAGTAAAACACTTTTGCTCAGTCATCATTTGGAATCAATTTTAGATCTATTACTTTGTCATAAGTTCCTGACTCTACACTTGCTACAATATCTGAATTTTCAGTATTTGTATTTCAGTTCAAAGGAGCAGAAGCTAAACTTGTTAGCGGTATAAACAGAAGAAATATAAGTGTTATAAGTTTTTTCATATTTGTCTTTATTTTTTATAATTTTTTTGTATTATATTAAAAGAAAAGCTAAAAAGCAATTTATATTTTAAAAATAATTAGATTATGGAAATCTTGGTTACAAAAGCTATTATAACAGCGATGAAAGAAGAAGCGGAACATATAATAAATAGATATTCTTTAACTTTAAAAAAAGAATTTAATACTTTGAAAATTTATGAATGAACTAGAGAAGTTGGAGGAGAAAAAGAACTAATTGTTTTAGCTTTAGCCGGGATTGGTAAAATACAAGCTTCAATTGCAACAACTTATTTATTTGAAAATTATGATATTTTTAAACTTATAAATGTAGGAATCGCAGGAAATCTAAAAAGTCACGATGTACAAGTATGAGATGTTTTCATCCCAAATACTTTTATTCAACACGATATGTATTTACCTTTTGACTGAGCACATCTAGATTATGCTAAAAAAGCAATTTTTCTAGATTATGCAACTGACCAAAATTATGATTTACAAAAATTTGGATTAATTCTAAATGGAATATGTTTGACTGGAGACCAATTCATTGATAATCCAGAAAAAGTTCTAGAACTAGAAGAAGAATATGCTGCAGATATCATAGAAATGGAAGCTTTTGCAATTCTTTCAGTAGCAAGAGAATATAATGCACTAGATAAATGTGTAGTTATCAAAGCTATTTCAGACTGAGCTGATAATGATGCAAAAGATGCACATATGGGAAATCTTGATTTTGCTATGCAAAATAGTTTAGTAGTTTTGGATATAGTTTTGTAATTAGTTTATAATACAAAAAATAATATTTTAATATTAAAAAATAAAAACAAATGAATAAATTTTTAAAGCACTTTTTCTCAAAACTTTGAAATTGAATTATTTTATGAATTGGAATAATTCTTAGTATATGAATTATTACTGTAATATACGCAACATATTCATGGACTAATCAAGAATCAGTTTCTACTTGATCTACATTTACAGCCACTATGTGGAATGATATGGTAAGTAATATTAATTTTCTCAAGGATAGTATTGACTGAGTTAATAATAAATTTTGAACACTTACTGATGGAAAAATGTGTACATCTAATTGATGAACATTAAATTGTAATACAAATATTCCAATTTCATGAATAACAACTGAAGTAGATCCTCAAGTAGGAGCTTTAAACTCTTGAAAAATATGTACATCAGATTGATCTAAAATAAATTGTAATAGTGATAGTAGTTCAATTCCTGATTGGGATAGTTGATGGATTTATTATGCTAATACTAGCCCCTGACTTAAAACCTTGACTCATAATCTTTGAGTTTTACCAAATCAAGTTCAATGGTGGTATTCACCAGGAGCACCAGGTACATGGGAATGACCTGTTGCATGGAGTAAGCAGGATTTTTGGTCTAGTCCAATATGAGTACGGATGTCTTCAACTAATATACAATTTACAATACGGAGTGATAGAACATTATATAGATGATTCGATTGAGCAGCTTGGCAAAATTATCGGACAGGTTACTACAGAATATTATTATGGAAATAATATTGTTTAATCTTTTAAAATAATGTTAAAATTTCATCAAAAAAATATTTAGCACTTGAAAAAATGAGTTTTTCCTTATAATGGGGAAGAACTTATTTTTTAATTAAAAACCTTTATGACAGGATTACAAGAACAAGCAAAAAAACATGCTCCAGGAGTGGAAGTTACTGACTCGCAAGTTATTATAAATGTTGGACATGAAATTGAACATCCAATGTTGGATGCTCATTTGATTGAAACTATTGACGTACTACAATTTACAAAAGCGGGGCTTTTAAGAGTAAAAACTTTTACTTTAAAAGCTGGAGAAAAACCAGAAGTTACAATAGAATTGGCTGATTTGAAACCAGGAACTTACAAAGTTCAAGCTAGATGTAATCTACACGGAACTTTTGATAACGATTTTGTAATATAATAAAAGAAAAATGAAAAGAAGGCTTAGTTTATTTCTAGTTTTCTTTTTTTCTGTTTCGGGGATTTCTTATGCTGACACAAAAGTAGAAGTGAATTTAGAAACTGATAAAAAAGAAATTAGTACTCAAGATACTGTTGATTTGAAACTGATAATCAAACAAAAATGACGAGATAATATAGATTTATGAAATCCTACTATTTCGGGAATTGAAAATTTTGATATTCAAGGACAATCTAGTTCTACACAAGTAGAAATGATAAATTGAGATAGTAAATCTGTTACAAGTATTGATTATACTTTAAAAGCTAAAAAAGCTTGAAATTTCGTAATTTGACCAGTATCTATAAATTTTTGAAGCTGAGATTATCAAACAAATCAAGTTGCAATAAAAGTTAATCAAAATGCTGCAGTAAATACTGATTGTTTGGATTGAACTAGTTGAACAGATTGTATTACTAAAAATACTATAGAAAATAAAAATTATAGTTCTCTTTACCTTGCGGCTATCTTACTTCTTGGATTTATTTTGTGACTTTTCTATAATTACAAAAGATTTATAAAAAATAGTCCGGATATAAAAGCAAAAAAATTTGAAAAATTTGATTTAAAGGTAAATATAGATGATACTGATTTTGAAGAAAAAATTGATGAATTTATTAGAAAATATATTTGATGAAAATATAGACTAGATACTTCGAGTAAAACTTATAAAGAAATTTATGAATTTTTGAAATATAGAGAAGATATAAATGAAGAAAATTTGAAAGTTATAGATTCAATTTTTTCTCTATTAATTGTGAATAAATATTCAAGTTCAAAAATGTTTAACAGAGAAGAGATAATAACAAATATAAATGCTTTAGAATTATAATTTTATAAAAATGGAAAAAAATATTTTAAATGAAGAAATTCAAAAATTTTGAGAACTGGCAAATAATTTGAGAAAGGAAATTGCTAAAAAAGTAGTTTGACAAGAAACTCTTATTAGAGATATGATTGTTGCACTTTTTGCTGGCGGACATATTTTGCTTGAATGAGCTCCAGGTTTGGCAAAAACTCTGACTATTGATACTATGAGTAAAGCTCTTGATACTGGCTTTAAAAGAATACAATTTACTCCAGATTTATTACCATCAGATTTAGTTGGAACAAAGATTTATAATCCTGCAAAATGAGATTTTTCTACGAAATTTGGTCCTATTTTTACCAATTTTTTACTTACTGATGAGATAAATAGAGCTCCTTCAAAAGTACAATCAGCTCTACTTGAAGCTATGGCTGAAAAACAAGTAACAATTGGAGATGAAACTTATAAACTTGAAGCTCCATTTATGGTTTTGGCTACTCAAAATCCTATAGAACAAGAGGGAACTTATACTCTTCCAGAAGCTCAACTTGATAGATTTTTATTAAAAACTATTGTAGTTTATCCTACAGAATTTGAAGAAATTCAAATTATGAAAAATAATTTTGAAAAATTAGATGAAATTCAAAAAGTTTTATCAAAATCAGATATTATAAAATATCAAGATTTAATAAAAAAAGTCTACTGTGATGATAAAATATTTAATTATGTTAGAGATTTAGTATTTGCTACAAGAGAACCAGCTAGATTTGGACTTGAAAAAATAGCAGCTTACATATCTTACGGACTTTCTCCAAGAGCAAGTATTGCAGTTATTGCTTGAGCAAAAGTATTAGCCGCTCTTGATGGAAGAAGTTTTGTAATTCCAGAAGATATTAAAGAAATGGCATATCCGGTATTCAGACACAGAATAATTATGAGTTATGATGCTATCGCTGATGAAGTGAAAACTGATGATATTATAAAAATTCTTCTTGATAATGTGAAAGTAATGTAAAAAAATAAAAGAGCCCTCGCGAATGCGAAGGGCTTTTGTTTTAGAAGGGAAATTGTTGACCTTTTTTTACGAGTCCAGCAAATCCAGCTTCAAGGACCATTTTTTCTCGGTCTTCAAAAGCTTCATAGATGTTTTCTATATATCCATCAGGAGCTTCTTTTTCACCGATTTTTAGACTATAGTGGTATAAATACATTTTTTTGCGTATTTCATCGGGTAATTTACATAATTGATGAAATTGTGCATGTATACTTTTTGGGTAGTTTGCAAATTCACAATCTTGGAAAATCCAGTCAACTTGCTCATAGAATGTAAACATTTGATTAGGGGCAAACTGAGTATCTCCAGTAATGAAAATTCTTTCGTTTCCATTTATGATTATACCATAGCTTGGAACAAATCTTTTATTATCAATACTATGGAGCGTTTGAACTGCTTCTATTTCTATTCCGTAAAATAAGAAATATCCATTATGGTCAAGATATGTACAAGTGAAGTATGATTCCAAAGAATTTACCTCTCCTTGAATACTCTGTAAGCCGCCTTTTAGTGAATCATGCCAAGTGTCATTAAGTACGTCAGCATTTCCTACAATATGGGGTTTATTTTGCCCAAAAGGAAGTTTTCCAAAATATCTTTTGAATGCAATATTCTCAAGTCCTCCGATATGATCGGCATGTTGATGACTGATAAAAATTGTATCAATATCATCTATATGGACTCTTACAGCATGCAAAGCATCAGCTATAGTTGCTCCGGCATCAAAGAGAAAATGTTTTTTCTTTTTCTTCCTATTAACAATATTTGTATCGGAAGAATTTTCAATCAGTTCCTCAACTTCTCTTGTTATTAGAATATTACTTTGGTAATTTTCCTCAGCTCGACAGAATGCATTGCCACTACCTAAAAAGGTAATGACTAAATCTTTTTTAGGTGTAGCCATGACAGACTCCTTTTTTGTTTTTTGTTTGAATTACTTATATTTAATATATCTAATTAGTCAAATAAAAGTCCCTGAAATTTCAGGGATTTTTTTGTTATCTTATAGCATTTGCAATAATGTTTGCCACGTTTTTATCTAGTGGAGAAGGAATTATCATATCTTCTGTTGGATTTTGCACATAAGCAGCTAGAGCAACAGCGGCTGCAATTTTATGAGCATCAGTTATTTTTGTAACTCTATTTTCTAGAGCTCATTTAAATATTCCAGGGAAAACGAGTACATTATTTAATTGATTTGGAAAATCAGATCTACCAGTTGCTATAATTCTTGCTCATCAGGCTTTTGCTTCGTCAGGCATAATTTCTGGAGTGGGATTAGCCATAGCAAATATCATAGAATCTGGATTCATTTTTGCTACATCAGAAGCATTTATTACATTTCCTTTTGAAACTCAGATAAACACATCTCTTCAAACAATTGCATCTTGCAAAGTTCAGCTAATGTTTTCAGCATTAGTTATTTCTAAAACTTTTAATTTTTCATCATTTAAATCAGTTCTTGATTTACTAACTATACCTTTACTATCACAAACTACTATGTTTTCAAAACCATAAAGTTTTAAAAGTTTTATAATAGCTGTTCCAGCTGCACCAAGTCAGTTTACAACAATTTTTATGTCTTCTTTGTTTTTTCCAGTTACTTTTAATCAGTTTATTATACCAGCCAAAACTACGATTGCAGTTCAGTGTTGGTCATCATGAAATACGGGAATATCAAGTTCAGCTTTTAGTCTTTCTTCGATTTCAAAACATCTAGGAGCTGAAATATCTTCTAAATTTATTCCTGCAAAAGTAGGAGAAATATTTTTGATAGTTTGAATAATTTCTTCTGTATCTTTTGTTCCAAGAACTATTGGAAAAGCATTTACTCAACCAAATTCTTTGAATAAAATTGCTTTTCATTCCATAACTGGAAGTCCAGCTTCTGGTCAAATATCACCAAGTCCCAAAACTGCAGTTCAATCAGAAATTACAGCAATTGTATTTCCTTTTAGAGTATATTTGTAAGCAAGACTTTTGTCTTCTGCTATTCTCTTACAAGGTTCAGCTACTCCAGGAGTATAAGCCAAACTTAAATCTTCTTTTGTTTCTAATTTTAGTTTTGAAACAGTTTCTAATTTTCCTCCAAGTCTTTCGTGTAATTTTAAACTTTCTTCAAAGTAATCCATAATTTTTAAGTTAAAATAATAATAATTCTCATTTTAAGTATATTCAGAAAAAATATATTTTCAAATAAATTTTACTATTTGTATATTAAAACAATGTTAAAATAAAAATTATTTTGAAATAATGGATTACTTGAGTATTATTGGCTTAAATTATAAACTAAAAAGAAATTTTTATGATAGGACATATTTTGAAATTAATGCTGACTAGATGACTTTCTATGAAAAGATGGAATAATTTTCCTCGTATAGAAGATGTTAGTCATTTGGATAATACGGGTTTTGTTATTCATATAGCTCTTTTTATGATTCATTTAGAAGAACAAAATTGAAATAAATTAGATAAAGAATTTATTATAAAGAGAATTATATTCAATTCTTTTGTTCCGCTTATACTATCTGATATTGATTCAGGAACTAAAGATTATATCAAAAAAGTTGATGCTGAAATTTTTGATTCACTAGAAAAAAAATCTATGGAATTTTTCTTATCTCTTGATGCTCCAGAATCTATAAAAGAAGATATAAGAAATACTTTTTATGATAATTCTAAACAGTCAGAATTAGAAATAATAAAAGCAGCAAAAAAATATGCTTGATTTATGGAATGTTCTATTAATGAAAAAGTTTTTGATGGAATGTATGAAGTCCCTTTAAAAAATATTGAAGAATATTTCGTGGAAAATAGAAAAACTATTAAGAGTCTAGATACTATTTTGAGAGATAATGATTATAGGAAATATTTACTTCAAATAAGAAGATTATCACATTCTTTTAGATGGAACCAAGAAAAAAGAATTTATAAAATTTCAGTTATGTCACATTTGGTGATAATAGCATTTTTAGCTTATGTAATAGCTAAAATAGAAAATGAAAATTGAGCAGATTATAATGTTTTAGAATTTTTACTAACTGCACTTTATCACGATATCCCAGAAGCAATAACAGGAGATATTATTACTCCAACAAAAAAAGCTATTCCAGGTTTTGAAGAACTTTTATGAGAAGTAGAAGTTGCAATGATGAATGATTATTTATTTTCATATATTAGTTCAGATTATAAGTCTGAAGTCTATGAATATATGTTAAATCCATTTTCTTCAGATATGTGAAAAATTGTAAAAAAAGCTGATATATTTTCAGCACTTTTTGAGGCCAAAGTTGAATTAAATAATGGTAATTTATCATACAATGATATTTATAGAAGAGTAAAGAAAAAGACTAATCAATTTTCTATATGACGAGCTTCATATTTACTAAAAGATGTACTTGATTCTTTTGATTCAAATGATAAATGAGATATAAATTTAGCTGATTATTAGTAGAAAATGTTTACAACAGTAATTCCAATTGATAGAAGTTTTGATGATGTTTGACTTACATACCTTGTTCCGGATTTTTTATCTGAGCAAGTTTTTTTGTGAGCACTTGTTGAAATTCCTTTTGGTAAGCAAATAATTAAAGCAGTTATTGTAGATATTTTTGATAATTTTAATGATGAAACTATTAGTTTGAAGCCAATAGTTTCAGTAGTTTATGATTTTCCTATTATAAAAGATTATCAAATAGAATTAATCAAATGGATGGCAACTTATTATTTTTCTTTAGTTCATCAAGTATTAGGAATATTTTTACCTAGAAATTTACTTGAAAAAATTGAAAAAAAGAAGTTTGAATTCAAAGAAACTAAAATTTTGAATTACAATAAAAATATTACAAAATCACTAACAGAAAATCAAAAAGAAGCTTATCAAACTATAAAAGAAACTGCTAAAAAAAATATACTTTTATTTGGTATTACTGGGTCAGGGAAGACGGAAATTTATATTAATTTAATAAAAGATTCTATAGAAGCAGGGAAGCAAGTTTTGCTTCTTGTTCCTGAAATTATCCTTACTTCACAAGTTGCAACAAATATAAGAGAAGTTTTTTGAGAAAATGTAGCAATTTTGAATTCTTCTATTTCACGAGCAAAAAAAACAGATATTTGGCAAAAAATTTACACTTGAAATATCAAAGTAGTTGTTTGAACTAGATCATCACTTTTTTATCCATACAAAGATTTATGACTTATAATTGTTGATGAAGAGCATGATAATAGTTATATTTCAGATTCGGCTCCAAGATATGACGCAGTAGAAGTTGCTACAAAATTAGCTTGATTACTTGATATAAAACTAATTTTAGCATCAGGAACTCCAGCAGTAAAACATATGTATAAAGCAATTAAAGAAAAGTATGAGATAGTGAATTTGTTTGAAGAAATTAAATAAAAAGAGTAAAATGTAAATTTTACTCTTTTTATTTAAAAATTTTCTGCTGAGATTGTACTTGGTAATCATAGTTCATCTTTACATTTATCAGTAACTGTATTTTTTCGACATACGCTACTTTCTATATTCCAATCTTCTTTTTTTATTCATTTAATATTCATAATAAATACAAATATTTCCTCAACTTTATCTTTATTAAATATTGTTTCTGTATTTAATATTTCTGAATCAAAAGCTAATGGTAATATAGAATCATTTATATTTATTGATCTACCTGTAATATCTCAATTTAGACTTAATCTATTATCTCATAATCATGTTATTTGTTTTATTTTTCCTTTTTTTGAATTATCAGTTCTATTTTTAAGTCATTCTTCTACTGCTTGAATTACTTTATCTAATTCTTTATGAGATTTTATTTCAATATTTAGTTTATTTCAGTTTATTTGTAGAAAATATGCTCATTCTACTGGGCTTATTGCTACTTTTACATCATATTTAGTTCAAAGTTTTTTTGATAAATTTGAAATTTTTCAGAGAACTTCATATTTTTCTTGAACATCATAAGATTTTTTATTTAATGAGTCCATTTTTTCTGAAATTTCTTTTTTATCAATCATTTTATTTATTTGTTCTGTGGGAGATTTATATAAATCTTTATTTTTTTCACTCATAATTTGATTTATTTATTAATTAAATTTAGTTAATTTTATCATAAATTTTTAAATAAGTCCAATTTTTGCAAGTCTTAAATTTGATTTATTTAAATTTTCTATATAATGTCCGCGTTATTTTATATTTTAAACATAAAGTTTTATGCAAACTACTTTAGTTTTACTTAAACCAGATACTGTTCAAAGAGGTTTAATTGGTGCAATCGTTTCTAGATTTGAAAATAAAGGATTAAAAATTTCAGGAATGAAATTAGTTCAATTATCAAAAGAAGTTGTTGAAGAACATTATGATTTCTTGGCTGATAAACCATTTTTCCCAGGAATTTTAGCTTATATGACTGGTTCTCCTGTTGTTGCTATGGCTATTACTGGTAAAGATTGTATCAAAACTGTTAGAATGTTAACTGGTGCTACAAATCCTACTGAAGCTCTTCCAGGTTCTATCAGAGGTGATTTTGCTCTTACTATTGATGCAAATATTATCCATGCTTCAGATTCTACTGAAACTGCTGCAATTGAATTAAAAAGATTTTTTGCTGATAGCGAAATCTATTCTTATGAAAAAATAAGTGATAAAGTTGTTGCTTAATTAAAACGATAATAAAAAAACCTAGATTATTTCTAGGTTTTTTTATTATCGTTTTAAAAGAGTTTCCACATTTTTATTAAAAATATTTACTGCATGATAACAATTTTCGGGACATTTATTTACTTCCCTGAAATTACTTAATTCTTGTTTAAATATATAATCTTTCTCTTTAACGCTTAAATTATTAAAATTAGTATGTTTTTCTTCTATTATTTTTTCAAAATGTTCAAGTGAAAACATATTTGCTTTTCATTCGGGACATTGGCATCTTGCTAGAGTACAATTTTTTATATACTTGTTCATATTATTAGTTATTCTTAAATTCAGCTTCTGTATAAATTAAATTCAAACTTTTTAGTAAATCAGATCCAGAATCCGGAATTACAAGTTGAGAATTTTTTACTATTAAATCTCTATTATTTATAAGAGTATCAAGTAGTTTTTTATTATAATTATTTAGGTATGTATAATATGCTATAAATTTATCTATAAAAATTATATAAGTTCTAGCATAAGTGTAAGAGTCTCTAGCTTTTAGATAAGTATCAACATCTTCTATTACAGACTGAGAATCAAATACTTTGAAATCAGAACTCATTTTTGTTTTAGTTGATTCTATATCAGTATTATTTTCATTAAGTGATGCAAGTAATACTGTTCTTTGATTTTTCAGGTTATTTATATTTTCAATAGTACTTGTATATCTAAACTCTAATTGACTTATATAAGAATCAAGAACTTTAGATCTATCTGATGATTGTCCAAGAGATGTTTTTAAATCCATTTTTAGAATATTTAAATACTCATTTATTAGAATCATATTTCGAGAAATGATTTTATCACGAGCAATTTGTTTATTTCCAAGTATGTAAGAAATGCTCATAACATCATTATATACATTTGCTGGAGCTTCTGTTCTGTCTTTAAGTCTTGTTCAAATATTTGTAGTTATTGCTACTCAAATAGGAGCAATAATCATATTTTGGTTTCAAGCAGATACAAAATTGTCACTATTCTTATCAGCTTCCGTTTTACTTATTACAGTACTGTCTGTTTCTGTTTTACTAGTATTTAGAGTAAAGTTATTAAAAAAACCTGTAGCTAAATTTATTACTACAATAAAGGCAAATGTAAGCAATGTTATTTTCAAAAAATAGTATATAACTTTTTTGTCCATAGTTTATTATTGATTTTTAGGTTTAAATTCTTATACTCTACATACAAGATTATTTAGCTTTATAATATGAAAAAATGAAAAAAATCAAACTATTTATTAGTTTTTTTCTAGTTTTTGCTGTCGCATGTGGATTTTTATATAATTTGAAATTACAAAAAAACTATACTTATGATACTCAAACCCTTAGTTTAAAAACAAATTTTAAAACAAATTTCAAGGAAGAAGCCTCTTTAAATAATGAAATTAGTCCAGTTAAATGAACTTGGACAGATTCAAATACTGTAAATAGTAATACAAGTTTTGATACTATTTATTTTAAAATGCCAAAAAAAGCTGAGTTTGAAACTTATGGATATAAGGCTAAATTGAAAATAATAGTAGATTGACAAACATATAATCCAGAAATTGATGAGGATTGAGATGAAAGACTTTTAACTGATTCTGATATTCATTTTACACCAGTATTTTTAAATAAAGAAGTTAAAAATTTTTCATATGAGCTAAGTTTTACTGATAAAAATCTAATTGTTCCATCTTTAGCAATAAGTACTCTAGATTCAAAGTCTTTTACTTATAAGTTAGCATTAAAAACTCCAGAAACTGAAGCAGATGATATAGGAATAATAAAAAGAGCAGATTGGGGGGCTGTTGAAGATTATAGATATAAAGATTCAAAATACTGGAAATCTTATTATGATAAACTTGCTAGTGCAACTTGATGAATAACAGTTGCTCAACAAGCTGAAATTGATAAAATTAATAAAATAAATAATTACTTAAATACAAATTATTCGGAAGATTCAAAAGTTTTAGAAACAATTACATCAGAAAACTGACATTCTCTTGTTCGGCCTATTCAAAGAACTCAGTTTGTAAAAGCAATAATTATTCATCATACTGATACTCAAGATATTTCTAAACCTAGTGATCAAATATTAAGATGAATTTATTATTATCATTCTGTTCAAAATTGACGGTGAGATATAGGGTATAATTATATAGTTGGACAAGATGGAAAAATCTATGAATGAAAAGCCTGATGAGATTATGTTGTTTGATCTCATACTCTTCGGAACAATAAATCGAATGTTTCTATTTCTGTTATTTGAAATTATCAAAATAATTATTTAACAGAAGAACAACAAGCTTCCATTAATAAACTTGTTTGATATTTAGCAAAAAAATATTGAATTGATTTGGATAAACAAAGAGTTTATCATAAATCTTGTTTATCTAGTAGTAATTGTACTAATCCTTTAGTTAATGTAACTCGAGCTTCTCTTATATGACATAGAGATGCTGGATATACAACTTGTCCTGGTGATAATCGATATTGACTTTTAGCAAATTTTAAAGAGTCAAATATTGATTTAAGCTCAGGGAATAAGTTTATTCCAAATTTAGCATCAATGAAAGTTTATGAAGCAAATCAGGCTAAAATAGCTGTAGCTCAAACTGTTATAGCAAATACTTGAATTAGCCTTGTTGCTAGTATAAGTACACAAACTCCAATAATTTCAAATTGATTTGATAAAAATAATGTAATAAAAGTTAAGCTTTCTTATCCTGAAAATCAAAATACTATTTCTTTAAAATCATTAGATAAAACTTATGATTTGGAAATGACTAATTGACAACTTTATAATAATTGAGTTTTAGTTTCTGGAAAATTGAAAATTTGAGATTTGAATTGAATTACTGAAATTACTTCTTGGTCTAGAATACCAGCATGGGATACAAAAAAAATCTATAATGATAATAAATTTAGATGAATAATTACTCTTTACACAGAAAATTCTAAACTTGTTGTAGTAAATGAACTTTATTTGAATGATTATTTGAAATGAATTTGAGAAATTTCAAACGACGCGCTAGAACAAAAAGCTAAAACTATATTAATTTCTGCAAGAACTTATGCTAGATGGTATATGTCAGCAAATAATAGAAAATTTCCTGGTAAATATTACGATTGATCAGATGATCCAAATATTTTCCAAAAATATTTATGATATGGAATGGAACAAAGAAATACAAATATAGTTAAATTTCTTTGAGATACATTAGACGAGGTAATTACTTATAATGGGAAACTTGTAAAACCTTGGTATTTCAACCAAAGTAATGGAAAAACACTTTCTTATTATGATTATTGTCTGAAAAATAATCCAGGAAAAAATGATTATTGTAAATTAGGACAAACTACAAATTATCCTTATTTACTTTGAGTTTCAGATCCTGCTTGAGAAGGGAAGACTACTCTTGGTCATTGAGTATGATTAAGTTGAGATTGAGCTACTTATTTTGCAAAAATGTGATGGGATTATAAAAAAATTATAGCTTATTATTATTCATGAGTGCAAGTAGTAAAATTGGAAACTAATACTTATAATCCAATTGTTGAAATAAAAACTACAGATACAACTACTTCAAATGAGACTGTAGGGAATGCAGGCCTGAATTCCCTACGAACAATAAAAACAACTACACAAACTACTTCTACTGCAAAAATTTTTACAGATATAGCAAGTTCAAATAAATATTATACTTCGCTTAAATATTTCAAAGATAAAAATACTTTGACTTGATTTTCAGACGGAACTTTTAGGCCTTTAAATAATATTACTAGAATTGAAGCTTTGAAAATAATTTTGACTTCATTTGGATATGCGAAAATAGATAATAAAACATCAATTTTTACTGATATAGCAACTAAAACTTGGGAAAATGCTTATATCCAAAGAGCTATGCTTTTATCTCTTGTGGATACAAAAAATAAAACATTTTCTCCATCTAGAAATATAAATAGAGTAGAAGTTTTGAAAATGATAATGACTTTGAAAAAAGTAGATATATCGCTTTATAAAACTAAAGTATATTATATAAAAGATGTTGCTAAAACTGATTGGTATTATCCTTATGCTGTTTATGCTTTAGAAAATAAATTATTTACATTAAATTCAGGATATTTCTATCCATCTCAAGTCGTATGAAGATGAGAATTAATTGATGTAATGTATAAACTTAAATAATTAAAAAAGCAAACTTGAATACAGTTTGCTTTTTTTTAATAAATAATTATAAATAACAAGTCAAAAATCAAAATAAAATAGAAATGGGGTGATTCTAATGAATATTCTACATAATACGCATTTTTACTCTAAGACTTCACTTGATCTTATACGTGAGTTCATTTCTGAAGAAGAAGAGCAAATTCTGCTGGATAAATATGGAATTGAGTTTGTTTCATATGATGATTATGAAACTTTGGATGAGCTTATTGAAGCTTGGAAAGAGGGGCTTTTGAATCTCGCTATTCAATACAGACAGAGAGAAAATGACCCAGTTTTTAATCCTTTGAAGAAGTATTATAATACTTTCTTGCGGGATATTATTATTGGGATTGGAATTCCTGATTTTGATAAAGAAAAGGTAGGTATTTTATACCAAAGATATCACTATGAAAATGTATTTTTATTTGAACTTTGTTCAGATGTAAGAACTTTGTTTATTGAAGATTCATCTCATCCATATCTTTATAATTCTATTGATAAAGGTAGCAGCACAAATATTAGAGAATATCTAAAAGATATTTCTTTGAGAAGTGAAATTTTTGAAAAACCAGGTTCATCTATGACTAGAAATGATATTTCTAATATCATAGATGAATCAAATCAAAAATATCGAGAAGAATCTGGGGATCAGTACTTTTTAGGTTTAGGAGAAAGCACTTGGATTGATAAAATTAATGAAATTTTTTGTACTATTTTTAACTTCTCTATAAAGGAAGCTTATGAAAAAAACAAAAAGTTTAATAAGGATATATCTGATGGTTTAGCTGCATCTATTGAATTGCTTAGACCATTTGATAATCCAAGGGCTAAAGCTCTTGTCGAATTATATGATTCAAAAAAATAGCACCACTTAACGTGGTGCTTTATTCTTTTTATAATCTTCTTGTTTTTATTTCTGCAGCTATTTTTTCTATGAAATTTTCTACTTTTTCAGTTAATTGTTCTTTAGTTTTTACATTTCTAACAGAAACTGTATTATCAGCTACTTCTTGTTCTCAAACTATTAGCACATAATTATATTTTGAAGTTTCAGCATTTCTTACTTTTTTATTCAAACTATCTGTTGAGTAATCAACTGTAGATCTAATATCAAGAGCTTTTAATTTTTGATTTAAAGCTTTAGCATAATCGTCAAATTTATCAGCAACAGGAACTATGATTACTTGTCTTGGAGATAACCAAGTAGGGAATAGTCCAGCAAAATGTTCTATAATAATTCAAATAAATCTTTCTAAACTTCCAGAAATTGCTCTATGAATTACAACTGGTCTTTCTGGATTTCATTCTTCATTTGTAAAACTTAAATTAAATCTTTCTGGTAGGTTGAAATCACATTGAATTGTAGCAAGTTGCCATTCTCTTCCTAGACAATCTTTGAACATAAAATCTAGTTTTGGTCCATAAAATGCTGCTTCTCAAGGCATTCTTTTATATGGTAGGCCATTTGCAATAGCAGCTTCTTCAAGTGCTCATTCAGCTTTTGCCCAAACTTCATCACTTCACAAATATTTTGATTTGTCTTCGACATCTCTAACAGAAAGTGAAACCCAATAAGAATCAAGCATTCCCATTGTTTCATAGAATTTTTTGATGATATCAGTTATAAGTTTTACTTCGTCTTTGATTTGTCCAACTCTACAAAATAAATGTCAGTCATCTTGAGTAATAGATCTAACTCTAGTAAGTCCAGATAATTGTCCAGTTTTTTCATCTCTATAAACTGTTGCAGGTTCAAAATATCTAACAGGCATATCTCTGTAAGAAAATTGATTATCAGCAAATATTTGCATATGATGAGGACAGTTCATAGGTTTTAGGTGGAATTTTTCTTTTGAAGTTCATCCATAAACAGAAAACATATCTTCTAAATAATGACCAGCATGACCACTCGTTACATATAAATCTTCTTTAGCTAAATGAGGAGTACAAACTCTATCATATCAATGATTTTTATGTAAATCCCATAAATAATTTTCAAGTTCTTTTCTAATTGCCATTCAAGCTGGTTGGAAAAGAGGTAACCCGGCTCAAACTAAATCTGAAATTGTAAATAATTTTAGTTTTTTACCAAGAACTCTATGATCTCTTTTTTTAGCTTCTTCCATCATTCTTACATGATTATCTAATTCTTCTCTAGTATCAAAAGCAAGTCCATAAATTCTTGTAAGCATTTTTTTTCGTGAATCTCATCTCCAATAAGCTCCAGCAATTTTATCTAATTTGAATGCATTTTCATCAATTTGAGACATTTTTTCTACATGAGGACCAGCACACATGTCTTCGAAAGCTAATTCACCTTTTTGACTCATATTTTTATAAAAACCAAGAGATGTTTCTCCTTTTTCTTTCAAATCTTTAGCCATTTCAACTTTGTAGATTTCTCCAGCAGTTTCTAATTTTTTAATAGCTTCATCAACTGGAAGTGGTGCGTATTCAAAAATTTGATTTTGTTTGATGATATTTTTCATCTTTTTTTCTATTTCTTTTAGATTTTCTTCTTTTACTTCAGTTTCACCAAAATCAAAATCATAATAAAATCCAGTATCAGTATCAGGTCAAATTGCCATTTTAACTTCAGGGTAAATGCTTTTTACAGCTTGTGCCATAATATGGCTCAGAGAATGTCTTTTTGTTGAGATTTCCATAATAATAATTTGTTAGTAAATATAAGCTCCCCCTTAGTCCCCCTCGAGTGAGGGGGAAAGCGAAGAATAAAGCTGCGGGGGAGTTTTTTAAATAAAAAAAATCTTCTATTTCTAGAAGATTTTGAAAAAGGGCTAAAGCGAAGCACAATACAAAAATCTGTCTAGTGTCTAGAAGATATTCGTTGTAGTGGTTACAAGTTGTGCTAGGCTCATCATACGTCCTTTTGTTATGATTTAATGTCAGTAGTGTATAAAAAAAAATCTATATGTCAAAATTTATTTTGACATATAGATTTTTACAGCTTCAACTAAGGGGGTTAAAACATTGTCTTCATATAGCATAATAATATCTGGATTTATTTGATTTTGTTTTTTTAGTAACAAATCTCTTTGATTTTGCACGTAATCTCTAGACCTTTGTATTCTTGCTTTTGGCTCGATTTTCTTTTGTAGATCTGCTGGAATATGTCATATCATACTTCTGATTAAGCTATTATAAAAACCAAGTCACTTAGAAGTTCATGAATTTAAAATATTGAGTAATTTTTTAATTAGGGTATTTATTATAATATTTTCTCCAGCTAAATCTTTTTGAACTAATTTTATAGAAAAATTTGATAATTCATTTATATCTAGTCAAGATTCTTTTATTGTTCTGTTATGTTTTAATATTTCAGAAAGTTTTTTAGAAAAATTTCATTTAGTAAAAAAAGGATTACTTGGTATAGATGTTAATATAGAATCAGATCATAAAGAAGTAGCTGATTTTTTTAGAAAATTTCTTAAATCATCTTTTGTAGGGAATACTTTTTTTTCTAAATTATCTAAATCTATTTTAACTTTCATATTAGATTTAGAAATTTTTATATCAGCATCTATGTTTCTAGGAATAATTATATTTGTTTGCTCTCAAAAAATTGATTTTAAAGTTTCATAAATTATTTGCCTTTTTTTTGTATCAAAAGATTCTTTATTTTTTGAAAATTCTCATGCAAAACAAGCAAAATTAGAAATTTCATCTATTTCATTTATAATTTCTTTATGTTTTGAAGCTTCGATTTTATCTGTATTTGGAGTGATGATTTTTTTGATTTTACCTTTTACTAAGGCTCAAATTGCTTTATAGTAATTTGTTCTAACGATAAGTGATTCTTTGATATTTTTTTCTCAAGTTTTTGTTTTTATAGTTTTATCATTTATAAACATAAAAACAATATCTTCTCTTTTTAGTTCTTTATCAATTATATTTTTCATCAAATAATCTAAAACTATTTCTTTTTTTTCTATATCATTATTTGCAATTAAAAAAAGCTTGTGAGATAATTCTGGAGAAAAAAATCAATATTTCATTTTATTTTCATCATATAATCAGTCTTTTTTTAGTCACTTAAATAAAGAATCAAGATCTATTATTGCTTGTCCTTCTTTTGTAAGTGGATTTACTTCATATGATTCACCAGTTTCTAAATCATGATATTTCTTCTCAGGATTAGTCATAACCTCAAAATAAAAATGTGTTAAAATAAATTTTACTTTATCTTAACACATTTTTATTTTTTTGGCAATTATTTACCTAGCTAATACTTCAACACTTATATCTTTTGAATTTTTCGAGAAATTATTATTTATAACTTCTACTGTAAGTATATGGTTTCAAACACCAAGTTCTTTTCATTCAACAGCATAAACATTTGTTCATTCTGCTAATCCTGTAATTATTTCTTTTCCATCTGATGTTAAATTAATAGCACTTATTCCAGATTTATCTGATGCTTCAAATCTGAAATTAAAACTTTGATCTTCAAATATTTTTATGCTTCCAGAAGCTGGATTTTTTATTATTATATCTGGAATAGAAGACGTTAAGCTACTTGTACTTGTATCTTGTGTTGTTCAAGTATTTGTATCTATATTTGTAGAATCAGATCAATCTACATATTTAGAATTAGAATAATAGTTTTCATCAATTAATACTACTTTTACTTTTTGACTTAAATCTTTAATATCTCAACTTATCTCTACGCTAGATTTTTTTAAATTTTCTACTTTTACAGAATTTATTTTTTTATCTCAAGCATATAAATCTATTCTTTGAATAGGAGTATTACTTGAATATGAAATTGTAAATATATTTTTTCATAAACTAATACTTCATCAATATACACTTGTATTTATATCAAAGGCTATTTGAGAAGAATCAGTAGTTCTTTCACAAACTTCAGTTGGCTCTCGTACTAATATATCAGATCAAGAAGAGCTTCAGTCTATTTCTGACATATAACTACTTTTCCAATCACTTTGATTATGTTCTATATCTACTTGATTTTGCATTATATACATAGTTTTTATAGCTTCAGGAGGAGTTGCATCAGTAACTTTTCAATTACATAAAGCATCTACTTGAACAGCTTTTGTTCAGCTATCATAAGTTTTAGGAATATTGTAAAAATATGATCAAACAGAAAGTCCACTTCAAGTTGTACTTGAAACAGGATATCAAGTTATTTTAGATACATATGTAGTTTTTAAATCATCTGGTTTTATCCAATCTTCTTTAGCAAGTCATTTATGTGCATATTCCATAAAACCTTTCCATATAGGTCCAGCTCAAGCAATACCATCTCATTTTGCACTAAGCGCACTACCATCATTATTTCATCACCAAACTATAGTTGTAATTTGAGGAGTATAACCAGCAGTCCAGATATCTCATGGAAGTATAGATTTTTTACCATTTGTCATAAACACTTTATTTGATGTTCATGTTTTTGCACAAGCTTTTCTTCCATTAAGTGTTAAATACTTATTCCAGAAACTATTTGGTCTAGTTTCAGATGCGCTAAGTATATAGTTCATTATATAAGCTAGTTTTGGATCTATTACTTTTTCTCAATTAATATTTGTATCTAAACTTTCTATAGCTACTCATTTAGAATCTAAGATTTTTAAAATTGGAGTTATTTCTTTTTTATATCACATATTTGCAAATACTGAATATGCAGAAGCCATTTCTATAGGTTCTATTTCAGCAGCTCATATAGCAAGAGGAGCTCAATAGTAAAAATTTTTATTTAAAGAATTTATTCAAAGACTTTCCAAATAATTTATAATTGGTCATTGTTGACCAGCAAGAAAATACATTTTTATAGCTGGAACATTTCTAGAATAATTTAGGGCAGTCATTATATTCATTTTTCCCATAAATTTCCCATCATAATTATTTGGAGCATAATCTCCAGGAAAAGTTGTCTTTGTATCATAAATAGCAGATTGAGTACCTATAGCATTTTTTTCTATAGCAAGAGAATATACGAGTGGTTTTATACTAGATCAAACTTGTCTTTTTGATGTTATTACATTTACATTTCAAGCTTTTTCTCTATCAAAATAATCAGCTCATCAAATCATAGCAAGTATTCATCCATTTCTATTATCTACTGAGACCATAGCAGCATTTGTTGCATTTATAGCTTTATTTGCTTTTACTTGTGCTGTTACTAATTCTTGAGCTTTATCTTGAAGACTAGAATCAAGAGTTGTATATATTTTAAAACCACCAGATTCCATTATTGATTTACCATATTTATTTTCTAGGTATTCTTTAACATACATTACAAAATGAGGATATTTTATATCTTCTTTTACTTGTCCAAATGTCATTCATAGTCAATCAATAAAAGCTTTTTGATAATCGGCAAAAGTGATTTTTTTATCTTCAAGCATTCTTTGTAATACGAAATCTTTTCTACCAGATTGATATTCAAAAACAGTATTTTTTTGTTCACTTGTAGATCAATCTAGAACAGATCATTTAATTTGAATATTATTTAGAAAACTAAGTAAATCAGAATAAGACATAATACTACAATTATCTGAATCCAAACTTATAGAAGCTTTATAATATTTCTTTTTTATTCCACATAATTGCATTTTATCATCAGTAAGTCTTTTTTCACTTAATGATGAGATTATATCTTTTAATTTTGTAGTAAAAATAGCATTATCATCTAAATCTTTTGTTGTTATTAATTTAGTAGTTTCATCAGGAGTTTCACT
Source organism: Candidatus Altimarinota bacterium (assembly GCA_028713225.1). GTDB lineage: Bacteria > Patescibacteriota > Gracilibacteria > BD1-5 > UBA6164 > JAQVPN01. Next base: position 23,317 of record JAQTOS010000008.1, read on the forward strand.
ATTATAAGTATATGGATATCAAACTAATCTATCATAGTGATTATAAGGACTATAATAAGTAGGTCATTTTGGAAGAGATGCTAAAATAGAAGAATCAAGAATTCCTAAATCTTTAGCACTTTTCCCAAAAAAAGTTCTTGAAGCTTGTTCTATACCATAAGAATTAGATCAATAAGCAATTTTATTTAAATATAATTCAAGTATTTTTTCTTTTGAATAATTTGTATTTAGTTTATAAGAAAGCCGTACTTCTTTTATTTTTCTCTCTAAACTTCTTTCATTTGTTAACATCATATTTTTTATAAGTTGTTGGCTTATAGTAGAGGTTCATTCTATTTTTGAAGTTTTTTGAAAAATATAATTAAATACAGATCTAAAAATACCTTTTATATCAAACCCAGAGTTTTCAAAAAAAGTATTATCTTCTGTTGAAACTATGGCATTTACCATATTTTTTGATATTTCATCATATTTTACATAAGTTCTTTTTTCTCAATAATAAATACTATAGATTTCTTTTCAATTTCTATCATATATAGTAGATGCTTCAGGAATTTTTTGATTTTCAATTTCTGATATATTAGGAAGATTTTTTATATATTTGCTGTATATAAAAAGAAAAGATATAAGAATTATTACAACTAGAGAATAGGCTCAATAAATAACATATTGTTTTAATTGTTCTTGTCTTGCGCGAGCTTCTTCTTTAGAAATTCGAGATACTTTTTTTACTTCAAAATTCATAATTTAAAAGTTAATGAATAATTTATTTATTTTATATTAGTACATTTTATAAGATTTATAATCTTTTCAAATAATTATTTCTATTTTTGTACTCGGATCTGTTGAATACATAGGTTTTTCTACTTTTTTGAATTCAGTTTGCAAGTAAAATAATTTAAGTGCTTCAAGAGTTTTAGAATCTTCAGCTAAGTTGTTATAAAAAATTATACTCTTATCATATTTTACTCAAGAAGTGTTTCATACTGAATCTTTTTCAGGAATTGCAAATCAATATTTTGTTAAGAAATTTCCCCATAAAGTAGCAAGTCCAGACACTTTTGTAGAATTAAAAATATTTATTGTATCATTTTGAGCAAAAATTTGAGGATAGTTGAAAATAACATTTGTAAATCTAAGAATATCAGAATAATCTGATACTTTTGAACTTGTTGCTGTATTTGGAATAACAACTGATGCTCAAGCAAAATCTGTTCTAGGTGGAGTATATAGAAATCATCATCTTTGACAATTATCTGCTCAATAAAAACAAGAATCATTTAAATTGAAAGAAAAAATATTATTTTTTTCTACTTGTTTAGCAAGAAGCGCTAGAGAAATCATATCTGAAACTCATAAATCAGTTGTAATATTTTGTTTTATAGCAAGATAAAGAGATTTTATTTTAAAAGGATTAGCCAAATATCCAAGACTTGTTACTTTCTCTTTTATCGCTTGAATAACTAATTGTTGTCTAAGAGATCTATCAAAATCATTTGTAGAGTGACGAGATCTAGCATATTTCAAAGCTAAACTTCAATCCATATGTTGTAATCAGGCATCTACTGTTAGGGTTTGATATCCCCAGTTAAAATCAGGATACTCAGTATCAACTAATTTTTGAGGGACATTTATATCAACTCAACCAACACTATCAACTATACTTATAAATCATCTAAAATCTATATTTATATAATTATCAATAGTTTCTCCTGTAATTTCTTCTATTTTTGATTCTAATTTTTTCATTCATTCGTCGGTATCTCATCAGTTTTTAGCTAAAGCTGATTGATAAACAGCATTTATTTTTCCAGCTCATCCAGTTGGATATTTTACCCATAAATCTCTAGGAATAGAAAGCATAGTAACAAATTTATTTTCACTATCTACTTTTGCTAGTATTATAGTATCAGTAAGATTTGGAGCGTCATTTAAATCTCATCATCTTCAAACGATAAGTATATTTTTTGTATCTCATTTTTCTTGTGCGAAATTACTAGCACTTTCTCAAACTATATTTTTCATTATAGTTCAAGCTAGATCTATTTTTGGAAATTTTATAAAAAATCAAACTGCAACTAAAAAAATAAGTATAACAGCTATTATTCATATAGTGTTTCATACTATATAGTTTCTTCTTAAATCTTTTTGGTATATTTTTTGTAATTCTATAAGTCTTTGTAAATCTAATTTTTTAGATCATAGCTTTTTCTTTTTAAAATTCACGGCTTTTAATATATTTAATATTTAATCTTAATTTTACCGCAAGATTTTAATTATTTTTAATTATTTTTCAATTTTTAATATAAATTTGTCTTTACTATTTTAGATATTATAATGAACAATGTGTAAAAATACTTTATTTATATTTTTAACTATTAGATTATGAGCAGTATTTTCCTTTTACTTATAATACTTTGAGTGCTTTTCTTACTATTTTGAGTAAGAGTTATAAATCAATGAGAAGTTTGATTAAAAGAATTTCTTGGGCAATATACTGAAACTGTTACTCCAGGTCTTACTTTTGTAATTCCATGAGTTCAAACAATTAAAAAAGTAGATGTTAGAGAACAAGTAATAAATGTTCCTGAACAACAAATAATCACAAAAGATAATGTTTGAGTTGCAGTTGACTGAGTAGTTTACGTGCAAATTGTAGATCCATACAAATCTATGTATGAAATTTCAAATGTATTTATGGCTGTAGTTAATCTTGCTCAAACTGGTCTTAGATCTGTACTTTGAACTATGAGTTTAGATGAAACTTTATCTAACAGAGAATTTATTAATGGTAAATTACTTGAAGCACTAGATAGAGATACTGGAAAATGGTGAGTAAAAATAATGAGAGTTGAAATTAAGAGACTTGACCCCCCAAAAGATATTCAAGAATCAATGAGTAAACAAATGAAAGCAGAAAGAGATAAAAGAGCACAAATTCTTGAAGCTGAATGATATAAATCAGCTCTTATAACTAAATCAGAATGAGATAAACAATCTAAAATTTTGCAAGCTGAATGAGAAAGACAAATGCAAATTTTGCAAGCTGAATGAAAAGCTCAAGCAACTATAGTTGTAGCTCAAGCTGATGCTAAATCTATGGAATTACAATCACTTGCAGCACAAGAATTTTTCAAATGATCTGCTGTTACAAAAGAACAATTAAAAGTTATAGAAAATGCACTTTGAGGAGGGAATACTAAATATATTCTTGATAATGATATTCTTGGTGCAGTTGGTAAAGCTTTTGGGATAAAATAATTTTTAAATAAAAATTTATGGAATTAGCATATATTTGGTTTTGAGCAGGAATTTTGTTTCTTATAATAGAAATTCTGACTTTTACTTTTTACTGATTATCGCTAGCTTTGGCTAGTTTCTTACTTGCTTGTATGGTTTATTTGAATTGAGATAGTTCATTTACTATTGTACAAGGTTTGATTTTTGTATTTTTATCTGGAATATTTGCAATTTTGTTCACTAAATATCTTAGACCAAAAACAAAAGCAAAATCTGTTTGACTTGATGTTTATATTTGATCTATTCATAAATTAGAAAAAATTTGAGATGATTGGAAAATAAAAGTAGATTGAGTAGACTATTTAGTGGATGATGATTCAATTGTTGTTGATTTCTGAGTAGGGAAAAAAGTAAAAATACTTGAACATAATTCTGGTTCATTTAAAGTTGAACTTGTATAATTTTTTTGAAATTTAAAATTTTTCAATATAATAAGGCTTCCAAAATATTTGGAAGTTTTATTATTTAATATTTAGATATATGAGTTTCAAAAAAGACAATGAAGAACAAAATGAAGAAGTTTTAGCTGGAGAAGATTTTGAAGAAATAGTAGAAGAAATTAAAGAAATAGAAGAAACTGAATCTGAAGATAATAATGTTTCTTCTAATAACGAAGTAAATGCCTTAAAAGAAGCCTTGGCTAGAAAACAAGCTGATTATGAAAATTTCAAAAAAAGAGTAGAAAGAGATAGAGAAGATATGATTCATTTTATGAAAGCTGATATATTGAAAAAAACTCTTCCTTGGCTTGATAATATAGAAAGAATTATAAAAAACACACCAGAAGATATGAAAAATGGAGCAGTTTTTGAATGAATCTTGGCTGTAGAAAAAGCAATGAAATCAGATTTAGAGAAAATGTGAGTTAGATGTTTTGAATCACTTTGATGTGAAATAGACCCAGATAAACATGAAGTTATGACTCAAGTTCCAGGTGAATCTGGAAAAGTAGTTGATGAATTTGAAAAATGATATGTTTTATGAGATAAAGTTATCAGAGTAGCAAAGGTTATTGCTTGAATATAATTAAAAAATAGCGATTTTAATCGCTATTTTTTAATTATATTCATATATTTCGGACTTATTTTTAATTAATTCATACTATAGGACTAACAGCGGGGTTTCAAATACCAGAAAGATCATTATAAGATCACATAATATAGAAATTTGTAAAACCTGCATTAATTCATGATGTATGTAAAGTATGTCATTGGACAGATATATAATCTCATGCAGTTACTGGCATATCATAAGTAAAAGTTTTAGAATAATTCCGACTATATACAGGAGATATTATTACTCAATTTTTAAAAAATCACATCTGGAAAATATAATTTACATCATTAGAAGATCAAGTTATTTGCATTCTAAGCGTTCAAGAGTAAGGAACTTGAACTCTACGAACTATTTGCCGTTGAGGAGACCATCATTTTATTACAGCTGCAGTATTAGTATATAAAATATTTGTAGAAGCAGAATAATTAACAAATGATGTTAAAGGAAGACATGTAGTTCAATAATATCAAGAATTACATTTATAATTACAAGATGTAGCACTAGTTGTTGTATTATATGTTGCCGTAGTACTTGTTGGTGACCAACTACTTCAATTCCATGTTTGTATGTAACTTGATACGCTATTCCAAATTGCATTTGTTGGAAGTCATGTACAAGTATATGTTTGAGTATTTGCTACACAAGAACTTCCATTCCAAGTGTAATTTATGTTACACTTAAATGTACAATCTGTTGTACTTGCTGTTGCATTATAAGTAGTTGTAGAATTAGGTAACCAACTACTTCAATTCCATGTTTGTGTTATATTAGTTGCTGTATTTCTTGAGGAATTTGCAGGAATTGTTCAACAAGTAGCATTTTGAGTATTTGCTATACAAGAGTTTCAAGTTAATGTATAATTTGTGCTACAAGTAACATTTTCAGTTCCATAAGATAAAGCTCAGTTTGTACATGTTGTATCTATATTTGATGTTCATCATGTAACAGCTTTTGATATACTTTGTGTAATACTATGATTTATTACAGGAATACTATATCAGTTATATGTTGTTGCACTACAATTTAGTGCGTTTACTGGTGAACAAGTATCATATTTATAACTTATATCTCAAGATAATATTCAAGCATTACAAGTTCTAGAAACAGGAGTACAAGTTTGATCATATGCTACACTAGTTGTATTATATGAATTTATTTGTCATCAGTTTGTTACTACTGTATTTCCAAGTACACACGAATTTTGTATTATTGAGATATTTGTTAATAATTCTTCTCAAGTTCATGATATACTTCACGTATCTGAAAATACTGCTATATATGTTCCTGTATTTGTTGTTAAATCTATACTTCAAGTAGAAATAGTTTCATTTACTGGAGCATTTGTTGTTGAATTTAAAAGAATTCATACATTATCTCATATTGTATAGATATACCTACTTGTATAATCTATATTTTCTGCAAAGGCTTGATTTATGAATAAATTAGTATTTGATTGAAATTTTATTTTATCTTTATTTTCTAGAAATCCAGATAGTTCTATTTTTTTTCAAGTAGAATCTAGGCTATATAAATATCTAGTATTATCTTTTGGATCTTTAAATCATTCTCATCTAATTGATTTAGCAACTGTATCTCATATATATCATTGTTTTGATACTCAAACAATATCTATATAGTCATCTGGTATTGTATATGTTTGTTTTTGAATGTATGATATTGTTAATCACTTATGAACTGTTTTTAATGTTGCTATTCTATTTCAATCTCTAGCTTCATTTGTATATTGTTGATATGATATAAACCCTATAGTAGCAAGTATTGATACTATTGTTATTACTATGATTAATTCAACTAATGTGAAGGCTTTTGTTTTGTGTGAGTTCATAGAGAAAAATTTAATTATTAAATTAGTTGTGAGTTTATATTATTTTAAATATTTTTCAAATTAAATATACTTTACTTTACTTTTATATTATATTTTAATAATTAGTTCTTTTTTAATTCTTCATAATTACACCATATTATCGCATCCAAATGAAGTGGAGGAATATTTAGTTGTTTAGATAATGTTTTATAGAATTCTTTTATTTTTATATTTTTATCAGAGTTATATATTTCATAAATTGTTTCAAGTCTTGAATCAATAGGAATTTCAATTTCGTATGGGAATAGCACTAATTTGCTAAAATAATTTCTAGCAGCATATGAAAACATTTTTACAGCAAAAACGATTGTTTTAGCATCAAGAGCTTGATTCATAAGTAAGGCTAAATCGTCTCTTAAAATTTCCATATCTTCATAATAAAATTCTTTTTTGTTTTGAAACATATCTAGAAATTTATGAAGTTTTTCTAGTCTTTGCATTTTTACATCTATTAATCTTCTATTATTTTTTGAATTTTTAATAAAATTTTGCAGCTCTTTTATTATATTATCTTCAGATATTTTTTTTATCCTTGAAAAATAATTAGAAAATTCTTCCCAATAAGCTTCTCATTTTCCTGATAACTGATAAGTAACCAAAGCATTTGCCATAACTAAAAAAAGATAAATTTCTCTATTCTCTATATTTTCATAAAGTTTTTTTAATGATTTAAATTGAAAATCATTATTTTCTTGTTCTATTGCAGAATTTATATTATTTCATTTAAGTTTTTCTAATAGTTTTTGCATATATAAATTATTAATTTTAAATAATCCATCCGTCCTTCGGACACCTTCCCTTAAGTCTAAGGGAAGGAAAATTATATTGTGGCTATCTCCCTCCATTAGACTTAAGGGAGGGCTGGGGTGGGTTAATTCTTCTTATTATAGAAAAATAACTATTTAAAACAAGAAAAATACATCATTTTTTTGTTTTTTTAGAAAATACAATTATAATGGTATTAATTTAGTATTAAATATTTAATAATATGCTTTTATTATCTACTTCGAGTTTGAAAGGATACTCTTTACACAAGATATTTATTTTCGCTAAAAAGGCTGGATATGATGGTTTGAATCTTGATTTAGATAAATCAAATTTTGATACACTTGATGGAGAATATATAAAAACTCTATCTGATGCATTTGCTATTCCAGTTTTATCTATTACAGCTTATGATAAGTGAATTGATGAAAAAAAAGTAGATTCTTTTACTAAAATGGCAAAAACTTTGAATAGCCAATTAGTTGTTTTTTCTCCACCACATATGACGGATAAAAAAACAGATTGGTTTACAAAATATTTACCTAGAGTAAAAAGAGATTCATGACTTAGTATAGCAATCAGAAATGTTCCTTCTAAATTTTGGTTATTTGTAATACCAGAATATAAGACAAACACATTAATGGAATTAAAAAAACTTACTTGAGATACTGTACTAGATGTTGCTAATATAGATAAATCAACTTGAATAGATTTACAAAAAGCTCAAACAATGCTAGGAAATAGTATTAAAAATGTATTTTTATCTGACAAGAATGGTCCAAAAGAATGACTTCTTCCTGGAAATTCTGGAGGATGAGTTTCTTACTTACCACTTGAAAGTTTTCTAATGAAATTAAAAACTTCTGGCTACAATGGATTTATAAGCTTAACAGTTAATCCAAAAGAACTAGAAGCAGGGAACGACGAACTTGTTTTAGAAAAATTAGCTCAAGTTAAAAAATATTATACAAAACATTTTCTTGAATATAAATCATAATAAAAAAACTAGAACAATTAAGTTCTAGTTTTTTTGTTTTGTTTTAAGCTTGTCTTCTTCTTTTGAAATATACAAATCCAGCAGCAAGTAATATTGCAAGTATTGCAATGAAAATTTCTTTTGGACCAGTTTGTACTTTTGTCATATCAGAGTATTCAGGACTTTCAATATCTTTATCTCAATCTTTTCCAAATGCTTTGATTGCAAAATCTTCGTAAGTTACTTGGTCTCAAGTAATTTCTATTTCGTATCTAGGTTCAGTTACATTTGTTATTAATTTCATTTCTCAAGTTGTAGGATCTTTCTTATATACATTATATGAAACTGCATTTGTTACAGCATCCCAACTTAGAATTGATTTAGTTTTCATTTTTACTAATTTCAAATTTTTTACTGTATCAAGTATCATACCAGTTCATACACTAAGTGCTCAAGTAGAAGCTGATTCCATAGCTTTAACTGTTATAGATTTAGCTGCTTTATTTTCTGTTTTATGACCTAAATCATCAGTTAGAGTAACATCTATATTATATGCTCAAGCTTCAGTTGGAGCAGTTATTGTTCCAGTATATTTACCATCAGTTTTTTCTTCTAATTTTGTAACTGTATCATTTATTATAGTATCAACTTCAGTTAATCATTTAGTTGCAAGTACTTCAACTATAATTTCTGTTCCGGCATCCATTTCTCATTCTGGAGATATAGATATAGAATTCATTTTTGGTGCGTTTGATTCTGTTGAAACTTTTACTTCTGTTGATTCTCAGATACTTTTACCATCTGAATCAAGTACAGTTGCTTTTAATACACTATCTCCAGTAGCAAGTCCAGTAACTTGAACTTCGAATGTTCCAGAATCATTTGAAGTTGCATCAAATGTTTTAGTTCCATTTAAACTTACTTTTACTTTATGATTTTTTGTAGTTGTACCACTTACTTTGATTGAATCAGTTCAGATAGTTGTTCCATTTTCAGGGTAAGTTATTTTGATATCTTCATTTCAAGTAGAAGTTGTAGCAGCAGCTCAACCTACAGTAATTTCAGTTTTTCCTAAAATTGCATCATTTTCGCTATCATATACACTAATATCTTGTTTACCATTTGCAGAAAATTTAATAGCATTTTCAAATTTTACTTTTCCTTGATCTGCAGCAGTGAATTTATAAGTATTATCTTTTATTGCAGTTCCAGGGAATTCAGCATTTGTATCACTTTCAGAGAATATAAGTATAGATCCAAGATAAGTACTTACTTTATTATTATCTTTATCAACTGCAGTTACAGTTAAATCTATAGCTTCTCCTACTTTAGTTGTAGTTTTGCTTGTTTCTAATTGGAAATGATCAACAACTCCAGCTGCTAGTACAATGTTAGCTCCCATTAATGATGTAGCAAATGCTCCAAGTAATAAACTTTTTATTTTCATTTTTTCTTTTAGTTAAGATTAAATTTACTTACCTATTTTATACTGAAATTTCAATATTTTCAACAAATTACCATTTACAAACTATATAAATATTGTCTAATTCAAAAAAGTCTTTCTAGAATTTAGAAATTCTAGATCATTTATAGTACTAATTATTGTTTGATAATTGGCTATTTTAAAAGATAAAAGCTCTATATGTTTATTGTCTAATTCAGAGAAAAAATCATCTATTAAAAGTATTGGTTTTTTACTTGTTTTTTCTTTTATAAAATCCAGTTCTAGAAGCTTTAATCAGATTATTATTGACTTTATTTCTCATCTTGACGCAAATTCTATTAATGATTTATTATCAACTATAATATCAAAATCATCTATATGAGGTCAAATTTGAGTTTTTTTCAGGATTATATCTCTATCTAAATTTTTATCTAAATAATTTTTAATACTTCATTTTATATCATTAAAGTCAGTTTTTGTAATATATTTGAATTCTACATTTTCTATTTTTCCTAGAAAATATTCACTAAAATTTTTAATTCCATTTTCTGTATAATCTATAAATATATTTCTATATTTATAGATTATTTCTCGAAGTTCTATCATTTTATTATCCCAGAATATGATTTCATCTTTATTACTGTTTCATTCTCAAATATTTTTTAGTATTTTATTTCTACTTTTTACTACATTTTCATATTTTTTCAGACTATCTCTATAAATAGGGAAACAAGCTCATAATATATTGTCCAAAAAATCTCTTCTTTTTGATGGTCACATATAAAATAAGTTCATTATTATTGGAGAAAAATATATGCTTTTTTCGCCAAGTTCATCTAATTTTTTGCTAGTAATGGCTTTTTTATTTATTGATATTTGCTTTTTTTTAGTATCAAGAGAATATGAAACACTTATTTCTTGCTCCAATCAATTTTCATCTTCAAAAATTCATCTAACAAAAAAAACTGAAAAATCATTTTTCACCATATTTTCAAGTCATACTTGCTCACTTGTATTGTTACAAATAAGATTTATAGCTTCAAGTATATTAGTTTTTCATTTTCAATTTGGACCTATTATTGAATTTATATTTTCTGAAAAATCTATTTCAAAATCAGAGAAAGATCTGAAATTTTTTAATTTTAAATTTTTTAACATTTTCACCTATTATTTATGTATATTGTTTTCATTATAATAATCTAGATTATTAGTCAAATTAAAAGTTTTACAGAAACATTGTTTACTCTCTAAATATAGAAATAACTTAATTTATTTGAATAGTGACTTATTTTACTAAAAAAAGAAGATTTAAAAATAAATCTTCTTTTTTTCTTTTTTTAATTTCATATTTTGAATTTCCTTTTCTCACTTTCCATTTGGTCAGTTTATGAATCTCAAAACCTCATTTATATTAGCTTCACTGAGTCATATAGTAGAGCCTCAATTTGAAATATAATAAATATATCTTAAAATTTCTTTTTGAAGCAGGGAAGATAGATTATTAAAATTTGTTATTTCAAAACTCTTTTCTTCTCATAAAAACTTTTTAACTTCCGAATCTAAAAAATCTTTTAATTCTTCAAAATAATCCATAGTTTTTTCTAGATTTTTCTTGAAAGCCGGATTAATATCATAAAATTCTGGAATTATTATGTTTCTTAGTTTATTTCTTGTTATTGTGTTATCTTTATTTGTTTCATCAAGGCGATATTCTAGATTATTATTATCTAAATATTTAAGAATTTCAGATTTTTCTAAATGAAGCAAAGGTCTTAAAATAGCTCCAGAACTTTCTGTCATATTTATAAGTCCAGTAAGCTTTGTTCATCTAAGTAAATTATGGAAAAATGTTTCGATTTTATCATCCAAATGATGAGCTGTTAGAATATATTTAGATTCATAAATATTTAAAATAGCATTGAAAAATGCATATCTTTTTTCGCGAGCAAGTTCTTCTAGACTTTTACTTGGATAAAGTTTCTGAATATCTCTTATATAAGCATACCCTACTTCTACTTTGAATCACATTTTTTCTCCTAATTCCTCTAACCATTTTTCCTCAATATCTGCTTCATTTCTAAGTTTATGATTGAAATAACAGACAACTAAATTATCTTTGTATTTAGTTTTTAATATCTCATAAAGTAAACACATCGAATCAGGCCCTGTTGAACAAGCCAAGATTATTGGTTCATTTGGGTTATAATATTTTTCTAAAAATTCTTCTATTTGTATCATATTTTTGTTTAATTATTTTCATCCATTATATAAAAAACTCTATTTAATCAAAAAAAAAGATTGTAAAAATCTATAAATGTTATAAACTATATTAAATATTTTTTAATTTCAAATTTATGAAAGATATAATAAAAAAATCATTTTTAGCTTGATTTGTATTTAGTTGAACTGTATTGTTAATTGGATTAACGTATGCAGCATTTACAAATTTTACAGATTTATGAGTTGCTACATGAGAAACACTAACAGCTGATAAATGGAATAATTTAGTAGATGCAGTTAAGGATGAATATGAATTAAACGAAACTATTACAAATAAAATTTGGTTATGAAAACCTGTTTATAGAAAAGTAATTGATTGTGGTTCTTTTGCCTGAAATAAAAATTGTCCAACTAATATTTCAGGTGTTGATTTAATGTGGGTTGCTGATTTTGTTGAAAATGATTGAGCTGGGCAAATTTCCGGTTGAGCATCAAGTCATTATATCACTTGAACACAAGCAAGAATGGTTTATATAACAGCTTATAATCAAATTTATATACAATGGTATAGTGCATATACTAGACATTTTTATGTTACTGTTGAATATACTAAAATATAATAAAAAATAAAAACTCTATTTAAACAAAATCAAATAGAGTTTTTTATTTTTTTAAAGATGTTTTTACATCATTGTTTTATATATAATTATTATTCAAAATAAAGCATAAATTATTCAAACTATTTTTAACATTTCTTTAGGAAATTTACATTTTTGTGCAAAATTATAGAAGAAATTTGGTATAAGTAAAAGCAAAGTAGACTTTATTAATATAGCCCATCATAAAATAGTTATTATCATCTCCCAAGTCATACTCCATATATTGTTATTTTGAATCATAACTAAACCAATAACAAATCCTCGCATAGCCGAAACAAATAATGCAACAGGTTCTTTTATAAAATCCTTTATCATTTTTAGATAAAGTTGTGTATTAAAAACTAAACTAATTCCAATTACTAGTACAAGTGGTCACAAAAGTGATCCAATAAGAATAGAATTTCCCATAATTAAAAAAATGAAGAAATAAATTTAGCTTTTTTTGAAGCTATCTATTATTATAGATTATCTGAAATTAAGTCAATAGAATATAAAAAAATAAATAGTAATTTCTAAAAATTACTATTTATTTTTTTTATTAAATCCAGAAAATTATCATCCGGGGCAACTTTGTTTAATATTTCTTTTCAGCATTTTTTGCACTTATGTTTTATCATCCAGCCTTTATTTTTCTTATTATCTATTCAAATTGGCTCCATAATTCATAGGCAAGTACTAGCTCTATCTCCGGGAAAATCTTTATCCATATGTTTACTACTTAAGCAAAATGGACAATGATTTCTAGCACTTCATTCTGGATGTTTTTCTATAGTCTTACCACAATTTTCACAAGTAAAACTTTCATTTATCATTTTAAAAGCCATAATTTTTTATACTATATAAAGAATTATTCAAACTATTGCAAGAATTAGTCAAACAAGCCACATTCTGAAAACTACAGTTTCTTCTGCCCATCAGATTGCTTCAAGGTGATGATGGAAAGGAGCTATTCTAAATATTTTTTTACCTTTTCTTAATTTTTTTGAAGTTAATTGAATTATAACTGAAAGAGTTTCAAATATGAAAATTGCTCAAACTATAACAAGTACAAAAATAGTATTTGTAAGCATTGCCATTATTCATAGATTTGCTCCGAGAGCTAGGCTACCAACATCTCACATATAAAATTTAGCTGGTTTTACATTGTACCATAAAAATGCAGTAAGTGCTCAGATAATAGTAACACAAAGTGTTGTAAGTAAATATAATCCTTGGTCGTAAGTAATGTAAGCATAAACTGAATAACTCATAAGTAAAAGTCATCCAGCAAGTCAATCAAGTCAATCAGTTAAATTTACGCTATTTGAAGCAGCAAGTATTATGAATACAAAAAGAGGAATAAATCACCATCAGATTTGTATATTTCATTCAAAAGGAATTTTTATAGTTTTTATAAAATTTCCTGCCGTATCAACTATATTCCAGCCAAGTTTATAATAAAACCAACTAGCTCAAATAAGGGCAAAAATAGTTAGCCAAAACATTTTAAATTTTGCAGATAATCCTTTTGTTCTACCTATTCATCTAATGTTCATAAAATCATCAATGGCTCCAAGAGCTCAAACTGTGAAAAGGGTAAAAAGAGTCAAATAAGTTTCTCTTTGATTTAGCAGGGAATTATTAGTATATCAAGCTTTATGTAAAACAATACTCAAAATTACCATAAAAAATACTACCAAAATAATAATTCAACCTCACATAGTTGGAGTTCAGGTTTTATATTGGTGAAGTTTTGCAAATTCTGTAGCTTTTCATATAGTTGCCTCTTCTCTTATCTGTTTACCAAGTTTATACTTTTTCAGTAGTTCTATATAGTATGGAATTATAAGTATTCAAAATATAAATGTTACTATAGAAAAAGAGAAAATTGGTATTAAATGTGAATTCATTTTTACTTTGTTTTATATTTAAATTTTTAGGTCATATTTTTACTCAAAAAAGCAAAAAAAGCAAAAAATATTAAATAAAAAAGTCTTTTTTAAAAAGACTTTTTTATTTAACTTAGAGGATTATCCAAGAATTGTTTTTATTTCTAATATTAGTTCTTTTGGTGATACATCAGCTTTTAGTAGAAATTTGTCAGCTCAAAGTGTTATAACATTATCTTTATCTTCTTGAGAGCTTAAGTTTGAAGATATAATTATTTTAACATCATTATTTGAATCAGATCTAATATCTTTAAGTATATCAAATCAGTTTACTCAAGGCATCATTAAGTCTAAAAGTATTAAATCTGGTTTGAATTTTTGAAATGATTCTACAGCATTTTCGCTTTCATTCTCAACAAAAACTTCATATCATTCAAGAGTTAATTTTAATTTATACATATCAGATAATACTTTATTATCATCAACTATCATTATTTTATGTGTCATTTTTACGGGTATTTATTAATTATAAAAAAACATATACAATTTATAATATATTTTATTCTTTAGTTCAAGTTTTATTTTTTTAATTCAAAATAAAATTTTGTTCATACTCATTCAACAGAATTTACATCTATTTTAGAATCATAATGTTTTATTATACGTTGGCTAATAGCAAGCCCAAGTCACAGTCATTCTACTGTTCTATGTTTGTATGAATCGACCTGGAAAAATTTATCAAATATTTTATGTATTTTTTCTTCACTTATTCATATTCAAGTATCTTCTACTTCAAAGACTAAAGTTTTTCATAAATCTTTTATTCTAAAATCTACATATCCTCATTTATTTGTAAATTTTAGAGCATTATTTATAAGATTAATAAGAGTTTGTTTAAGTTTTCCTGGGTCTATTGTTATTTCATTTTTCTTGAATTCACCATCAATGGTAAATCTTAGATTTATTTCTTTTTCTTTGGCTATTATATCTAAATCTTGATAAAGTTTTTGTGAAAAATCTACTATATTTAATTTTTCATCATAATATTGCATATTACCAGATTCAATTTTTGATAAATCAAGCATATCATTTATTAACATTATCATTGCTGCACTAGATTCATAGGAAGCAGTTAATGCTTGTTTTATATTATCATTTATTTCTCACATATCTCCATCAAGTACCATATTTAGATATCATTTAACTATTGTTAGTGGAGTACGAAGTTCATGACCAACTATAGATATAAATTCATCTTTTACTTTATTTAATTGTTTTAAATCTTCTTCAACTTTTTTTAGAGATTTCATTTCTCTTAAATCTGTCATTATTCAAACTGTTCAACCACCCGGAATTGGAGTTCAACTACATAAAACAGGTATAAGAGTTCAATCTTTTGCTTTTAAAACTCATTCATATTTAGAAGCTTCTCATTCTTTTCTTATTTCATTGTTATTCGCAACAGTTCTTGAACTTTCTTCGTCCCGAAAATCATAAGATTCTCTTCATATCATTTCTTCAAGAGAATATCAAAGAAGTTTACAAAAATTAGGATTAGCATAAACTGTCCTTTCGTCTTTATCTCAAATCCATATGCTTTCTGACATATGTTCTACTATTTTTTTATACATCTCAAGTTCTTGAGAATGTCATTTTTTTACAAAATCTAACTTAGACCTGATTTTCTTTAATGTTTCTAATCGATTTAACTCAGTTTTTTTTATAATTTCTAATTCTCTTTCATAGAGTGGATTATATAATTGCATATCTTTTTATTTTTATTTTTTAATTTTAATTTAATAATTTCTATTGGCTGTTATATTCATCCAATCAGGAATGTATATAGTTCAAGCTTTAATTATATCATTAATAGTTTCTCAATCAATAGAATATCATTCTAGAATATCCATACTTATTAAATCATATTTTAATTTTGATTCATTATTACTAATTAATGCAATTTTATTAATTAAGTCTAGTATAACATTTTTGATTTCAAATGTAGCATTTGTAGAAAGAAGTGTCACTATATTTTTTAATGATGATATTATTTCATTATTTCAATACCAAAAAACATCATAATTTTTGAAATTTTTTATTATGAAATTTCTTATGAAATATTCTAATCTAAAAAAGGTAGATTTATAAGCTTCTTCTATATCCACTACAGAGTATCATTTTTTTAAAGATAATGCAAAATTTTTGTTGTCTGTTCTATAGGGAGCTTTTTCTATAACTGCAGCAGTAAAATAATTTGTTTTATGATGATAAATAAGAGATATTTTAAACCCCATGGCTTCTTCTGAAAGTTCTTGTAATTCTTTTAATCTAGGAATAGATGTATAAGACCTATGAACTCAATTATCTATATAAATACTTCATGGGTTTGCTGAATTATGTATATAATCCAAAATGTTTTTCTTATATTCTCTTGAATCAATATGTGATGTAGATCTAATTGCTACCTGAAAATCTACTTTTGCAATTCAAGTATCATCTAGTTCAAAATCATTAAATTTTGATATATAAATTCTTTCAAAATAACCTCAAAATAAGTCATAAAAATTATCAATTATATAAGTTTTTAATTCTTCAATTTTACTTGGATTAAACTTTATAAAATCTAGAGATTCTTTTGAAACATCACTTACTCATTCTCATTCAAACATTTTAGTAGTTTTAGAAACAATACTTGAGTTATGAATAGCTTTTACATCATTTATATTAATATTAGATAATGATTCCATTAATTTAGATATGACTGTTGTTTCAGTAGATTTTTTATAATCATTTAAAAGAGTTTCAAAAAATATTATTGATACTTCTATGGGAATTCATAAATCATCGGATTTATCTTTTATATGAGGGAAAATATCAAAATAGATATAATCTCAAACTCAATAAAAAATTATATCTTTTCATTTATTTGTAGCATATAAATCTTTTAAAAGAGTTCAATCTCAAGCCCCCCAATCTCTAAAATAAAATGGTCTTTTTTCTCATTCTAGTTCAGTTAAAAATTCTATTTGAGTATTTATTAAATCGGTAATATTATCTATTCATAAAATATCTGATACATCTTCTATTCATCTATTTACTTTCCAATCCAATTTTTCATTTAGTTTAAGCCTTCATGCATTATCTATTTTATTTACCCATTCTTTTCTATAGAATTTATTGAAAATATCTACTTTAGTCTTGTCTGAAACCATTATATTTATTTTATTTAAAACACTTTGTTTTACTCTATAAAAAGCTTCATCAAAAGATATATTTTCATTTATGTTTTTTGATGCACTTATATTTTTTAGATTTCTTCTTACTTTTAAAATTTTGTTTTTAATATCCTTTATATATGCTAATAGAGCAAATGTATAAAATGATTCTCATATATCTTTTGCTATAATTCAGTCAAAATTTGAATCAAAATTAAAGTTTTCATATAGTTTATCTGGATTTTTATATTGTTTTAAATATGGTAAAACTTCAGAAATATTTGCTTCTAAAAATTTTTTATCATCAAAAAAACTTATTTCTGGGTGGAATTGTATTCATAAAATATTAGAATTTCTACTCCCCCATCATACGATAGTATCCGTTGCATTATCTTTTACCAATGGAAGTATTGAATTATGATATGAAGTTTTTAATAAATCAGAATCAACATATCAAGTTCTAGTGAAAAATGTCGAGAAATTTGAATTTAGTCAATTATTATTTAATCAAGACATTATATTGTAAAATACGTGATTATCATATTTTATAGAGTTATTTACAGTACAATTTGATGGTCAAAATTGAGCAGGTCATTTATATGTTGCTATTATACCAGAACTTTCAGAATTTGTTATTCCCATCAAATTTGCAATAAATTGTTGTCCAAAACAAATTCATATAATTCTTTGGTTTATATAATGAGGAGAATAGTCATTACCAATTAATTTTATCATTTCGGCGAATCTTGATTCATAATGGCTTTTATCAATTGTATAAGTATCATTTAAACTTCATCAAAAAAGTATTAGACTGTTATTTGAAATTTCATCGGTTTTAAAAATTTCTTCATCATGTTCTTTTGATAAATCAATATTGACTATACTTACAAATCTTTCAAATTCTTTTTCTCACAAGATTTTTTCTAAAACCTTTATTAGTAATTTATTTGTAAAACAATCATCTATATACAGATAAATATGCTCATCTTTTCAAGTTATTTTAGATAATTCATATAATTCTTTTTTTAGTTCAAGTTTTGCTATTTCTAATTGTAAGTGATCAGAAATATTATAATTATCTGATAGAGCGGTTTTGTTTATAACTTTAAAATCCCTATTTGTTAATATAGATATACTTTCTTTAATAGCTGTTTGAAGAGTTGGTAGTAATCATAGAATTTCTTGATATTCTCTAGATTCTATGGGATTTATGGTACAAGTTTCTAAAAATTTTCGTATATATATTTCTTCAGTCCTTTTCATTTATATTTTTTTATAATTTATTCTATCTTTTTATGATAATCATAAAAGTCTTTATTATAATTTTTATGTCGATTAGTAAAGACCAATTTTCGATATAGAACAAATCTAACTTGACTTCATCTGAAAAATCATTCTTATCTCTACCATTTACTTGAGCCATTCCTGTAATTCCAGGTTTAATTGTAAGAAGTCTTTTTTCTTCTTCTGCATAATTATTTACTTCTCTTGGTTGATGTGGTCTCGGTCAAACTAGACTCATATTTCCTAGAATTACATTGAAAAATTGAGGAAGCTCATCTATAGAATATTTTTCTATAAAATTACCAATTTTAGTTTTTCTTGGGTCATTTTCTATTTTATAAAGAGGTCCATTTCTAGTACTTCTTTCTTCTATTAATTTCTTTTCATATTTAAGAGCAGTATCTGATTTTTCGCTTATTCAATAAGAATCTTTTATACAATATTCCCATTTCATATATCTGAATTTATATAAATTGAATTCTGTTCAATGTAATCAAACTCTTCTATTTTTATAGATTACTGGACCATTTGGATCTTCTAGTTTTATAGCAATAGCTACAAAAATCATAAGTGGAGAAAAAATTATAGTTCAAATAATTCAAGCAACGAAATCTAAACTTCTTTTTATTACTCTTCACCAAGCATCAAGAGGAGTATTTTTTATTTCTATTAAAGGAATTTTATATAGCATACTGATTTCAGTATTTAATTTCGTAATATCAAAAGAGTTTGTTATATATCTATATCTTACTGCATAAATTCTAGAATATTCCCATATTTCTTGTAAATCTTTATTCGAAAAATCACTAGTTAAAAATATAATTTCATCTATTTTTCAATCTTTAATAAGCTTAATCAATTTATCTTTATTTCATAAATATTTAAGCTCACTATCTGATTTTGTATCGTTTGAATAACCAATTATTTCATATATTGAAGCCTTTTTAATATCTTCTATAATATCTGATAATTCATCCGTATTTTTATTTGATAAAAGTACTATTTTTCTTTTTTCTATTATTCAAATATTCAGCAAATGATTCTGAACTAAATTTATTATAATTCTAGATAGAATAACAAAAAATATAGATAATAAAGTCGTAAAAAGTATTATTAATCTAGGTAGTTCTTTACTATATAGGAAATCACGAGCGAAATAAACTACTGCTGAGAAAAATATAAAAAAATAGATAGAATAGAAAATAATATCAAAAAATTCTTTTAACTTAGATGAACTAAGCTTCATCTTATAAAGAGAGTGTATAGCAAAAATTGAAATATATAAAAAAGCTCAAAATAAGGCAAAGAAAAAAAGCTCATTTTCACTTATATATTGTTTAGGTAAGATTATGTAAGGTAAATCATGATTTAATCTAACATCACGAGCGATAAAAAATGATGCAAAAACCAGGCTAAAATCAAGTGGAATTTTAATTATACTAAAAAATATTTCGTGTTTTTTCATAAAAGTGTTTTTTAATTATTTTCTCTATTATATTTCTATACTTTTCTTGTCAACTTTAATTTAAGAAAGCTTATTCATTAAATTAAAAGTTTTGTAAAAATATAAAAAATAGTCCAGAATCTCTGGACTATTTTTTAATGCATTATATTTGATATTGCAATTTGATTGTTTATTACTTTTTGAGGAGAACAGGCAAGTAATTCTTTTATTTTTACTTCTTTTTCCTTTTCAGTATCTACTCTAAGTTTGCTTTTAGAATCAATAACTGAAATTGTAGGAATAACTCAAGTTGTATCAACTTGGTTTAGTGTATCCATATAGTTTAATAAATCATTTACGTTCCCAAGTATTTTTTCTTCATGAGCTACTTTTAATTTACTCAAATTATGTGTAATATTTTTTAAAATTTCTTGTGTTATAGTCATTTTTGTATATATTAATTTTAAATTAAAGATTTTCCTAAATTTACTCTTAATTTGTAAAAAATCAAGTATGGATGAAAAAAAAGATTTAAAATCAATTCTAGCTATGGATGAACTTAGATTGAAATGAGCAAAAAGCTTCTTTATATTAGCTAGTTTTGTTTTCTTATTAAGCTATTTTTTTGTAGCATCAGAGTTTTATAGTGATATATTTATATATGTTTTAAAATATTCATATTTTGCTTTTATTACTTCACTTTTTTTGGTATTTTTCTTGTTTTTTAAAATTTATACAAAAAATATTAGTTTCTATATAATATCGCTAGTTTTATTTTTGCTTTATATTTGAGCAAGTTTAGTTATTTTATTTCCAAAAAATTTATTTTTAAATCTAATCTAAATTCTTATATGAAAAAATATATAATCTTTTTATCTTCAGTATTTTTACTAAGTTCTTGTTTCTTTTCTTCTACAGCAACTCCTGTTGATAGTTCTAGCTTAAAACAATATGTTTGAAGTGGTTTTACTATGTCTACACCAAATTCTTGGACTTTGATAGATAAAAATAGTTCAACTTTACCAAAGCCAAATTGATCTAGTATAGCTCTTGCTGTGACTTCTCCAGATATGAAATATGGTTTTGCTAACAATATGCTTATTTTGAAAACAAAAGTAGCAAAAGATATATCAAGTAAAAATTTTTCAACTTTGAATAATGTTGGTTCAAGTAGAGATTACAAAAATTATTTAAAATTAGCTGAAGCTGATATTACTTTTAATGACAGTGTAATTTCAAGTTTATATACTTTTGAAGCAAAATACAATGAAACAACTCCAAATTTAAAATTTCTTCAAACTGCTGTAGTTTGTCCAAGTTTAGATGCTTATTTCATAACTTTAGCATTAAATGTGGATATTAAAGATACATCAAAATATGAAGATATGTTAAAAACATTTAAATGTAATTAAAATAAAAAGATGAAATTAGAAGATAGAGTTAGAAAAAAGATTGTTCGAGCTATAAATGATTTTGGGATGATAGATGACTGAGATAAAATAATTTTATGAGTTTCAGGATGAAAAGATAGTATGTTACTTGCTTATATGCTTTCTGAAATCAGAAAAAGATCTAAGAAAAAATTTGAAATTATTTGAGTATATATTTACAAAAGATTTCTTATCACTTGTGAAGTAGATTTTGCAGAGAGAATGAGTTTTTTTGAAAAAATAGGAATTCCACTTGAAACTGTAGAAATTAACCTTCCAGAAGAATCAAAATTAAATCAGTGAGTTGGATTATCTTGCCAATGGTGTTCTTATGCTAGAAGAATTGCTCTTATGAAATTGGCAGACAAACGGAAAGCAAATAAAATTTGTTTATGACATCATTTAGATGATGAAGTTATAACACTTTACATGAATATTCTAGAGTGAAGAAGATTCAAAATAATGGATCCAATCAATAGAATGGATAAAATGGATGTGGCTTTTATTAGACCATTAAGCTATGTTAGAGAAAAAGATATTAGAGAACTTTGTAAAGTACTTGAAATTCCATTTTCACCTTGTCTTTGTCCTATTTGAGAACAATGAAGAAGAAAAGAAATAAAAACTTTACTCGAAGATATTGAAAAAAGAGAACCAGAGTTTATGGAAAAAATGTATTTTTCTGTAATTAAAGAACTTTATAAAGATATTTTAGAAAAATAAATAAATAATTTATGATATTTCTACAAAATTACTATTTTCTATTACTTATCATTCCATTTATTTTTTTGATTTCATTTTTTATATTTAGAAAAAAATGAATTAAGTCGCCTATAACATCTGATGTGTTTAAAGTTTTTCAAAAAAATACTTATCTAAAATATGTAAATATTATTTTAATTATAGCTATATTATCAGTTTTTACTGTGATTTTAGCAAATCCAAATAATGTGAATACTTCTCAAATAGAAAAGAAAAATGGTATAGATATTGAAATTCTTTTTGATATCTCTTATTCTATGAAAGCCGAAGATTTGAAACCAAATAGACTAGAAATAGCAAAAGAGACTTTGGTTAATTTTATCTCAAAAATTACATCTGATAGAGTAGGGTTGACAATATTTGCAGGAAAACCTTTTACTTCAACTCCTCTTACTTTTGATTATGACTTTTTAAAAGATTATATAAAAAATATAGATATAAATACTATAAATCAAAATTATACATATTTACAGGGAACTGCTATGTGAGATGCACTTCTTATGTGAATAAAATCTCTTGATAATTGAGATAAAACTAGACAAAAAGTTATCATTCTTATGACTGATTGAGAAGCAAATAAATGAATTGCTCCACTTCAGGCTGTTAAATTAGCTCGTGAAAAAAATATAAAAGTTTATACTATTTGAATAGGATGACTTGATCAAAGTTTTGTTTATTTAACTGATAATCTAGGAAGAAAAACAAAAGTAGAAATAGGTTGAGTAGATGAAAAAACTTTAAAAGCTATAGCTGAAATTACAAATGCTTCATATTTTAGAGCAACAGATTCGGGTAGTCTTAAAAAGATATTTGAAGAATTATGAAAATTAAACAAAACTGATATAGAAGTAAAAAAACAAGTTTTGTATAGTCCAACTTATGAAATTTTTGAATACATATTACTTGTTTTATTTATAATTTTTATGTGATTTAATCTTATTTATTTTAATAGAGATTAAAAAAGTAAATTTATAGATAATTATTAAATAAAAGAATAAAATACTCATGTCAAACATATACGATACAATACTAGGTGAATACATAAAAAATCCAGGTAAAAAATGACTTGGACTTGATGATTTGGCGAAAAAATTATTTCAGTACGAAATGATAAGCTATGATAGTGTAACAAACAAAGGTAAAATAGATTTTTGCGATATAGACTTAGAAACTCGAGCTAAATATTCTGGAGAAGATGTTTATATGACATCATTACTTTATAAAAAACAAAAAGAAGAAAAAGTACCTGATAATGAAGTATTACAAAATATTGAATTACCACTACTTGAAGTTATAAAAGAAATAGAACTAAATTGAGTAAAAATAGATAAAAAAATTCTTGAAGATTTAGGAGTTATTTTCAAGGATGAAATAGTTAAACTTGAAAAAGCTATTTTTGAAGAAGCTGGATGCGAATTTAATGTAAAATCACCAAAACAAGTAGGAGAAATACTTTTTGAAAAAATGTGACTTGCATCAAGCAAAAAAACAAAAACTTGATTTTCAGTAGATGCTGAAGTTTTAGAAGAACTTGCAAGAGAAAATAATATAGCTAAATTATTACTAGAACATAGAACTTTTCAAAAGCTTCAATCAACTTATATAGAATGACTTATTCCACTAATAAATCAAAAAACTTGAAAAATTCATACAAATTATAATCAAATTGTAACAAGTACAGGAAGACTTTCTTCTACGAATCCAAACTTGCAAAATATTCCTTCATCAGTTTGAATTGCCTGAGAAATTAGATGAGCTTTTATTCCAGAAAATGATGATAATATACTAATTGCTGCCGATTATTCTCAAGTAGAAATCAGGGTTTTAGCTCTTATGAGTGGGGATGAAAATCTGGTAAATGCTTTTAAAAATGATATAGATATTCACTATAACACAGCAAAGCTTATATTTTGAAAAGACGAAATAAACAAAGATGAAAGAAGAATAGCAAAATCTGTGAATTTCTGAGTAATCTATTGAATCAGCCCTTTCTGACTTGCTAAAATGCTAAATATAAGCCAAAAAGATGCTAAATCATATATAGAAAAATTCTTTGAAAATTATCCAAAAGTTAAAAGTTTTTTTGAAGAAGTTATTAAAAAAACTGAGGAAACTTGATACACTGAAACTATGTTTGGGAGAAAAAGATACATAGAGTGAATCAATGATAGAAATAAGATGATTAAGCAATCAGCTGAAAGAGAATCTATGAATATGCCTATTCAATGAACTGCTGCTGATATCATAAAATTTGCTATGATTAAAATTTCAAAATTCTTGAAAGAAAATAATCTAAAATCAAAAATGATTATGCAAGTACACGATGAGCTTGTATTTGATGTTCCAAAAACTGAAAAAGAGTTTATGGAAAAAAATATCAAAGAAATTATGGAAAATATTATTTCCGGGGCTATAAAACTTACAGTTGATATAGAAAGTGGAAAAAACTGGAAAGAGTGTAAGTAAACTTGAAAAAAAACATTTTTTGATTAATATCAAGAAACTTAATATTTAATAAAAAAGAAATATGAACTTAATGTGAATAGCACAATTTGCGATGAAAAGACCAACAGATAAAACAATAAGAATTTGAAGAATAGTATTTGGTTTAATTTTAATTTTAGCTTTGTATTACAATTTAATAATCTTAAATAAATGAGTAGAAACTACTTATTTTGGACAAGATTTAGCTAATTTTGAAATGACTATCAAATATATTCTTATAGCTCTTGGAATAGTTCCAGTGTTTATGTGAGCCTCTAATATTTGTTTAGCCAAAAAGAAATATGTAAAAATTATTCAAATAGTTTTCTGAATTTTACTTATGTTTGTAGCTGGAAAAGTTCTAAAAGCTTCCCCAAATATAGATATAGATTTCTTAATTTGATTTATGAGTTTATTTCCTCTAATAGCTTGAATTACTGGAAAATGTATAACTAGCAATTGTATGAAATACAAAGAAAAAATAACTAAAATAAGAGTATAATAATAAAAAAATCGCGAATTAATCGCGATTTTTTTATTACATTTCATCTTGAAAATAATTTATATAATCTTCAGTATTTATCTCTCAAGTTTCTGCTAATTTATCAGCATAAGTTTTCATAGAAACCATTCATTCAGACATTCACATTTCTATATTATTTGGAATTTGTGCAAAATCTCAGGCTCTTATAAGATTTTTTATACCTGGAGTCATAAACATAAGTTCATAAATACCTTTTCTTGCTTTTTTATCTGGAGTTGGGATAAGTCTTTGAGATAATACTCAAAATAAAGTATCAGCTAATTTATATCTAACAGAATGTTGTAATTCTGGTGGGAAAAAGTTTACTATTCTTGTAATAGTTTGAACTGACCCCGAAGTATGAAGAGTAGAAATAACCAAATGTCCAGTTTCAGCAAGTTCCATAGCCGCTTCAACTGTTTCTTTATCTCTCATTTCTCCTACCATTACGATATCTGGATCTTCTCTCATCGCAGCTCTAAGTGCTGAAGCAAAACCTTTAGTATCACGACCAATTTCTCTTTGAGAAAAAATTGAATTTTTATCTTTAAATATGAATTCTACAGGATCTTCTATTGTAATAATATGTTCTCTTCTATTTTCATTTATAGTATCAAGAATAGATACCATAGAAGTCGATTTACCAGAACCTGTTGGTCACGTAACTAGAATTAAACCTTGCATAGCTTTTGTAAATTTTTCTACTCATTTAGGTAATCCAAGTTCTTCTATTTTTTTTGGACTTCATGCAATTCTTCTCATAACAAAAGCAATTTTTCCAAGTTTGAAAAATGCATTTACTCTGAATGGAGTACCATCTGTATAAATATAAGCAAAATCTGCATCTTTACCATCAAGAAATGCTTTTGCCATATCTTTATCATTATTCATAAGTTCAATAAGTATTTCTTTAACTTTTGAATTATCAATAACTCATGCTTGTTGCAATTTGCCTAAGTGTCAATTTATTCTGAATGCAATAGCTTCTCATTCAGAAATATGAATATCTGAAGCTTCGTTTTTTATAGCATATTCCAAGATTGGTGCGATTGTTAAATTAGCCATTTTATTTATTTCTTTAAAAAGTATTTAGCATTTAATCCCCAAAAAATGGGGATTAAATCATTGAATTTAGTTTAACATTAAGAGAGAATTATGCAACTTTTTTTGTAGTTTTTTTATAGTCTTTATTATTTACTGCTTCACCTAATTTCATAGATTGTAGAGCTGTAATATTTGTTACAATTTGTTCATCTTCAGATTCTAAACTTTTTACTTCAGATTCTAAATCTTTTACTTTTGCTTTTAGTTCAGCAATTTGTTTATTTAGATCTTCGATATTTATTGATTTACTATCTTTTAGAGCAAATAGATTTGTTTTTCTAAGTTCTAATTTAGAAATAGTTTCATCTAGTATAGAATTTAAATCTCCAACAACTGAAGACATTTTATCAGTTACTTCCATAGATAATTCTGGCATAGCGATAATTGCTTCAGATTCTACTTCTTTTGCTTCTTCCATTAAGAAACTTGGAGTTTCATCTAATATTTCTTCTTCTTTTTCTTCCAAAATTCCTGAATCAGTTGCATCCATAGAAAAGAAATTCATTGAATCATCTTCTTTTATTTCTTCAAAAGAAATTTCTTCTTTAGCTTCACTTGGTGTATCAAAAGAAAATCCAAAATCTATAGAAGAATCTTCTTGAATTTCAGTAGAAGCTTCAGGAACATCAAAAGAAATAATAGCTTCTTCTTTAGTCTCAGTAGGAGTATCAAAAAATAAGAAATCATTATCTTCAGTTTTTACTTCATCAGATACGATAAGTAAATCATCATTATTTTGTGTAGCAGTCATAATTAAATATGGTTAAATTTGTAAAACAAGTAAATCTTACCATAATTTTTTTTTAAATGCAAAAATTTGAAATAAAAAAAAATATGAATATAATCAATTCCGCTAAAATAATGAATTAAAAGCAAATATTCATTATTAATATTATTATTAATTATTTAAAATATGGATTTTTCAAAAGCTTGAGAAATGATGAAATTACAACAAGAAGCAATGAAAGTAAAAAAAGAATTAGAAAATACTATTATTGAAGCTGAAGTATCAGGACTTGTAATAAGTGTTAACGGAGAAATGAAAGTAGAAAAAGTTGATTTTGAAACTACAGAACTTATCCCTGGATTAAGTCCTTCTCAAAAAGAAGCTCTTGAAAAAGCTATTGCTGAAGCTGTAAATAAATGAGTTAAAAAATCTCAAGAAGTAGCCGCTTCAAAAATGCAATGAGTAATGAGCGCTATGGGTATGAATTTCCCAGCTGGATGACTTCCTATGTAATTCTAAAAAGTAGAGATAAGGCATTGCCTTATCTCTACTTTAATTTATATTTATAATAATTTAAATTATGGAAATAAATATAGAAGCTTCTTGGTTAAAAGTACTTGAAGATGAATTTAGTAAAGATTATTTCAAGAATATAAAAGAAAAAATAATCAGTGATATAAAAGATTGAATTCAAATATACCCTCCTCTTCCACTTATATTTAATGCTTTCGAGTTAACTCATTTTGATGATTTGAAAGTAGTAATTATCGGACAAGACCCATATCATTGAGAAAATCAAGCTCACTGATTATCTTTTTCAGTTTTAGAATGAATTAGAAATCCTCCAAGCTTAAAAAATATTTATAAAGAAATAGAACGAGATTTAGGAATAAAAATGTCTAATTCTGGAAATCTAGAATCGTGGTGAAAACAATGAGTTTTACTACTAAACGCTGTTTTAACAGTTCAGGCATGAAATCCAGCAAGTCATTCTAAAATCTGATGGGAAAATTTCACGGACGCAGTTATAAAAACGATTTCAGATAAAAAAGAGTGAATTATTTTCATCTTATGGTGAAACTTCGCGAAAAGTAAAAAATCTCTAATAGATGAGAAAAAACACTACATTTTAGAATCTGCTCATCCATCCCCACTTTGAGCCTATAAATGATTTTTCTGATCTAAACCGTTTTCAAAAACTAATGAAATTTTGAAAAAAAATTGAAAAAAAGAAATTGATTGGAAAATATAAAAAAAAGTCTAGAATTTCTAGACTTTTTTTATTTTATAAATACATATGCTGTTCATGTATTTATTACAGTTCAACAAGATGCTCAACAACATGCATATTTAGAAGATGCATTATTTGAATATTCTAATGATAAACGACAAGAACCTCGTGCTGAACCTAATAAAGTGTCTGTTTGATACCAATTATGCTGTGTAAATCATATATATCAAGCATATCAAGGAGTTAATAATATAGCAGCTTTAACTCAAGAATAAGTTTCTTTATTAACAATTTGTCAAACAGTTAGAGCTATTCAAGAAGTATCTATATATCAAGAATATTTAGAATACATTTTATTAGAACTTGGTATGTCAGCTCTAAAAATTTTTTCACTAGCTATATTATTTATTGCTGTATCTGATAATTTATCACATCAAGTTGTACTTACAACATTTCATTTGGCACTAGCTGTAAAAGAACAACTTGTTCAAGGAAATGTTACATCAAAAACTCTAGTCCACCCACCTAAGTCAGTATTCATATCACAATATACATCAAATGGATTATTTCATCATACTCAATCAGTATCTATAGTATAAGTTCAATCTTTAAATCAAGCACCACTGGCTGTTAAACTTCAAGCTATGTAAAAAGTTCCTGAATTTGTAAGTAAATTATTACAAGTTGTTGGATATGTTATATTATTATTTGAATCTTTAAATATCCATGAACTTCCTGATAAATACCAATTATATGTAACTGGAATTACTATTGGAGTTTGTGCTACAGTATTTGTTATATTGATAATATTGTTATACAAACTAGTTCAAGTTCAAGTAATAGTTCCTGAATTAGTAGAAGTATTAGAAAATACTACTTTAAATGTAGTTCAAGTTGATGATAAATCAATATTTCCAGATAGTGTTTCTT
>JAQTOS010000017.1 GCA_028713225.1 Candidatus Altimarinota bacterium
GAATTAATCAAATTAAAATTCCAAAATCTATAGTACCAAATCGGTATAATACTAACGATTTATGAGTTTTAACTCTAAAATGAAAATCAAAAGAAATGGAAATAGTTGAGATAATTTCTAAAAAATAACTTTAGAAATTCATTTTAGGTTAAGGTTGATATATAAAATAGATAATAAGAATAAGTTTTCTTACTTAATTCTTAATTTCAATTATTATTTTATTTTAAAATTTTAACTTTAAAACTATGAAAATCAAAAAACCAGTCTTAAAAGTTATACAAATTTGAACATTATTTGTATTTACGTCATTATCATTTTTATGAATTATATCTTTTTCTAGTCCTGAGATAAGTTCTTTTTGGAATGTTAAAAAAATAAATTTTAGTATTTCAACTCCTGTTTTTGCAGATCAAGATGAAGAAGAAGACGATGATAAAAATTATAGTAAAAAATATAAAAAAGAAGATAATGAAAATAAAAACAAGAATAAGGAAGAAGAAGATGATGATGATAATAATAATGATAAAAAAACATCTACAATAACTACTAATAACAATACTAGTAATACATCATCAACAACTAGTAACACTTCTGGTACTTCAAATAATACTAATAATTCAAATACTTCCACTAGTACTAATACTACAACACCTACATGCAGAAATGTAATAACAACAATCTATGACACTGTAACAAGTGCATCTTGAATTACATCACAAGTTCCTAGACAAGTAACAAATCAAGTTTGTGATACTGCTACAACAAATCAAAATCAAGCAAATAATGCTACTACAAATAATAATTCTACAACAAATCAAAATCAAGCAAATAATGCTACTATAAATCAAAATCAAACAGCAAATAATACTGCTACAATAAATAATATATATAATGATTGAACATATTCTTGAGTATGAAAATATTCATATGTTTGATGAAGTGTTGATTATTCTGTTGAAATTGTGATTTTATGATGAAAAATTGCTAGCGCAAAATTTTTAAATTTTACAGCTTCTTGAAATTGAAAATACACTCAAATCCAATGAGAAGCTATATTAGCAAAAATAGTATCTACTCAAAACTCAACTATTGATACTGTTTCATGAGCTTCTTGAACTTCAAAAGCTATACAAGATTCAGTAGATAACGCGTTATCAAAAGCTAAAATAAAACAAGTTAACAATCCTATAACTAATTCTTGAATAACTAATACTGAAGATATTTTAAATAAACTTTTTTCTTCTTGATTAAATGATATTGAAAAAGCTAGTGTTTCAATATGAATAGATGATAAATTATACATTTATACTAAGGAAGAAAAAATTAAAAAAATAAATTTATTATTATTACAAGAAGAAAAAATAATTAAAAATTTTGAAATTCTTAAATCTAAATCAACAGATGAAGATTATATAATGTCATTAGAAAATAAAATAAATATTCACCAAGATATAAAAGATATTTTATCATGAAAAAAAACTAAATTACAAAATGATTTGATATTATTAAAAAAAACACAAGATTTAAAAGTAAAAAATATAACAAAAATATCTTTTTATAAAGCACTAAACTGAAAAACTTATACAATTATTGATGATTGAGTTAAAGTTATGATTAAAAAATCAGACTGATCTTATGCTAAACAAAGTTTTAAAACATACAATGAAGCTGTTGCTTATTTAAATAAAAACGCAGTTCTTCCTAAAAAAGTTGTAATTCAAGCAAAAAAAGCTATTGTTACTAAAAATCCTACAAAAACAGTTACTTCTACTCCAGCAAAAACAGTTACAAAAACAGTTACTCCTACTAAAGTAGTTAATAAACCTGTTGTAGATACTACAACAAAAGCTAGTTAATATAATTTAATTTTAAAATATGAGTCTTACTAAAATTTTGGAAATAGTTAATAAAAATATTACATTTATAAAACCATTCATAGTTTCATTATCATTATTATCATTGATAGTTTGGTTTTATCCTTTTCAAACTTATAAGGATTTTTGAAGTATTTCATGGACTTTAGTTGTAATTGTTATGTTTATTAGACCATTTCATGATTTATTTCCAAAATGTAGAATTTTTAGTTTTTTGCTAAAATTTAGAAGAGAACTTTGAATTTTAGTTTGAGTTTTTTGAATTGCACATGTTATTTGATATGCAAAAATAGCTTGATATGACAATATATTTTGAGTTTTTAGTGATAAATATGTTTGGAATTATAAATGATATTTATTTTGGTGAATGCTTGGTTTTTTGGTTTCAGTTCCACTTTTAATAACATCAAATTGATTATCAACTTCACTTTTATGAAAACATTGGAAAACACTTCAAAGACTTTCATATGCTATGTTTATATTAGTTGCAATTCATATTTTTATGATTAAATGAGATGTATGACCTCTTTTTGTTGTTTGAATATGGATAATTTTATGGTTTATTGCTTACTTTAAAAACAAAAAAAATTCTAGTATATCCACATCTTGACCAAAATGGCTTTGTGTACCTTGTGGATATATTTATGATGAAAATATTTGAGATCCAGATGGTTGAATATCTCCTGGAACTAGATTTGAGGATATTCCTGAAGATTGGAGATGTCCAGTTTGTGGAGTATGAAAAAGTGATTTTGTACTTTTAGAAAATGATATTGAAGTAAATGAAAGTAAAATAGTTTCTCTAAATTATCTAACTCCAGATACTATTGAATTA
>JAQTOS010000018.1 GCA_028713225.1 Candidatus Altimarinota bacterium
CTTGAACAAAAATATGAGATATAGATATGTCTAAATGAACTGATGAGTTAATTAAAACATCTTTAAATAGTGAAATGTGAAATATATTAAAAGACTCAGCTAACGAAGTTAATGAAACTGATAGTTCAGATGAAGATAATTCTAGTTGAACTATGGAAAATTGAACTTCTTGAATGAGTAATAATTGAAATACAATGACTTCAAATTAAGTAAGAAAAGAGACTAGTATATTTTAGTCTCTTTTCTTACTTAATTCTTAATTATTATTTATATAATACTATTACATTTATATTTTAAATTTATTTTATGAAAAATAAAAATACATCTAAAAAAATTATTGCTTCTTTATGAGCTTGATTGATATGAACTATTGTATTATTAAATTCTACAGAAACAATAGCAAGTAATACTAATGTTGATTTAAAAATTAAAACTTGAAGTTGAAAACTTTTAAAAACTAAAATTCTAAAGAAAAAACTTAACTCAAAAATTATCAAAAAAGTAGAATTAAAAAAAACTAATACATTTAGTTGAAAACTTTTAGAGAAAACTTGAACATGAGAAATTAAAAATTCTAATTTTTGAACTTGATTATTAGAATGAAGTTGAAATTTTTTAGAAAATACCTGAACATGAGAAAATAAAAGAATACCTGAGTATGGTAGCTGAGAACTAAAAAATCCTAATTTTTGAACTTGATTAATAAATAAAAAAAATATTAAAAAGGAAAAGAAATATGATACAAAAACTTCTGCTAGTTAATGTATAATAACACTATATTTAATATAGTGTTATTAAAAGTCAATACCTTAAATATTGACTTTTTGTTTACAGTTAATAAAATTTAATAACTTTATAATTTTATTAACATTATTTATGAAAAAAATTTGAGCTTTAATAGCATTACCAGTTATAGCTTTAGCTTCTTGTTCAAAAACTGAAGAAGTTACAAATCTAAATACAACAGTTGATTCAACTTCTACTGAATCTGTAGCAACTCAAACAACAACTTGAGAAGTATTAAATGAAAATATTTCTTCTACTACTGTTGATTCAGCTACTTCTCAAACTGAAAAATCTTTTGAGTTTGTATATGAAATTGGTTGAAATAAAGTACCTGTTAAATGAAAATTCATTCTTGAAGATTGAAAAGTTAAAGATATGATAATAGATTGAGCTGATATAAATGGAAAAAATCCAATTGATAGTTTTGCTAAAAATGCTCCTTTACAAGTAATTTGAAAAGAATTAAAATGATTGAAAATAGATACAGTATCATGAGCAAGTTATGTTACAGTTTGATTTAATCAATTTTTATCTACTATAAATTAGTTAAATAATTAAAAAAACTAAAGATTAATCTTTAGTTTTTTTATACTAATAATTTGCTAGATAAATTATTTGTCTATAATATAGTTATAAATATATATTATAATTATAAATTATGGAGTTTAAGAACTTGTTAAATGAATCAATTATATTTAGATTTTTTAAGGAACTTACAAAAAATACAGCTTTTTTAGCTTTTCCACTTATTTCTGAAGTTGTTATATCTTGAATATCAAAGCTTTTCACGCCAATACATTTATTTTTATTAATATGACTTTTAGTTCAGACATATATTATTATAAAAATTAAAAATTTATCTTTTATTAAAATATTTCTTATTAATATTTTAGTTCCATTTTTATATTTATTTATAGAATTTATTGATGAAGGAGATATTTTATGAAATCCTATTTATATATTATATTTTTTATATGCATTAGTTAATTGACTTTTTAGATGATTTGAATTCTATTTTGATAAAAACAATAAATGATATAATTTATACCTAAAATCAATAGATATTTCTCTAAAAATTCTTATAATTCCTATATTTTATTTTCTTTTAAAATATACTGCAGATAATAGTATTAATTTTTTCACTTTTTATTTATCTTCAGAAAATACACATTCATTTTTACTATTTATTTTTATATATTTATCTTTTATTTTTTCATTAGATATATATTTATCTGAAAAAAGAAAATATATGCTTGATAATTTACTTTTAGTTTTACATAAATATTCAAGTTATATTGTTGATAGTAATGATTTAGAGGATAGTATTAAATCATGAAAAGTTAGTTCTTATTCAAAAAAAATGTATAAGGCAGTTATTTTTATGGATATAAGATGATTTACATCTTGGTCAGAAAATAATAAGCCAGAAGAAGTTATTAGTTTATTAAACTGATTTTATAATGTTGCTGAAAAAATTATACATAAATATAATTCTTGAAAGATTAATAAATACGTAGCAGATGAAATTGTTTTTATTTTTGATGATTTGGATAATGCTATTGATTTTTCTTTGGAATTAAAAGATAAAGAAATAGAATACTTGAAAGAATTTTGATTGAAAGTTTGATTTTGAATTAATGCGTGAGTTCTAATTTATTGATGGATTTGATGAGAAAATAAAAAAGAGCAAACTGTTATTTGAGATATAGTAAATACTGCTGCTAGATTAGAATGATGAATTAATCAAATTAAAATTCCAAAATCTATAGTACCAAATCGGTATAATACTAACGATTTATGAGTTTTAACTCTAAAATGAAAATCAAAAGAAATGGAAATAGTTGAGATAATTTCTAAAAAATA
>JAQTOS010000019.1 GCA_028713225.1 Candidatus Altimarinota bacterium
AAAATAATATTTCACGGTGATTAAAAAAGAGCCTCAGGCTCTTTTTTAAATAGTTTATTTTTATTTGCATATTAATTAGAAAGTATAATATAAATAAGAAAGTTAATTTTAAAATATACAATTAAAATAATATGATAAATTTTTTAGTGAATTTGATTTGACCATATGTGTTACTTCTTTGAGATTGGATATATTTACTGGTTTTTATGGTTGTTATTATTGAAACACTTGTTTGAATAGGTTTTATTTTTCCTGGTTCAACTATCATAGTAGTTATTTCTTTTTTATCATTTCATACTTGAATATTACCATTTTTACTTTTTTTATCAGCACTTTTTTGAACTATTGTTTGATACTCTATAAATTATTTTTTATGATATTATGTTTCTAAAAATAATATTAAGATAAAAGTATTTTTTATAAATGAAAAATTATTCTCTAAAGCAAAACATATTATTAACAAACATCCTATAAAAGCATTAATTTTTTGAAGATTAACCCTTTGATTAAAAGAAACAATTCCATTTTTATCATGATATAATCAGATAAATTTTTGAATATTTTTAGTTTATTCAATTATATGAACATTTTTATGGGGATTAGTACATATAGGATTACCATATATATTTTCATATTCTTTATACAAAGCGGAATTATGGATAACTAGACTTTCAGATGCCATAATTTTATTAGTTATAATTTGAGCAATTTTTTCATTTATAAAACATCATTATTCAAAAAAGAAATAATTTATCTTACTCAATTCTTAATATTAACACATATATTTTATTTAATTTTAATTTCTAATTTAAAAAAAATGAAAAGTAAAAGTGTTATAGCTTTATTATCTTTAACTACACTAGTTTCTTGTAGTGTAGGTACAAATAATAAAACTGAGAATGTGTCGGTTAATTCTAAAACAAATGTAGGTGATAGAGTATGATATAAAAGAAATAATAACAAAGAACAACTAAACTCAAATATAGTTTCTGAAAATAATAGGCAAAATAAAAAAAGATGATGAGATGCTAGAACTGGTGCAAGTTAATTGGTAAATAAAAAAGAGCTTTTGGCTCTTTTTTATTACATTCAAATTATTTTTGCTTGTTTTCTAATTTCATCATTACTTAAAGTACGATTATATATTTTTATTTCATCAAGTACTCAATCAAAATGTATTCAACTACATCAAGCTGATAGAGCTCAAATATGAAAATATCAATCTCATCATCCAGGTTGAAAAACTCATTCAAGTCTTTCAGCTAATAAGTTTCAATTTATATAAAGTCTCATCTTTCAAGTATTTATATCATAGGTAGAAGTAAATAAATAAAATTTTCATAAATTTATTGGATAGTTTTGTACAGTAATTCAATTTCATTTATTATCTCTAAATATCAAATATCAAGTTCATATACAACTAGTCATTTCTGCAGTTCTTGTCATGGTAAGCATATAAGTTGTATCCAGAGTTGTTGTAGGATTTATACTAAAAATATAAGATATTGTTTCTCATGTTCAATTTCCAAACCAATTAAATCAAGTTCAATATTTATCGTTTAAAATAGATATATCCTTATTTATTCAATCAAAATAAGTTCATTTTCATATATATCATCAAACTCATCAAATACTAATTCATCAACTTAGACTTCAATAATTTCAATTTCAACTTAAGTCTTTTAAATAAGTTAATCATCAACTATTAAAAGTTGTTTCCATATCCCAATATCAAACTAAGTTAGCATCAAATCACTTAATTTCCATTTGAGATTTTTTTATACAAGCTCAAGAACTAGATGAAAGAATATTTGTTAATCAGTTAACAATAAAACATACATTTGAATCAAATAATCAAGATGTAGGGTTTATACTATTTGGAGCTACAATCAAGCTTGGTATACTTGGGTCAAAAGTATAATTTCATTTTACTATAGCATATTTACTACTAGCATATGTAGTGTTTAAAATACTTGATTGTAAATTTTCAGCTTCTGCTCATATTTGATAATATTTTCAATTTCAAGATATAGAGTAAATATATTTTTGGTTTGTTAACGGATCTAGTGGAATAGTATTTAGGTTTATAATTCTTTGAGTTAATTCTCAAATAACTCATTGTTTTATTTCTGCAGTTCATCAAGTATATGAATTAGCATTATCAGGTATAGGATAATTTCATATTTTTACATATGATATTTCAAGTCATTTTTCTATATTAGATATGGTTGATACTCTGTTAGTGTCTCTAGCACCTGATATATAGCCTTGAAAAGATATAAAAGCAATTGTAGCTAATATTGCTAAAATAGTAATAACTACTATTAATTCTACAAGAGTAAAACCTTGATAGAACTTAATATTTCTAAAATTCTTCATAAAAAAAGCATTAAAAAAATAAAATTTTAATGCCAAAATAAAGTATATATAGTTAAGGCAAACAAAAAGGAGAATTTAACCCTTTAAGTTCGCCAAAACTATATAACCTTCATAAATAAATTCACAAAAGGAAAGGAGTTAAATTCTCCTCTTTGTAATTTATTTATGATAATGGTTATATATAATTTTGGCTGAATTATTCTAGTGCTTTTGTATTGTTTTGCAAGTTTTTG
>JAQTOS010000002.1 GCA_028713225.1 Candidatus Altimarinota bacterium
AATAGTAGCAAGTATTGCTAGAATTGTAATCACTATGATTAATTCCACTAATGTGAAGGCTTTTATTTCTTGTTTTTTCATAACAGAAAAAATTAGTTATTAAAATATATGTGATTTTAATATATTTAAAAAAATAATCAAACAAATAATAAAAAAAAGAGTCGGACCGATTGGTCCGACTTTATTGTTTGTTGTCGTATGGAGTAACCCAGATGACTGCACCTTTTTGAAGAGGTGTTGTGGCAACGAAAAACGATTTTTGTGTAAATTTTACAACTTTGCCTTTGAACTCACCATTTTCGATAATTTCGGCTGTACCGATATTTTTGCCATCTTTGATTTCAGCAGTTAATACTACCGCTGCATATCGAGGACCTTCTTTATCAGCTTTCCAATCTCCAACAGAGTTGAAGTTTGTAATTTTTCCGGCACATCCGCCGAACATTAGCATCATAGCAGCTAGTGCTGCAAGAGCAATCTTTTTCATTTTTGTTTTCTCACTTTCTTGTGTATTTACTCTTTTGGAGTAATTTATTTATAATCAGGAATTTTATTTTGTCAAAGTTTTCTTTTCCAAAAAATAAATTTCACATAAACAAAAAAATCATTATCCTAGGGTAAAATTAATTTTTAAGAGAAAACGATGTTAAATCCTGCACAAGAAGAAGCTAAAAATACCGTTGAATGACCATTACTTATAATAGCTGGAGCTGGTAGTTGAAAGACTGCGACTTTGACTGCTAGAGTGGAATATATGATTAAGGAAAAACAGATTCCAATCTCTAATATACTTTGCGTTACCTTCACGAATAAGGCAGCAAAAGAAATGAAACATAGAATTGCTAGAACTATGGGGATAAGTTTTACTGGAAATCCTTATAAAGATAAATGAATGCCTTTAATTGGGACTTTTCACTCGATTTGACTTATGTTTTTGAAGGAAAATATTGAAAGCCTTTGATATAAAAAAGACTTCGTTATTTATGATGAGTCTGATAAAATCAGTATGATAAAAAATATTGCAAAAGAAGAGATGAATTTGGATGAAAAAATGTATCCAGCGAGACAAATTGCTTACAATATATCGGCCGCTAAAAATTCTCTTATCACTCCATCAGCTTATAGTTCTTATGTAGATTCAAAATTCAAAGAAATAGTTTGAGAAGTTTATAAAAGATATGAACACAAAATGCTGAAGAATAATGCACTAGATTTTGATGATATTCTGATAAAAACTCTTTCTTTACTAAAAAATCCAGAGATTTTGAATGCCTATCAGGAAAAATATAAATATATAATGGTTGATGAGTATCAAGATACAAATGCTCCACAATATGAAATTGTTAGACTTTTGGCTGAAAAATACAGAAATTTGGCAGTTGTTTGAGATGATTGGCAATCAATTTATTCTTGGAGATGAGCTGATATGAGAAATATTATAAATTTTAAAAAAGATTATCCAGAAGCCAAAGTTGTTAAACTTGAACAAAATTATAGGTCTACAAAAGTTATAATTGAAGCTGCTAATAAAATTATTAAAAATAATAAAACAGCTCTTGATAAGACTCTTTGGACAGATAATGCGAGTTGAGAAAAAATAGTATTTATAGAATCTCCAGATGATAGAATAGAGGCAAGTACTATCGCGAAAATTATCAAAGAAAAATGACATCCATATAAGAAAAATCTTATTTTATACCGTACAAATGGACAATCAAGAAATATAGAAGAAGCTTTGCTTAGGGAAGTAATTCCTTATAAAGTTATAGGATGACTGAAGTTTTATGAGAGAAAAGAAATCAAGGATTTACTTGCATATTTGAGATTGATTCATAATCCAGATGATATAGTTGCGACAAAAAGAATCATAAATGTTCCTTCAAGAAAAATTTGAGATAAAACTACAGAAGTTCTTGATATGTACAGAGAAAATTTTAACCTAAATTATGTTCAAATAATATCAAATGTGGCTGAAGTTGAAGAATTAAATAATGGAGCAAAAAGGTCTCTGGCTTGATTTTATGATATTTATTCATCACTTTTTGAAAGTTCAAAAACACTTGTAGTTTGAGAACTTATAGAAGCAATTGTTAGAAAAATTGGCTATGAAGATTATTTAAAAGAAGAATATTCAAAAGAAGAAAAAGAAGGGAAGTTAGATAATATTGCCGAACTTATAAATTTGGCTTCAGCTTATAATGGTATGGAAGCAAGAGAATCTTTATCAAATTTTCTTGATGATATAGCACTTATTACTGATATGGATAAGATAGATGAAGAAGAGGATTTTGTGACTCTTATGACAATACATACTTCAAAATGATTAGAATCAGACAGAGTTTTTGTGATGTGACTTGAAGAAGGTTTATTTCCACATATGAGAAGTATAAATTCTCCTGCGGAACTTGAAGAAGAAAGAAGGCTTATGTATGTTGCGATGACTAGAGCGAGAGATGACCTTTATATTACAAGAGCTCGCGAGAGATTTACTTTTGGTAATTATATATCAAATCCTATTTCTAGATTTATGGCTGAAATACCAGCTGAATTAATAGAAAATTATAAATTTGAAACAAAAAATAATTATTTTACTACTTCATTAACTAGTGATTTTTGAAGTTCTGGAATAGATATTTCAAGTCCAAAATTGAAACCAAGAGCTGATAATGATGTAACTAGTTTTGCTTCATGAGATAGACTAGAACATCCAAAATTCTGAATTTGAGTTATAGTTAGCTTATCTTGAGAATTGGCTGAAATAGCTTTTTCTGGACATTGAATCAAAAAGATGAATGTAAAAATAGCTCCAGTGAAGAAAATCTAAAAGAAATGCTTAAAAAAACTTTACATTTAGAAAAAATCTATATAATGCTATGGCAATTATTGATACTGGTGTCGAGTAAGAATTAGGTAGTTTACTTATTGGTATCGCATAAATCAAAGAAAAAAATTTTAATTTATTATTATATATAACTATGTTAGCTGTTATAGAATTAGGTGGTAATCAATTTACTGTTCAAGTTGGTGATGTAATCGAAGTAAAACATCAAGATGTTTCTGTAGACTCTGTTATGACTCTTAAAGCATTACTTATTTCTGATACTGAAGGTAAAAATGTACAAGTTGGTACTCCAGTTTTAGAAAATTCAAAAGTTGAATTAAAAGTTTTAGATCAATTTAAAGGTGAAAAAGTAAGAGTTTTTAAAATGAAATCTAAAAAAAGATATACTAGAAATAAAGGTTTTAGACCTGAAGTTACTGAATTAGAAATTTTAAGTATAGCTTAATTACATAAAAAGGGAGTACGTGTTTTATTGAATAAATAAAAACTACTCTCTTTTTAGTTCAAAATTTGAAATTT
Source organism: Candidatus Altimarinota bacterium (assembly GCA_028713225.1). GTDB lineage: Bacteria > Patescibacteriota > Gracilibacteria > BD1-5 > UBA6164 > JAQVPN01. The sequence goes on from JAQTOS010000002.1 coordinate 3,362, forward strand.
GATATTAGTAGTTTTAAAGACTCTAATATAAAAATTTTTAAGTTTTGATTTTTAAATCTTAATTTAAAAAAGTGGTATCAAAAGTAAATTTAAAGGCTCGTATAGAAAGACATTCTAGAGTTTTAAAAAATAGCATTAGAGATATTCATCCATTCAGAGCATTTTATCATAGATTAAATTATAATATAGTTTTTATAATTATAGTTTTTCTTCTTCCTGTATATCCTATGTTTGCAAATTTTTTTTACAATACAAACGTAGATTTTTATAGAACAAATATAGATGAGTCTTCAATCATCGATTCTTATAATATTAGTGATTCAACTAATAATTTATGAGATTTAACTCTTACTGAAAATGCTTATTTGTCTCTAAACTCAATGAATACAGATCATTCAAGAGATGTTTCAGGAGTTTCACAAGTTATTAACTATGAAGTACAATCTTGAGACTCTATTTGAAGTATAGCGGATGATTTTGGTATTGATATAGATAGTATAATTTGGGCTAATAATTTAAATTCAAATTCTGTAATTCATCCTTGAGATAAATTAAAAATTCCACCAGTTTCTGGAATAATTCATAGAGTAGAAAAATGAGAAACACTTGATAGATTAGCTTCTTACTATGGAGTTTCAAAACAAGATATAATTACTCAAAATTCTCTATCAGGAGATAGTTTAGTTGTTTGGCAAAATCTTATAATTCCTGGTGCTGTTAAAAAAGAAATAAAAATAGAAAGTCCAGTTATTGCTAAAAATGATAAAAAAATAAGTAAAAATGATAGATTGGTAGCTAAATCTAATTCAAAAAATCCAAAATTAGTGTCATCTAAAACAATTAGAAAAACATCAAATAAACTTTTGCTTGCACCATCTAGTGGATCAAATAAATTTGCAAGATGATATTGTACCCGGTTTGTTGCTCAGTATAAAAATGTAACTTGGAGAGGTAATGCTGGTGCGTGGTATAATAATGCTCGAGCTGCATGAGTTCCAGTTTGAAGAACTGCAGAAGTTTGATCTATAGTAGTATTTAATGGGTCTTGATATAATTCTTATTATGGTCATGTTTGAATAGTTGCTTGAGATGATGGAGCTAATATTATAGTAAAAGATATGAACTATCGTGCATTTTGAGAAGTTACTACGAGAAAAGTTCCAAAATCAAGTAGAGCTATCAGATGATATATTTATGCAAATTAAAAAAAATCCTTTTTACATTATGTAAAAAGGATTTTTAAATTGTTTTTTTTGATAAATTTAATAAAATAGATTTTATTATAGTTAATAATTCATATTTTAGATGATTTACTTATTCACTTGAAATAGTTCATACTTAATAGAAAAAAAAGTACAATCTTGGAAGAAAGCTTTTATAGATAAGTTTTGAGATTTTAATTTATTACATATTAGAGATTTATCCCAGATTAGTCAGGATTTTTTGCGAGAAAATTTGTTATCAAGTCCATTTTTGGGAGATAAAAAAGTGATAATAATAGAAGATTTTTTCAAAAAAGCAAAGGCAAAAAAAGATGATGAGGAAGATAATAATGATGATACTAATACTAGTAATTTAAATGATTTTTTATTAAATATTTTTCCTCGCATCCCTGAAAATAATATAGTAGTTTTGACTTCAACTAATATTTTAAAAGCTTCAAAAATATATAAATTTATCAAAGAGCACGGGAAAATAGAAGAATTTGATATAAAAGATGATATTGATTTGAAAGATAATTTACAAAAAATATATCCAAATTCTATTGATTCTAGAGCACTTGATTTGATTATTTCATACAAAGCTGGAGATATTTATAAAATAGTAAATGAAATAGATAAACTACATATTACAAATGATTTTATAGACTCAAAAATTATAGAAAATTTTGTTATTCCAGAGCTAGAACAAAATATTTTTCCACTTCTTGATGATTTCTTAAATCTGAAGAAAAATCAATTTTTTTCAAAACTAGATACAATATTACAAAGAAATTCATATTTTCAATTTTACTGGAGTTTTCTTTCTAATCTTAGATTTTATGTATATGTTTACAAGCTTAAATCTGACTCTTATACTTCAAGAAAAATAGTAGAAGATTTATGACTAGGTAATAGATGATTTTTAGTTGATAAAAATTACGCAGTATCTGCTGAAAAATTATTTAAAGTTTTTGAAGATATTGTTGAGCTTGATTTACAAATGAAATCTTGAGATTTTGTAGGTTCAGCTGAAGAAGATTTTAAATTTGAACTTGAAAAAGTTTTACTGAATTATTTTGCTTAAGAGAGGATTTATATCTTCTCTTTTTTGTATTTGACAATACTTACAAAATCATTATATATAATTATAAGCATATTATTAGTAGGTGGGGAAAATTGTTTCTTTGCTGAAAGAGTATGCGAAAATCCATATAAAGGATTCGTCATGAATCTGTTAACAAGAGCTATTAAAAGAATGTTTGGTGGAAAAAATACCCCTATTTACATCAATTCTGATGATAAATGGGAAATTTACCCAAACAAGTATATGCTTGATAATGGTGAAACGCAAGTTTCTCATATTGCATTGACGGATAAATATCCTGATGCTGAAATTTTAGTTGATTATTTCAACTTGGACCCCAAAAAAGTTGTTTTCTTCGTGAGAACTAACAAGGTTTATATTCCATACTCAAATCCTATCGCTATTTTGAATGATATGGATGAATCTGCTGGTGCAATATTTATCGACCCCCAAAATGGTATGTCGTTTGAAACCTATCTTTATAATGTTTCTTTACCAGTTGATGTATATTCCTATGGTAGAGATATGTCAGATACAGAGTTTTTTGGAAGAAGAACTTTGGGGAATAGAAGATGTGAATTAAACTCAATTTTCCATTCTCTTCCGACAGAAATTTCTCTTTTGCAATCTATGTTTGGGAATGGAACACGAGAAATTGCTCCCAAACTTTTGAAGTATCTTTCAAAACTGGAAGTTACTGGGAAAAATTCACCAATTTTTTACTCTCTTGTATTTGCGGATAAAGCTTTCCGTGAAAATTTGAAAGCATTTGAGGGAAAATATCGAGACCTGAAACAAAAAGCTACTTCAAGTGAGAGAGTTTTTCATCCTTTACCATTTGAATTTAGTGGTTCTAAGGGGGGATGGGAAAAATGTTTAAAATATGCAAATGAAGGTATTGTTGAGGATGTTCTTGATGAAAAAAAGCTTTTTGATTCAATTGCTGAAATTTTCCCTGAATTTGCAAAGATTTGGGAAATAGAGAAAAGACGAGCTGAATTTATTTCAGCAAATGCTTTACAAAATTGGTTTTCAGAAACATTTCCATATATTCGCTATAATGAGGATTCTATTTCCTCTCGTAGAGAAGGGAAAACTGTTACCAATGCATTTCGTTATTTGCTTTATGCACTAGATGAGCTCTATGACGGATTTTTACCGGCTGTGGAAAAAGGTGAATTTGATTTTTCACAAAAACCTTATCCTGGTTGTCAATTTGGAACAAGTCGAGCGAAACCAAATGACATTTCTCGATTTTTCGAGATTACTCATATCTTGGATGGTCTTAATGATGAAGCTAAAATTTCATTTGTTAATATGTCATCTGAAAAAGCTATTCGAGATCAGATTGATACAAAGGCAAATATTATAATCATGAAATTGCCGGTAATCTATACTGAAAACCTGCAAATCAAGTGTGAACTTGAAAAAAAAGCTGAAGAGTCTTTTTATAAGGGATTAAAAACCCTTGAAATTGAAGCTAAAGTATACTGTTTTTGAAAAACATTTTCCGACCTATTTTGGTCGGATTTTTTTGTATAAAAAAGCCCACTCTTTTTGAGAGTGGGGGATGAGATAATTTAAAATTATCTTGTAAATTTAATCAGGCAGATAATATAAGCTAATCTTATTTATCACCTAAAAACATTTTTATCGCTTTTTACGCAGATGCCGATTGATCTTGTTCGGATGCTGCGATGATTTTGTTTACCGGATTGAATTCGTTTGCACAAATAATCATTTCAGTTGCCAGTTCTGCGCTAGGTTCCGCAAAAGTGATTGGCATACCAGATGAATTTGTCATGAAAAGCATTAAGCCATCACTGTGGATTTTAGCTTCGGCTGAAGATTCATTACTTGCAACAGTCATTGAAATCGCGTAATCACCATTTTGAAGCAATGAAGTTTGCGTCAATTTTTTTTGCAAACTAATATTTTCATCAATGTTATTCATTGTATGCAACATAGTGAATTCACCGTTTTGCTTGTTCTTGAGCACGAGTGCTAGTACATTTGTATCGTGATCAGGGTTGAAAGCGATGTGTTTGTATTTTGAACTTTGTAAAACAACGTCATTGTTTTCTTCATCTCCGGTGATTTTCCCAATCAGGTCATATTTATTTTCATCGACGAAATCAAGAGCTGAAACGGATTGTTTGTTGATTGTATCAAATTGTGAGCCTTCAATAGAGGCAGCAAGAAGTGTAGCAACAGAAATACTTAACAGTGTTCTTTTCATTTTTTTTCTTTCACCTGATTTTTCAGGATTTTCTTTTTTTTAATTTTTGCCACTTTTAATAAGATTTAAAGTATTTAGTTCATATTCGAACTTTTGGTTTAAATACTAGACTTCTTATAAAAATGTTGGAGGAATATATGTATAATTAAAAAATAGTCAAAACTTTTTTATATAAAAAATAGGAAAAATTAAGAAAATAATTTTTCCTACGATTGACTTATTAGTATATTACCTTATAAATATATCTTATTTTTTGTGAAATATTTGACTTTTAAAAACTAAAAAGTAAAATAAGTATAACTTTTCTTACTTGTAGGAAAACGTTAAGCCTTAAATTTATGGGATTTATATAGCAGTATTTAAGTCCCATAAATAAATATTTAATAAAAATAATAAAAATATGCAAGAGAAAAAATGCACTATGAAGCTTCATGGGACAACTACAGTTTGACCTAAGTGACAAGTCGTTATTCCTAAAGAAGTTAGAGATCTTTTAAATATAAATCCAGGTGATAGTATAACTATTGTAACAAAAGATAATAAAGCTGTTGCTATGATTAAAAATGAAGATTTAAAAGAACTTTTTGAATATATAAAAAGTGAGGGAATAGAATTAGAATAATTTAATAATTAAATATAAAAACATGAAAAAAATAATAGGAATTTTAACATTATCTACTTTTGTTCTTGCTTCTTGTTGAAGTACAAGTGTAGTTGAACAAAAACAAGTTGTAGAAAAAAAATATGCAAAAATTGAAACAATTGCATTATCTAATTTTGCAGAAGAACTTAAATTGACTTGAAAAATTGCAGCCAGTAAAGAAACTGTAATTTCAGCTCAAATTTGATGATCTATAAAACAAGTAAATTATAAAGTTTGAGACAGAGTAAATGCTGGAGATGTTTTGGCTGTTGTTGACGATAAAGCTAATTTACTTTCTGTAAATTTACAAAATGCTGCAAATTCTTATGCGAATGTAAGTGATATTTATACTCTTACAAAAGAAAGTATTTTAAAAGATTTGGATTCAGCTAAATTACAACTTCAAAATGCAAAAACATCTAGAGATAATACATATAAAACAACAGATGAACAATTAAAATTGGCAAATACTCAACTTGATAATGTAAATACTACAGATAAAAATACTAAAGATACATCTGGTATTGCTATAGATTTATCAAAAAAATCTTTGGAAACTGCTAAAATAAATTTAGCTAATTTTGAAAAAAATTACTTAGAAACTATTTCTTCTCTTAATACTAAAAATAAAAATTTATTAAAAAATATAGATTCTAGTATAAATTCTAGTTTAACTTCTATAGATTCAGCTCTTACTTATGCTGATACTATACTTTGAATAAGTTCAGAAAATAGATATCTAAATGATTCATATGAAGTTTATTTAGGAGCAAAAGATACTTCAACAAAAACAAAAGCTGAAACTGATTATACTGCGGCTAGAACTTATTATAATAAATTAAATTCTTCTAATGATGATACATTAACTCAGTTGGATAATTTAAAAACTTTAGCTGATAAAACAGTTACTCTTTATAATGATTTAGTAAAAGTTACAGATAATTCAATAGTTTCATCTTCTTTTAATGATGCTACTTTAGCGGCTATGAAAGCAAGTATAAAAGCTAATCAAGCTACAGTTCTTTGAGTTAGGGCTACTGTTATAAATCTTCAAAGTTCTCAAGATGATTTAGCTTCAACTATATCAAGTACAAAAACTAGTTTAGAGACTCAAAAAACATCTCTTAATCAAGCTATTGTTATAGCAGAAACTAGTTTACAAAATACTTTAAGTTCTACAAATACTAATTTAGATAGCATTTCTGGTAATAAAACTCTTTTACAAAATCAATTACAAAGCACTATAGCTACTATAAAATCTTCAAGAGATGCTGTAGATAATGCTGTTAAAATAGCAGAGAATGCTTATAATTCTTCAAAAGCCAAACTTGATGCTAGTCTTGCTTCTACAAAAAATCAACTTGATTCTAGCGCTGGACAAAAAAATCAAGTATTACAACAAATAGATAATACTCTTATAAAAGCTCCATTTTCTGGAGTAATTACTGCAAAAAATATAGAAATTGGTCAAATGTTAGGAGCAGGAACTCCAGCATTTTCTATATCAAATGAAAATTCTCAAATAGTAAAACTTGACCTAAATTCTGATAACATTAAGTTTGTAAAAATTGGACAAGAAGTAATTATTTCAAAATCTTGAAAAGAAATAAAAGGGAATATAAGCCTTGTTTCAGCTTCTGCTGATTCAGTTACAAGAATGTACAAAGTAGAAGTTAGTTTTGATTTTACAAAATTTTCTGGTGTAGTTTTGGGTGATTATGTAGATGTATTTATGAAAAAAGAAACTGGAACTGATGCTAATTTAATTGTTATTCCTTTTACAGCTCTTATAACTTCAAGTACTTGAGATTTCTCAGTTTACAAAATTTGAAGTGGAAGTGTTCTATCTTCTCAAAATATAAAAATTTGAGCTTCAAATTCTCATGAAGTAGTAGTTACTGATTGATTAAAAGTTTGAGATAAAATAGTAACAGAAGGAACTCTGAATTTGAGTGAAGGTGATACTGTACAAGAATAATTATTAAACAAAATTTTATGACAAATAAAATAGAATCAAAATATCTAGCTGCTCTAGAATATGATAAAAATCTTGATAAATCTTGGTATGCTTTTTTCATAGATAGAACTAGATTTACTATACTAATTATTATGATGATAGTAGTTGCAGGTTATTTGTGACTAAAAAGTCTTCCTCTTGAATCAAATCCAGAAATAAATATTGGAATTGCTTCTGTTATTGTTACTTTGCCTGGAGCAAGTCCAGAAAGTATGGAAGATTTGGTGACTAAAAAAATAGAAAAAGAAATCGCGAAAATAGATGGTATTGATACTATTACATCTACTTCACAAAATTCAGTTTCGGCTATTACTGTACAATTTAAATCTACTGTAAATACAACTGAAGCTGTTAGAGATATGAAAGATAAAGTAGATGCTGTAAAATCTCAATTACCAAGTGATGCTAAAGATCCAATTGTAAAAGAATTTTCTTTTTCAGATACTCCTATTTGGACTTTTTCAGTTTCTGGAAATTATGATGGATTTGCCCTTTATACTTATGCTAAAAAAATTAGAGATGAACTTGAAAAAAATCCACTTATTTCTGAGGTTAAAATATCTGGTTGATCTGAAACTGAATATTTAGTTAGTATAGATCCTAAAAAATTAGAAAATTACAATCTTAGTTTAACAAGTGTAAACCAAGCTTTGCAATCAGTAAATATGACTATGCCAATAGGAAATTATGATATTGGAGATTATACTCATAGTTTATCTGTTGATGAGAGATTTTATAATATAAATAAGATAAAAGACATAGTTGTAACAAAATTTGGTGATACTGGAACTATTACTTTAAAAGATATTGCAGATGTAAAAGAATCTCCAAAAAAAATCACTTCTATTTCTAGAATGAGTGATGCAGGATGAAAAAGTCAAAATGCAGTAACATTATCAGTTGTAAAAAAAACTTGAGGTTCAATAGTAAACTTAGTAAATGAAGGACAAGTTGCACTTGACGAAATGCTTCTCAAAAAAACTATTCCAAGTGATTTAAAAATAACTACAATAGTAGATCAATCAGAAAGAATTAAATTAGATTTATCTCATCTTATAAGAGATTGAATAATTACAGTACTTCTTGTATTTATTACTTTGTTTTTGATAATTTGAATCAAAGAAGCTCTCGTTGCTTGAGCTGCCGTTCCACTAGTTTTCTTAATAACTTTTACAGTTATGGCTGTGGCTGGACAGACTTTGAATTTCCTTTCAATGTTTGCTCTTATCTTATCTCTTTGACTTTTAGTTGATGATGCGATAGTAGTAATTTCAGCAATAAATCAGTATAAAAAAACTGAGAAATTTACGACTAGAGAAGCAGCTATTTTAGTACTTCGTGATTATCATAAAGTACTTATTACTACCACTTTGACGGTTGTTTGGATATTTTCATCTATGCTTTTTATGACATGAATGATAGGTAAATTTATATTTTCTATTCCTTTTGTTATAACTATTACTTTACTTGCTTCTCTTGTTATAGCTCTTACTATAAATCCAAGTTTGGCTGTAATGTTTTCTGGAAAAGATGATAAAATATCTTCTGATTCTATCAAAATTAGATGAAAATCTAAGTTTAAAGAAAAATTAAATCAAGCCCTAAATTCTGGATTTATTTCGCTACATCCTTTAGAACAATTTTATGGTAAAGTTATTACTTACTTAATTTCAGAAAATAAAAGAGTAAGAAATTTGTTACTTTGAACTTTGCTTTTGTTTTTTTCTGCTTTGGTTTTACCAATTTCTGGAATATTAAAAAGTGATTTTTTCCCAAAATGAGATGCTGATAATTTATATATAAATATGGAAGCTGAGGCTGGAACTAAGCTTGATAAAATGAGTAAATTAGCATTAAATGTAGAAAAATTAGTATTAAAAGAAAAAGAAGTTTCATCATTTTCTACTTCTATCGGATGACTTGCTTCTGTAGGGAAATCATCTGGTTGAAGCTCATCTTCTTCATCAAATTATGCAAATATAAGTATAAATCTTATAAAATCAGAATATGGTAGAAAAGAGTCATCTATTGATATAGCCGAAAGACTAAGACAAGAAGTTAAAAATATAAAAGACTTCAAAGTTACAGTTGTAGAATCATCTTCTGGACCTCCAGCTTGAGGGGATTTCGAATTAAAAATTTCAGGTGATGATTTCATAGTTTTGGATAAAATTTCATCTTATGTTAAAAAAACTCTGCAAACTATTCCTGGAGCTATAAACATAGATACTTCTAGAAAAGCTCTTCCTTTTGAATATAATTTTGCATTAGATAATTCTAAATTAGCTTTATATGATTTGAGTATTCCACAAGTATCAAGTTTTTTGAAAAATGCTATAGATTGAGTAGAATCAACAAAAATTTATAAATGAACAGATGAAATAATTGTTAGAACAAAGTACGATACAGCATCAACAGATACTCTGGATAAAATCAAAGATTTGAAATTATTAAACAATAAATGACAATATGTTTATTTGAGAGATATTGTCCAAGAAAAATTTAAAGCTTCAGTTTTTTCTATAACTAGAATAGACCAAGAGAGAATAGTTTCTGTTACAGCAAGTGCTGCTAAATGAGTTACTTGAGCTCAAATACTTGCGGAATTTAACAAGAAAACTGCTAATTATACATTGCCTTCAGGTTACCAATTTATAACAGGTTGAGCAAATGAAGAAAACCAAAAATCAGTTATGAGTTTGCTTATCGCACTTGTATTTGGTATGATTTTCATCATCGCAACTTTGATATTGCTTTATGATTCATTTAGACAATCAGTTTTAGTTCTTATAACTATTCCACTTTCTCTAATTTGAGTATTTTATGGATTAACTTTATTTGCTCAACCACTTAGTTTCCCAGGTCTTATCTGACTAGTTGCACTTTTTGGTATAGTTGTAAGAAACTGAATAATTCTTTTTGATAAGATAAACCAAAATCTATGAGAAAATATTCCATTCAAAGAATCTATAATAGATGCCTGAATGAGCAGACTAGAACCAGTAGTTCTAACTTCTATCTGTACAGTTCTTGGTATGGTTCCACTTACTCTAAGTAATCCTACTTGGACATCTCTAGGACTTTCTATAATATTCTGACTATCAGTTTCAACAGTCTTCACACTGCTTGTACTTCCAAGTTTGTATTATATGGTGTTTAAGAAAAAGTATGGAGTTAAATAAAAAAATAATCTAAGCGAAAGCTTAGATTTTTTTTTATTATAATATATAATATTATTGTCTTAACTCTACCCAAGTATTTATTGTTCACGCACTTACTGTTGTGTAATATTGAGCATTATTTGGAACAATATAAGTTGCTACTAAATTAGCAGATGATGATGAATATAAATAACTTACTCTAACTCAGTTTACATAAGATGCTAGTACAAATCCAGCAACTGTAGTTGGGAAAATAGATACTGTTATAGGTTTTCAAGTAGTGTTTGTATAAATAGCTCATGAAGTTCTATAATTTGGTGAACTAGTGTTAGTTAAGTCCATGTTTTGCCGAGTTTGATCTACTCACAATTGAGATTTTCAAATATTGTTTACTGTAGTTACTAAATTATTCCAAATAGTAGAATTTAGAGTGTCTCAGTTAGTTTGAGTTGGCAAATCAGTCCAGGCTGCAAATCCTATAAATCAAGTTATAACTGTTCATAGGAAAACAATTCATCCTAAAAAGGCTTTTTTAATTGTTTCTTTCATAGTTTCTTAAAATTAATTATTATTATCTTAGTTCAAACCACCTTGATACTCATCCTGTGACAACTATAGAATATGTTGATCCATTTGGTACAATTCCTGTTACACCGCTTATTGCTCCTGTGACTACAACTCCATTTATAACTAACCGACATTGGTTTGCTGTAGTTACATTGTAAACTGAAACTATTATGGGTTTTCCCGTATTATTTGTATATTGTGTGGCTGTAGCAATAGATATTCAGCTTGTTCTACTTGCAACCGAGTTTGGTCTACTCACAATTGAGATTTTCAAATATTGTTTACTGTAGTTATAACTTGGTTCCAAATACTAGCATTTAGTGGAGTATTATCAACTTGAGTAGGTAAATCAGTCCAAACTGCAAATCATAGATAAGAAAATAGAACAGTTCCGGAGAATGCTAATCCAGAAAGGATACTTTGTTTTATTTGTTTATTCATAAATAAAATTTAAAAAATATTTACCGAAATTTTACTAGATTAAAAACTAAAGTCAAATTTTAAAATACTCACTAAAAATTTGATAAAATACACTTTCTGAGTATAAATAAAGCCAATTTAAAAACGTAAAATTAAAGCTTTCAGAATGAAAAAAATAGATACAAATAAATTGATGATAATATTTATAGGATTTCTGGATATTTTGGCTATTGGAATTTTTGTTCCAACTTTACCAGATTTAGCAAAATATTACTGAGTTTCGGCTCATCTAATATCTTATGCTATTGTTGCGTATGCATTTTTTTCTTTTATAGCTGGACCGGTTTTGGGGCAATTATCTGATGTTTTCGGTAGAAAAAAAATACTTATTTTATGTATTGTGTGATCTGTGGCTTCAAATCTACTTATGACTTTGACTGCTAGTTTTACAATTTTTATATTAGCCAGAATTATAAATTGAATTACTGGTTGAAATATAAGTGTTATAAGTTCTATGATGTCAGATATATCAAAAGATAAAAAAGAAAGAATGACAAATATGTGAATAATTTGAGCTTTATTTTGACTTGGATTTATTGTTTGACCAGCTCTTTGAGCTATGCTGTTAGCATTTTGAGTAAAAGCTCCATTTTGGCTTATGACAATTGCTTCTGTATTTGAGCTTGTTATGATGATTATTTTTTTGAAAGAAACTCACTTAAATACTATAAAAAAGAAAATAAATTATAATCCATTTAGTTCTATTTTTAAATTTTTAAAAGATGTAAATGTAAGAATATTTATAGTTTCACTTTTTATGCTTATTCTTAGTTTCTCTCTTTATCAAGGGATGTTTCCAGTATTTTTGGCTAAAGAATTTTCTCTTCCTGCCTATGTAACCTGATATATAATGAGTGCAGTATGACTTGTTATAGCTTTTAATCAAGCATTTTTACTAAAGAGATTTTGGTTGAAAATGTTTTCTTTGAGCAAGTTATTTTTCATCATAAATATTTGAATTTTTATACTTTTTGTAATGCTTTTTTTAATAAAAGATTTAACAACATTCTTGATTGTTTTCTTTTTCTTAGTAGCTCTGCAATGAGTTGTAAATCCTATTTATCAATCTGAAATTGTAGAAAATACGGGTGAGCACGAAAGATGAGAAATAATGTGAGTTATGTGATCTTTGCAATCTATGAGTATGTTTATTTGACCACTTATTTGAGGTATTTGTATAGATAGAAATATTTCGATGTTTTGATTTGGAGCAATAATTGTATTTATAAATATTTTGATTATAACTAGACTTGTAAAAAAATTAAAGAATTAAGTTTTATTTAAAAGATAATTTTCTTTTTATGATATTAGGGTCGTTTTTTATTAATTATATATTTTTGATAATATTTGCATTAAGTTTTTTCTTGGTGATATATTTTTATTACAAAAAATATTATATTATTAGTAGATTGAAATTAATAGAACATAGAATAGAAAAAAGACGATTTATCCTATCTAGATTTGTTTTGAAGCATATAGTATTTATATCAATTATATTTTGTATCCTTTATTGTATATCTCTATATTTAATTTTTTTTAAAATTTCAAACTGATATTTATCAGAAGAAAATAACTTTAATTACAAGTTAAATAATATTGAAAATATTAAAAATTATACCAATTTAGATACTTATTTTTCAGATAATAAAGCTAAAACAATTCAGCCAGTAAATATAATAATAGTTACAGATAAAGATATTTCTAAGTTATTAAATAATTTGTGACGGATAAAAAATGAAACATTTGTAGATAATAATATTAGATTAAGAGATTTTTATTCACTTTACATGAAAAAAGAATTACCAGTAAGTAATTTATATTTGAATTGAAAAGCCCAAAATATGGCATTTCAAATGAAATCAGATAGTAATTTTACTAGAATTCATTTAAGAGTTTGGGATTTTTGAAAACTTAAGGAAAAAAGTATTTATTTGATAAGTATATCGAAAGATACAAGTCTGAATCTAACAATGTATAATAATTTTTTGACTCCAATTCATAAAATAGACTCAAATGTAGATTTCCAAAGGGAATTTTTTATAAAACAAATTATCACAAAATATCCATATATAAAATATAAAAAAGAGAATTTATTTTATTTTAACAAAAAATTAAATAAATTAAATTTCAAGACAGATTGAGATGTCTATATAATTAATTATTAGAATATATAATCTATTTTTCTTGCTTTTTCTGAAAATACTCTATACTAAAAATATATAAAATAATTTTCAAATATGAAAAAAATACTTAGTTTTTTTGTAATATTATCAATTTTGACTATCTCAAATTTCCATAATTCTGTTATGGCTTTTTGCGATACTTGAAAATGTGAGACTTCAATGTCTGATATGCAAGATTCTATGGATTCTTCTTGTTGTGGAGATAAAGAAATAAAAAAAGAAAGCAAAAAATGTAATTCTGATTGTTGCTATTCTGATAATTATAATTCATCTGCAATTTATGTTGCAAAATTAGAAACAAAAGAAAAAGTAGTAAAAATTATTTTTAAAAATCCATCATTTTCATTTGTAGAACCGAGTTTCGATTTTTCAAATAAAAATATATTAAATTTGAATTCTCCGCCTTGAATTAAAAGCAAAATATCTGGTAATTATGCTTATCATAATCTCGTAAAAATCATAAAATCAAATACTTAAAAACTATCTTTTTATAAAGTTTAGATTTTTTTTCGTGCGCGAAAATTAATATATAAAATAATATAGTTTTTTTAGTATTTAAAATAATAATTATGAACCAAAAAATAATAATAGGACTTTTAACTGCAATTGTAGTTATAATGTGAATTTTCCTTTTTAAATCAGAATTTAGAGATGAAAATTTTTCTTCATTTCATAACAGAATGATGTGATGAAATAATTTTTCAGAAAATAAAGTTCCTTTTGAGTGATATAGTAAGCAAATGGCTGCTCATTGTTCTATGATGCCAGAAATGCCTGGTTGTGAAAAATATACAGCTTTGGCATCAAAATCCACTAATGTAGCAGTGGAAAATAAAACAGATTCTAGTGATATTTCTAATCTAGCAAGTGCTAAAAAAGCGGAAATTATAGAATTGAAAAATGGCGATACTTATACAATGGAAGTAACAAAAGTGAAAAAAGAAATATGAAATAAGGAAGTACAAATGCTTGCTTATAATGGAAGTATTCCAGGGCCTGTGATAAAAGTAGCTCAAAATAGCGAAATAACTTTGAAATTTATAAATAAAGTTCCAGATTTGGAAACAACTTTGCACTCTCATGGATTAAGACTTGATAATGCATTTGATTGAGTTCCAGTTGATATGATGTGAAAACAAAAAGTTTTGAAATATGGAGAATCTTTTGAATATAAATTGAAATTTCCTGATGCTGGAATTTATTGGTATCATCCACATGTTGCAGAAGATATGCAACAAGCTATGTGACTTTATGGAAATTATTTAGTTGAACCAACTTGAGATAATTATTGGTCAAAAGTAAATAGAGAAGAAACTTTGGTTTTGGATGATATTTTGATGGACAACGACAAAATCGAGAAATTTTCTTCATCATTTTCAAACTATGTTTTAATGTGAAGATACGGAAATACTATGATGATAAATGGAGATACTGCTTATACTCTTAATGCTAAAAAATGAGAAGTTCTTAGAATGTATTTCACAAATGTTTCAAATACTAGACCTTATAATATTCATATTCCATGAGCTAAAATAAAGCTTGTTTGAGGTGATAATGGAAAATATGAAAAAGAGACTTTTATAGAAAATTTCACTATAGCACCAGCTGAAAGATATGTTGTTGATGTTTATTTTCCAGATTCTGGAACTTTTGAAATTCAAAATATAACACCAGTTTCAAAATATACTCTTTGAAAAGTAGTTGTAAGCAATGAAAAAATAAAAAATTCTTATAAATGAGAGTTTGATACTTTGAGAACTAATAAAGATGTAATATCAGATATTGATAAATTTAGACCTTATTTTGACAAACCAGTAGATAAAAATCTGACTCTTAGTTTAGGTCATAAATGAATGAAATGATGAATGTGAGGAGGGATGATGTGATGAATGAATATGTGAAATGAACAAAATGATGACTGAATAGAACGGGAAGATTCTATGCAAGCAATGAACAAAAATTCAAATTCTAATACACTTCAGTGGAAAATCCTAGAAGACAATACTGGAAAAGAAAATATGGATATAAATTGGAAATTTAAAGTTTGAGATAAAGTAAAAATCAAAATTTATAATGATCCAAATTCTATGCATCCAATGCAACATCCTATACATTTTCATGGTCAAAGATTTCTTGTTATTTCTAGAAATTGAGTAGCTCAAACTAATCTAGTTTGGAAAGATACAACTTTAATCAAAAAATGAGAAACTGTAGAAATTCTTGTTGATATGAATAATCCGTGAGATTGGATGAGTCATTGTCATATTGCAGAACATCTTATGTCTGGAATGATGATGCATTTTGTAGTAGAAAAATAAAAAAATAAAAACTATTTCTTCTGAAATAGTTTTTATTTTGACTTTGAAGGAAAAATCCTTATAAAACTCTCTTTTAAATTACAAAAAAATATGGATTTCAACTACAAACAATCATTTATAGAATTATCTCTTATAGATATAAAAGATGCTATATATTTAGCATCACATGAAATAAATTCTCAAATAGTAGATTTACTTAATTCATGAGATATCGTTATAACTTGTTATTGAAGTGATGCGAAACTAGATAAATGGAATAGAAAAAAATCAAGTATAGATTTACTTGTTTGTAATAAAAGTGATTTAGTGAGTTCTGAAGAAATAAAAGAATTACTAAAAGATTTTATAGAAAAATCAAAAGATTTAATTGTAGATAATACTTATAATGAATTTTGAACTGATTGAGAAGTTTACCAGATTCAAGATGAAATACCAATTGGTAAGGAAATATCAACTTTGGCTCAAGATGATTATTATATAGATGTATTGAATTTTTCAGATGAACTGCATAAATATGAAAATAAAACTTTTCCAGATAGGCTTATTGATGCATATAATATCTATTGAGATTCTGAAACTCTATTTAGCTTCAAACAAAAAATGCTAGATGATATTATAAGTTCACCAAAAATCTTAAAAGATTTTAAGCAAGATGTAAAATCTTATTTCAAAGAAGAGACTATTAGATGAAAAAATATTAGAAAAAATCAGCAAAATCATTTTAATTTTGATTTGGGAAGAGATTTTTGAATTTTAAGATATGATAGGAAAGATTTTTTTGGTTTCAAACATTGACCAATGAGAGCTTTGCAATACAAAATAATAGAAAAATTTATTTCTTTTGTTTTAGATAGAAAAGATTCAAGTTTGATAAGAAATTTTCCATTTTCTATAGAAAAAAGACTTATGTATTTTAAAGAAAATAAAATTATTTCTTGAATAACTAATGTAGAATATTTAGAAATTATAGAATTATATAAATTTTTTAGAGATTTAAATGAAAGAATATATTATATGACTTTATCAACAAAATATACAACTAGTCTTTTTTATGTTGATGAAATAAAAGCATTTATGTTTAAGAATTATGAATATTCAAAAGTTAGCGAAAAATTAGATAGATTTACTCAATTGTTCCAAAAGCTTGCCTAAAAACAAGCTTTTTCTTTGCTTAATTATCTAAAATCATTAAACTGAAAAATAATATTTATTAATAAATAATTTTTATGAAAATAACATTAAATATATTGATTATTATAACAATTTTATTTACTTCTTTTTGATCTGCAGAAGCTTATAGAAAAGCATCATATCATTCTTATATAACATGACCTAAAGGATGATGTTATTATATTAATTCTCATTGAAATAAAACATATGTTGCAAGAAATAAATGTAAAAAATAATATTTATTAATAAATAATTTCCTATGATTTCACTTCTTTTCATTTGAGTTCTAGCTCTTTATATTGCTCTAAACTATTTATTTTTATCAAGCGTATTTAAGATTTTTTCTTATAGAAATAAGAAAAAATTTACATATTTGCTTGTATTTTTTATATTACTTCCTCTTGTTTCTATGTTTTTGCATAGATTTGCTTGAGACCGAGTAGGGAAGTGGATTTATTTACTTGGAATAAGCTATGTTTGAGTAATAATTATATCAAGTTACGTTTTTGTATTTTACAGAATTATTCACTTAAAATATAAGAAAAAATATATTTGATATACTAGTTTAGCTTTGGTAATATTATTACTTAGTTATTCGCTATATTGTGGGAGATCTATTGTTGTCAAAGAAATAGATATAAAAACTCAAAAAATTCAGGAATCAAAGAAAATAGTTTATATGGCTGATATTCATATAGATACACTAAATGATGAGAAATATATAGAAAAAATTGTGA
Organism: Candidatus Altimarinota bacterium; assembly: GCA_028713225.1. Lineage (GTDB taxonomy): Bacteria > Patescibacteriota > Gracilibacteria > BD1-5 > UBA6164 > JAQVPN01. The sequence continues at coordinate 21,163 of JAQTOS010000002.1, forward strand.
AAATGACTAATGAAATAAATCCTGATATGGTTTTGATAAACTGAGATTTGGTTGATTGAACTAGTCTCACACATGCGACTTTTTCCGGATTTGACCAAATAAAAGCACCAATTTATGCCACTTTATGAAATCATGAAATTTACATGTGAATTCCTTATGTAGAAGAAATTTTAGCAAAAACTAAAATAAAATTACTTAGAGATGAGATGATAGAAGAACAAGGAATCCAAATACTTGGAGCTGATGAAATCTGAGCAAGAAGCAAAGATGCGGATACAAGTAAATTACAAAAATTCCTAGCAAATAATAAAATTGATTCTACAAAACCAGCTATTTTAATGCTTCATGAACCAGTTTGAATGGATATTGCAGAAAAATCTGGAATAGATTTACAAGTAGCCTGACATACTCACGACTGACAAATTTGGCCTTTTTCTTATCTAGTGAAACAAGTTTTCGGCTACAATTACTGACTATACAATATCTGAAATATGAAATTCTACATTACATCAGGAACCGGACTTTGGGGGCCTCCTTTCAGACTTGGAACAAGAAATGAGATTGTTGTTATAAATATTGGGAAGTAAATAAAAAATCTCGCATTTACGAGATTTTTTTCTATTGTTTCATACAATAAAGCATATATGTATTTGTAGGACGAGTTTCTGTTCATCAAGCTGCAGCAGTACTTCGTGCTATTGCTCAATTTCATCCATCTCATCAGTCATAAGCAGTATTAACATCTGCATCATTGTAGTAAGTATAATTGTGTGTATGACTTTTTAATTGGTCCGTTTGTTTGCTTCATATTTTATTAGAATCACCAAGTCATCAACTTCTACTAGCCCAGTCTGGGTCATAAGTTGTATTAGGGGAAGCTCATCTTATAAATTGTCATCTTAAATCAGGAGTTCCATTTGTTCAATCAGCTAAAAGCCATCAACTTGGACAAGATGTTAAGTAAAAAGCCATAATTGCTCAAGCGGGAGAGCTTCATAAAGTATCAACTTGAGCTCAAATAGTATTTACTTTTGAAATTAAATTATTCCAAATAGTAGAATTTAGAGTATCTCAATTACTTTGAGTAGGTAAATCAGTCCAGGCAGCAAATCCTATAAAACCGATTCATACAGTTCCAAGAAAAACGAGCCCAGAAAGAAAACTTTGTTTTATTTGTTTTTTCATAAAAAATAATTTAAATAAGTAATTTACTCATAATATATATTAATTAGAAATTTTAGCAAACAAAAAATCTCGTAAACTTACAATAATTTGCAAAATATATTTTTATGATTATAAAAGTATAAATTACTTATTAATAAAATTAATTATGGTTAACTATGTATGAGAATGAAGAATGGATATAACAATTCTTCCATGACAAACTCTTGATGATGCTATGAAAATAAGCGAAACAAATCCTATTACTGAAGCTAACATTGAAAAAGCTGATTTTTGACATTGTGATTTAACTAGAGAAGAAATTCAAGCTATACTTGATTCTGTTACTGAAGCAGATTTAATTAATTGAAGAGTAAATGATTTAGAAAAAATTATATATTAGAAAATAAAAAAATCTCGTAAACTAATTTACGAGATTTTTATGTTTTTATGCTAAATCTAAATATTGATCCATTCTAACTTGCCATACAAATTCATCAACATGTGATACTAAAATCATTCCTCATTCGTAAGCATCAAGTGCTTCAGCGATAACTGGAATATGTCTAAAATTTATATGATTAGTTGGTTCATCTAGTATAAGTAATCCTGGTTTCAAGAAAACAAGTCTACAAAATGCAACAAGTCATTTTTGTCCTTCTGATAGGTCTCAGATTCTAGTTTTCATAACTTCTCAAGTTATAAGAAAACCGGCTGCTGTAGATCTTAAATCTTGTTCTGGCATATCATTTGTAGCTGCTTGTCTAAGACAATCATAAACTGATTGATTGAAATCTAGATTAGAGAAATCTTGTCTGTAATAACCTATTTTTACTCATTTTCCTAGAGTACAACCATCTTCAGCTCAGTTAACTATTTTTTCTAGAAGTGTAGATTTACCAATACCATTGGGTCCACTTAAAAGTAGATGGTCATCTTTTCTGATTTGAATATCTAATTCTTTTACAACAACTTCATCATGTCTGATAATATGAACTGAATGCAAATCAAGTAAAACTCAACCAACTCATTCTTGCATAGGAATAGTGAAAGATCTAATTGTTTTATCTTCTTTTCTAGTATCAACCATATCGTCTTCCATTTCCTCAGCGGCTTCTCTCATTTTTTTTGCAACAAGTCTAAGTTTACCTCATTTATGCGCAAATACATTTGCTTGTTCTTTTTTAGCTTGTGCTTCTTTTGCAAGTCTAGCATTTGCCATATTTTCTTTTTCTATATTTCTTTTAATTTGTTCAACTACATTATTGTAATCTCCTACAAATTGTTCAACTCTTTTTGTGTGAACATCAAGATAAAGTACTCAATCAGTAAAGCTATTTAAGAAATCAGCATCATGCGAAATAACTAAAACAGTTTTTTTATAATTTTGTAAAAATGTAGTTAAATGCCAAATTCCGTCTTTATCCAAATTATTAGTTGGTTCATCAAGAAGAAGTATATCAGGATTTTGAATAAGTGCGGCTGCTAGTAAAAGTCTAGCTTGTTGTCATCCAGAAAAATCTTTGATATGTTTATCAAGAGGAGCTTTTTTCAAATTTACGACATCCAAAATTTCAGCAATTTGTTTATCAATATTAAATTGATCTTTATCAGGATAGTATTTTCTGAAAAATGCTTGAACTGTTAGTTCTTTGTCTTCAGCTAAAACTACTTGGAAACCAGTAGCTATAGTTAGTTTTTTATCTATATTTATTAGTCCAGATTTCTTTTCTAATTCTCCATTTATAAGCTTGAAAATAGTAGATTTACCAGCTCAATTTTGTCACATTATAGTGATTTTAGATCCAGATCTTACATTGAAAGTTGCTTCTTCCAGAATTGGTTTTCTGAAATCATAAAAGAACTCAACTCATTTAAAACTTATTACAGTTTCGTTACTTGGTGCCATTGTTTTTTAGTTAAACATTTAAAATTCGGGCATATTATATGGAAAAAGACTATTTTGCAAAATTTATCTAGAAATAATTTCATCTCTAATTTCTTCTCTCACATCTTTATCGTGAAATTTCAACATATCATCATTTATAATCACTCAAAAAGGTTTCCTGAGTTTTTCGTAAGTTTTTATAGTGCGAGGCAAAAAAATGTTTTTTAATATTTTTTCTGGTAGGGAACGAATATTTTCGTTCCTATTATTATCGGAATGAAAATATTCATTCCCTACATTAACATTTTTTATTTTTATCCCTTTCCTATTCTCCTCAATAATATCTTGATATAGAGAAAAATTTGCCCAAGTTGCATTTGCTTCTATAAATTTTTCATAAGTATTATCAAAATCTAGAATTGGCTTAAAGTAAAGAATCCGAAAATATAAATAAACATCATTTTTTATAGCAAAAGTTCAAAAATCTAGAGCATTTTCAGTAGCAAAAAAGCTTAGACAAAATCTTCCAGCATGTTTAGTCGATGTTTTTCTAACGAGTAGAATTTGAAAAATTATAGTAATTAAAATTCTAACAGTCCATAATTTATTTGGGGAAGTGACTATAAATAAATCTATATCAGAGTCAGAAGTTCAAGTATTCATAGAAATAGAATTTCCTACTCAAATCATTTTTATTCAGGGAATCCATTTTATAAAATTTAAATATTTTCTAGCTTTTTCTAAAAATTCCTTGTCTATTTGTGATGGATTTTCTTTTATTTCAAATTTTCTTTTAAATATTTCGTGGATTTCGGGTGAGAAGTTTTGCATTTGTAATACTTTTACATGAATTATTTTATAATTTTTATTTTCTCTAATTTTTTTATTTTGTCAAAAGAAATCAAATTTTTGCTTTTTAAAAGCTTTTATAGTAAAATTTCTCAAAGAGTTTTAGAAGATAAAAATACTTTTTTTGAAAATAAATTTGACAAAAAAAACTATTTGACTAAAACTTGTCAGCTTCGCCCTAAGATTGGTGAAAAATTAAAAGAAAAATAGTTTTGTAAAATACTAGTATGAACGCAAGTGATAATGTTTTAAAATCTGGATCTATTGAAGGATCTGAAATCCTTATAGATATAGCAGATAATTGATCTGATTTAATGTCTCAAATTTGATGTAATTGAGAATGACTTTCTAATGAAGAACTTGCTGAAATGGAAGTTGCTTGAGAAGTTTTTGTTTCATTACATAGAAATGATATAAAAGATGAACTAAATTATAAAAAAGATTTAAAAGAAATTTTTGAAAATCAAAAATGACAAATAGATTCTAAAAAAGCTGTCGAACATATTGTTGAACAAATAGGTCGACTTGATAGTCTTTTTGGAAACAAAAGATATGAAAAAAGCATGACAAAAGAAAATGCTTGAATTCTTAGAGAAATAGAAACTAAAGGAATTATAAATATTCAAGATAATTGTTACTTTGTTCCTTGAAGTTTGTCTAGTTTGAGAAAATTAGTGCAATTTGGTATATTGGAATGAAAGGATGTAATAATAAAATTAGGTAAATGAGTAAATCTTCAAGAGTGAATAAGATTTGTTTTACTAGAACAAAATTGACATGAAAATGCTCTTAGACATTTCAGATCAGGAACTAAATTAGAAAAATTAGAACTTGATATTTGAGATGATTCATCAATGGCTCATAGTGCATCATTTCATCCTAAAAAATTAGAAAATTGAAATTATGAAATTTCTATTAAATCATGAAAAAATGTTTTTTTCTGAATAAATTCAGTTATTGGTTCTGGAGCTGATTTCTGAGATAATACTGTTATTTGGTGGAATTCACTACTTGGTACAGATGTTAAAATCGGAAAAGACTCTTTAGTTTGAACTTCTGTAGAAATAGATGATTCAGCTATTATTCCAGATAATTGTTTGATACCAAACTTTGCTCATATTTGAAAGGAAATAGTAGAATTTGATAGAAAAAAATTTAAAACATTTTCTAGAATTGTTGAAGAAGCAGAAAAAAATGAATTAATAAAAGATGATAAATTAGAAAAAGCCCGTGATTATTTATCAAAATCTTATATTATTACAGCTTCTGAATATATAGAAGATCAACTATTTTATGATAGCGAACTTGTTTGAGCTGATTGAGCTAGAAAATTTATAGTTAAGTTTGATAGTAGTGAAGATTTAGTAAATTGAGTTAAAAAAATAAATCCAGATTATGAAGGAATGTTAAATTTTAATTCTCATCATGTGACACCTGAAAATAAAATATTTTCAGCTATAACTAGTATGTTTGATTATTTAGAAAGAAATGTATCTTCATTTGAATCTGCAAAAGAATTTAGATTTCAAAACACAAGAACTGTATCTGAATTAACATCATTACTTTGATGAAAAATTGGAGAATCAATTTTACAAAATGAATTAGATACTGATACTATTGCTACATTTAGACCATATCCTAAAAATACAGAAAGATTTATAACTCATACTTTTCCTTATATATTAGAATTATTAGATCATAATGTTTCAATGCAAGAAATCCAAAAAATTCTTGATGAAGAATTAGAATGGCCTAAAATGGATGAAGAATATATGAAAAAAGTTTGTCTATGAAGGGTTGTTATAACTTGAAAATGTGATGTATCTTGAGAAAATTCACTTTTATATGATGCACTTATAAGATCTGATGAAGTTAATTATTCAAAAGATGAAGTTAGAATAGAAAATAGTGTTTTTGCAAAAGTTATAATGCATTGAGGATGAACAAAAGAATCAAAAGATGTAATAGTTCTGAATACTGTTTTTCATTGATGAACATCAATTGTAAATGAAAATCTTGATTCTATGATTGTTTGAGATTATGAACATCCATCTACTTATAATAATACTCAAATTTTGGATTCTAATATATCAGAAGGTGATATTACATGTAATAATGCAATTATCGTAAATTCATATCTATGAAATTGAGTTTCAATTGCATGATGAGCACATGATTGAATTGTTACAATAAAAAATTCTAGACTTTTAGATACTGTTTCTATAGCTCCAAAAGTTAGCTTGAATTCAGTTGAAATAAAAGAAAAATGATATTATGTATGAAAATGACAAGTTTTTAATAATATTGTTATAACTTGAAAAGGTTTATATTCAAAGAAAAAAATATAAGAAAAAGCCACTTTTTAAAGCAAAAAGTGGCTTTTTTATTTTACTTTAAAAAATACCAGAAAATAAACTTGACTTAATAAAAAAAAAGCTAAAATACCCTTTGTTTTTACTTATTTAAAACAATTTTTTATGTTTTTTTACAATCTTTTTAAAGAGATTATAAACAAGATGTTACAAAAAAGAGTGAAAGCTGATAAAATAGCGCTTTCTAACTTTGCACCTGACATACTTTGTAAATCTCTGAAACTTAGAGTTATAGACTCTTGAGACGATGAATCTACTATGGCTGAATTATATGCCTTAGAAGGACCAGCTTACTCTGTACAATCTTATGGTATAGATTTCGTAGCTTCTCCAAAACATGCTGACTGAGTTGTAATAGTTGGATCTATTCCTCAAAATATGCAAAATGCTGTAAGGGATGCTTATAAGGTTATACAAGAACCTAAAGTAATTATAGCATTATGAGATGGAGCTATAAATGGGGACGATAGATTTACAAACTGTTTGAGTGCCAAAGATGTACTTGGAAGAGTTGATCTAGAAATACCTGGAAATCCAGCTACAGCAAAAGAAATACTTTCTTACTTAGCAAGTTTTACAAAAAAGATTTAATTATTAATTAACAATTTATGTTTTCTATAGCATTAATTCTACTTTCACTTTCTGTTGTTTATTCTTTGTTTTTTAGTATGACAGAAAAAAAAGTAATTATACTTAATTATAAGCTTATTATAGCATTTATGCTTCTTGCAGCTAAATCTATCACTCTACTTTTTGGAATTTCAAGTCCAGAATTATTTACTAGTAGTTTGATTAGTTTAGGGAACTTAGAAGCTTTTTTTATGCTAATTTTTTCTATAGTTTCTGTTGCTATTTTGTTTTATTCAAACTATTATTCTAGTTTTTTAAATAGAAGTAAATTGAACTATTATACTATATTTACTACATTATTTTTGACTTCAATGCTTGGAGTAATAGTTTCAGCTGAAGCTTTTACATTTTTGGTATTTTGGGAAATAATGTCTTTATCTAGTTATTTCTTGGTAATTCATGAATCAGATAAAAATGAATCTAGAATTTCAGGTATGTGGTATCTAGTTTTGACTCATATTGGTATGTTTTTTATAGTTGCAGCATTTTTACCTTTTATCGTAAAAACTGGTTCAAGTTTTTTTGCTGATTGGGCTAATACAGTTTTAGCATTTCCATCACTAGTTTTGGTTTTTGTAGCTAGTTTAATTGGGTTTGGTGGTAAATCTGGTTTATTTCCACTTCATATTTGGCTACCAAAAGCTCATCCTATAGCTCCTTCTCATATATCAGCTTTGATGTCTGGTTTTATGGTTAAACTTCCTGTTTTAATGCTTTTAAAATTCTACTTATTTTTTATGTCTGGTTTAGATATAAGATTTGCTTATGTACTTTTGGTGCTTTGAGCAATTACTGCTTTTTGGGGAATATTTAATTGATTACTTCAAAATAATATCAAAAAATTTCTTGCTTACTCAACTATAGAAAATATGGGGCTTATATATGTAGGTCTTGGAATTGTAGTTGCTGGAGCAAGTATGCAAAATAATATAGTTTTATCTCTTTGAGTTATTGCTACTCTTTTTCACACTTTTAATCATTCTATTTATAAAACAATGATGTTCTCACTAGCCGGTTCACTAATAGAAAGAACTCATCATAATTATGATTATTCTAAATTAGGTTGAATTGCTAAAATTTTCCCAATTTTTTCTCTATTTTTCTTAATTGCAACTCTTGCTATTGCAGGTATTCCTCCATTTAATGGTTTCAATTCTGAATTAACAGTTTATTCAGCTATAATAAATATCATAACTTGAAATACTGATAAAATTTTATCTCTTGTTTCTTTATTCTCTCTAGTTTTAGTGGGAATGATGAGTGTTCTAGCATTTATAGGATTTACTAAAATGTATACTATTATATTTGCTTGAAATGCTAGAGATTCTCATATTATTGTAGAAACAAAGTCAAATACAAGTGAATATGTTTCTTATTCTATTTTAACTCTATCAATATTAGCTTTATCTTTTGCTCCAGGAATTATTAATTTACTTGCTTCAAAAATATTTTCTTTTGTTGAAGCTCCAAAAAGTTTACTTGTTATTCAAATAGGGGATATGAGTTATATGCCACTTTTAATAGTTTCATTACTTCTTGCTTTATGATATTTTTCATATTTAGCTTACAAAAAAATGGCCGGAAAAGAAGAAAAAATGGATGTATGGAATTGTGGATATCCTTATCTAGTTACAAAAAGTCAATACAAAGCTGAAAGTCTTATTCAAGCTATTAGAAGATTATATAGAGGACTTTATAGTGAAAAAAATACAACTACTTATACTTCAAAAGTAGAAGGAAAAACTTATTATAAAAAATATTTAACTAGTATAGATTACACAAGAACTTATTTCTTGAAAGTTACTTATTTATTTGAAAAAGTAATTTCTTTTGTAAATTATATATCTGCAAAATTAAAATCTATGCAAAACTGAGTTTTACAAAATTATGTTTCATACATACTTTTTACTCTTATTGCTGCGATTATTTATATAATTGTATTTTAATTAATATTTAAATTTTAAATTTTATTACCTATGTTAGTTTTAAAATATATTCTATTGCAGCTTGTTGCTTTGGCTTTGGTTCCATTTTTTGATAGTGTAATCAAAAATACAAAAGCTTTCTTCAACTGAAGAAAATGACCTGCTTTACTACAAACTTACTATGATTTTTATAAATTATTTACAAAACAATGACAATTTGTATCTAAATTTACAAGTTATTTAAGTATATTAGCTATATTTGTTATATTTGCTGTATCACTTTTCTTATTCTTTTTTATCCCAGTTTGAGGGAATAATGCTATATTTGATTTAAGTTTTTTCGTATTTTTCTACCTTTGAGCATTAGCTACATTTTTTATGATAACTTATGCTATGGATAATGCGACTTATTTCGGATGACTTTGAGCTGAAAGAGAATTTTTTGTAATGGCTTTAGTTGAACCAATACTTATTTTAGTTATTGCAACTTTGGCTTTCTTATTTGGTACGACAGATGTAACAAATATACATACTCAAATTTTAAGTTTAAATTTCCCATTTATAGTTGGATTTATGGTGATGATTTTAGCAATAATTGCATTTTATGTAATGCTTGCTGAAAATAAAAGATTTCCTTTTGATAATCCAGCAACTCATTTAGAACTTACTATGATTCACGAAGCTATGTTACTTGAAACAAATGCTAAACATCTAGCATTTATGGAAATTGCTTCAAAAATCAAACTTGTTACTTTCTTTTCATTATTTATATACATATTTTTCCCATTTACTTTTGGAATAACTTCTATAGTTTGATTATTTGTTTTATGGTTTTTTAAAGCTTTAGTTTTATCTTTTATAATTTGAGCTTGGGAAATATTTATAGTAAAAATCCGTATTTTTAAATATCAAAATGTATTTATTTTCTTATTCTTGTTAAATATATTTTTACTTATATTTTATATCTTAAAATAATAAACTCCAATGAACGAATATTTTAATATAGCAGTGTTTGGAATAATTTTTGCAACACTTTTAATTTCTACTACAAATAATTACATAAGTTTACTTAGATACTATGTTCTTCAAGTAGCTTTGATTTTGGTTCTATTTTTTATGCTTTATTCTGGAGCATTTGCTCACGATAAATTACTTCTTGTATCTTTTATCTTTGCAATAGCTATAAGACTTATTGTAGTACCAACTTACATAAATTATTTCATCAAAGAATTTTATGTAAAAAAATTACAAATGAGAATCACTGATAGAGTTTTTAGAATTCCACAAACTTTGATTTTCCTTATATTAATTGGATTTTTTTCATTGTCTTATTATTTAGCAATTTTTATATTTGGAGAAGCAAATCTTATTTTTACTGCTAGTTTCTTCGTATTTTTAGCTTGAATGCTAAATTTCGTAAATCATAGAAAATTAGTTTGAGATATTCTTTCTTTTTTAGAAGTAGAAAATGCTGTATTTTTAGCTTGATTACTTATACTTGAAAAAGTACCTTTTTATATAGAATTTGGTATTATAGTAGATATTTTACTTATACTTCTTATCCTTCTTATCTTGGTTTATAACATCAAACAAGTAGCAGGGGATACTCAAATTTCTCATATGAATGAATTAAAAGATTAAGAAAAATTAAAAATTAACAATTAATAAATAAAATTATGGAAATATTATTTTATACAAGTTTACTTGCTCCACTTCTACTTGCACTTTGAGCAATATTTACAAGTAAAGATTTTGCAAGAAAATATTTGCAAATAAATAGATTTGCTTATCTAATTTTGGCTATATTAGCTGTATTTTTCTATATAAAAGGAATTACTATAGATACTACATTTTTTACATTAGACAAAATAAATATAGTTTTTTACTCTATTATATTTCTTTTATCATTTTTGATTTCAGCTTACGCAGTAAGTTATTTTGGTACAGAAATAGACCACAAAGAAATAGGTAGATGAAGATTAAAACAATATAATATGATGATAAATTTTTTCATCTTATCTATGCTTTTTGTAGCAATTTCAAAAAACCTTATGGTAATGTGGATAGCTCTTGAAGCTACTACTATTTTTACTACTTTTTTAATAAGTTTTTACGGAACTAAATCTAGTTGGGAAGCAGCTTGGAAATATGTAATTTTATGTTGAATCTGAGTAACAATTGGTCTTCTGGGTCTTTTTATGATGATGATGGCAGGTATTCATAATCTAGATTTCACAACTATTACAAAAGAAGTAGCAATAAATAAAAATTTACTTGAACTTGCATTTGTTTTTATCCTTGTTTGATTTGGTACAAAAGTTGGATTTTTCCCGTTAAATAGCTGGCTTCCAGATGCTCATGGTAAATGATCTACTCCAATTTCAGCTTTCATGTCATCTATACTTTTACCTTTGGCTTTTTATATGATTATTAGATCTCAAGCAATAATTGATTTTCACTTAAATTCTGATTTTACATCTAAAATGATGCTTTTCTTTGCTCTTGTAACTATAGTTTATTCAGGTTTTGTAATGATTATTCAACATCATTATAAAAGAGCTTTGGCTTATTCTAGTAGTGAAAATATGTGAATAATTGCTTTTTCTTGGGCACTTTGATGACTTGGAGCACCACTTGCTCAAATGTTTTCTCTACTTCATGTTGTAGGGCATTCTTTCCTAAAAACTGCATCATTCATGTCTGCTTGAAATATATTATTACACACTCATACTGGGCAATTTGATAAAATTAAAAATATTTCTAAATATATGAGAAATTCTAGTATTCTACTAGTTATTTCATTATTTATGTTAGTTGGTCTTCCACCATCTCCACTTTTTATCTCTGAACTTGGGATTATTTGGCAAGCTTACATAATAAATCCTTACTATGCTCTTGCATTTGTAGTTTGAATTGTTCTAGCTTTTTCAGGACTTTTATACAATTTTTCAGGAATGTTTGCTTCAAAAGATGATGTGGCTGATCTTAAAAAAATAGACAAAGATTTCAAAATCGGATGTATGCATATGCCAATAATTATGGCTCTAGTTTTGGCTATACTTGTTGCAGTTGTTTTTGTTTTGAATTTTAAATTTTAATTATAATCAAAAAAGAATTTATGTTAGAAATTAAAAAAATGGATAATTTTGCGTCTCTAGTTGATGCACTTGCTAAATATCAAACTTCTGAGTATGTAGGATCATTTTTGAGAGAAGTTGATGCTAAAAATGATGAATTTTTTGTTGTAGTTAAAAAAGAAGGGAAAACTCATGTTTATTTTGTTATATCAGACAACCAAGTTGCTCTTCCAGATTTAAGCAAACTTTTTTATGCTGCTCATCTTTACCAAAATGAAATCTATGATTTTTATGGTAGAACTACTGAAAATTTTGCAAATCATACTTTGAGATTACATACTCATCCTAAAGATTTCTTTCCTTTAAGAAAATTAGGGAAATCTATGGTGAAAGAAAGACAAGATTTCATTTTTACTCAAATAAATGGTGAATGACTTGTAGAAGTTCCAGTTTGACCAATTCATGCTGGTATCATTCCTCCAGGACATTTTAGATTTACTGTTGATGGTGAAGATACTCTGAATCTTGATACTCAAATGGGATGGAAACATAAAGGAGTTGAAAAATATTTTTACACTGAAAAAGATTTAAATAAATTGCTTTCAGTAAGTCAAGATATCGCTTGAGATTCAGCTATTGCATATGCTTGGACTTTTGCTAGACTTATAGAAGATGCTGCCGGAATAAAAATTTCTAAAACTACAGGATTAAATAGAATCCTAGCTCTAGAGTTAGAGAGAATTTACAATCATATGTGGACAATCGGAGCTCTAGGTAATGATGTTGGGCAAAGCTTTTTACTTAATTGATACCTAAGTATAAGAGAAGATTTACTTGAAGTACAAAGAGAAGTGTTTGGGTCAAGAACCCTAAAATGAGTTATAAATTTCTGAAATTCAGCTAAAAAATTATCTAAAGAAGACTTTGGTAAAATAGAAAATATTTTGAAACAAATCGAAAAAAGAGTGAAAGTTTTGGCTTATATAGAAGAATATTCATCAGGTGTTTACGATAGATTTAAAGATACTTGAATAGTTACTTTAGAAACAACAAGTCTTCATTCTGGTCTTGGTCTTTGAGCAAAAGCTTCTAAACTAGCAATGGACGAAAGAGTTTATGATAAAGATTATTTAGAAAATAAAGTAATTGTAAAACCAATTTTGGGAATACAATGAGATAGTTTTGACAGATTTCAAGTTAGAGCAAAAGAAATTTTTCAATCTATAGCTTTAGTTAGAGAGGTTATGGAAAAACTTTCTACAGCAAAAACTGAAAAAGAAGAAGAATTAAAAGAAATAAAACTAAAAGACTGATTGTATACTTCTTTTGTAGAAGGTCATAGATGAGAAATTTTTCAAATGATGTTAGTTGAAAATGGTGAAATATCATATTTCAAAGCAAAAGATCCTTCTTTTGTAAACTGGACTTTGATAGAATATGCAGTTTTGAAAAACATAATTGCAGATTTCCCAATTTGTAACAAATCATATGATTTGAGTTATAGTTGAACTGATATGTAAGAGAAAAATAAAAGGCTGTCATTAAATGACAGCCAATTTTTTTGTGATTTCTTCGCAGACTGGATTACTCCACCCGAAAAGGTAACCATTTTCAGCGATTTCGGCGACAACAGGGATTAATGTGTTTTTTATGAAGTTTATATTAACCTCATTTAGGTACAAAATTCCCATAAATGATTTTACCTCAAAAAAGTATCCCTTTTCATTAGGTGTTCTTAAAAAAATAATTTTTTTATTGTATTCTTTAAGAGAATCAGGATCATTTTTTCTTATGCTATGTACAAATGAAAAATATAAGTATTCATCATTTCCAACTAGTGATGAAAGCCGTTTAGTTCTACCTAAATATTTTACATTGCTAATGTACGCCATTTTACTATCCTCGCTTTCTTTTGTGTTTTTATTTTAGTGAATTTACTTATATATAATAATTATTATTTGTCAAGAAATTAATTTTTTTTGTTTTTTGCATCTTAATAAATATAATCAGCAAAAATACTAATCAATATTTATGACACAAAAACAAAAAATAGAATTTTTCATTGAAACTTTGGAAAAAATGTTTCCAAATGCTAGATGTGAGTTGGATTTCAGGACTCCTTTTCAGCTACTTGTAGCTGTTATTTTGAGTGCTCAAACTACTGATAAACAAGTGAATAAAGTAAATAAAAAATTCTTTGAATTACTGAAAAATCCAGAAGATGTAGCTAAAATATGACTTAGTGAAATAGAAAAAAATATCAAATCTATAGGTCTTTATAAAAATAAAGCAAAGTTTATTTTTGCAACAGGGAATAAGCTAGTTAATGATTTTGATTCAAAAGTTCCGGGTAATATTACGGATTTACAAAAACTTCCAGGAGTTGGTATAAAGACAGCAAAAGTAGTAATGGCAGTATTATATAATTGACCATATTTAGCAGTTGATACACATGTTCATAGAGTATTAAATAGACTTGGTTTTGTTAAAACCAAACTTGCTGAAGAAACAGATAAAAAAACTGAAAAAATATTTTCTGATAAGGATAAATCTAGATTACATCATTTGCTTATATTCTTTGGTAGATATCATTGTACAGCCAGAAATCCAAAATGTGAGACTTGTCCTTTTACTCAAATTTGTAAATTTTATAATAAAAAATAGAGTTTATTATATTTTTCTTGAAAAATTTACAAAATAATATAAACTCACAAACAATTTAAACATTAAATTTCATACTTATGAAAAAACATCAAACAAAAGCCTTTACCTTAGTCGAATTAATCATAGTGATTACAATATTAGCTATTCTTGCTACTATTGGCTTTATGTCATATCAATCATATACAGCTGACACTAGAGATTCATCAAGAATAACTAGTCTAAAAACAGTGTATGATTGATTAACAATCTCATATGTAAAAAAACAAACATATCCAACACCAGATGACTACATAGATATAGTATGAGTATCAAAACAATGATATGTTTGAGATATAATTACAAAATCAATCAGATGAGATTCATTTAAAGATCCAAAAGATAATACTAGATTTTTGTATAGTCTAGACTATACGTGAAAAAAAATTCAACTATCAGGATTTCTAGAAAATAATAATAAATTACTATTATCACAAAATAATACATTTTTAAATCAAGCATTTGCTTGAAATATAGATTATACAAGTAGATATATCTATACAATATGAGATAGAGTATGAATACTTCTAGATTCAAGTACAAATGCTCCAGTAACAGAAAGAATATCTACAGGAACCCTAGACCTAAATACAGATACATCAAATTATACTGTAGTATTCTCAAATAATACAACAAATTCAGGAACAATATCATGAAGTGGACAAGCTCTATTAACAAATATATCAATAATACAAAATTCATGTGTACTTGGAAATACAGTAGTAACATCTTGATGACAAATAAGTGCATATAATACAAATACAGTTGCATATAACCAAACTTGTACTCCTATATCAAGAACATGTAATAACTGAATATTAAGCTGAGATACAAATTATAAATATGATATTTGTTCACCAGCAAATGCACTAAATTGTACACGAACAACATATAACTGATATAGTGTTCCAGCAATAAATCATGGAATAACACAAACTATATCAAAAGCTATTACTTGATGAACATCTTCTATTGATGCAACATGTACAAACTGAGCTTTATCTTATGGAACTGAAACTACTACTTGTAGTACAAATTACACATTAACTTGAAATTCTTGTGTAGCAAATACTCAAACAGTAACTTGTTGATGAACTATTCCAAGTAATGCTACAGCTGCTACACCAACAACATATACACAAACATGGAATTGAACTATATGGGCTCCTACTACTAGTTGGTGAGCAAGTCAATCTACATGTGATTTTAATTGTAATACAAATTATGCTTGGAATTGAACTTCTTGTGTACAAATATGATCTTCAAGTACAAATCCAGGATTATCTTGTTTGGATATATTGAATAAAATACCAACTAGTACAAGTTGAAATTATTGGATAAAACCAGATACTGCGGCATCTTTCCAGGTTTATTGTGATATGACAACTGATTGAGGTTGATGGACAAGAGTTTTTTATAGTAATTCAGCTTCTGTACCTAGAACTTCAATAGATTGAGTAAATTGGAATATATGAAATACATTAAGTGTAAATTTTTCTATATTATATGAAATGAGAAATAGAAAAAATAACTCAGGAGTTTATGAATTTAGATTATTTAATGATGCTTGAATTTATAACCGGTTTACTCAAACAAATTCTTATAATACTAATCCAGTATGAAATTCTTACACTAGAAAATGATGAAATTTTACATTTTCTTGGGGGTCTACTTGGTATTGATTAGCAACATCAAATTTTTGAAGTGCAACCATGCGAGCTTATTGTAGTTTAGCTACTACTTATGAATGAAATTCTCGGCGGAATTGTTTTCAAGATCAAGATGCAGCATCTTTTTGAGCTTGACCTTGGCAATATGCATATACTTCTCAGGCTTGGGTACAAATTTATCAAAAATAAAAATAATCCTTACCAAATTTGGTAAGGATTATTTTTAAATATAGAATTTAAAAAAACTCCATTTCTCATTCTGCATATTCTTCAGGCGGATTTATTATATTATCTAAATCATTTATCATTTGGAAGAAAAATCATTCCATTAATTTTGAATTTTTTTGAATAAGTAAATCTACTGTATTTTCTCATTCGTGATGACTTTCTTTTAAATATTCAATATTAGTTGAATAATTTGGATTATATAATCATAAAAAATCAGTAAGTAATATATGTAAATTATTTCTGAAATCTATTATGAAAAAATTTAAAAGATTAAAAATATATTCTTTTTGTTGCTGAGTAAAATCCCCACTTTGTTCTAAATGTATTATTAATATTGAAAAAATTAGATTAACATCAACAAAACATCATATATTTGTGATGTATTTATTTATTTGTTTAAATGGTCTTATAAGCGATTTTATTTGTAATTTATTATTTTTATTTAGAAGCATATCTTCCAAAATTTCTAATTCTTTTTCTATGTCAGTAAGATAAGAAAAATCATACATTTCTAACAAATCAGCATCACTATAAATTATATCACATTTCTGTTTTTTCTCTTCTATTTTAGTTAATATAAACAATCTATTAAAATTATGTATATTTTCTTTTTGAGTTATATTATTTTTTATTATTGTCTTTTTTGCAATTAAAAATGAATCATTTATTCATTCATATGTAATAGAATCCCTAAGTATTAATGTTATTCTTTCTAGAAAATCATCTGTTATTATCTCTATTTTATCTTTTCAAGAAGATATTATTTGTCACTTTATATCAAGATCCATTGATGTGGAAAATGTTTTATAAGAGCTTAGTTTTATTTTGGTCATTTTATTTGATGTATTTTAGTTTTAATTGGAAGAGACTTAATTTAATAAAAATTTAATATAAATCAAATAAATTTGAAAAAAAAACTATATTTGTTATTATGTGCAAGAATTTAATTTGGAAGCTAAATATTATTTGGAAACAAGCAAGAATTTTATCAAGATAAAAAGTTTATTTTTGTTTTGATAAAGTTCTTGTATCTAAAATATTTTTATCTATTTAAATTTATTTTTATATATTTATTTTTTATTATTATGATTGGATTATCAGATAAGACTGCACCAAATGTAAAAAGTTTGAAAAAAACTTACTCTATCGGTGGAAAAAATATAAGTTTTGAAGCTGGAAAATTGGCTTTACTTATAAACGGAGCAGTTACTATAAGCGACGAATCTGGAAATGTGCTTCTTGTTACTGCTTGAGTAAAAGAAGAATGAGTTAACGGGAAAGCTGATTTTTTCCCTTTAGTTGTTGATTATCAAGAAAGATTTTATGCAACTGGTAAAATCGGTGGTAATAGATTTCAAAGAAGAGAAGGAAGACCTTCTGAAGCAGCAACTTTGACATCAAGATTGATTGATAGACCTATTAGACCTATGTTTCCAAAAGGATTCATAAATGATACTCAAATAATTGCTATGGCATTATCTTCATCAGGAGTTTCTGATTTAGGATTTTTTGGTATTACGGGAGCTTCTCTTGCTCTTATGATGACTGGAGCTCCTTTCGAAGGACCAGTTGCTTGAGTTAGAGTTATTCAAACTCCAGCAGGAGAATTCATATTTGATCCAAATTTCGAAGAAGAAAAAACTGCTAGATTAAATATACTTGTAGCTGGTACACTTGACGCGATAACTATGGTAGAATCAGCATGAAAAGAAGTTTCAGTTGATGAAATGATATCTATTTTGGAATTTTCTCATAAAGTTATCAAAGAACTTTGTAATGCAGAAATAGATTTTATCGCTGAATATAAAGCTGCTTATGGAATCCCTGAAGTAAAAGCATTTTATAATAAAGTTGATGAAAGTTTATATGGAAGAGTAAAAGCATTTTTAACAGAAGAAAAATTAGAAACTCTATATAACAAGTGAAAAAAAGAATTTCATGATAATTTAGTGAAACTTGAAGAAGAAACTAAAGAATTTCTAGGAATGGAAGCATCTGAGTCTGCTATCAAAGAAGTTTGTTCAATTGAAGAAGCTTGTGTTGCTGGAATAGAAATAGATGAGGGAAGTATTGCTGAACTTGTTTACAAAAGAGTAAAAGAAGTAATGAGAAAAAATGTTCTAGAAAATTCTAGAAGACTTGATGGAAGAGCATTAGACGAAGTTAGACAAATCAAAGGTGAAGTTGGATTATTACCTAGAACTCACGGGTCGGCACTTTTCCAAAGAGGTATGACACAAGCTCTATCTATAGCAACTCTTTGAGGTCCTGGAGATGTTCAAACGGTTGATGATATGTATGAAGAAACAACTAGAAGATATATACATCATTATAATTTCCCTCCATTTTCAGTAGGTGAAGTTAGAATGTTAAGAGGTATAGGAAGAAGAGAAATCGGTCACGGTAAATTAGCTGAAAGAGCACTAGAAAATATGATTCCTTCTGAAGAAGAATTTCCATATGTAATAAGAGTAGTTTCAGAAACTATGACTTGTAATGGTTCATCATCTATGGCTTCAGTTTGTGGTTCTACTATGAGTCTTATGAATGCATGAGTGCCAATCAAAGCTCCAGTAGCTTGAATTGCCATGGGTATGGTTTATGATGATGCTACAGGAAAATATAAAATTTTATCTGATATTCAAGCTCAAGAAGATTTCCTATGAGATATGGATTTCAAAGTAACTATGACTCCAAATGGTGTTACAGCTATGCAACTTGATGTAAAAATCAAAGGTTTATCTATGCAAGTTTTCAAAGAAGCTTTCGCACAAGCTAGAATTTCTATAAATTATATTCTAGAAGAAATGTTAAAAGTTATTCCAGAAACAAACAAAGAATTATCTCCTTATGCTCCTGCAATAATCGCTTTCAGAATAGATATTGATAAAATTAGAGCAGTTATTTGAAAAGGTTGAGAAAATATTCAAGGACTTGAAAAAAACTACAAAGTTGATATTCATATTGAAGATGATGGACTTGTAACTATTACAGCTCCAGACCAAATAAGTGGAAAAAAAGTTGAAGAACTTATAAAAGCTCAAATCTGGGAACCAGAAGTAGGTTATACTGGAATTTGAGTTATTGCAAAAATCATAGAATGAACTTGAGCAATCGTTGAATTTAACGGAAAATCATGAATGATACATATTTCTAAATTAGCTCCTACTAGAGTAGTAAATGTAATCGATGTTGTAAAAGAATGAGAAAAAGTTGAATTTGAAGTTATTGCAGTAGATAAAGAAAAAGGAAGAATTTGATTGAAGAAAAAATTTGAAGCACTTCCAGTTAATACTGAAGCTCCAAAATTTAGTTTAGAAAATACTTGAATTTAATACAAAAAGAAAGCCCTCACGAAAGTGAGGGTTTGTTGTTATTAGTTAATCTTAGATTTGTTTTAATTTAACTTTTTTTGTAAATCATCTATCACTACAATCAACAATACTTGTAATTTTAAATCTACGAACATCATTAAATTCAGCGTCTCTTTCTATATTAAATTGTGCACCATTTTTAACAGATCTATAAGATGTATAAAATAAATATTCATCAGAGTCTAAAACATTAACATCAACTAATGTCTGGTCGCTAAATAAATATGGGACTTTACAATAAAATTCCTTTCATATAAAAATATCTTCTTCTGTTAATGATTGGCTTTCATAATGAAATTCTTTAATGTCATTTCTAGCTTTTCTTTTCATTTTAACAGCTTCCTCTTTTTTCTTTTTTTCATATTCTTCCCAAATTGTTACATCAGGAGTAAGACTTTTATATAATTGTCATCTGTATCAAATTCTTCTTAAGAAAAAATACTTTGCATCATCTCATTTAAAAATAGATAATAATTTTTTAATATTATCTAAGTAATCTTTTTCTGATCTTTTAAAAATTCATATATTAGATCCATTTTTGAATTTAACAGGACTATTAACAATAACATCTCAATTATCAGCAACCTTAATAACTCATTTTCAAAGACTTGAACAAACTTCCAGACAATTAAGTATTTCAGAATCGATATCTAATATAAATTCTACATCTCATGTAAATAATGATTTTTTTTCACTTCTATTATTAAAATCAACAAAAGATTGAGTAATTGTATTAAAAACTTTTAAAGATAGAGTATATAATCAATTTTTCTTTAATAATTCATCAGTCATTATTTCAAATCAAGTATTTTCTGAGTTTTCAAAATATTTATAAATATTCTCAACTTTCATATATTTTGCTAATCAAAAAAGTGTTTTATATGAATTATTATACAAGTCAAAATTATCAAATTTAGACATATATAATTCATCTTTATTAACAGTAGATAAATCAATGAATTTTAAAAATCTTTCTGTTTGTTCTTTTTCTTCTTTAGCTGAATCTTTTAAAATAGAACTATATAAATAAATCATATGGCTAAGAGAATGAGTTGTATTTGATTCACTCACAACTCACACTCATAAATTTTTTAATTTAAAATTTTCATATTTAGTTCAAAAATCAATTAATGACATAGGATTTCAGTTTGAATATCATAATTTCAATTCATTTACTTTAATATCTTGTCATCTATATACATGTTTTATTTGATTATCTGAATCATAAAATCAATATTTTTTTAATAAAAATAAAGAAGTTTTATAATCTAAATTAGCAGTATTTAATAAGTTTCAATCCTTATTTATAATTCAAGGCACAGTAATATTACTTAGAGATGATTTTAATACTCTATTAAGTGCATTTAATCTTTTAGGATTATTTAAAATTAAATTGTTAATAATATCTTGAAAATTATCAACAGATTCCAGTACAACTCAATCTCTTTTTATAATTTTATCATTAATTAAATTATTAAGTCAATCAGGAAGTTTACTAATTCTAGATGAATTAAATGATTTTTCAAAACTTTTATCTTTAAATGGTAAATTAGTCATATATATAGTAAAAAACTTTTAAAAAATAAGAGATTATTTATATATAATTAATTATTTTTGTCAAATTTTAAATCATTGAATTTTAAATATTTAAGACAAAAAGAAAGCCCTCACGAAAGTGAGGGTTTTGTTGTTTATGGGAATTTTTTTTAGAAAAAGTATACAATCGCTGAGTTTATAATAATAATTAAGCAATTTAGTACAAAACTAAAAAATAATAGCCCAATGCTTATATTTTTATTCTCGGTGATAACCGTTTTTTCGATTTCTTCTATTTCTACGGTTTCACTTGTTAATATATTGTCTTCTACTTTATACATTACATAGGGGGTTTTAATTCTCCACATAATAAATAGAAGCCACATTAAATTTATCCCAAGCACAAGAAACAAAGATGCTAAGTTTGGTTTTATAGTAAGATTTATTACCGCTGATAGTAATACTAACATTAAAAACTTACTCATAACATCAATTTTATAATATGCGTAAAGAACAGTAACTTTCATTCCTTTTCCTTTTTGTGTATTTGTTTGCAAAAATTTATAATTAAATTTAATTTAAAGTCAATTTTATTTTTGACAAATATTAAGTTTTAATTATACATTATTCTAATTAGATATTTTATTTTTTTAAATATTTTCTAAAATATGCCAAAGAAAATGGATGTAGAATGACTTAGTATAAGTACAAATTCAAAATGAGAGGATTTTAGATTGGAAGGAGTAAAGGATGAAGTTGGTAAAATAGTGAATGTGAAAAATGTTAGAATTTTGTATAAACAATCAAATGATTTTTTGAGATCTTTGGAATCGCCTAAAAATTTAGAAGAATTTATTTCTTTTAGAGAATCTATAAATTCACAAATAGATGAATTATTTGTTTGAATTTTATCGAGTGAAACAGATAATTTTAGATTATCATTTTCAACAAGTGATGTAAATTTCCTTATTTGAGATGAAGGAAAAAGAATGGAGTTAGAAGAATTTATTTTGAAAAAACATAATATATATTTTTATTATTTAAGTGAAGCTTTAAGATTAGGGAAGCTTGATTTATTATTTTCAAAAACTGATTTAAATACTTTGAATAATCTTATAGATTCAAATATTTTTCAGTATATGAATGAACTTTTGTTGATTTGGCAAACAGATTTACATACTTGAAAAAATATAGATATTCCTGAGAGATGAGAGGATTTGAAATATGCATGACTTGTTGATTGAAAATTTGTTCCTTACAAAGAATTACTTAGCCCTGAAATTATAAAAAAAGAATATTTAGCAAATATCGAAAATAGTGATTTTAGAAAATATTTTTTTAAAAATTTAGTAAAATTTTTAAATTCAGGAGTAAGACCATTTGAAGATTGGTTAAAAGCTGAACATTTTGCTATAAATACTTGGGAAGATTCTAATTCAAAATTATCTCTTAATACATCTATTGAAACTTATCAAAAAGAAAATATTTTAGTTGATTTAGAACTTGAAGTTTTTCTAAAACAAGAAGATAATCAATATAAAGAATCAGCAACAAATTTATCACAAAAATATTTCTTGGAAGATTATAATATTTGATCTATAAAATTTTATTTAACTGAACCTATTTTATCATCGGGTGTTGTGTGATTTAAAAATGTTTTAGGAAAGAGTTTTCCAAATAATCCAACAATAACAGAAGAAAGATGAACTCTTATCTACACTGTTATATGAAGGTTAGGAGAAAAAACTCTTGTAAAAGCACAATCTTTTATTGATGCTTTATGAATGAAAGATGTAAATTCAGAGTCTTTTGCAAAAAAATCTATAGACCATGTTGCTTTTCATGAATACTGACATAGTTTATTTATAAAATGAAATAAAAATTCTCAACTTGAAGAGACAAAGGCTAGTTTGTTTTATCTTCTTTCTATTTACGACCAAAATAAAAAAGAAGCATTTACAGAAGATTGGATAGAAGATTTCTTGAAATTTATGATAGTTGAAGCAACTAGAAAAGTAAAAAATAAAGATGTTCCAGACTATATTCAATATGTTATAAGAGAAAAATTTTCATTGAATTGAATGTTTAAAAACTGACTTATTTTCTGGCAAGAAAACGGAAATATCTGAATAAATCCCGATAAAGAAGCTTTTGCTTGATTTTTAGAATATTCAAAAGATTTACTTTTTAGTATAAAAGAAATCTATAAAATGGATAATATAAAAGAAGTTGAAACTGAGATGTTAACAGAATTATACAAAGATACTATGGAAAATATAGAACTTATTTATAGTAAAATAGTTCCGCAAAAATAGAATAATTTTAGAGTGGCTTAAATACTGCTCTTTTTTTAATTTATTTTTTGACTTTTTTCGGCTTATCCATATAATCTCCTCGCTAATTTTGTATGGTGCTCGTAGTTCAGTTGGTTAGAATGCCAGATTGTGACTCTGGAGGTCGAGGGTTCGAACCCCTTCGAGCACCCCATTTTTTTTGTAATGACTACATAAAATTTTATGTAAGATTGCAAAAATTTATTTATTTTTTAATTTTTTAATTGCTTATGGCAACTAATGACATGGCTCTTTTTGAAGAGTTATTAAGTCAAGCACCTGCAATTAACTATCCAAAAACTGGAGATATAGTTAATTGAACTGTAGTTAAGGTGGAAAAAAAGAACATACTTGTAAATGTTGCAAATCAATTTACAGGGCTTGTTGTTTCTAAAGAAATTGGTAATACTGTAGATCTTGCTGCTCTAACTGAAGGTTCTAATATCGAAGTTATGGTTTTAGGAGATTCTGTAGAAAAAGGTTTATTAATTCTTTCATTGAAAAGAGCTAATCAAATCAGAAATATTACTAATCTTACTAAATACTTCACTTCTGAAGAAATTATTAAAGTTAGACCTACTGAAGCTAATAAAGGTTGATTACTTGTTGATATCGATGGTTTAAAATGATTTATACCAGTATCTCAATTAACTCCTATTCATTATCCTAGAGTAGAAGGAGCTGATCCTGAAAAAATACTAGAACATTTAAATGGTTTAGTTGGTAAAGAATTTACTGTAAGAGTAATAAACGTAGACGAAGCGGGTAAAAAAATCATATTCTCTGAAAAAGCTGCTATTTCTGAATGAAGAAAGAAAGCTCTTGAAACTTTAAAAGTTGGAGATACTGTAGAATGAGTTGTAAGTGGTATATTAACATATTGATTATTCGTAACTTTTGATGGTTTAGAATGATTAGTTCATGTATCTGAAATAGATTGGGGACATGTAAATGATCCTTCAAAATTTGCTAAAGTTGGACAAAAAGTTAAAGTTAAAGTTATTGGACTTGATTCAGATAAAATATCTCTATCAATGAAAAGATTACAAGAAAATCCTTGGGAAGTTCTTGCTAGAAAATATAAAATTAATGACATTATTAAAGCTCCTGTTTCTAGAATATCACAATTTGGTGCATTCTTAGATTTAGAAGGTGGAATTCAAGGTCTTATACATTTATCTGAAATCTCACACGGTGTTGTTAGAGATATTAGAGAACACATCAAAGTTGGTCAAGATGTAGAAGCAAAAATCATAAATTTTGATCCTATTACTAAAAGAATAGGTCTATCATTAAAAGCTTTAGTTGAAGCTCCTGCTAAGACTGAAGAAACTGCTACTGCTGAAGCTCCTGCTACAGAAGTAAAAGAAAAAAAAGCTCCTGCTAAAAAAGCTGCTCCTAAAAAAGAAGCTGCAGTTGAAGCCCCAAAAACTGAAGAAATTACTATTTCTGGAGAAGGGATCAACTAAAAAAGATTTTATTCCGATTATACTTCCTGCTAGCTAAAACTGGTCACGGTATAAGATGACGATAAAATGAATATTTATAATTTAAGGATAAAAACAATAAAAATGGAAAAGAAAACATTAAGCGAAATGTTTGAAGCTAATATGCATATTGGTAACAAATCAAACTACCGGAATCCAAAAGTAAAAGAATATATATATGGTGCTTCTAACTGAGTTCATGTTATAAACTTAGTAAAAACTGCTGAAAAAATCGAAACTTTAAAAGCTGCTTTAACTACTGCTACTAAAGAAGGAAAAAAAGTTTTAATAGTTGCTACTAAATTACAAGTAAAAGATGCTTTTGTTAAATTAGCTATCGATACTGGTTCTTTCTACGTATCAGAAAAATGGGTACCAGGTCTTTTAACTAATTTCAAAACAATTAAAAAAAGAATTGCTACTTATATAAAATTATCAGAAGATTTAGGTTCTGGAGCATTAGACGTTTTAACTAAAAAAGAAAAAGCTGTTAAAATGCTTGAACTTGAAAAATTAGATAAATCATTCAAATGATTAAAAGAAATGAATAGAGTTCCTGAAATTATATTCGTAGTTGATGGTGTTTTTGAAGCTCAAGCTTTGAGAGAAGCTTCAATTTTAGGATTGACTTCATACCAAATCATTAATACAAACTGAGATATTGATTTAGCTTCTGATTTTGCTTTAGCTAATACAAACTCTACTAAAGCTATGGCTTACTTAGCTAGTACTTTTTCTGGAAGTATCGTAAAAGGTGCTAAAAGAGAAGCTTCTGCTACTGTAAGAATGGATGCTCCTAAAAATTGAGCTCCAACAGCTAAAACTTTTGTTAAAAAAGCTGATGTAAAACCTACTGAAGAAGCTGCTGCTTAATTAACTTTGGAAACAAATTATATTTTTACAAAAAGAATATGCGACCAAATGGAAGTCCTTTAGGAGAAAATTCAAATTCTAAATCAAATGATGAGTTTGATGTTTTGGAAGAAGCTACATTTAAAGAGGAAACTCCTAAAACTGAAGAATCTTTTGATGAAGGAACAAATAAAGACAGATTTAATTATGTTATTTCATATGTTCCACCATTATTTTTCTTACTTCTTTTTACTGATGTAGAGAGAAGTGAGAAACTTGATAAACATCTTAAACAATCACTTGTTTTATTTACTCTGTTTATTTCACTAGTTATATTTTTCTCTGTAATCTGAGCTGGGTTTCTATCTAGAATTATAACATTGATATATATTTGAGCGTTTGCTTATCTAGCATTCAATGCCTATAATTTTAAATATATAGAATTACCATCAGAAAAAGAGATGATGTGATTTTTTGATAAATATCTTTTCGACAAAATAAAAAAATAATATTTTACTTTTTAACAAATACTTATTATGGCAATAACTGCTGCACAAGTAAAAGAATTAAGAGATATTACTGGTATCTCAATGATGGAGTGTAAAGAAGCTCTAACTTTGACTGATGGTGATATTGACAAAGCAATAGATGAACTTAGAAAAAAAGGTTTAGCTAAAGCTGCAAAAAAAGCAGATAGAGAAACTACTGAAGGGGCTATTAAAATAGCTACTGAAGGAGATAAAGCTTATGTTGTATCTGTATCTTGTGAAACTGATTTCTTAGCGAATTCAGATAGATACCAAGTTATGCTTGATGCTACTATCAATTTCTTGAAAGCTAATGGAGAAGACTCTATTGCTGCTGCTCAAGAAATGATAAACAAAGATTTTGCTCTAGAAATGGGGGAAAATTTACAAGTAAGAAATTACAAAATTATGACTGGTGTAGCTTTTGGTGCTTATGTTCATTCAAATAGTAAATTAGCTGCACTAGTTGTTGCTAACATAGCTGCTGATGAAGAAAAACTAAAACAAGTTGCTATGCATGTTACAGCTTCAAATCCAGATTTTTTAAAAGCTTCTGAAATTTCAGCTGATGTAATTGCAAAAGAAAAAGCTATTCAATTAGAAATGATGAAAGCTGATCCAAAAATGGAAGGAAAACCTGAAGAAGTTTTATTAAAAATTATCGAAGGTAAAATGTCTAAATTTGCATCAGAAGTATCACTTCTTGAACAAGCATTTGTTATGAATCCAGATCTTAAAGTAAAAGACTTTATTGGAGAAAATACTTTAACTGCATTTTACAGATATAGTATATAATTAAAAAAAGATAATTTTTGAAATACTTTGTATAATACGAATTAAGCCTTGTAAAAAGTATAAAAGCTATTTCAAAAATTTTTCTTTTGAAGCTCCATAGTTCATCGGTTAGAATTCAGGACTCCAAATCCTGCGAGCTGTGTTCGATTCACAGTGGGGCTGCCATCTACATATTTAAAAGAAATTCGTCTTCGGGCGGATTTTTTTGTTTTATTTATAGCCTTTTTAAGAGAAAAAGATATAATCCATAAAATTATAAATAATAAGATAAATATTAAATGTTTGAAGATATTATAAATCTGGTTTTGGCTCATCATGAGGATTTCACTTATGAGGAAGTAGAAGAAGTATGTCAGGATTTTTATGATAAAATTCCAAAGAAAATAAAAGAAGAAACAAAGCTTAAGAGATTGAACAAATACATGACTGTAGAATTTGAATTAGAGAGCAAAGAATTCACATTTGAGTGAGAATCGACTAAAGAATATTCACTAGAAACGATTCCAAAATCTTTATTTGAATGAAAATCTAAAATTGTTTCAAGTCTTATAAATATCAAAAATCTAAATAAAAATATTGAGCAAACTTATTTATTTGAAAATGCTGAATTAAAAGTAAATTCAAGAGATAAAATAGCACTTATTTGAAAAAATTGAGCAGGTAAAACGACTCTTTTAAAGATGATTATTTGAAAGGAAGAAAATTTAGATTGAGTAATAGATATTGCTCCTGGAGTGAAAATTGGATATTTATCTCAAGATTTATTTTGGAAATCAGATAAAAATACTCTTAGAGAAGAAATGTTAGATTTATTTCCAGAAATAAATAAACAAATAGAAAGATTAAATGAAATCAAGGAAAATCCTGAAGCCTGGAAAGAAACAGAAGATTTAAATAAATTATTAGTTGAAAATGATTGATTTAAAAAACATACACTTCAACTTGAAATACTTAAATATTTCTGATTTTCTGATGAACAATTAGACTTTAATGTGTTGCAATTATCAGGTTGAGAACAAACAAAAGTTCAAATAGCCAAATTTTTGATACAAGAAGTGGATTTATTTATTTTGAAAATTTTCTTAATGTAAAATCTAGGGTCGCTATCATTTCTGGCACAGTGACTATCATCTTCGATAAGTTCATACTTTTGTAGATACTCATCATAAGTTTTTTGGCCAATATTACTATTTCCGCCAGATTGTCTGTGTTGCCAGCCTTTAGTTGAAAATTTTTGGTCGTGGAAACTTCTTCGTTCAACTGTAATTGCTGTTGTTCCAAGATGTTCCTGAGCCAAAGAAATTTCAAAATCATTTGCTGTATTATCTTCTAACATATAAACCTCCAATAGTTTAGTAAATTTATAATAAAAGTATTATAGTATTTGTCAATTTCTTTTTTATTTCTCTAATTTTAATATTTTCTTATAATACAAAAAATATAAATTAAATAAAAAAATTATGGATATTGATGTAAATTTGCTATATGCTGGAATAATTTTTGGAGCATTTGGAATGTGATATTTTGTTTATGGAAAACGAAACTCTAAATTAATAGCTTTGTTGTCGGGAATAGTACTTATGGTATTTCCATATTTTGTGACAAATATTTACTATGTTGTTGGAATTGGTATCTTTTTTATTATTCTACCATTTATTATAAGATCATAAAAATGCAATATACAATTACTTATTCTTCGGCTCGTCATTGATATGTTAGACTTATGCCTGATATGAGCTTGAAATTAACAATTCCACGCAAGAAATCTGGAGATAAAAATTTTGAAAATATCTTGCTGGAAAAATGAAAACAATTACTTGTTAGATATCAAAAGAGAAATGTTACAAAAATAGAATCTATTACAGAAGACTTTGTTCTGATATTTTGAGAAAAAATAGATTTGGCAAATATTTCTGGAAATCTGGATAAATACTTGAAAGAATTATTTATTTTAGAAAGTACGAAACTTTTGGATAAATATTCAGCTTTTTTAGGAATAGCTTACCATAAACTAAGTGTTAGAAAATTGAAATCTAAATGGGGTTCTTGTACTCATACAAATAATATTTCTCTTAATTTGAATCTAGTTCATTTGGATAAGAAATTCTTGGAATATGTTGTTGTTCATGAAATTTGTCATTTGAAAGAAAAAAATCATTCAGTCAGATTTTGGGATTTAGTAGCTATTTTTTCTTCTGATTACAAAGAGATTAGAAGGGAATTAAAGAGAATTAGTTTCTAAAATAAAAAGAGTAGTAAACGCACACCCCGCGTTTACTACTCTTTTTACGTTTACTACTTTTTTTATTTTAATTTCCATTTTATTACTTTTAATACGCTTGTTACAATTCAATCACTATTTGATTTTAAATCTGAATTTAGATTCGCATTTGCAAAAGTAAAAGTTTCTAAATCTGCTGATTTTCTTATTCAATTATATAGAAGTCAATATAGTCTCAAATCTCTGATAGAAAAATTATCATGACTTATTTTTATATTTTCATCTCAAAAATATTTTTTAAATTTTCAACTATCTTTATTGTAATAATTTATCTTATTTTTAGAAAAATTTATAAAATCAATTATTTCAGATTTAAATTCTTCTAAACTTATTTTACCAGGATTATAGTATCTAGATGTTATTTGAAAAGCTCACCATCAATTTGGAGGATTATCCAAATTACAATTATGTTCTTTTTTCCACATTGCAATTATAAGTTCAGTTGGGAAATCTTGTTCTTTGGCAATAGCATCGATAAAATCATAATTTTTTATACACGCATTTGTTATTTCTCAAGATATTTCTTTCCCGTAAGTATCTATTAGATTCTGTTTTGGATTTATTTTTATAGCTTTTGCTAGGCTTACTTTTTTTTCAGGAGTTTTTATTTTTACTGCTTTTTGAGGATGTTCTTTTTTATCTTTTTCTATATAAGCAACTAGACTATTTTTGATTATTCTCAAAAAATATATAGTTCTTTCATTTTCCCTATTTGTTTCTATATATTTATTTATTTGATTTTTTAGAATTTCTATTCTCTCTACTCATTTATTTTTATAAATGCTATCTATTTTTGTTTGTATAGTTTGCAATTTTATATTTTCTTCTTGAGTAGGCGAATAAGTAGCATAAGAACTACTAGTTAATATAATGCTAGACACTAAAATGCAGGCAATTATTTTTCTCATGAATTATTTTTTATTTATAATGTTGCCTGATTTTAAGTATAAATTATTTTTTTCCAAACTTTTTGCTCTTGACTCTTTTAATTTACTTGATTTTTGGCAATCTTTTATTATTATGCATTTATACTTTTATACAATAATTTTTTTGCTTTTATGAAAACTACTTTTTATATGCTAGTTATAGTAATTGTTTCATATATTTTACTTGTATTTATTTCTCCAAGTGTAGCTGATAATATAGGAGATAAACTTGGAATAAAAGATACAAATGAACAAATTAGAAATTTTAAATCTGGTTTAGATATTTTTTCTACAAATACTTCAACTTGAACTAGTGTGGAGAATAGCTGAACTAGTGCAACAAATACAGGTACGTGAGTAAACCCATTAGAACAGGTTACAGATTTACAGTGATGAGTTATGCAAGCTAGAGATATTATCACAAACAAAATTTCAGAAACAAAAACTGATCTAGATGATACTAGAAAAGCAGTTGATGAAACGAATAAAAATATTCAAAAAACTCAAGATTCAATAAATGCTACTCTTGATTCTGTAAATCAAGTACAAACTTCTTTGTGAAAAATAGTTAAATAATTTTAATAATAAAATAGTAATATGATATTAGCCGATAGCGAAATAATAAAGAGATTGGAATCAGGAAATATAGAACTGATTCCCACTAATGGAATAATTTATGATAATAGACAAGTTGGTCCAGCAAGTCTTGATTTTAGATTAGGAAATGTTTTCAAATCTTATAAAAGAGATAATTTAACAGTTATTGATCCAAAAATTGGAGTAGATGAAAAACATGTAGAAACGATTAGAATTCCAGATTGAGAAGCTTTTATACTTCATCCGAGACAATTTGTACTTTGAGTTACTCGAGAAAAAATCAAACTTCCAACAGATTTAGTTGCTAGATGTGAGGGAAGAAGTTCTATTGGTAGACTTGGAGTTATTATACATTCTACAGCAGGATTTATAGATCCAGGATTCGAAGGAACAATTACTCTTGAAATAACAAATATAAATGAAGTACCAATTGCTCTTTACCCTGGAATGAGAATAGGACAATTTGCATTTGAACTTTTAGAATGAGAAGTTATAAATTCTTATGATAAAAGAAAAGGTAGTAAATATATGGGACAAATAGAACCAGAAATAAGCAGAATAGCTCTAGATATATACTAGGGCTATTTTTTTATAAATGTCTATATTAATTTTACTTATTTTTAATAATTTTTTTGCAAAATCATATTTTTTCGGTTAGAATACCTCTCGTTAATTTATTTAATAATTTTTTATAGACTTATGTTGACAAAAAATAAAAGTTTAGCAGTTTTGGCTGCTATGATATTATCTACAGCTAGCTTAGCTTCTGCTGCTACTGGAGATATGATGACTACAGGTGCTATGTCTGGAACTACTATGGATGCTGGAACTACTATGATGGATTCTGGTTCTACTTTAAAAATAGATAAAGTTGATGCATCAGTAGCAAAAACTATTTCTGCTACTTTTACAAAAGAATTATCTAAAGATGGTGCAGTAATGAAAGTTATGGAAGATAATAGAATTTCTTCTTCTATTCCTGATACTACTGATACTAAAAAAGTAACTTTGGTTTTGAATGATGATGTTCAAACTGGATCTACTTATAGCCTTTTCTTAGTTTCTGGACAAGAAGGATCTATGGATTTTACTATAGGAGATACACTTCCTACAGATTCTATAGCTAATACTGAAACTACTGGAACTCAAAATATTGCATCTATTAAAATTGTAGATTCAAAAACTATTGAACTTACATTTAAAGCTGATATTGCTGGAGATTCAGAATTTAAATTATTAAAAGAGGTAAAAGTTGCTTCTACTGATATAACTGGTAACACTGTTACTATGACTACAGAAAATGATTTATCTACTGCAAAAACTTATACTCTTACTATTGTTGCATTAAATGATATTTCAGGAAATCCTATATCTACAGATGATAGTTTATATGATTTTAATTATACTGGAACAGATTCTACAGATACTGCATCTGGAGCAACTGATTTAAATGCTGCTACTGGTGCTACTGCATCTGGAGTTGAAGCTGCTGCTGCTCAAGCTAAAGAATTACCAGGAACTGGTCCGAAAGAAACAATCTTGTTCTTTGCAGCTATGTTACTTGCACTATTCACTGTATTATATTACAGAAAAAAAATAGCTAGATAATTCTAGCATTAAGTTAAAGCCTTAATAAAAAAATCTCTAGAGAAGTCTAGAGATTTTTTTTGTCTATAATTTTTTAATTTCTTTCTTCAAAAACTAAATATTTCAATCTATTTATATGAGTTCTTAATTGAGAGTAAGAATCATCAATAAGTTTCAAAACATTTGTATCTTTTTTTAGATAAGGATATTTTTCTATTTTTCTATTCCATTCTAAATATTTATTTAAATTGTATCATAAATATTCATATTCAGTTACTATTCAAGACATTTTTGTGTAAGAAAATTCTCAAGTTTTATATTTTTGAATTATTCAATATTTTAATTTCTTATCATAACTTAGCATAGCAGATTGCATATTTTTGAAATTTTCTGAACTGAAATTATAGCTATTTATTTTGATATTTTCTAATTTTGTGATTTCAGGTCAATTAGTAAGATGCAGAATTTGATCTATTTCTCATTCAGAGTATCCTTCTTCTAGAGCAAAAGTATTATTTAAAGTTGAAAAAACAAGAGCTGTAGATATAATGAAGGCAAAGATTACTTTTTTCATATTAGTAAAAAATTAAAAGATAAGATTTATTTATAATTATAAATTTCAATATGTCAAATAAAAATTATTACGATATTCTGTGAGTTTCAAAAACTGCAAGTGAGGAAGAGATAAAAAAGGCTTATAGAAAACAGGCTATGAAGCATCATCCAGATAGAAATAAATGAGAAAAAACAGATGAAAGTAAAATCAAAGAAATAAATGAAGC
This sequence comes from Candidatus Altimarinota bacterium, assembly GCA_028713225.1. GTDB lineage: Bacteria > Patescibacteriota > Gracilibacteria > BD1-5 > UBA6164 > JAQVPN01. The sequence continues at coordinate 54,740 of JAQTOS010000002.1, forward strand.
TTATGAAGTGCTTTCAGATAAAACTAAGAAAAAACAATATGATACTTTTGGTTCTACTGGAAATTTTTCTGGATGAGCTGGAGGATTTAGCTGATATGAAGATATTTTTGGCTGAGCTAGTAGATGATGATCTAGACAACAAACTGGAGGATTTGATTTTGATCTAGGAGATATTTTCTCTCAATTTGGATGATGAAGTTCTAAAAAACAAAAAAGACAAACTAGTTATGATTATGATGATATGTTTTCGTCTCATCAAACTAAAAAAGAAGAAGTTAATTTGGATTTAGAAAAAACCTATGAAGTTGCTATTTTTGATTTGATTTTAGGAACAAAAATAGATGTAGAATGAGCAGATAAACAAAAAGCAAAATTGAAAATTCCAGAAGGAACTAAACCAGGAACAAAGTTCAAAGTAAAAGAATTTGGGAAAAGTTTAGCTTGAAAAAAGTGAAACTTAATAGTGAAAATAGAGGCAAAAATGCCAAAACATATTAGTGATTTGGATAAGAGTTTGCTTGAGGGGATTAGAGGGAATATATCTTATTAAAAACAGTAGAGACACGATTTATAGTGTCTAAAAATAAAACAGTAGATACGTATTGCAATACGTATCTACAATATAATTAAAAATAGAAAATAACAATGTCTAAAAAATACATACTACTAGAATCAATTCGCTCTATGCAAAATGTTGGAGCAATATTTAGAAATGCTGACTGAGCAGGATATCATAAACTTCTTTTAACTGGACATACTCCAACTCCACCAAGATCTGATATTTCAAAAACGGCTTTATGAGCAGAAGAAACAATAGACTGGGAATATGCAGAGGATGCTATTGCTGTAGTCAAAGACTTGAAAGCAAAATGATTCAAAATTTTTGCTGTAGAATTAAATGATACTTCAGTTGATTATAGAGATTTTTATAAAACCGATGTTTGAGATATATGCCTAATAATGTGAAATGAAGTAAAATGAGTAAGTCAGGAAATGCTAGCTTTAGCTGATTACACAGTTCATATTCCAATGTTAGGGAATAAGTCTTCACTAAATGTTTCAGTTGCAGCAGGAATTGTTATGTACTGATTTGTAGAATAAAAAAATGAAGTTTGAAAACTTCATTTTTTTATTCTATTTTTTCTTCTCTTGTTTCAGAACTTATTCTATTTTTGATTTTTAATTTAACATCATTTGATTTTTTATCCCAGATAATATCTTCAATATGATTTATAGTATTTCATTTTTCATCTTTTTGAGACTCTATTTGCATTATTTTATCATATGAATCAAATAATATATCTGTAGGAACATCATATGAAAAAGTATTATGAAATCTAGAATAATGCTCGCTATCATCATAAGATTCATTATCTCTCCAATTAGCTATTGTTCTCAATTTTTTTTCATCACTAGTCATTAATTTTTGAAATAATTTTTCATGATTTTTTACTAAGCCGTCCTCAATTTCATGATTTCTATACATTTGATGAAGAATACGATTGATAAGAATTTGTTTTCTTATTTCAAGTATTCAATTTAACCCAGATTCATTTGTTAGGTAATTTTTTGTTTCCTTTTCAGACATTTGTATAAATTGCTTTTTAAATACATCATATCTATAAGAATTATCATTTCTAATAGATAAATCATAGTTTAAATTATCATTTGCCTTAATTATTATACTAGCATCATTTTCTCAACTTCATTCATCAGTTCATTCCCAATCCACTCAGAAAGTTATAGAATCTATTCAGACTTTTTGATTTTTTATCATTAATTTTAAATCTGATTCATCAAGGGATTCTACTTCTGAACCATATAATCATTTTTCTAAATTTTCTATAGCTTGTTTTTTTGATTCAGCTAAATTTTCTATTTCTTGTCATTGAGGAATTTGTAGAGCTGTATCAACTGTATCCTTTCTTTCTTCACTATCTCAAGACATAATTTTTTCTTGAGTTTCTCAAATAGCTTTTTCTCTTGAAGTTTTATCACTTATTTCTAGAGGACTTTGTACTTTTGAAATAGGTAAGGCTTCATTAATATAATTATTTGGGTCTAATTCATTTCTAAGTCGAGCCAATTTTAATTTTTCTCAAGTTAATAGAGAAAATCTTTTTTTATCTTTTTTTAGTCTTGATTTTGGAGTATCAAATCACATCCAATTTTCATAAGTAATTGTTGTCTTTTCTCATTTTTTTTCTCTTGTTTTATAATCTTTTGTTTGAGAATATAATTCATTTACTTTTTGCCAAAAAAGAGCAGATTTATTTGTATCTTGCAAAAAATCTTTAACTATAGGATCTTTCCAATTAATTTTATCTCATTTAATAGCTGATATTGGAAATCAAGTTTCTTTTCAGAAATTCATTACAACTATCTTTGTTAAACTATCTCAATTTTTTACTTTATATTCACTATAGTTTTCAATTCACATATATTATCAAATTATTATAAAATATTTTAAATATTTTATAATAATTTATACATTTTTGCAAATTTTTGATATATATTTATATAAAAAAATAGCGAGCATATGCTCGCGTAATTTTACTAAACTTCTTCTTCTTCCCATTCAGGTTTTTTTTCTTTATCACCTAATTTTTTGTTTTTATACTCTAGTATTACATAGCTTACAACTAAAATAAAAATTGTTGTAGCAGCTTCAATCATATAAGTATGTTCAAGTATTAGGAAACGAACAGTTCCTGTTGCTCCAATGTAAAGAAGATATCTAAAAGGAAAGTGATAGTTTTCCTCAAAGTATTTAACAATCATTGCAACAATTTCAAAGTAGATAAAAAAAAGGAAAATCTTTTTTAGGATTTCATGTCCATCACTTTTGACAGAAATTACCTCTAATCCAATTCCATATATTTCGGAAATCATTAGAAGTATTCCAAGAATAGCTATGATTGTAATAAGAATATTTAGAGAATTTCTTAAATACCTTGCTACTGTAAGTCTATGAGGATTTGATTTTATTTGTGTCATTGAATGACTCCTTTGTTTTTGTTTTTTGATTTGTGACTATATTTATTTTAAGTTAATTGTCAAATTTTAAAAAATCCGATTATATAATCGGATTTTTTAGTGGTTCTCATATTCTTCTAGGATAAATTTTGGGAGTATTTGAAACCTTTTTTACAAAAACAAGTATTCTAGATTGGCCTTCTATTTCATATTTTTCTATTTTTTCTATGATTCATCCAAGCTCTTTTAGAGCTTTTTTTCATTCATTTAATTCTAGAGGATTATCTAGTTTATAAGCTATAAAATATCATCATACTTTAACTAAAGGAAGAGAAAACTCAAGTAATGCAGGAAAGTAGGCCATTGCTCTGGAAACAACAGTATCATATTTTTCTCTTTGATTTCTATCATGTCAGATTTCTTCAGCTCTTCCAGCTAGTCAGCTAGTTTTTTCTAAGCTAAGTTCATTTGCAAATTCTTCACTTGCTCTTACTTTTTTGGCTACACTATCTATCATAGTTAGTTCAATTTCTGGGAAAAATATTTTCAGAGGAATTCCTGGAAATCATCCACCACTTCAAATATCAGCTATTTTTCAAGATAGAGAAGTGAATTTTGTCAGCATTAAACTATCTATGAAATGCTTAACTATAATTCCTTCATTATCTCTTATAGCAGACAAGTTCATAACAGAATTTTTTGCTACAAAAAGCTCTAAGAATTTTTCAAAGAGGCTTATTTGTTCAGGGTTTAAAGTAATATCATATTTATTGAAAAGAGAATTCATTTGTATAAATTATAGTTTTAAATTTGTTAATATTATATGAAAATATTTTATTTTGCAATTTTATGGAATTTAATTAGACTAGAGCCCACTTAAACATAAAATTTCATAATATGAAACAACAAATAAAAGCCTTCACCTTAGTCGAATTAATTATAGTAATTACTATTCTAGCAATACTAACTACAATATGATTTATGTCATATCAATCACATACATCTGATGCTAGAGATTCATCAAGAATAACTAGCCTAAAAACAGTGCATAAATGATTAACAATATCATACTTAAAAAAACAAATATATCCAACACCAGATGATTATATAGATATAGTATGAGTATCAAAACAATGATATGTATGAGAAACAGTTTCAAAAGCTATTAGATGAAATTCATTTAAAGACCCAAAAGATAATACTAGATTTTTGTACAGTCTAGATTATACATGAAAGAAAATAGAACTATCATGATATTTAGAAAATAATAATAAAATAATATTATCACAAAATAATCCATTTTTTAATCAAGCTTTTGCTCGAAATATAGATTATACAAATAGATATCTGTATACTATTTGAGACAATGTATGAATTCTTCTAAATTCAACAACAAATGCCCCAGTAAATGAAACTATTTATACTTGAGCTATAGATTTACAAACAGATACACAAGAATATAAAGTAGTATTTTCAAGTACCTGAACAATATCAGGTTCTGGTCAAACTCTATTAACGAATATATCAATAATCCAAGATTCATGTGTACTGTGAAATACAGTAGTAATAAATTGATGACAAATAAGCGCATATAATACAACTAGTGTAGCATATAATGAAACATGTACTCCAGTATCAAGAACTTGTAATGGGTGAGTTTTAAATTGAGATATCAGTTATAAATATTATACTTGTGCACCAGCAAATGCATTAAATTGTACACGAACAACATATAATTGATATAGTATTCCAAATATAAATCACGGACTTACGCAAACAATATCAAAAGCAGTTACATGATGAGTATCAAATATAGATGCAACATGTACAAATTGAGTTTTATCTTATGGAACTGAAACTACTACTTGTAGTACAAATTATACATTGACTTGAAATTCTTGTATTGCTAATACAAGATCAGTAACTTGTTGATGAAGTATTCCAACTAATGCTACAGCGGCTACACGAACAACATATACACAAACATGGAATTGAACAATCTGGGCTCCTACTACTAGTTGGTGAGCAAGTCAATCTACATGTGATTTTAATTGTAATACAAATTATGCTTGGAATTGAACTTCTTGTGTAGCAAATACACAATCTTGTATTATAACAAATTGAATATGATCTCAAACTTGGAATTGAACTGATTGGTGAACATGTACAGTTATAGCTTGTAATACTTGATATTCTATTAGTTGAAATTCTTGTGTAACAAATCTTACTAATTGTCAGATTAAATATCCACTTAATTCAGTTATATATGATAATTGGAGTTCTATACCATATAATTGAGCAGCATATTCTGTTGTAAAATGACAATGGTCTGTAAATTGAACTTATTGTAAAATGCGGGCTGAACGGTGAAATCACACAGCTTATGGACATCGGTCAAATATGCCAGGATGATGGTAATAATAAAAAAAACCTCAATTGAGGTTTTTTTATTATTCTACAGTTACAGATTTTGCTAGATTTCTTGGTTTATCTATTTCTCTATCAAGTTCTCTTGCTGCATAATATGCAAAAAGTTGAAGAGCAACAGAAACAGGGAAAATAGATAATTCTTCGATAGTGTGAGGAATTTCTATTACATCATCATATAAATCTTTATTTTTATCTCATTTCGTAATTAATCAGATTACAAGACCATCTCTGGCTTTTATTTCTTTTAGAGTTGAGACATTTTTATCTGTAAATCTTCCTTCTGGATTTATAAGTAGAGTAGGAAAACTTGGTTCAATAAGACTTAGTGGACCATGTTTTAATTCTCCAGCTGAGTAGGCTTCTGTATGATTGTAAGTGATTTCTTTACATTTCAAACTTCATTCCATAGCCATTGGATATTGAATATTTCTTCATAAGAAAAACATATCTTTATAATGCGCATATTTTTTTGCTACTTTTTGGATTTTTTGAGATTCAAGTAAAACTAGAGAAACATTATCTTTAAGTTTTTGCATACAAGCTAGAATTTCTTTGTATTTTGTATATTCTAAATCTTTTTTATTTCCCAAATACAAAGCCATAATTAGAAGCACTCAGATTTGTCCGATGAAACTTTTTGTTGCAGCAACTCAAACTTCTCTTCCAGAATGAGTATAAAGCCCTAAATCGCTTAATCTAGCGATACTAGAACCAACTACATTTACTATTCAAAATGTAAAACCTCATTTATTTTTTACTACTTTCAAACTTTCTAAACTATCAGCTGTTTCACCAGATTGAGAAATGAAAATATATAGAGTATCAGTATTTATAAATTTTTTCTTGTATTTAAATTCTGTACTTACATAAACTGTTGTTGGTATAGAAGCTAATTCTTCAAATAAATAACTTGCAGTCATTCCAGCATTATAACTTGTTCAGCTAGCTATTATTTCTATTCTTTTGAAATCTTTTGCGGCTAATTCTTCAAGAGTGTTTGATTTGATTTCTAATGTTTCAAAATCTATTCTTCATTTGATGAAATTATCTATGATTTCTGGAACTTGGAAAATTTCTTTTTCCATAAAGTGTGAAAAATCTCAAAGAGCATAATTATCTTCGCTATATGTGATATCTTCTATTTGTTTATCAAGGGAAAGCCCACTATCTAAACTGATAATTTTATGAGTATTTCCTTTTATAACAACCATTTCTCAGTCATCCAAGTTGATATAAGTTTTTGCAAATCTAGCCAAAGCATTAGCGTCAGATGATAGGAAATATTCTCATTCAGCAAGCCCTAAAACCAAAGGACTTCAGATTTTTACTCAGATAAGAGTATCAGGTTCTTGTCTATCAATAACACCAAGAGCATAAGCTCAAGTAATTCTTCTAAATACTTTTTTGATTGTAGTTTCTATATCAGTTTCAAACATATCTTCTATAAGTTTTGCCACGATTTCTGTATCAGTTTCACCATAAAATGTATATCCTCTATCTTCCAATTCTTTTTTCAGTTCTATATAGTTTTCAATAATTCCATTATGAACGATGAAAAATCTTTCATTTTTTGAATAATGAGGATGAGTATTTTCCATAGTTACTTTCCCATGAGTAGCCCATCTAGTATGTGCAATTCAAGTATTATATCATTCTAATTCTTTGTCCGAATTTTCTACTTTTGTAGCGAGATTTGAAACTTTTCAAACAGCTTTTTCTATATAAAATTCTCCTGCTTTATTTATTTCGCAGATTCCAGCAGAGTCATAACCTCTATATTCCAAATTTTTAAGTCATTCAAGCAAAAAAGGACTAGCTTCTTTATCTCATTTATAAGCAAATATTCAACACATAGGTAGCTTTTGGTTAGGTTTAATTTTTTGTTTCAGAAAACTTCTTGTTTTCTTGATTTGAAGTATATTTATTTATAATAATAAATCAAAATTTTTGCGATTGAATAAGAAATAAATACTTATATTCTATAAAAAAACTTTTTTATTGAAAAATTTTAAACTAGAAGTATTATTTAAGAAATATTTTTAATTTATTAAATAATGTAATGATGGATGACTGAATTAGGAGAAAAGTAAAAATACAAAATACAAACTATAAATTAATAAAAAATATACATGATATTTTTGAAGATGAAGATGATGATATATATAATGAAAATAATATTATGCATAATAAAGATTATTTTATTGAATGGCATAATAAAAAAATATTTTTAAATATTCCTAATACTGAAGATACAGATTCCATTGATTTGAAGAAAAAAATAAAAATGTGACAAGTAAAAGAATCAGAATTTTGGTGGTATTATAACTGAATGAATGTTTGAGAAGAGGTTTCAAAACAATCTCCTTTTGAAAGACCTTGTTTGATATTAAATGTTAAATTATGAGCAGATTTAGTTTATATTGTTCCTATTACTTCATCTGAAGATGTAAAATATAAAAGTTTTGTAGAACCTATTGATAATCCTGCAAAATATTGATTAAAATGAGGGAAAGAATCATCTTTTATATTAAACCAAATAAAAGCTATTTCAATTAGAAGACTTATAAGAAGAATAAGTTGAAAGGAAAAAAGTACAGGGGAAAAATATGTTGATTATGAAAAAGTTAAATTAAAAAATTTAAGATACAAACTTTATAAACAAGTTTTGTGAAGTAATTTTGATATTAAATTATAATTTGAAAAACTAAAATAATATACTAAAACAAAAAAAAAGAGAGAACCGAAGTTACTCTCTTTTTTCTTATAAATCTTTTCAAATCGTCTCCAGCGAGACTCCATGATATAAATTTTACATCATGTGTTAAAGCACGGAATCTTTAAACGAGAATATTATATTCATTTATTTTATAATTGCAAATATTTTAGCAATTATTATTTATTTTCTTTTTGAATAAATTATCTATTTTGATAGGCATTTTCTTAATCTTTATTTTTTATAATCTTATCAATAAGTCCATAAGCAAGAGCATCTTCGGCAGTCATATAATTGTCTCTGTCACAATCAACTTCTACTTTTTTGATATCTTGACCTGTGTGTTTAGCTAAAATTCCATAAAGTCTAACTCAAGTTTTTAGAATATGTTCTGCTGCAATTCTGATTTCTGTAGCTTGTCATTCAGCTCATCCTAGAGGTTGGTGAATCATTATTTCTGAATTTGGAAGAGAATATCTCATTCCTTTTGTTCATCCAGCTAAGATTATAGAACCCATAGAAGCGGCAAGTCATACACAAACTGTAGCAACTGGACATTTTACATATTGCATAACATCATAGATTGCAAGACCAGCTGTAACATGTCATCCTGGAGAATTAACATACATAGTGATTGTAGCTTTTGGATCTCGTTTTTCTAAGTAAAGAAGTTGAGCAATAACAGTATTTGCAACCATAGAATCGATAGCATCTCAAAGAAATATAATTCTATCTTCTAAAAGTCTAGAATATATATCATAAGCTCTTTCTCATTGTGGAGTTTTATCTATTACAGTAGGAATCAAAGTTCCTGTTACTGGAGTTCTTTTTTTAGCCACTTTTTTAGTTACTTTTGCCATATTTTTGTTATTTAAAAAAATAAGTTTTCTTCATTTTAACTTTTTTTAATTTTAACTCAAATTTATTTTGATTTTTCCTTTACTATAAATATAATTTGAAGATATTTAGAACTTAAAAATATATTAGAAAATAAAAATACTATTTTGGAAATATAAAAAACTTGAAAATATTAGTAAAGAAGGATAAAATTCTCTTAGATAAAAACAAATTAATTAATAAACAAAACAAATATGAATTACAATGTATTTAAAAGCTTGGTAGACGTCTTGGTTAAAACTTATAAATGTCCAAACTGTAGTGCTGAAGTAAATGAAAATTCTATAGATATAGTAGGGGCAGCAGGAACTACAATAAATGTTGATATTTCTTGTTCAAGCTGTAAACAACATAGTATTATAAAAGCTGAAGCAACTCAAATAAATGCAAATATGATGGATTTTTGAGCAAATCCTGATATAGAAACAATAAAAAAATCACTTTCAAATTTGCTTGTGAATAGAAATAGAGTAGTAAATGAAAATCCTATAAAAGATGCTGATATAGTAAGTTTAAATAAAGATTTTAAAAATCCAGAACTTAGAGTAGAGGATTTATTTGGAGAATAATAAAATAAAAAAAGAAGTACAAAAGTACTTCTTTTTTTATTTGAATTAAATATAAAATTTGTAAAGTTAAAATTAAATTTAATGTCCGAAATTTAATATAGATTTAATACAGTATCAGTATAATAATTTTTATTTTGTATTTATAAAAATAAAATTTAGCAAATGGCTTTGCTTGACTTTATTTCTAAAAAATTATAATATTTAGATACAATTTTAGTATTTCTTAATTTCATAAAATTATGAGAAAAGAAGCTATATTATATAAAAAAAATAATAATGAATTAGTACAAGGTGCTTGTTGTAGTCATTATTTTACCCTCAAAAATTGATTTATTTGAATATACTGACTTAGAAAAAATATAAATATATATTTTAATAAAATAGAAATCCAGATCTGATATAAATGCTTTTAATAAATATAGTGAATTTTCTAAAAATTTATATTTTATTTTTTAATCATTTTGAATTATGCTTTCAAGAGAAATGAGTGTTTCAAATATGTTTTATTCAAGTGATAAATATTATTTAGAAAAAAAGTTTCGTGATTTTTTTTCTAATATAAAATCAGTTTTAATTCCTCGTAAAATAAAGGCTTTGGTTTGTCCACATGCGGGATATGTATATAGCTGACAGGTAGCTTCACATAGTTATAAGCTTTTAGAAAAAGAGTTGGAACAAATTCCAAAAACTATAGTTTTACTTTGTCCTAGTCACTATGTGAATTTCAAATGAGTTTCTGTTTGATTATATGACAAATTGAAAACTCCTTTCTGAGATTTGGAAGTAGATAAAATATTATGAGAAAATTTACTGGGTAATTATCCAACTTATTTTACTTTAAATTATAAGGCAAGTAATGGTGAACACTCTATGGAAGTTCAATTACCATTTTTGAAATATATAATAAAAGATAAAAAAATTAAAATTCTTCCACTTGTATTTTGAGAGATTGATTCTATAAAAATTTGAGAAATTTTAGATAATGTTTTCAAAAAATATCCAATGCTTTTTATAGTTTCTAGTGATTTAAATCATTATTTTTCTTATGATGATGCTATAAAATGTGATAAAAAAAGTATATCGGCAGTTTTATCAGAAAATACAGATAAAATAATTGCTAATGTTGAGGCTTGTTGAGTTGGTCCTTGGTTAGCATTGAATCAAATTGCAAGTAGAAATAAATGGAAACGAAAACTGTTAAAATATCAAAATTCTTGAGATACAGCTTGATGAAAAGATGAAGTTGTTGGTTATGCTAGTTTAGCTTATTTTTAGATAAAAAATAAAATATCTGGCAAAATTTTACTAAATCTCTATAATACAGACTAATTAAATTCTAATAAAAAAGATATATGGGAGATGTTAACTATAACCATGAACTATTACATTGAGTAAGTTTGGCTATGATTTTGGATTATTTGGTAGATTATTATGGTTATGATGAACTTGCCGAAATGGTAAGAATAAATTGTTTTACATCAAATCCTACTAAAATGTCTTGCTTGAAATTCTTGAGAAAAACAGAATGGGCACGTTTGCAAGTGCAAGGACTTTATGTAAGAACTAAAAAAGAAGAAATGAGTAGAAAGAAATAAAGAGTGCAAGGCACTCTTTTTATTCACTTTGATTTAATTGTTCTAGAGCTTTTTCTCTAAAATAATTACAGGAATAACACCTTTGAGCATTTTTAGATAAATGTAGATTTCTTTCAAAATCTTCCAGATTATCAGAAAAAAGTATATCTTCTAGTCTTTCTAATATTTTTTTTACAAAATTAAAGGCTTTTTCTCATGAATAGGGACAAATAGGACTATTTATATTAATTCTCTCATCTAGAGGAAGTTTATTATCACAAGCTTTACTTGGAAAATCTGCAAAAAATTTTTCATATGTCATAATCTTATAATTTATAAATTAATAAGGCTAGACATTATAAACTTCAAATATTAATTTTTCATTAATTTTTTGAAGTTTTTTTAAAAAAAAAGAAAATCACCCCTGGTGGGGTGATTAACGAAAGTCATGCCGTGTGTTTTACAAAACGCATAGTATCTTCAAGTGATACCATGTCGCTTGTAAATTCATCGAAAGCAGTCTGTAAACAATTGTTTGCTGCAGTTACCGTAATAGATTGTTCAAAATCATCCATTTCCGGAGAGATAAAAGCTTGCATTTGTTGATCTTGGTCTGCATCCAGGATTCGTTTTTCTACGCGATTTCGAGGAACTCGTCCTCCGAGATACTGTAGAGTTCGGAATGTCCCGATTCCCTTGCGAGCAAGGATATCCAGTGAAGTTTCACCTTCTTGCAGTTCAAGTAGTAGATTGCATTTTCGCTCAATGATTCGCTGTTTATCTGCTTTGCTCAGGTTGTGCATACTTGGTTCTTTGCGTTGCAGTAAATGCATTTGCATCAAACTTTGTTGATTCATTTTTTGCAACATTCTTTTGTAGCGATTTTTGCGCAATTGTTTGAGCTCATCTGCTGCTTTCGGCATGACACATTCAGCTGTTGTATCAGCATTCTCTTTAGGAGAAGCTGATAGCTCAGGTACATTTTCCTCGATTGGCTCTTCGCCATGAGGACACTTGAGAAAGGAAGCAAAAAATTCCTCAAAATTTTTGCGTTCTTCTTCTGGAGTCACGAGTGTAGTCATAATATATCCTTCTTGTGTGAATGTTTCATCTTTATAGTGAAATTATTTTATTTGTCAAATAAAATAATAAAAAAATATTATATTATAAAAAATATTATAATAATCATTCTCATTTTATATATTGCAATTTAGATTTTTTTTCATATAATCGGGCCTGTTATTTATAAAATAAAGTAAAAAAATATGTACGATTTGATAATAGTTTGAGCGGGAAGTGCTGGTTATCCAGCAGGGATGTATGCTTCAAGATATAAAATAAAAAATTTGATTATAGGGGCTATGCCAGGTGGTGCACTTGCTACTTCTCATAAAGTAGAAAATTATCCAGGAACTATATCAGCTCCAGGAAAAGAAATAATGGATAGTTTCAAAGAACATGCAATGCAGTCAGGTTCTGAAATAGTTCAAGAAATAGTATCTAGTGTTGCAAAACATGAGGATCATTTTCATATAACTACTTCTAATTGAAATGAATATAAAGCAAAAAAAGTAATAATTGCAACAGGAAATAATCATAGACATCTTGGTGCAAAATGAGAAAATGAATTTTTAGGTAAATGAGTATCATATTGTGCTACTTGTGATGGAATGTTTTTTAGATGAAGAGATATAGTGCTGGTTGGTGGATGAAATACTGCATTAACAGAAGCTTTGTATTTATCAGATATATGTAATAAAGTTTATTTAGTTCATCGTTCAGATACTTTTAGAGCTGAAAATATTTGGGTAGAAAATGCACAAAAGAAAGAAAATATAGAATTTATATTAAAAGAAGAAGTAGAAGAAATAAAATGAGATTTTATGTGAGTTAATGAAATACTTTTAAAATCTGGTAAAACTCTAAAAGCAGAATGAATATTTGTTGCTGTTGGAACTCTTCCAAATACTGCAGTTGTAGATTCTCTTAATTTAGCTAAAGATGATGAATGATGTTTAGTAGTTGATGCTAGACAAGAAACATCAATTCCAGGTCTTTATGCAGCTGGGGATGTGACTACAAATTCAAATAAATTCAAACAAACTATTATGTCAGCAGCGGAAGGTTGTTTGGCAGCAAATAGTGTTCATGAAGATTTACTTAGAGGAGCTTAAAAAATATACTTTTAAAAACTTTAAGTCCGGACTCTTTACTAAATAGTTTAATTAAAATTCAATTTTTTAATTAGTCTAAATAGATTAGAGTCCGGACTTGTGGAAATAAAATAATATTATTTTTTCTTTAGTAAAACAATTTGATTTAATTCATACTTGTATTATAATAAGTACCAATAAATATATAATAAAAACCAAATTTATGAGAATATTTTCAATATTTTTACTTAGCTTTTTTTCACTAGTTTCTTATGTTAATGCTTCTTGGTTACAAGATGTTTTCCAAGATACAAATCCTAAAACTCCTTATTGTCAGGATGGTGAATGTAGTTTGAGTAATGGTATAAAAGACATGCATGCTTGAATAAATGATATAGAAAAAGATCGTAAAGCATCAACTTATATTCAAGACATTATCAAATATTTACTTTGATTTATAACTTTAGTTGCTGTTATATATATTATATATGCAGGTTTCCAAATTATGATTTCAGCTGGTGCTGAAGATAAAGTTAAGAAGTCAAAAACAACTATATTTCATGTACTTATTTGAATTGTAGTTATCTGGTTGTCATATTCAATAGTAACATTTATTATGAATGTTTTGAATTCTCCAGCTTCTTGAACTCAATAAAAAATAGATTTCCACAAAAAATAGCAAAAAGTCAATCACGATTTTTGCTATTTTTTTTTATTTATGTTAAAATTAGATAGAAATATTAATTTATAAAATAAAAATTATGGCAAACGAACAAGAAAATTTCACAAACAATACAAATAATGTGGAAAAGAAAAGAGATTTTTTATTTAGATTTAGTGTAGGACTTTTTATTGTAGTACTTATTTCTACAGCTAGTTTATATTTCTATAAATCTAGTTTAGAATGATCTCTAAATGATGTAAATTCTGAAATTTCGAATTTAAATAAATCTATAAGTGATTTAAAAACAGATAAAGCTTTACAAGTTTATAATCTATATAATCTTAACAAAACTACAATAGATAATGAATTCAAAAAATCTAATGTTAATGTTTATGTTAATTATTTGAGACTTACAGCTTCTAAATATGGATTACAATTCAATTGATTTAATTACGATACAAAGAAATTATCTACAACTTTGACTTCTACTACAGATACAAATTTAGGGTATTTAAAACTTATTAAATTTATAGCTGATTATAGAACTACTACAAATGACTTAGTTGATTTAGAATTTATGAATTCTATAAGTGGTAGTGATAAAATAACAAGTTCTCTAGTTTTTGATGTAAAATAATTAAATTAATTCTTAAAAATAAACTAAAAGATTATGAATAATAATGTATTAAAAAATAAAAAAAATTCTAAACTAGTATCATATATGTTAATTGCTTTATCATTTTTATTTTTGATAATAGTTACAAAATCAATGTATTATGATGTTCAAGTAGCAGGGGATTCATTATCTCAAGCAAATACTGATTTATCTAACAAAAAACAAGATTTAGATAAAATGAATAAACTTAAAGCAAGTTTTGCAAGTAATCAAGATATTGCTCAAACTATAAATAGATTTAATGTTTCATTATCTGAACAAGATTTGATAGAATATTTTTATTCTTATGCTTATAAAACAAATGCAGGAGTAAGTATAAATAATATGAGTATGGAAAAATGATCTAAAAATGAAATGGGTTTTATGCAATCAAATATAAATCTATCAGTTACTTTTAGAGATGAAATTGCTATGCAAGCTTTTATGAGTTTTTTAACAAGTTCTAGTTCTAAATATAGTTTTATACTACGAAATTTTGCTTATCCATTTGGAGAAAATAATAAAGATTTTCAAGTTAATATACCATTGAAATTACTTTACTACTAGAAAAATTTTTCAAATTCTAAATAATATTTAACAAAAAAAATATGAGCAGTGAAACAAGTACTCTTGGGGGACAAGAAAATATTTATGATAATGAAGATATGAATCTAGAACAAAAAAATGATGAAATAGATATAATAGAAAAGAAATTTTACTTATTCAAAAAAGTTTCACATATAGAAAAATCAAACTTCTATGAATTTCTTTCTGTTATGCTTGATTCAGGAGTAAATTTCATACAAGCACTTGAAAGTTTTTCAGATAGAACTAAAAATGAATATTTCAGAGAGAAAATCTGAGAAATTAAAACTTATGTTTCTAGTTGAGAATCTCTTAGTAAAGCTATGAAAAAAATGCCAGATTTGTTTGGTGATACTGAAACTTCTATTACAGAAGCCGGAGAGAAATCAGGTTCTCTTGTAAATTCTCTGGAATCTCTAAGTAATGATTTCAAAAAAATACATAATTTAAGAGGAAAAATAAAAGGAGCTTTAACTTATCCAATTATAATATTTTTATTTTTAATTGTAGCAGTTATCATAGTTATGACTTATGTTATTCCTATGCTTAAACCACTTTTTGATACAGCTGAAGTTGAATTACCTTTTGCAACGATTGCTCTTATCGCTACAAGTGATTTTATATCAAATTATTTATTTTATATAATTTCAGGAATTGCAGTATTTTTTGTATGAATTCTTTTTTATAAAAATACTCCGTCTGGAAAAGAAATTTTTGATAGATTTTTCTTAGGTTTACCACTTATTTGAAATCTTTATAGAAATTATATTATTTCAAGAGTTGCTTCAAATTTAGGAGTTTTGATTAGTGCTTGAGTACCAATTCTAAAAATACTTACACTTGTTGGTAAATCAACAAATAATGTAGTTTATGTGGCTTTATTTGATAGAATAATTACAAAAGTATCATCTGGGTCTAAAATAGTTGAATCGATGTTAGAAATTGATCCTACTCACGAATATTTTCCATCTGATTTTATTACTATGTTGTCTGTTTGAGAAAAAACAGCAAATATTTGAAAAATAACAGAAAAAATAAATAATCAATACACTATTGAAATAGATAATTCGCTAGCTTCAATTACTAAATGGATAGAACCTATTGCGATTGCTTCAGCTTGAATATTCGTTTTATGGTTTGCATTTGCTATTTTTGGGGCGATATTAAAACTTACTCAAACTGTAGGTTAGTAAAATAAATAATAAAAACATGCAAGAAAAAAATAATTATGTAGAGACGTATTGCAATACGTCTCTACGAAATAATAAAAAAGCTTATACATTTATAGAACTTATGGTTGTTATAACAATAATAGCTATGATAACTATAATGACTTATGTACCATATAATTTTTATTCTAACAAAGAAAAAGTAAGAATAACCGCCAAAGAAGTATCTCAAAGTTTATGAGAAGCTAGAAATATGGCAATAAATGGCTTATCGAACTCAAATTCTAATGTACAAATTGGATTGTATTTTGATAAAAATGCTTGAAATAAGATTAGATATTTATCTTATCCTTATGATTTTTCAGGAACATATATTACAAATGAAGATATTTCACAAAATATTAGATTAATAAAAGATAAAACTTTAGCAGATTCTGTTAATATAACTAGTGTAAATGATAAAGAAAATATACTTTTTATATTCAAATCTATTACTTGAGATTTAGAACTAAAGACTAGTAATGCTTGAACTTTCCAAACTTATACGAGTTGAAAACTGGATATAAATTTTTGATTTAAATGAGCAAGTTCTGGACCACTTACTAAAACAGTTAAATATAATACAAAAACATTTATTACAGATTATTAAAAATTTCTTGTAGAGATAATTCGTGAATTATCTCTACTTTTTGTTTATTTTATTAAGTCCCCCTTAATAAGGGGGTGGCTAAAAGCCGGGGGATTATTATACTTTCGTTTTGTTTATAAGCTTATTTAAAATTATTTCATCTATTCAAGTTAAAAGGAAAATCTTACTAGAATTATTTTTTGATATAAAATTTAATATTTTTGTTACAGTTTGGTCTTTGTCTTCTAATTGTAGAATTCCTAATATGTTTAATATTTTTAATTCAGCTAAAACTAATTTAGTATAGTTTATATTTACTTCTTTGTTTATATCTTTAATAGTATCAAAAATTGATGATATTTGTACTCATTCTGGAGATAATTTTATAATAGTTGATATTATTTTTAGATATTGTTCTATTATTTTGTATTCTTTGTCTTCATATAAAAAAATAGACGAGATTTTGATATTTTTGATTTTATTTATTTTAGAAGATGCTTTATTTGTTTCTATTTCAAAATCTATTATATTTCATAAATCTAGAGTTTTTTCTTTTTTACTTATTTTTGCTGAAGCTTGAATTTTCCCATAATCATAGGAAAAAATAGTATATAAAATATCAGTATTTTGCTGTGAACTTACTTTCTTTAGAACAATTCATTTTGATTTAAAAATAGACATAATTTAATTATCTTTTAAATTTATAAATTATTAATTTTTTATCCCAATCTTGAAATTCTTTTACTTTTTCTATTCAAAAATAATTATCTTTTCATTCAAGAAGTGCTTTTAATCCTGGTCTATAAGTAGCAAAATCCATATTATCAACTATAAGCAAATCTATATTATTATAGCTAGCATATTTAATAATATCTGGAAGATTATCAGTATATGGAGTTAGCCATCTTTCTTTGCTTCAAGCATAAAAAGTAGTTATTGGCCATCTTTCCATTATTTTTGTATCAGTATTGAAATATTTTCAGTCATTATCTTTTTTAGAATAATTCTCTTGTATCCGATTTCAAGCAACTTTTTTGATATTATAATCAGAATCAGCTCGAGAATTTTCTGAGTAAAAAATAACAAGTCATGATATATTTATTGCCAAGAAAAGTACAAAAAATACAAATTGTTTTATACTAGATTTTATATTTTCTAGAAAATATGCGCAGAATATAAAAGCTATTGGCAAGAATATTATGAAATATCTATCAAGTACAAAAAATATAGTGAAGAAAAATGAAGCAGTTAGGAAAAAACTAAAAAATACAACAAGGAAAGTATTTCTATTATTTCTAAAAAAATAGTAAAATCATCCAAGAAATGAAAATAAAAATAATAGGGAAGTGCTTATATAAAATATTCTTAAATACAAAGAATTTGTCTTATCAAAAGCAAGTTTTAAATAATCTCACACCAAGATTTTTGGAATATTTTGACTATATAATTTAATTTGATTTTCTTTTATACGATTTATAGTTTTGCTTGGATTTCAAATTAAGAAATCTTTTGTTGATCAAGTGCTATAAGATTTATCATATTGGAGTCATCCAGCAAATCCAGCAATAAGATGATGTTTATCAGGAGTTAATTCTCAAACCGCTTGTTCAAATCCAGAATCATCCATCTTATCTATTCATCTCATTGTGGCTTGTCTCAAATTTGAACTTCATTTATTTGTAAGTCACCATTCTCAAGTAATAGTGTGCATATAATAAATATAAGGACTTATAAGCAAGAAAAAACTTATAATAATAGTAGCAAAATATAAACTAAATTCCTTAAAATTTATTTTTTTTGCAAATATTAAAAATAAAAATATCAAAAAAACTGATCAAATATAGATAAAAGCTTCAGCTCTAGTAAAATACATTAGTGTAAAAATAGCTCAAATTCAAATTGATTTGATGAAATTAGGCTCTTTTGAAAATTTTTGTAAGCCGTAAAACAAAGCTAAAAATATAGGAATATATATGTTTTCAGATAATGCTTGAATATTGAAAAAAATCAGAGAACTTGATAGGTAATACAAAACTAAAGGAATAAAAACAAAAGTATCATTTAAATATTTTCTAGAAATTTTGTACAAGAAAAGTCATCAAATAGCAAAAAATGCTAGATTTAGCAATTTTGCCAAAACAAAAACATCACTAAATAGGAAGCTAAAAGGAGCTATAAATAAACTGTAAAGAAATCCAAACCAACCAGTTCAAAATCATTCCAATTTGAATTGTGCTAGATTTGAAGCCATTTGTAAATATGCAAAACTATCTGCATTTTTCAAAATATCATTTAAAGGAAGGAAATAGTAATGTATTACAGTTCAGATAAAACTGATTATGATGAAGATAAAAAATTGCATATTTCAAAATTGTTAAGAATTTTATTCCTCTAATTATATAAAAACTAAGTAAAAAAACTAAAAAACTATAAAAATAAATTTGACATTAGTTTTTTTTTACATATAAACAAGAAGTCTTTTCAAAAAAATCTTTAGAGGACGTAAAAATGATTAAGAGAATTATAAATTCTCTTCTAGCTCTTGTTTCAAATCTTATGTTATTTCTCATTTCACTTTTTGTGAAAAACAATTTGTGTTTTGATGAAAAACAAAGTTTTGGACATCAGTCTTATGAAGAGAAGCTTTCATTGTCTCCTGCTTAGAGCCCGAAAGGGCAATAAATTATTTTCCGCCTTGCGCGGAGGTCTAATAAAATTCGACTTTTAGAAGTCTAAAAATAAATGTGGTAAATACTTGTGGAAAGGAATAATATCTATTTACCCAAATTTTCTCTGGAGCTTAGGCTCCTTTTTTTGTGTTAAAAAAATAATATAAAAAAACAAGTGAAATTTTGGCTTTATTCAAAAAAATATGTTAGAATTAGTTAAATATTTACTTAGATAAAAATAAATTTATGGCAAGAATTACAAAAACCTATGAAATAAATACAGAAAACATAAGAGGGGAATTTGAAAAACTTGATTGACAAGCGGGGCTTTCGGAAAAAGAACAAAGAATGCTATCTGTTTATGGTGAAATAAAAGATGAACATGAAAAAAGGCAAATAATATTAAATATTAAGAAACTTAATGAACTTAATGCTGAATTACAATCTATAAATGGGAAAATAAATCTTATAGATACTTTAAATGATCAAGATATCGAAAAAACTAAATTTAAACAAGCTATAAAAGATATTTTAAGAGAAAAAAATAGAATTATTCAATTGGAAGTGGTTTCAAAAAAATGAAGTGATAAATCTAGAGATATTTTGAAATGAAAAAATATTGATGCAATTTCTGCTCGTGATTTACTTTTGGCTGAAAATGAAGATACTTGATTTTTAGCTAAAACATTTGCTTATAAACTAACAAAAGATGAAACTTGAGAAGAATCAGAAACTCCAGTTATTAGAGATGATATAAAAGAAAAAGATATTATTAAAATTGATTTTGGTAAAAATAAAAATGCCAATTATAAGATTTGAGCAGCTGATATTCTTCCAGCAAGTGTAAAGATAGTAAAAATTATTGATTATAAGGGAAAAGAAATAATTTGAACAAGAGATATTGCATGAAATAAAGTAGGTTATTATGATGAAAATAATAAATATATTCCTATTTTTAATAATTATAAGATTTATATCCCATCATCAGATGAATTAAAAAATACAGAATATTCTAAATTTGGATTAAAATCAGTTTTTGCATCTGTATCAGAATTAAAAGATTTAGAAAAAAACGAGAAAGAAGCTAAAACTAGATATATATCTGAATTAGAATTAAATGAAAAAGCAGATATAGTTAAAGATACTGTTTTTAAACTTTCTTCTGAAGTTTGAGATCTTAAACCATATAAAAATAAAATTAATGCAATGTTAAATAAGGCTTCTGAATACAAATCTAAGAAAAATTTTTCTGTTTATTCTGAAGATGCTTTAGATTTAGCTATTACTAGATTGACTAAAACAAAAGAAATAATTTGAGACAAAGACTTTGATTTTGATTGGGATAAATATAAAGAAGCAATTGCAAGTCATGAAAGTGGTGGATCTTATTTTGCTAGAAATGATAACCTAGGAAGAAAAAAAGGAATTTCTTCTGAAAAATGGGCTTTTGGAAAATATCAATTCACAACTGAAACATTAAGATGATATTGAGTAGATTTATGAGCTCCAGATGAAGATAAAATCCAAGCTTTTTTATCTAATTCTGCACTTCAAGAAGAAATAATGGATAAAAATATGTTAACACTTATTGAAAAAAAGATTTTAGTTAAACCAAATATTGTTTCTAGTATGGAATCAAAAGAACATAGTTTGAATTATTATTTAGCTTTGTGTCATATAGGTTGACCAGGAACTTTATCAAATGCAAATAAATCTGATTGGCGAGGAACTTCTGTTACTAAATATGCTTGTTGAGTTGAAGATTTAGCATTAGCCGCTTAAAAACCAAAAGAAAGATTTCAAAATGAAATCTTTCTTTTGGTTTTTGGAGTTTTTGCAATAAAATACTTTTAAATTAATAAATAAAAATAATTTTCATGTACGATTTTGCTATAATTTGATGATGAGCTGCAGGACTTTTTGCTTCTATTTCTGCTCCAAAAGAAATGAAAAAAATTGTTTTAGAAAAAACAAAATCTATGTGAACTAAAGTACTTCTTTCTGGTTGAGAAAGAGCAAATCTTACAAATATAGATATTGAGGCTACAAGAGATTACTTCGGGCAAAATAGAAAAGCTATGATTTCAATTTTAAAAAGATTTTCACAATATGATACTATAAGTTTATTTGAAGAAGCTTGAATTAGAACACATGAGGAAGATAGATGAAGAATTATATTGGAATCAGGAAATTCAAAAGAACTTCTTGATATACTTATGAAAAAATCAAAAGCAAATAATACAGAATTAAAAACAAATTTTGAAGTAAAATCATTAAAAAAAATTGATGATTATTTTGAAATAGTACGATTAAGTTGAGAAAAAATTAAAGCTAAAAAAGTATTAGTTCGAGCTGGTGGAAAATCTTTTTCACAAGTCTGAACAACAGGAGATTGATATAATATAGCTCAAAGTTTTTGACTTAAATTGGCTCATCCATATAGATCTCTTTCAGCTTTTGCAACAAAAAAAGATTTATCAAGTATTTCATGAGTATCTACAAATTTATCTATGACTTTGTTTGATAAAACAACTTCTAAGGAAATTTACAGCGAATTTTGACCAATTCTTTTTACTCATTTTGGCTTATCTGGTCCTATAATATTTAATGCTTCAACAGTGCTTTGAGAATATTTAAATAAAACTTTTCAAGATAGAGAAAGTTTAAAAGATGAAGATTTTGAGAAATACATTATTGAATCAATTGCAGTAAAACTAAATTTTGATTTAGAAAACACTCCAAAAAGGCGATTACAATTTTTTGAATTGAATCCAGATAATTTAGAAATTAGTCTTGATTTGCAAAATTGGAGGTCTTGGAAGGAAGCAAAAGCAACTTGATGAGGAATCCTTCTAAATGAACTTGATAATAATTTGCAAGCTAAAAATGTTGAAGGATTATATTTTGCCTGAGAAGTTTTGGATTTGACAGGGAAGACAGGATGATTTAATTTACAATTAGCTTGGAGTACTGGTTATATTGTGGGGACGAATGTGTAAAAATATAGGGAAATAGGAATGAAAATATTCATTCCCTACAATAGAAATGAAATAAATTCCGTAGGGAACGAATATTTTCGTTCCAAAAATATATAAAACAAAATGGTAGGGAACGAATATTTTCGTTCCAAGAAATAAATAAAATCCAATGCATTGGAACGCAGGCCTGCGTTCCTTACGAGAACAAAAAGACAGAATTTTTAAAATCCTGTCTTTTTGTTTTTATTCAGCTTTTTCTTTTACAAGTTTTGGATTATTTGCATATTTAAGTCATTCTTCTAATGAAATAACTCCAGAATTTACTAAATCAATTATATCTTTTTCTAGTAGTTGCATTCATTCTCTAACTCACATTTGCATAGTAGAAGGAATTTGGTGTAATTGGTTTTCTCTTATTAGGTTAGAAATCGCACTATTATTTACTAGTATTTCTTTTACCATTCTAACTCCAGTTCAATCTTGAGTTTTTAATAATCTTTGAGAAAATACTGCCATAAGTGCATCAGCAAGTTGTAATCTAATTTGATTTTGTTGTCCAGCTTCAAAACTATCTATTATTCTTGAAATTGTTTGGTAAGCAGATCTAGTATGAAGAGTAGAAAAAACTAAATGCCCAGTTTCAGCCAAAGTTAGAGCCATTTCTATTTCTTCAGTATTTCTCATTTCCCCAAAAAGTATAACTTGAGGATTTTGTCTCATCGCTCAAATAAGAGCTTTGTTATAATCAGGAACATCTTTACCAATTTCTTTTTGTTCTACGATTGATTTTTTATGTTTATGTCTATATTCTACTGGATCTTCTATAGTAATTATATGTTTTGCATAGTTTGCATTTATATAATCTATCATAGCAGCCAAAGTTGTAGATTTACCAGAACCAGTTGGTCCAGTAACTAAAACAAGTCATTGTCAGATTTTAGTTATTTCACTATACACTTCAGGAAGATTTAAATCTTCTAAACTAGGAATTTTTTCTGATAATCTTCTAAGAACTACCATATAGTTTCACATTTGAAAAGAAATGTTTCATCTGAATCTTGTTCCACTAAATTCAAAAGCAAAATCCAAATTTTTTTCTTTTAGTAAACTTTCATTTTGGATTGCTGTCATCAAAGATTCAGCAAATTGTTTTGTGTCTTCAGAACTCATTTTTTCAACTCATTCATCTATAAGTACTATTTCTCATCATATTTTTATAGCAGGGTGTTTATCTGCTGTTATATACATATCACTTCATTTATTATCTATCATTACTTGAAGCAATTGGTCTCTCAAAATATAGTCTTTTATTATAGAATTTTCCATTTGTTTAAAAATTAGTATTAAATCTTGTATTAATATAACATACTTTTTGTAAATATGCCAATTTTTTTACTCATTTCTTACATAGATTTAATACAAATTTAATATTTTTTGCAATTTTTTTGACAAGCTGAAAAAAAATGTATATAATACTTCCGCAATAACCTGAATAGTTATTGAGATATTTTTTATTTATTAACTTTTTTTAGTTTTATGATGAAACAAACAAAAAAAGCGTTTACTCTAGTTGAGTTGATTATCGTTATTACTATCTTAGCAATACTTGCTACAATCGGTTTTATGTCTTACCAATCTTATACTGCTGATGCTAGAAATAGTAAAAGAGTTAATGATATTTCTTCACTACAATCTAAATTAGAAATTAGTGTTGCTAAATCTATTGATATTTTAACTTTTGCTTCTTGAGTAACAGCTAATCAAGTAGCTGCAACATTAACTGCTGGTAGTGGTACTGTATTATCAGGAGCTACAAATTATGTAGCTTGAGATGTTAAATATGCTACATTTGGTGTTAATGCTGCTGATTTTTCTGATCCAGATTCTTCTAAATCATATCCAGCTTATAAACTTGGTGTTGTTAAATCTACTAATAAAGGAGCTCTATACCAATTTGTTGCTACTTTAGAAGCAGTTTCTGATGATACTAAAAAATCATTAGTTAAAGGTTTATTCTTAACTGGTGCTGGTGATACAGCTGCGGGTCTTGTTAAAGGTACTACATCTACTACTTGACTTGTTGATAAATCAGCTGATACAGCTTACTAATATTTAATTATATTTAAAAAAACTCTCGAGAAATCGAGAGTTTTTTTGTATTTTTGTTTATGAAATTTGATAAAATTTTGATGTTTTTTTGACAATTGCAAATATATCATATATAATGCTTTAGCAATAACTTTGTTGTTATTGAGATATTTTTTATTTATTAACTTTTTTTAGTTTTATGATGAAACAAACAAAAAAAGCGTTTACTCTAGTTGAGTTGATTATCGTTATTACTATCTTAGCAATACTTGCTACAATTGGTTTTATGTCTTACCAATCTTATACTGCTGATGCTAGAAATTCTAAAAGAACTAATGATTTATCTTCTCTACAATCTAAATTAGAAATTAGTGTTGCCAAATCTGTGGATATTTTAAGTTTAGTTACTAATAATCCATTACTTCAAGTTGCTACAGGAGCTACATCTACAGTTGGTAGTGGTACTATGTTATCAGGAACTACAAATTATGAAGCTTGAGATGTTAGTTATTCAGTATTTGGTGTTAATGCTGCTGATTTCAAAGATCCAGGAACAGGTACTCCATCATATAAACTAGGTGCTGTTAAATCTACTAATATGTGAGCTTTATATCAATTTGCAGCTACTATGGAAGCTACAAGTGATCAAGCTAAACAATCTTTAGTTAAAGGTTTATTTTTAACTGGAGGAACTGATACTATTAGAGGTCTTATTAAATCAGGTAGTGGAACTATAACTGCATCTTGATTAACTAATGCTAATACTGCAGAATTTGCTTACTAATATTTAATTATATTTTAAAAAAACTCTTGAGAAATCGAGAGTTTTTTTGTATTTTTGTTTATAAATTTTGATATATTTTTGACGTTTATTTGACTTTTATAGGCTATAATATTTTCGCAATATTTCTTGCAGTATTTTATTCCTTTTATTTATATTTTATGATGAAACAAACAAAAAAAGCGTTTACTCTAGTTGAGTTGATTATCGTTATTACTATCTTAGCAATACTTGCTACAATTGGTTTTATGTCTTACCAATCTTATACTTCTGATGCTAGAAATTCTAAAAGAACTAATGATTTAAGTGCTTTGCAGTCTAAACTTGAAATTATTGTTGCAAAAAACGCAACCGCTATAACTTCTTTTGCTTCTTGAATAACAGCTAATCAATTAGCTAATACTTTTAGCGCTGGTAGTGGAACAGTTCTTTCTGGATCTACTGTTTATAATGCTGGTGATGTTAATTATACTGCGTTTTGAGTATCTCAAAATGATTTTTCTGATCCATCATCTACAAGTTCTTTGGCTAAAGCTTATAAATTTGCTTGAGCTGTAACATCTAAGGGAAATATTTATCAATTTGTTGCTACATTAGAAGCTACAAGTGACCAAGCTAAACAATCTTTAGTGAAAGGTGTTTTTCTAACTGGTGGAACAGATACAGCACAAGGTCTTGTTGATAGTATTACAACTGCAGGGTCTAGTTCAAATTCATGAATTGTAAATGCTGCAACTAGTGATTTTGCTTACTAATATTTAATTGTATTTTAAAAAACTCTTGAGAAATCGAGAGTTTTTTTGTATTTTAATTATTTTTGATTAATATAGAAAAAATCATAAATAATATACGAAATAATGAAAAATATTTATACAATAAACTTAAATCTGGATAAATCAAAGATAGCTTATTTTTCTACTACTTTGCTTAAGAAAATAGAAGAAAATATAGATTTAAAAAAGAAGATAATTTTGTATTTAAACAGAAGAGGAGAATATTCTAGTTTGATATGTTGCGATTGTCAGAAAGTATATAAATGTCCTAAGTGTGATATTTCTCTTAGTGTTCATAAATATCCTCGAAACCTATCTTGTCATCATTGTTGATTTGAAGAATCTGTTCCTTTGAGATGTGATAATTGTCACTGCGTAAATTTGAAAAAAGTTGGAATAGGAACCGAACAACTTGAAACTAGTTTGAGAAAAATTTATCCGCACAATTCTATTTTTAGATTTGATTTGGATTCTATGAAAAACATAAGCAGTAAAAAAGAAGCTCTTGAAAACTTGAATAATGCTGAAATTATCATAGGAACAAAGATGATTACAACTGGTTTTGATTTCGATGATGTTGGCCTTATTTGAGTAATTTTGCTTGAACAAGAATTACAAATTCCAGATTATAAAACAGAAGAAAATTTGTATTCAAATATTAAACAACTTATCTGAAGAGGATGAAGAAAATGAACTGATACAGATATAATTCTGCAAACTTTTATTCCAGAAAATCCTCTTATACAAACTTTGACTTCTAGTAATTATAAAGAATTTTTCAAACAAATTATGGATGAGAGAAAAATATTTTCATATCCTCCTTTTGTAGAAATGGCCACAATTGAATATAGAGATAAAAATAAGGATAAAGCTTTTGATTTTACTTCACAAATCAAATTAAAACTTGATATTCTAAATACTGAAAAATTATATGATATAGAAATGTCAGCAAAATCGATGAAAAGAAATAATGATTATATTTATAAAATTTTTGTAAAGGGAAATAATATAAGAGAATTCTTGGAAAATATTAAAAAAGAAATATTTAGAAATTGAAACTTAGTTATAAATTTTGAGTAGGGAACGATTGCATCAATAATGTAGGGAATGAATATTTTCATTCCAATAAACGTAGGGAACGATTGCATCGTTCCTTATATAAAAATGTTACGATTTTACATCGTAACATTTTTTTATATTTTTCCTTTAGATTTCATATAGAAATATATTCAAACCATTCATAGAGTTAAAAGTGTGAATAGAGTGTAGAAAAATTCTGGATTATCTTGATAGGGAAGAGTAATATTCATTCCATAAAAAGAAGTAATTAGAGTAAGCGGAAGCAAGAAAGTAGAAAACAAAGTCAGGAATTTGATGACATTATTAGTTTTTACATTAATCAAAGAAGTAAATGCATCTTCGATTGATATAATATTTTCTTCCTGAATATTTAAGTAGTTAACTATATAATCAAGTTTATCTTCTAGATCCTCGAAATACACTTCCATTCTTCATTTAAAAAGATTGTTTATGTTTAATTCGACTAGTTTCAAAACGGATACTTGAGGTTTGAACATATGTTTTAAATATATGATATTTCTCTTTTTTACCATTATTTTTTTTACTAGATTACTTGAAGTATTTATAAAAACTTCTTTTTCAAGTAATTTTAAATCACGGGCATTATTATCAAGAACTTTAAACATTTTTTCAAGCATTGATTGCATCATTTCATAGAGGATATATCAAGTCGTCATTTTTAGACTAGCATCATCTTCTATATCAAGTTTTGAATATTTAGCGAAAAGTTTGTCTATATGATTAGCTTCAAATGTTCTAAAAGTTATTATGAAATCTTTTCAAAGAAATACATTGAATTCATTTAGCTCATAAACTCCTGTTTTTGAATTATATTTTGGAAAATTGAAAATGATAAACAGATAATCATCATATTTATCTACTCTGGCTCTTTGATTTTCTTCCAAACAAGCTTCTATATCAAGTTCATGAAAATCATAATCTTTTACTACTTCATAAATACTTTTTTTATCCAAGTTTACTCAATCAATCCACGTAATTCATCTTATATCTATCTCTCTTATTGGCATAATTTATATATGTTACTAAGTATTAATTTATTTGCGCGCATTGTATCTAAAAAAGCGAAATAATCAAATTTTTGAATTTTAAAAAATCCCTTTCGGGATTTTTTCTATTCTTCATCAATTACACTTATATGTAATTCTTTTAATTGTTCATCTTCAACGATTGCTGGAGCATTCATCATCATGTCTTGGGCTTTTCCTGATTTTGGGAAAGCGTAAACTTCTCTGATATTATCTTCGTCTTTTAAAATCATCATAAATCTATCCATACCGATTGCGAATCATCCGTGAGGTGGAACTCAGTATTGGAAAGCTTCGTACATCGCACCAAATTTGTCTTTTACTTCTTCTTCTGTTCTTCCTACTTTTTCAAATGCTTTAACCAAAGCTGCAATGTCGTGATTTCTGATAGAACCAGAAAGTATTTCAAAACCATTACAAGCTAGGTCATATTGTACAGATTCTACTTCTAGTAAATTTTCTTTTTCAAATGCTGCAATTCATCATTTTGGCATAGAAAATGGATTGTGTCCGAAATCTACTTTTCAAGTTATATCATTTATTTCAAACATTGGGAAATCAGTAATCCAAGCTAGAGCTAATTCATCTTTGTTTTTTAATTCCAGTAAATCAGCTAAATGAGATCTAAATTTACCCATATATCCTAGAACTGTATCTTTATCTCCAGCTCCAAAAAATACTACATCTCATTCTTTTAATTCAACTCTGTCCACTATTTCTTGTAAATCAGATTCTTCAAAAAATTTATTTAATGGTCATTTCAAACCATCTTCTTTCATTTGGAAATATCCAAGTCCTTTTGCTCCAAATCTTTTTACATAATCTTCAAAATTTTTCATTTGAGTTTTTGAAAAAACATTGTCTCCATTTGTTACTTTTATGGCTTTGATTCTATTGTTTACTGAATCAGATGCTATAGACGCAAATATTTCATTTGTAGATTTTGCAAAAATATCTAGTACATCAACAAGTTTCATTTCATATCTCAAATCTGGTTTATCTGAACCATATGTTTCCATAGCTTCAGCATAACTCATAGACATAAATTTACCAAATTTGATAGTTTTATCTGATAATTCTTTTACTGTATCAAAAATATAAGATTCAACAACAGCAAAAATGTCAGATTGTTCTACGAAACTCATTTCACAATCTATTTGATAAAATTCACAAGCATGTCTATCTGCTCTTGGATCTTCATCTCTGAAACATGGAGCAATTTGGAAATATTTATCTATTCAACCAACCATTAAAAGTTGTTTGTATTGTTGAGGAGCTTGAGGAAGAGCATAAAATTTACCTGGATGTAATCTAGAAGGAATAAGAAAATCTCTTGCTCATTCTGGAGATGAAACAGTGAAAATAGGAGTTTGAACATCCAAGAAATCTCTAGCAGTAAACCAATTTCTAGTATAATTTAAAAATTTAGATCTAAACATAACATTGTCTAGAGCTTTTTTTCTTCTTAAATCTATATATCTATGTTTGTATCTAATTTCTTCGTTTGCAAGTTCTCCATGATTGTCTAATTCAAAAGGAGGAGTTTTTGATTTTGAAAGAATTGTAGCTTTTGTAATGATTACTTCGATTTCTCAAGTGTTCATATTTGGATTTGCTTGTCCTTCAGGTCTAGCTCTAACTTTTCCTGTAACTTGAATAACAAATTCACTTCTAAAACTATCAGCTATTTCCCAAGCCTCTTTATTGTCATTTGGATCAAAAACAACTTGAGTTAATCAATATCTATCTCTTAAATCTATAAATATAATTCATCCGTGGTCTCTTCTGTTTGATACCCAACCAGCAAGAGTAACTTCTTGTCAAACAAAAGATGTGTTTAAATCATTACAATTTTGTGTTCTTAACATAAAAATTAAATTATCTATTAAAATTCGCGAGAATTATATGAAAAAAGCTTTATAAATCAAAATATTTTGAAAAAATAAAAATGCACATATAATAAATTTATATTTATTTAATTAACAAAAATATTTATGAAAAAAATACTAGTTTTACTTGCTCTTAGCTTGGCTTTAGCTTCTTGTAATAATTC
Source organism: Candidatus Altimarinota bacterium (assembly GCA_028713225.1). GTDB lineage: Bacteria > Patescibacteriota > Gracilibacteria > BD1-5 > UBA6164 > JAQVPN01. The sequence continues at coordinate 85,221 of JAQTOS010000002.1, forward strand.
ACCTAATACATCATCTACAGCACTTACAGAAAATAATACTATAAAAGTCTCAGCTTCTATTGCTCCGATTTCTAGTATAATAAATTATGTTGCAGATAATACTGTTTCAGTTCATACTGTAGTTCCAGTTTGAGCAAGTCCTCATACTTTTGAATTAAAACCAAGCGATATGATAGCAATAGGAGATTCAAAAGCCGTTTTTACTGTATGACTTTGACTTGATTCTTTTTTATTAAATGCACTTGATTGAAAATATAATGTAGATTTATCAACTTCAATTCAAGCTAGAAATGCTATGACTATAGACGAGGATGAAAAAGATAAAGCTATATGAGTAGGTGAAAAATCACCATTTGGACTTGATCCACATATGTGGCTTTCAATTAATAATGCTGAGATTATAGCTGATAGAGTAAAAGAAGAACTTATTAAATTAAATCCTTCGAAAGTTGATTTATACAAAGCAAATTCTGCAAAATTTACACAAGAATTAGAAACAATTAAATCAGGATTTGCAGATTTTAAAAAAGGGAAGACTCCACAAAATTATATAGTTTTCCATGATGCTTATAATTATTTATTTGCAGATATGTGAATGGATTTGAATAAGAAATTTGTATTTGAAGAAACTCCTGGAATAGAACCAAGTACTCAAGCTTTTAAAAAACTTATTGATGAGATAAAGAAAAATAATATAAAAATAATTTTCAAAGAACCACAATTATCTAGTAAATCAGTAGAAGTTTTGGAAAAGGATTACTGACTTACAGTGCTTCAATTAAATCCACTTTGAAATTCTGATGACAAGGATGAATATATAAAAAATTTAAAACAAAATTTAGAATCTTTGAAAAAAATATACGATTTATGAACAAAACTATAATACTCAAAATAAATAATCTATCACTTGAAATTTGATGAAAAATACTTCTAAAAAATTTAAGTTTAGAAGTAAAAAAGTGAGAAATTATCTCTGTTATCTGAGCTAATTGATCTGGGAAAACAAGTTTTTTGAAAACTATACTAGGTTTAAATAAAAGTTTTGAGTGAAGCCTAGAAAAGAATTATAAAAATATCTGATATATGCCTCAAAATATAAATTTAGATAAAACAATTCCATTAAAAGTTTCTGAATTTTTCAAGATTTATAACAAAGTAAATGACACTAAAATAAAAGAATTTTTGGATAAATTTTGAGCTTCGAATTTGAATGAAAAAAATATAAATTCTTTGAGTTGAGGAGAATTACAAAAAGTTTTGATAATAAATTCTATACTTGAAGAACCGGAATTACTTTTACTTGATGAGCCTACAAATAATATAGATATAGAAGCTGAAGAACTTTTTTATAAGCTTGTTGATGATATAAAAACCATTTTTCCTGGAATTTCTATAATTATGGTTTCTCATAATATGAAGCTTGTTTATCATCACTCTAGTACAATAATTGCTCTTCACGGAAAATTTCATTGTCACTGAACTATAAAAGATTTGAAAAAAGATGAGAATTTTTCTAGATATTTCTGAAATTATACAGCTTATTTTGAGCATTATCACAAGACTTCTATTGAAACTGAAAAATTAAAAGATTTAAAAAAGATGTTTATTTAAACATCTTTTTTAGTATTAGAAAATAGCATTAATAAATGTAAATAATATTTAATTTTACATTTATTAATTTGTTTTATAATTAAGTAGTAATTTTTATATAAATCATTATAAAATATGTTTAAAAAAGTTAACAATGCCTTTACTTTAATAGAAATATTAGTAGTAATATCAATGATTATGATATTACTTGTTTGATTATCAAAAATAGATTTATCAAAATGACAAAATCAACAAAAATCTCTGTCATTTGCTCAGAAAATTCAAAATCCAATAGACACTACTATTACAAATGCACTAATTTGAAAATGAGTAGGTTCTAATATAATAGTTCCTAAATCTTGGAAAATAGAAATTTGAAAATCTGTTTCTTCTTTATGATGAACTTGAATATTAAATATATATTATGAAACTTGATGAACTTATCGATTAAATGAATCAATAAATAGTGATAAATTTTATAATTTAAATAAAATTGAATGTTTAGATATAAATTGAACACCAATATCTAATATATTTACTTGAACAATTATAATTTCTTGAAGTGATATAAAAACTTGAGATTCTTGTCCTGATAACCGAAAATGATTAAGACTAATCACTGAATATAAAAATGAATTTCCTAATCTTGTATTATTAAATACTGTAAGCTGAGTAGTTAGTAAATGAGGAATATCATGAATAACTTATGCTACTGCCTGAACTTGTTCATCAGGCTATCATGATGAATGATTATGATGTATTGGTGATACAGCTTCTTGTTCTATAACTAATTGAACTTGAATTAAAACTTGGGATATTTGAACATCTTCTTGGTGATCTTGTAGTTATGTTTCTTGTAATACAAACTACACTTGGGATTGAACAATGTGTGGAGCAAATACTCAAGTATATATTTGTTCATCAAAGCCTTCTATATGAACAATATGGAATACAGTAGGAAGTTATACTCAGACATGGAATGTTTCAGCTTGGACACCAGCAGATACTTCTACAATATATAGTACGACTGCTAGTTCAACAAGTTGTAATTATAAATGTGATACAAATTATACACGGAATTGAAGTTCTTGTATAGCAAATACCCAAACTTACACTTGTACATGACTTCCTGCAAATGCTGCATGGAATACAGTATCAAATTATACACAAACATGGAATTGAAGTTCTTGGAATCCTGTTAATACTACATCTACTTATAATACTACAGCAAGTACAACAAGTTGTAGATATAAATGTAATGCTTGATATCATACAGAAAATTCTTGACTAACATGTGTATCTGATAATCAATCTTGTGCTATAACAAATTGAATATGATCTAAAACTTGGGATAGTTGAACATCTTCTTGGTGAGCTTGTACTTTATTGTCTTGTAATGTAAACTTTTATAATTATTCATGAAGTTGTTTTAGTGCTCTTAATCGGTGTAAAACACGATATCCACTTGAGTCAAACATATATGATAATTGGAGCACTATACCATATCGTTGAGCAACTTGGTCAAGGGTAAAATGATCATGGAGTGTTAATGGTACATATTGTAAAATGTGGGCTGAACGGTGAAATCATACAGCTTATTGACATCGGTCAAATATGCCTTGATGAGGATGGTAGAATTTAAAAAAGATGTTGAATAAACATCTTTTTTATTTTTATAAAGTATTTAATTTTTCTTCTAAGTCTGAAATTAATAATTCTATTCAATTTAAGTACATTGCCTCTCTTTCATCTTCATAAACTCTTTTTGAATGAATGTTATACTGATTTAAATAATTAATCTCTCATTTTAGAAATATTTCTTTTATCTCACTTATATGTATAGTAAAATCAACTAATATTTCATTATTTAATATATCATTATTTATAAGTCATTTAATTTCATTTATAGTTTTAATAAATTTATCAAGGATATTATATAAATTATATTCATACTCATTATATTCTGGATTAAAAGAATCTAATTTTATTAATTCACTAATAGTTTCCTTTTTTAATTTTTTTACAAGAAAATATATTATGGGGTCAATAAAAATTCTAAAGAATTCTATCTTTTCAGCTTTATTTAATTTTTTAAGTAATTGTTTTATTTGTAATTTATTTTCTTGTAACAAATTAAAATAATCAAGTCTTTCTTTATTTAAAAATATTTTATTTAGTTCTATAAAAATATTTTTTGTTTTATCTTTGTTTCTAAATATTTTTGAAATTTTTCATCTCATTTTAGAAAAATCTATTCTCTCAATATTTTTAAAATTTATTTCATTAAAATTAATTTGTGATAATAGATTTGAATAATAAATATTTTTCTGTTTCAAATAGAAATTGATAAATAAATTCAAATGTTTTCAGCTTATTAATACATCTGGTGAAAATAGATTTCAAAAATTTTCTATTCATATTTCTAATTCTTTGAAAGTTTCTTCAAATGCTTTTTTCATTTGTTCATTTTTCTTTTCAAAAACAGCTTTTTTCCATTCAAACTCTGCTTTACTTTGCTCAAATTCATTATATTCATTCGCATATCTTTTTTTCTTTTCTACTAGTTCTAGTTTATCTTTTCTTAATTTATTTTTACGTATTTGAAATATCGCATTTATCCCTTTTCTGATTATGTTATTTCTTTTTGTCTTTTTCATTAATTCTTCTTGTAGCACATCTGTTTCTTCTTTTATTTTATTAATTTCTAACATATAGGAATCGGCATTATTTTCTCTTTCATTTAGTTCCTCTTCTCTTTTTGTCACATTCTCTTCTCTTTTCTTTAATTCAATAGCTTTATTATGTTGTGCTGTCATTGTATTACTAGTTTCTTGTCTCATTTTAGATAAAGTTTCATCTGATTTTTTATTTTCTTTTAGCCTAGAGTTTTCTAATTTTAAATTTCAACATATTTGTATTATTTCATCTATTGGTTTTGAAATTAATCCTGTCAGGAATTCAGATACTCTTTTACTTATTTTTATACTAGGATCATTTTTATCTAAAAATTCTACATGTCTTTTATAATATATGTAAGTATTTTCATTATCATACCAATCATAATTATTTTTTCTTTCTTCTTTTCAAGTTATTGCTTTTATAAAAGCATATGGATTTAATTCAATTAAAAAATTGTAATATTCGTCTGAAATTGAATATTTAAAATTATCTTTTTTTCTAATTACATCTCTAGATGAATTAATTATTCGAGAAATTTCGTGAACTATATCAGGACTTATATTATTATTATGTGATAATTTATCAGTATGGTATTCCTGTTGTAGGATGTGTACTATTTTTTTAAATGTAGTTTCTTGAATTAAAACATAATCAGCATAAAATTTCTGTTCAAGATTTAGACTCTCACAGCTTTCTATTATTTTTTTCTTTAATTCAGGATTTGTATTTATGAGGTCTTGTAAAGCTTCTCTGGGGTCATTGTATTGCATTATATTTTTTAAGATTCTTTTATTTTAGTTAAAATTATTTGGTATTTTTCTTTTATATTTTCTTCTATTATTTTTATGAGTTTTTCTTCAACTTCTTTTTCATTATTTTCATAAATTTTTTTCAGAAGATTTAAAGTATCTAATCATGATTCTAAAAAATCCTTAAATTTATTTTTATCATAATTTATACTTATTTCATTATTATTAAATTCAAGTACTCATAAATTTACTAAGCTAGCTAAGGCCATTTTTGCATATAATATATACTTTCTATATGATGAAATTCAGTCTCTTTTCGCTTGTTTAACTATTTCTAGAAGTAAATTTGTTATTATATATTTGAATTCTTCATCAGATATTTCTTGAGTTTGATATTTATCATAAAGTTTCAATATATATCAATAAGAAGCTTTTGCTTCTTCAAATTCACTTTTATATCAGTTTCTAAATAAACTATGAGCAAATTCATGAGCAATAGTAAAATCACAATCGTATTCAGTTAATTTTTCTTCATCAAGTAATTCTAAATTACATACTACTTTTCTAGTTAATGGATATATTTCTCAAATACTTTTTCTTATATTTGAATTATATACTGTAATTTTATTTCAAAATTCTTTTTTAGAATCTATATCATTTGGAAATGCTTGTCATTGAACTGACATAAAAGAGGCATTTCAATTAGAGAAAAACTTTTCTACATTAAATACCGAGATTTTTTTAGCAGAATAATCACTAGCAAAATACTTAGTGAATAAATCACTATAAAACTCAGGATTATTTACTCACTCAGATGTATCTTTTAGTATAAATGAAAATTCTAAATCAGTGTATCAAGCTAATTCATAGTCTTCAAGAGGATGCATAAATCATAAGTTAGATTCTTTATCCCAAGTATTTAGTGCTTCTTTTTCTAGTGCTATAAAATCAGCATAATTAGTATTTCCAGAAATAGAAAGATTAAAGAAATTAATTAAATATTTTCTTATATTTTCATTTGGTATTTCAGATAAATCTTTTCTTAATTTTTTGAATTTTTTAAATTTTGCTTTTGCAAAAGATATTTCATCTAGATTTAGAGTCAAAAAACCATAAACCTGTTTTTCTGGTTTTTCATATCGAGCTATTTTTTTATTTGGATTATTTAAAAATAATTCATCTATAATTTGTAAAAAGCCTGATTTTATAATAATTTTTAGAGTTTCTATATCTTCTTTGTTCAAGATTTTTTCTAATTTATTTCCTTCCAGTAAATCTAATAAATAAGCCAAATAAATTTCTTTTTTTCTTAAAAGTATATTTTGTAATCTTTCTTTTTCTGTTGAGTCTTCTGTTTTAAATCATTTGAAAGTATTTGAAGTGGTGCTCTGATTTACAATATTTTTAAACTCAGTAGATTCTCATTTGATTTCTTCAGCAAAAAAACTACTAATTTTAGAATTTAGAAGTATTTGAAAATTAACAAAATTTCAAAAAGAATTTATTTGAATTTGATTTAATTCGTCTATTTCTAGTAGTGAAGATATTTTATTTTTGAAATTCTCTATTTTAGGGAAATTATGATTATTATTTTGATTTAATCTACTATTTTCTGAAATTACTTCCATATGCAAAAAATTAAATATAAGAAGTTTTTATAATGAAAAAAATTAAAAAGTCAAAAAATATTTTTCTTTTGAAATAATGACTTTTTTATTATAATCAGCTCCAAATTTATAAGAAAAGAAAAAAATATGAAAGATTTTTGGAAAAATATTGAAAAGCCAATTATAGCACTGGCTCCAATGGATGGATATACTGATAGTGCTTATAGACAAGTAGTAAAAAAAGTAGCACCAAATGTGATGTGTTTTTCAGAGTTTTATAGTGCTGATTGACTTGTTTATTCTAAGTTTTTAGCTGACTCCGTTTTACCTCATGCTGACTCAGAAAAACCTCTTATTATTCAAATTTTTGGAAAAGACCCAGAAATGTTTGCTAAAGCAGCTCAAATTATAGAAAGATATAATATTGCTGGAATAGATATAAATATGGGTTGTCCAGCGAAAAAAGTAGTAAAAAGCTGACATGGTTCAGGACTTATAATAAATCAAGATACAGCATTTAGAATAATTGAAACAATAAACAAAGCTACTAAATTACCAATAAGCGTAAAGACAAGACTTAGTTTTGATGGATGAGAATGATTACTTAATTTTGCAAAATGACTAGAGTCTGCCGGAGCTAGTTTACTTACAGTTCATTGAAGAACAGCTAAACAAGCCTATACTTGAGTTGCTGATTTTGCTCAAATTTATGAAGTAAAAAAACATTTATCAATTCCGGTTGTTTGTAATTGAGATATTAAAAACTATGATGATTGAATCTCAAAACTTCAAAATTTAGATTGATTTATGATATGAAGAGGAAGTTTTGGTAATCCTTGGGCTTTTTTGCCGGGAAATTATAAACCAACACTTTGAGAAATTCTTGATATTATGGAATTTCATGCTGCAAAATTAATGGAAACAAAATGAGAAAGAAAGGGAAGTCTAGAAGTAAGAAAACATTTAGTTTTGTATCTTAGAGATTTTCCAGGAGTGAAACATTATAGAAAAGCTATGGTAACTGTAAATAATTTACTTGAAGTACAAGCTGTTATAAATCAAATAAAATCAGATTATTTAAGCCAACTTGATAAAAAACCAAATGAAATAGAATAACAAAAAAAGAGGGGAATCCCTCTTTTTTTGTTATTTAACTCTACTTAAGATATATACAGCTTCTCCTCTAGTTATTTCTTTATCTGGTTGGAAATATCTAGAGCCAAATTTATCTTTCCAAGTATTATTTGTATCAAATATATTTCATACTTTTTTTCTTAGATCAGCATTTAAATCTAAATATTTTATGCTTTCAGAATCATGTTTAACAAAGATTAGATATTTATATATTAAATTGAAAAATTGTATTCTTGTGATATTTTTAAATTTATCATTGTTTTCTGATCTAAGTGTAAAAATAGATAATTTTATTTGTCTTATTTTATCATTATTCGGTTTTACTTTTTTATTTTCTTTATCAAGAGAATAATATAAAGTATTTCAAATAAAAGAAATAGCATCAGCTTGAGTTAAAGAGGTATCAGTAAGAAAGTAATTTTTTGATTTATTTTCTACTATTCAAGCTTGTAAGAATCTATAAATTTCATTGTAATAAGGATTTCCATTATTTACATCTTTTGCGAAACTTATTTCTAATTTTTTTTCTCAAAGTATAGCATTTGTTTTCCAATTTTGTACACTTTCTATATAAGCTTTATCACTTCAAATAACTTTGTAATCATAATAAAAAATTCATTGTAGAGTGTCGTTTATTCCAAAAACTATTGAATCTTTATAATCTTCAGCAGAACATTTTTTTGCCATAACAGAATTTATTTCATCTGTTGTTTTAGGCTGTTTTAAGCAAAAAAGAATATTTTTATTTTTAGAAGTCAGAGTGTATTTTCCAGAGTATGGAACTCATATTAACTTATAATTATCTTTATAAATAACTATTTTTGATGAATTTTTATCTCAAATTGATATTCATTTATCTCATCATATTCAGGCTTTTGTTCCATATATAACATCACTTTTTCAGAAGATAAAAAAATCAATTTTTTTAATTGTAGTAGATCAAATTTTTATGTTTACAGATGTTGTTCATTTTTTTAATGCATTAAACACAATATCTCTTTTTCAATTTTCAAGTATAAGTACTTTTTGAGGGAAAACTGATAAGTTTGAATTAGTTAAAGCAAAATTTATATAATCTGGAGTAACTCAATTGTACGTTTTTCCAAATCTATCTGTTATATTCACAGTTAATTTCAAGCTATCTCAAACAGCTAAATTAGTATAAAGTTTATTGATAGAAAAATCTATTTTGTAATTTTTTAAGAAATTTTCTACTTCCATTTTTTGGATATCAGCTCTAGATAATAAATTTATTTGAGCAATTTTTGTTTTTGCTACTTGTTTTTTATTTTCTGCAATTATTTGATCATTATTTTGAGTTTTAGTTATTATAGCTCAGTTAGTTTCTAAAAAAGCCAGAGGATCTACAGTTTTTGCAAGTAAGTCATCCCTACAATATCATTTATTTACCAAATCCATTGGATTTCAAACAGGTTGATTACAAGTTAATTTTGTAGGATAGTAAGGATGAAGAGAAGATGTATCTAAGTCTATTTGAAAATGCAAATGATTTCCATAAGAGTTTCAAGTGTGTCCAACTTTTCAAATCAAATCTCAAGCTTTTATATTTTGTCAACTAACTACTCAAATTTTTGATAAATGCGCATAGTTAGAGTATATTTTTCTACCATTTACAATGTGTTCTATGCTTATTTCTTTTCACCGACCAGTCATTTCCCAAGCTATTCTAATAACTCAATCTCAAATAGCATAAACTGGAGTTCATTCACTTGTAGCAATATCTACTCATTGATGACTACCATATCAAGTATCCCAACCATAATCATAAGTTGCTCACCAAAGTACAGTATAAACTCTTCTATAATTATAATCATCTTTATATTTTTTATAGTCAGCTGTATGAAGTATAGGTAAATCTTTTTTACAATCAGCACTTAGAGTATCAAAAGATTGGAATCTACAATCTGATTTTGATATTTCTTTAAATGGATAAACAAATCCAGCTTTCGCTAGATTTGGTAAGAAAAAAAGAAACATTAGGAAAATTATTTTTTTATGTATTTTCATTTTTTAGTTTTTTAATTTTAATTTGAGTAAATCTATTCTATACTTTTATTAAGATATTTCAAAAGAAGTTTCAAAAAAAAATAAAAAAAGCCCAAGCCAGAAAGGTCTTGGGTGGTAATCATAGAAATTTGTTTAAAAAATCTATGAACAGGATATCTTAGTGTAAAGGACATCTTGCGATGTTGTTAAATTTCATTAAGTGAGATTATCCTTGTTGTCTACTTATTTTTGGCAGATGCATTGAGGTCGGAGGTCTTTGCATCACCTGATAAGAGAACGGGCCATACATTCACTAGAAATCTAGGAATGGTTCATAAGTTGTTTGTCTTGCGATGTTTCTGCGTTGCTGCTTTTTTGTCTAATGCCGGTTTGAATCTTTAAGGAGAATATTACCGTTTTTCGTTTTTTCGCAAGCAAAACTAACTTAGAACAATTGGTTTATAATGATTTTTTATTTTTAGTCAATTTTTTTGCAAAAAAAATGTCCGTCCCTTGGTAGAGGGTACGGACGTAAGCGTATCTGCGCTTATCTTTTTAGTTACAAACGGTTTCGTGTAAACTTCAAAGCTAAGGCGGATGGTGGAGCAGATTTTTCATCAGAAATCCTTGTGAAACACAAATTGTTAGCAAATTTCGGTCTTTCGTGACCGAAGCGCAACTTGAGATATATAATCTCCGCAACTTCATTACGGAATATCTCTTTCTTTTCTTACTTCATTTCCGCTCCGCTTTCGTGCGAATCGGAATCTTTTCCCCCACCGAAATTTCGGTTAGGCAGATGCGCCGGCGAAAGCCGCGGCAAGATCGATTGTACCGGTCGTTTTTTTCATACTAAGTGCCGTCATCTCGGCAGTCGCTGCGATGATTCCTGGCGGCTTGTTTGAAAACATATTGCATCCAATCGGTTTCATGGAATTCTCCTCAGAAAAAATTTTTGGTTGTACAACAACACTGACTTTGCGCTGGCTTGCTCTAGGAGCCGATACGAATTTCCAAAAATGGAAACCGCTATGCCTTGCGTGTTTTCGTTTATCAGGATGTTGACGAGATGAGTTATAATGAAATTTATTAATATGTCAAAACTTTTTTGCAAAAAAAATATAAAAAATAGGATAAAAATTATTTTTCTTTTTGTTAAGCCAAAAATAAGAGAATAAAAAATTTGTAAAAACTAGAAAAATCATTAAAATTGTATAAATAAATTATACAAGAAAACTAATATTTGTCTAGAAAATTAAAATGAAACACTTAAAAATCAACATAAATAATTACGAAATTTGATGAACTCAGATACTGAAAAATGTAAATCTTATACTAAACGAAAATGATAAGATTTCTATTGTTGGTCCAAACTGAGCAGGGAAAACAACTTTGATGAAAATAATCACCTGAGAAATCGGTGATTTTGATGGTGGAATAGAAAATATTTGAGGATTATCTATCTGATATTTGAGACAAATAAACTATGATGATGAAGCTAAAACTGTTTGGGAAGAATTAAAAGAATCATTTGTAGAAATTCAAGAAATAACTAGAAAACTAGATATTTTGGAGAAAAAAATGTCAGAGTTTCCGGATGATTTAACAGTTATGCAAGAATATTCTGATTTAATAGAACTTTTTAATAATATTGACTGATATTCTTATGAATCTGAAATTCATAATGTTGCAGGATGAATCTGAATAGAAGAATTGTTACAAAAGAAAATTTCAGAAGTAAGCTGATGACAAAGAACAAAAATTGCTTTGGCAAAGATTTTGCTTTTAAAACCAGATTTACTTTTTCTTGATGAACCAACGAATTTCATAGATTTGAAATGAGTTGAATGGCTGGAAAAATATTTAAATGAAAAATGGAAAAATGGGTATTTTATAATATCTCATGATAGAGAATTTTTGGATAAAACTTGTAATAAAACTCTTGAATTGCAAGCCATTTGAAGGGAAGTGAAATTGTATCATGGTAACTATACTCATTATTTAAGTGAGAGAGAAAAATATGAAAACATAGCTGTGGAAAAGTGGCAAATGCAAGAAGAATATTTAAAAGAACAAACTACTCTAATTAACAGATTTAGAGCTGGTTCTCGTGCTGGTTGGGCAAAATCAAGGGAAAAACAATTAGAAAAAATGGAAAAATTAGAAAAACCATTTATTCCTAGGAAACCAAAATTTGCTTTTGAAGAATTTGAAACTAGTGCTGAAAATATTCTTTATTTCAAAGAAGTATTTATTGGTAGAAAAGATCCACTTTTTTATATAAATGAACTTAGACTTCCAAAAGGAAAAAGAGTCTGAATAATCGGAGAAAACTGAGTAGGAAAATCTACTTTTATAAAAACGATTTTATGAGAATTAGATGTTTTAGAATGACAATATATTAGATGAAAATGAATGGAAATTGGTTATTATAGCCAAATGCATGAAGAACTTCAAAAAGAAAAAACAGTTTGGGAAAATTTTGAATCGCATTGACTTCACTATACATACGAACAACTTGCTTGATTTTTGAATTATTATTTACTTGATAGGGAAGTTATACATTCAAAAGTGAAAAATCTCTCAGGATGACAAATGTCAAAACTGCTTTTTGCAATCTTATGACAAAAAGAAACAAATTTACTTGTACTTGATGAACCTACAAATCATCTAGATTATGATACTAGGGAAGCTCTAGAACAAGCATTACAAAAATACAAAGGAACAATTATTTTTATATCTCATGATAGATATTTTATCAATAAAATGTCAGATTTTTTATGGCTTATAAAAGACTGAGAGCTAAAAGTAAATTACTGAAATTATGAAGATTTACTTTATAAAATAGAAAAATGACTAAGTTTTGATGACAACCTAGTTGATATAGACAAAGAAATGGAACTTGTGCTTCTTGAAAAAATTTGAGAGAAAGAATTAAAGAGACTAAAAGAAAAATATCATAGGAAAAAATAAAAAAGTAGTGAATGCGGGCCCGCATTCACTACTTTTTTAAACTCCAGGAAAATTTATTTTAAATACTAGTATAATATTTTGTAATACTATTTGTATACCAAGACTTAGTAATATTATTCATATAAATCTTGTTACTACCTTTATCCCTAAATCTCATAAAACAGCTTTTATTTGTATTGCAGATCTAAGTACTATGTAAACAAATAGTGAAGCTATAGTAATTCAGGCAAATAATTCTATTGCATTATGTGCAACACTATGACTTATTACATAGGCAATACTTCCTGGTCAGCTTGTTATTGGCATAGCTAGTGGTACTATTAATCATCTTTGTAGATATCTTTCTGTAATATTTTGTTCATCAGTTTCATCATATTTGATTTTTCATATTTTTCATTGCATCATTGAAACTGACATTATTATAAGCAGTACTCATCCAGCAATCTTAAAATATTCTATTTCAAGTCAGAAAAATCCTAGAACATATTTCCCAACTAACATAGAAAAAAGTAATATGGCAAATGAAGCTAATGCTATAATTTTTGTATCCATTTTAACATCTTTTCTACTAGCATTTGGATGAAGTAGCATATAATATGGAATAGTAGAAAATGGGTTTAGTATAGCAAAAACAGCAATTGCAAAAGATGCTATTAAATATAGATTTACATCAAAAAACATAAATTTTATAAAATTGTTAGGAAATATTTTTGTTAACTATACTAAATGCATTTTAGAATAGTGTTAAAAAAAGGCTAAAGTTTATTTATAAATCTTTAGTCTTTTTAATTTTTATTTTGATTCTTTTGGAACAATTGCTTCAATTGCTGCAAAAGTTGCTTGTTTTCCTTCTGGAATTGTGATTGTGATTGTATCTCATACTTCACATTTGAAGTGAGTAACAGCAGCAGTAAGTAAATTGTAAGTTTTTCCTTCAACTAATGCTTGATATTTTCCATTTTCTTTTGTAAGAAGTCAGATTTTGTTTTCTCTTGCAATTGGAAGAATTTGTTTATAAGTCATTCTACCACTTCCATCAATAGTTAATTTCAATTTATCTCATTGAACTAATTTTGATTTTGATGCATAATTTGCAGGAACTGGATAGTTATTTCCATCAATTCCAAGCATATCTTCACCTGTGAAAACTCATTCTATGATTTTTGATTCCTCAGATGAATATGAACTTAAACCATTAGTATCATAATCCATATCTAGATTTACATCTTTGATACCACTTTCTATTAATATATCTTTTAAGATTTTTTTAGCACTTTTTATAGACTTTTCTGAAGAAATTATAAAATCTTTCAGAGCAAGGATTTTTTTATGGTCCATATTTGTTTTTATTTTTAAATAATAATTAGAGATATTTTACTTATTTTTTTCGCATTTGTAAAATAAATTGCTTTTACAAATGGGCTTATTTATTTATAATCATATTAAATACTTTTTCTAAATCTGCTTGAAAATATAAAGTAAGCATTAATCAAATAGCTAAAAAAGGTCAAAAAGGAACAGCTAATTGGCTTGTTTGTCATCATTTTAACTTACTGGCTATCATTATAAGTATACCAATTACACTTCAAATTAGATAAGTTAAAAATCCTCAAATAAGAGTATAAAATCCTCATAAAATAAGTCACATAAAAATTGCAATTCTCAGGTCTCAAGCTCACATCCAAGCTCCCTTAGATACAAAAATTTGTAAAAAGAAGAAAATAAATAAACCAAGAGCTCACATAGTTCACCATAAAATAGGGAAATCAGAGAAATTTATATTGAAGCATATTTTGAATAATAGAGCAATTCATATAGCCAAAGCTACAAGTCATAAGTCGTAGATTTCTTTAAGTCAGGCAAAAATGATAGTGTAAAGTATTCAGATTATAGCACTTGATACAATAATTGCATAAATACTTAAGTTTAGTGGATTTTCTAGGAAATTCATAGTAGAGAAAAAAGCTAGATTTGGGTTTATAGTTTGAGCAATTAAAGCTATAAAAACTATGGCTATTCAAACTCACATTATTCAGTCATGAATTTCTAAATATAAAATATCATAAACAGTTAATACAAAAGCTATGAAACTGATAAATAAAACTAAAACTAATTTTAATATTTCAAATAAACTTCAATTAATTATTAGATTTAAATCTATCAAGAAATAAGTACTCAAAAAAAATAGAAGTCACATAACTATCTCTAAAAAAGGGTAGAGAATAGATATTTTTTCTTTGCAATATTTACATTTTCCAGCTGAAAATAAATATGAAAAAACAGGTATTAAATCAAGTCATCCAAGAACATGATTACATTTTGGACAATGACTTCTTCAATTCATTATTCATCCTTCACCAGTTTTTAGTCTACTTATAAGTACAGAAGAAAAACTTCAAAACATTAGTCCTAGTATGAAAATTATTATATATATTGCGGTAGTCATTCTTATTTTTTTATTTATTAAACATTTCTTTAAGCTCTGCTTTTAACTTAATTTTATCTATATTTTCATCATTTATTTGATAATCATTTATAAAATCATCAAATATATTTTTTATAAAATCATCATTCGATATATCTATTTCATAATTTTGATTTTCATTTCTATCTTCTCTGTAAAAATCCTTCTTGTATTCGAAGTAAAAAGCATTTTTAAATATTTTTGAAAGTTTGTTATCATCAAATTCAAGTGCTAATTTATTTTTGATATTATAAAAAAATATTTTTACTATAGCATCAGATATGCTCTCTTTAGTTTTATTTTCTTCAAGTAAATTTAGAAGCTCATCCATAGAGTAAATGTTTTCACAATTTATTTTTCATAAATCTAGCATTTTTCTAGTTTCTAGTGCTTTAAACTCGACTTTTAATTCTGGCTCAAATGAAACAATATTATATCAGATTTTATAATCTTTTTGGTTGAAACTTGTTTTTTCAATACTTCCGGAATAACAGATGTTTTTTCCTATACAGAAATTTTTGTGATAGTGTCCAAGAGCAACATAATCAAAAGTCTTTATTTTTTCTAGGTCTTGCATAAGGATATTTACTCCAGAAATTTCATCTGTATATTCGTCATATTCTTTTGATTGTAATCAGAAATGACTTATTAAAATATTTAGTTTATTTTCCTTTTTTAGATTAGTAGAATTTCATAATTCTTCTCTAAATAATTCTTCATTATAAATATGAGGCAAACAAACAAAATTGATATTTTTAAATTCTATATTATCTAACTTTTGTTCATAAAAAGTATATAGATTTGGAATTTTTTCCAAAATACTGAAAGGGTGAGTTGTACTTAGAAGTCTCGGAGTTGAGTGATTTCCAGCGATAATTATAGTTTTTATTCAAGCTTCATTTAGTTTTAAAAATCATTCTATAGCAACGCTTAGTGCTTTATTTCCAGGTTTTGAATAATGAAACAAATCTCCAGAATGAATAACAAAATCAGGACGAAAAAAAATGATATCATCTATCACTTTTTTAAAATTATCATAAAAATCATTTTCGCGACTTGTATTTTCGATACTTATTCCAAGATGAGTATCTGAAAAATGTATTATTTTCATCTTTTATAATTCTGTTCAAGAAGTACTCAAATAGTAAGTATTGTTTTTGCTATCAGTAAAATTTGTATTTAATAGATTTAGATTTTCTAGTTTATTTGAAGTTTTTTCTAAAAATATAGTAGCAATAGAATCTCAAGCTTTTATGTTTTTTGCTGAACTTGAACTAATAGAAATAGTTTTACTACCATTTGTATCAACTAATTTCAAAACATCAGTATTTGCTATATCAGAAACTACGTCTTTTACTTTAATAGAATTAGATTCATAAAAAAAAGATAATCAGATATTTTTAACTTCACTTATGTCTTTTGAAGATTTTATATGAACTACTCTGTTAGATCAATTTTTTTCCAGTTCCATATATAAATCAGCAGAATTATTTGCTGTTTTATTTGATTCTTGTAAATTTGTTTTCAAACTATTTCCAATTTTTGTATCACTTAGTACAAAATTTATAGAAATAGCTAAAGCCAAACTCAAAGCTATTAAAGATATATTTGAAGTTATTTTTTGTAATCTATATTTTTTTATTATGTCTTTATTCATAAGTTTTTAATTTAAATTTTATTTTTTAATTATCCTAGGTGGATATTTATTTTTTGTATTATAATATGTTTGCGGGCAAAAACAAATTTATTTATTTCTTTTAATTAAATTTATAAATTCTAAGAAAAATCATAATAAAATAAATAGTATTGCTAAGAATATTGCTTCATGATTTTTTAAAAAATTTGTTACTATATCTCAAATAGCCAATAATATTATAGTTGAAATAATAAATCACATAAATACTTTTATATAGTGTTTGTCTAAAAAATTTTTTATTTTTACTTCTTCAAGTACTACTATTTTCTTTTGATAAAGCACTATAAATAGTGAAGAAATAATAAATATTACAAAGGGAAGTAAATTTGATATTGATATGCTTTTTTCTAATTGCTCTGTTCCAGTTATCATCATTTCTATTGCTACAAATAAAATAACTAGTAATCAAACCCATTGTATTTGAGGATATTTATTTAAATTTTTTGCTATATAATTTGAAGCAAAAGCCATAAGTATAATAGAAATAACAAGTCATATTCAAAGAGTAAGTATATTTCAATGAGCCGCTCAAGCAACAGCAAGCACATTATCTAAACTCATAGATAAATCCGCTATTATTATAGTATATATAGCTGACATAAATCATATATCTGTTTTTGATATTCACTGCTCATTATGTTCGTAATTTCCATTTCTAAGTTCGCTGTAAAATTTCCATACTACATATAGAAGTAGAACTCATCCAGCTAATTTAAGACCTATTATTCCAAGTAAATATACAGCAAAAAATGCTAATACTATTCTCATTATGGTAGCTAGAAGAATTCAAATCATTATTGCTTTTTTTCTGATTTTTAATGGTAGATTTCTGGTAGCCATTCAGATAATTATAGCATTATCTCAGCTCATAACTATATCAATTATTATTATGTTCAATAAAGCTAGTAATCAAGATACACTAAGTAAGTTTCCAAGTCAGTTTATTATATTATCCATATTTTTTTATTAGTTTTAAGATCTTTCTTATTATATGAAAAATTATTTTTAATCAAATAAATCCCTGACTTATCAGGGATTTATAGAATATTAGTCATTTATTTGTTTTATTCTTTCTTCAATTTCTTTTCTATCTTCTGCTTCAAACTCAGCTTCTATTTTAGTTTGTATTTCATTTTGTACACTTAGGTATTTTAATTTATCCTTTCTTCTTTTTTTCTCTTTTTCTTGTGCCTTGGTTTTTAAAATTATTTTTAGTTTTGGTATAGCATAGAATATAATAAATATTGTTAGTATAATAACTACTAGCATTATAATATAATCATTAATAGAATTTTCTTGCAGGCTACTTAATATATTATTTATACTATTATATTTATATTGAAATCAGATATTTATCATATTAGATATATTTAAAGATTAATGTTGAAATTATTCATTTGGAACAAGTTCTCAGATAACAACAAGTCTATTTATAGATGTTCAAACAGGGTAACAAGTCATAAGTGAAATTTCAGATTTTCATTCATCTCTTTTCAAAATAGCAACTTCACCTGGTTTGATTACTTTTTTTTCTCTGATTTTATAAGTATATTTTTTTTGATTATAATAAACTATTATTTTATCATTGAAAACTACTTTATCAAGAGTTGCAAAAACATCATTATAATCTCATTTTATCCAAGGAAAATTTGAAGAATGTCCAAATATAAACATATTTCCGTTTTCCCCAGGAGTTCAGCTACCAGGGTATCTAACAACTCAGTGAACAAGTTCTTCCATAAATACATCTTCAAGTTCTTTTACATTTGTAACTTGTTTATTTTCTACATTTACTAGAGGAATATTCTTACCAATTTTTGGAATTATGATTCTATTTTCATAAGGAGTAATATCTATATCAATTCAAATATTTTCATTATTAGCTTCATAAACTAATTTTGTCATAGAATGATAATTTTTATTTTCAGTTTCTTCTGCTTTTGTTGCACTATTTAAATCTATAGCATCAGGATCAGCTAATTTAGTTTGAGCTAAACTTTTAGCCATTTCAGCATTTTGTTTAGCTATTGCATCAGCATTTAAGTATGATGCGGCTATATCAAAATAAGCACTATAATTTGTAGCAGCAAGTAATAAAACAAATATTGCTCCAGAAGTAGTTATATAACTTAGAATAAATTTAAAAAATTCTTTGATTTTACTTGTTTTTATTTCATCAGTTGTTTCATTATTTAGACTTGCTATACTATTTTCATAATCAGCTATTATATCAGCTTCTACTAAATTCATAGATAAAACATCAGCTTCAATATTATTAATATCAGTCGTTTCTAAACTATCTAATAAATCGAAATTTTCTGTACTATTTTTTTGTACTTCATCTATTTCAATAGATTCAAGTAAATCTATATTTGTATCTTCTATAAGTTCTTCATTAGCTAAGATATCTAATATATCTATATTTGTATTTTTGTTTTTGTTTTCCATTTTGTTTTTATTTAATATTTATTTTTGTTTTTGTTAATTACAGGATTATTTTATCATTTATTTTTTTATAAATCAAAAATCTGAGAGAAAAAGCTTTTGACAATTAGTTAAATTTATTTTTATTTTAAAGAATTTTAACATATAAATTAAGTGTATGCAAGAAAAAATCCCCTTTTTAGGGGGATTAAACTAATTCACTCAATTTATTTATTACTTCTTGTTCTATTTCATAGATATTTCACTGAAGTCTGATGAAACCTGCAGCTTGTTTGTGTCATCCTCATCATAACATAGTACAAAAATCTGCTAAATCTACTCCATTTTCTTTGCTTCTGAAAGTAGCTTTTATTGTTCCATTTTCTAGTTCATATATTATAAAAACCACTAAACTTCAAGTTACTGTGCTCAAAAATTCATCAAGTAAACCTGTAATATCTTTATCAGAACTTCAAGTTTCGATGAAATAACTTTTAGGAACAATATTCCAAACTATTTTATTTTCTTTTATACTTTTAAGTCATTCAAGTACTTTTCACCAAAGTTTTATTTTGGAATATGATTTTTTCTTGAACAGATTTATAATTATATCTTGATGTCTAGCTCAAAGCTCAATTAATTCGCTTGCCACAAGTAGGGAATTGGCTGAAGAATTTGTGTTGAAGAAACTATTTGTATCAGTTATAACTCACATAAGCAAGCTAGTTGCCATATCACGAGTTATTATATTTTTCCCAAAAAACTCTTTTATGATTTCATAAGTGATTTCACAAGTAGAAGAAGAATTTACATCTATCAAATTTATATTTCAAATTCCTGGATTTGTTTTGTGGTGGTCTATACAAATAGTAGGAGTTCAAAGAAAAATATCTAAATAATCTGTATATCTTGCACCAAATTGTTCTATTCCAGCAACATCAAAATATATTATTAGATCTGGTTTAAATGCTCTAATATCTAGATTTTCATCTATTACTCTATCCTCAGTCAAAAAATAATAAGTATCAGGAATTGGGTCTTCACTAGTTGCAGCAATAGTTTTGTCAGAATTTTCCAAAGCTTTATAAAAAGCGTACAAACTACCATAAGCATCTCAATCCATTCTTCTATGATTTATTAGAAGTATTCTTTCACTTTTTTCTAGTAAGTGTCTAAATTTTTCTAAATCGTCTTTATTTATGTTCATATTTTTTATATTTTTAGTTATTAATGAGTCATTATATATAAAATTTAAAATATCAAAATTATTTTTTGACAAAGCTATTAAAAAGACTTAAACTCTACTTGTTTTATTTATTAAATTTTTATTTATGAAAACAAGAAATAAAGCCTTTACATTTGTAGAGCTAATCGTATCTATTTGAATATTTTTACTTGTTACTACTATAGGATATGTTTCATATAGTTGAAGCGTAGAAACGAAAGATAATGCAAAAGTTAGCTCTGACTTGGCTACAATAGATAATTCATTTAAATCATATTTTGCAGAAAATAAATCACTTCCAGAAGCAAATGGAAATCAAAGCTTCTACAAAGATGATTGATCTTATGCTCATGATGCATCTGATTCAGCTTATGGAGTCAGTTCTTTTATTTCAGAAAAAACTCTTCCAGCTAAATATTTAAATTCTATTCCACTAGATCCAAGAACTAAATATTATTATGCTTATGCTAAAACTATAGATAATAAATATTATGAAATAGCCTGAGTGATAAAAAAAGATAATAATTATAAATCTATTGTTTCATGATATTATCCAACAAAATGAAATGAACTTTCAAATTTGATTAGAGAATATAATTGACCAGAATTTGTAGCTAATAATTCAACAATTCACTTTCCATATAATCCTGAAGAAAAAATATTAACAGCACAAGTAAATGACTATTCTTGAATAATCACAATAACACATAAATGAAATACAATAACTCAAACTGATTGAACTTGAATACTTGATACAGCTTTAGTTACATGAGATAAAATAGTAGTGTGAGTTGCTTCAACAGCATCAATATTTTTTTCAGATGGTTCTAAGGCATATTTATGAGATAAAAACACTGCAAGTGAATTGAATTTATCAGATATGTCATATAAGGAAGATTCAAATTTATTCACAAAAGTAAAACTAGTTTTAAATATATGAACACTCTGGACAAGTGCTTCAAAAATGAGTGATAACAGTAATTTTGAAGTAGATTCAAGTAATACAGTAGCTGCAGTAAGATGAACAATTTTCTGAGTTAGTGTTGATGCTGCATCAAATACAAATGTAGTTCTAGCTAAATGAAAAATATCAGTAAGTAAAATAGATACTGCTTGAATAATTACTCCATTCTATTTTCCATATCTTACTGATGCTTCAGGTATAATAAGTGTAACTTGAAGCGAAGCTCCAAAGTGAATACAAGTTCCAAGTACTGCTACATCACCAAGTTCATCAACTTGAGCAATAAATGAAATTCCAGGAAATCAAGATAATATAAATAATGTAATAAGTTGAGATACAAATATAAGTTTATCAGATTATAAAATCAAACTTATAAATGTAACAAATTCAGGGACAACTACTCCATATCAAAATTTCCAAGCAAAGATATGAGTAGATAAAAAACTACTAAATAATTTTCAATATTTTAAATTGGATGATACTTATATTAGAAAATTTGATTGAATAGGAACTTGAACTTATACTTTCACTTGATATACTACTTTCGCTTCTTGAAATACTAATCTTGTTTGAATTAATAATACAGCTAATGGTACTTTACAAATGCAAGGTTCCATTTCATCTCCACTTCAATATATTCTTTCAAATTCAAATATTAATTGAAAATTTGAATTAAGAGCGTGTAAAATTAATCAAAAATGAGAGGAAATATGTAGCAAATCTTTGAATCTAAAAGTTCCAAATGGACTTATGAACTATAGTCCAAAATGTCAAAAAGAAATAGTTACTTTTGGGACAGAGCAAGTAGATGATTCACTTTGTGATGATTGATATGAACTTGTTGGATATGCAGGGTATAATTATAATAATTGAAATTATCATAATTTAGATTTAAATACTTATATTAATTCTACTAATTCTGTAATATATTCTAGTGGTGCTTCTATTAATAATACTAAACTTGTGCAATCTTGAAGTTTATTTTACACAAGTTGAGATTTAACTAATTCTTTATCTTGAACAATGGATTGAGTCTATTATAATTTTCTAGATAATGGAATTTTCGATTTTTGAGGTAATAAGTGAATATTCTTAGATAATTGGAATCCTACTAATGATTTCTTGCAATATAATATTTGAGATTTAAACTTAAATTCTTGAAGTTGATTTGCTATAGAAATGAGTGTGAGAGGGGCTGCTTTGAAGAGGAATGATGGGCATGCTTATAATTTATTTACATTAGGTAATTATACGATGTATATTAATACAAATTTATATGATGCTATATGAACTACGATGATTAGAACAACACCTTCGGGAACTGATAGGAGTTCTTATGAATGAAATATTTCTGATAATAAATTTTATAAAGTAATTTCTATTTATAATAATTGAACATTAAGTATATATATTTATGATGAAAATAATTGAATAATTGTAAAAAGAGAAAATATTTCAATATCATCAACTTTATTAATTGGAGATACTTTATATGTTTGAAGTACTAAGGATAAATTATCACAATGGAACGATATAATTGATTATGTTAAGGTTTATAAGAGATAAATTTTGATAATTGATAAAAAGCTATAAGATAATAAAAAATTATTTTATAGCTTTTTTATTTTGATTTTTTCAAAAAATTGCTGATTGACATGATGAACATTGATTGAATTGGTTTAAATGAGCTTGAATATTTTTTTGAATTATTTGGTGAATTATATGATTTTTCTTAGTATTATCAAATAATTTAATAATGATAACTCATTTAGCTATAGTCTTATACTGGATTTATAAGCTAAAAATAGATTATGTTAATCATGCTATTTCTATTATAATAATATTGTTCTGAGTTTTTTTATCTTGATATGAAATATCTAATTATTACTATGTTTTTGTGCTTTTAGTATCTTATATTATTTTTGATTTTATTAAGTTGAAATTAAAAAATAAATTTAAATATTTAGATTTATTTTTTAAAAATAGATTACAATTTTTTCTTATTCCTATTATTTTTTCTATTTATGTATGAAATATATTATGAGTGGTTATAATATTTAATTTATTTTGAGTATATTTTGCAAATAAAATCTTTAAAATTAAGTAAAATCTAATGTAAAAATTAGATTTTATTTTTGTTTTGTGTTATAATAGAAGTAAATAAATACAAAAATAAAAAATATATGGCAGAAATACAGTATCAAAATTATGAAAATTGATATAATCAGAAGTCTAGTGAATATAATGATAATCACGAAACAATTGATTATAATGAACTTCACAGAATATTGAATGAAAATAAGAAAAATGAATTATTAGAAAATGCTTGATTAAATGATTTTGATGAAAGTTTAGATGTGATATATACTCAAAATAACGATTCTAAAATCAAGAAGTTTAAAATTCAGGATTTACCATTAGAAGATAATTCTGATTTAGCACTACCATTATTAAAAATATGATGAATTTGAACAGGAATATTATGAAAATATTTTGGAAAATTTTATGATTATATTAAAAATATTTTTGTAAAAAATGAAAAAGTTACTAAAGTAGAAAAAACTAATCTGAATAAATTAGAAAATAATGAATTAGCTTGAAAAATGCAAGAAACAGTAGGATGAACATATTCTAGTGAAAAGATGAAAAATTTTGTAAAAGAATTAGATAAACTATGATTATCAACAAAAGAAAAAGCTAATTATGAAATTTTGCTGAAAAGTAAAATTGAAACAGCAAGTTTAAAACTAAAAGACAAATGAAAATTAATAGAAACTGATAAAATAATAATAAACTGACTTGAATTTACTGCTGAAAATTGAAAAAACTGATTATTTGATATATTTGCCAAACTTGATTGAACTAAAAGAAAAGAAATTCTTGAAGCATTAGATAAATCTTGACTTGATAAGAAAATATATACAATACTTTCTTTGGATAGTTTGAAATATTGAATGGATGATATATTACAAAATTGAAGTTTATCTCAAGCTAAAATACTATTTCGATGAAATAATATATGAAATTTAGATAAAAAAATATTAAATGATATAACTAGGGACAAAATAGGACAACAAAAATTAGATAATATTCTTGATATATTTGATGATTTAGTTGAAAAAACTAGAAATAAACAAGAATTAATAGATGTAAGAGATTGATTATATCAATTGAATAAATCTATTAAAAATAATCCGTTATATTATAATAAGACTAATAATATAATAAATAATATAAATTTAAAATTAAATAAATAAAATATGTCTAAAGAAAATAAATTAAAATATTTTGATAATACTCCACAATCTAGCGAAGATTGAATGGGGATAATGGAGAGAATTGTTGAAGCTAGTCAATGATTTAAAAATGATACTAATGATATAATAAATAATCTTGAACAAAGACTACACAATTATCAGATTGAATTAATAAGTAAAATTATAGATGATTTAAAAGTTAAATTATGAAATAATTCTGAAAATAAATTAGAAATTCAAGAATTTGTAGATAAATTTATTAGCTATAAACTGTATTTAGAAAAGAAAATAGATTACTATAATTTTTGCAGGAAGAATTATAATATGAAATCAATAGAACAAGAAAATCAGTTTTTTTGAAATAGAGAAGAATGCCATAAATTTTATGATGATTATCAAAAATTAGAAGACGAATTAGTAGATATGGTATTATTTTACGAAAATAAATTTAACACTTAAAAACTATGTTAGAAAAAATTAAAAATACTATTAAATTAACAACAGATATTTATCTAGAAAAACATTTACCAAGAATCCCCGAAGATAAAAAGCAACTTGCTATAAATGCTTATGAAAAAGATATAGAAAGATTGGCTTTATTTATCTATAATTCTTGATTTTTGAATGCTGATTTCATATTATCAGAAGATTTTATAAAATGAATTCATAAATCATTTTATCCTGAAAATTTTACTCAAAAATGAATAGATGAAAATGGGAAAGAAATTATTTGGATGATACCGGGAGAATATAAAAAAATAGATAACTTTGCAAATACAAAGGAAAAAATAAGCTTTTTTTCCGATTTACCATGATGGACTGAAGAAAAAGCTCAATATACAAAAAAGGAATTAGTAGAAGAAGAAATAAAAAAATTAGTTAATGATTTCAATTTTTCATATAATAATTCGAGTAATTTACAAACTAAAAAAGATTTAGTATTTTAACTTATTCTTGATATAGTTCGCATTCATCCATTTTCAGATTGAAATGGTAGAGTCGCTTGAATTTTACTTGATTTATATTTAGTTAAATTAGGATTTTCTGGAATTTGATTAAAAACAATTGTTTCAAAAGATAAATTAGAGTGAGACAGAACTATTTTTTTAGTACAAAACCAAAGAAATCCAAAATATATCTATGATTTTATTGAGGCTCATAGAAACAGCTAGCACGAAGTGCCAGCTGTTTCTTAATTATATAATATATTCTTGTTAAATATTTATTTACTTTTATTTTCTAGACAAAAGAAAACAGCCTCATTCTGAGGCTGTTATTTTGTTGAGCACTTGCATAATATTTTTTCTGTTGAAACCGAATGATTCAGCTTTTACTAGAATATCATTTAACTCTTCATCACTTAAGATTTTTAGAGAAAAGATGTTTTTTACTATGTGCAGTACTTTTGCTATTTTTCCTAGCTGTTTTGCTAGTTTTTGATTATCAAATTTTAACGAAAGTTCTTCTTCCGCTATTTCAGGACAGTCAATAAATTTCATTACATTTACAAGTTCATTGTCCATATTCCACTTTTCAAAAAGTAAATATGAAAATTCATAGCTTGTTATATCGGCAAATTCTTTTTCAATGATAGCTATTTCACTTTGTTTAGCTTCTTTGAATTTTGAAAAGAATTCGATATCTTTATTGTTTGTTTTTAATAGTATGGAAAAAGGAATTTTTCCTAGTTCCATCATAAAGGCAAAAAAGCCTATTTTATCCTTAAAATCAGGAAACTCAATATTAGCCCATTGTATCGCAAAAGCAGTTTGCTTTTTGGATAATTCAGAAAGAATTTCTGTATCAATCTCATATGCAGATATATTTTTATCAAATACAGCTTTCATAATGGTTTGATAAACCCATGCCTTTATTAAACTTTTCCCAAATAATGCAATAGCTCTATGTACTGAATTAATTTCATTTTTGAAACCATATAATGGGGAATTTGCAGACTTTAAAACATAGCTAATAAGTCCTTGATCTTCGTTAATTATTGCAGCCATTTTGGATACTTCAAAATCGGAGCTATTTAGGATAGCTTCAATCTTAATAATACTTGTAGGCAGAGATGGTATTTCTATTTTATCAAGAATCTGCTTCATGATATCTCCTTTTTTGTGTTTTTATTTGTTATATTTTATACAAAATATTAGACTTGAGTCAAGTTTTTTATCATTTTTCTTTTTTGAAAAAGTTATTTGGATTTTTCTGTATTTTTATTAATATGTCATGCGTATATATTAAATCTTGAATAGTATTTTTATGGCAAACAAACAAGTTGATTACAAATTATTTTTTACAGTTTTTTCTCTTATTATTTTCTGAATGATAATGATAAGCTCAGTTTCTGTTTATTCTTCTTATAAAGTAACTAGTCTTATGGCTAAGGCTTGAAGTATAACAGATGCTTATAATTATTTTTATGTATTTAGAAGTATAATTCATGTAAGTATTTCACTTTTCTTACTTGCGATATTTGTAAAAGTTCCATATAAATATTATGAAAAACATGCAAAATGACTTTTTGTATGAAGTTTAGCTTTACTGATTATAGTTTTGGTAATGTGAGCAACTTGGAATTGAGCTAGAGGTTGGATAGATTTACCATTTTTGCCTTTTGCAATACAGCCCACGGAATTTTTGAAAATCACGCTTATTATATATTTAGCCTATTTTTTCAAGATGAATCATAAAAATATAACATCTTTTCAAAATAGTTTTATGCCATTTTCTGCTATTGTAGTTTTTGTTGTTTTTCTTATTGCATTGCAACCAGATTTCTGAACTATATTACTTCTTGTTCCATTATCAGTTATTATATTTTTCTCAGCCGGTGCAAATGTTAAATATCTAGGAATTCTTTTTGTTACTTGAATGCTATTTGCTACTATGATTTATCATATATGAAAATATGATACGACCCATCCAGAATCTAGAAATAAATTGTCTTATATAACAGATAGGATAGATAATTTTTTGAGTAATAGTGAAGATTCTATAAAAAATAAAACTATAAATTATCAAACTGAGCAAGGTCTTATTGCTATTTGAAGTGGTTGATTTTCAGGACTTTGATTTGGTTCATCTGTACAAAAATTTTGATATTTACCAGAAGTGCAATGAGATTTTATATTTTCAGTAATAATTGAAGAATTAGGTTTCCTTTGAGCTTTAGTTTTGATTTCATTATATATATTTATATGATATAGATGATTTTATATAGCATTTCATTCGCCAGATTTATTTGCTAGATATGTGGCTATTGGTATAACTTCACGGTTACTTTTACAAGCTTTTATAAATATGTGAGTAAATTTGAATGTTATTCCTCTGACTTGAGTAACTTTACCTTTTGTAAGTTATGGTTGATCTAGTTTGATGTCATCTGTTATTTGACTTGCAATTTTGCTGAATATTTCAAGAGATATAGATTTGACTAAATCATCAAGATGAATAATTTTTAAATGAATTTTTCCAAAAAATAGAATTTTTATAAGAAATCATAATCAAAATTAAAATATGTCAGAAGTAGAAAATTTAACACCTGCAATGCAACAATTTTATGAAATAAAAAAAGAGTACAATGATTCTATTTTATTTTTTAGAATGGGTGATTTTTATGAAATGTTCGGGCCTGATGCTGAAATCGCTCATAGTGTTCTTGGTATTGCTATAACTTCAAGAAATAAAAATGCAGCAAATCCAGAAAAATTAGCAGGATTTCCATATCATGCTCGTGATAAATATTTACCAAAATTACTTGAAGCTGGTTACAAAGTTGCGATTGCTGAACAAGTTTCAGATCCAAAAGCTAAATGAATAGTAAAAAGGGAAGTAGTGAGAGTAGTTACTCCTGCAACTCTTGATTTGGAAAGCGAAATTTTGGAGTGAAAAAATTTTTCAAATAATTCAATTGTTTCAATATTTGAAGAAAAATGAAAATACTGATTTTCTATTATAGATTTGAGTACAAATGCTTGGAAAGTGTGAGAATTTTCTGATTTTAATTCTCTTTCAAAAGAGCTTTACAAAGTTTCTCCTAAAGAAGTAATTTTAGAAAAAAGTCTTTTTTGAAACACTCAAATAGAAAATATTTTAACTAAAAAATATTCACTAAATATCTATTTTTTCTCTGCAAAAAATGAAGCGAAAACATATTTGCAAAATCATTTTAAAACAAAGAATTTAGAATGATTTGGAATAGAAAATAAAGCACTCGCAACAAAAGCTTGAGCGATGTTACTGGAATATATAGAATCAAACCAAAAAACTAGTTTAGGATTTCTTAGAGATTTATCTTTTGATTCATTTTCTTGAGTTTTAGACTTAGATGAATCAACTATTAGAAACTTAGATTTGATATATAATTTTGCGACAAGAAGTTCAAAAAATGGTACATTATTTGGTGTAATGGATGAAACAAATACTTCAGCTTGAGCAAGACTTTTGAGACAAAATATACTAAATCCATTAAAAGATGAAAAATGAATTGAGACTAGATATGATATAATTGAAGAATTTCTAGCTAATCCTATTCTATTATCAAAAGTAGAAGATAAATTGAAGTGAGTTTCAGATATTGATGCAATATTGAATAGAGTAGTATTAGAAAGAGTAAATCCTAGAGAATTACTAAATCTAAAAAGGTCACTAGTTTCTATACTTGAAGCTTTTGACTTGATTAAATCAGATTGATCAGAAAAACTAAAAAAACTCCTAAATTTGTAAATTTAGGAGTTTTTTAAATTAAGTTGTTTGATCTTTTCATTTTGCTATAGCAACTGCATACAGATATTTATGAGCAATTCACGATTGTTTTGTATTATCTCAATTATAGTTTATATAACTAACAAAATTTTTATAGTATTCTGGATTTTGATGCAATTTATTAATTATATCATCTATATCTTTATTACTTATAGGAGCTTTGTTTTTTGCTATAAGTAATTGATTAACTTCTTTTAATCATTTATTTTCTACTTTTTTTAGATTTGCTATAACTTGTTTTTTTTCAGCAATATCATGTGGATTTGCTTCTTCTTTTAGCTTAGCTAGATGTATACATCCAACTATAAAATTACAATAGGGGTCATTTTTCGCTCTTGAAGTTATTTCTTTTATTTCTCTATTATATACTTTTTCATCTCAATCTTTTATTCTTTCAAAAGCTATTTTCACCCATTTGTTTTTTATAGAATTGATTGCAGTGTCTGGAATTTTTTTGATTATATGTAGATAATTTGCAGCTCATATTTCTTTACTTTCCATATCTTGAAGAGGAGCTCAAGTTAATTGCATTATTCATTTAGCTCAAGTTGGAGATTTAGCATTTTTATCTCATCCTGATTCTCTATCTATAAGTCTTTCTAGTCAAATTGCTGAAAATCACATTGCAATAGACATTTCTCACATTGTTTTTCATATATATTGGTCAAAGTTTTTTGGATTATCTTGATTTTCTTCTTTTTTTACTTCTTTTATATTTATCTCAGGTTTTTCTATTTTTTTCTCTATTTTATCTAGTAGAGTGTGATTATTTTTTTTACCGTTATCAATTAAATCATCTTGCTTTTTACTATATATAACATCACTTTCAGATTCAATACATTTTTCATTTGGTTTTGTATGTCATATAAATCAAATTAATTCTTTTTTCAAAGCATTTTTTTGTATTTTTATTCATTCTTTATAAATTTTTTCTGGAATTTCTTTTTTCTTCTTAGTTTCTTTTATTTCATTTTCTTGTTTCTCATTTTTAGGATGTTTTTTAACAAGATTATTTTCATCATGTTTATGAGCTTTTTCATGCTTTTCTTTTCAAGTATTTTCAAATAAATCCATTATTTCTGACATATATTTTTGATTTTATTAATTACTTTTTTATAGTGTATCATTTATTCGCACAAAAAACAAAAATTAAGACGCTTTCTTTTACTTGTTTTATTTTAAATTTTTATATAATGAATTTAAATATTCTTTATTAAATTTAAATGGAAGAAGAGATAGAAGATTTTAGAGAGAAAAAAATTATAGATATTGAATCTCCATCTGATGAATCAGAACTTGGAGATTTGGATGTACATGATTTTTATAATCCAAATTACAAGATAAAAATTGATAATCTGCATAAAAAAATGACAGATACTTTTTATGTTTCTCTAAAAACTCATATTAATCTTAGTTTATTTCCAAAAATTAGACTTCACAAGCTGGCAAAAAAACAAAATTCAAATGATATTAAAGTAGATAAGAAAATAAAAGAAATAAATTTAGAAACATTTTCTCCAAAAATTGATGAAAATACTCTAGATTTTAGAGAGAAACAAGAACGCGTAGAATATAATCAAAATAATCTAGCTTTTGACATTTATAGACCAAATAGGCCAATAACTTACTATTTATTGAAAAAAATAAAGAGGAATTTATTTAATATTTGAAAAATTTGAATTTATTTAGCTATATTTCTGGTTTCAGTTTTTGCTTATAAATCACTAATTTTGCATTTTACAGAAAGTGGATATAAAAATATATATTCTATTACTGATGCTAAAAATCTAAATTCTGTTTCTCAAAATATAAATAATGCAAAATTTGATTTCATTCTTTCATATTATTTATTTGTTCCAATAGATGTGATTTTTAATAATTCATTATTTTCTTATGAGCCAGTTAAAAATGTATCAAATTTGATAAATTGATGAAAATATTTGGCTAAGTGACTTGATAAATGAGCTTTTGTTTTTGATAGTTTACTTTCTATTATAGAAAAAAAATGAGCAGAAAATATTTATTATACAGAATTTCTACTTGATGCTAAACCTGATTTGGATGAGCTAAATTCTAATTTAACAAAAGCTTTGACTTATTACTGACAAGTTGATGATTTATGAGATGCTAAATTAAATGAGAGTTTTTATAAAGCATTTTGATCGCTAGAATCTTTTTCTAAAAATACTGATTATATTTTGGCTAATTATGATAAATTATTAGAAATGTTGGCTTATAATCATGAAAAAAGATATTTGATAATTTTCCAAAATTCTGATGAAATTAGACCAACTTGAGGTTTTATGGGAAGTATGTGAGTTTTATCTATATTTAAATGAAAAGTAAAAGACTTCACTAAAAAAGATGTTTATGCTTATGAGTGGGATATAAAACCATATACTGAAACTCCACCAGAATGAATAAATAAAATTACAGATAGTTTTGGACTTAGAGATTCAAATTATTATGTAGATTTTAGAGATTCTTCTGCAAAAATTAGATTTTTTATGAAAAAAGCTGGAGAAAATATAGATTGAATAGTTTATTTAAATAATAATTTAATTTTAGATTATTTAGATTTACTTGGTTCTGTTAATTTTAAAAAAATCAACAAAAATATAGATTCATCAAATTTTGATTTTACTATGTCTACATTGGTTGAATCAAAGATATTTAAAGAGGGAAAACTGGATACTCCAAAACAAGTATTATTTGATTTTATGCAGGATTTTTATACTAAATTAAAAGAAGAAAAAAAGTACAAAGATTATTTCAAGATTTTTTTCGATGATATTTTGAAAAGAGATATAGTTTTTTATACTTTTTCACCAAAAGTAAACAGATTTTTGGATAATTATAATTTGAATTGAAGCTTAGATTATGCAAATCATTTGGATTTTGCTTATCCAATATTTACTTCTATTTGATGAAATAAATCAGATAGATATATGAAAAGAAGTTTTGAACTAGATTCAAGTTCTTCAGGTTGTAGTCTAGAAAATTCATTTACAATTAAACAAACTCATTTATTTTCTTCAAGTGATGAAATAAAAGCTATAGATTATTTTAATGAGTTAAAAATAGCTAATTATAAAGATTTATTAAATATACAATGAGAATGAGAAAATAAACAATTTGTTAGAGTTGTTTTACCAAAAAAAGCTATAATAAAAGATGATTCTATCAAAGTTATAGAGGAAGAAAATAGAAAAATTGCATATTTTTATATGAATACTAAACCAGGAGAAACTAGTACTTACAAGATAAATTATTCACTTGAAAATAAAAGTTGTAGTAAATATGATTTCAAATTTTTCAGACAATCAGGACTGAGAAATTATGATTTGATTATAAATTCAGCTGATGGAAAAAATATAAATCAAACAAATTTAAATTCTGATTATGAGATAAAATAGTAGGGAATAATTGTATTGTTCCAACAAATAATATATACGCATTGTAAGGAACGAATATTTTCGTTCCTTTTTATTTGACTTTTTTAACAAAATCCATAAATTACCTACCAATCGTTAGGTAATAATTTTATATTATTTGACTAAAATTAAAAAATACTTATAAATTAGGTAAATATTATTTTATAAAATTAAAAAATATATGAAAAAGACTTTCTTTTTAGCTCTTATTTTATCTTCATTTTTGCTTTCATCTTGCGGACAAAAAGAAGAACTAGTAAAAAAATACTTCAACACAGTAGCGGTTGAATCAGGTTCTATATCTGAGGGGAATTCTTATGTATGATATACAGATAGTTTTGATACTATAATGCTTTCAGCTAAAATGTGATGAAAAGTGGTTTCTATAAACAAAGAAGTCGGAGATAAAGTTGTTCCTAGTGAGGAAGTAGCTATGCTAGACTGATCTGAAGCAAAAACTTGATATAACTCACGAGAAAATATTATTACTCAACTTCAAATTTTGAAATCATCAACTTCAGATACTTTTGATAAACAAATAATGGCAGCTGGAGAAAAAGTAAAACAAGTTCAAAATGGTATAGATATGGCTTCTATAGGAATATCTTGAACAACTACTTGATTATTGGATGTACAAAACATTACTCGTGAACAATTAAAAACAGTTCAAACTCAAATTGCTCAGGCAAAAACTGGACTTGAAACAGCTAAATTAAATTTGGCTAATAATCAAGATAGTTTAGATCAAAAAAAATCAGATATTTATAATAATTCAAAAAATGCTATTTCAAATGCTAATAATTTAGCTGTATGACTTATAGATTTTTTAGATAATTTTTATTGAGTTACGACAGCTAATAAATATAAAAATGATTCTTTTGAAGTTTATATTTGAGCAAAAAATACTCAAACGAAAACAGATGCTGAAAATGAACTTAGAACTCTTATTTCAAAATATAATTCAGCAAAAAATCTTCCACTTGATACAAATGAAAATATTGAAAAAGCTTTAAATACTTATAATTCATTATTTTCGTGAGACATAAGAACTTTACTGAAAAACACATATTCAGTTTTGGAAAATTCTATTTCTAGTTCAAGTTTTCCAGATTCAGCAATAAATGCTTACAAAACTCAAACAAATACTCTTCAAGCTAATTTGGAACAAGTTATTTTAACTGTACAATGAAATTATTTTCTTGGACTTAAATGAAGTATAGATTCTATTTCATCATTTAAAAAAGAATCAAAAAATGGAATTGATATGCTTCAAAAACAAGTTGCATTAGCTGAAAAATGAATTGATACTTTAAATCAAACTTATAAGCAATACGAAGCTATGCGAGCTGGACAAATTACAGATATTTCAACAAAGAAGCAAGTAAGTAATTCTCAAAAAAGTTTAGCTCAAAATCAATTATGAGAAGCATTAGCTTCAATTGAAGCACTTAAACAACAAAAAATATCTTCTCTAAAACAAATTGATGCTCAAATAGCACAAGTACAATGAGGTCAAAATGATGCTTCTGTTATGATAGATAATGCAAAAGTTATATCTCCTATTAATTGAGTAGTTATTAAAAAAATGGCAGAAGTTGGGCAAGTTGTTGGATGAGGTATGCCACTACTTGTAGTTGCAACTGACTCAGATATTAAAATAATGATTTCTATTCCAGATGATGTAAAGCAAAATACTTTTATTTGAGATAAAGTAAAAGTAGAAATAGAATGACACGATAAACAAGTGGATTGAATTATTACAAATATTTTACCTACTCTAGACCCAGTTACTAAAAAAACTCAAGTAGAGATAAAAGTTCTAAATCCAGAAAATAAAATCAAAATCTGATCTTATGCAAAAGTATATCTAGCTGATTCTAAAGCCTCTGAAAAAACAGGACTTGTAATTCCAAACAAAGCCATAGTTTCAGATATGCTTATTCCAGGAGTTTATATACTGACTGCAGATAAAAAAGCTAAATTTACAAATATAAAAATACTAAAACAAAATGATAATTTTTCTCTAATTGAATGATTAAAACTTTGAGATAAGATTATAACAGACTGAAAAGAAAACGTGTTTGATGGAGAAATTTTGCAATAAAAAAAGAGAGAGCCGCATAGCGAACTCTCAGAATTTGGAAGGAAAAAAGACTTTTAAGCCTAGTCCTAATAGATAAAGGCAATACCTATGATGCAGAATATGAGACTTGATAATGTATCGCGGATACTTAATGCAATATTAGTATTAATTACATTAATAACTTCGTCTACAATATGATATCCACCTCCAATAAGTATCCCTATACCAAAGCAAAACAGCAAAAAAGCTATATTTTTCATCTTTTCCTACCTTTCTGTAAGCCATTAAATTTCTTAGCTTTCACTAAGTTAAGACTTACTTCTTAATTTTACTATATGTACTCAAAATTTGCAAATTTCTTTATACAGAATTCTAAATTGACAAGTGTACTTGTAATTATTACAGTATTTGCTTGAATAGGTTCTTATGTAATTATACCAAAACAGTATAATCCTACTATTGTTGTACCAGCTTTTTCTATTATGGTAGAAGCTCCAAGCTTGTCTTCTGACGAAGTGAAAAAACTAGTTACAGATGAATTAGAAAACAAGATAATGGAACTTGAATGAATAGATGAAACTTATTGAGTTTCTTGAGATAATTATGCTTGAGTAATGGTAAAATTCAAAGTTTGAGAAGACAAAGAAAAAGCAAAAATCAGACTGAATCAAAAATTAAGTGAAAATATGGATTTAAAACCTATGTGAGTTGGAAATCCTATTATTACGACTATAGACCCAGATGAACTTAGTCAAATAACTTATGCAATTAGTTATAAATGAGATAAAAGTCTCTCTCAAGAAGAACAATCTATTTATCTTCGCCAAACTGCAAATATCATAAAAAATAAATTAAAAACTTTAAAAAATGTAACAACTTTAGATATAGTTTGAGGAGCTAAAAAAAATATAGTTGTAGATTTGGATTTGGATAAAATTGAGGCTAGAAATACTGATATTATGCAAATCTATCAAGCTCTACAAAAGAATAATTTGAGTATGCCAGCTGGAAATATCAACCTAGAAAATGGTGATAGAATTTTTGTAGAAACAAATGGTAAAATAGATAGTATTGAAAAATTGAAAAAACTTGTTGTTGCAAAAGTAGCAGATACTCCACTTTATTTGGAAGATGTTGCGGATATTAGATATTGAGAACAAAGAACTTCAAAATATTCTCTTATTTCAACTAAAGCAAATTTATGAGAAAATGCTGTATTTTTAGGAGTTGGTAAACAAGCTGGAACAAATTGAGTTTTTGTTACTGAAGCTGTAAAAGAAAAAATGGATGAAATCAAAAAAACTCTTCCAGCAAATATTGAAGTTTCAGTTATTCAAGATGAATGAGAACTTGCAAAAGAAGCTACAAATGACTTGATAAAGGATTTGATAGAATCAATAATCATAGTTGTAGTTATACTTATTATTTTTCTTGGATTTAAAGATGCTATGAATATGGCAGTTTCTATTCCACTTGTACTTTTATTGGTATTTTTATACTCTTATATAGTTTGATACAATATTAATAGAATTTCACTTTTTGCACTAATTCTTGTTATCTGAATGCTTGTTGATAACTCAATAATCGTTGTAGAAAATATTCATAGACATTTACATGAAAGAGCAGATACTGGTAAAAATAAATTACAGGCTATTTTAGAAGCTGTTGATGAAGTTGGTGTTTGAGTTGTGATGTCTACTATTACAAAAGTTTTTGCATTTGCTGCGATGTTCGCGGTAACTTGAATGATGTGAGAATATATGTGACCAATCCCAAAATTCGCGATTGTTGCTCTACTTTTATCTATAATTGTAGCATTTTCTATAAATCCTTGGATTTCATATTTGACTGCAAAAGATGCAACAGAGTGAGATCATGAACATAAAGTAAAGAAAAAATCAAAATATGATGTAAGAGTATTTTATGTGAAAATTATGGAAGCATTTATAAGTGTTAAACCAAATTTTGGGAAAAGAAGAAAATTATTCAAAATAGTTTTTTGGACAAGTCTTTTTGTGGTAATTATTGCACCAATTTATATGGGGATATTTAAAGCAAGAATGCTTCCAAAATCAAATCAAAATCAAGTTTATCTTTGGGTTGATGGACCTAGGTGAACAAATGCACGAGAAATGCTAAAAGTAGAAAATGATATAGAAAAATTCTTTTTGAAAAATGATAAATTACCAAAAGATTTAGATATTGTAGATTCTGTTTCTTCTACTGTTTGAACTCCATTTACTGCTGATTTTGCAAATCTTTTCAGAGGATGAAGCCAAAGAATGCAAGAATTTCAAATATCATCTAGAATAAATCTAATTCCAAAAGAAACAAATGACAATAGATTGAAATCAGAAATTTTCGCTTTCCAAATTAGACCACTTCTTAGAGAATATTTACTAGAAAAATATCCAGATCTGAATATGAGATTACTAGAAGATCCTCCAGGGCCTCCAGTGAGAGCTACATTTATGATGAAATTGAAAACTGAAGGAGAAGCCGCAAGTTTAAATAATTTTACAAAAAAAGTTTACGCAGAAGTTCAAAAAATATCACCTGAACAAAAACTAGTAGATTTGTGAAATTCTCTTGCAACTACTTATAAAAAAGTATCAATAGATTTGGACCATGAATCACTTTCTAGAGCAGGATTAACAGTAGAACAAATTGCTTATACTCTGGCTATAGCAAAAAACTCTATGCCGATAAGTCTTATCAAAGATTCTTCTAGTCTAGAAGCTACAAATATAATTTTGTGAGTGAAATGAAATCAAACAGAAACTACTGATTTGCTGAAAAATATTAGTTTTACAAATGCTCAGGGGCAAAAAATATTTTTAACTTCTATAGCTAAAATAGATTATTCTTTTGTCTCATCAGAAATAGATACTGACTGAAGACAAGAAACCAATTATGTTTATGCTGAAATGTGAGATAATTCTGTTATTTATCCAATTATTAAATTATATTCTATTTTGAAATCTCCAGAATTTTTAGGAAAAGATTTTAAATTCTTATGATGGGATTTCTATGGATTACATTATTTATGATTAAATGATGGAAAAAAATATGATATAGAATGGGATTGAGAATGGAAACTTACAATGGATACATTTAGAGATTTAGGAACTGCGATGATTATTGCAATTCTCGCAATTTACTTTTTGATTGTTGGACAATTTAGAAGTTTTGCAGTTGCTTGAGTAGTTATGCTTCCATTTTTACTTGGTTTCTTTGGTATATTTCCAGGATTTTCTATACTATATTTACTGAAAAATGAATATTTCAATGCAACAGCTATGATATGAATAATATCTCTAGCCTGAATAGTTGTTTGAAATGCGATACTTTTGATAGATTATGTAAATATTTTGAAATCAAGATGATGGACTATAGAAAAAGCTATTATAGAAGCTTGATATATCAGATTTATGCCGATAATGCTTACTTCTATGGCTGCGATATTTGGTGCTATTAAAATCACATCTGATCCAGTTTGGTCAGGACTTGCTCGGAGTATAGTTTGGTGACTTGCAACAAGTGCAATTCTTACTCTTATAGCAATACCAATTTTCTACTATGATAGTCAGAAAAAATCTTGGGATGAAGATATGATGAAAGATAAAATGAGATAAGTTTAATGTAGGGAATGAATATTTTCATTTAAATAAGTGTAGGGAACGAATATTTTCGTTCCAAATCTCTGTAGGGAACGATTGCATCATTCCAAAAAATGTAGGGAACGCGGGTCCGCGTTCCCTACATTAAAAAGAGATGTTTTTTTAAAAACATCTCTTTTTATTTCTTTAAATTCAAAGCTCCAATATAAGCAAGGCATACAGCATCAGCTGCATCATCTGGTTTTGGAATAGTTTCCAGTTTCATTATTATTTTTATTGCATTCTGAACTTGTTTTTTATCAGCTTTTCCATATCAAGTTATAGCATGTTTCAGCTCAAGGGGGGTGAATTCTAGTATTTCTATTCATCTTTTTATTGCTTCATACATTATTACTCATCTAGCATGTGATACATCTATTCAAGTTTTGATATTAGTTGTAAAAAATAGTTTTTCAATTGATACTAAATCAGGTTTATGAATATCAAGTAATTCTCAAATATCAGTTCAGATTTCAAGTAATTTATATTTTAATTCCATTTTTGGAGGAGTTTCAACTATTCAATAATCTAGTAATTCTAAATTATTTTTACTTTTTTCTATCAAAGCGAATCAAATTGTAGTTGTTCCTGGGTCTACTCAAAGGATTATTGACATTTTGTTAAAATATTTTACAAATAAGAATTTTTATGTTAAACTAGTTTTCGTAAAGTTAAATATAACATTACCTCAAGTGATTTTTTGTTTTTGTTTTTAAAAGAAATTTAATATTAATATAATTCAAAATGTGAAAAAGTAAAATGATAATTGAACCTACAGTCAGAGAGAGGATTGCAAACTCAAGTGAACTCAAAAAAGAAGAAAAAGAAAATTTCTTGAGATTTGTTGCTTATCTTACAATAGAGGAAACCGAAGAACTTATGATGATAATTTAATTATCATCTTTTTTTTGCAAAAAATTAGGAAATATAATTTATATAGGTCAACTTATATAAACTGATTTATTTTGACAAAGCTATTTTATAAATTAAAATCAATAAGTATTAAAATATAAATTTTTCATTTTATGAACTCACATAAAACAAAAGCCTT
Source organism: Candidatus Altimarinota bacterium (assembly GCA_028713225.1). Taxonomy (GTDB): domain Bacteria; phylum Patescibacteriota; class Gracilibacteria; order BD1-5; family UBA6164; genus JAQVPN01. Next base: position 124,987 of record JAQTOS010000002.1, read on the forward strand.
CACATTAGTTGAATTAATCATAGTAATTACTATTCTAGCAATACTAACTACAATATGATTTATGTCATATCAATCATATACAGCTGATGCTAGAGATTCATCAAGAATAACTAGTCTAAAAACAGTTTATGATTGACTAACAATCTCATATGTAAAAAAACAAATATATCCAACACCAGATGACTATATAGATATAGTGTGAGTATCAAAACAATGATATGTTTGAGATACAGTTACAAGATTAATTAGATGAGATTTATTTAAAGATCCAAAAGATAATACTAGATTTTTGTATAGCCTAGATTATACTTGAAAAAATATAGAATTATCATGATATTTAGAAAACAAAAGTAAAATATTAATCTCACAAAATAATAATCCATTTGTAAATCAAGCATTTGCAGGAAATATAGATTATACAAGTAGATATATCTATACTATTTGAGATAAAGTATGAATACTTCTAGATTCAACTACTAATTCTCCCGTAAATGAAAGAATATCAACTTGAAATATAGATTTAAGTACAGATGCCTCAAATTATATAGCTGTATTTTCAAATAATAGTACAAATTCATGAACAATAACAGGTTCAGGACAAGCTTTGTTAAATGCTATAGCTATAATACAAAATTCATGTGTTTTATGAAATACAGTAGTAACAAACTGATGACAAATAAGTGCATATAATACAACTAGTGTAGCATATAATCAAATATGTACACCAATACAAAGAACATGTAATGCTTGAACTTTAGATGGAGATACTAGTTATAAATATGATACTTGTTATACAGCTTGTAATACCTGATATACATTAGTATGAAATTCTTGTTTATTAACATGTAATTCATCATCAACTTGTTATGCATCAACAGATACTTATGTTTATCATTCAACAAAATGAAAATTAACAAAAGTAAGTGGAATCTGGCAATCAAGTGATTGAACATATCTTTGAGCTCATTATGATGCTTGGTTTGCAGATAATAATTATGCTACAAATACATATTATTATGAATATTCACAATATACTAAGATAGACCATAGAAGAGTTGATAATAACCAAATTCGGTGAACTATTATTTGAACACCTAATAATAGAATTCGGGAAGTGTGAAATTCATCTCGGCGGGCTGCTTGTTGTAATGGTCGTGCTGGATGAGTACCAAAATCTCAAACTAATCCATGTTATTATTGAACTGCTCAAATTTACCAACCATGGTGAAATTATTGGGAGACTGCTACTACTTCAGGCTGTTATAATACTACAACATGATGGATAAATTAAAATAAAAAGAACTGAATATCTCAGTTCTTTTTATTTTATAATAAGTTAATTAATATATAGAAAAGATAAATCTTTTTTTGCAAAAAGACAATTTTTCAGTATTATCCAATATAAGCTTTAGGGCTTATTTTTATTTTGATTTAATTGATCGATAATGATACCAAAAAAAGTAAAAGAAAAAAAAGAAGTGAAAAATAAAATTATGAATAATAATAAAAAAAATGATAAAAAAACACCAGATAATAATACTTATAAATACATTGGATATGTAGTTATTGTTGCGATAATTGCATCATTTTTGATTCCTTTAATAAATAAAACTGATTATGTAGATAATAACACAGATTTAACTACACTTTCTCGAAACTATGGTTCTGGAATCTATAGTGAAATTTTGATAGATTGAAATAAAGCATTTGCGACTTTGTCAGGTTCTAAAGTAACTGAAGCTGGAATAGAAAAACAAAAAAGAGATGTAGTTGTTCTTCCTGATAATAATTCTTTAAAGGATTTATGATTAAATAATCCTAAAATAAAAACTAAAATTGAAGTAAAAGACCAAACATCAAATAAATTTTGGTCAGAAATGTTGCCAACAATTATAGGATTTATACTATTTTTTATAATAGCAATAATTTTAATTGGTAGAATGTGATGAGTAGCAAATAATGCTATGACTTTTGGTAAATCTAGAGCAAGAGTGTATGATAAAGATAAAGATAAAATAATGTTTACTGATGTTGCTTGAGCAGAAGAAGAAAAAGAAGAATTGAAAGAAGTTGTAGATTTCTTGAAACATCCAAAAAAATATAAAGATATGGGTGCGAAAATCCCAAAATGAATACTTCTTGTTTGACCTCCAGGTACAGGTAAAACTCTTATTGCAAGAGCTGTAGCAGGGGAATCTGATGTTCCATTTTTATCTATTTCTGGTTCAGAATTCGTAGAAATGTTTGTATGAGTTGGTGCTTCAAGAGTAAGAGATTTATTTTCAGAAGCAAAAAAAATAGCTCCAGCAATAATTTTTATAGATGAAATAGATGCAATTGGTAAAAAAAGATCTCCATGAATGTGAGGTGGACATGATGAAAGAGAACAAACTCTAAACCAAATTTTAACAGAAATGGATGGTTTTGATAATGAAACTAGTGTTATAGTAATGGCTGCTACAAATAGAGCTGATGTACTTGATAAAGCATTAACTAGACCAGGAAGATTTGATAGAAAAGTTACAATTAATCTACCAAATTTAGAAGATAGAGTGAAAATTCTTGAAGTACATGTAAGAAATAAAAAACTTAAAAAAGATGTAGATTTGAGATCTGTTGCTTCATCAACTGTTTGATTTAGTGGAGCGGATTTAGGAAATTTGATAAATGAAGCTGCGATATTATCAGCTAGACATGATAAAACTGAAATTGATGCAAAAACTATTCAAGAAGCATTTGAAAAAATAATTATGTGATTACATAAAAAATCTCTTGTAATGGATGAAAATGAAAAGAAAATTACAGCTTACCATGAAGTTGGTCATGCTTTGGTTGGTAGATTATGCCCTAATACAGATCCAGTTCATAAAGTAAGTATATTACCTAGATGATGAGCTTTATGAGTAACTTGGTTTTTACCTGAAAAAGATAAAGTTTTAGTTTCAAAAGCTAAATATTTGGATGAACTTGCTACTCTTTACGGATGAAGAGTTTCAGAAGAAATTTTCTTTGGAAAAGATTATATTACAACTTGAGCATCAAATGACATAGAAAGAGCTACAAAAATCGCTCGTGATATGGTAACTAGATTTGGTATGGATGAAGAAGTAGGTGCTGAAAATTTCGCTCCAGATTCTATTGAATGAAATTACCTTTGAGCTGAATGAAATTCAAAACCATTTTCAGAAAAAACTCAAGAAATTATAGATAAAAAAGTAAAAGAAATCTTATCAGAATCTTATGCTAGAACTAAGAAAATAATTTTAGAAAATAAAGAACTTCATGAGAAAATTTCAAATGAACTTCTAAAAAAAGAAGAATTAACAAAAGAAGAATTTGAAAGTTTCTTTGCATAGAAGATAAACCCATCCCCCTTCGGGGACTTCACTTGGGAAGGGAAGAAATAAAAGTTATTTATAATTTTTATATAATTTATAGTAGAGATAAAGCATTGCTTTATCTCTACCTTTTTCTAAAAGCTTATATATTTTGGCTTTAAAATACTTTTTTTGAAAAAACATTTGATTATTTAAAAAATTTCATATAATAAACAAGCTTTAAAAATAAGCCGGGGTAGCTCAGTGGTAGAGCAGGGGCCTGAAAAGCCCTGTGTCGACAGTTCAATTCTGTCTCTCGGCACCATTAAAGAAAAATTTTTGACTTGAGAGAATCATCTCATATCAGTCTACAAGCGAGGGTAACATAAAAGAGTGAGTGTACTAAGGCTTCAACCCTTGGGTGTGCCAGTTCAAACCTGGTCCCTCGCTCCATATTCAATTACGAATTGAGAATTACGAATTACATACGATAAAGTAGTTTTTAGTTCCTAATTCGTAATTTTTAGTTAATAAATATTTTAAATTATGGCAAATAGTCACGGGTTAAAATCAAGTGTAGTTAAAAAACAAGCTGCTGCTAGAAAGTTATCTAAATGAAAAAAAGCTTCATTTCAAGTTTATATTGGAAATGAAAATCCACAATCTAGAAAAAACCAATCATACAAAGCTAGAGCTCATTATTTTGAAAACAAGAAAAGTTTTCCTAAGAAAAAACTTGAAACAAAAAATGCAAAAACTCTTATTGAACAATGAGTAATTGATGAAAGAGGATTTTTTCTAAAAGGTAAAAAGAAAAATTTCTTAACTCAATCTATGGTTGATGCTAGAGGTTTAGATTTCTATGGAATGCCTAGATAATAACAAAATGTAGGGAATGAATATTTTCATTCCAACAAAAAAATAATGTATGCGTGTCGCATACATTATTTTTTTGTTTTTATAAATTATAATCTCATTTTTTCACATCACTAATTACTTCTTTGTCTTTGAATGTAATTACTCTTTTTCACATTTTATCTACTATATTTTTATCATGAGTTGCTATAATTATAGTTTTTCCTTCTTTATTTAAGTCTTCAAAAATTTTCATAATACTCATAGCTGTTTCTGGATCTAGATTACCAGTTGGTTCATCTCAGATTATTGTACTTGGATTATGAACCAAGGCTCTTGCTATAGATACTCTTTGAGCTTCTCAACCTGATAATTCATTTATATATTTATCTTTTTTCATTATTAGTCCAACTTGGTCGAGTACTTCAGGAACTCTTTTTGCTATCATTTTATCACTGTATCCACAAACTTCCATAGCGAATGCCACATTTTCATAAACTTTTTTTGATTCAAGTAGTTTATAATCTTGGAAAATAACTCAAATAGTTTTTCTATAAGAAGTTATAAATTTATTTGAATGATTCATATATAGCATAGAACCATTATCAAGTATTATATCACCAGATTCTCATTTAAAATCTCAAATTATGCTCCTTATAAGCGATGTTTTACCACTTCCTGAATGTCCTATGAAAAATATAAAATCTCACTTAGGAATATCTATATTTACATCTTTTAAAACTATTTTGTTTCAAAAACTCAGAGTTAAATTATCTATTTTCATATTTTATCTATTTTTATTTATTTAAAGTCTTTAAGAAAATCAAATATTTTTTTTTCATTTTCTATTTTCTTGTAAATTTCAGCATTTTTATATACAAGTAATGTTGGAGTTATACTTATTCAAAGATCTTTACTTTTTTCTTTGTGTTCTATTACATTACAAAATCTTAGAGTATATCAATTAAGTTTAGATTTTATAAATATTATTGGAATCATAAACATTATTTTCTGACAAGGTTTGCATTTAGGATGTCCAAAAATTATTATTAGATTTTTGTTTTTTTCTAGTATTTCATCTATTTTTTTAGCTCAAATCATGAAATTTGTAGTTTTTTTCATAATTTTGGCTAAAATTACCATTAAATCATCAAGCATTAAAAAAAGAATTAGTTAATTATTATATTTCTTTTTCTATAATAATTCTAATTCTTTTTTTAACAAATTATTTTTTTAAAATACTTTAAACAGATCTTAAATCTATACCAGAATCTATGATTTGTACTTTACTTGTATTTATTAGCCTTACATCATCAAGTGTTAAATCAAAAGAATCTGTATTATTTAATAATATTCTTACTCATACTATTTTTCAATCTTGTTCAATAGCTTCAGCAATAGCATTTTTTTCTTGCCAAGATTCATCAATCTTTCCATCTGATATAAGCTGTTCTTTTATAAATCTAAATCATTTTGCTCGATACATATACTCATCTATTTCTTCTTTTATTGTTTCAATTTGCTTATCAATTTTTTCTTTATCTGTTTCATTGTTTAAATCGGAGATATTAATAGTTTTTATTCCCCAACTAGATCAAACATTTATTGCATCTGTTTCTCAAGATTCTTTTTTATCTATTCTTACAGCTGTAAAAGTAATATCAAAAAAAGTTTTTCTAATTTTATTGAGTTTATGAGCGACTTCATCTGTATTATCAGTTTCCATAATCAAAATAAATTCATCTCATCAATATCTATATAATTTATCATTTGTTCTTATTGATTTTTGCATATATTTTGAAAATTCTATTAAAATTTTATCTCAAAATGGGTGTCAATAAACATCATTTATAGGTTTAAATCAATCTAAATCAAGCATGATAATAGTATATTTTTTATTATCTCATTCTCTATTTACTTTTGAACAAAGTTCCGTGAAATCTTCATTGAGTTTTCTTCTGTTGAATGCTCAAGTTAAAACATCTTTTCTAAGTAAGTCTTCTAATTCTTCTATTTTTTGATCTTTGGGAATTCAAAATCTTAATGTTCATCATTCTTTTACTGGTCTAGTTGTCCATAAAAGTGTTTTTCTTTCTTTTACTTTTGTTGTTAAAGTAAATGGAATATTTGAATATCAATCTTTTTTAGCATCATCTAGCATTCATAAATATTCAAGAGTGTTATCAAGATCTTTATGTTCAGCAGTATTTTTATAAAGCATAGTCATAACTTCTCATCTTTTTTCTAAATACTCATTTCACGTTCCATCTGTTTTTTTTATTTCTTCATTATAATAATCAATTGCATTTTGATGGGTAAATCATGTTTCATCAGTCATTTTTTTATTCCATACTTCAGGAAATCAATCATCTTTATATTTTGTTATTGGGAAAGGAGCTAAATCAAATAATTCTTTTAATTTTGTAACATTACCATTTCATTCATTTAAAATAGTTTGTACATAAATTTCAAGTCACTCCATATTTTTTTGCATCTTGTCTTTTTCGTCTTCTAATTTTTCTATATATTCTAAATATTCTTTTTCTTTTCTAGTTTTTTTAAATAAAACAATACATATTAATATTCATATTAATACAGAGATTAATACTATATTTTCTGTGCTTAATAAATCATCCTTTTTTAATAATTCAGAATAAGTAGCTTTAAATCTTTCATCTTTTAAAAGCTCTTTTACTTGTATTTTTTCTTTTTCAGTTAAATTAGATTCATCTATTTTTTGATCTATAATATTATTTAATTGTTTTTCTTTATTATTAATTCAAACTGTTTTTTCTATTTTTACTTTACTCAAATCAATAATATCCTGAGCTTTTGATTTCTCTGGAATTCATAAAGTTAATGCTCATGCAACTAATACTCAGTTTAATATATTTTTCATCAATAAAACAAAAATAAAAATAAGAGCTTATTCTATATAAAATTAGCTCTTATTCAAGTATATATGTATTTACAATTTTTTAAATTATTGTGATATTTTTAAAAATATTTATTTTGTTATATATTCATTTCCATCTAATTTATTTTTTGAATGTAAGAAAACAGCATATCAAGCCAATATAAATGATTCAGCATAAACAATAGAACCAGGAATAAATCAATTAACTAAAACCATTCATCAACTTGTTAGTGAAAAAGTTAAAAAACTTTTAGTATCTATAGGCATATATTTATCTCTTACTTTTCTTATTGTAGCCATATATGCATACCAATACAAAAATCATAAAATAATAGACTGTAATATTTTTGTTCAACTAGATACTTCGTTTGTTCTTATTTTTTGCCATAATATCATTTGAAAATCAGGATTTGTAATATCACTAGTTCAAGCTTCTAAATTAGTAGCTAGAAATAATCTATTTATTACATCTCTTTGTGATTCATGTAATCATAACCCAAAGTTTTCATTCAAAATATGATTTGTGCTAAATTTAAAATTATTATAAGTATAATCAATATCCTTAGAATAAAAATTAGTTATTAATATTAATAAAAGTCAGGTTATTATTGGTGTGAATTTTTTTATAAAAATAATTATATTTATAAAAAAAGTTTTGAAATTAATATTTTGTAAATACATGTTTTAATTTAGGGTGATTTATCTATTAGGATTTGTAGAAACTATTTCTGTTTCGTAATATGAAGCTAATACTTGTATGGCAACGTGTTCCATTCAAGCAAAGAAAAGTCATTGTCAAACCGCGGAATTAAGTAGGATATATTTTTCTTGTTCTGTTAATTTAAATATATTTTGAATCGCATCTATTGAAGCAGGGGATTGTTTCAATAATATTTGAATAGATGAGTTTGTAACGATTGGTTTCCCTTGAGGACTTGCTATAAAATCTTCTACATCTTGAGTGATAGTTGTTACTCAAAGATTGTATTTTCTGGCTCTTTTTACTAGACCAAAAAGGAATTTAGCAGAATCTTCATGTTGCATAATATTCCAAGCTTCATCTATAACAAGTATTCTTTTTTTGTTTTCACTTCTTACTTTATTCCAAATATGATTTAGAATGTTGTACATTGCAATTGGCCTTAGATTATCTCCAAGATCTCTAACTGAAAATACTTGTAATCATTCTTTTAGTGAAATATTTGTTCTTTGGTTGAAAATACCAGCATAGATTCAAGTTGTATATTTTTCTAATCTAATAGCTAAGTCTCAAGCTCAATCCATAGTTTCTATAACATCAAAAAAATCTTGCATAACAGGAACTTCTCTGTGTTCCATATCATCATTTTCGAAACTTACTCATTTTAAACTATAAGTTGTGATAAGAGCTTTTTCTATAAGAGATTCTTCTTTTGCAGATAATTTTCCAAGCATCAAACTCATAAGTCAAATAAGATTTGTAATAGCTTCTCTAAGCAAATCTCATTTTTTCATATCTTTGTCTTTTAGTCAAAGAGGTAGATCAAAAGGATTTATTCTCTCAGAACTATTTAATGAAACATCAAGATAAGAACCTCAAACAGTGTCTACAAGTGCTTTGTATTCATTTTCCGGATCTATTACTATAACATCAATTCCCATCATAAGAGATCTAAGAATTTCAAGTTTTACAGTAAATGATTTTCAACCTCAAGATTTCGCAAAAACACACATATTTGCATTTTCAGATTTGAATCTATCATAAATAATTAGTGAATTATTATGAGTATTTACTCAGTATAAAATACCATCATCATGACTAAGTGTACTTGATGTAAAAGGAAAAGTTGTAGATAATCAACCAGTTGAAATATTTCTATAAACTCCTAGTTCATCACGAGCAAAAGGTCCAGTTGAAACAAAAGCTTGTTCCATTCTAAGATAAGCTTGTTTTTGTAAAACATTTCTACCACTAAGCATAGTTTCAATATCTTTTCAAATTTTGTTTAATTTCTCCTCAGTTTCAGCATAAACTGTAATATACAATGAAAAATGGAAATATTTTTCCATTCATCTAGTAAGTTTAGCTCTAAGTTCTTCTACATCTTGAATTTGCGCATCAATAGCTGGATCATTAACTAGTCATTTATCAGCATTTATAGATCTTTCTGAATTTAATTGAACAAGTCTTTTCTTTAAATATTTTTGGATAAAAGCAGAATCAATAGGGTAGATATACATACTCATATCAAATTTTGTATCCCAATTAATTACTGGAGAAAGCCAATTTCATTCTAGATAATTTGGATAAGCATAAACAAAATAAGTTTTAGCAAAAACATTATTGATTTTGATTTTATCAGGCATGATTTTCATGAAAGCTGGAGAAACTAAATCTTTTACATAAGCCAAAGATTCGTTATATTCTTTTTCTATTTCAAGTAATTTCTTTTCCTCATCTTTTGATAATGCTTTATCTAAATCCATATTTTCTATACTCAAAGAAGAAGATTTTGAATCTTCTTTTTTGTTTGAGACAATGTCTTTTACTTCATAGCCAAAAGCATCTCCAGAGTATTTTTTTGATATTAATTCTTTTAATTTTTCGTTTGACATAAAAATTATTTATTAGTTATTTTTTAATTCCAATTCCATTCAGTTATAAATTCATCTGGAATAATTTCTGAGAAGTCATTTTCTATAATTTCTCATCCAGTATAATGGGCAACTACAAGAGTAATATCATCATATTGACGATGTTTATATCACATAAATTTAGATAATTCTATGGTGATATTATTAAAAACTCATCTTGCAGTTTTTTTATGTACTCAATTTATAATCATTTCTGGAGAATTTTCAATACTTTTTATTAATCTATCTTCTGTGTACATAGATTCATTTCAATCTTTTTTATTTTGATTTATAGCTTCAGTGATTCCATCAGAGTATAAAACTATTATATCTCAAATTTCAAATTTAATTTCTTGTTCTTTTAATATTTTTGAAATATCTTTTGTCATTCATAGAGCTATTCAACCAGATTTTATTTTGAAACATTTTTGTTGATTTGCTTTATAAATCATCAAGTATTCATGCCCAGCTCAAGTCATAAAAAGTCTTTTTTCTGTTTCATTCCATCTAACTAGAAGTAAACTCATTAAAATATTTGATTTTACTCTTGGTTTTAAAATCTCATTTGTCATTGAAAGTATTTGACTACCAGATTTTACTATTTTTGAAAATCAGCTTATTAGAGAGTTTACCATCATCATAACAAATCCGGCTGCAACTCAGTGTCCTGTAGCATCTCAAACATAAATATAATAATTATCTCATTGTTTGATTATGTCATAAGAATCTCAACCGATTTCTCAAGCTGGTTTTGATTTTGCAATTATTTCTAGACTTGTAACAGCTTCTAATTTTTTGTTTAATAATTTTTCTTGGATTTCACGAGCTAAATCTACTTCTGATTTAATTGCTTTACCACTTACAAATTCATCTCTAATATTTTTCAGCATATTTAGAGTTGTAGTGAAAAATTTCAGAATGTATGAAAGATGAGGATTAATATTTTTTTTGAAAACTAATTCTTTTCATTTTAAACTTCAAGTTATAAAAGCTTTAATATTATATTCAAGTTCAGCAATAGGATCTTCATAATTTACTTTTATTAGAAGCATTATTATAGTTGATTGTATGATCACTAAAAAAACAGCAATTACATAAAAAATACTTGAATTTATATCAAGAAAATTATTTTTTATAGCATAAATTAATACTAAACTTGAAGAAATGGTTACTAGGATTAGTAAATTACTCAAGTTATATAAAGTGTTTTTAAAAAGTTTCATATAATTTTTATTTGTTATTTCCTTTATTTTAGCAGAAAAATGCCTTTTTTGCAAATTTATTTTGCTCTTTTTTGTAAAAAAATTTCTAATTTATAAAAAAGTTTATATAATACCGCTTCCGTAAAGCTAGAAAACTACAAGTTTGAGAAAATAAAGTCTTCATTTTATTTTTTGAAATTTGTTGTTTTATTTGGCTTTTTACGGAAATATTTTATATTTTTACGCAAAAGTTTTTATGAAAAAAACGAAAATTATAGCGACTGTTTGACCAGTAACTGCTTCAAAAGAAAAATTACAAGAGCTTTATGATGCTTGAGTAAATATTGTTAGATTTAATTTCTCACATGTAGATTATGATTTTTTCTCATGAGTTTTACAAAATATCAAGGAATTAAATGAATCTGGAACTACAAATTTATCAACTCTTCTTGATACAAAATGACCAGAAATCAGAACTAAAAAAATTGATGATAAAGTTGAAATAATCGCTGGAGAAGAATTTTATCTTTCTACTATAAATGAAGAAAATAATATAGATTTAGAGGGAAAAAAACTTCTAGTTTGTGATTATGAATATATTTTAACTGATATGAAAGTTTGAGATATAGTTGATATAGATTCAGGTTTATTAAAAGCTAGAGTAGAAAAAATATTACCAGGTAAATTACTTATGACTCCTCTAAATTCTCATTTAGTTTGAGGAAAAAGACACCTAAATCTTCCAGGAGTTAAATTGAAACTTCCAGGAATTACAGAATCTGATAAAAAAGATATAGAATTTGGTATTACAAAAGATTTTGATTTTATTGCAATGAGTTTCGTAAGAAGTAGAGCAAATATTTTGGAATTAAAAGAATTTTTAGCAAAAAATAATGCACCTCACATAAAAATTATTTCAAAAATAGAAAATGAAGAAGCTCTTGAAAATTTAGATGAAATTATTGATGAAACTCATTGAATAATGGTTGCTAGATGAGATTTGTGAATTGAAATACCTATTGAAACTATACCAGTTGTTCAAAAAATGATGGTAAAAAAATGTAAAGCAGCAGGGAAATTTGTAATAGTTGCGACACAAATGCTTGAAACTATGATTGATAACCCAATTCCAACAAGAGCTGAAGTTACAGATATTTATAATGCTTGTATGCAAAAAGCTGATTGTACTATGCTTTCTGGAGAAACTACAATCGGAAAATATCCAATTGAAACTGTTGCTTATATGGCAAATATCCTATCATTTACAGAAAAATCAGTAAATTATGATAATCATAAAATTGAAGCTGATTTTGGAGTAGATAATAATAAAAGAGATTTAGTAACAGCAGCTGTAAGTCTTGCAACTGATATAGATGCAAAAGCAATTCTAGTTTTCACAAGAAGAGGATTTATGGCTCGTTTAGCTTCAACTATGAGACCCAAAAAAGATATTTATGCATTTTGTTACGACATAAAAGTTCTTAGATTTTTAAATATTTTATTTGGAGTAAGACCAGTTATGATAGAAAAAAAATCAAACGAAGAAAATGTAGAAACAGCAATTGCAAAATTAAAAGACAAAAATATTGTATCATCTGGAGACAAGCTTGTTGTAGTTTTTGATACAGAAAAAAACGGAGAACTTATTCCAAGTATTCAAATAATAAATTGTTAAGAATACTTGTAGGGTACGCAGGCCTGCGTACCCTACTTTTGTATAACATCAAATTTTTGCAAAATCTAATAAATTATGATAATATAAAACAGAATTTAATTTTATAATATAATTTTTTATGAATACAAAGGCGAGAATCTCTGAAGAGAGAAGGCTTAATGCTTATCATGACAGAATGGATTCTATTAGAAAATGATGAGAAAAAATAAAATTAGTAGAAAATGAAATTACTGAAGAAGTTAATGATATTTTGGATATACAACAAGAAACTAAAACTTTACAAGAAATTCCATTATTTACTGGAAATCTAGAAGCTTTAGAAATTTCATGATTAGAGCCTTTTGATTTATGAAAACCAACTTGTCCAGAAATTATATTGAACAAATTTTGAGAATCTAGTTATACTGAACCTCAAGCTTGGGAAGATGGATGAAATTGGTATTATAATCCTCTATGAGCTTTAAAAGAATTAGAATTTTTATGAAAAAAAGTTCCAGAAGATTGGGAAAGAATCTGTGAACCTTACTGGAATGATTGACAAAAAATGGTAGAAGAATTATGATTAAAGCTTGCAGGTTATCGTTGAGAAAAATCTCTTGAAATTATTGATAAAGATAGAGTAGGCATGTATTATTCTGGGGACTTATCTAATTCATCTAGTTTATCTTCGTTCTTAAGTTTCGATAGCCAAAATATTTGGACTTCAAACGGAACTAATACTTCTTATTGATTTTTAATTCGTTGTTTAAAAAATGCAGCATAACAATTAAAATTTTAAAAAATAAATCCCTTTGGGATTTATTTTTTTGCTTTAAAACACAATATACAAAATAAAAATTGAAAATTTTGCATTTTTAAAAAAAAACTTATTTTACTTTTACTTAGATTATGAAGTCATAGCGAAATATTTTAATTACTCGTAGGGTACGCAGGCCTGCGTACCCTACTTTTGTATAACATCAAATTTTTGCATAAAAATAAAATTTATGATAATATAAAAAAGAATTTAATTTTATAATTATTATTTTATGGTAGGAAATAGCAGTAATAGTACTTCTTCATGAGTTCCAGAAGAAAAAATTCTAAGAGAATATTTTGATAACAAAGGAATTAATAAACTTGTTCCTGAATTTAAAGAAAAGGCAACAGATGTTTTAGAAAATACTCAAGAAACAAGAGAATTTACTTGAAATAGAGAAGCTTTGGAAATCGCATGATTAGAAGAGTTTGATTTATGAGAACCAACTTGTCCAGATATTATAAAAAATCCTGAATATGTTTCAGCAATGGAACCATTAGCTTGGGAATATAAATGAAGATGGTATTATAATCATGAATGAGCTATGAGAGAAGCAGCATTTCTATGAAAAGAAATTCCTGATTTAGAAGATTGGGAAAGAATCTGTAAACCTTATTGAAAAGATTGAGAAAGAATGGCAAAAGAATTGTGATTATCTTTTATAGATAAGGGACTTTGGGTTACTTGACCCTCTTACAATAATCAGATTAACGATGCAATATATTGCACTCGTAGTTATTGTGATAGTGATGAATTTAAGCTATTCTTTACTTTTCGTAATATTTACCCTAATAATTGCGGTCGAAGAGACGCAGGGCGTTCTGTTAGACTTTTAAAAAATGCGGCATAATAAAATATATTTTAAAATAAATTCCAAAGGGATTTATTTTTTTGCCCGAAAACACAATATACAAAATAAAAATTGAAAAAAAAATCTTTTTTTTTATAATGAAGCGGATTTTAAACTTAAATAAATTAAAATAAAATGAAAATCTCTTATAAAAACCTAAAAAGATACTTACCGAGTTTACCTGATGCTGAAATTGTAGCAAAAGAAATAGTTCTTCATTTGGCTGAAGTTGAAGATGTACACTGCGAGAGTAAAAGCTTTGAAAATATAGTTTTTTGAAAAATTACAAAAATTGATACTCATGAAAATGCTGATTCTCTTAGAGTTTGTATGGTTGATGTTGGTGAAGGAGAAGAAACTCAAATAGTTTGTGGATGATCAAACTTGGAAATGGGACAATCAGTTGCTGTAGCAAAACTTTGAGCTTCTGTTTTATGGCATGGAGAATGAGAACCGGTTGTTATGAAAAAAACTGCAATTAGATGAGTTGAATCTTTTGGGATGATTTGTGCTAGTGATGAGATTGGACTTGCTTCAACTTTTCCTTCAAAATCTGAAAAAGAAATACTTGATTTATCAGGGTTTGATGCAAAAGCTGGAACAAATATTGCTGATTTGATGGGGAAAAATGATTCTATAATGGAAATAGATAATAAATCAATAAATCATAGACCAGATATGTTTTCATATATTGGTTTAATTAGAGAATTATCAGTTTTATTTGCTGAAAAAATGCCTCTTGAATATAAACTTGCTGATTTCTCAAATCTTAAAAAACTTGAAGTAAAAAATCATATTCCAGAAATCGTAAAAAGATATATGGCTTTGGAATTATCATGAGTTTCAAACATAGAAACACCTGATTATATAAAAGAAGTTCTATCATCTTTTGAAAAAACTTCAAAAGGTTTACTAATTGATATGACAAATTATTCTCTTTATTTTTATGGTCAACCAATGCATGCTTTTGATGCAGATAAAATTGATGGAAATATAGAAATCAGATTTGCTAAAACTTGAGAAAAAATATTAGCTCTTGATGATAAAGAATATGAATTAGGAGAAAATGATATAGTTATAGCTGATTCTTCAAAAATACTTGCTATTGCTTGAATAATCGGAGGAAAAGAAACGGCTGTTTCTAATTCTACAACTAGAATTGTACTTGAATCAGCTTATTTTCCACAAGATATTTTGAGAAAATCTGGAAGAAATTTATGAGTTAGAACAGATAGTCTAAATGTTTTTGAAAAAGATATTCCACTTGAAATGGCATCTAGATGAATGAGTTTGGTTCATGATATTTTAAAAAACTCTTTTCCAGAAATGAAAGAAATTGCTTTCGCTGATATTTATCCAAATAAACAAAAAGAAGTTTCTATAGGTTTTGATATAAATTATATAAATAAACTTATTTGAGCTGAATATTCTAGAACGGAAGCTTTAGAAATTTTTGACTGACTTGGACTTGTATTAGAATGAGAAAAATTAAAAGTTCCATTTTGGAGAAAAGATTTAAATTACAAAGCTGATTTAGCTGAAGAAATAGCCAGAATAAAAGGATATGATAGTATTACTCCAACTATTCCAAAAGTAAATCTTGGAGCTGTTGCTCAAACAAATACTTATAAATTGAAACAAGATTCTCGTAATTTTTTCACTTCAAAAGGATTTTTTGATATGTATACTTACTCTTTTGTAAATGAAAAATTAGTAAATAAATTAGGTTATACAACTGAAAAATGTGTATCTTTGAAAAATTATTTAAGTGAGGAATTATCTCATATGAGAAATTCACTTATTCCAAATTTGATGGCTGCAGTTGAAGAAAATTATAGAGATTTTGATAATTTGAATCTATTTGAAATAGAAAAAATATTTAACTATTGAAAAATTAAAACTGATATAATTGAAACTTATTCATTAGCTTGAATTATAGCAAGAGATGAAAAAGTAGTTTACTATGAAATTCAAAATATAGTTTCAGATTTCCTAAAAACTATAGGAATTGATAAAATAGTTTTCGAAGAAGCTAGTAACAAACCGAGTTATGCACATTCTGGAAGAATAGCGAAAATCATAGCAAGAGGAAGAGAAATCTGAATAGTTTGAGAAATTCATCCTCAATATTCTGCTAATTTTTCTACTAGTTCTAGAATAGGATTTTTTGAACTGGATGCTGAAGTTTTAGCTTCAATTTCTTATAATACTCTAAAATATAAAGAAATTTCAAATTTTCAAGCAAATAATTTTGATTTGTCTTTTGTAGTAGAAAAATCAGTAAAATGAAGTACAATATCAAATACAATCTCAAAAATAAATCCACTTATTAAGAAAGTAGAACTTTTTGATATTTACGAGGATGAAACTAAACTTTGAGCAAATCTTAGAAGTCTATCATTTAAAATATTTATTCAATCTCTTGAGTCTACTCTTGATGATGGTATAAAATGAACTTTGATAAATGATATTATTGCAGCTGTTACAAAAGTTTGAGGAAAATTAAGATAAAAATTTAATGTAAGGAACGGTTTTAAACCGTTCCTTTTTTTTGTTTGCAAAAATTTAAAATTAATATAAGATTAGAATGTTTATATAATTAAATTTTTCTATTATGAACTTACACAAAATAAAAGCCTTCACACTAGTAGAACTAATCATAGTAATAACTATTCTAGCAATTCTTGCTACTATTGGATTTATGTCATATCAATCATATACAGCTGATGCTAGAGACTGAAAAAGAGTAGCAGATTTATGATAAATGAAAAATTGACTTGAAATCTATCAAACAAAAAATTCTGTATTACCAGTTCCTGATGCTCAAATAGTAAATATTTGAACTGGATGATCTATATTAGAATATCAATGATATGCTGGAATAAATGTAATAAGTAAAATAAAATATGAACAAGTAAAAGATCCAAAAGATAATATATCATATACTTATTCAACAAACTGAGATTATACAAAATTTCAATTAATGTCTATGTTAGAGAATTGAGATTCTATGAATATTTCACAAAATCCAATAAATACAACATATGCAGCAAATGATTACACAGGAAGAAAGACATATGTAATATGAAATAAATTATGAGTATTTCTAAATCCTACAACAAATGCTCCAATTCAAGAAACACTATCTGGAAATATTGATTTAGCTTGAGCATATTCTCGAACAAATTTCAAAGTAGTATTTTCTAATACTAGTTCTAATTCTGGAACTATTACTTGAACTTGAACTAGTTTGTATAACAACATTATTGCTATAGCTAATACAACTATTTGAACAATTACTTTATGTAACACCGGATTTATAAAAAATTTAACAAATGTTTGTGTTCCTATATTTATAGGATCTACCGTTACAATTTGAACAGGTATAGTTTTAGATTATACTGCTAAAATAACTTGAACATATCCTGCAATAAAACAATTAGCATGGCGGAATTCAAATTGATTTGGTGGTTGGGGAGCTTCTGATTCAGTACATTGCCGGTGATCTGACTCAGGTTTAGTTTATGCAGAAAATCAAACAAGTACAATATATGGTTATTGGGTTCAATGTTTATTAAAAAATTATACTTGTAATGCTTGAGATACTCTTGCAGGAACTACATGTACACAAACCCCAACTTGTCCATCATGATATACAGATAATTGAACTAATTGTAAAAAGAATATAAATTATACTTACTATAATTATATTTGTGATACAGTAAACTGATATACTGCAATTAATAGTGGTTGAGATATTCCTAAAGTTGATCCAAATTTGACAGTAGATAATACTTCAACATTAAATACAGATTTAAATAGCGCAATTCCTCCAGCTAATAATTGTAAATTTAATTAATAAAATAAAAAGAACTCAGATTAATCTGAGTTCTTTTTATTTTATCTTTTATAAATTATTTTCTCTCAAATATCAATATCTCCATCAATTACTTGCGAAAAATTTATTTCATCATAATCATCAATTTCTGGAGCTTTTATTTCAGGTCTTACTATTATTTTATCATCTTCCAAAATATCCATAATATATCAAGTTTCTTCTTTTCAAATTCTTGAAGCTTCTTTTTTGTCATAAATAGAATTTAATATTTTTCCTAATTTTCTTACTCTTTTTTCTATTTCCCTATCTGGAACTTTATCTCCTAGCTTACTGCTTGCTGCCATTTCTTCGTCGTGATATCCAAACATTGATACACTATCAAATTCGTATTTTTTTGCAAAATCACATAATTTTTTATAATCTTCTTCTGTTTCTCCAGGAAATCAAACTATGAAATTTGTATGAATAAAAACTCCAGGGAAATTTGATTTAATATAATCAAGAAGTTTATAGATATGTTCTTCATCATAGAATCTTCACATTTTTTTAAGTATTTCTGGTGAAATATGTTGAAAAGGAATATCAAAATATGGAAGCATTTTTTTCAGATTTTTAAGTCTTTCTAGGTGGCTAAGAGTCATAGAATCTGGATACATATAGAAAAGTCTGAATTTGAAATCTCCAGGAATTTTATCTATTTCTTCAAGTAAATCATATAGTTTTGAATCACCATATAAATCTGTTCCATATCTAGTTGTATCTTGTGAAATTATTTGGATTTCCTTTATCCCAGATGCTATCATTGTTTTAACTTCTGTAACTATATTTTCTATAGTTCTAGAATTTTGTCTTCATCTGATTTTTGGAATTATACAAAATGAACAATTATTATCACATCATTCTGAAATTTTCAGAAATTCATAAGAGTATGGTGCATTTAAATATGCTCTAACTGTATTTTCTGCCCAAACAAAAGCTTTTTTTTGTATTTGATTTCATCCAATTTTAGCTAAATATTCATCTAATTCTTTTCATTTCATTTTAGCTAAACTTGCTTTTAATCTTTCAATTTTATCTTTGTTTACTAAATTTTTAGCAATATTTCAAATATTTTTTAATTCTTCATAATCTACAATAGAATGAAGATTTTTTAGAGTTTTTATATAATCATCATCTTTTAGGGAAGTGTAACAACCCATAATTATTACTTTTTTCCCAAGAGAATCATAGTAACTTATAGTTTCCTCGGCTTCGGCTCTTGAACTAGATAAAAAAGAACATGTATTTATTAGAACATATTCTACTTCATCACTAAGTGGGTCTTCAAAGAAATTTATTTCTTGACTTGGAGTTTTGAGTATTTCTCAAATTGCAAATTCTAAATCAACTAGATTTTTGTTACATCCTAGGTTTATAGCAGAAAAATTAAACATTGTTTTTTATTATTTTGATAAAATATTTTGAGCGTATTTTAGTTTTTTTTCTTAAATTGCCAAATTATTATACAAATATCTTGCTTTTTTTAGCTTTTTAAATACATTAGCTTCGAAAAATATTAATTATTAACTCTTTTTTTATGTTTATACAAGTTGTGAAAAATAGATATACATATTTTATTATATCAGCTGTACTATTTTTAATTTCATTTTTGGCATTAATTCTATTACCTTTGAATCTATGAGTAGATATGACTGGTGGTACACAATCAGAATTTTCTTATAATTGAGAAATGAATATTGAACAAGTTAGAACAGATACTGAAAAATTATCTTCAGAATTCATTCATGAAGGTAAAAAGGTTATTAATAATACTGAAGTTTATAAAGTAGCTTGAGAATCTAAATTCGTAGTTGTTGCTTGATTTGATTCAAATTTTGATGATAAAACAACTGATACATTAAAAACTGAATATAAAGAAAAATTATCAACATTACTTGAATCTCATAATAAAGATTTAGTTTTGGATAATTATGTAAATATTGGTAAAAGTTTTGGTGATTATATCAAATCTACAGCTATTAAAACTCTTATAATTGCAATTTTAGCTATTTCTCTTTACTTAGCTTATACTTTTTCAGGAAGTGTAGGAGGAATTAGTTCTCTATTTTTTGCTGTAATTACTGTTATTACATTACTTCATGATGTTGTTATTCCTACTTGATTGTATATTATAACTTCATTCTTTTTCCCAGAATTCAAAGTTGATACATTTTTTATAACTGCACTTTTGACAGTTTTAGGTTTCTCTATAGCAGATACTATAGTAATTTTGGATAGAATTAGATATAATTTAAAATTACATGGTGGTAGAACTAAAGATTTGGCAACAATAGTTGATGAATCAGTTAATGATACAATGACAAGAAGTTTGTATACATCACTTACTTTGTTTTTAGTACTTATTTCTATATTTTTCTTTGGACCTCAAACTTTGAGAGGATTTATTTTAGCTATGATTTTCTGAGTTCTAGTTGGTGCTTATTCATCTATATTTATTTCTGCAACTTCATTGTATGAATTAAATAAAAATAAAAAATTAGAAGCATATAAAGAAGAAAAAGATAGGAAACCAGAAGATAAATTAGTAGTTTAAAAAGACTATAAAACTCGTCTTTTGAATTCAAAAATTAAAAATTCGCTCACTGTAGCTTTCTACAGTTTCGCTATAATTTTGAAATTTTTCATCCAAAATACTTCGTTTTTTAGCCTTTTATATAATTAATAGAATCAAATGATAAATCACATCGCAATTATAATGGATTGAAACAGAAGGTGGGCTAAAGAGAAATCTTTACCTGCCTTTATGTGACATAAGGCTTGAGCAGATAATGTAGAAAAAATTATAAATTTAGCAGAAGCTAAATGAATAAAATATATTACAATGTGGGCTCTTAGTACTGAAAATCTGAAAAATAGACCAAAAGATGAAATAGAATTTCTAATAAAACTTATAAATAATATTGAATCATATTTATCTAAAATGATAAAAAAATGACTTAGATTTGAAACAGTTGGGAATCTAGAACTTTTACCAAAAGAATCACAATTTATACTTCAAAACATAAAAGATAAAACTAAAGATAATACTTGAATTACATTTATTCTAGCTCTAAATTATGGATGAAAAGATGAAATAATTAGAGGAATCAAGAAGTTTATAAAAGAATGATGAGATATTGATGAATTAGATGAAGATAGTTTTAGAAATTATTTAGATGTATCTGCTTTTCCTATCCCAGATTTAATAATTAGAACTGGTTGAGATATAAGACATTCAGGATTTTTACTTTATGATTCTGCTTATAGTGAATATTATTTTACACAAAAAAAATGGCCAGACTTTGATGAAAAAGAACTAGATAAAGCAATAGAATCATTTTCTTCTTCAAAAAGAAATTTTGGTAAATAATTTTTAATTTTTATTTATGCTTCCAACTTGGTATATCGATTATAAAAATTTTATAGATGAGTCTATAAAGGGTTATCTAAATACATATTTTGCTAGTCAAACTAGCTCTCAGTGACTTGAAAAATTGAAAGAGGCTTCTTTGTATGCTTGTAATTGAGGAAAGAGAATAAGAGCAATTTTAGCGCTTGAATTCTTTTTTGCTTTTTCTTGAAAAACTCTTTGAGATATAAAACAAAATGATGATGTCGTAAAATTTGCTATTGCTTTAGAATTAATTCATGCTTATTCACTTGTTCATGATGATTTGCCTGCTATGGATAATGATGATTTCAGGAGATGAGAGCCTACAACTTGGAAAGCTTACTGAGAATATACAGCGATTTTAGTTTGAGACTTATTAAATAGTTTAGCTTTTGAAATAATATCGGAAATAAATAACTCAGATTTATCTAAAAAATTATCTAAACTTTTACGAAGAAGTATAGGTTTTTTTGGAATGGTCTGATGACAAATGGAGGATATGCATTACGAAGAAGAAAATTCTAAAAATTTAAGTTTTGAACAATTAAAAAGTTTACATTCTAAAAAAACTTGAGCTTTGATAAAAACTTCGGTTTTAGGATGATTTTATATTTTTTGAAATAATGTAGAAAAAGAACAAAATCTAGAAATTTATTCTGAAAAGATAGGATTTGCATTTCAATTAAAAGACGATATACTTGATGTTGAAGGAAGTTTAGAAACAACTTGAAAATCTGTTTGATGAGAAGAAAAATGATTTGTTTCAGTTTTTTGACTAGAAGAATCTAAGAAAAATCTAGATAATTTGATATCTGAATCAACAAGTGAAATAAACTTTTTAAATTCAGAAAAACTGAATTTCCTAACTGAATATATTAAAAAAAGAGAAAAATAAAATATATAAATTATGACTAATTTAGAAAACAAAAAAATAGCAATTGTTGCTGATTGGATAAAGGATTGGTGAGGTGCTGAAATGGTTTTGTCTCATATGATGGAACTTTTCCCAAATGCAGATATTTTTACATCTGTTTTTTATCAAGAAAAAAATCCTCTTTTTGCTGGAAGAAAAGTAACTACTTCTTTTATTCAAAAAATTCCATTTTTAAATAAATCACATAAATTAGCTTTGACTTTGAGACCACTTGCTATGGAAAGTTTTGATTTATCAGAATATGATATAGTTATTACAAGTTCTTCAGCTGAATCAAAATGAGTTATTACGAAACCAGAAACTCTCCAAATTACTTATTGTCATACTCCAACTAGATATTTTTGGAGTCATTATCACGAGTATTTGAATATGATGGAGTTTGGAATTTTGAATAAATTAGCTTTATTTTTGATGCCTGCCTTAGTTCATAAATTAAGACAATGGGACTTTGTTGCCGCTCAAAGATCAGATTTTATTATTTCAAATTCTCAGAATACAGCAAGTAGAGTAAGAAAATATTATGATAGGGAAGTAAGTGTTATTTATCCTTGAGTTGATAGCGAAAAATTCATATTTTCAGGAGAAAAAGAAGATTTTTATCTATATGTAGGAAGAGTTATTCCTTATAAAAAATTTGATTTAATAGTTGATGCTTTTAATGAAAATTGAAAAAAAATAGTAATTATTACAAATACAGATAATAAACTTTACAGAGAATTAAAAGCTAAATCAAAACCAAATATAGAATGGAAATTAAATATTTCTAGAGAAGAAACTGCTAGATATTTTTCAAAAGCAAAAGCTTTTTTATTTCCGCCAGAAGAAGATTTTGGAATTGTTCCGCTTGAAGCGATGGCTTGTGGAACACCAGTTATAGCTTATGCTAAATGATGAGCATTAGAAACTGTTATATCAAATGAAACTGGACTTTTCTTCACAAATCAAAATGTAGAAAGTTTAAACAATACAATAGAAAAATTTGAAGAAATGCATTTCAATTATGAGCATATCAGAGAACATGCACTTAAGTTTGATAAAGAAATATTTAAAGAGAATTTAAAACAATTTATAGAATCTAAAATTTAAATTTATGAATTTTACTACAGATTTACTAATTAATTTATGAGTAGCTATTTTTATGATACTTCTTGTATGAACTTTGATGAATTGATGAAAGTTCCGGAAAATTTTTTCTAAAAAGAAAAATAAAGTTAATTATTTGGAAGCTAAGAAAGAAATAGAAGATTATAATAAAACATATAATTCTTTGACACTGCTACA
Organism: Candidatus Altimarinota bacterium; assembly: GCA_028713225.1. Lineage (GTDB taxonomy): Bacteria > Patescibacteriota > Gracilibacteria > BD1-5 > UBA6164 > JAQVPN01. The sequence continues at coordinate 148,698 of JAQTOS010000002.1, forward strand.
AAGATTTTGAATTACTTTTTCAATTGCTTTGCTAACTTTCATACTACCATTTGTATTTATATTTGCATTGTTTGTTTTATTTATATATCTTAGTGATTTACTATGAAATCAGAACCGACTACTTTTCTATTTTATTTTTTCTAGTATTTTTTCTTTGATACATTATTATTACTGGCCTAAAGATGAAAGTACTATTAATTCGCATAAATGATATATTTTATTTCTTTATTTATTTTGGAGATTATTATTCTTTATTTTTCTAATTACAGGAATTCCAGCACTTATGGTATATGCATACCTTTATTTTTATTGATAATTTCCTATGTCTGAAATAATAACATACTATAGAAAGAATCATCCAAATAATTATAAAATTAGTGATTTTAGTATTTCATATATAGAATCTAAAATTTAAAAAAAGTATATAATCTGGGATTATATACTTTTAGTAGAATAAACATATTCTTCAATTTTTATTATTTTAGCATTTAGTTCAGGATTTCTTGAATTAATATCTTTATTCATAGCTAATTCTAAAATTTTACTTTTATCATGTTTTTCTAAAACTAAATTATAAATTAAATTTATTATTTCCTCCATATTATCACTATTTAATATTTTAGTTTCTATAGATTCATCATTTTCTATAGTTTTAATACTTTCAATATTTTCATTTTCTTCACTTTTTTCTCAAATATCAATATTTGAAATTGGATTTCTATGTGTTAATAAAACTTTTTCAATTCTTCTTTTTGTTTCTTCATCTGCGTTTTGAGACATAAATGCAAGATGTGCTATATCTGAGGAAGTTAAAATTATTCATCAACTTACTTCTTCTTGATGTATATTAGCTTTTGCTTTTGCCATAATTATTAATAAATTTATAAATTTTATTTATTTTAACATAAAATCTAAATTTTGGCAAAAAAATGCATTAGTTTTTACAAGTATCAAAAAAATCATATAATACAAAAAATATAAATTATAATAAATTATGAGCGAAATAATAACATACTATAGCAAGAATCATCCAAATAAGCACAAGATGAGTGATTTTACGATTTCATATAAAGAGGAAAATAGAACTTGTTGAGATACAGTTACGGTTTACTTGAAAATAGAAAATGATATTATTACTGATTGGTCTTTCCAGTGAGAAACTTCTATCATAACAACTCGAGTTTCATCAATATTTTGAGAATCAATTATTTGAATGAATATAAATGAAATTTTAACTTATGATTATGAATATATTAAGTCACTTCTTGATGAACCAATAAGTAAAAAAAGAGAGAAACGAGCAGTTATTTGACTACTTGCTACTAGAAATGCAATTCATGAATATTTAAAAGATTGAGAAGAAAATGATTTTTATGATTTAATCCCAGAATAAAATTATTAAATTTTATTTGCATTTTCTTTACTTGTAAATAAAGTAAATAACTTATCAATTATTTTAAATAAAAATGCCTGAATCAGAAGATCTTATTATTTGTAGAAACGGTGGTAAATGTCCACATGCTATTATAGGACAAGATTGTGATGTTTTTGTGTCAGAAATAAAAAAAGATTTGGAATTAATAATAAAACATCTATGAGATGATTCTTTATTATTAGATAACAATTCTAAAAAATTAGATAATATAAATCCTGGTCCTAATGATATTTTGATAGAAGTATTGCAAAGTATAAAATCCATAATAGTAGACCAAAAAACAATATCTGAAAATACAGTTAATACTTTAAATGAGAGACTAGAAAAAATTGAAAAAGAAAATAATAAGTTAAAAAATAAATTAAAAACAGATGAATTAACTTGATTATTAAATAGAAATACTATTGATTGAACTTTTCAAAAATTAGCAGAAGCAAAGCTTCCATTTTCAGTAGCTATTTTAGATATAGATAATTTTAAAAGCATAAATGATACTTATGGACATCCTGTTTGAGATGCAGTATTAAAATATCTAGCTAAAGTTCTTATTAAAAATTTTAATATAGGTACAGTATATAGAATAGGATGAGAAGAATTTATGATTATGATAGATATAAATGCAAATCTTTTAAAGACTAAACTAGATAAAATTTTAGATGATTTTAAACATACATCTCTTAAACATTGAGAGTTATCATTTCATATCTCTTTTTCATCTTGATTAAAACAATATTCTTGAGAATCTACTTTTCATGAAATATATGAAAAAACAGATAAAGCTCTTTATGAAGTAAAACATACTTGAAAAAACAGAGTAGATATAATAAATTAATTAAATAAATATGATAAATCTTTCAAAAACTGGTTCTTATGCATTAAAAGCTATGATTCACCTAGCAAATCACAGAGATATTTTACTTACAATAAAACAAATATCACTTGATTTATCTATTAGTGAAGCACTTCTTAGAAGAATTATGGCAAATCTTGAACAAGCAAATTTACTTACATCTGTGAAATGAAGAAACGGATGAGTAAAAATTGCTATAGATTTAGATAAAATATCAGTTTATGATATATTGAAAGCTTCTTGAGAAAATATGAATATATCTGATTGCACAGGCTGACTTAAATGTACAAATATAGATAATTGTTCTACAACTGGAGTTCTAAATAATATTCAAAAATGATTTAACACTTTGCTAAAAATGCAGACTCTTGATAAAATTATAAAATAAAAAAGTAGTGAACGATGCAATCGTTCACTACTTTTTAAATATCTTATTCATAATAAAAAAAAATCTAGTTAAGAAATTTCTTAACTAGATTTTTTTGTGTGAATTATTTTGTAGTATCAATTCTGATAGAAGGTCACATAGCATTACAAACAAATATTGTATTGATATATTTTCCTTTTGAACCAGAAGGTTTTACTTCATTGATTGTATTCATGAAATATTTAACGTTTTCAGTTAATTTATCTTTACCAAAAGACAATTTACCAAAAGTTGAATGGATATTACCTTGTTTATCAGTTTTAAATTCAAATTTACCGTTAGCGATTTCTTTTACGATTGAAAGTAAATCATCTCAAACAGTTCCAGTTTTTGGATTAGGCATAAGACCTTTTGGACCAAGAACTTTAGCTATTTTACCTAATTGTCTCATCATAGCAGGACTAGCAACACATACATCAAAATCTAGAGAAACTTCTCCTTTAGCGATTTGATCTACTAATTCCATATCACCTACTTTTGCAGCACCAGCAGCAAGTAATTCAGCTTCTCAACCAGCGTCAGTGAAAACACAGATTTTAGCAGTTTTACCAGTACCATTTGGTAAAGTAATAGTAGTTCTGATCATTTGATCAGCGTATTTTGGATCTAGATTAAGATTGAAATGAACTTCAACAGAAGGATCAAACTTAACAGTATTAGTTTTTTCTAGTAATTCAATAGCTTCAGCAACTGAATATCCTAGTTCATTATTAACAAGCTCAACAGCTTTTTTATATTTTTTACCTCTAAACATGGTATCAAATTTCTTAAAAAATAAAAGGTATAACGAGCTACTTATATTCGCTCTTCCTTTAAAAGGCGAGGGAATTGTATTTAAAAAGCTCCAAAAAGCAAATTTATTTTTGAAAAAATCTTTCAAATTTTTGCAAGAAAATAAGTTTTATGATAATATAAGAAAGTATTTAATTTATAATTGTAAAAATATGAATAGAAATAATTTATCTCAACAAAAAAATACTCTTTGAGAAAATGAAAAAATAATTAAATGGAGTGATAAACCATTTAATGAATTGGTGGATAAAACTAATATTGATATTTTAAATATTATTTCTGATAAAGATGCTTGAATTACAGAAAATGGAGATAATTTGTCTTCTTTTTCTGAAAGACAAAAATTATTGGATGATGCATATAATTTAGAATCTCAAAATATTATTAACTCATTAAGAAAAAATACATTAATAACTATTAATGAAGAAGAAATATTAGCTATTACTAATATTATTATAAATCAATATAACAGAGAAAAAAAAATTTTTAAGAAAAATATTAATCTGCAAAATTTTTATCATTTTCTTTGAGATTTAAAAGTAATAAAAAATGATGTCACAAAAAAATATGAGATAAGATGTTGATGATTTAGACAAGAACTAGATAAAATTGATGATACATATAAAGATAAGTATAGAATTAAATTTAGTTCTAATTATTACATAAGTGATGATTGGCACCCAGATAGAGTAGAAGATCATTATTCATATTTTTGTTTACGTTTTTCAAATGATTATTGAAGTAGTGCTATTAAAATAAATACACTAGAATTAGTTAAATCTTTTTTAAGAGATTATAAATAATTTCAAAAAAATAAATCCCATTTGGGATTTATTTTTTTGCATAGAAAATTTTTAGAAAAATTTTATTTTATCAGCATTTGGATGATCTCTTAATTTTTCAAGAGTTTTAGCTTCAATTTGTCTGATTCTTTCTCTTGTTACTCAGAATTCTTTTCCTACTTCTTCAAGTGTATGCATTTCTCATCCATCAAGTCAGAATCTCATTATGATGATTTTTCTTTCTCTTGGAGTAAGGAAATCAAGCATTTCATATAGATTGTCTTTTAGTAGAGTTGTATTTGCTTGTTTATCTGGAGTTGGATTTTTGTCATCTTCGATGAAATCTCATAGAGAAGTATCCTCTTCTGATCAAACTGGAGCATCAAGTGAAAGTATATCTTGAGAAATTCTCATTATTTGTCTTACTTTTCTGATATCCATATCCATTTCCGTAGCAAGTTCTTCCATTAATGGTTCTCTTGTAAGTTCTTGAGTAAGTCTTCTGTAAGTATGAGTGAATTTGTTTATAGTTTCTATCATATGAACAGGAACTCTGATAGTTCTTGCTTGGTCAGCGATAGCTCTAGTAACTCATTGTCTTATCCACCAAGTTGCATAAGTTGAAAATTTAAATCATTTATCTGGATCAAATTTGTCTACAGCTCTAAATAATCATACATTTCATTCTTGAATCAAATCTAGAAGTCCAAGACCTCTTCACATATATTTTTTAGCAATTGAAACTACAAGTCTTAAATTGGCAGCAGCTAATTTCTTTCTTGATTCCATATCTCAAGCTTTTACTTTTCTTCATAAATCTAGTTCTTCGTCTCAAGTTAATAATGGAACTCTTCAGATTTCATTTAGATACATTCTAATAGAATCGTCAGAAATTTCAGATAAATCAACTACGTGTTTTTCTACTTTTGCTTTTTCATCACCTCATTCTATTCAAAAAAGCAAATCTTTATCTAAACTGTCAACAATATCAATTTTTAATTGCAAAAATCTAGTATAAACTTCATCAAGTAAATCTAAATCATCTTCAGCATTAGGAAGTGCTGACATAAGCTCATCTTGAGTGATTTTACCATCTTTTTTTCATTTTTTCATCAATTCTTGAATTGTATCTGGCATTCCTTCAAGATATTTAGCTTCAACTTCAACATCAATGAATTTTGTCATTCATTTACCAATTCTTCTTTTATCATTTTCTCTATCAATTGGAATTTTTTTAAGTCATTTTTCTTTTTTCTTTCAATCTTCTCATTCACTATCACCAGGAAAATCTTCAAATTCGTCTTCAAAATCTTCAAATTCGTCTTCGTCCAAATCTAGGTCTTTAGCTTTTTCTGGACTAAAATCTAAATCAATTTTATCGTCAATATTTTCTATTCATAAACTAGAAAGATCTACTTCTTCTATATTTGAATCATCTTTTCTTTTGTCGTCTTTTTTTGACATTCTTTTAAAAAATCTTAGAAAATAATATAACACTAAAAAATAACTAAAAGCCCTTTTTCTAAAGGGTTTTTAATATTTTTAAATGTTTGTTTTCGTATTTTTGTTCATTACATATTTTTATGCAATATTTTACATGCCTGATTTTATCTATTTTAGTCTAAAAGTAAAGTAAAAATTGAAAAACTGAAATATTTAAATAAAATGCAAATAAATTTAAGAATATTAAGAAGAAAAATACATGAAAAAATATTTTATAATGACATTTGGATGCCAAATGAATTATGCAGATTCAGAAAAAGTGAATATGCTACTTTTACAATCTGGTTTTATGACGACAAAGGATTGGAGAGATGCGGATTTAATCATATTTAATACTTGTTCAGTTAGAAAAAAATGAGAAGATAGAGTTTTTGGAATGTATGAAGAAATCCAAAAAGAAATAGAAAGACTTGAAAAACTTTGAACTTCAAAAAGATTTGTTATCTGAATAACAGGTTGTATGGTTAGAAAATCATGAGTAAATGAAAAATATTTTGACCGAGAATGAAAAAAGAGAGAAAGAGCTAAAAAAATAGAATATGTAAGTGAGGAAAATGCACTACTAAACAATGATGATAAACTTTTTCCAAGAATGCAAAATTTAGACTTTGTTTTCAGAATCGAAGAAGTTAATTATTTAAATAAAATTTTAAGTCATATTTTCAATGAACAAATTGGAAATGACCATAAATTTGATGATTATTTGAAATCAAAACAACTTAGAGAAAATCCATCATCAGCTTCAGTTATAATACAAAAATGATGTGATAATTTCTGTACTTTTTGTATAGTTCCATACACAAGAGATAGAGAAATTTCTCGTGATTCTACTGAAATTATAAATGAAATAAAAGAAGCAGCAAACGCATTAGCGACAGAAGTAACTCTACTTGGGCAAAATGTAAATTCTTATGGAAAACAATTTAATAAAGCTCTTTGGAATGAAGAAAAATCAGCTTGGAATGCGGGAATAGGAAAATCACCCTTTAGAAAATTACTTGAAGAAGTAACAAGCGTTGAATGAATAAAAAGAATTAGATTTACATCAAGTAATCCGCATGATATGACGGCAGATATTTTGGATGCGCATTTTGAACTTCCGAATATGTGTAATTATATACATTTTGCTTTGCAATCAGGAAATGATGAAATTTTGAAGAAGATGAATAGAAGACATAAATATGAAGAATTTAAAAGAATTGTAAAATATTTAAGAGAAAAAGACCCACTTTTTTCTATTTCAACTGATATAATTGTTGGATTTTCAGGTGAAACTGAAGAACAATTTCAAGATACTGTAAAAGCCCTTGAAGAACTTGAATTTGATTTTGTTTATATCGCTAGGTATTCTGTAAGAACTGGAACTATCGCTTCAAAAATATACTGCGATGATGTTACAAGCGAAGAAAAAGCTAGAAGATGGCATATATTAAACTGAGTTTTAGAAAAAAATGTAGCCAAAAGAAATGCTTTGATGCTTTGAAGAATAGAAGAAATACTGATTTCTGGAATAAAATGAGATGAATTTGTAGGAAGAACTAGAAATTTCAAAGAAGTGCAATTTCCATATAATGAAAATTACAAAGTTTGAGATTTAGTTAATGTAAAAATCACTTGCCTTGATAAATGGGTTTTAAAATGAGAAATAGTTAATAATTAATTTTTTATGAATACATATATTTTTGCATTATTTGTGCTTTTATGAATTTTTCTTCTGACAAGCATTGTATATAAAACATATTTGCAAGATAAATCATTTAAAATATGAAAGTTTAATTCAAATATTAAAGCTGTTTATATTTCATATTTACTTTTATTTTTATCTTTTGTTTTGCTTTTAATATCAGCTTTTTTTACTGATTATACAACGCAAAATGATTCTCAAAAATCAAATGAAAAAGTGCTTTTTTTACTAGATGTTTCAACTTCTATGAAAGCTCTTGATTATTCTGAGTGAAATAAAACTTTTTCTAGATTGGATACTGCTAAAAAATGGATAAGTGATTTTATCTCAAATTCACCAAATATTTCAGCCGGATTAAATGTTTTTGCTTGAGATGTTGTTTGAATAATGCCTATAATGAATGATAGTGATACTTTTTTGACTTTTTTATCTTGAGTAGATGAAAATAACGTAAGTGTACAGTGAACTGATATTTACGGAGCCTTAGCTTATTCTGTTGAGAGATTTGATGAAAAAGAAAATTCTTCTAAGAGCATTTTTTTACTTAGTGATGGATGAGATGATTTGAATAAAACTGATTTTTCAAAAATAAAAGCTCTTTTAGATAAAGAAAAAATAAAGCTTTATATTATTTGAATTTGAAATAAAAAATGAAGTTTTATACCAGAATTAACTGATTATTTTGGTAAAACTACATATAAACAATATAAATGAGAAAATGTTATAACTAAACTAAATTCTGAAAATTTGAAGTCCATAGCTTCAAAACTAGGAGCTTCTTACGCAGGATTAACAGGATATAATGATTCTAGTTATAAGACTATTATCTGAAATTCTAACTCTTTAATAAATTTAAATACAAAAGAAAATAGGTATTTGATTATTTTGTCTTATATTCTATTTCTCTCTTTTTCTATATTATTTTTTACAAATAAATTTGCATGAAAAAAATAATTATATTTTTAATTTTAATATTATTTTATCAAAAAACTTTTGCTTTGGAATTGGATACTTTTGATAATCTAAGACTTTTTTTGTATTCTCCTCAAATGTTATACAATAAGTGAGTAGATTTATATAAATCTTGAGATTATAAAAAAGCCGATTTTTACTTTGATATGACAAAATGTTGAAAAGATAAGGAAATATGTTCAAAAAAGTTTTATAATAAATGAAATACTGAATATAAATTATGAGAACAATCAAAAGATATAAATGAAAAACAAGTGAATTGGGAAAGTTCTGCAAATTCTTATAATGAATCTTTGAAATATAAATTTGATGACTATACTAAGCAAAATCTAGATTTTGTATTACAGAAATTAAATGCATTAAAACAGAAAAAAGACGAAGAAAAGAAACAACAAGAAGAGCAAAAAAAGAAGGAAAACTCTAAAAAAGATAATAATTCTTCACAAAAAGAAGAACAAAAACAAGATTCAAAAACTTCTTCAGGTTCTACTCAAAAAGAAGAACAAAAGAAACAAGAAGAAAAATCTCAAAAACAAGAGCAAAAATGACAAAAATGAGAAGACTCTCCTCAGGTAGTAAAAAATCAAAGTATGTGACTCGGGTGAGATGCAAATAATAAACAAGCTTTAAGTCCAGATGAAGCAAAACAACTAGAAGATTATTATCAAAGTTTGAAAAATGATGAAAAACAAAATCAGGAATTTTTCAATAAAAAGAATAATGATAAAAAAGAAGAATCTCCATTTGATCAATTCTTATCACCATTTAAATTTTTTGATTCAGACCCATTTTTTGATGAACAATGACAAAAGGATAATTGAAAAGATTGGTAAAATAAATAATAAAACAATAAAAATGAAAATAACTAAATTGACACAAAATAATTACAAAGACTTTGATTTTGGAAAATTCCAAAATTCTTTTTGGCAATCAGGAATCTGGATAAATATAATTTTATCTGGATGACAAGCAGAAAGTGTGTTTGTACTTGAACTAGATAGTAAATACGCAGTAGCTGAAAAAAGAAAAATTACTTTTTGATTTGGACTTTTTGTTTTGTGAGTAAGTGATGAAAATATAGCTTTATTTAGAGAAGATTTAATAAAATTATCAAAAGAAGATAATTGTCTTTTTGTTCAATTTGAAACTATAAATTATGAAGGATATAAAACTCAAGAAAATTTTCAAAAAGGAAGTATTTGAGCTGAAAAAGATATAAATTCTAGCGAGCCGTACAATAGTTACGGTGAGTGAATTTCTAGATTTTGAAGTTCAAAGACGAGTTTTTCGAAAGTTTCTTACTATAAAAAATTTATAACTCCATATACAGCTTTAATAGATTTAACTAAAACTGAAGAAGAAATTTTAGCTCAAATGAAACCAAAAGGAAGATATAATATAAAAGTGGCAGAGAAAAATGAAATAGTAGTTAAAAATGCTGAAATTACAGATGAAAATATTTCTGTGTTTTATGATTTGATGATGGAAACTACTTCAAGAGATTCTTTTAACTGAAATAGTTTAGAATTTTATAAAAGATTTTTAAATGCTTCAGATAATAACTTACTTTTTATAGCTTATAAATGAGAAGTTCCAGTTGCTGCTTGAATATTTGTATATTTTTGAGAACTTGCGACTTATTACTATTGAGCATCAAGTTCAGACAAAGCCTATAGAAATCTTATGTCTCCATATTTATTACAATGGAACGCTATAAAAGAAGGGAAGTTTAGATGATGCAAATTATATGATTTCTTATGAATAGCTTCACCAAATGAAGAAAATTCACCGCTGGCTTGAGTTACAGATTTTAAATTAAAATTGACTCCTGATTCTAGGGAAGTATCTCACTGCGAGATTTATATAAATAATAAAATTAAGTATAATTTAATTCTATTATTGAAGAAATTAAAAAAGTAGGGAACGAATATTTTCGTTCCGAAAAAGATATTCTTTGTGAATAAATCTAGGGAACGATTGCATCGTTCCTTTTTGTATAATAATTTCCTTTTTATTTTTTAAAAAGAAAAAGAACGGTTTTGAACCGTTCAGTGGAAGAAAATAGACAATTTTAGCCTACTTCTTTTTTTGTAGAAGTAAGATTATCAGCGATAATCATCGCAACAATTTCACTCAGCCTTTTCTCTTTAAAATCCATTATAGGATTATCATGGATATCAAAAAAACCGCTATGTGTTTGATAGATTGAACTACCTTTGTATGAAACAATTTGTCCATCAATTAACATTTGTCCATCTTTGTTTCTTGATACAATATGTTTTTTACCATCTAGATTTATAGTAGCCATATTTTTTCTCCAATTTTAAAGTTTCGTGAGTATAACTAAAAAAGTAAATAAGTCAATAAAAAATAATAGGTCGGAAAATCCGACCTATTTTAAGCATAATCCGGTGAAAGTATACATGTAATATCATCCTCAATCGCAAGATTTGTTGGTGAATTAATGTAATTATCACGGACTTCAGCAACAGTGTATAAATATGGAAACTTTTCAACTGTTGTTTCTTTTTCTTCTTCTTTCAGAAAACTTTGCAACTTAATTGTGCTAATATCTTCCGAAATAACTGATTTTAATACCTTTTCCATTTTTAGTAAACGGCGAACATAAGATAATTCTCCGTCCATTCCACAATTTGCATTTATTCTAACTGAGAATAGTAGATATAATGTTGCTTGTTTCTTTGTCATCCAGGAATCTACTTCCTGAATGTGATGGATAATGGAATCCATTCCAGTTTCTGGATCAGTATACATTAATCCAAGTTCATCGAATTTGTAATGAATAAGAGTTATAAAACCAAGAACTTGTTCAATTTCCTCATTACTTAGACTTTCAGTCTTGATTTCTTCAAGAAACTTAGATAAAGTTATTTCTTTTTTTTCAACTTCATCAACAATCATAGCAAGTGTAGAACCAAGTTCTTCGTCTTTTTGTGTAAATATAGGCATAATATCCCCTCCTTTTTTGTATAATTTTTATACTCAGAATTTTCATTAAGTCAATAAAAAAGTAGGGAACAAATATTTTTGTTCCGAAAAAGTAGGGAACGCGGGCCCGCGTTCCCTACGAACAAAAGCGAGATTAATCTCGCTTTTGTTATTTAACAATCAAATTTCATTTTTCATCAACACTTAGGATTATATCATCTCAAGCTTTTATTTCATTTGAAATTATCTTCGTAGATAAATTATTCATAATAACATTTGTTATTGCTCTTTTCATAGGTCTCGCACCAAATTCTCTGTCATAACCGACTTTGATAAGATAATCTTTTAATGAGTCAGAGAATTCTACTTTTATATCTTTGTCTTTTAAAATTTTTGCTACATTTTTAAGTAAAATCGTAACTATATTTTTTAACATGCTTTCTGATAGTGGATTGAAAACAATTATATCGTCTATTCTGTTTAGAAATTCAGGTCTGAAATGTCCTCTTAAATCGGGTTCTATTTCTTTTAGAATTTCATCACTATTTTTCCCATCCTTAGTCAAGTCTTGGATTTTATATGATCCGATATTACTTGTAAGGATTATTATAGTGTTTTTGAAATCTACAGTTCTTCATTTTCAATCTGTAAGTCTTCCATCATCTAGTACTTGCAAAAGTATATTAAATACATCACCATGAGCTTTTTCTACTTCATCAAAAAGTATTACAGAAAATGGTTTTCTTCTAACAGCCTCTGTTAATTGTCCACCTTCTTCATATCCAACATAACCTGGAGCAGCTCAAACTAGTCTAGAAACTGAATGTTTTTCCATATATTCACTCATATCTATTCTAATCATTGCGTTTTTATCGTTGAAAAGTAGTTCAGCTAAAGCTTTTGCAGTTTCAGTTTTACCTACTCAAGTTGGTCCTAAAAATAGGAAAGATCCAAGTGGTTTTGATTCTTCATTTAATCAGGCTCTTGCTCTTCTAATTGCGTTTGATACTGCACTTATTGCTTTTTCTTGTCAAACTACTTGTTTAGATAAATATTCTTCCATATGCAGAAGTTTATCTTTTTCTTTTTCTATAAGTTTGCTTGCAGGAATTCCTGTCCATTTAGCAATTATTTCAGCAATATCTTCTTCTGTAACTTTGTCTTTTAGGAAACTTTTTCCATTTTCTTGCAATTCGCTTAATGATTTTTCAATATTTTCTATTTCTTTTTCAAGTGTAGGAATATCAGAGTATCTAATTTTTGCAACTTTTGCAAAGTCAGTATTTCTCTCTCGCTCATCTGCCTCAACTTTCAAACTATCTATTTTTTCTCTAGTTTCTTTGATTTTAATTATCATATCTTTTTCTCTTCTCCAAGCTTGTTCTAGTTTAGTTGCTTCTTCTTTTTTGTTAGCTATTTTTTTACTTATTTCATTTAGATTTTCTGACTTTGTTCAATCTTCATTTTTCTTAGCCTCCAATTCTATTTCCAAAGTTCTAATTTCTTTTTGTAGAATGTCTAGTTCAACAGGTTTTGAAATAGAATTTATTTTTACACTAGATAATGCTTCATCCATCAAATCTATTGCTTTGTCTGGAAGTTTTCTATCACTTATATATTTTATAGATAAATCAACAGCTGCTTCAATAGCTGAATCTGTGATTTTTATTCCGTGATGAGTTTCATATTTATCTTTTATTCATCTCAAAATAGTTAATGCATCATCACGATTTGGTTCATCTACTATTACTTGTGCAAATCTTCTTTCTAGTGCTGGGTCTTTCTCTATATATTTTCTATATTCGTTTATAGTTGTAGCCCCGATTAGATGCATTTGTCATCTTGCTAGACTTGGTTTAAGTAGATTTCCAGCATCACCTTGTCATTCAGCTGCTCATGCTCATACAATGGTGTGGATTTCATCAATAAAAAGTATTATATTTCCATCAGATTTTTCTACTTCTTTGATTACTGCTTTTAGTCTTTCTTCAAATTCTCATCTATATTTTGCTCCAGCAATTAGAGCTCACATATCAAGAGTAATAAGTCTTTTTCAGACTAAGTTATCTGGAATATCTCTTTCAGCGATTTTACGAGCAATTCACTCAACTATCGCAGTTTTACCTACTCCAGGATCTCAAACTAATACTGGATTATTTTTACTTCTTCTTGAGAGTATTTGAATAGCTCTTCTGATTTCTTCTTCTCTTCAGATTACTGGGTCTATTTTTCACTTTTTTGCAAGTTCAACTAAATCAATTCAGTATTTTTTTAATGCATTTAGTTTATTTTCACCATCATTATCTTCTATAATTTCACCATTTCTCATTTTTTCTATTACTTCTTTTGTAGAATCAAAATTTAGTCAAAATGTTTTAAGTAAATCTATAGTTTTAGAATCAGCTTTTTTAAATAAAGCCAAAAATAAATGTTCTTCCGTGATAAATTTATCTTTCATACTAGATGAAATTTTTTCAGCTTCAGAAAATACTTCGTTTAATTCTCTTGAAATAGCTAACTGATACATTCCATCGATTTTTGATAAATTTTCTCTTTCTCACTTAACTGATTTTAAAAGTAAATCTTTATTTACTCATAAATCAAGCAATATATCATTAGTTATAGAATCCTCGGCTTTTAGCATAGATTCAAGTAAATGAAGTGGGTGAATTTGTGGATTTTGACTATTATTAGCCAAGTCCTGAGCTTCCTGAATACGCATCGAAGCACTTATTGTAAATTTTTCAATATTCATAATTTCTAAAAATTAATAAATAAATTAGCACATAGATATTATATGTGCTAAAAATTAAAAGTCAAAAGATTTTTTTGAAATAAAAAAAGAGCCGAAGCTCTTTGTAGATTTAGGATTTCTCCCGGGACTTTTAGGCATTACCACCTTCATTAATCATGGTTTTCATGATATACCTCTCATTTTGATTTGGTTTAGAGCTTTTTGCTCAAACTTTATCTTAATATCATTTTTAGGCCATGATTAAGCACTAATAATTTTCATCATAAGGCACCTCCTGTTTTTTTTCGATTAAATCGAGATCGCGGACGGTTTATGCAAAAATAGAAAATCGCCGTTTCATAACAGACTCCTCATTCGGATTTTATTTTTATTTCTGGAATTCGATTGAAAACTATTTCTTTATATGAATTTTAGCTTGTAAGTCAAATAAAATACAAAAAAAAGAGCCAAAGGAGGCTCTTAGATTATACTTTTCTAAATTTAGCTATGAAAAATCATTCACTCATTTGATTTGGAATACATCTCAAAGTTTTTTCGCATGTCTTTCTGTAAACTTGCTTTCCAAAAGCTTTTATTCCAGGTCTAGTAAATTCTGAATTTAGAGAGATTTCTTCTATCTTTAATTCTGGAAAATTAGAAAGTAGGAAGTGAACTATGGCTTCATTTTCTTCTGGTGCGATTGTACAAGTAGAATATACCAAGATTCAATCTTCTTTTAGAAGTGGAACACAAGATTTTAAAATTTCTCTTTGAAGATAGTAATTTGCTTTGATATTTTTTTCTGACCAAAAAGAATAAGTTTTTTCAGTATTTAAGTTTATTCTTCATTCAGCAGAACAGGGAAGATCAGCTAATATTCTATCATAAGTTCAGATTTCTAATTTTTCTCAAAGAACTTTTGCATCAAATTTCACAGTTTTTACATTTGTAACTCCAAGTTTAGCAATATTTGCATTTAATTTAGCTAGTCTTAGAGCGTTTAATTCATTTGCTGTAATTTCTCCAGTATTTTCCATAATATCTCGGATTTGTGTAGTTTTACTACCTGGAGCTGAAGTTATATCTAATACTTTTAAATCTTTTTCCAAGTCTAGAAATGAAACTGGAATTTGGCTAGAAATTCATTGAATATAGATTTCTCAGTTTTTGTAGCAATTTAGATTCCATAAATCTCTTTCTATTCAGTTTTCTAGGATAAAAGCATCAGATAAAAAATCTATTTTTGTAAGTTTTAATCCTGCAGCGTCTATTTCAGCTAAAACTGATTCAGTATTTCATTTTATTTTATTTATTCTAAAAACTGTTTTTCTTTTTGCTGTTTCAAAACCAGCTTTAATTATTTCTATATCTTCTTTAGAGTATATTTTTTCAAGTCTTTCAAAGAATTCTTTAGGAAGTTTTTCTGTCATTTTTTCTTTTTAATAGTTAATTTCGTTTTGCATTATATTTAAAAATCCAATTTAAACAAAAAAGAGAAATAAAATCTCTCTTTTTTGCTTTATAAATCAATTTCTAAAACTATAGGACAATGGTCAGATCCCATTACTTGAGTTAAGTGATAACAATCTTTTATTTTATCTTTTATAGAGTTTGATACGAAGAAATAATCTATTCTCCAGCCCACGTTTCTTGGTCTAGCTCAAGCTCTATATGACCACCAACTATAAACATCTTTTTTGTCTCAATTTGCTTTTCTAAAAGCATCTGTATATCAAGCTTTTAAATAACTTGTTAATTTATCTCTTTCAATAGGTAAAAATCAAATACTATTTTTATTATCTTCAGGTCTTGCAATATCTATTTCTGTGTGAGCAATATTGAAATCTCAAAGTATTACTAAATTTTCTCCAGATGAAGTTATTTTATTTGAATAATCTATGATTTTATCATAAAATTCTAGCTTATAATCAAGCATATTTTCTTCTGTAACTTTTTGTCATCAGTTAGGAAAATATCCATTTATTATTCTTAAATTTTCAAGTTTTATTTCAGTAAGTCTTCCGTGCTCATGAAAATGTTCTACTTCTCAAAAATGATTTTTTGTATCAAGAGCTTTAAGCGAATTTTTATAAAAAATTGCTGTTCCAGCATAACCAGGTTTAGCTCAAGTATGCCAAACATAATTGTATCATTCTATTTCACCAACTTCTTTCAAAAATTGTTCTTCAAAAGCTTTTGTTTCTTGTACACAAATTATATCAGGATTTTGTTCGCTAATAAATTCTCTAAATCATTTTTGAGCAACAGCTCTTATTCAGTTTACATTCCAAGATATTATTTTCATAAAATTTTTATTAAGATTTAATTATTTTTTACTTTTCTCTTCTATTTCAGCTTGTTTTTCAGCTAAATATTTCATAAAAGCTTCTTTTTTGAAGAAATATATAAATGCAAAACTTCAAATCATAATTCAGGCAATTATATATCCCATATAATCCACTATTTTTTCATAATTTGCAGCAAAAACTACTCAAACACTTATCATTACCGTTGCCCGGACAGCTGAACCAATTATATTATATAAGAAAAAAGTTTTGTGTTTCATATTTGCTCAAGCTAAAACAAATGGCATAAATGCTCTAGCTACATTATGAAATTTAGCTAAAATCACTGCGAAACTTCAGTATTTTTCTACCCAAGATTTTAAATATTTACTTTCAGTTTTTCCTATTCCAAACCAATCTCAATATTTATTTATAAATTTTTCTCAGTAATTTTTCCCAAGTAAAAACCCAGCTTCATTTCCAAGAATTGCTCAAATAGTTCAAGCAAGAATAGTATAAAACATATATTTAGTTCCAAAAAATCAACCAACTATCATCATAATATTTTGTCCAGGAATAACTACTCCAAGAACTGGAAATCATTCTATCGCTGAACTTATTCAAACAATTACATAATTCCAATATCCAAGGTTTTGTACTTCATTTTTTATCCACTCTATAGCATCTTTAACCAAATCTGGTCTGAAAATACTTATGATAGTCAAACTTATCATAAGTATAATTAAAGCTACATTTATTATTTGCATTAATCATTTCACTAACTTTTTCATTGTTTTTTTAAGCATTTATTTTTGGCTTGTTTAAGATATATCTTTTTTATTATAATTATTTTTGCTATAAGTAAAGAAACTTTTTATATTAAAACTTGCTAAAAGTCTTATATTTATGATACAATAATTTTGTAATTAATTATTAACTATTTTTTTATGTATCCACTGAAAATAAACGAAAAATATGATTTGCCAAATTTGGCTAATTTATGGAGAAGATTTACTACTCTTTATACTGGGAATTATCTTCCTGGAGATATGAGAATTTGAGTTGGATCGCATCCTGGAGTTGATATAGTTCCACCAGTAAAAAATGCTCCAGTTTATGCTTGTCTTGATGGGGAAGTAGTTATGGCTGAAAATAAAGGATCTTACGGTAATATTGTAGTTTTGAAACATGAAGGAACTTATGATCCAGCAGATTTTACTAAAAAAACTACACTTTTTTCTTGTCACTTACATTTGTCAGAAATTGATGTTAAAAAATGAGACCAAGTTAGTGAAGGAACTCAAATCGGTAAAACTTGAAATACTGGTAATTCTACTGGAGAACATTTGCATTTTCAAATAGATAGAGCTGAATCTCCATATCATGCTTATTGGCCATTTACTTGAGCTGAACAACAAGCTGCAAAACTTGATTTTATGTGAGCAGTAAATGCTGGACTTGGACTTGATAATGTATACAAATATACTATAGACCCACTAGTTTATCTAGATAAAGTTGATGCTTATAGAAATAATTCTACTCCTATTACTCCAAAAGTAGTTTCTCCTGTAATTGAAACTCCTAAACCAGTTGCTCCAAAAGCAGAAGTAAAAATTGAAACTCCTGTAGTAACAACAGCTAAAGTAGAAGTAAAAGTAGAAACTCCTAAAGTTGTTACTCCAAAAGTAGAAACTCCAACAATCAAAGTAGCATCTCTTGATTCTTCTGTTGATGTAATAAGCGCTGATGGAACAGTGCAAAAAAAAAATTAAAAACTTCTAAAAATTTCTCTGATTTAAAAGATGAAGAAAAATTCATAGATTTCATAGATGATTTAGCGAGCAGAAAAATAGTTTCTTGATTTGATGGGGGATTATTTAAACCTAATAATGAAATTTCTAGGGCAGAACTTTTAAAATTGATTTTTCTTCTAAATTGAAAGAACTTATCAACAGATGAAAAAACTTATTTTCTAGATGTAAAATCCGATTCTTGGTATAAAAGATATGTGAATACAGCTTTAGAAAATAATATTATTTCTCGCTCAAGTCACTTCAATCCAAATATGTCTCTTACTAGAGTTGAATGATTGAAAATGATTTTACTATCAGTTTTAGGAACTTTTTCTCTGAAATATTCAGGCAAATTTCTAGATGTAAAATCATCAGATTGGTTTAGTTCTTACACAGAATATGCTGATAGAAACTGACTTATTAAAGATTTAGAAAATTATTTTTATCCAACTAAGAAATTAACAAGGTTAGAAATAATGTACATACTTTATAAAATTTAATAAAAAAGCGAGAAATCGCTTTTTTTCTTGTAAAAAATTTTCTTTTAAATAAACTAAAAATACTTAAAATCTTAGTAAAAACCCATCCCCTCGTTCCTCGGGACTTCCCTTGAAAAGGGAAGAAATTCTGTTCTATTTCCTCCCTTTTATCCGAAGGTGTATCCTTTAGGGCCAAGGGAGGTGGCTGAAAGCCGGAGGGTTTTATATACTAAAATTAAAATATTTTAAACTAAAATAAAAATATGAATTTAAGCCTAGATTTTTGAGACTCTAAAACTCCAAGTTTCAAGAGAAAAATTATGCAAAACGTTATAATAGACAGAAAATCAAAATATACAGTCACTTGAGGTTATATCAATTCACTTGAAGAAGTAGCCGAATATATGAAAGATTTACTCAAAGATAAATATTTTCAGAAATCCTCACATAATACTTTTGCCTACAGAATAAAAGATCAAAATTGACTTATTTTAGAATGAAAAAATGATGATTGAGAAGTTGGTGCAGGGAATTGTATACTCAGAGAATTGCAAAGAGAAAATGCTATAAATACAATAGTCGTTGTAACCAGATATTTCTGAGGAATTCATCTAAATACAGACAGATTCAAAAATGTAATTGAGGCAACTAAGATTTTCTTGAAAGAATTTTAGAAATTAATAATAATACATATGTTAGATTACGAATTTTTATACATCATCTCTGTACCAATTTATATAGTTTTTCTTATAATATTAATATTAAAGAAAATAAAATTAAATAAACTTATAGTGAGTTCTTTCTTTTATTTTTATATTATTTCATTATTAGCTGTAACGATATTTCCTATACCAATACAATGATTAAAAGAAATATGAATTTACTTCTGACAAAATAATAATTTCATACCATTGGCATCAATTTTAGAAATACTTAGAAATGAAGCCTTAAGTAATTTTATAAAAATAAAACAAATTATATGAAATATAGTTTTGTTTATACCAATGTGATTTTTTGTTCCTTTTATTTGGAGAAAATATATTTTTATTAAAAAAGCTATATATATTTGAATTATATCTTCTTTAACAATAGAAACATTACAATATATAATATCTATAATATTATGATTTAATTATAAAAGTTCTGATGTAGATGATATATTACTAAATACTATATGATTTATTTTTTGAATTATATTATTTAGATTATTTCGTAATTGATTTCTAAATAAAGATTATTAAATAATATTAGTGTAAATAAAAAAGAGTAAGGGGAAAATCCTTTACTCTTTTTTAATTGCTTATTTTAGGTTTTTTCTTATACTGCGCACAAATATTTTTAAGTAAGAATTTATGACATTTTTAGATTTACCGATTATTGCACCTTTGCAAAAAGCTTTGGCTAAACAAGGTTTTACGGAACCGACTCCTATTCAAGAACAAGTTATTAGTCACGCTGTTGAGTGAAGAGATATTTTGGGTTCGGCTCAAACTGGTAGTTGAAAAACTCTGGCTTTTGTGCTACCTATTTTACAAAATCTATATAATAAAAGATTGGCAAGAAATTTGCCAGATTGAAAAGTTAATAGAAAAATCCAAGCTCTTATTATTGCTCCAAGTAGAGAACTTGTTATTCAAATTTGAGAAGTTTTTGCTCCTTATGCTACAAATGTAAACTTGAAATATACTTGTATTTATGGTTGAGTAAACGATTTTCATCAAATAAAAGCTATAGAAAAATGAGTTGATATTCTTATTGCGACTCCTGGAAGATTAGAAGATTTAGTTAGCCAATGAGTTGTAAAATTGTCTTATGTTGAAATTCTTACTATTGATGAAGCTGATAAAATGCTTGATTTAGGATTTTTGCCAGATGTAAAAAAAGTTTTAAAAAGAGTTCCAGAAGGGAATAGACAAACTTTTTTCTTTTCTGCAACTATTCCAACAGCTATAAGAGAATTAGCAAATTCTATATTGAAAAATCCAGAAGTTATTACTATTACTTGAGTTTCAAAAACTGCTGAATTAGTTACTCAAAAAGTATATTACCTTAAAAATGCTAACAAAAGACAATTACTTCAACAAATCGTAAAAAGAAAAGATTTGAAATCTATTTTAGTTTTTGTAAAAACTAGAGAAGATACGGATTATGTTATGAGTTATGTAAAAGCTGCAAATATAAAATGTGATAATATTCACAAAGATAAGACTCAAAATGCTAGACAAAAGGCTATTCAATCATTAAAAGACTGAGAAATAAAAGTATTAATTGCCACAGATATTGCATCAAGATGAATTGATATTGATAATCTGGCTTGTGTTGTAAATTACAATATTCCATCAGATGCCGAAGATTACATACATCGTATTGGTAGAACAGCAAGAGCTGGTAAATATGGTTTAGCGATTTC
Source organism: Candidatus Altimarinota bacterium (assembly GCA_028713225.1). Taxonomy (GTDB): domain Bacteria; phylum Patescibacteriota; class Gracilibacteria; order BD1-5; family UBA6164; genus JAQVPN01. The sequence goes on from JAQTOS010000002.1 coordinate 169,793, forward strand.
TATGTGTGCCGAAGATGAGAAAGCCAAATTTGAAGCAATCGAAAAACTTGTAGGGAAGACTATTCCAGTAGTTACAGATGAATCATACAAAGAAGAACTTATTCAAAAATGAGTTTTTGTGCAAACAATCAAAACAACTTCTATGAAAAAATGAACTTCAAATAAATGAAGAAAATCTGCTCCAAGAAAAGCTTCAGCTTGAGATAAAGTTCAAACAGGTCCAAAATGAAAAATAATTTGAGATAAAAAATCAGTTTCTAAAGATTCAAAAAATAAATCACTTGAAGAAGATAAATACAAAGGAAGACAATATGCTCCTAAAAAAGTAGTAAAAGCTGAGAAAAGAAAAAAAGCTAATAGAAAATAAAACAAAAAATATAGAAAAAATAGTAATTTTTTCTATATTTTTTTTGTCTAGTTTAAAGTAAGAATGAGGGATGATATTAAATTTATATTAAATTTTGGTAGTCTTTTAAAAAAAATGTTTGAGTTTCGCTTTGAAATAGGTATATTGAGGAGAGAATTTAGTTTTTAATAGAGAGATTCTATGGATTTAGATAATTCAATTTGATGATGATTTATTTATCAATGGCTTGTTTCTTTTTATATTTATATGCTATTAAAAGAAGAATGATATTCTATAAATAATTTTTGAAAGTCACCTAGTGATTTTATTGAATTTAGAAAAAATATACTAAAATTTAAAGATTTTTGTTTTAAAAAATTTTGAAATGATTTTAATGTAAAGTTGGAAATAATGTTAGAGTGAGATTGAAAATGTTTTGAAGATATTAATTTATTATTTGAAAATAATAGTAATTTAAATGATAATTTAATTTTTATACAAGTTAAGACTAAGTGATCAGATAAACCAATAACAAGAAATGATTGAATATTAAAATCAATTAATAATTTTATAAAGAATATTAATTTTAATAAAGATAAATTAAATAATAACTTCTTATTTATTATTTTTTTAAATAATAAATTATCATCTTGATTATTAGATGAAATAAAAAATCAACATGTTGATTTTTATATAAGTATTATTAATTATATAATAAAAGAAAATAATATAAAAAAAATAAACAAAAATATTAATTATCCATTGAATCCATTGAAAAGTTTATGAGATAATTCATTAATTACTAAACATTTAATTATAGATTTGAAAGATAAAAATTTAGCAGATATTAATCTTGCAAAATATATTAAATATTATAAAGAAGATGAAATAAAAAAAATATATATGTTAGTCAAAGATTTAAAAATTATATTAGATAATTTAAAAATAATTAAATCTATAAAAGATAAACTTATATTGGATGAATTGAAAAATTTTTATTGAGAGTCTTTTTACAAAAGTTATTTTAATATCCATATGAAATGACCTAGTAAATATAAAATTTTAAAATATGATAAAGAGTTCAATACTTATAAAAAATTTTTATTTACATACTTTTCTTCTAAAGATTGATGAAAATTTATACATGAACTTGATAGTATTTCTAAATGAAAATTTATATAATTAATTTGTACTAATCTTATAATTTAGAGTAGTGGTTTTTCTAAAAAACTACAGAATAGATTAAGTTTATTCTATGTAAAGGTTATATATTGCTTCGCAATTATAATTACTTCGTAATTATCCACAGTTGAGACTCTCCCATAGGTCGTTTCTCAACTGAGGGAAAAATTGCATTTTTCTCCTCATCGTTTGGAGCTGAAGCTTCCAAATCGATGTGCTGTGAAGTGAAAAATAGTAAATTATAAGATTAGTTTTAGTTAATTATTTGTTTGAATTTTATAAACTAGAGTTAGTAACTTTATGTTATAGAATGAGTTAAGCTTATTCGATAAAAAACTTTTATAATGCAAGCAGTTATTATTACTTCGTAATATAATTTAATTCTCTCGTCTTACATGAGTCTTACGCTTCGCTTCAGATAAAAACATTTCAGACTTCGAATCAAATTCCTTGTAATGAAAGAATAGTAGTTTATAAAATTCAATTAGGTAATTAATATAAAAAATATGGAAGAAAAATATATTTATGAGTCTGAAAATATTAATCTAGATTTAGAGAAATTGTTTTGATTTTCTTATAATGAACTAGTATTTTTTTCGTTGTCTAAAAGATGAAAATATAAAAAAATAGAAATTCTTAAAAGAAGTTGAAAAGTAAGAACATTGTATAGCCCAGTTTATAAATTAAAAAGAGCTCAAAGAATTATTTTAAAAGAAATCTTATATAAAAAAAGCAATTACTTATTAATTGATAATGTTACTTGATTTATTCCACAAAAAAGCATTGTAGATAATGCAAAATACCACATTTGAAAAAAATATATACTAAAATTGGATATAAAAGATTTTTTCCCTAGTATAACTCAAGATAGAATATTTTGATTATTTAGAAAAGAATATAATTTAGATTACTCAACAAGTATGTACCTTTCTTGATTATGTTGTTATAATAATCAATTACCACAATGAGCTCCGACAAGTCCAATATTATCTAATTTAATAGCTAGATTTTTAGACTATAGATTAATTTGATTAATAAAATCATATAATTCTAATAAATTTTTATTAGAATTATCTTATTCTAGATATGCTGATGACTTAACCTTTTCATTTAATAAAAAAATAAATGTAAATTGATTTATAAATTATATTATATGAATATTATTAGAAGAGTGATTTTTCCCAAATTATGAGAAAATCAATCTTATATCTGCGTGAAAACAGCAAAAAGTAACATGATTAGTTGTAAATAGTAAGGTATCTGTTGGAAGAAAATATTATAAAAAATTGAAATCAATTTTTTATAATATTTCTAAAAATTGATTTCTTGATGAAATGCTTATATGGAATAGTAAAAATGAAAATAAAATATATAAAATAGATAAATTTAAACAAGTTTTATGAGGATATTTATCATTTATTAAAAATATTTCACCAGATTATTATGAAAAATTGAATAATTTTAATTTAGATTTTTCTATTTGAAAAATTAAAAATGATATTAAAACTGATATTAGTAAATGAAATAATTTTTGATGATTTAATTTGTAAATTAAAATAATATGAATAAATTAATACAATTAATTTTAGGAATTATAATATTATTAATATTTAAACATCTATTTATAGATAATAAAATACAAAATAATATTATTCCAACTAAAACAATCATGACTAATACTTGAATAAAATTTGAATAATAAAAAAACCTTAAGAATTTCTTAAAGGGTTTTTTGGTGTATGTATAATTTGGCAAGCCAGCTAGGTCACACTACTGGTTTTTATTGTATTTTAAAGAGCTTTCTAAACTATTGAAATCTAGTATATAGGTCATAGTGAAAATATTACAAATATTACATATAAAAAACTACTATTTTTTGTATGTCTTTTTTAGCTTAAATTAAACGAAATATCATATATGACCTTAAATCTATCTTAAATTTTGGCACTTTTAAGCCAAAAAGTCTTGATTTTATTTTTTTAATGTATACCATTACAGTTATTATTTTATAAAATAATATTTTAATTATTAATTTTTTGATTTATGAAAATAAAAAATAAAAAGAGATATATTAGTTTAGCTATTGTTTTTTTATTTTTACCAATTTGTACTTATGCTAGTAATACTACATTTTCTTGAAGTAATACTAAAGTAACTACGTCATCTATAATTTCTTTAAATTTGAAAAATAAACGAAGAAATGATTTAGTTAATAAATATAAAATAAAGTTTAATTTACAATTAAAAAATACATTAGATAATCTGAAGCGTGAGCAATTAGAATCAATTATTAATAAAGTAAAATTAAAAAGAAATGATATTGATTCTAATCAAAAGATAAACTTTAGTATTAAGGAAAAATATCTGATACAAATAGATGCATTAATTAGTATATTAGAATATAAACTTAGTAATCTTAATAATATTACTTTATTAAATCCTAATCCTCCTAAGGAAGATATAGTTGTTACAACTTGTCAAACTCCTGATGTTTTTAATAATACTTGAACATTGAGCTCAAAAGATTTAGAAGTTCAGAAGATAGCTATGAATTATATAAAATGTGTAAAAAAAATAAACTATAATCAAGCTGTTACAGGTTTTATTTTAGATAAATTCACAGAAGATAAAAATTATTATTTGTGAAGCTGATGAATTGTGCTTGAATGAAAACGATTAACTTGAAGTTTTATAAATATATTTAATGATTCTATCAGTAAAGAAAATTCTAAATATTATCTTGCATATAAGAATAATAAGTATGAGTTAAAATTTATTAAGTGATTTACTAAGATGAAATATTCATGAAAAATATATGATTTTAATGAAAAAAATTTATCTTCTGAAAGTAATTATTATATGGAACTTTTTGCTTCTTGAAAAGATGCATATGTAATAGTATTTCAGAATAATTCAGGAAAAGAAGAAATGAGGGCAGCTTATCGTGAATATTTAGCTAAAACAGATGAGATAATGGATAAATATTGAGATGATCCATATATTACTAATTCATTAATACAGATTCTTAATAAAGCTTATGATATAAGACTAAACCTTTTAAAATAAAAATAAAAAACCCCTTTAAAAATTTCTTAAAGGGGTTTTTGGTGTATGTATAATTTGGCAAGGAATATTGGAATTGCACCAATGTCTCTCAGCTTCGGAGGCCGAGCACTCTTCTAATTAAGCTAACTCCTTATAAAACAATAATTGCTAAGCTTTTTATTGCTTAGCAATTATATAGATTTTTTATTTAAATCAAGTTTTATCATCTTATATCCAAAAGACTTCATATTCAATTTCGAATTTTAGCTTGTGATGAAATTATATTTTCAGGGATTTTTATATCTTTTCATACATTTGCTAAATCTTGTAAGTCTCTTCTTTCTACTGCATCATTAGTACTACCTAATCAAGATAATTCTGAAGGTTTTCAAGGTAAATTTACTGCTGAAGCTGTGTAAACAGAATGTCATATCGCTCATATTGTCATATTATCGTACTTAATTAAGTTTTAAAATTATTTTTTGCTAGAAATATTAGTATATCTAGTTTTTGTTTTGCTTTCGCATCTGTAAGATGCATAATTTGTATTTTTTTCTTTTTTCATAAAAATTATTGTTAATAAATAAATTTGTTTTTGCTAAAGCATTCTATTATATCTTTTTTTATAAATCAAATTTTTATTAATATTTTTTTAATGCAAATTTAATATTTTTTTAATATAAAAATTGACAACTTCTATTTTATGGTGTTTAATATATTTAATTAAATGTTTTATTAATTTAAATATATTTATTATGGATGTACTAAAATACAAAGAAACTTTATTAGGTATGGATTTAAATAATATTGATTTAGAAATGCAGGCTGTGCAATGATCTTATTATGCTCAAGCAGATGAAGTAAAATTGAGATGTAAGTTAATAATGGAAATAAAACATAGTAAATTTTGACAAAAATAGTTTTTTATAGTAAAATAGGGTTAATTAAGTAATTAGTAACTCTATTTTATATGTGAAGAGAAACTTTAAAAAATATTTTAGATCAACGAAAAGAGAGTTGATTATGAAGTAAAGAATCAAAAAATATAATTTTTGGTATGTTAAAGATGTATAGAGATTATCCAAAAATTATAGAAAAGCTTTTTTTGCATAAAAAATTACCATTTCAAGCTGAAGTTCTAGATATATTATGATTGGGTGATGATATTAAAGATTTACTAGCAAAATATTTAGAAAGTAGGGATTTTACTGAAGATAATGAACTATTCAAAGAATTAAATCGTGTTTTTGAATCAAAATATGATATTCTTTCTCGAGTTTATAAATATGATGATGTAAGAAAATGTATAAAACTTATATATTGAAATGCAGAAGAATTTACAGAAAAAGTGAATTTATCAAACACTAAAAACGGGCATTATATTACTGAATTAGAATCGGTAAAAGAATGAAATGATTCTAAATTTTTCTATAATAGATCAGTAAAAAGTTTTTGATCTAAATGAAGTATATGAATAGATATTTTAGGGGAAAGATTTGTATTTGTTTTTTGAGATACGAAAACTCCAGAAATAGAGATTAAAAAAATTAGATCTTTATTCGAAAATTTAGATTTACGAAATAGAATACATTCTAAATTAAAATCGATAAGAGAAAAATATAAAGATCGATTAACATCTTTATATAATGTTAAATATATAAATGAAGTAATGTTAACAAAAGCATCATCTATAATTTTTATAGATGTAAATGAAATGAAAAAAATAAATGATATATGTTGATATGTCCCAGCTAATAAAATATTAATAGAAATTAGTAATATCTTACTTGAATCTGTAAAGCATTGAGATAAGGTTTGTAGATTTTGATGAGATGAATTTGTTATATTTGTTAAACAAAATGACGAAGATATAATATTGTCTATGAAAAATAGAATAGAAGCAAATATAGAAAGAAGGAATCAAGATAATGAGTTAAACATAAAATTAAGTATATGATATTCTATGTATGATGAAGCAAAAGATTTCGAGACTAGATTAGAAGAAGCTTGAAAGGATATGAAAAAAAATAAAGAGTCAGATTGACAAACATATAGAGTTGTAAGTGATACTATGGAATTTTCAAAAGAGGATCAATCTAAAACAGCAGTAAATATATTATGAATATTAGATCCAAATGATAGACAAAAAGTTGTACAAGAAACTTGTGTTATAGCAAAAGCTTGAAATTGTTCTTGATGATGATGTTCTACAAAAAAAGAAGAAGCTTAAGCTTCTTCTTTTTTTGTGATTATGTAAGAAAATCGATTTGATAACAATATTTGTACGAAGTAAGAAAGTATAAAAACTATCATAAATCCAAGTCCAAAAAGGCCAGAAAATGAGAAAGAGAATACAAGTCCAAGAGTTATAAATCTAGTTGTTGTATTCCAGAAAAGACTTATATTTTCAGGAGTTTTTTCTGATTTTTTGAATATTAAATATGAAATAGCAAATATTATAAGATATGCAATTATTAATACTGTAGTTATTTTAAGCAAATATTCGAAATTAATAGAAAATAATTTATTTACTTCTTTTAATGAGAATATATAAGCTATTATGAAAAAAGAAGATGCTTTTCATAAAATCCCAATATAAGGCTTGATTTTAGCTGTTAAATTTGAAGATAACAATATAAGTCTACTTATAATCATTGGGATTATTATAAGAGCGAAAAATGCTATAAGAGGAGATGGTCAAGCTGATGAAGAAAAGCAAGAAAAAATTCCTGAAGCAATTTGATTTAAAAAACAATTATGATTTGTTATTGTATATGGAATAAATTCAAGCTTGAAAATATTTCCAGTAGTTTGTTCTTGAATCAAAGGATTTAGGAAATAATAATTTCCGATTTTATTCAAAATAGAATTTAGAGGAACAAAAATTGCAGAAAATAAAATAATATTTGTAAGAAAAAGTCAAAATCATACTTTTATATCTCATTTAGTTTTTGCTATCCATGCAAAAGTTAGTCATCCTCAAGCCATTACTCATAAAAGTAAAAATGAATATATTATAGGATTTGTTCCAAAAAATAGTTTTGCAATTCAGAAAAATACTAGCGGAATAATTATGAAATTTAGTAATATATTTATAAAAAATAGTTTTTTATGTTTAACTAAACTTTTTAATTCACTGAATTTTACATTTAATAAACTAGGCATTATAAGAAAAAGCCCAGCTCAAGCGCAAAGCATACTAGAAAAAGTAAATCATCAAAATATATAATTTATCACTAATCAAGTTATCAAAGCTATTATAATCAACATAATTTATCTAGGGATTTTTAATTAATTTACTTTTAAGTTTGGTGTATCTTTCATTACTTCTTCAACGAAGAATTCTTCTAAGCTTTTTCCTATTTCAGAAACCAGTTTGTTTGAAACTATTATTTTACCAGAATTTATGATACTTATTTTATCACAAATGCTTTCTACATCAGCCAAAATATGAGTATTGAAAAATATAGTGGTTCAATCTTTTTTCAAATCTATCAATAAATCTTTTACCATTTTTCTTCAAATTGGATCAAGTCCACTCATGGGTTCATCTAAGAATAATAATTTTGGTTTGTTTATAATTGATTGAGCAAGTCATACTCTTTGAAGCATTCATTTAGAATAAGAACTTAAATATTTATCTCAAGCTTGACTAAGTCCTACTTTTTCAAGTAGTTCATCTATTCTAGATTCTAATTGGTCCTTTTTTAGATCAAAGAAATTTCAATTAAATCTCAAAAATTCTCTTCAAGTTAAATGTTTATATAAGTAAGTATTTTCAGGCATAAATCATACTTCCTTTTTCGCTTTTATATTCAGAGATTTCTCTCAAAGTATATTTATTTCTCCACTTTCTGGTTTAATAAGTCACATTATACATTTCATTGTTGTTGTTTTTCCTGCTCAGTTTGGTCATAGAAATCAGTAAACTTCACCTTCATTTACTTCTAAATGTACATCAAAAAGTACTTGTTTTTTAGCTAAGGTTTTATTAATTCATTTTAATTCTAGTATTTTAGTCATATATTATTTATTAATTTATATTATTTTTGCTGATTTTAACTATTTTTCTTTTAAAAACAAGATTTGATTTTATAAAAAAATAAATATAATGACTCACACAAGAAAATTGGTGATAAAAACACTGATAAATAATTATTAATAAAAAAATGTATGTTGGATAAAGCAAAGACTGGATTACAAAAAGCTGTAGAACATTTAGAAAATGAATTTTCAAAATTACAATTAGGTAGAGCAAATCCAAGTTTGATAGAAGGAATAAGAGCTGAAATTTATTGAGCACTTCAACCAATTAAAAATGTAGCAAATATTTCTGTTATGGATAGCCAAACTTTGTCTATTCAACCTTGGGATAGATCATCAATTCATTCTATTGCAAAAGCGATTACTGAAGAATGACTTGGTTTAAATCCTCAAACTATGGCAGATAGTATAATGATAAAATTTCCAATTCTAACGCAAGAAAGAAGAAAAGAAATTGCAAAATATGCAAAATGACTTCTGGAAGATGCTAAAATAGCTATCAGAAATGTTAGACAAGACGAATTAAAAGCTATTAAAAAATCTGAAACTGATAAAGAAATTTCAGAAGATATTGCAAAAGATTATGAAACAGGCCTACAAAAATTAGTTGACGAAGCTAATAAAAAAGTTGAAGAATTATATAAGAAAAAGGATGAAGATATAATGAAAGTATAAAAATAAAAAAGTATTTCAATTTGAAATACTTTTTTATTTTGCAAAAATACTTAAATATATTAAAATCACATATAATTTAATAACTAATTTTTCTGTTATGAAAAAACAACAAATAAAAGCCTTCACATTAGTTGAGCTAATAATAGTAATTACAATATTAGCAATACTCGCTACTATTGGTTTTATGTCATATCAATCATATACTACAGATGCTAGAGATGCAAATAGAATAACTACAGTAAAAGAAATATCAAATTGACTTGATATAACATATACAAAAAAATCAGCATATCCTATGCCAGATTGAACTGTATCAATGTGAACAGTAGCAGGAACTATATATGCATACAAATGAACTGTTTGAGATGCTATTTCTAAAACACTTAGAATGCAAAAACGAACAGATCCAATGTCAAAAGATGAATACACATATTGAGTAAATTCAGATCAAACTCAGTATCAAATTGCAGCTGTATTGGAAAATAATACAGTAGCTCAAATAAATACAATAGCAAATACTACTTATGCCGATTTATGAGTAG
>JAQTOS010000003.1 GCA_028713225.1 Candidatus Altimarinota bacterium
CATATATTGCAAATATACCTAGTTTATTATGGAATAACTCTTGATCTGTAGATTTACTAAATACTTCAACTAAATATGTAGTAAACAAAAAAACTAATCTTCCGTATAAAATAAATTCAACATCAGACATAGGAACAAAAGATGCTAATACTATAATTCAAGAGATAACTTGAACTTGAGTTGCAACTCTTACTTGAGTTAATATAACAAATATTAATAGTTCTAATATTTGAACTACTTTCTCTTGAGTATTACTTGCAAGTTTTGGTTGAGATATTTCTAAACTTACTAATAATGTTATTTGAGGTGCTGTTGCTAGTGTTCCAACTGTTAGCTATACCCCACTAAGTGCTACATGATGAACTATTACAAGTTATTCTACATGATGAATAACTTATAAAATCCATACATTTTCATCACCTTGAATATATAATTTCTCTATATTAAGTGGAAATTGAACAATAGAAGTTTATGTTGCTTGAGCTGGAGGAGGAGGAGGATGACTTGGAACTTATTGGTGAGCATGAGATTGAACTAGTGGAAATAATATAGGTTGAAATGGTGGTTATGGATGAGCTTCTGCTAAACAGATATCTTCAAGCCTGCTAACATGACAAATAACAATTAATGTATGATCTGGTTGAACTGGCTGAGCATCATGATATAATTACCCAACTCCTGTATATTGATGAACTTGATGAAGTTCATCATTTGGAAATTTTTTAAGTGCAAGTTGATGATCATGATGATCCTCTTATGGTTGAATATGAGCTACCGGGTCTTGAAGTGGTTGAGACGTAAATGGTTGATTAAATGTAAGTTTACCTGTAAGTCGTTCAATTCCTCCAATAAATAGCATAAATGGTGGACTGAGATGAACTGGATCTTCAATGGCTACTTGATGATGAGCATGATGAACAGGATGAAATTGAACTGTTATAGTTATTTATCAACAATAAAAAAAGATTCGAACCAAGAGGTTCGAATCTTTTTTTAATTTTCTATTTTTCTTATTTCTACATGTTTCAATGTATCAGTCATCTTAAATTTTATTCTATCAATAAATCTATCAACAAGTAAATAATCATAATCTGGGAATTCTGCTGTAATATCAATGAAAGCTTCTTCGTATCAGCTTTTACCAGAATTCATTTCTATAACATTTACATTCATAGAAAAAAGTACTTCACTAAGAGATTTCAAAACTCAAATTTTATTAGCAAACACAAAATGAATTTTTACTACTATATTTTCTTCTTGTTCTCATTCAAAATAAGCTGAAATAAGCCTTTCTCTTGATAATTTAGAAACAGCTTTACAATCTCTTTTATGAATAGAAATTATTCACTTGCGATTAATATGAGCAACTATTTTATCTCAAGATTTTGGTTCACAACAATGAGATATTATATAAGGGACATCCTTTTCTCATCAAACAATTACTTTAGAAACATCAAATACTTCTGAAACAGTAATATTTCACAATTTATCCTTTGTTTCTGATTTTTTTCTTACTTTTATTATTCTTCTTACTAGATTTGCTGGTGTTTGACTAAAATTTCCAAGTTGTTCTAAAATAGAATATCTTTCCTCCAAACTATATTCTTTTCCATCTATAGTTTTAAGTAATGATAATTCTTTATCCAAAGTATCAAGCCCTGCTCTCTCTAAATATTTATTTAATATTTCTTTTCCTCTATCTCTATGAAGATCTTTATTTTCTTTTTTCAGGAAAGATTTTATAGCATTTCTTGCTTTTGTTGTCCTAACAAAAGATAACCGAAGAGGATTTGCTTTTCTTGTTTTATCTGTAATTATTTCAACAACATCTCAATTATGTAATTCTTTATCCAATGTAACAGCTTTACCATTTACTTTTGCAAGCATTATATGATTTCATAAATCACTATGAAGTTCATAAGCAAAATCTATTGGAGTTGATTTAGACGGCATATCTATAGAATCTCATTTTGGAGTAAGAAGAAATATTCTATCCCTAAAAACATCTATATTCATAGAATCCATAAAATCTGAATTTCCTAAATTTTCAACAGCATCTTTAAGTTCTTTAACCCAATCTATATCAGTAGCAATTATACTTCAATTTTCTTTATATTCAAAATGTGCTGCAATTCATATTTCAGCCTGTAAATGCATAGCACGAGTCCTAATCTGAATTTCTGTAGCCTGTTGTCTATAATTTTTTATAAGACCAATAATAGTCGTATGAAGACTTTTATATCAATTTGGCTTAGGTAAAGCTATATAATCCTTAAATTTTTTGGGAATTGGTGTCCAATTGCTATGAATTACTCAAAGTGTTCTATAACAAGTTTCTACATCATCAACTATAATTCTTATACCAAAAATATCATATAAATCTTTTACAGACTCAAATCATTTATTCTTCATTTTCATATAAATAGAATAAATAGATTTCACCCTAAAATCTATCTCATATTTTATTCCATATCTTTTAAGTAAATCACCTATTTCTTGTTTAGCATTTTTTCTAAATTCTACTTCACCTACTTTTAATTCAGCTAATTCTTGTTTAATCTTTTTATATTCATTTGGTTCAAGAACTTTAAAACATTCTTCTTCAAGAGCATTTTTTATACCAAAAAGCCCAAGTCTATCAGCAATTGGAATATAAATATTTAGAGTTTCAAGTGCTATTCTATCTCTTTTTTCTTTATTTGAATGATGTTTCAAAGTCCTCATATTATGAAGTCTATCAGATAATTTAACAAAAATTACTCTGATATCTTCAGCCATTGCTAAAAACATTTTTCTTAGACTTCAAACATTTCTTTCTTCTCATCTATATTTTACCTTTGAAACTTTTTCTACTCATTCACAAACATGAGCAACATCAGCTCAAAACATAGCTTTTATATCCTCATAAGTATAATCTGTATCTTCTATAACATCATGAAGCAAACAAGATTCTATAGTCACTAAATCTGGTTTTATAGAAAGAGAAATCATCGCTGATTCAACAGGATGACTAATATAAGGTTCTCATGATTTTCTAAATTGGCCATGATGTGCTTCTTTAGCTAATTCATAAGCTTTTATAATATGTTTTCTTATATAATTTTCATCTAAATCCCCCATATAAGAAGTAGCAAGCTTGATAATTTTTTCTACTTTATCATCTATTTTTGAGTAATCAACAACTATATCTTTTATATTTGCTATATCTTCCAAAGGACTATTTGTTTCGCTACGCATATTTTTATTTTTTAGATTTTATTTTTTCCATTATAAAGTTTAACTCAGTTTTTTCAAGGACTAAATTTTATTTTTTTTTCTTTACTTTTAACTAAGTTTTATTAAACTTAGTTTCGTATATTATTTAATAAAACTTAGTTAAAATATGAAGAGAACAAATAAAAAAGCTTTTACACTAGTTGAATTACTAGTTGTTATTACTATTTTGGCTATAATATCTGTTGTTGCCTACCAAAGTTTTGGTTGAGCTACTGATAAAGCAATATCATCAAGAAAAATTTCTGATATAGCCACTATAGAAAGTTCATTACGAAATTTCAAATCAACAAATAACTATTATCCTATGCCTATGTTATCTAGCGCAACTAATATGTATTGATATGATGCTACTAGTATAGCACTTCCTACTAATAAATTAGTTGTATGATATAATAAAGCTGAAATAACTAGTATTACATCTGCTACATGAGGGTGAAAAGTTATGTGATCTCGAGCTTTATTAACTTCTCAAATATGAGCAAAATGAACTATTGGACTTGATAGTAATTGAGATTTTAATAAAAAATATCTAACAAAAGATTTATATGATCCTGAACTTGGTGATGTTACAGTAACTTCAGATTCTAGTAAAATGATAGATAAATGAATTGGTAGATATGTATATGCTGTATATGCTACACCTAATCTTCCTGGATCTTGGAATAATTCTAGTGCTTCTGCTTCTTATTATAATATAGCAACCACTATAAAAGATACAGCTAAAGATTCTTATAAATCATATATTGTTTGAGATTTTGATAAAAATTCTTGTGCTACTCCTACTAACTGTCCTGATACTCTTATAGGTTCTAGTACAAATTTTGTAGCCAATAATCAAACTTTAACTTGAACAAGTGCTGATGTAAATAGACAAATCCCATATTTAGTAAAAGATTTCTAATTAAAAACTAAATAAAAAGAATCCTCAAATGAGGATTCTTTTTATTTAGTTTTTGGTTTTATTAAACTTTCATTTTTAGGGATTGCATAATAATCCATTATATACGCTGAAATTCTTCAAAATATTTTAGCTGAAGTAGATTCTCAATATTCACTTGTTCTTGGTCTTTCTAACTTAACTATCATAACAAATCTTGGATCTTCAGAAGGAGCAAATCAAGCATAAGAACCTATTGTTGTAGCTGCTCACTTTTCATATGTTCCTTTATAGGCAATTTGTGAAGTTCATGTTTTACCACAAGTATTATAACCTGGAACTCCTCAAGCTTTTGCAAATCAAATTTGTCCTCATTCTTCTAGCATATCTGTAACTATTTTCGCAGTAGATTCTTTTATTACTCTTTGAACTGGATTTGGTTTATTTTCTACGACTCTACCATCATCAAAAGTTATAGACTTAACTATATATGGTTGCATATATATTCATCAGTTTGCTATTGTGCTATAAGCAGCTGCCATTTCTAAAGGAGTTGTTACTATTCATTGTCCAAATGATGTGGTAAAAAGTTGTGCTCTTGACCATTTCTCATATGGTTGGATCTGTCCAAATCTTTCTCATTCAAGATTTATTCAAGTTAATTTTCAAAATCCAAAATCATATAAATATTTTGAAAATAAAGATTTTCACATTTTATCTGCGATTTTCAACATTCATACATTACAAGAAAAGTTTAGTGCATTCTGAAAAGTTTTTAATCAGATACAATTATTCGATACATTTTTGATTTTAAAATCTCAAACTTCTGCATAACCTGGATCATTATATAAATCATATCTTCTAATTTCTCCTGAATCAATTCAAGCTGACACTGTAACTGGTTTCATAATAGAACCTGGTTCATAAAGATTTTGTATAGTATCATTCATATAAACTCAAGCACCATAATCATTTACATATTTATATCTAACAAGTGCTGGATTTGCTGATTCTTCTCTTGTTGCTAATCTTAATTTTATTTTTTTGTTATTATAAAGCAGTTCATCTCATTTTTCGCTATCTTCTACCAAAACTGTTTTACCTAGTAAATCTATCCCTGGATTTGGATATTTAGCATTTGTTACTTTTTCTATTTCATAAACATCACCTGGTTCATTTGGATCAAAACTAGGATATGAGGCCATTGCTATTATTTCTCATGTTTTTGGGTTCATTATAGTAACACTTCATTTATTGGCTCTAAACTCATTTACTCATTTTTCTAGTTCTTCTTCAGCTTTTTTTTGAATATTTCTATCTATTGTAAGAGCTATATTGGCTCAATCTACAGGTATATCTTCTTCTTTTAAATTAGATGGATCTATAACCCTTCACATTGTATCCTTTCTAGTTGTAACACTTCATTGTTTTCATTTAAGTAAATCATTGAAATATCATTCTATTCCATAATGCCCTATTCAAGAATTATCCAAAAATCCCAAAACTTGTGCTGCAAGAAATCTTTCTGGATAAAATCTCTGTGGAGTTGGAGTCAAAATAATAAAATTTCATATAGAATTAGCTTCTTCTAAAATTCATCTTTTTATATTTTCTTTTTCATCCGATATTTTCTGATTTATTTCATCATATAGAGATATAGAAAGTTTTGGTATTATTGGAACAAATCTAATTTCCCTTTTCCTAAGCAAGTTAGCTATTTTATCTTTGTCATCTCATAAAATTTTTGCAATAGCTTCTCATTCCGAATTTTTATCTACTATTTCTTCTGGATTAGCATATAAATTTACTCAATTAACATAAATTCAAGGCAAATTAAGACTTCTAATTTTTTCTATTTGATCTTGTGGAAGAGTATCTGATATAAGCAAATTTGTTAATTTTTTCTTATTTATATCATTTTCCAATTTTGCAGAAATAATTCATTTTATATAAGCTTCTTCAAATTTAAAATCTGGTAATTCTAGAACATGTAAAAATTTAGATAAATCATTAACACACGATTTTTCTGTTTTCAAATAACAAGTTTGTTTATAAACAATGTCAGTTAAAAAAACTTTTAATTTCGCCTTATCTCAAACTTGTTTTGGGTCTATAGCAAGATCATCTAAATCAACTGAAGTTGCTAAAACCTTTCACATATCATTATTTGAATAAATATTTCATCTTGTTACAGGAATTGCTGTTTCTGATTTTTGTTGTCTATCTGCCATAGATTTATAAAAATCATAATTTAAAACTGTATAATCAAATACTTTGTATATAAGAAATAATCCAAACATCAAGAAAAATAAGAACGCGAAGTATTCTCTTGGATATTTATCAAATATTTTTGCAAATTTCTCTAAATATATCTTTAATATTTTTAAATTTTTATTAATCATTTGATTTGTCTTTAATGGTCTAATTATTATTATCTGAATTTCATTTTTAGCCCCTTTTTTATATTCATTTTTTTGAGATTTACAAGAAAAATATATTTTTTTTTGATTTTGGGAATTTTGTAAATATAATCCCTTTGCTTTAAGAAAAAACTGGTGTAATTTCTGGTTTTTATTTATATTTTTTAAAATTACTGCAATATGCAAAGAACTGAAAAGAAAGCTGTTATAGCTAGTTTCGCAAGAGACGCAAAAGATACTGGGTCTACAGAAGTACAAATAGCAATATTTACTGCTAAAATAGAAAACCTAAAACTTCATTTAGATGAACATAAAAAAGATAACCACTCAAGAAGAGGTATTATGCTTATGGTAGCAAAAAGAAGAAAACTTCTTAACTACTTAAAGAAAACTAATACTGAAAAATATGAAGAAGTTCTAGCAAAATTAGAATTAAGAAAATAATAATAAAAAACTCCAGAAATTCTGGAGTTTTTTATTATTTTACTATACTTATAATATTTCTTCCGCTATCAAAAACTCTATTTTCTATTAGTTCAAATAAAGCTTCTTTGAATAAATAATCTAATTCTTTCAAACTAAATCCATGATAATATCTATCAAATTCTCAAATTTTTATATTGAAATCTAGACTCAAAAATTCATTCTGAGAATTTTCTATTTTAGATTTTTTGTATTTTTCTTGTCCTATTAAATTCCAATTTGTAAAAAAGATTTTTCAATCTTCTGATAATAAATTTCTAGCTTTTTTCAAAACTTCTATTCTGTCTTCTAATTTTTGCAAATGATGAAAAGATGCAATGAAAAAAATAGTATCAAATTTTGATTCTATTTTATCTAAATCCAGCATATTTAGATTCAAAAATTCATTTTCTGGATGAAGTTTTGAAGCCTCTTCTAGTAATCAGCTTGATAAATCAAGTCATAAGTATTTTCAAAAATTTATGTTTTTTTCTTTTATAGCAGATAAAAATCTGCCATTTCCACATCAAATATCTAAAACAGACTTAGCTTCTAAATCGTAATTTCATAAAAAATATTCTATTTCTTCCCACTTCATATTTTCTCTTGACTTAGAAAAGGTTTTAGCAAAATTATTGTAATCTACTTGTAAAATCATTTGACATTTTTTAAAAAATACATATACTCCGAAGACTAACTTTTTTTATCTTTATATTTAAAAATGAGTCTTGGACTTTTGTTCATTTCTCGTTTAATATTGAAAGTAAAAATTAGTTTTCCAACAAGTTCATTTATTAAGATTAGAGAGTACCGACTAGATCAAAGGCTCCCATAAAATAATCTTGAAAAATAAATAAGTTGATTAGATTCATCCCTTAGCAATAAGGGAGAAACTAAAACATCAATGTAGATTTGAATTATTATTCTTAAATTAATTTATCAGAAAAATAATTCAAATCTATTGCAGAAAAAATCATTATAAGCTATGACACCAAAATATGCTTATAGGAATTATTGGTCATCAAGCTAATAAGTATTGGTTTAAAACCCAATTTTATCCACTAGGAAAAACCTAGTTTGATTGCTTTAGATTTAAGACCGCATTAGCGGCTCTTTTTTTTTGTTACATTTTTTCTGGCATTTCTATAGCTAATATTTTAAAAGCATCTTTTAAAACAATAGAAAACATTTCAACAAGTTGTAATCTAGCTGTTTTAATTTCTTCATTTTCTTCGTTTATAACTGAAATATTATTATAAAAACTATTGAATTTTTTAGTTAAATCATAGGCATATCAAGCCAAAATATGAGGAAAATTTCATTTAACTGTTTCCTCTAAAATTGATGGATAAGCAAAAATAGATTTAAGTAGTGAAGTTTCTTCTTGTAAATTAAAATTATATCATTCAACATTTGGGCAAGCACAAGGCATTGCCCCTACATCTTTGTAGGGGTGTCCCTTGTGGGCACCCATTTCAGATTTATTTAAAATATTTCTAGCTCTAACATAAGCATATTGTATATATGGACCAGAATTCCCTTCAAAAGTCATGAATTCATCCCAATCAAAAACTACATCTGTAGTTCTATTTTTTGATAAATATCCGTATTTTATAGCTCAAATTCAGATAATATTAGCTAAAGAATTTAATTCAGTGTCTGAAATTTCTTGTCTTTTCTCTAAGATTATATTTTTAGCTCTAGAAACTGCCTCATCAAGAAGAGCATCAAGACGAACAATTCTTCATTTTCTTGTACTCATTGCTCAATCTTTTAGAGAAATGAATCAATTATAAGCATGAATCATTTCAGTTTTTTCTCACCATCCTGCTAACTTAGCAGTTTCAAAAACTTGTTTTAAATGAAGTTGTTGTCTAACATCAACAAAATATATGATTTTTTCAGGATTCCAGTTTTCTATTCTATATTTTATTGCGGCCAAATCTGAAGCCAAATATCATTTTGTTCCATCTCTTTTTTGTAGCATACAACTTGGTATTTTTGTCTTTTCATCAAAAATAACTCAAACTGAATTATCATCATTTTGAGTAGCAACTTTTGCTTTAATTAGTTCTGCAACTATATCAGACATATTATATTTCAAATCTGGATAGTTTTCTAATTTTGGCAAATTTAGACCTTCATAAAAACTTTCTCCAATATTGAAGTCAGCCTTGATATGCAATTTATCAAGTTCTATTTGAGCCGAACTTATAGAATAAGCCGTGAATTTTTGCCATAATTCTACAGATTCTTTGTCTCCCTTAGAAAGAAGTTTAAAAGCTTCTCTAGTAGAATTTTCTAAATCAGTTTTTTCTTGTTTTGCTTCTTCTTCAATTTCAGCAGTAATTTTTACATATAATTCAAAAAGATGATTTACAGCATTTTCTTTTAGTTTTTCTTCATCTCACCAAGTTTTATAGGCAGTAATTAGCTTACCAAAGATAATACCCCAGTCTCCCCAGTGATTATCTCAGATAACTTTGTATCAAAGTTTTCTGTAAGTATTTATCATTGCTTGCCCTTGATTTGGTGTACACATATGACCTATATGAAGCGGTTTTCCTACATTTGCTCAGATATAATCTACTACTATAGTTTTTCACTTTCCCTCTCCAGTTTCTCAAAAAGTTTCTTTATTTGCATAAATTTCAGCAAAATAAGCTGACATTATATCTTTTGAAATGAAAATATTTACATAAGGTCCCGCAATATCTACTTTTGTAAATTCTCTACATTCTTCAAAAACAGATTTCAATTCTCCTGCTGTTTCCATAGGATTTTTCTTAAGCAATTTTGAAACATTAAAAGCTCAAAATGCATAATCTCACATTTCGTCTTTTGGAGGAATACTTAAATCAAAATCCCCTAAATCTAACTCATACTTTTCCTTGATTTTATTTTTTATTATACTTTTTACTTGTTCTTCAGCAGTCATAAATTTTTATTTATAAATTGTATTTGTGGCAGATTATATGAAAAAAACTATAAATTACAAAAAAATCTTGTTTGTTGTTTTGTAATATGGATTTAAGCTTGTAAAAACAAATTTTATAAATATATTTAAATAGCTAATTTTTACAATTAGTGTACTTTATTTACTAATTTATATCTATGGATATAAAGATAAAAGTTCCTTTATTTAAAGGATACTTTTTAACTCTCATAATTAAAAAAGGGAGTAAAAAGAAAAAGAGAGGCCCTTAACCTCTCTTTTTCGTACTTTATTTACTAGCTTCTTTTGCAAGAAGTTATATATATTTTATTTAATAATATAAAAATTGCAAATTTTTAGTAATTTTATAAAATAATTCAGAATATTTCTAATAAAGAACAAAAAAATGATAGACGAACACAAAAGTTTGAGTGAAAAATTTATAAAAAAATGATTTTGGTTATACTTATTTTCTTTTATTATAGCTCCAATCTGATATATAGTAAAGATAATAATATCAAATGAATTAACAGTAGAAGAAGTTTGAGTTATCTATTGAGTAATGAGTCTAATTATGTTACTTTCTTCATTCAATGACTTATGATTAACTGAAAGTTTAAATTATTTTTTACCTAAATATATAGCTGTAAAAGATTACGTGAAAGCTAAATCTATGCTTACTTATGCAATGCTAGCTCAAATTATCACAAGTACAATTATATGAGCATTTCTGATATGGTGAGATAATTACTTAGCTCTAAACTATTTTCATCACAAGGAATCTGCTGATATAATATTTATATTTGCTTTTTTCTTCTTCTGAAACAATTTTTTCCATATAATATCGACTTTTTTTTGAAGTATACAAAACACATTTTATCAAAAGATTATAGAACTTATTAGAATGTTATTTACATTATTTTTGGTAGTTTGAGTATGGTTTTTTGATATTTGAGATATAAGAACTTTTTCAGAGGCTTGGATAGGGTGAATGTATATATGAATGCTTTTTGCTGCTTTTTTCTTTTTCAAAAAATATTATTTTCCATATTTTAAACAAGAAAAAGCTTTATGGGATAAAGAATTATTCAAAACTCTTTTTTCTTATGCAATGATGATATTACTAGCATATCAAGCTGGAACTATTTTGAGTCAAATAGATATGCAAATGATTATTTATATGCTTTGAATGACTGATGCTGGTTATTATACAAACTATTTGAGTATTATAGGAATTCCATTTATGATAATTTGACCAATTTTCGCTTTTCTATTTCCTGTTTTCTCTCATTTACATGGTAGTAAAGATTATGAAAAAATAACTACAATTAGACAAATTTTTACTAAATATTTCACAGTTATTGCAATAATTTGTTCTACATTATTTTTTGTTTTTTGACCAATTATTTCGTATATTTTATTTTGAACAAAATTTCTAGAATCTTGAGTAATATTACAATATTCTATATTTTTTCTAGTATTTAACTTCTTACTTCAAATAAATTTCAATATACTTGGATGAACAGGAAGAGTAAAAGAAAGAGTGAAAATTATTTTGATTGCAATAGTTGTAAATATGATAACAAATTATCTACTTATAAAATGGATTTGAGTAGCCTGAGCATCGCTTGCAACTGGACTTGGTTGGTTTGTGATTTATGCACTTAGCGAAAAATTACTTTTCAAAGAATACAAAATAACTTATGACTGGAATTTTATAATAAAAAATATAGCTTTATCTATAATATTATGAACTCTAACTTGGATATTTTTAATTCCCCACTTTACCTGACTAGCAAGATGAATTTCATTTACGTATTTAGTTCTATACACTCTAGTTTTTGCCTGATTTTTTGCAGTATTAAACAAGTCAGAATTTGGAATGTTTATATGAGAGATTAAAAAGATTAGGAAGAGATAAAAAAAGAGATGTTTCCAAATTTGGAAACATCTCTCTTTTATTTTAAAATCCAGCAATTCTAGCTTGCTGAGCAATTTCTGAATCTAATAATGCACGATTATATATTTTTACATCATCAATAATTCAATTGTACATAAATTGGTATGAGTCTTTTGTATAAGCTGTAGCGGAAGGAGAAGTATAAACTCCTCAAATAGTAGTAGGAATAATAGGAGTATGACTTAATATAGCTCTATTATTATCAAAAATACAATTAACTATTTTAATTCAATTTATATATAAACCTCAATTATCTCAATTATAAACAAATGTTACAAATTTAAATTTATTATCACTTACTTCATTTAAATTGAAAACATTATCATCTTGGACATATCAACATCAAGCTCAAGTAACTCAAGGAATTCAATTTAATTTCATATTAATTTTTCAAGCTATCCGATTATTTATATGACCTACATATCAAATTCATACACCATAATTTACAATATCTCATCAATTACCATTTCATTTTCATATAATACTTGCCCAATTATAAGTCCCTAATCAATCAGTTTTTATAATCATTGAAAAAGTAGCAATATTTCATAAATTTAAACTATTTCAAGTTCATAAATTTACAACTGTTCCAGTTGAAAATCTAGAAGTTCCAGTTATATCAAACTGCATAGCTTTTCATAATATTCATCATGTATATGTTCAAGCAAAATTATTATATCAATTAAGCGTATCTCGAGTTGCCCTATAAATAGTTCCATCATTTCAATTACCACTCAAATCTTTTAATTTAGTTCAATTAAGACTTTCCATATCCCAATATCAAACAAGATTAGAATCAAAGTTTTTAAAACTAATATCTTTTTTCTTTGAGCAAGTTGCAGAATTGCTTGTTACTAAGTTATTTCATCAGTCTATAACAAAACAAACATTTGGGTCAAATATTCAAGAAGCAGTATTTACACTTCAAGTTACTGTTATTAGACTTGGTAAACTTGGGTCAAATGAATAGTTTCATTTAACAAGTGCTTTTGTAGCACTAGCATAAGTAGTATTTACAAAAGAATTATATGAAACAGAGTTTTCTAAATCAGCTCGTATTTGATAATATTTTCAGTTTCAAGAAGTAGAATATACATAATATGAACTAGTTTTCGGGTCTTTTATTCATCACATTAATTTTATAGCATTTGAAACTGTAGTTCATAAAGTTCATTGAATAATAATAGTATTTCATCAAGTTAGAGTTGTTGGAGAATCTGGACTTGGATAAGTAGATGATTTTATAGAATATATTTCAAGTCAATCTTGAGCTGATTTGATAGATGTAGTTCTATTTGCATCTCTAGCATCTGAAGTATAGCTTTGATAACTAATAAAACCTATAGTAGCAAGAATAGCTAAAATAGTAATAACTATGATTAATTCCACTAATGTGAAGGCTGATTTTCTCTTGCTAGAGATGTTTTGTCAAAACATCTCTACGTTTTCCGTATTTCATATTTTCATTAGATAAAATTTAGTTTTTAAATTGTTTCTGATTTTATATTATTTTAAAAAATATGCAATAAAAAACATTCCTCTTTCGAGGAATGTTTTTTTGATTATTTTCTAGCTCCAGCTACTCTTTCGTAGTAAGCATTGAATATAATTAATCGTTTAATATATTTATCCGCTAAATCAGCAGCTTGATTTTTTGCTATATCAAGAGCAAATTTTGCTTCAAGTAATGAATTATGTCTGTTCATAAGAGCAATTTTATCTTTTGCACTTATTTTATCATTTCTGATTATATCAAAAGCTGTTTTTCTAAAAACTGATTCATCTTTATAATTTTTTATATCAAGTATAAAATATCCTTTGTATTTGATATATTTTTTATATGGAGCTTTTGAGGCTACTTGAGAAACATTATTAGAAGAATTATTTTGATTTGTAGTTCAAGTAGAAATTACTGCTTCCTTAGAAGTATGAGAACTTGTAGTTCCAGTAGAACTAGCTGGTTTTACTCCACAAGAATTATCATAATAAGAATATGAATAATCACCTGATGGACAATAATCTCTAGAAATTGATCCACCACCACCTCAACCAGAATAAACAACTGGAGGAGTTACAGGAGGCACAACAACTGGAATAGCATTTATTGTAGTTATTGTTGTTGTAGTAGTATTTCAAACTACATCAGTAGAAGTGATAAAATAATAGTAATTTTTAGTAGAATCAAATCATGAAATAGTTCCAGAATGAGATTGACTAGCAAGAGTAGCATCTGATGCAACTAAAGTAGCAAGTACATTTGTTCAGGTTCCAATATATATAGTTGAATCAGTTATTTTATCTGTATCAAAAGAATAATTCAAAAGCATATTTGTTCAAACAAGACTTTGAGTAACAGCAATATTTGCTACAACTGGAGCAATAGAGTCATGTAAGATAGAAATTGTAGTTCCAGAAGAAGTATTTCCTGCAGCATCTGTAGCTGTTAATACTATATTATTTGTAGAATTATTTACTAGTGGGAAATTAATAGTAAATGTTCCAGAAGCTGAACTTGCATTTACAGAAGCTGTTCCGCTAGTTGCAGTTAGAATAGAACCTGTATCAGCATTTCAAGTAATTATTGCATTAGCCCCGTTAGTAGCATTTGGATAAACTAAATTTGAAATTGTTGGGGTGATATTGTCATGAATAATTGTAAATCCTCAAGTTGAAGTAGTTAAAGTTGCATCAGTTGATGAAACTAGTATATCATTTTGAGTATTTTGATTTAAAACTATTGTTCCACTAAATACTCAATTAGAATCAGCAACTAAATTCAAAGTTCCAGAAGCTCAAGTTACAGTCACATTTGCGAAAGATTTAGTATTTCAAGTAATTGCAAAAGTATCAGTATTTGCATAATTTACTCCAGAAATTGGAAGTGTTACAAAATTTATAATTGGATCTTGGAAAATAGAAATTGTTCAAGTTCCGATATTTCCAGCTAAATCAGTAGCTGAAACTGTTAAATTATTTACAAATCCTGCATTTAAATCTACTGCAATATTGAAAGTTCCAGAAGCATCTGTTACTTGTGAGAAAGTTCCAGAACCTCCAGTAATTACAATTGGAGTATTTGCTTCACTTGTTCAAGTAATATTTACTAAAGTTGCATTTGTAGGAGTAGTTCCAGTAGTAATAGATACATTTGGAGCAATAGAATCATGAGTAACTGTCAAAGTTCCAGTAAGAGTATTCCCTACTTGATCAGATGATGTAATAAGTAAAGAATTTTCTAGATTAGCATTTAGAGTAATATCTCAAGAAAAATTTCAAGAAGTATTTATAGCTGGAGTTCCATTTACATCAACTGTAGCACCTGGTTTAGTTGTTCAAGTTAAAGTGAAAGCAGTATTTTGAACAAACATATTATTAGGAGTTCCTATGATTAAAGCATTTGGAATACTATCTTCTGTAATAGATAATCCAGTAGAATAAGTATTTCCAGCTAAATCAGTAGAAATAACTGTAATATTATTTAAAGTTTGAGCCAAAGCAACAGATTCTAGAGGAATATCAATTGAGAAATTTCCAGAAGCATCAGCTGTTCCAGTAGAAGTAAATCCAGAATTTGTAACAACTAGTGTTGCATTAGATTCAGTATTTCCTGAAACTGTTAGACTTCCAGCGTGAATTATACTTGGAGTAGCATCCAAAATAGTAGTTGGAGCAATAGAATCTTGTACAATTGAAACATTTCCAGAACTAGTATTCCCTGCTAAATCAGTAGCAACAATATGAAAATTATTAACTGCATTTATATCTAAACTTAAATCAAATGAAGCATTTCCAGAATTATCTGTTGTTCAAGTAGCAAGTAATGTAACACCTGAATAAGCTTCAACTTGTAAAGAATTTTCTGTATGTACTGAAACTTGAGCTACTCAAGAATTAGTATATGCAGGAGCGTTTAGTGTAAATGGATTTGGAGACATGTCATCATGAGTAACTGAGAAATTAGTAGTTGATGTGTTTCAAACAGCATCCGTAGCTAAAATCAAAATATTATTTACAGTATTATGATTTAGAGTAACAACTTTTGAAAAATTTCCAGCTCAATCAGAAAATATATTCATTCCAGCAACATTAACTAAAATGTTAGATTCTGTAGTTCATTGTATTGTAATTGTATCAGTATTAAGTGTTTGACCACTAGCTGTTGTTATATTTATAGCTGGTGGAGTATTATCAACAGTAAGCCATCCATCAATTATTTGAGAAATATTTCCATAAATATCAATAGCAACAAAATTATATTTTCAATCAACAATTCCAGCAGGAACTGTTACATTATAATAAGTATTTGCCATAGCATCTTTTTGAGCTAAGAATCCGCTTCCAGAATTTACAGCATCAAGTAAATCTCAAGTAGAAGTGATAGTTGATCCAGATAAAACTAGATAGATATCACCATCTTCACTTATAGAAACATTTGAAACAGAAGTTTGAGAAGTTCTAAGAGTTTGGTTTACTGCTATACTAGAAGAAACAATTGGCGGCATAATATCAAGTACTTTTGAATCATAAGTAAATGCAACTCCTGGAGTGGCAGCAGTTAATACAACAGTATTTGCTGTAGTAGTAGCTAAAACTCAAGTACTTGTAGCAAATAATGCAGCAATTCAAGATACAAGAGATGAAATAGTTTCACCTGATGAAGTAGTATAATCATAATCTACTCAATCTACTGTAGTTCTAAAAGTAATTTCTTGTCTAATAGCTCCAGATGGAGTAAATTCTACAACTTGAGCAAGAGCTGGAACATTTGCAGTTTCCAAAACTGGAGCAGTAGTATTTATAATAGAAACATCGTTTATAGTAAATGGAGTTCCTGGTGTATTTGCTCTAAGGTTAATAATTCCACTTGCACTATTATAAGTTGCAGTAATTTCTGGAATAGAAGTATTTATTTTATTAAGTAGATTTGAAATAGTAGTAGCATTATCAGTATTAAATGATTCTACGATTCCAGTTCCATTTATAGTTGTATAAAGAGTATCTCAAACAACAAAAGTTGGAATAGGAAATTCATCTTCTTGAGCAACAGCAACTACATTATTTGTAGTAGTATTTCCAAGACTTGTATTTTCAAGTACAAAAGAATTTACATGAAATGGAACACCTGCTACAGAAGCAGTAAAAGTAATAGTATTTCCTAAAACTGTTGCGATAGCTCAAGTTTGAGAAGCATTTATATTTGCTACAAAATCATTTAGAGTATCAGTATTAGTTCCTGAAAAACTTGTGTTAATTATAGAACCAGAATCAATCATAAGTGATAATTTATCACCTAGAATTGTATCTCTAGATAAAGTCAAAGTATCAATTTGCGCTACAGCAGGAACATTTGCAACTTGAGAAGTGCTTGGATAAGTAGAATTTATAGTCAAAATTCCAGTTGTAAATGCTGTTCCAGCAGTTTTTGAAGTAATTGTAAAAGTAGAAGTTCAGTCAAAAACTGATGATACTTCAGTCAAAGTATTAATTTGAGTATTTAGAGCATTTAGAGTAGTAGTTTTATCAGTTAGAAAAGCCTGAGTCAAAGTATGACCAGCAATATCTAGAGATAAATTATCTCAAGCAGCTATTTCTCTATTTACAACTAGATTATCAATTTGTGCTACATTTTCTACATTTGCTTCAATATTTGTTCCATTTATTACTGTAGAAGTTCAAGCTAAACTTGCAGTAAAAGAAGTTCCAGCAATTGAAGAAGTGATAGTAAAAATTTTAGTAGTCGTATCAACTGAAGAATTTACTTCTGCTAATGCATCAATTTTTGTATTTAATGCAGCAAGTGTTGTTGCTTCGTCAGATACAAAAGTTTGAGAAACTGGATTTCCATTTATATTAACTGTTAAAGTGTCACCAGAAACTAAACTAAAAGGAACTGTTAAAGTATTAACTTGAGCAACTCATACTACATTTATTTGAGTAGTTGTAGAAGTGCTAGTATTTGTAATTTTTGTAGAATTTACATTAAATGAAGTTCCAGCATTTTTTGCTTCCAAAACTAGTCCTAAACTTCCTGATAATGAAGCATTAACTTGAGTGTTAGTAGTAATTTGAGAAACTAAATCAGCTAATGATGTTGTTCCAGAAGAACTAATAGTTGTCCCATCGATATTTATTTGGATTTCATCACTTGCTACAATAGATGATGGAAAATTAATAATTTTTTTCTCAGCAACAGCAGTAATATTTGAAATAATCAAAAGTGGACTAGTAGTATTTTGGAAATTTGTTCCAGAAATTGTAAGATTTGTATTTAAAGCTGCTGTAATAGTAATTTGATTACTTGCTCAAGTTGCAGATAGATTTGGTAAAGAATTTATTTGACTTACTAAATTATTAAATGAAACTGTATTTGATGAAGCAAAATTTTGAGTAACAGTAATTCCATTTACAAGAGCAGTAAATGTATCTCCAGGAGCAAAATCTCTAGTTAAATCTATAGTTTGAACTCAAGCAATTGGAGCTATTCAAGGAGTAAAAATTACAGAAGATACTCAAGTAGAATAAGCAAGATTAATATCTCAATTAGAAGCTGGAGTAGTAGTAGCATTTACTATTACATTAGATCCTATTCAGCTTATAGCTAAACTTCCATGAACAGCATCACTTACTGAAGATAATCATCTAATTAATGAAGCTACTGTTGAAGTATCAACAATTCAAGTAGTATCAATATTTGCATTACTTGTAGAACAATCATTTGTTGTTCCAGAACCAGCTATAAAAGTAACATGACAAGTTCAAATATCTAAAAAATCTCAAGTTGTAGGAATAGCATTAACTATGAAACTTAATCAAGCTTTTGTTTCAGAAACTGCTCAAGTAAGAATATTTGAAGAAATTGTAGACCCTGAAGTAGTTATATTCCCTACTGTAAATGCAGTTCCTGCTGTTCTAGCTTCTATAGTAAATACTTTTCATACAAGAGTAGATTTAATTCCAGAAACTCAGTCTATTTGAGTATTTAAAGCATTTAGAGTAGTAGTTTCATCTGTAGTGAAAGCTTGTGTTAAAAGAGTTCAGTTTACGTCAAGACTTATATTATCTCAAGCTACTATTGTGTTATTTACAGTTAATTGCATTTGTTCTTTAACTGGAACAACATTGGCAACAAGTACTGTTGGAGATAGTGTATTTGTGATATTTAGATTTCAAAGACTAAATGGAGTCCCAGCTGTAACAGCTTCTATAGAAATAGAATTTGATGTATTTGTAATATTTAAAATTCCTGAATTTGATGAAGCAATAAGAGAAGCAAAATCAGATATAGTTAAATCATTTGTTCCTGAAAAAGTAAGAGAATATGGACTTCCATTAACAATAGCAGAAATAGTATCTCCAGCAACTAGTGCTTTTGGAAAAGTTAAATTTGATGCTTGTTTTATAGCTACTTGATTTGCAGTTAAATTAGCAGAAGCAAAACTAGATGAAATATATAAACTTGGGTTAGCAAAAGCTATTCAAGGGCTAGTTGATTTTACGCTTATTGTTCTAAGTGCTGGATTATAAGCACTTACAAAAACTCAAGATAGAGAATTTATTTGGTCATTTAAAGCCAAAATAGTATCATTTGATGTTCCAGAAAAACTTTGAGTAAGAGTGTCTGTTCAAAGAGTAAAATTGATAGTATCTCAGTCAACTAAGTCTCTAGGAACACTTATATCATTTCTTTGAGCAAGAGCTATAACATTTGGACTTATATTTACTCATGAATTTGTAGCTCATACTAAATTTACTGATCAAGTAGTAAAAGCTTGTCCAGGAATTGCTGAAGAAATAATTAAATCAGATCCAGAAAGACTTGAATTAACAAATCATAGATTATTTATTTGAGTAGATAGAGAATTTATAGTTGTTGTATAATCAGTATCAAATGCTTGACTTAAATTATTTCAACTTAAAGTAAGAGAAATAGTTTCATCATTGTATAAATTTCTTGGAAAAGAAATTTTTTCTACTTGAGCAACTGGAATTACATTTGCAACGATATTTACTGGAGCTGTTCCATTTGAAGTGATTATCAAATTTGACATAGAGAAATCAATTCAAGGAGTTTTTGCTGTCATAACTATTTTTGAAGTAGTACCGCTGTAAACTGCTGATACTGGAGTATTAGCAGTTATATCTTGAGCTAAACTAGTCAAAGAATCATCTTTTGTTCCAGAAAAAGCAGTTTGAAACAATGTTCAGTTTATTCAGAAATTAACAGTATCTCCAGAAAATAATTCTTGAGGAATAGAAATTTCAGAAACTTGAGCGACTGCAACTACATTTAAAACAGTATTATCTGGAGTAGTTGGAGTTCTAGTAATAGTCAAATTACCTATATTAAAAGCAGTTCCAGGAACTGATGCTGTAATAGTAAATTTTTGAGTATTATTATCAAAACTACTATTAACAGAAACTAAATTATCTAATTTTTCATTAAATAATAATGATGTTTCATCAGAGCTTCAAGAAAAATCTTGAGTAACAGTTATAGTATCAATAGTAACTTGTAAAACATCTCCTGAAAGCAAAGTTCTAGGAAGACTAAGAGAATCAACTTGAGCAACTGGAACTACATTTGCAGTATTTAGATTATTTGTATAATCTGGTAAACTTACCGCAAATATAAGCCCTGGAGCTATTATATTAAGCAAAAAAGTCACTACAAGAACTTTTGCAGTTATTTTTTTAGTATTTATAGTTTCAAAAGAAACATTTTTCAGAATTTTCATAAAAACAAAAATTATAAAAATAAAATTTTTTAAAAGAAAAAAACGGCAATTTCCCTTTATTTTAAAAGAAAAAATTCTATCCGTTTATAATTTTTGTTTTTGTTTTTGTGTTATTACAAGATGTGTTATAAGGAAATATTGATGTTTGTCAAATATATTTTATAATTTATTTTATGTATTTTTGTTTTGATGGATGATTATATCCCTGCATAATTTAAAAGCAAAAAGAGAATTTTGTTTTTGTAGTAAAAATTAGAACGATTTTGTCAGAAACTAAAACCAAGTTAAGTCCTAGATTTGGAGTTTGAAATTAATTAAGAAAAACAAAAAATAGCCCCAAATTTGGGACTATTTTTTATACTCATTCACGAGTCATCATTTTCAAAATATCTCTTTGTATTTTTTCAAAACTATGTTCGTGTTCCAAGTCTTTTTGATGACTTCAAAATCAAGTATTTTGCCAATTAATTTTATTTCAAGTTAACTGCCTAAAATTTTTTCATTCATTTAAAATTTTATCAAAATCAATTCCATATCATTTTACAAAATCTTCAACTAAATGAGTAAACTCATGAGTCATAAGCTCTATTGTTTTATATTCTTCTTCATTTTTGTATTTATTCCAAAAGTTATCGTTGAAATTAAAATACATTTTATCACTCGTTTCAAATCAATAATCTACAGCTCTTCATTCTTCTTTATCTTTTCTTAAGTAAAATCAAAAAATAACTTCGGTTCCAAAAAGTCTTTTAACTAAAGGAGAAAAAGTTCTATCTATTTTTTCTAAAAATTCTTTTTTCTCTAATTTTTCTTTTTCTTCAATTTTATCCAAATCTATTTTTTCTCTATCTCAATGTTCCATTCAAATATTTAAATTCGTTGCATTATTATTTATAGCATAAGTATCTTTTGTATGTTTTTTCAAAAATACTTCATCATCCCTTCTTTTTTTTAATTCTCTGATACTTATAATTTCTCATTTGTTTTCTACCTTTAGATTTATAAGATATTGAATCATAAGATTTTTATTTTTTAATTCCTCTATTTCTCATAAATTTAAAATTCAAGAATTATTTACTCTATTCGCTAAATTTACTATTTTATTATCAAATTTCATTTCATAAATATCAAGTCCATAATAATCAAGTGGCATCATAGGAAGTCTAGTCTTCCCTGCTAGGTAATCTTTTATTATAAGTTTTGTAAATAGATTAAAAATATGTGGTCTCAAAACATCTATATTTTCCTCAAAATCTGTAATTGCATTTCTTGTTTTTGTAAGCTGAATTTTACTTGGTAAATCTAGACTATATCAATTTTTCCTTATATAATCAATCATAAAATCTGGCAAGAAATTCAGATATTCATCTTTTATTTCACTCAAAAATAAATTATCTTTTGTTAGTCTTTCTTGTTTATCTTTATTTTGTTTCAAACTTAATTTTCAAAATTCTGGAATTTCCACTGTTTCTAAAATTTGTATATTTTCTGAATTTAGGGCATTTTTTCAGTTATATTTAATTTCTATATCGTCGACATTTCATACATATTTTTGCAAATTATTAATTCAAATCAAAGCTCCAATATTTCCTCAAATTCATTCACTATCATCTACTCTTTCGATTATTGTTCCCATAAATTCTTCATTTCTGATATCATATTTTATCTCAAAATCTATGATATCCTTGTTTTCATTATATTTAGGTTTTAGATTCAAATAAGTAGTTTTTCAGTTTCATGAATTTGTTTTTAGGTTTACTTCACGAGCTCAAATAGATAGAGAATAAAAACCTTGACCAAACATTCAAGTTGCAGTTTCATCGTTTTCTTTTCCAGATTTTCCTGGAGTAAGCAAATATTTAAATACTTCATAATTAGTCATTCCAATATTATCAGACATTCTAGATATCCACTTATTATCATTTTGATAAAAATTTACGTCTAAATCATCTAAGCCTTCTCATAAGTTTCAATTTTTTCTTGCTTTAATTATTGCATCTCTAGAATTTTGAACACTTTCCCTAAGCCAAATCATACTTGCTCTATCTTGTCCATCTATAGTAGAAGTGATATTTCTTTCAAAAGGAAGTCTATTTTTTAGTTTTTTATTTATTTCTTCTTTTAGCTTTGATATTATTTCAAGTCAATTTCCAAAAGACAAGTTTTCTATTTCTTCATCGAAATATCTAGAAATACCTATAATATCCGTCAAAAGCAAATTATTTTCAGTTTCAAACTCTACTCTATTCTCTTCTTCTTGCAAAAATTCTCATCACTTACATAAAAATTCTACAAAACTAGAAATTTTTTGAGGATAAGTTTTTTTAGGTTTTCTATTTTTTACTAAATCATCAATTGTATAATTATTTTTAATTGCTTCTTTTATAGATATTTCTTCAAAATAATCATATTCCTCATCACTAAAAAAATCTTCTAAAATAGTATCTCAAATAAAAGTTTTCCGTCATCATCTTCATTCAATAAACACCATTCATTCAAATTCTCAATTACTTCATTTATAAACTCCTTGTAATATATTATATTTTATTCATCAAATCACAACTTCATCATAACTTTCTCAATCAGAAATAGAATGAATATGATCTAATTCATCATAATCCTTTGCAACGAGATTATCATAAATAAATTCGTCATAAATATAAAAATTTGTTCATTCTTTTATTTTTAATAAAAATTCATCATACTTATTTACTGGAATATTATCATTTATAAATCCATCAATAAATAATAGTTTTTTTCACTGCTTTGTTTTTATTAAATATTCATTATTTTTTGAAAGGAATTTTATACTTCCAAAAGTAAGATTATTTTCTTTTAGATAGTTTTTTATTGTTGTAAGATTTTTTAGAGTTTCGTTTTCTGGAGCAAAAAAATCTTCTATAACAGTATCTCAGATAAAAGTATACCATTTTCAATCTATATGAAAAGTTCATCTAATTTCTCAGTCTAATCATGTATATACATGCCTTAAATCATCACATTTGTATCATCAAATTGTTTCTATTATTTCATCTCAGATAAATAAATAGCTTTTTCATTTAATATTAACTGATCCTATAAATTTTCAATCTTTTCAAGTATGAACATTTCATAAACCTCTGCAATCTTTTAAGCAAGTTATTTCTATTATTTCATCTCAAATAAATAATTTCCATTCTTTATCTATCAAAATTTTTCATCTAAGGTTTCAATCTTCTCAAGTGTGAATATCTCATAAAACTTTACAATCTTTTGACCAAATTGTTTCTATTATTTCATCTCAAATAAATAATTTCCGTTCTCAATCTATTTTAATTCTTCATCTCAATTTTCAATCTTCTCAAGTGTGGATATCATCTAAATAATAATATTCTTTTCATCAAATTGTTTCTATTATTTCATCTCAAATAAATAAATAGCGTCTTCATCTAATATTAATACTTCATCTAATCTCTCCATTGTTTCAAATATGAATATCTCCAATATCATCAAATTTATATCATCAAATTGTTTCTATTATTTCATCTCAAACAAACAATTTCCGGAATCAATTTTTTTGAACAACTCATACTAATTCTCAATTTAATCATATATTTACTTCTAATAAGTATTCAAAATTTTCTCATCAAATTTTATCTATAACTTTATTTCAAACGAACAAAATATTTTTTCATTCTGTTGTTTCTACTAAATATTCATTATTTTTTCAAACAAATACAAGCTCCTTAAAACTAAGATTATTTTCTTTTAGATATTTTTTTATTATTGTAAAATCTTTTAAAGAATCATTTTTTTCTTCTATTTCTTCTTCTATTTCAACTCATTCAAACTTTGCAAAAAGTTCTTCTATATCATTCCTTGATAAATCTTCAAATTCTTTTAAATATTCAATTATATATTTTGCATTAGTTTCATCTTCTAGTAAATCCATTACTTGAATTAAGTATTTTTCAGCATTTTCTAACTTATGAATTTTTCCAGAAAATTTAATAAATACATCTAAAATATTTGAAGAATTTTCTTTTGCAAAATTATAAACTTTTTTAGAAAAATTTTTTGAAATTCTTTCAGGATAAAAGATAAATGAATCAATAAGATAAGAAAACCACTGTTCATAAGTCCAAGTATTACAAATAATATTTTTAGTAATTTTATAATCACTTTTAATAACATCATCAATATCTTCTTTGATAGAAATTATTTTTCTTTGAATTTTAATATTTTCGTGATTTTGAAAATCTTCTACAATTTTTTCTAATCATTCTATATATTCTTCTACATCTTTTAAACTATAATATTCTTTTTCTTCATTTTCTTTTCAGTCACTCTTAATTTTCTCTTCTATTTCTTTTTTCTCTTCAAAAATTCCATTATCCTCAATAACACCATAAAAAACTATATCATCTCATTGTTCATAGCCAGTATTTAGATTTACACTTGCATTTATTTTGGCTAAATCTGATGAATTTTGAGTATATTTTGAGTTTACTAAAACTGTATCTTTTAGTATCAGATAGTCATATCTGGCATTTTCTCCAAATTCTATTTCATAAAATTCTTTTTGTTTATTTTTTATATTTACTAGCTTTTTGATATTTGGAATTTTTGTAATTTCAAAATTTAGTAATTCTGGGTCTACAAAAACTATATTATCTTGATTTGATAATATTTCTTGAATTTGTGGGATTGAAGCTAGAACTATTTTTCAATTTGCTTCTAAATCTCATTTTATCTTTCTAAAAGCCTCTTTTGAAACTTTATTTATATCATATTTTGATTTTGTTGAAGCTTTTGATGATTCTCTTGATTTTAGCTGTTTGATAATTTTTGCGATTATTTCAAGTAGCATTAATTTTTCTTTTTCATCATGCACTTTATCTGAAATTTTTTCTATTGCCATTTTTAGAGAAATAACTACTTCTTTTGTAAGTTCTATCTTATTTCTTGATTCTGGAAGCCAAGTAAAAC
This sequence comes from Candidatus Altimarinota bacterium, assembly GCA_028713225.1. GTDB lineage: Bacteria > Patescibacteriota > Gracilibacteria > BD1-5 > UBA6164 > JAQVPN01. The sequence continues at coordinate 25,634 of JAQTOS010000003.1, forward strand.
TAGGAAGTTCTAGACAAAATTCTTCTATATCATAACTTGTAATAGCAGAAAAATCTTCTATCAAAACTCATCCTACTTGCAATCTAATAGCAGTTTTTTTCTCTTTTGTTTCATTATTTTCTCTTATTTTTTTATCATTTTTAAAATGTTTATAGAAAAATGCAGTTTCATCACTTGTATGTTTTTCTATTTGTGAATCTGTCATAGAATCAGAATTTAATCTCTTTTTTCCCGACATATTTGGAGAAAGTAATTTTTCTGATAAGTCTTTTGAACTCATTCAGATTCAAGAATCTATTACTCTAAATCAGTTTTCATTGACTTCTATTTTTACTTCTTCTTGTGGTAAAATCAGATTTTCACCGTTATAATAAATATATTCTTCTAATTTATTTATTTTTTCTCAATTTAATAAAACTTTTACTTTTTTATTTGTTTGAAATCTGATTATTAAAAACGATTTTAGATTATCTTGTTCTAAGCGACTTAATTTCTTTTCCAAAATTACTTCTGTTCAATTATATTTTTTATCAATTCAAACACTTCAAATAAGATTTTCTCCATTTTCTTCTTTGATACTTATTTGAAATCATTTCTCTCAAGAACTTTTTGTTTGAACTAGGATTTTACTATCTCATCATTTTAAAAATTTTAAAGATTGATAAAATCCTTCTCAAAATCTTCAAATATTTTTATCTGTAACAGTTGCATCTATTGCATTAGCTACAAGTTCTACAAGCCCTTGAGCTATATATTCTCACTGATTATTTATAAGTTTTCCAACATTTGGTCAATTATATTTTTTTCAAGTCACTGATAAGCTTCTTGATTTTTTGAAAACTTTTAAAAAATCATCATAATTTAAATCTTCTCCAGAAGTCATAATTACTTCAGTAAAAGCATTGAAAGTATCCAAATTCATATATCTTGGAATTCCTAAATATTCTCTGAAATCAGCAAAAAATAAATACCAAGAAGTATTTGTAGGGGCAATGCCTTGTGCTTGCCCTTCTATCTGTGCTTTATTATCACTTATAGGGTACCCACAAGGGGCACCCCTACGGATTATTTCTCTGATTTTATTTCTATTTTGGAACAAAATATTAGCTAAATTTATCTCATTTATATTATTTTTTCCACCCAAACTTTGAGCCAAAGTTTCAAATATTTCTTTATTTTGCATAATTAATTTTATTTTTGTTTTACTTTTTTCTTTTATTTTACTATATTTTGCTTTTATTTGCAAAAAAATAGCCCCAAATTTGGGGCTATTTTTTTGTGATTTTATTAAATATTATTTAATTTTTCTCTTATAAAAACTATCAAGTAATATTTTTTGTTTAATATATCTATTTTTCAAACTAAGAGTATCCATAGTTTTGTCAGTATCAAGAGCAAATTTTGCTTCAAGAAGCGCATTTAATTTCTTAATATATTCTGCCTTATTTGTAATAGAAATTGTTTTTGATTTTGCAACTTCAAAAGCTTGTTTTCTAAAAACTTGGCTAGATGAATAATTTTTTATATCAAGTATTTGTAATCAATTATATTTTATATATTTTTTCTCATATCAAGTATTTACTATTGTATTTGAAACAGGAATAATTGTATTTATAATTCAAGTAGAAATGTTAGAAATAGTTCCTGTAGATGAACTAGGTTTTACTCAACAAATCTTATCATAATAAGAACTAGAATAATCTCAGGCAGGACAATAGTCACGGGACAATCATCCACCACCACCTCCGCCACCTCATCCAGAAGAAACTGGAGGATTCACAACAACTGGTGGAATAACTGGTACTACAACGGGAGTAGTATCAATAAGAGCAAAATATGTGAAATGATTTGTTGAAAAATTAGCTTTTCCTGTAGAATCACTTGTAATTCAAGTCATATAAGTCCAATTTTGTAAATCTTCACTAGAAACTACTCTATAATTTGTACTTGTTTTTAAGCCAGAAACTTCTACATTTATATTTCTATCAAGTTTAAGTCCTACTCAAATAGTATCTGCTCAAATTTTGATAAGTTTATCTACTGTCAAATCTCTCAATTTTTCTCCAGAATTAGTAGTAGCTCCTGAAGAAAAAATTATATTTTTATCCAATATATCTCAAAGAACAAATCTACCATTCCAAGTTCCAGAACCAGATAATCTATCTATATAAGTAGCTCCAGTTCCAAGAATAAGTCTCACTCAATTTCATTTTGTTAAAACTTTTTCTGTCATTCAAGTTCAAGTTGTTTGTCCAAGAAGTATTTTATTTGCAAGAGTTTCATCTCCAGAAACTAGTTTATTTGAAAAAGTGTTTAAAACTGTATCTTTCGTATCTGAAATTGCTAAAGCTCAAGTTTTGTAAGGAGCAGTATCAACTATTCAAGTAAGAACAGTTTCAGCATACTGATTATTTGAAACTCTAATTTCATAAGCAAATGTACCAGTAAATGCACTAGTATTTGAAACTTGTTTAGTAAAGTTTACTTTGTTTCATTTTACAACTGGATTTGATTGATATTGAATTTCCCAATTATTTATAGTATTTGTAAGATTAGAAAAATCTTTACCATATTTTACTTTCACATTTGAAGCAGAACTAATAGAAAAATTTGGACTTTCAACATCAAAACTAATATTTGTTTGATAATTAGATCAATTTGGTTTCAAACTAGCATTGAAATTTGCTATTTTTGGAGCAGAAGTACTAATATCATCTTCTAATTTATGTGTATAAATTCCAGTTTTAGAGTATAGAGCTTCTACTATTTTAGAATAAACTGAATCATAGTAGATTCATACATTTAGTAAATCTTCTTTTTCTTTTGTTACATCCAAATCTCAATAAATTTTTTGAGGAAGAGCAGCTTTTAAACTAGGATTACTAGTCAAAACCCACATTACTCATCATTTTCCATGATCTGTTCCAGCAGAACCATTTTCTTTTATAGTTCTACCAAATTCAGAAAATAAAACTATTGTAATATCTTGATTCGCTTTAACTGCATCAAAGAATGATACCATAGATGTTACAACTTTATTTATATTTGCATCCAAAGAACCAGCTTCTCCAGAATGAGTATCATATCCTCAATCTCAAAACATATAAAATGCTTTTCCATAACCATTATTCACCATTGTTTTAATGAAATCATAGTTTTGAGAATTTCAATAACCTGCTCCATCTCTTGGAGTATTTGCTTTAGCTGTTGTTCAAATTGCATCTATAGTGACAGCATCTTTAAATGTTCCAGCTGTATTTCCTGGATAAGTTTTAGAATTTCCTATTGTTCTCAAAGTGTTTAACATTTGAGTTTTTTTATCTGTAGATAATCTTTCATTATTTAAAATGTTTCATCCTGCTCAGATATTTATATATTTTCATCATCTAAGAGCATAAGGTTTAGAATTTCAAATAACCATAGTATTACTTGGAACTTCATTTTTTATGAATTTTCAGAAACTTCAATCAACATTCGTTTGAGTAAAACTATCACAAGATTGAACTGCTTTTGAAGCTTGGTCATGGTCACGAGAATGATCTTTTGTACCAGTTCTATTGAAAACTCTAAGTTCACCATTATCATAAAGTTCTTTTAATCAATTAGTTCCACCTGCTCCATAAGCTAGGTGATTTTCCATATAAAAATCTCCAGCATCAACTAATTCATTTGCTTTCCTATTTATTGTAGGTCTAAGAGTTTGCATATCAGTGAAATTTTTCTTTGAAATGAAATTATTTAGATAATCATATCCTCCAGGTAGGTCAACAAATATAATCTTAGAATTTGTAGAATTTAAAAATGAAGTATCAGTATTATTATCTGATTGTTTAGTAATCCCAGAATTTAGAATATATTCAGGTAAAGTCATGATAATCGTAGCAAGTGATTCTATTTTTTCTTTTTGTTTAGTTGAATCAAAAAGTATAGTATTTCCTTTTTCATCTGTATTTAAAAAACTCACTAAACTACTTCTAGTATCAGAATCTATAGTTCTTCAAACTAATAATTTTTGTTCAAATACTGAAATTACTTCATCTGGAGTCAGACTTCTATCTAAACTTCAAGCAGTTTTTGGAGAAAATGAAGCCGCTGTTATAGGATAACTTATTCCTCATGTAGAAAAAGTTCCTGATGAAAACATAACTTTTGTATTATCCGTAGCATTCATAGTAGTCAAATCGAAACTTATATTTCCTCCATCAGTTTTTAGAACTTGATTTGCAAGGTCAAATTGTGCAGAATAAAAATTATATGTTTTAGTAGTTGCCCCTGAAAAAGTATAAGTAACAGCTCAAGTTCCAATCATAGTAGCTCAAACAAGGCTTGCAGGATTTATTTCTGCAAAAGTATTATAAGTCAAAACTTGTGTAGAAGTATATGGAAGTAAATTATATGCTGTTGAAGTTTTTGTTCCATAAGAATAAGCTAATTTTGGCAAATATGTTATCCATTTATTTTGCAAGTTAGCATTGAAAAAATTATCATTTTTATCAAATCAATCACGACCAAAAATAGAATTTTGAGTTAATGGTTCCCATCCTAAGTTTGATAATAAACTAGTATTATAAATCATCGGATCATTATAAGTTTTATTATTTTGGTTCAATAATTTTATAGTTCAAATAGCCAATTCCAAAGGATTTTTATATCTAAGTTCATTCATTGCTGTATCAGAATACATCATATCACTTGATAAAAGCCATTTTACACTTGGTAAAATTTCGAAATTATTTTGAGTAATAATTGATGATAAACTATTTAGTTCTTGTGCTGTTGGATTTTCATTTACATAAAATCTGAATAATTTGTTAGCAAGAGCTTGAGATATAGCATCTTCCCTTTTTGAAAATATATAATTTATAGCATTATCTCTAAGACTTGTTCATCCACCAGCCTGAAGAGCCGCCAAATCTATAGTACCAGAAGCTGAATTATAAAAAGAAAAATTATCTCATGATTTCAAAGCTCCAGTCAAAAATGCTACACTTCTAATATCAGATCCAGTGTATGTTGGAACTTGATAACTTACTATATGACTTGTAGAACCAGTATCATAAGTAAAACCAAAAATCATTTTAGCAAAACTTGCGACATCAGTTTCTTCATAATTTCTAATACTTCAAAGGTCTTTATTATCTAGAGGTTTATATTCTTCCATTAAGAAAAGTTGAAGTAATTCACGAGCATAATTTTCGTTTGGATATCTTTTATTTGTTTGATTGAAAAGGTCTAGAAATTGCCCTTCAGTAAAATCACCTGGACTTCAAGCATTGTAAAAAATCTTTTTTACCAAATTTTTATAATTTCAAAGAGTTTCTCAGTATATCAAATCCTGAGTATTATTTATATCATTAAAATTTATAACTCATCCATAAGCATTACTTGAGAAAATATCTTCAAAAACTGCAAAAAGTTTTCTTTTTGCTTCATATGGATCTAGAGCATATTTTGCTTGGTAAAGTTGATACATTGAAGATGCTCCTGTGAAAGAAAATCAAGGAGTACTAGTCAAAGCACTTACTTGTGCATTATAAGCTGTTCTATCAGGTCCATTTGCATCAGGAAAAAGCAGATTTACAGCTGCACTTGCTGAACCAGCATTATAAAGACTGTTTACAGTATTTTGATCAACTCAAATAAGAGCTCTTCTAGCTAAATATTCAGCTTTTGCTTGAGTCCAAGGATTAGCATCTGCTTTTACTTCATTTTGAAAAACTAAAAAATTTGAAACTAAACTTATTATCACAAAACTTGATAATACTTTTTTAAATATTTTTTTCATACACAAAAAAACTAAGAAATATAAATTATTTTCTCATCATCGCTTTTTGTTTTTGTTTTTGAATTTTTGAAAAACCTTAATTTTTAGAATATAATTGGATTAATCATTATATCCTTTAATTTAAATAGTAAATTTTTTTTGTATTTACTTTTTAAAGAAAGTGTTCCAACTTTTATTTATTTTTGATTATATATAGATTAGCTCCATATATTTTTATTTTTATTTTTGAATTTTAATTCACTTATATCTTATAGTGATAATTTTACTATTGTCAATTAGTATTTATAAATATTTTTTATTAAAATCTAAATGTCGTTTTTTTGTGAAAAATCTAAACAAAAATTGATTTTTGAGAATAAACCATATAATTGAACAGATTTTATTTAATAAAAAGATATACAAATGTCTGAAGAATCATTAATAAGTCCAGAATTAACAACAAAAGAAAAAATTAAAAAAGAATCAATTGAATTTTTTAGAGATTTAATAATCGTAATTGCTGTGGTATTTTTCATAAGAACTTTTATAGCAGAACCCTTTCAAATAAGCGGACAATCAATGTCTACAAGTTATTATGACAAAGAATTTATCATAGTTGATAGATTTTCTTATCTTGATGTTCCAGTATTAAAAAATGGTGCAATTTCTAGATGAGATGTAATTGTTTTTAAGCCAAATGTATCAAAAGAAAAACAATATTATATAAAAAGAGTTATTGGACTTCCATGAGAAACTCTGAAAATCGAAGACGGACAAGTATATATCAAAAAAGTTGGATGAACTGAATTTATACAATTAGATGAAAAATACTTAAGTGCTGTTAATAAAGGTCTTACTTTTGTTAGATGAGAAAAAAAAGCTCACGAATATACAGTTCCTGCTAATTCGTATTTCGTAATGTGAGATAATAGAAATGCTTCAACTGATTCTAGAGAATGTTTCTTCTCTTGTATGATTGATGGACATTCTAATTTCATAGTTAAAAATGATATAGTTTGAAAAGTTTTCTTGGATTTAGGATATTTCAACTTCAAAGCTTTTTCTTTTGTTCACCCTGATTTAGGAGTTTCAACTACTCCTAGATTTCTATCTTCTCCTAGACAATATAATTACTAAAAAATGTTTTACCTAATAGATAAACCTCTGAATTTCACGAGTTTCGACATAGTTAAAATTATGAAGAAAAAATTAAATGAAAAAAGAATTGGCCACACTGGCACACTAGACCCGCTTGCTTCGGGTCTTTTACTAATCGCGGCCGGAAATTATACCAAGCTTATTCCCTATTTTGAAAAAGATATAAAAGAATATGAATTCACTATTGGACTAGATTGAATAACAGAAACTGCTGATTTAGAAAAAGAAGTTATTAAAATTTCATCAGAAGAACAAGAAAAATTTAAAAATACTCTAAATAAAGAAGTTTTAGAAAAAATCCTAAAAGAAAAATTTACTGGAACAATCACACAAATTCCACCAAAATATTCAGCCGTAAAAATAAACTGACAAAGAGCTTATGATTTGGTCAGAAACGACCAAGAATTTGAAATGAAAACCAGAGAAATCACAATTCACAAAATAGAAATTATTTCTTATTCTTATCCAGATTTATTTTTAAAAGCTACAGTTTCAGCAGGAACTTATATCAGAAGTATTGCCGTAGATTTATGAGAGATTATCTGAACAGGATGATACATAAAAACTCTTCGCAGAACTTCAATCTGACATCTTTGACTTGATAAATCTGTTTCAATAGATGATTTAAATCCCGAAAATTCACTAAATGACCGCGAATTATTTCCAAATAATTTATTCATAGAACTAGGAGAAGAAGATTTAAAAGCCATAAATAACTGATGATTTATAGAAACTAATTTGGATTTACAAGAAAACAAAGATTATTTTGTTTTGCAAAATTGACTAGTTTCAAATATAGTGAAATTAGAAGATAATTTAATTAAACCAGTAAGAAAGATATAAAATGACAAATATAGAAAACTTCCTAAAAGAATTAAAAGCCTATTGAGTGGCGAATGATATTCCGAATGTAACAGAAACTAATGCTAGATTTTTGAGAGATTTAGTGAAGATTAAATGAGCAAAAAACTTGCTTGAAGTTGGTATGGCAAATGGTTATTCTACTATAAATTTTGCAATTGAAATACAAAAAAATGGTGGAAAAATCACAACTATCGAGTTTTCTCCAGATTCAGTTGCAAAAGCAAAAGCTAATTTCGAAGCAGTAAAACTAGATTGAATAATTGATATTAGATGTGGAAATGCTCTTGATATCTTGCCAAGTTTGGGAGAAAAATATGATTTTATTTTCATAGATGCTATGAAAAAAAGATACAAAGATTTTTTCATACTGACTTGGGATAAACTAGAATCAGGATGAATTATGATACTTGATGATGTAATCAAATTCAGACACAAAATGGAAAGTTTCTATGAATATATGGAAGAAATAGGATTAGAATATAATCTACTTCCAATAGATGAAGATGATTGAGTGATTATGATAGTTAAGGATTAAAAAAATATTGACTTTAGTATTAAAATAATTATAAATAAAAAAGCCCGATTTTAAAAAGATTGGAGCTTAAAAAAAGGATTCGCGATGCAAAATACATTGCAATATACACCAAAGTCTCTCCTTAATGAAGACTTTAATCCACCACAAATAGTTGAACTTTTTAGAAAGTTTATAGAGAAAACTCCTCCTGAGATAGCCCTAAAGGCTAACAAAGATTCTATGAATTTTCAAAAACATTCTAGAATACCAATAACTTTTTTCAAAAATGGTGTTGATTTATGGAATACTACTAGGAATACAATGTTTGGGAATTTACCAGTATTTGATTTAAATAACAATGATTTTCTTGTATTTTTTAAAGCAAATGCCTTCTCAATATCTTCTGAAAATTTTGCTCCTATTGAGTTACAAAATGCACTATCTAGAAAAATTATTGATGTGGTAAATCAATATATAGAAAAGAAAAATCCGTTGGTAACTGTAGATATTCCAAATAATAATGGAATTATCAAACAAACACTATATGAAAAGCTTAACGAAGGTAGGTTTAAAATAAAATTTGATAATATACCAGGGATTTCCTACTCACTAATGTATATTTCTTGGGAATTACTTGTTTCTGAAAAAGAAGCAAATATCATCAAATCTATGAAAGAATACTATCGTAAGCTCGCATATATAAATTCTGACGATGCTGAAAAACAGTGTGTTGATAGAAAAGCTTATATGCAAAAAATTGTGAATGAGTGTAAAACTATACTGAAAGACTTTGGTGAAATTTGATATATCCCTCCTAATTTGGAGGGATTTTAATTTTGAAAAAAGACATTTCTACATATAATCACGACCACTAAATAAAACTAATAAAAAAGCTCATGAAATTTATAATCAGATATGGACGAGAAATAATGATAAAATCTACTCCTGTTAGGAAGAGATTCACGAAAATACTTTATACAAATATCGCAAATAGTTTAAAAGTTCTTGAAACTAAATTCAAGCTTCATCATAGTTTTGATAAAATAGATTTGGAAATAGATGATGATTTCGCTTCTGAAACTATAGAAATTCTGAAGATAGTTCCTGGAATAGAACTATTTTCTATCGTAAAAACTCATGAATTTAAAAGCTTAGAAGATACAAAAAATATCGCTCTAGATTATTACAAAGACAAAATTGGAGGAAAATCTTTTGTAGTTAGAGTTAAGAGAACTTGAAGCCATATTTTTGGTTCTCTTGATGCTGAAAAAGAAATTGGGGGACATTTACTTCATAATTCGAGTAATACGAAAGTAAGTCTAAAAAATCCAGATATAATAGTAAATATTGATATTGCAACAGATAAATTTCATCTAATAACTGAAACTTTGAGAGGAGTTTGAGGTTATCCAGTTTGAGTTCAAGAAAGAGTAGTAAGCTTGATTTCTGGAGGATTTGATTCAAGTGTTTCTAGTTTTTTGATGGCAAAAAGATGAGTAAGAGTGGACTTCCTATTTTTCAATTTAGGTTGAATTACTCATGAAATCTGAGTAAAACAAATCTCAAAATACATTCATCAAAGCTTTTCCGCGTCATATAAAGCAAAATTTATAAGTGTAAATTTCGAGAAATTATCATACGAAATTGTTACAAAAATAGAAACAAAATATAGATGAGTAATTTTGAAAATTTTGATGCACAAAGTTGCTGAAATGATTACTCAAACTAATGCATATTTTGGGATTGTAACTGGTGAAAGTATAGGACAAGTTTCAAGCCAAACATTGGTAAATATGTCAGTTATTGATAGTTTTACAAATGCACTTATTTTGAGACCATTAATTACTTTCAATAAACAAGAAATCATAGAAATAGCTAAACAAATTTGAACTTACAATTATAGCTTATCTATGCCAGAATATTGTGGAATGATTTCAGTAAATCCTACAACAGAGGCTAGACTTGATAAAGTCGTAAAAGAATTTGAAAAAATAGATATTAGTATCATAAATGAAGCTTTTCAAACAAGAATAACAACAGATATGAGAGATATTTTTAGTGAAGAAACAAATGATAGTGAAATAGAAAAAGTAAGAGAAATATCGGACGAAATACTAATCGATATAAGAGAGGAAGATAAAAGACTTAAAAATCCATTAAAACTTGAAAAAGTTGAAATTTTGAATATACCTTTTTATGATATCAATTCTAGATTTACGAAACTAGACCAGAAAAAAAATTACTTATTTTATTGCGATAAATGAGTACTTAGTGAATTACACGCACTATATTTAAAAGAGAAAGGTTTTAATAACATAAAAATTTTCAGAAATGACAAAAAAACAATCTAAGAAAAAAACAACTTCTGAATTTATAGAAACTCCTATAAAAATTGAAGATATAGCTAGCGAAATAAATAAAATTCAAATAAACCCGCATAAAATCATTTGAGGCATTTTATCATTTCTTACACTTTTTTTGGTATCTATTTATTCTTTTGTAATGTGAAGTTTTGATGGAAATGATTATATAAAATCTCATTCTCTTATCTCAAAAGATATTTATATAAATTCGACTTCAAAAGATGATATTGTTATTTACAAATCGGATAAAGATTTAAGTAATTATGGACTACAATCTACTTGTAAAATAGACCAAAAATTTGTAAAAAATATAAACTGATACTATATTTTTTACTTTAAATTTCTTGATACTAATTGTAAAAATCCTTATTTATATCTAAAAAGTAATAATGACAAAATAATGTCTTCTTTGATAGAAGTTAATTTAATTGATGACTATTCCCTAATAAACAAATTAACTGATTACAAGTCAGATGATTTAAAAGAAATGAAAAAATGATTAATTGTAACTCTTGATTGACTTTCTGATTATTCTGGTAATTCTTGAAGTATTATAAAAAATATAGATTTCTTAGAAAAAAATAAAGAATATAAAAATGCTAGTTACTTAAAATCAAAAATTAACTATATATTAACTGAAAGACAAAATAATTATTTAATTCCCGTTGCCTGATATAATCTTCCAAAAGATGATAAAAAATGAAGATCTGAGATCCCAAATGCTGGTAGACCTTATAGAGCTGATACAACTGATGGAATTCATCATGGTTGGGATGTTCTTGCACCAAAATATACTCCAGTTAGAAGTCTAGCTGATGGAATAATTATTAGAATAGTACATGACTTTAAATTCGAAGATTTAAAGAAATTGAAAACACGAACTTGACTCACTTTTGATGATAAAATGGTAAATCTTGATATTTTCAGAGGAAACCAAATTTGGTTAAAAACTATGAATTGAGATGTGGTTTTCTATGCTCATTTAGATAGTATAAACCCTGAAATAAAAGAATGAATGCTTGTAAAAGCAGATACTACTATGTGAAAAATAGGTATTACTTGAATCCCAGATAAAAATCGGACAAATACTCATCTTCATTTTGAAGTTGCAAAAAATCCAAAAATCTTAGGAAAAGCATGAAATTATACATTTGATGATATGATAAATTGGGATTATCTTGGAAAATGAATGAATATAGCTGATGTATTTAAATTACAAGAAAAGACATTTAGAAAATAAAAAGAAATTATGAATAAAATACTAGCAAAAAACAAAAAAGCTTTTTTTGACTATGAAATAGCTGATTCATGGGAAGCTTGAATTGAGCTTATGTGACACGAAGTTAAAAGTGTTAGATTAGGTCAAGTTAATCTAAAATGAAGCTATATAGTACAAATAAATTGAGCTTTATATGTTAAAAATATGCACATTTCAGCTTGGAAAACTCTTGTAAATAAAGATAGATTAGAAACAGATCAGCCAAGGAAAATTTTCCTGCATAAAAAAACTATCATTATGCTAAGTTCTAAATTAAAAGAAGCTTGATATTCTATCGTTCCACTTGAAATTTATTTATCTTGAAGCCTTATAAAAATAAGAGTATGACTAGCTAAATGAAAAAAAGCTCACGATAAAAAACAAGTTTTAAAAGAAAGAACACTAGAAAAAGAAGCTAAAATGATGATGAAAAAATATGATTATTAAAAAAGTAGTGAACGGTTTAAAACCGTTCACTACTTTTAATTTATATTAGTTAATTTATATCAGTTCAAAAATTTAATTGTTTATGTACTCAAACTATTAATCAAATAGGACTAGAATCTTTAAAATATAAATCATCTACAATTTTATGAATTATTTGAAATAGACCTCTTCATCTTATTCATCTATGATTATCAAATCCTCTATCAAGTCTTTCTAGCCTTAAATCCTCCATTTCTTTAGAGTTTTTAGATTTTTCACCATTCCCAGAATCAATAACTTCCAAATTAATCAAAATTCACAAATCATTTTTAGAAACAAGTAATCTCATTTTATTTAAATCTCATGATTTTGTTCCATATTCTATAGCATTATTATTTAATTCATCAGAGATAAGAACAAATCTAGATTTCCATAAATCTTTTATATTGAAAATAACAAAAATAGTATCTATAAAATCCCTTAATACTTTTGTGTTAGTAAAATCTGATTTATAATGAAACTCTAAATCAAGCATATCTTTTTCAATATGCTTAATCAAAAAATCTTTTTTATCTATTTCTTCAGGAAAGCTATCTATATCAATTATTTCCATTTAATATTAATTTAATATAATATTTTCAAGTATATTACTCCTTTTATAATTAAAAGTCAAAAAAAAGACCACTTTTTCAAGTGATCTTTCTTTTTTATAAAGAAAAAGATTATTTAATTTCTTCTTTAAGAGTTTTACCAGCTCTAAAAACAGGAGTTTTAGTAGCAGCAATTTTAATTTTAGCTTTAGTTCTTGGGTTAACACCATTTCTAGCAGCTCTATTAGAAACTCTAAACGCTCCAAAACCAGTAATATTAACTTCATTTCCAGCTTTTAATTCAGCAGAAATAGTAGATATCATAGAAGCTAATGCTTTAGAAACAGCATCTTGACTTAAACTTGCTTTAGCTGCAACAGCTTTAATAAAATCTTGTTTTTTCATAAACAATATTGTTAAAAAATAATATTAACTCCTTTAATATAGCCCAAACAAAAAGATTTGCAAATTTTTTTTTATTTTTTTTTAACTTTTTTTGCTTAGTTAAGGGGCTTAGGCTAATTAACAAACAAATAATGGCTTAAATAAGCCATTATTTGTTTGTTAATTTTCAGGTGACAAAATCGAATATTTAAGTAAATTTAAGTTATTTGCTATATTTAAATCAACATTTAAATTCTGTTTATAGCTTCAAAGTTTTCAAGTTGCGACTATATTTATATTCTCTGTAGCAAATTTTTCTCATAAATTATCTGATTTTAAATCATAGTTTATTGGAGTATTTCATACATTATATAAAATTAAATAATTAGCAGTAGATCAAATTAAAAAATGCTCTATAGTATCAGTAGTATATACAAAATTATTTGATGAATTTATATTTTTATTTTCTTTTGATAAACTAGAATCAAATGAACCTGTTCCACTTATTCATCAATTATCACCTATAATATTCCATACCAAAGTATTTCAATCTCAAGTTTTTATTTCAAATCTTGGTTTTTTAACTGAAAGAAGTGGATATATAGCATAAGAATTTGCATCTAATCATTTCCCTATAATTGAAACTGAAGTAGAATTTATATCATATCATATAAGAGTTTTATTATTATCAGTAAATATTTCACTTATTTTTTTTGTTCAAAGACCTGGAAATATATGTTCTTCATATCAAAAGTTATTATCTTTGATTTTTTTCAAAGCTAATTCCATAGATCATTCCGCTCGTGAATAAGCTTTTAGATAATCTTGCATTCATCTTGTATCATACATATTCTCTAAAATAAGTTTAAAAACTCCTGCTACAAGAATCAGTATGAATGAAGTCATAAGAAGTGCTAATACTACAGAATATCAACTATTATTTTTTTTCATATTTTGTTTTTTATTTATCATATAATCTCTCAGAAACTGTAGTTTCAAACATTATTTTATTTGATTCTATTAGATTTGATTTGATTCATTTTCAAGTTGCTGGAAGTATAGTGAAATTTATAGTTACTTTTGGCTCAAAATCACGACTTATATAAAATTTCAAATCGCTGAATTGCACCCAAGAATTTGAAATTAAATCTTGTCCTGAAGATGATTCTCTTATCATAGAACAATTATCTTTTATACTTAAACAAGAATTTAAATTAAAAACTCTAGTATAAGTATCGCTTATTGTATCTTTTTTTGCCAAATAATAATGATTTTCTCAAACATATAAATCAGATCATGACATATATAATGCGTCACTTGGAAAATTATGACAATCAGTTCAAGTATCACATATTTTTATTCAATTTTTTCTTACATCTTCAGATATAGTCTCAACTATATTTTTTACATTTTCCTGCATCAATCTGCTTACATCAGCTTTATTACTCAAATCAGAGGCCAAGAAAAAAACAGCAAAAACAGAAACTAATACTATAGCAAGTATAGTTATAGAAACAATTACTTCAATAAGAGTGAAGGCAGATTTAAGTTTGAAATTATTTTTTTTCATATTTTATAATTTTTTATAATCAGTCAAAATAGTTTTAATATCTAATTCGTGTAATCATTTTGCATACCAAAGAACCTTTGAATCTAAAGTATAAGAATCAGTTTCAGTAACATTTAATCATCCTGAATCATAAGTCAAATCATCAAATTTTATATATCTATAAAAATTAGTTTTTTTAGTAAAATTATCATCACAATAAGAATATTTATTTTCTGTATCTAAACAAAGTCTATAATTATCCATTTTTTCTAAATCTGCTACTCCTTCTCAAAAATTTGATATTTTTTCTAATTTTATTGGAAATTCTGAAACTCATCAATTAAAATTATTTCAAACTTTATAATAAACTCATGTTTGAAAAATATTCTCTCATTTTGAATAATCCTCTGCATCATTACTTGAATATTTAGGATTAATTTGATTAAATTTATGTATATTTTTATAATTTGAATCTCTGATATTTCTAACAAGTTCTATTCACTCTCTTGCTAAATTTGCAGCTACTATTCTATTTTTATTATCCTCATTCATATTAAAACTTGATTGAAGTAACATATAAACAGACAACAATCACATTGTAAAAATGAAGATTCATATAAGAACTTCGATTATTGAAAAAGCAGATGATTTAGAATAATTATAATTTTTCATATTTTTTAATAATTTAATATTATTTCTTTTTCTTCTCAAACAAGTCCTGCATCTTTTAGATTATATGATAATACTTTTGCTAAATTTAGAGCAATTATATCTTCATTTGTAAGAGAAAAATTCAAAAAATCTTGTTTTTCTTGATTCATATCTCACAAATAAAGTCCTGCAATACTTCATCTATTTATTCATTTAAACATTGCTTTTACTTCCCCAGCCTCTCTAATTGGCGGAATAAAATAAATTTTCTCTCACATTCTTTTATAATCAGAACCTCTCCACATTAGATTTTCTATTTTTACTGAAGCTGATATTAATACTCTAGAAAAATCTACTCTAAAGCAATTTATATCTTCTCTCATGAATCAAAGTTCCTCATAATATTTTTCTAAAATATCTAATTCTTCTTGCAAAGTTATTCAAACTATATGTATTTTTTTAGCAGTTTTTATAGCTTCATCAAAAAGATTTTTAAAGATTTCTAGCTCATCTCGAGAAGAATATACATTTGAATAAATTGCATATTTTTGTCAGATATTTTTCTCGAGTTCTTCATTTTTCTTTAATTTAAGTAAGTCTTCCATAAAAATAATTTGAGTATCATTTTTGGAAACTCCAAAAACTTCAAAAAGAAATCTTTTATCAAATAAGTTATCATCAATGTTTTCTATACTGTTTTTCTCTACTTTTTTCATATTTTATATTTTATCTCAGTTATCTCTTTTTGGTAATTTTGCTATTTTTTCTTCTATTATAGAATTTATTTGTTCTCTAGTTTTTGGAGTTTTACGTAAAATTTCTAAATCAGAATCCTTACCAATTAATGGTTTTTGTTCTAAATTACTGACTGGATTATAATCTCATTCTCTTTCAAAACACATAAAATAAAAAAGTTATCAATTAAAATCTCCTTTATCCTTGATACTATAAACACAACCACAATAGTTTTGTCTATAGATATTATTTTCTCTACAATACTCAACACTTCTCAAAAATCAATTATTTTTTCTAAACGCAATCTTTAGAAATTCAAGTCATTTTTCCGCGCTATGTTCATCTCAATATTTAAATAGTTTTTCCAAATCTTTATGAGGAGAAGTATTTAGAGTAGAAGTCCACAATTTTATTCCTAATTTTTCGGCTTCTAGAGCTGACCTTCTAAGTCTCATATCATAACATTTAGAACATTTTTCTCATTTTTCTGGAGTGTGCTCTAGTCATTTTATTTCGCGAAAAAAGTTTTCTACATCATATTCTCAAACAATATAAGAAATATTTTCTATTTCACATACTTTTATAAAAGCTTTAAGTCTCTTATCATATTCCTTTTTTGGTTGAATATTTGGGTCATACCAAAAACAAGTTATATCATATTTTCACTTCAAATCTACAATTGGAATAGTAGCATCAGGACCGCAACAAATATGAAGTAACATTTTTTCTTTTTTTTCAAGTACTACTTTTACAGGTTTATATGAAATTCTATGAATCCCTGTGATTTTACTTTTATCTGACAAATAATCTATATGTTTTTTTGTTCCATATCATTTGTGATTTTCAAGTCATAAATCCGGATATAAACTTGCATAAGTATCAGTTAATTTATCCCTGAAAACTTTTGCAATTATACTTGCAGCTCATATTTCCAAAACTTTTCCATCACCTCAAACTACATAAATAGGTTGAACATCTAATTCTTCAAAAGTATATTTATCATTTCAATCAACTAAAACTGAACCAATATCTTCTTTTTTTATTTTTCTAAGAAGTTCAACTAAAGCTCTTCTCATCGCTTCTTTATTTGCTTTTTTTATATTTATTTCATCTACCTGAAAATTATCTACAACTCATACTCAGAAATATACTTGTGGATTTTCTCATCTAGATAATTCTATTAATTGTGTAAATATTTCTTCTCTCTTTTTCTCAGTAAGTTTTTTACTATCATTTATAGTATTAAGCAAAACTTTATCTGGAAGATTTTCTGGATTGAAACAAAGAGCTGAAGCCACAACTGGACCAAGCCAAGGTCATCTACCAGCTTCATCTATTCAAATTTTATATTTATTTAGCATAATAATTCTAAAATTATATTTTTACTTATTTTATAAAATAATTATTTTTTAACAATTTTTTTTAAATTAATTTGTTTTTTCCCATTTTTTTTTTAAAATTGGAGGAAATCAAGAAAGAAATGTTGAGTTTAAAATCTAAAATCAAAAAAACTATGGATGCAATTAAAAAAATAGTTCAAGATATAGAGAAAATGAAATCAGAAAAAAAATATGATGATGCTATAAATCTTGTTCAAAATTCTCTGAAAAAATACAATGATGATTATAGACTTTATGAGGAATTAGCTGATATTTATCTATTTTTAGGTAAATTAGAAAAAGCTCTAAAAGCTATAAACTTCGCTATAGAACTAAATAAAGATTCTGCTACTTGAAATTATTTAAAATGATTTATAAGCTTAGCTAAAAATAATCCAAAAGAAGCTCTAATCTTCTTAGAAAAATCAAATTCAGTTATGCCAAATAATTCTGAAGTTTTGAGAAATCTATGATGGGCTTATAATATGGTTGGTGAGACTGCCAGATGAATAATGATATTAAAAAGAGCATTAAATATAGCTCCAAATGATCCGCTTATCACTGAAGACTTAGCAATGGCTTTAATATGAGTATGAGATTTAAAAGAATGAAATTCCCTGCTTGAAAAAATTTGAGCAAATAAACAAAAAATCAAAAGCTAAAAACAAAAAAGACTAAAGAAATCAAAAAAATCTTTAGTCTTTAATCTTTAATTTTCTAACTAAATATAAAATGTCTTTTATAGATAAACTTCTTCCAACAAAAAAAATACTTGTAGTAGATATTGGTACATACAAAGTAAAAGCCGCAATTTGTGAACAAAAAGATGGTAATTTTGATATAATCTGATATTGAGAAAAAAGACAAGAAACAAGTGATATAATTCATTGAGAAATCTGAAATATAGAATGAATTTGTGAAACTATCGAAAGAGCATTTATAAAAGCAAGTTTGGAAAGTGAAGCAAATCCAAAAGACATGATCATCAATATTCCAACAAGTCACGTAATAAGTGAAGTAAATAAAATAAATTATAAAAGAGATTCAAAAAATACTGGAATTGATTTGAGAGAATTAGATGAAATGATTGCAAAAGTAGAATATTTATCTCTAGAAAAAGCTAAAAAATCTATAACAGAAAAAACTGGTTACCAAGATATTGATATGAAACTTATAGTTAGTAGTATTACAAAAATGACTATAGACTGACAACAAGTTACAAATCCTATCGGTTTTACTTGAGAAAATGTTTCTATTTCTACTCTAAATATTTTCATTCCTCTTTCAAAATATAATCTACTTCAAACAATTTGAACTTATTTAAATAAAAATATAGTTTCAATTGTTCCTCTAGAATTTTCTATTCCTAAGCTTATAGAATATACTTCTCTTAGTTTTGAAGATGTGATTTTTATAGATATTTGAAATACAAAAACAACTATAATTGTACAAAAATCTGGTTCTATAATTTGATTTAATAGACTTGATATTTGAACTAATGATTTAATCAAAGAAATATCTGAGACTACTTGAGATTTGACTGTAAATATTATCAAAAATTTGGATGATAATAAAAATTATCTTGATGAGAAAAAGAAATTTTTCGAACTATGGAAATCTGGCTTCACAATAGCATTAAAAGATGTTTTATGAACTGAAGTTAGTCCTTATAAATTATTTTTAACTTGAGGTTGAAATAATTTATTTATGAGAGAAATGCTTGAAAATATAGATTTAGCTCAAGAATGATTAAAATCTGTAAAAGCAAACTTTTTAGTAATAGACAAAAATATAGTTGATGAAATTACTTACATCAAAAATGATTTTCTAAAAGATAAAACAAACTTAAATCTACTTTCTCAAGTAATTTGTGCAAAAGAAATAATAGCCATCAAAAAAGATCCAGTAGCCGAAGTTCTAAAAAAAGTAGTAAAAAAAATAGAAAAATAATATTCTCTTCCCTAGCCTAATTTCTAATTATATTTTTATGTTTATAGTAATTGACTGAATAGACTGATCTGGAAAATGAACTCAAGTAAAACTTATTGTTGAACATTTAGAATCTATCTGAAAAAAAGTAAAAACTCTAGATTATCCTAGATATGATGAACAATCTAGTTTTATGGTTAGAAAATATCTAAACTGAGAATATGGAAAAGAAGTTTCAGCAAAATTAGCTTCTATTTTCTATGCAATCGATAGATTTGATTCTAGCTTTGATATAAGAAAAGATTTTGAATCTTATGACTATATAATCAGCAATAGATATGTTTCTGCTAATATGATTCATCAAGCTGGGAAAATAGAAGATGAGGCAGAAAGAAAAGCTTTTTTGGATTGGGAATATGATTTAGAATATAATATTTTTGGTATTCCAAAAGCTGATAAAGTAATTTTTCTTGATGTTCCACCAGAAGTATCTCAAGAATTACTAAAAACAAAAGAAAACAGAGATTATATCAAAAATGGTACAAATCTAGACCTTCACGAAGAAGACAAAAATCACCTTACAAAAGCTCGGGAGGCAGCAGTATCAGTTTGTGATATGTATGATGATTGGACTAGATTAAATTGTACAAAAAACTGAAAAATGATGAGTATAGAAGAAGTTACAAAAATGATTTTAAAAGAAATTTTATAAATATGAAAAATACTTGAGATTTGTGAGAACTTTTGGCTATAAATTATCTGATAAAAAAGTGATATAAAATACTTGATACAAACTACAAATTTGGTAGATTTGGTGAAGTAGATATTATCGCTTTTTTTGAATCCAAAACTATTTTTGTAGAAGTAAAATACAGAAGTTCTGACAAATTCTGAACTTGAGAAGAATCAGTAAATAAACAAAAATTATTCAAAATTCTAAAAACTATAGAGTCTTATTGTATGAAAAATAGAATAGATATGGAAAAAGTACAATTTGATGTAATATCTATAGTCAAAGAAACTAGTTCTCATAAGCTAACTCATTATAGAAATCAAGCTTTGGGATAAAATAAGTAGGGAATGGGTTAAAACCATTCCCTACTATCACAAATACTATTTTTAACAAAAAGAATCAGGAAAAATTTCCCTGATTCTTTTTTATATTTTCTCCATCATTTTCAAATAATCTTCTATTTGTACATCTTCTGCTCTTATTTTTTTATCAAGTCAAAGCTCATCAAAAACTTGTTCTAGTTTAGATATTTCATATTTTGATGCTAGATTTTTTATAAGAAATTTTCTTGGTTCTTTAAAAGCAATTTTGATAAATTCTAAGAATTTTTCATCATCTGAGTCTGAATAAAGAGAATGAGATTCAAATTTTAGCACTATAGAATCTACTTTTGGAGCTGGTTTGAAATCTGTATTTTTCACATCTATAACTTTTGAAGTATGAGCTTTTTTTTGTATAAACAGACTCAAAACTGAAGTTTTATTCTTACGAGATACTATTTTTTCTGCTACTTCTTTTTGCATCAGAATAAGCATAGCTTCTGGTTTATGCTTCGTGTCATATAGAAATCTTTTTAGAATCGGTGAAGTTATATAATATGGAATATTTGCTATTACAAAGTATTTCTCATATTTTGGTTCGTAGAGTAAAACATCCTGATTTTTTATTTCAAAATCTGTATTTTTAGTATCAAGTTCTCATTTCCCTATTCTAGTTTCTAAAACTGCAATCATATCTCTATCTAATTCAACCAAAGTCAAAGAATCTGGTTGTTCAGCTAGTAAATACTGAGTTAAAGCCCCATATCCAGGACCAACTTCAACTATATTTTTTCATTCTATATTAAATTCAGAAGCTATAGTTTCTAAAACTGAAGTATTTATCAGGAAATTTTGACCAAATGATTTTTTGGCCTTTATATGAAATTCTTTTATTATATCTGACATATTTTTTATTAATGTGTATCTTTAGTAACTACATTCCACTTATTATCCACTTTATTTATATAATTTCGATTTATTCACATATTATCAATTAATGCATCGTATTTCCCTCTTTGTTTTTGCATATAAGCTTTTAGATAATCAGCTTTTATTTGTTGTTTATTTGTTTTCAAAAGATCTGTTCCTATTTGTCTAAAAATAGCTAATTTTGTTTCAGCTAAATCCATACACAAATTTTTTCACGAATCATTTACTATAAATTTTGAAGCATTTAAATCAGTTCCAGGATTAGAACAAGCTAATGCTTCTTTTACAATTTTATTATCAGAACAAGCATCAATATAATCTTTATAAAATCAAGTTGATGAATCAGAAAATGCTTTGTTTAAATCAGTCATTCAATCAAAAAGAGTTTTTTGTGCATCAGATCAAAAATATTCATTCTTATTTTGCTCAATTCATCATAAATAAGTTTCGATTCTTTTATCTATTTCTTTGAATTTAGCATCTAAAGCTATATTATAAGCTATTTTTTCTCTGCTTGAACTTGAAATACAAACAAAATCTTCTATAGATCTCGGTCAACTCGTAAGACTAGAATTAGCTCCTACACATTGTTTTATTTTTTCTTCATATTTACAATTAGGCAAATCCGTTGCATTTAATGAATAAATTCAAAACGAAATTGCACTTATTCATAAAATACCTAAAGATGATATAAGTTTGATATTTTTCGCAAAAATAGCACTTATTTTTTTAAAGCTCATATTATTTTTTATCCTTATCAAATAAAGATATCACTTTTACAAGGCCTTTTCACATTAATGAAAATCATTTTTTTGCTACTTCTTTTCAAGCATCAGTTAGTTCTTCAGTAAATTCTTTTCATTTTGCGGTAACTTCTTTTCACTTTTTTGTCTGCGAGGCTACTCAGAAAATAGATGCAACAGCCCCTCCTATTATGAGTCAAGTTACTATTTTATCTACTTTTTTCATTGATTTTTTCATGTTTTTCTGTGATTTTAAAATTTGAAATTAAAAGATGAGTTTTTAATCACTTTTAGCTAATTCTATCTATTTTTATATTTTTAGAATCAAATCTAAGTTTTGGAATAGTAACAACCAAAACATTTTCTTCCATATAAGCTTTGATTTTATTCATTGCAAGATTTTCAGGAAGTATAACATTTCTGATAAAATCTCACCAAAAACACTCAGAATTTCTAAGATTTGCTTTGTCCAAGAAATAAGCTTCTGGTTTTTCTCTTTTCCCTTTTATGGTCAAAATAGTTTTATTTAGAGTCAAATCTATATCATCTAATTTTACTCAAGCTATTGGAGCAATGATAATTATATCATCTTCAGTTTCTATAATATCAAGAGCTACTTGCCCTACATCATCCTCTTTTTTTTCTTCAGAATTAGTAATTTCTACATCGATTCCATCATGTAAATCTAGATCATTTTCTTCATTTCAGAGTCAGAATAACTTGAACATATTTGCGTATTTAAAAATTAAACAAAAATAATTGCTTATATTATAAAAATTTTTGTAAAAAAACAAATTAAATGATAAAATAAATAAAATAACTATAAATTAAAACAAAAAGAAAATGAAAAACATTGATTTAAATGAAGTTTTTGCAAAATTAAAAGTGAAAATACAAAAGCAAAAAGCTGGAACAATAAAACTTAGTGCAAAAGAAAAAATCAATTTACTAGAACAGCTTTCAAATCTGATAAATTCAGGAATTCCTATTACAAATGCATTTTCTATAATTTCATATCAGACAAAAGAAATAAAAATAAAAGCTCTAGTTGCTGATTTGCTTGAAAAAATAAATAAATGAATTCCATTAAGAGAATCTTGTGCTACATATTCTCAAATATTTTCTTCTTTTGATATAGCAATAATTGAAATGTGAGAAATTACTTGAAAACTTGGTGATAGTATAGAACTTATAAAAGAAAAAGAGGAAAAAAATGCTGAATTAAAATCTAAAATAATCTGAGCTTTGACTTATCCAATGGTAGTTATAGCGCTTTCTATTGCTATGATAGTTACATTTATGCTTTTTGTAATTCCAAAGATTCAAAAAATGTATTCTGATGCCAAAGTCAATCTTCCTGGACTTACAGAATTTGTTATATGAGCATCTGAATTTTTACAAGAAAATATTGTTATTCTCTGAGCTATTTTAGCTATGATAATAGTTTGATTAGGATATTTAAAAACTAATCCAAAAACTAAGATTTATTTTGATAAATATGTTTTAAATATTCCTATTTTTGGTTGATTAATAAGAAAAAAAGTTTTATCTCTATTTGCGAGAAACTTATCTACACTACTAAATAGTTGAATAATCATAAACAAAGCACTAGAAATCACTAAAAAATCACTAGAAAATGCATATTATGAAAAAGAAATTGATTCTGTTATGCAAAAAATATCAAGTTGAATTCCACTAAGTGAAGCTATGTGAATAAAATTACTTACAACTTGAAAAGAAAGTGAATTCTTCCCTCTTGAATTATCAAGTTTAGTAAAAATCTGAGAACAAACTGGTAAGCTACCCGGTCTTCTTGGCAAAATTTCAATTAGATATAACAAAGAAATAGACAACATAGTGAAAAATCTAGCAACTGCAATAGAACCAATCGTAATAGTATGAGTTTGATGAATAGTTTGAACCATGATTATGGCCATACTTCTACCTTTCTTCAATATGGTAAATGTAGTAGGAAAATAATAAAAACTGCTTAATATTAAAAACACCCAGCAAGTGCTGGGCTTTTTTATTTACTTTTTAATAACTAATATTTAATTTTTTTAAATATATATTTTAATCACAACCTCATCATCATGAATCAGATCAAGTAGTTCAACAATCACCATAATCTCAAACATCTAAAGAATCCAGTGAGTCAAATGACAAATCACTAAAATTAAAATCTCATAAATGATCGTTTCATAATATCTCATTAAATCAAGAAGCAAGTAACAATTCCATGTCACCAGTTATATTTGAATAATTCCATGTATCTGTACCAGAATAATTCCATGTATCTGTACCAGAATAATTATAATCACCATTATTATAACTTCAGTAATTCTGTAAAAATTCTAATAATTTCAACTTACTAATTTTAAATAATATAGATTTTAGAAAATTAATTGCTAAAGAATTTCTATCCGCATAAGAATAACATGGTATCTCTTCTGAAACTTTCTTAAATAATTCCTCAAATTTATTTATATATTCATCAAGTTTATCTGGTTCCCCTATAGATAAATTCAAAAACTGCATTGTTATTAAATTTCTATCTGCCATATTATAAAAAGTTAGTTCTTTAGAAACTAGCTCTTTTATTTCTTTAAATTTATTTATATATTCATCCAGCTTATATGGTTCCCCTATAGATAAATTCAAAAACTGCATTGTTATTAAATTTCTATCCGCATAAGAATAACATGGTATCTCTTCTGAAACTTTCTTAAATAATTCCTTAAATTTATTTATATATTCATCAAGCTTATCTGGTTCTCTTATAGACAAATTCAAAAACTGCATTGTTATTGAATTTTTATCCGCCATACTATAAAAACTTAATTCTTTAGAAACCTGTTCTTTTATTTCTTTGAATTTATCTATATATTCATTAAGCTTATCTGGTTCCCTTATAGATAAATTCAAAAACTGCATTGCTAAAAAATTTCTATCTGCATAAGAATAACATGATATCTTCTCTTCTGAAACTTTCTTAAATAATTCCTTAAATTTATTTATATATTCATCAAGCTTATCTGGTTCCCTTATAGATAAATTCAAAAACTGCATTGTTATTAAATTTCTATCTGCCATATTATAAAAAGTTAGTTCTTTAGAAACTAGCTCTTTTATTTCTTTAAATTTATTAAATACAAAATTTTCAGGGATTTCATTTTTTCATTTTTCAGTTAATCTTACTAAAATTCAATTTATATTTACGTATGAATTCAAATCATTTTGCAATTTTTCAGCTTCTAATGATAATATTTTTTTTCTTTCATTAATTTTAGATCACTCAAAACCTCAATTATAATTTTCTTCTATATCTAAGATTATATAGTCATTGCTAAAATCTTTTAAATTATATTTTAATTCAAAATCTTTTAAATGTTTTCTAATTGATTTTTTTCATAATAATCAGAATCATTTGAATATATTCCTTGAGTCTTTCCTTATTTTCAATAAATATTCATTTCTTTTGTTAATAATTCTTCATTTTCTAAGTTTATCATCAAGTTCAATTTTTAAATTATTAATTTCACTATTTATATTAATAAGTTCAGAATCAATATTGGAAATATTATCATCTGTTAAAGTTTCTAATAATCAAGTAGATAATAATAAATCTAATTGATTATTATCTATATTAACTGTCTTTCGCATATCCAATCGTCTTAATATATCATAATATTTTTCTAAAACTTTTTTGAATTCGTAAAAAAATTCTTGTTCAACAGTAAATGTATTACTAGTTTTATTTTTAGCAATAGAATTGACTAAATTCTTCGTAGAACATACTATTCATTTAGTTATATTCTCAGAAGATGGAGTATTTAAATTAGATTCAGTTCAATTTAATCATTTAATTTGATCTTTCATAGTAAAACAATAATATTATAATATCCTCAATTTTAACATAAAAGAAATTATAAATCAAATATTCTATTTACTCTTCAAAACTTCATATATAAATACAAAAATTGCATTGTAGATTCTTTTTAGTCTGTTTATTTTTTGTGGTCAAGTTATAAGTCTATATAGCCATTCGAGTCATAGAGCTCTCCAGATTTTTGGGGCTCTTTTTTGGAATCAGATTAGATAATCAATTGATGAACCAATTCATGCTCAAACTGAAACGCTATCAAGTTTTTCAAAAATATCTAAAATTAATTTTTCTTGTCTTTTTGCTCAAAGAGTAGCTAAAACTATTTTATCTCCTGAATTTTCTATATCTTTTAATATTTGTTCAAATTCTTCTTGTCTATAAATATAAAGATGAAAATTTGCATTTGGATATTTTTCTTGAAGTCTTGGAATAAGAATTTTTTGGCTTTCTACTTTTTTAGTATCTGTTGGATTATATAAATCAAGAATAGTTACTCAAAGAGAGTTCTTGTCCGCAAATTCTATCAAATCACGAGTCAAATCACTACCACAAATTTTATCTCAATATTTAGCATATAGAGATTTTCTTCTAAAAAATAAATTGAAGAAAAAATATGGTAGAAGTAGAGTATTTACAAAAGTTCAATAATTATTATCTGCAATTTGAAATCATATATAAAGTCCTATTCCATCAGGAACTAGGTGAGTAGCTTTTTTTACTATTTGAGTAAATTCTTTGTCTTTTTTAAGTGATAAAAGTATTTCTGGATTCGGAGTAAAAACTATATTTTTTTTATCAAATTTTACTATTTCTTTAAAAAAATCTCAGTATTTCAAAGCATCAAGTTCTATATCAAATATTTTCATAAACAAAAAAGAATTTATATAATCTAAAGTTTTGCTAGATTATATAAATTCTAATTAATTAATCAAAAATTTATTTTTTAATATCAAAAAGTGAAGCTTTTACATAGTTTACTGAAGCTTGCATAGCTTGATCTGAAGGCATAACTCATACTTGTCTAATTTGTTCTATTGCATGAGCTAAATCTCTTTTACTATCTGTATCAGCGCTTGTTAACCAAAAGTATGAACTCATAATTAAAATCAAAGTAGCAAAAAATTTAAGTCAAAGATTTGTTTTTCATCTGAAATACAAATCTGGGTAATAAAATTCAAATCATTTTATCATAGATAAGAATAGTAAACCAATAAATACTCAAATAGGAAGGTAAAAATATGAAAAAGTTATAACTAAGCTCGTAAGTAAAACTAAAGAGAAAGATACTTTTATTTTTTCCAAAACTGATACTTTTCAACTTGCATTCATAAATGCTTCTAATTGATTAAAAAACATATAAAGATGTTTATATTCACTGTAGTTATCTGCAAAAATATAGTAAAGCAAGTATTCTAATTTCCATAAATCTTTTTCTTGTATTCTAAGTCTTTCTGAAATAATAGAATAGACCATTGGATTTAAGAAAAAAGAAAAAATATTATTATTTAATTCAAGTAGTAAGTTTTTTAATTCTTTTAATTGTTGAATTTGTGCATAATGATTTGATTTTAATATTCCTGTTTTAAAATCATTATCTATTTTATTATAATCAATTGTTCATTTAAACGTATTAAAAATCTCTTTATTAACAAATTTTTTAGCTGAATAAAAGTAAAATAAATTTTTTATATCTGGATAATGTCTGTTTATAATTTCTATTTTCACATATTTCCAAAAAATCTTTTTTTCTACTTGTAATTCTCAGTGAATTATTTTATAAAGATTTTCATAAAATGCTCTTTTATCAAGAGAATATCAATTTATTGCTTGATCAACTTCTGATTTTAATGAAGAATTCTCTGGCTTATTAACATATTCATATATTGAATCTTGTTTATAAGGATAATCATCCATAACAAGACCTACTATTTTAACAGTGCGAGTGAAATTTGGATCAAATTCTTTTGGATTTAGTGAAAATAATTCTCTAAAAACTTCTCTCTGAGTAATATCCAAATTGAAATATAATTCTTGTAAGAAATAATTTACTTTATCTTCATCAGTATACCTAAATTCTATTTCATAATCTTTTATTTTGAAATATTCAGCATAATCTTTTACTTGTTCCAAATCATATTTTGATTTAAAAAGTTCAAGAAATTTAGAAATATTTTCTTGTTTTTCTCTTTTATATAATTTAAGCAAGGCTTTTGCTAAAAGATTTTTGTTATTATCAGAAATAACAACAAAATTTAGATAAGTTAAAAAATCAAAATATTTAAATTCATATAAATAATTTTTCAAAAATTGTGACCAAACATCATCATATTTTGCATTTTTGTATATTGCATAAGTAATTCCCTGATTATCATCAAGTGAAAATCCTGAAACTATAGTATCACTCAAACAATTCACAAAATCAGTAAATTTGTCTCTAATTTTTGAAGAATTCATATAAAGAGCTATAGGATTTGGATTTTTAAATAAATCCCCTACTTCAGTTTTTAATTCTTCCAAATTTATATTACAATTTTTTACTTTTATATCAGGTATAACATCAATAAAATTCAAATTTGTATTAAAAGCATCTTGAGTAGCTAAAATTTTATCTGCTGGAATTTCTTCTCAAGGACTTTGAGATTCTGTAGTATTTGTAATTGGAGCCGACATATTTGTTTTTGTTTTAATTAATATTTTAAATATAATAACATATAAATATGACTAAATCAAAAAAAGATATTGACTTTTTCAAGATAAATTTTACTACTAATAATTATATTAAATTTATGATTTATATAATTCCAACAGATACTTGTTTCTGACTAGCTTGCCCCACAAATGATATTGAGTGATATACTGAAATATACAAGCTAAAAAATAGAGATTATTCCAAACTAATTGCCATAATGCTTCCTGATTTTGAGAGCCTAGAAAAATATACTTTTGTAACAGATGAACAAATAGAATTTCTAAAAAATTACAATAAACCTTTTTCCGTTTTGTTACAGCCAAAAAACAAAGAAAATCTTATAAATAAAAATATCAAAAATTATAATTTATATGATAAAATTTCTTTTAGAGTAGCAAGTGAAATAAACAAAGATTTTTTGAACAAAACTTGAGCAATTTTTCTAACAAGTGCAAATATTTCAGGATTTCCTGAAACTTATAAAATAGAAGAAATAAAAGAACAATTTTGAGAGAATTTTAAAAATTTAGAAATAATATGAAATACTGAAATTTTAGCTAAAACAAATCCTTCTGATATAATAGAATTTGATAAAAATAATGAAATTATTTATTTAAGAAAAAACTAAATATATGACAAAAGAACATTTAAAAATTCTGAAAATAGTATGAGTAATAATTCTTATAGTACTTTCTATTTTGAGCTATATTTTCATACAAAAAATACAAAATTTTGAGAAATATAATAAATATTTTAACCAAGCAATTGAAAATCAAAGAGTAGAATTATGGATGAATTTTAATCAAGTTGAAAGAATTTATCATATAGATATTGAAAAAGTTCTATGAAAAAAATTATGACTATTTGAGATGAAAGAGCCAATAAGTAAATATTGTGAAAAGAATTCAATTGACTGTAATAATTTGATTTTAGAACTTAATAAAATCAAAAATGAACATTAGTATAATATCTTTTTTCCAAGATAATCACTATCTTTTCCTAGCAATAATTCCATTTTTAGGACAATTACGAATCCCAATATGAACAGCTTTTTTCATACTTTTTGCTTGAGCTCTTATTAGTAATTTTTGAGATTTTGCTATATTATTTTCTATATCACTTTTATCATCTATAATCTGAGATATAGCAGCTTATATGCTTGGAAAAAAGTTCTTTTACATAAATTTTATACAAAAACAATTAAAAAAAGAACATATCAAAAAAGTATTTTCAAAAACTGAAAATTATTTCAATGAAAAATGAAAATCAACTATTTTTATTACTAGATTTTTGATAACTTGACTTGGACCTTATATGAACTATATTGTTTGATTACAATCATATAATTTCAAAATATTTATAAAATTTGCCCTACTTTGAGAAATACTTTATGTTTTAGAATTGTTATTACTTGGTTATTTATTCAAAGATACTTTTGAATTTGTAGCTGATATCCTATATTATTTAGGAATAATACTTATTTTAGCATTTAGTCTTTTCTATATAGCAAAAATAATAATCAAAAAAAATCATAAAATACTTTCTGAGAAATAAAAAAGATGCTTGCGCATCTTTTTTATTGTTTTTTCTTCACTAATTCTTCTTTAAAATAATTTATAAGCAAAGTATTTTTATCTTTTAATTTAATAATAATAGTATCAATAATTTGATTAATTTTTTCAGTATTTCAAGATGCTATTTTATAAATTTTATTATAGTAACTATCAACTAAAGCATTTATTTTATTTTCTTGAACTTTTGTTAATCATGATTCTATTTTTATAGAAGTAATTACTGTTCAAGTTTGACTTAATTCCTGTTTTTTCTTAGCAATATTTTCAAGTATTTTTTTCTTTAATTCTGCTTGTTTTTTTCGTTCTTCTTCAGTTTGTTTAAGCGTATTAGAATGTTTGACATCATCTTTTACTATTATGAAAGCATCCATAATATTTCTCCCTGGACCACTAATATATTTAGAATTATAAATCATAGAACTAGAACCACCAGCATCCAAATTTATAGCATTATAACATCAAAGTTTTATAAGTATTGCTGGAACTTGCCGAATATTTGGATTTTGTATATTTCACATATAAATTGTATTTCAATCTTTTGTGGAACATATGAAGTTTTTTAGTGATTTTGCTTTCATTTTTTCACTTATTTCAGGAGCCTTATCAAGCATATTTTCACCATTTTTCAAAAGAAGTGGAAAATTTCAAATTCAATTATAAATTTTATCTTTTTTATCCAAATTTATTGTTCTTCAAGTCATATAAATATCTCATCTTCAAGAGCTATAATCATGAGCATTTTGAAATAAAAATGGATTATTATCCGAGTCAAAAGCAAAAATTACTCTAGATGCACCTGTTTCATCCCATTTTGAAAAATTTGTTCAATTACTTATTCTATCAGAATTAGAGTCATTTTTTCCATTACATTCTTTGTAATCTCGTGGGCAAAAATAAGCTCAATTTACTCAAGAAACTCAATTATATCTAGAAACTAAATTAGACAAACTCTCTCATTCTTTTGATACTCAAGCTATTATTTTGTAACCGCTTCATTTTACTACTTTTATTGCAGTTATTTTATATCAATCTATTTCTGTTTTATATAATTCATTTGCATAAACTTCTTTATTTAAAAGAAAAAAGAAAGAAAATATAATTATTATTTTTAGTTTATTCATAATATTTTTAATAAGTTCTAAGTACTTCTATTCTAGATTCTATACTTGGATGAGTAGAAAATAAATTTCCGAAGAAAGTCGTAAATCAGTTTTTCTTTTTAAATGGATTTTCTATACACATTTGAGCCACAGATTGTTTTTCTATAGATTCTATAGTTGGATCTCATGAGATCTTTTGCAAAGCTCTTATCATCGCTTCCCTATCTTTTGTAAGTTCTACACTTCCAGCATCAGCAAGAAATTCTCTTTTTCTAGAAATAGCTAGATTTACAAGTGGTAAAATAATTATAGAAGCTATATACAAAATAATTCAAACTATAAATAAAGGATTTTTTCATTTTTCATCAGAATTTCATCAAGTTCTTATAAGAATTTCTCAAACAGTTCAAACTATACCGACAAAAACTGTAGAAATTACCATTATTTTTATATCTCAATTCATTATATGAGTGAGTTCATGTCCAGCAACAGCTTCTATTTCAGATTTATCAAGTTTATTCAAAAGTCATTTAGAAAAAACTATCCAAGAACTTTTTGGATTCCAACCAGTTGCAAAAGCATTCATACTATCATCATCAAGTATTCAAATTTTTGGAGTTGGAAGACCTCTAGAAATACAAAGATTTTCTACTAAATTATAGATTTCTGGATTTTCTTGTCTTGTTATTGGAGTCGCTCCAGAAAAAGAAAATATTATTTGTTTTTGAAATAAAATCGCAATAAAAAGCCAAATAGCAATTATTGGTAAACTTATAATACTAGAACTAAATACTTCATTTAATACAGAAGTATCTAATTTTCAGTAAGAAAAATAAAATCCTAGTAAAATAGACAAAAAAACTATTAAAGGTAATAGTGAAATCAAATATAATGTTTTGAATCTATTTGACCAAATAGATGTTTGTAATCAAACGGCCATAAAATTAAATTAAAAGTTAAAGCATAAGTACTCGCTTGATAGCGAGTACTTATTTATTTTTTTAGAAAATGTAAAATTAAAAACTTACTTTTACATTTTGTCTTTCTGCTTCATTTTCTATTTGGAACATAGTTTCAGCTTTAAATCCGAAAATTCCAGCAAATATATTTGTAGGAAATCCTTGCAAATAAGTATTAAATTCATTAGTTGCAGAGTTGAAAAATCTTCTGGCAGCTGAAATTTTGTTTTCTATATCAGATAATTCGTTTTGTAATTGTAAAAAGTTTGTATTTGCTTTCAAATCTGGATAAGCTTCAGCAAGAGCAAAAACTGATTTCAAAGCTCAAGTTAGCATATTATTTGCTTCTATTTTTTCATCAGCATTTCAAGCATTAACGAAAGCTGCTCTAGCTTGTGAAACATTTTCAAAAACTGATTTTTCATGTGTAGCATATCATTTAACAGTTTCAATCAGATTTGGAACCAAATCAAATCTAAGTTTTAATTGTACATCGATATCAGCAAAAGCATTTTCTCTATTATTTCTAAGAGCAACAAGTCTGTTATATTGCATAATAACATAGATAACAAGAACCGCTATTACTCAAATAATTATGTAATTATTCATAAGTGTAAAATATTTAAAATATAAAATTTGTACGAGTATTATAAAGATAAATAAAAGTAATGCAAAAAAATTATAAACTCATAAATTTCCCATCACTTCCCTTTTTTATAAATCATTCTAGTTCCATCATAGAAGTTCTAAAAGACATTGTGCTTATATCATAGGATAATTTTTCACAAATTTCATCTATACTTAATCATTCTAAAAGCAATAAATCATATATTATTTTGTCTAGTTCTTGTTCGAATTTTTTTTCTATTATTTCTTTATTTCAAGAAAGCAAAATATTATATTCTTCCAAAATATCTTCAGATTTTGTTACAAGTTTAGCTTCTGAGTTTTTTATCAAATTATTGCAACCTCAAGAATTTGCTTTATTTATATCTCCGGGAATAGCAAATAAGTCCTTTCCTTGTTCTAAAGCCAATTTAGCAGTTATTAAACTTCCAGATTTTTCGCGGGCTTCTATAACAATTACTCCTACTGATAATGCCGAAACTATTTCATTTCTTATTGGGAAATTATAGGCATTTCATATCTCTCAAAGCGGGAAAATAGAAATTACAGCTCATCCAGTTTCAACAATTTTGTCATATATTTTTTTATTTCAGACTGGATAATCTAAATCTATTCAAGTTCAAATAACAGAAATAGTAATTCAGTCAGCTTTCATAGTTTCTTCGTGAGCACAAGTATCACAACCTGCGGCTCAACCAGAAATAATTGTAAAATATTTACTTAAATCTGGAATAATCATAGAAATCACTTTTTCTCAATAAGAAGTAATTTTCCTACTTCAAACAACTGCAATTTTAGGACTATTATCTATTTTTCACCTCAAATAAAAAAGATATGGAGGATTTGAAGAATTTTTTAAAATTTCTGGATAATCTTTATCTTTTATTGTAATTATTTTCACATATCTGTCATCAAGTTTTTTTGATAATAAGTCTAAATTTAATTTCTTTTTTCTCTCCAGAATAAATTCTATTTGCTCAGAATTAAATCAATCTTTTGATAAATTAGATGCTGAAACTTTAGTAAAAATCTCTTTGTAATTTTCAGATTTTTCAAAAATATGATGTAGTTTTTTGTGAGTAAAACCAAGATAATGAAGTCCTAAAAGATAGATTAAATCTTCCATAAAAAATAAAATTAGCGATTAAAATAAAAATTATTCTAATCGCTAAATATTAATTAAACATTAATTTTTAAAAGAATTTTATTTTCTTTCTTTTTTAATTGTTATAAAGTCAATAAGTTTGATATTTTGCTAAATCAAAAGTTCAAGTCAAATATCCATTACTAAAATTAGTGATTTCTCAAATTCATTTAGTATAAGTTTTTCCTCCAATTTCTTTTGTTATTATATATCATCTTTTTTTAGCTTGAAATGAAGATGATGAAGATATGCTATAATTTACAAGTCATCAAATATTTTTGAAATACAGTATTGCTGTAGGATTTCAAGCTGTAAGTGGAATAGATAAATTCGTAAATCAAGTTGAAGTAATTCATGAAGCACTTATTGTTCAGACCGTAAAAGTAGAATTAACTAAAAGTAATTTATATGAGATTAATCCCGCCGAGTTAATTAAAACTAAATTAGCATTTGTAGAGGCTGAACCTGTAAATCTATATTCAGACGTTTCATTTTGCCTCAAATTACCAGTATATGAATTATCTGGCAAAAATGTATAAACTTCATCATTTCCTGATCAAAACCCTGAATTTTCAAAATCATATTTAATATCAGTTGAATTCACCAATCCTTCGGAATTATCCATGTATTTCCCTATTTTTGTAGAAATATAAATAAAGCTTGTAGATAAGAAAAGTAGCAAAAAAACTGACCATATCAAAATTGAAGCTTTTTTTGTAGAATTTTTGTCCATTTTTTTGAGATTTTTTAAATAGTATGATAGAATAATAATAAGTAAAATTACTAAATTATAAAATTAAATTTTAAAAATATGAAGCCTTGAGAAAAAATAGAAGATTTAAAAGAGAAAATTTTTAAAAATGAAGAACAAAAATCATATACTTCTAGCCTTTTTGAAGCAATAGAAAAAAAAGTAAAAGACTCTTTATTAAGTCAAAATGCTGATGATGCTCTAATTACTATAACTAGATGAGCACTTGAATTAAGAGCTTCAGATATTCATTATGAAGTAAAAGAAAATTTTGTTGATTTGAGATTCAGAATAGATGGTATTTTAGTTACTTTATTTTCGCTTAGCCGAAAAGATTATAAAATTCTTCTTGAAAGATTGAAATATGAGTCAGCTTTGAAACTAAATATAAGTGATATTCCTCAAGATTGAAAATATTCAAAAATACTTGAATGAAAAAAAATTGATGTCAGAGTTTCAACTATTCCTACAAAATATGGTGAAAATATGGTTTGTAGAGTACTTGATGCTTCAAAAGCTTTGGTAGATTTCGAAGATTTAGGGTTTTTCTGGACAACAAAAAGAATTTTAGAAAAAGCACTAAGCAAAAAAAACTGATTAATTCTAGTTACAGGGCCCACAGGTTCAGGTAAAACTACAACTTTGTACACAATCATAAAAAAATTAAATACTCCTGATAAAAAAATAATTACACTAGAAGATCCAATAGAATATGAATTTCCAGGAATTGTTCAAGCTGAAGTAAATGAAAAAAAATGATTTACTTTTGATGTAGGATTAAAAGCTTTGATGAGACAAGATCCAGATATTATAATGGTTTGAGAAATCAGAGATTATGAAACTCTAAATACTGCAACAAACGCTTCTCTTACATGACATCTTGTATTATCGACTCTACATACAAAAAGTGCAGCTGAAACTCTAGACAGAATTGCAAATATGTGAGTAAAACCATATATTACGGCTGCAGCACTCGATACTATAGTTGCTCAAAGACTTGTTAGAAAAATATGTCCACATTGTAAATGCGAAGTAGAAAAAACAGCAAATGAAACTATGGTAATTTCTTCTATGATGAAAGATATTGGTTTAAAAACTCTAAAATGAGATAATGTCAAAATCTATAGATGAGCTGGTTGTGATCAATGTAATCATACTTGATATGCTTGAAGAATCTGAGTTTATGAAATTATCAGATTAAATGAAAAACTAAAAGATTTAATTAAAAATTGAGCATCTAGTGAAGAAATAATAGCTGAAGCAAAGGAAAATGATATGATTTCTATAGCTCAAGATTGAATATTAAAAGCAATAAAATGATTCACTACTATTGAAGAAGTTTTAAGAGTAGTTTAATAAATTTTGCCAAATTCAATAAAAAGATTAAAATACCAAAAATAAATATTTTCATAAAATATATAAATAAATGTCTAAAAAAACATTATCACAAATCATATTAATCACTTTTATATTTTGAATATTTAATACATCATTTGCTGAAAATGCCGCATCTGATTATGCAATATACAAAGATAGAATAAAAAATATATGTGAAGAAAAAAAAAATAATAAATTTTTATATAAACCTGATTGAGAAGTATCTAGTTTACTAAAAAATGAAACTGTATATGAAAATCCCGATAGTGCGACTTGAAATTGAAATGAACAAGCTTCTACTCGAACTTGAATAAATAATAGTTTTGATGCTCCTTTTATAAAAGCAAAGTGAACATATAAAACAAATATGAATAATATGTACAAATGTGCATTACTAAAAATTCAAATAAAGGAACTTCAAAATGTTCAAAAATTAATAAAAGTAGATACTACTTGAGAAATATGAAAAAGCATTGATCAAAAAATAGATTGAAAAATCAAAAAATTACAAACCCTAGCAATAGATTGACGAGGAAGTGGTTCTTGTACAAATACAGATAAAAATAAAGAATTTGATAAAAGAGAAGTTTTAGAAAATGTAACTTATGAAACTTGTAAATATGTCACTTATCTAGATTTCCTAAGATCTTATTATAAAAATACTTCAAATTTATTACAAAAAGACACAGCAAAAGATACATCAATAATCAATAAATGATTACAGACTATAAACTGAGTATCCAGTATAGACTCTATTCGAGCTACTTACAATAAAATTTGAATTGATATAAACAGTGAAGAGAAACATGCAATAGAAACATTTCCTGTGGCATTTCAATCTTATAATGAATATGCTTACAATTTTCCTCTACATGTACTACTTCAGATAGTAAAAGAAGATTTGATAATTTTTAGAGATAAGCTAAATGCAGTTCTAAATCCGATAAATCAAGTTGTTTACAAAATTAGTAATGCACAAAAAGATTAAAAAAACTTCCACCAAAGCATGGTGGAAGTTTTTTTAAATCTAGTTTTATAATTGATCTCAACCAGTATTAGCAGCTACATAAGTTCATTTTGGAGCTTTATTTTTATTTTCATAAGCAGCTAAAATATCTTCAGACGATTTTCAATTATACATATTTGCATTAGATGCTAAAGCATTTCATATGCTTGTATTTTTAGTAGCCTTATCTATAAAACCTGTTAATCAAGTTGATCATTTTTGTGCTATTTTTTTTGTATCTACTTGTAACAATCTAGCTTGTATATCTTTAGAAAATCCTGCAACTTTTAAATTTCATAAAAATTCTTTCATTCATTTTCAATCTTTTGCAACAAAATCACTTAAAAGTTTATTTAATTTTTCTGCAATAGTATTTAAAGCAGCTTGTTCTTGATTTGTATTTTTTATATCAATTGATCATGTAAAATCAGTCATTCATAAATCAAGCAAATCATCTATCTGTTTTTGAAGATTTGGTAAAACTTTAGCTTCTATCATAGAAACAGCGATCATATCTTCAGTTCATAAATGTTCTCTAACAGCTCTATCTGTTAAAACTTTACTAAGTGATTGTAATTCTTTATTATTTACTGCTAATCAGTTATTAGCTAAATCAGGTTTAAAAACATCATATTTTGCTTCCATAATATTTTTTAAATTAATAATTAAATTCCATTTTTTCTACTTCTTTTTGTTCTTTGAATGAAGCAATATCATTTGAGATAAATTGAAGTCATTTATCTAAATCTGATAAGTTTGATTTAAAATCTTCATATCTTTTATACAAAGCTATAGCAAAAGTTTCTTTTGCTAACTCATCCATTGTAGATATTTCAGTTTCAAATTTAGCTTTATCTTCTGCTGAAAGCTCATATAAAGCTTCAAGTAATTGCATTATTTTTTCTCCCATATATATTTATATAAAAATTAACTAATAATAGTTTATCATAAATAATTATTAAATGCAAAAAAAGACCTAGATTTTTCTAAGTCCTTAACAGGTAAATAATCATCAGTTTTGCTTTATTTAAATATATTCTCATTAAATTCAAGAATTTTCTTTTGAATTGCTTGAACTAACATATTTTCACTTGCTCATTGGATTATATTATAGCCATTTCTTAGGCTTAATCACATTTCTAATTTATCAAAAACAGTAGTTTCAGCTAATCTTCTATCTGAAATTTGAGTTCAATCTGCTTCCATTGTATTATCAAGTGTAGCTAGTGCATTTGTAGAATCTTTTTTGATAAATAAATTATTTATTTTTGTAAAAGTATTTATAAGTTTTGGAGTTATCTCTTTATCAAAATCAAATTTAAATATTTTTAAATTTTTTAAATAATCATTATCTTCTCAAATAACCTCTTTCCATCTTTTTACATTTGTAATTTTCCTTTGTGTATCTTCTGTATGTCAATTTAGGTAATCTCAAATATTATCATAAATTTCTCTATCATTTTCTTTTATTTTAGACAATTCTTTTCTTATTCTTAAATCATATTCACCAAAAAGTATTTCTTTTTGTCTTTCTGTTAAAATAAACAAATCTTTTCAATCAGATTTTAATTTTATTTCAAATTCTTCCCTGCTAAATTCTTCTTCTTTTAAACTTTTAAAATAATAAATATCTACTCAAACTTTTTGCATTATTTGAATAACTGGTCAAGTACTAGTCATAAGTGAAAAAAGTCTTGAAATATTCTCTTGTTTTTCTGTATCTAGAATTTCATTTTTTACAAAATTTTTATTATGATTTTCTATTATTTCTTCTATATCTCTTTGTAGTTTTTCAAACTTTTTTCAAATTGTTGCTTTATCTATATTTTTATCCAAATCTTGCTTAGCCATATTCAAATTAAAAATACTCAAAATGAGTCTTTCAAATTGTTCTTTTTTATCTATTCAAAGACTTCTATATTCTAAAGTAGGAGTTTTATTTCTTCAAAATACAGCTTCACAGTCTCAATTTTTTGCCCTTATATTTGAGAAATTATTTACTTGTTTTACTTCCTCTCCAGCATTTAATCATCAAATATTTGAAGCTATTAATATATTTTGTATAAAATTAGAATTTGCATCCAATATTATTCCATATTCTCAACCAATTGTTATATGAAGTCATCTAGAAGCTCTTTCATAATCTTCTTTTTTGAAATTCAAATCTAGGAAATCTAAATCTTCCAGTAATTTCATTTCAAGAATCAAAAGCATTGGATTATCTGTAGGAGAAGTTGCTATTTCATGTACTGCATCGTTTCATTTTGCAACTTCAGCATATTCTGAGATTATTTCTATATCATTTTTATAATTACTTCAAATAGTCTCAAAATATCATTTTGCAATACTTTGAGTTACCTCATATTCCATTCAAATAGAAGTTTTTATAGGAAGATTTTTATATTTATCTATTTCAGTTTTATACAATTTTAGCTTATTTTGTACTCATTTTAAAAGTGTTTCTATACTAGAAAAATCTATTTCCTCTTTCCCTTCTGAATTTTTAAAAATAGCAAAACTATCTCTTATTTCCCTTGTTATCATAAGAGTCAAAATAGTTCTTCATTTATTTGAAATTTTATTTTCTTCAATAAATTCTCTAAATTCAGTTGCAATATTTGAATCTACTAAAATTTCATCAAAAATTTCATAATTTCATTCTTTTAAAATCAGATTAAATACTTCTCCAAGTTGCAATATAGAACTTCTATTTTTTTCTAAGCTTATATTTTGGAAAATATATTCATAAAATTTATTTATAGACTCTGAATCTTGACTTCATTCTATAAGTCAAAGTCATATAATCGTTCCAAATTTTTCAAAAGTTTTTAGTTTTTCTGGTGTTAGATATTCTTTTCTCTCAGGTTTTTCTAAAAACCATTTTTTAGTCCATGGTATTGTTCCATCCCATTTCATTCATTCATCTTTTTCAAATTCAATCAATAAATCATCATCTTGCATAAAATCAAGGAAATTATCCTTATTTATAGGAAAATTTATTTCTCTTAAATATATTCAAAGTTTTATAGCTTCTACAAAAAAACCAAATTCTTTTCACAATTTATGATTTTGAATTTTTTCTATATTTAAGTTATTTATTAATACATGTTCTGTATTTTCCATTATTTTCTTTGAGATATTTTCATCAAAATTATTAATTATAAATTCTAAATTTTCTTCTTCTACATATTCTAAGACACCTCTTATATTAATATCATTACAAAAATATTCAAAGTCTTGTGCTGTCTTTATATTATATAGTTCTACAACATTTTTTAAATTTTGTTCTTTTGTATTTTCTAAAACATCTCTTATATTTACTTTATTACAAAAATATTCAAATTCAAAAGATGATTTACATATATTTATAAAATATTCAAAATTATGTTCTTTTGATTTTTCAAACACATATCTTATATTTTCTTTATCAAGAAGATATTCAAAGTCTTGCGAACTTTCAGATAAACTTACAATTTTTTCTAGTTTCTTT
This sequence comes from Candidatus Altimarinota bacterium, assembly GCA_028713225.1. Classification (GTDB taxonomy): domain Bacteria; phylum Patescibacteriota; class Gracilibacteria; order BD1-5; family UBA6164; genus JAQVPN01. The sequence continues at coordinate 66,527 of JAQTOS010000003.1, forward strand.
TCATTTGCATAATAAAGAATTTCTCTATTTTTTTGTTTACCACAAAAATTTCCAAAATCATATATTTTTTTATATAAATTTATAACACAACTAAAGTTTTTAGACTTTGATTCTAGTAAAACATATCTAATATCTTCATCTTTTAAGCGAGTTAGAAAATAATCTTTAGAATTACACAAGTTGATAAAAAGTCTAAGTTTATAGTCATCAACAAACATTAAAAAATTAATAATTTTTTGATTAATTCAAAAAGATTCAAATTCTTCAGCAGATTCAAATCCCCTAGCCCATTCTACAGCTAAAGCATAAGACGGATTTTTATTATATTTATATAATATTTTCAGAAACTTAGCATTTTTTTCTATTTCTTCTTTTATCTCTTCAAAGTCCTCTTTTTTAAATTCTCATTTATTTTCTAAACTAGACTGAACTTGTTCTCTGAAATACTCTTTAAAACCAGAAATACCCTTATTTTCTTTTAATAAGGTTTTTATTTCTGATGTATCTATATTTTTTAAAGTTCAGATTGGAGCTTTAGTCATATTTTATTTTTATTTTTGTTATATCTCTTTGTTTATTTTACTATATTTTGCTTTAAAAAACAAATAAACAAGCAGTTTTTTAGTAAAAAATTTGAAAAAGTATAAGTTAAGACTATATTCAAATAAATAATTATAATTAATACAAATTGAATGCTGAAAATTAAAGATAAAATAAATTCATTTTTATATAATGATGCTTTAGAATATTACATATACAAAATTTTCAGAACAATAGCTTTTAGTATATCAAACACATTTGTCCCTATATATCTATTCTCTCACTTATGATATAGTATTGCCGAAACAGCCATTTTTATACTTATAGTACATTTTTTTGTTATTCCATTAATTCCATATACATATAAAATAATAAAATTTATTTGAGTAAAAAGAACAATTTCACTTCATGTTCTTTGAATGGCATTATTTTTCTATTTATTACAGTTTTTATCTTGAAATTTTTTGCTTGATTTACCATTTATAATCTTACTTTGAATTATAAAATCTTCACCAAAGTCATTTTATAGCGTTGCTGACACAATATTTATAAATGAAAGAATTTTAAAAAACAAAGATTGATTTTGAAAAAGCTTGCGAGTATTACAAATAGCCACAATAGTAGCTTGAATTATATCTCCTCTTATTTGATGAATATTGACTTACTTTTATTGATTTACAAACTTTTTTACCATAACTGCTATTTTTACAGCTATTTGAATAATTCCATTATTTATAACTAGAGATTTTAAAATTGATTTCAAGGTAAAATATGTAGATATGCTTGATTTTATAAAAAATAAAATGGATAGAAATTTTAAAATCTGAGTTTTTTGATTAGATTTTTCATCAAGTATATTACAAATAATTTGGCCGATTTTTATTATAATAATTGTGCAAAATACTCTAGATTTATGATATTTATTATCTTTATCTGCTGTAATTTCTATAATAGTTTCAAATTTAATTTGAAATCACATAGATAAAAAAGAATTCTCTAAAATGTTTAAATTAATTGTAAATATTTCATCAGTTTTATTTTTTCTTAGAGTTGTCTTTCCTAACCCAATATTATTACTTGTAACAGATGCTATAAATAAGATTTCTAATCCAATTTTAGAAATTCCATCAGAAAAATATATTTATAAATATTTACATAGTTTTGAGGATAAATCATTTGTATCAACAAGTTATATATTCTTTTTTGAAACAATTTACCTTATAGGATATTCAGTTATAGCTTTATATTTTAGTATAATAGAAGCTTTTTGATTAACATACAATTACTTTGTTTTCCTTTTCATTTTTATAATATATTGATTTACAATTCTATTCTCAAAAAAACTAGCCCATATAAAATAAATAAGCACTAAAAGTGCTTATTTTAGATTTTTCTAAGTCCTTCTCCGATAAATAATCATCAGTTTTGTTTGATAATATCCAAAAATAATTCGCTTGTTTTTGGATCTATATTTTTTGATATTTCTTTAAGTCTATTAAAACTCATTATATATTTTACTTTTGCGATTTCATAAAATATTTCAGATTTAAAAACTCTAGAATATTTTTTTATAGCTTTTGATAAAAGTGAAATTTCTACTCATTCTATATTATCAGAAACGAGTGCAGTTTCGACCAAAGATAATTCAATATTTGAGATTTTAAACTCTGTTTGAAAAATTGATACTCTATTTATATATTTAGAAAATTTCGAATAAAGATTGGCATTTTTATTTCAGACTTTTTTAAAAGTAATAATCTTATCTTGAATCTTAACTTTCTTTTCAGTATTTCTAGTAATCACAACTAAATTATTTGGAACTGAAAAATCTTTTAAATTTATTTCAAGAGCTTTTTTCCCAGAAATAAAATATTCACTTCATACTTCAGAAGTAATATATTTTTTAACAAGCTTGAAATAATATTTTTCAACTAAGTCAATTTCATTTAATTTCAAATCCTCATCATCGGGAATTAAATAGATAGAATTTCTAAGAGTCATGATAACTTTTTCACTCTTAAGTCTGTATAAAATCTTATATAAAGCCTTTTTATTTTTTTCCATTTTGTCTGGATCTAAGATATCAAATATATCTTCAAGCAGTAAAATATTTCATCTTTTCTTTAACAACTTCTTAACAATTTTGTCAAAACTAATCATATCTAATATAGTTAATATATAAGCCGAAACTAAGCTATAAAGATTATATACTTTTTACTATAAAAATCAAATCTTTTTTACTATAAAAATTATTTTCTTTTATCTTTTATACTAATAAAAATATCCTTTGTTTTTCTTATTGGGAAAGCTAGAATATAGTTTTTAACAATTAGTGGTTTTTAGATTTTAACATTATTTTAAGATAAGTTTTGATTTATTTTGTCTTTGCAATAAAATAAAGGAAATAAAAACTTTTACTTTTTTAAACAAAAGAAAAATATGAAATTTTCTATAGACACTAAAATTCTAAAAGATGCTCTTTCACAAGTAAACCATGCAACTGCATCTATAACAACTACTCCAATTTTGGAAAATATTCTTATAAAAGTATGATTCAATTCTATAGTTTTTTCTTCAAATAATTTAGAAATGGCAATAGAACATATTGTAAAAGATGGTGTAAAAATAGAAACAGAATGAGCTTTTTCACTTCCTAGTAAAATATTTACGAACTATGTTTCTTTGATAAATGATGACGAAGTTTTAATTGAACTTCAAAATGATTCTTCTGTATCTATAAAAACAGAAAGTTCAAATATTAAAATCAAATGAATTGATGCAACTGACTTCCCTATTATTCCATCAATTAAAGAAGTTTATAGTTTTGTAATTGCTTGAGATACTTTAAAAAAATGATTTGATAAAACTTTATTTTCTGCTGCAGAATGAAATATCAGACCAACTTTAGCTTGAGTCTATATGAGTATAAAATGAAATGATTTATCACTAGCATCAACAGATAGTTTTAGACTTTCAGAATTCAAAACACATATAGCAAATTCTGATAATAATTTTTTCTTAATAATTCCAAGCAAAACAGCTTTTGAATTAGCAAAAATAATTAATTGAAATGAAGAAGTTAAAATTATAACTTGAGAAAATCAAATAGCATTTATATTATGAAATACAAAAGTTTATTCTAGATTATTAAATGGAAAATTCCCAGATTATGAAAATTTCTTTCCTTTGAAATATTCTACAAAAGCTGTAATAAACAAATATGATTTAACTCAAGCTTTGAAAAAAATTAATCTAATAAGCCGTGAAAATAATTATTCTATAAGAATTAGCTTTTCATCTGAAACTGGTATATTAATAGAAACAAATGAAACTCAAATCTGAGAAGGAAAAGTAAGTTTAGTATGAAGTGTAGAATGAGAAGATAATATAATTTGATTAAATTCTACTTATTTTCTAGAATCGCTTGGGGTTATAGAAACAACTCATGTATCAATAAGTTTTGAAAATCCACTTGCTCCAGTTCTTATAGTTCCCGCTTTTGATGAAGCTGAAGAAAAAAATAAGAAATGAGAATTCAAACATATAATAATGCCTCTTAAGATATAAAAAAAATAAATTCCTCCAAAATTGGAGGAATTTATTTTTTATCATTGACTTTAATTTCATTATTCTTATAAACAATTCTTGTTTTAGCTATATATAAAACTAAAACAAGAAAATCCAAACAAAAGAGGTGAATGAGATGAAAAAGTTTATTTATCTGTTATTATTCTTCTTTTTAACAGTACTCAGTGCTGAAGAACTTGGAGATGAAATAAACAGTAATAATTATGCTGATTTTCTAAATGCAGAAAATGAAAAAATTCAAATAGCTAATGAGCTTAACAAAATCAAAAAAGATTTACCAAACATCAAAGATATTGATTTGAAAAAATACGAATCATACAAAATTGATGTTGATGTAAATAAAAAAACTATGTACTTTTATGGCATAAATGAAGGGGGAAAAGTTTTATTACAGGTCTATCTAGTTGGTAGTCCAAAAACGACTGTTGATTTTCCTCACTATAGCTGTAAAGTACTAAAAGTAGAAACAAATCCTTGGTGGTATCCTTCACAAAATACTATACAAGAATTCAAAGAGAAAAAAAATATAAATCTCCCTAGGGCTATAGCACCTGGAGATAAAAATAATTACATGGGACCATTCAAGATAATCTTGTCAAATTCAACACAAAAAAATCCATCTATATATAGAATACATGGTAATGTTGATGCAACAACTATTGGTAAGAGATCTAGTGGTGGATGTGTCCGTATGTATAATGATGAAGGAAAAGAGTTTGCTATTCTTGTTCGAGATATCTTGAAACAAGATAAACAAATCTCTGTTCTCTACATCTAAATTTCCCCGATAATTCGGGGATTTTATTTTTATTATTGACTTATTTAATTTTATAATTATAAATATTTCTTGTTTTATCAGTAAAAATGGTAAAAACAAGGATAAAAACTAAAATAAAAAGAAGGAGACATTATGTCTTATATTCCTTATGTAATCGAAAAAACAGGCCGCGGTGAAAGATCGTATGATATTTTTTCAAGACTTCTCAAGGACCGTATCATTATGCTTAATGGTCCCGTACATGATGATAGTGCTGCAACAATTGTTGCTCAACTACTCTTCCTCGAGGCAGAAGATCCGCAAAAAGATATTTACTTCTATATTAACTCTCCAGGCGGAGTTATTACAGCAGGTATGGCAATATATGATACTATGAATTACATCAAACCTGATGTGTGCACTATCTGTATCGGACAAGCTGCAAGTATGGGGGCTTTTCTACTAAGTTCCGGAGCAAAAGGTAAAAGATATGCACTACAACATGCACGCATTATGATTCATCAACCAAGCGGTGGTTCTGGTGGACAAGCCAGTGACATTGAGATTCAAGCAAAAGAAATTTTGCGAATGAAAGCTGAACTTAATGAAATCATGGCTAGAAATTCTGGTCAAACAGTAAAAAAACTACAAAAAGACACTGACCGTGATAATTTTATGAGTGCAGCTGAAACCGTAGCTTACGGACTCATCGATGAAGTTCTTCTTAAAAAAGGAGATGCTGAAAAAAAATGAGTAAAACAAAAGACCAGTCTAACTGGTCTTTTTGCTATTTATTATGAGTAGAATATAGGAGTTCCTACAACTACTTTTTGGTTTAATGTTTGTTCTCTATAAGTTACAGCTCAAGCATTAGTTGAAGCATCTATAATAGGAATTTTATTTCATTCTATAGGTCAAGTGGCCATTTCTACATGAGTTATATGCCCTTCCATAGTAGATAAAAATACAAAATCTCATTTTTTAACTTGTGATGGATCTTTCTGCGAAGTAAATCTAGCTAAATTTTCAGCAGTTGTATCAAATTGTTGATTTACAACTCACTTATCTTTTAATCACTCTATAATAAGTTGGCTACAATCTATTCAATTTACTCCATCTCATCAAAGTACATATTTTTTTCATACATTTTTTGAAAGACTTGCGATAAGTTCATCAGGACTTGTTTTTCATTCTAAACTATCAGCATCAAAAGCTGTTTGCCATTTAGTTCTACTTTCTGTTGCCTTAGCAAGTAAAATATCTGTATTCCCAAAATCATATCCAGTATATTTAGAGTAACTTGAAATAAGATTTGTAAAATGATTTTTATTTAGATTATTTGGATCATCTGATGCTCAAATTGGAGCATAAATATTTGATAAATAAGCTACAAATTCTCCAGAAAAAGTATCTGCACTTGCAATTGGATTTTCTCCAGTTACTCTTTTATATTTATTCATATTATCTTGGATAATTCTACAAGCCATATTTAATTGCCCATCAAATGTATCCATAGAAGGATTCATTACACCAAATTCTCTTCCAGAACCTCAGTTTTCTATTTTTCTTAAAGATATTAAAAACATTGGATCAATAGAGTATTCCACTCATTTTTTAATAATTGAAGACAATTCTTTTTCACCAAATTTTGTTCTAAAATCATCAAATTTAGAATCAGCAGATAAACTTGATATTTTTTCATCATTTTCTTTTTGTTTTGATGCTAATTCTTCAGAAGTATATGATTCTAAGACTTCTACTTTAAATCAGTTAAATATTGCTAAATATCTACCGTTTTCATCATAAAATCATCCTTTAGTTCCCTGTCTTGTTCAAACTAAATCGTATTTTCTTCCATTTTTTTCTCAAATAATATGAACTTTTTTAACTTCTTCCGGCATAACTTCTGAAAGTCCTATATTATTTTCAAGGCTTTTATTTGTTCAAAAATCTATATTATAAGTTTTGTCATCTATTTTTTTCGCAAATTTATTCATAATATTTGGTCATTTTGCCTCAGCTTCAAAAAGCTGCCCTGCAGAAATATCAGAGTTTAGTATATCAACACCCAAAGATGTAGTTTCTATTTTTGCTTTTGATGATGGATTTTCTTTTTTTTCTTTTAATCCAAGTTTCTCTTGTATTTGCTCTAACATAAAAATAAGTATTTATAAATTAATATTTCCTTAATTTTATCATAAATATTTCTAGTTTGCAAAAATAGCGACAAAAAAGAGTAGATTTCTCTACCCTCCTTGTATTATTTTAATTCACTAAGTTTTAATTGTGCTATAGATTTCATTAACATTTCTTCAGCTTCAACGAATTTTTCCATATCAATTTTATCTGTAGAATCTTTGTATTTAGCCATAAGTTCTTCAGCTTTTTTAATAGCGTCTGTTGCTTTATCAGCACTAACTTCATCTATATCCATTAACATATCAGCTAACACTTTTACATTAGTTCAAGCCACTTCAAGAATCCCTCCACCAATAGCAAAATCTTCTCTTTTAGGCATATTATTTTCATCAAAATATTTGATATATGCAACACAAGGTTTTAATGCTGTAATAAGTGGAGAATGCGAATTAAGAACTGTGATTTGCCCCATTTTTGTATCTATAGTAAGAGAAATAGCATTAGCTATTTCTATAGTCTTACCTGCAAATGAAAGTATTTTTAAATTCATAGTTTTTTAGTTATATTAATCTTTTTTTTGATCTGCTTCATATTTCGCTACAACAGCTTCAATATTAGCCTTATACATGAAATATCCTTCTCCAACATGGTCTAATTTCCCATCTATAATTTGTTTGAAACCAGAAACAGTATCAGATAATTTTGCATAAACTCATGGAGCTCATGTAAATTGTTCAGCTACGAAAAATGGTTGAGATAAGAAATTTCTTATTTTTCTTGCTCTTGCTACAGTTAATTTATCTTCTTCAGATAATTCATCCATACCAAGGATAGCAATAATATCTTGTAATTCTTTATATTTTTGAAGTATTCTTTGAACTTCTCTAGCTACATTATAATGTTCTTCCCCAACTACAAGTGGATCTAAAACAGTAGAAGTAGAATCAAGTGGATCTACAGCTGGGTAAATACCAAGTTCTGCAATAGATCTATTTAATACGATAGTTGAATCTAAATGTGCAAATGTTGCAGCTGGGGCTGGATCAGTAAGATCATCAGCAGGAACATAAACTGCTTGTACAGAAGTAATTGAACCATCTTTAGTTGAAGCAATTCTTTCTTGAAGAGCACCCATATCAGTAGCAAGAGTTGGTTGATATCATACAGCTGAAGGAATTCTTCCTAAAAGCGCAGAGATTTCAGAACCAGCTTGAGTAAATCTGAATATATTATCTACAAAAAGAAGTACATCTCTTTTTTCTACATCTCTGAAATATTCAGCCATAGTTAGACCAGTTAGAGCAACTCTAGCTCTAGGTCCTGGAGCTTCATTCATTTGTCCAAAAACCATCGCAGTTTTATCAATAACTCCTGAATCTTTCATTTCATGATACAAATCATTTCATTCTCTTGTTCTTTCTCATACTCAAGCAACAACAGAATATCATCCGTGTCCTGAAGCTATGTTATGAATAAGTTCTTGCATGATAACAGTTTTACCTACTCATGCTCAACCAAAAAGACCTACTTTACCTCATTTTACCATAGGAGCAATAAGATCTACTACTTTGATACCAGTTTCAAAAATTTCAGCTTTTGTAGATAAATCTTTAAATAATGGAGCAGCTCTATGAATTGGGTCTTTTCTATCAGTTTTTGGAGCTTCAAGATCATCAATTGGATCACCAAGTACGTTGAACATTCTACCAAGAACCCCTGCTCAAACTGGTACTCTAATAGGAGAATCAGTAGCTTCTACTTCCATTCCTCTTTTTAGACCATCAACAGTATTCATCGCAATAGTTCTAACAACTCCGTCACCTAATTGTTGTTGTACTTCAAGTACTACTTTTTCAGAGTGACCTTTTACTTCAATCGCATCATAAATAGCTGGAACATATCCATTTCCAAATTCTACATCTATTACTACTCAAATGATTTTAGTAATCTTTCAAATATTTGCCATAATTATTTTATATTAAAATATTAAAATTTTTAATTATTTATATTGTCCATAGCTACATTGCTAAGTCTATCTGCTTCTTTATTTTGTTCTCTTGGAACCCAAGTAAAACTAAATTTTATGGAGCTGTTTATTACAAGTTCATCTATAGATTTTTTTATTTCTTTAAGTCTGTCTTCTTTTATTTTCCATTCTCAGTTCAACTGGCTAACTACAAGTTTAGAATCTGTAAACAAAGATACTTCTTTGGCTCCAAGTTCTATAGATCTAGTTACAGCCAAATGAACTGCAGTATATTCTGCTTCATTATTTGTTTTTATTCACAAATTTTTATATCTTTTTTCAATCTCTTTTCACTCATGGTCAGTTATATAGACTCATATTCCAGCATTTCCTGGATTTCATCTACTACCTCAGTCTGTGTATATTTTTAGTTTCATCTTTTATCATATTTTAATTTTAAAATTAAAAGTGTTATCATAAAAAATCAAAATATTCAATTAGCTATATAAACTGGAGAAACTTCTTTTGCAAATCAATATATGACCCGAAGAATACTACAAATAATAACCATAATAAGACTTATATATGAAAGACTTTTTGCCTCTTTAGTCTTATATACTTTATATATTTGTGGAATAGTTTGAGTGACTCATATAATTCCAGCTAAATAACCTATAATTTCTATCCACATTTTCTTTTTCTAAAAAGATAAAACTAGTCTTTCAAACTCTCAACTCAACTTACAATTTCAGATACTTCTTTTGTAATAGCAGCTTGTCTTGCTTTATTATAAGCAAGAGTTAGTTTAGAAGCGAATTTGTTTGCATTATCTTTTGCAGCTTTCATGGCAACCATACGAGCTGAATGTTCTGAGGCTTTTGCTTCAAGTAACATATCAAAAAACATCATATCTAAAATCATAGGAATTACTTGCATAGCAATTACTTCTTCTGATGGTTCCATATCGTAAACTACTCAAATATCTTTTTTTACTTCTTCCAAGAATGTTTCATCTTCTCATAAAGTATCAAGTAAATATGTCATTATTTCTTCTTTTGAAATAGAAACATATTTTCTAGAAATAGCTATTTGTTTGATAGTATTTACATAATGATTGTAAACAACTACAACTTTAGAATATCAGTTAGTCAAAAATTGATCAGTTAGGAATCTAGAAATACTTCTTGAAAAACTTGTATCAATATTATCTGAAAATCCTTCTGAAAAATCAGCAATTAGATTATTTCAAGTTCTTGCAACAAATTGGGCAGCTCTTTTTCAAACAGCAACAAAATCCATTTCCTCCCCTGTAGTTTTTTTATAATTATTTAAAGCTTTTAAAACATTAACATTATATCATCCACAAAGTCATTTATTTGAAGTAACTAAAACTCCTAGAGTTTTACCTTCGGTTTTTTCGTTAAAAAGAGGATAATTCTTCAAACTAGCTTCAACTCTCAAAAATACCTTTAATACTTCCATAATAAAGGCTTTTTTCGAATTAGCCAAATCTTGAGCTTTTTTCATCTTTACAGTTGAAATAAGCTCCATAGCTTTGGTAATTTTAGCAGTATTTTTGATAGATTTAATTCTTCTTTTTATCTCTTTTCAATTTGCCATATTTTTTAATTTAAAATTTTTTAAGAATAGAACTAACTAAATCAATAACTTTACCTGTAAAAATAACTACAGGATGGTCTTTAAATTTTTCACCAATCTCTTTTTCCTCTTTAAAAAGTTTTTTAGATGGGCTAATAGGTCAAAATATAGTTCTTGATTTCATAATACAAAAAATTATTTATTAAGTTCTATAGCTTTTTTGATAATTTCTTTTAATTTGTTTTCTGTTTCTTCTTTGATTTCTTTATCTTTTTTGATAGCTTCTAAAACTGTTTTTTCTTCGTCAAGCATATCATATAAGTCTTTTTCAAATTTTGTTACTTTTGAAGTTTCAATAGCATCAATATAACCTTTAGAACCAGCAAACATAGATGCAACTTGTTTTTCTACAACAACTGGAGTATAAACTCATTGTTTTAGAAGTTCCATCATTCTTTTACCTCTTTCTAATTGTTTTCTAGTTCCTTCATCTAAATCAGAAGCAAATTGTGAAAATGCAGCTAATTCTCTGTATTGAGCAAGATCTAATTTCAAAGTACCAGAAACTTTTTTCATAGCTTTGATTTGAGCAGAACCTCAAACTCTTGAAACTGATAATCATACATTTATTGCTGGTTTTTGACCTGCATTAAATAAGTCAGATTCTAAGAAAATTTGACCATCTGTAATTGATATTACATTTGTAGGAACGTAAGCTGAAACATCTCAAGCTTGAGTTTCGATAATTGGAAGAGCTGTCATTGAACCAGCACCAAGTGCATCATTTAATTTTGATGCTCTTTCTAGAAGTCTAGAGTGAAGATAAAATACATCTCATGGATATGCTTCTCTTCCTGGTGGTCTTCTTAAAAGAAGTGACATTTCTCTGTAAGCATTTGCTTGTTTAGTCAGATCATCATATATAATTAATGCATGTTTTCCATTGAACATGAAATATTCAGCCATTGCACAACCTGCATATGGAGCTAAATATTGCATAGCAGCTGGAGATGAAGCCGAAGCTGAAACAACTATAGTATAATCCATAGCTCATCTAGCTTTTAATTCTTCTACAACTCTAGCTATTTTTGCATCTTTTTGCCCAATAGCAACATAAACACAAATTACATTTTCTCATTTTTGATTGATAATAGTATCTATTGCAACTTGAGTTTTACCAGTTTGTCTATCTCAGATAATAAGTTCTCTTTGTCCTCTACCAATTGGGACTAAAGCATCAATAGCTTTGATACCTGTTTGCATAGGTTCGTGAACTGATTTTCTTGCCATAACACCTGTAGCAACTCTTTCAACTGGATAAATTTCAGTTGATTTGATATCACCAAGTCCATCAATAGCATTTCCAAGAGCATCTACTACTCTACCAATTAATCCTTCTCAAACTGGAACTGAAAGTGTAGAACCACTTGCAGTAACTTTTTCTCATTCTTTGATAGTATTGAAACCTTCTAAAACCACTATTCATACATAGTGTTCTTCTAAGTTTAAAGCAACTCATCTAGCTCAGTTTTCAAAATTTACTACTTCATTGTAAGCTACATTTCTAAGACCAGAAACTTTTGCAACTCAGTCTCATAAGTAAAATACTTCTCCAGTATTTTCTATAGAAGCATCAAGTGAAACAGAATCAATTTTGTTTTCTATATCACCTATAATACTTTTAAGTAAGTCATTTGACATATTTATATGTGTTTAAATTATTAAACTAATATTTTTTCAATCCTGTTTAAAGTTAAGTCAAGCATTTGGTCTCATACAAAAACTCTTATTCAAGATTTAATAGATTTATTTTCTGTGATTTTTACTTCCTCTATTTTTGGATTTAGATTAAATTTTTTAGTAAAAATTTCTAAAGCCTTAGAAAAAGCAAAATCAGAATCCAAATCACTACTATGTTCAACTAAAAGACTAGTCTTTCAATCTATGATATTTTTGAATTTTTCAATTCATCTTTTTCATAGACTTTTTTTCAGAAGTTCTAGAGTTTTTAATTTCTTTAGTAATTCTTTTAATTCTATTTTATTTAAAGAATCTAATTGTATCATCTTTAAGTTTTAATTATTTTATAAGTTCTAATTCTTTTTCTACAAAATCTTTAGATACCTTAGCATCTTTAAACAATTTTGTATTGAATTTAATTATTAAATCAACAACTGATGATTTAATTTGCCCCATCATTGATAATCTATCTTTTTCGATTTGACTTTCAGCAGATTTTATCAAATTTTTAGCATCAAGTTCTGATTTTTCAATTATATCATTTCATTTTTTCTTAGCTAATCATTCAGCTTCTTCTATTATAGATTTAGCAGAATTTCTAGCTTCTTCTAACATAGATTCTTTTTTTTCTTCAGCTTCCCTAAGTAGGCTGTCAATATTATTATAATCTTGTAATAATTTTTCTTGTCTTATAGATTCTTCATCTAAATAAGCCAAATATGGTTTAAAAATATATTTATTTAAAACATACAGAACAATTACAAGAATTATAAATTGCAAAACAAAAGTTTCTACATTTATAAAAATTAAGTTCATTTTAAGTTTTTTTTAGGAATTAAGTTTTTATTCTTAATTTGTTTAAAAAATCCCCCGGCTTTCAGCCACCCCCTTATTAAGGGGGACTAAAAACCCTAAGTCCCCCTTAATAAGGGGGATGTCCGTAGGACAGGGGGATTTTCTAATTTTTAATTATAATGCAACAAATCCTGCGATAAACGCAATAACAAGAGCATAAATAGCAACAGCTTCAGCAAATGCAATATAAAGGATAGCAAGACCTTGTACTTTACCAGCAACTTCTGGATTTCTTCCAATTGCTTCTAAAGCCCCTTTACCGATTAAACCAATACCAATACCTGGTCAGATAGCACCTAAACCTATAGCAAGAGCCATAGCTAATTCTTTATAAGTTTGTACAAAGTGTACAGTTTGCATAGCAGCTTGTGCAGTTTCATTCATATTTGCAAAAATTATTATTAATAAAATACGCGCAGGATTATAAGAAAAAGAGAAAAAAAAGCAAATTTAAAAAAAGACTTGAAATATATTTATTTTATATATACTTATGTGTATATTATAGTATATAATTAAAATATTTTATGATAACTGAAAAACAAGAACAAGTACTCAATACTATTAGTGAGTATATAGCAAGAAAATGACAATCTCCTACTATTGAAGAATTACAATATTTATTGAATCAAAAATCAAAAAGATGAGTAGTTCAGTATTTGGAAGTACTTGAAAAAAAGTGATTTATTACAAGATGAAGATGATATAGAAGTATAAAACTTGGAAATTCTATTGGATTTCAAACTATGATTAATATACCACTTTTAGGTTATGCTAATGCCTGAAAACCTATTTCATTTGCTGATGAAAATATTAGTTCTTATATTCCTGTTTCAAAAAATATTATAAAAGGCGATGCCTCTAATTATTTTCTACTTAAAATAGAAGGAACAAGTATGAATAATTTTGTAGTTAATGGGAAAAATATTGAGGATGGAAGTATAATTCTAGTAAATAAATCAAAAAATGATTTAAACTGATCTGATGCTTTTTTATTTATAATTGATAATTGTGCAACAATTAAAAAATATAAGAAAGAATGAGAAAACATCTATCTATTACCAGTATCAAAAGACAGCTCACACTTGCCAATAATACTAAATCAAGAGGATAATATAATACTAAATGGGAAAGTTGAAGATGTTTATAATTTTTAATTAAAAAATACTAGTTTAGTTTCGTCAATATAAATAATTAGAATTTATTAGTTTATTGTGTTAGAATTTATTTGTAAATTAAAAACAAAAATAAATTTTAATACAAATAAATATGAATTTAAGTGAACTACTTGAAGAAAAAAGGAAAAATAATTCCCTACTAAAAGGAAATTACTTCCCAAAATCTAAGGCCAAAGCCATTGCGTTGGTAAATATTTCAGATAAAAATATAGTAGATAAATTACTTGAATGACTTAATGTTATTCCAGCAAATTTTGTATTTATCTCAAACGAAGAAATAAAATCAGAATATCAAAATATAGTATTTATAAAGAAATATCCTATTGATATAGAATCATGATTTGACTTTATAATAGCTGATAATGAAGTTGATAATCTGAAGAATTTTATAACAAAATGAATAACTCCTATTATATCTGAAAATAATTATCTTTCTTCAATGTTAGAAGAATTTAATCCAATAAAAGTTAGCTGAAATTCATATTTATATAAAGAAGAGAATGAATGGTGTATATTTTATGCAATTATAAGATATTTAGAAAACTATAAATTTCCTTATGACAATAGAAACTTAATAAAAAACTTGCTAGAAATCTAGCAAGTTTTTTATTTTTTCAATTTTATTTTTCTTTTTACTTCCCCACTTTTTTCTTCTAGCATTTCTAGCATAAAATGTAGGAAATCTAAATCTCATTTGAATCTTTTAGTTTCTGTTCTAAGTTTATCAAGAGAAACAACAGTGAAGTTTACTTTTGTATCAAGTTTCAAGAAGTTTTTTAAATCATCTAATGAAACTCCTTCTATAAACTCAACTTGGTAATTTATTCCAAGTTTTTTTACTCGTTTTATTTTATAAGTAGCGGCTTTTATTTTCAATTTCAGTAAATCAAACATATTTTGAGTCTCTTTTGGAAATTCAGGATTTATCATTTTGAAATCTTCTATCAAATTATCTAAATCTTCTATTGAAAGTATATTTTCTATATCTCTATAAAAATTGATTTTATCAAGTTCAGAAGAGAAAAATTCACCAGATATCATAGCTCAAATATTCAAATCTATTGAAGTATCTATTTTTTTAGAGACTTTAGCGTCAGTTTCTTCACTTATTCAAATTTGTTTTATCTCCTCAATCTTATCTTCAAGCATTTCTATAAAAAGATTTATACCAATGTAACTTGCGTCTCCAGATTGTTTTAATCACAAAATATCTCATCATCATCTAAGTTCTAAATCCCTTAAAGCAAGTTCAAATCAAGCTCAAAGATGATTGTAATCAACTATAGTTTTAAGTCTTTTTCGAGCATCATCATTTAGTTTTTCCTTTCTATAAAGCATATAACAATATCATTGTCTGTCAGATCTACCAACTCTTCATCTAAGTTGGTGAATTTGACTAATTCAGAAATTATAAGCTTCATCTATAATTATAGTATTTACATTTGAAAAATCTATCCCGTTTTCTATAACAGTTGTAGAAAGTAATATATCATATTCTCTTCTTTTAAAAGCCATTATTCTATCTTCCAAATCATTTCCAGATAATTGTCCGTGAGCAATAACTACCTTTTTATTTGGAAAAAGTTTCTCTAAATATTTCTTATAAGCCTCAATTGTCGTAACTCTATTATGAATGAAAAATATTTGCCCATTTCTATCAAATTCGCGTTTGCAAGCCTCAATAATAATATCATCTTCAAATTTAGAAATATAAGTTTCAATTGCATGTCTTCAAACAGGTCGAGTATTTAGAACTGAAACTTCTCTGATACCATTTAAAGCCATATTTAAACTTCTTGGAATAGGAGTTGCAGAAACTGAAATCATATCAACACTTCCCTGAATTTTTGAAATTTTTTCCTTATCATTTACACCAAATTTATGTTCTTCATCTATCACAACTACTCACAAATCCTTGAAAACAATATCTTCAGATAAAAGTCTATGTGTTCAAATAACCAAATCTACTTCTCACTTTTCAAGTTTTTTTAGAACTTCAGTCACTTTTTTAGCTGACTCCATTCTAGTCAAAATTTCTATTTTTATATCAAAATCGCGAAAACGAGATAGAGCTTTTTCATAGTGTTCATAAGCCAAAACTACAAGTGGACAAACCAAAACTGATTGTTTTTTATTTAAGAATGCTTTGAAAATAGCATTGAAAATAACTTCAGTTTTACCAAACCCTACGTCTCAAATAAGAATTCTATCCATAACTTTTTCACTGCTCATATCTTCCATAATATCTTCAATAGCAGAAACTTGGTCAGCGGTATAATTGTATGGAAATTTCTTTTGAAATTCTACTTGTTTGACTTTATCATCCATAAAATAAAATCACTTTTTCATCTTTCTTTTAGCATAGATTTCAAGCAATTCTCCAGCAATTTTCTCTATATCCTCACTTGCTTTTTTCAGTTTTTTATCCCACTCTTTTGTGTTTAATCCAGTCAAATCAGGATTTTCCACTCATACATATTTTGAAACTCTATAAATCTCTGAGACAGGAACAAAAAGCTTATCATTTCACTTATATTCAAGTTCTAAATATTCTTTTTTAATTCCGGATAAATCTTTCTCTACCATCCCTTTAAAAACAGCTATTCAATGGTCAATATGAACAACATTATCTCAAGTTTTAATTTCTGATAAAATATTAAAATTATCTAAAACTGATTTTTTAATTCTCTTTTTTACAAAAATACGAGAAATGTTATCGTCGCAAATTATAGTTTCAGAAACTGAAATATAACTCTTCAGATTATTTAATTTTGTTTCGGATACTTGAACATTTGGTATTTCATTATACTTCAAAAAATTTTCTATAGCTTTTTTATTTTTTGTGTAAATTGATACATTCTTATTTTGAAGCAAAGTTCTAAATTGATCTAAATCTTCTATAAATAAATCTTTTATTCACATATCAATTTGAGAAATTTTTGGACTATTTATAGAATCAAAAGCTATAAAATCCTTATTTTGCTTCAAAAAATCTTCATAATTAGATGAAAAATCTAGATTGTCTAAAATCGTAATAATTCATAAACTATTTATTTCTTCAAAAAGTTCTTTGTTTCTATAACTTGTATTTTCAAGAATTATTTCCTTATTTTTTCAAATACTGCAAGAATTTATTTTCTTTGAGAAAGCTTTATTTGATTTATTTATGAATAAAATTTCCTCAATAGAATCTCACCAAAGACTGATAATATAAGAATATTTTGGAAAACTTATAGTTATAGTATCTCAAGTTTTTTTGTACGAATAATCAGCTTCATATTCTGAAAAACTATAATTTAATTCTATAAGTTTTTTGAAAAAAATATCACTATCAAGATTCTGTCATTTTTCTAATTTTATAGATATTTTATTTTTTAGTTCATAAATATTTTCTTTTATAGAAGCAAAAATTTCATTTGAAAGCAAGAAAAAGCCAGATTTATTTAAAATCAGATTTTGAAGTTCTGCATAATTATTTATATCCAGAAAATCAATTCAAAACTCATTAAATATTTTCATGTACTCTTTTTTTGATATTTCATTTTCTCGCATTAATAAAAGATTTTCTTCTCTTTTTAGAAAATCTTTTATTAAATTAGTTTTATAAAGAGTGTTTCAAATATTTTTATAATGAGTATTTTTTTCTAGCATATTTTAGTTTAAATTCATTTATTTATTTGTCATTATAATTAAAAAAAGAAGATTTAAAAATCTTCTTTTTTTAATTTCTATTTTCACATTATTTTAAGTAAATTCACAACTATTTTGCTAGTTTCAGCTCTTGTTATATTAGAATTTGGTTTAAAATAAGTTTTACCATTTATATCTTGTCATTTTACAAGACCCAAAGATTTTGCTTTTATTGTATATTTCGTCATCCAATTTTCTAAATCAGAATCTTTAAAAGTATTTGAAGAATTTGTTTGTAAACTTAGTTTAGAAATTTTAAATAACATTGCCAAAGCTTCTGCTCTTGTTATAAAATCATTTGGTCTAAATTTGTCAGAATTTGTAGATATATCAAAATCAGTTTTTGCAAGTTCTGTATATTTAATAATCCAAGTTCAGTCACTAATATCTGAAAAACTAGATTTAACTAAGCTAGAATCAACTGATATATTTAAAGCTTTCATTAAAATTGATAGATATTCTGCTCTAGTTATAGCATTATCAGGTTTAAAAGTATTATCAGAATAACCTTTTATAACTTTTCTAGAAATAAGTTCATCAACATATTTTTTAGAAAAATGATTAGTTAAATCTTTCAAATTAGTACTTTGTATAGTATAAGTTTTATCTAGACTTGGGTCTACTTTTATTTGTTCAAGTAAATTTTGTAAATTATTATCTACAATCATATCTGTTTTTAGAGAACCTGTATTTGTTGTTCAAGTAGAATCTAGAGTACAAGTTTTTCATAAATTTCAATCATTACATGAAACTCAAGATTTTCTATAATAAACTCAATTTGTACAAACAAGTTGTGTATCTAAACAAGTTGGAGTTATAGATCATCATCCGCCTCCACCGCCTCCTCAAGAAGAAACTACTGGTGCTGATTTAGTTGTAACAGAATAATTAGCAGCAATTCATCAAATACTTATAGTAGATGAAACTACTGAAGAATAAGATGCTGATGAAGTCAATTTTACAGAAACTGTTGTTCAACTAGAAACAGTTCCCGAAGTTCCAGAATCAATTCAATTTATGATTAAAGTTCCAGCACTTGCTGTTATTCAAGTAGAAGTATTTATTCAAGTTACTGTTATAGTATTTGAAGTATAAGGTGTAGATAATTCAGCAGAACTTACAGCAGTAAATGCAAAACTATCTGGAACAGAATCTAAAACCCCTGGTATAAGTATAGCAAAATCAGAAAATTTAGTTGTTGTAAAAGAACAAATTCAAGATGCAACCAAACATTCCCCATGATAAACAAAACTAGATTGTGTGTCTTCACTTCTATATATTTTTAAAGTTTTTCAATCATAAGAATTTCCTACATTTAAACTAACTGCAACATTTCAACCTGAAAAAGTCAAAGAATCTGAATCAGAACCTATTTTAAAAGTTAAGTCTGTATTTCTAGTATATCAACTCAAATTTATAGTTCAACTAGACATTACTTGATGAGGAGCTTGAATTACTTTATCCCAAGTTCCAGAAGCTGTAATTACTTCTATTCATCTAGGAATAGAAATCAAATTAGAACCAGTTTCGCTATGTAAAATTATTGTTCAAGTTCAATCAATATTTGTTCAAGTTCGGCTTGCATTAGTCAAATTCAAAGTTCAAGTAGATTCTAAACTTCAAGTATTTGCAAGTAAATCTGTAGAGTTTGGAGTTTTAATAGAACCAGTTTCTGAAATCAAAGATGCGTATCAATCTCTTAGATAATAAGCTCTATAATAATAAGTTTCATCATCATTTAAATAAGGAATATTGAAACTATGATAAGTTAAATAATTTCAAGTAAAACTATTATCTAAATTCCCTCAAGTTCCATAAATAAAAACTCAAGTTCAAGCAAAATCACTATTAAATTCAAGTTTTATATTTCAAATATCCGTAATACTTGAATAAACTTTTGGAGCTGTTCATATTTTAATTAAATCTATTCAAGTTCCAGTATTGTTCCCTGCTTTATCACTTACTGACAAACTTATGTGATTTATTCATGGAACTAAGTCTATAGATTTTGAAAATATTCCTGAAGAATTCAAAGAAACTCAAGTTCAGTTAACAAGCAAAGTTCAAGATAAATTAGAATCATTTATAGTTCAAGTTAAAACTATAGAAGAATTTGTAGTTTTTTGATTATTTATATAATTTAAATTAGAAAAAACAGGATTAATATTATCATAAACTAGATTTAATTCCCTAGATTGTCACTCTCTTCCATCATATAAAATTGGACTTACTACATATTTCAAACTTGTTCAAGTATAAGCTGAAGTTAAAATTCAAGTTCACAGTAAAATATCTGAAGAATTTAAAGTATTTCCAGAACTATAATTTATCTCAAGTAAATTTCCTGAATTATCTTTTATTTGAATTTTATATTTATCAATAGCTCAAGCATTTGTAGAATCTAGCCATTCTAAGTACAAACTTGGATTAGCAATAATAGATCAAGAAGATAATTCTGTAGTTTTTCCAGAGTTAAAGTAAGCTTTTAATTGTGTAATAGATCAAGTATCAGTTATAGAAAGCAAAGTTTTGAATGCATTTATTCTATTTCAGCTTGTTGTTTTACCTGATAATGAAAGAGTAGAATCTCAATTATTTAGTATTGCATTTTTTATATTTATACCTGATAAATTTGGTTTATAAGACCAAGCAAGAGATGCAAGTCATACAACTTGCGGAGTAGCCATAGAAGTTCAATCTAAAAATGCATATCAATTATTTAATCCATCATCAGTTCAATCAAGTGATAAATTATAAATAAAACATCACTCTTCAGCATTTTGAATATTATCAGTATGCCAATTAAATCTAAATTTAAAATTAGAAGACATGTAATTATTTAATGATATTGATATATCTGAATAGTATCATCAATTAGAATAATGAACTAATGAATTTGAAGTATAATTATATTTATAATATTCTGAAAAACTTCATCAAGTAGAAAAAGACAAACTAGTATAATCAGTAGAATAATTATCATATCAAGTTCCAGTACTTCCAGCATCACACCATATTCTAAAATTTAAACTTGGATTATATAAACTAGAAGTATCAACTTGTTTTTCTATATAAGTATCAGCTCAAGTAGCATAAGGATAAGCTAAATCTGTCCACAAAACTCAAGTAGAAGAAAAATTTCACCAATTATTATTTAGTCATCAAGTGGTAAAATTACTTACATTTGCTCAAGAGAAAGCTGTAATATTAGATAAAACACTAGAATAAATTGAAACTCCTGGAGCTCATATATTTACGGTATTTGCTCCATAATTTGAAAAAGAAGCTAGATTATCTCTATTATCTGTAGCGGCAACTGATATAAGATTTGTAATTCAAGTATAAGTATATATTCCAGATCCAGAAGTAGTTCAAGTAAGATATCAAAGTGAATCTGTATAATTATTTATTCCAAAAGATGCTGGAAAAAATCTATCACTTATATTATCATTATTTCAAGCATTATTTCAGGCTGCAGCAATAAAAAGTCATCCTGCATCTGTAAAATCTTTTATAGCTTGATATTCTAATTCATCAAATGCAGAAATTCAAGATGCTCAGAAAGAAGCATTTATTATTTTTGCTCCATTTTCTTTCGCAAAATATATAGATTTTAATATTGTAGTAGTTGTAAAACTAGAATCTCACATTCTAAGAGCCATTATTTTAGCCTTTGGATTAACTCAAATTATTCATTTTGAATTATTCATTTCAGCTGCTATGCTTCAAGCAACATGAGTTCCATGAGTTTCTGTTACTGGTTTTGGATCTTTGTCATTACTAGCAAAATCATAACCATGAATACATCATCAAAGATAAGCTCAATTTTCAT
The DNA here is from genome assembly GCA_028713225.1 of Candidatus Altimarinota bacterium. GTDB lineage: Bacteria > Patescibacteriota > Gracilibacteria > BD1-5 > UBA6164 > JAQVPN01. The sequence continues at coordinate 88,408 of JAQTOS010000003.1, forward strand.
TTTTACAAGAAGTTCAATCCCGCATTTGATTTATCAATTCTGGATGGTTATAAGCCACCCCTGAATCTAAAACAGCCACTATTACTCAAGTATTTGCAGTATTTGTAGTTCCTGAAAAAATTGCACTAGCTTTGTTCCAAGACATATCAGCTCAAATAAGTCAAGTTTGAGATTCTATACTTTGTCCAGCATTATCAAGTGCCCATAAATTATCACGATTAGTATCATTTGAATTTATAGAATTTGGTTGATAAATATAATTTGGCTGAGCAATTTCAACATAATCTTCTTTTCTTAGATTATTTATTAATTTATCAATAGATTGAGTTTTATCTTTTATTTCAAATGATGAAATATTTTTATCACTTATAGAATTAAGTAATTTTAATCATTTTGAATTAGCTATAGTATTCAAAGATTGAATAGAAGCTGAATTTTTTAAATTTAGTTTTGAAGCTTTGAATTTAATTATAATTCATGCTGTTTTAGCTAAAATATCCTTATTATTTTTTAACTTATTTGAATCTATAGTTCAGTTATCCAAAAATCATTGTGCAGATTTAGTTTGAGAGTTATTTGTTGCAAAAGAAGAATTTATTTGCATAAAACTAAAATTACTAACAAGTAGTCCTGTTAGTAAAATATATGAAATTTGTTTTTTAAGTCTTTTCATAGAAAAAATAAATGAGTTAATAAATACTCGTGCATATTAACTCATTATTATAATATTTCAAATTTAAAAAATTGACAAAACTAAACTTTTATTTTGGCTTTTTAATATGAATTTAATATTACTATTTTTGTATCATTCAGCTAGTCCAAACTCAATGATTATTACATCTAGATCTAATTTCAAATTCATCAAAATCACTTATATCAAAATTCGCTATTGGCTCATCTTCAAAAGTAAGTAATTTTTCTTCAACTAAATCTCAGTATTCATCATAAAGTCAAATAGAATAAACATAATGTTCTTCAATCATAGGATGTAAATCATAACCAACTTCAACAGTGCATTCTCCTCATTTTATTTCCACTTTTGGAATATGTGCTTTTTCTAAATATGATAAATTATTTTTATCATTTGCTTCTAAAACCTCTTCTTTTATAGAAAGAAAAAAATCTTTTGAAGCTCCACAAGTAGGACAAGTAAAATCAAAATCTATATCATCAAATAAAGTTCAAGCAGCTAATCCTTCAGCTTTGTCTCATCTTGATTCATCATAAGAATAGTTAGAACAGTGCGTACAAATATAAATCATTTTTATTTTTTATTAATTAAAAAAATCTATTTCTGAGTTTAGTCAAAAAATAGATTTTTTCAATTGTTTTTTATATTAACTATTACTTACAGTATCAGCTAGGTTCATTATAGGTTGCATTATTGCAATTGCTATAAATCATACTATAACAGCTAATGTAACAATAATAATTGGTTCAAGTAATTTATTTATTACTGCAACTTTATTATCAACTTGTTCATCATAAAAATCTGCGATTTTTATGATTATTATATCAAGTTTCGCCGTTTGTTCTCAAACCTGTATCATTTGAACCATCATATCTGGAAAAAGTTTATCTCATTCCATAGATTCAAAAATTTTTAATCATTGTCTTATATCATCTCTTATAAGCATTATTCTTTGTTTATAAACTTCATTTCATACTGCATCAGATGTTATTCTAAGAGCTTCAACTATTGAAACTCAAGAACTAAGAAGACCCGATAGAGTTCTTGCAAATTTTGATAATATCATTTTTACAATTATATCTCAAAAAACTGGTAATTTAAGCATAAATAAATCATACTTATATTTTCATACTTCAGTTCTTTTCCAAATCCCTACAAATATAGTTCCTCCTACAGCTAATATCATCATAAGCCACCAATAAGATGTAAATGCATTTGAAATTGACATAAGCAACTGAGTTGAAGCTGGTAGTTTTGATTTATCCTCAAAAATATCCAAAAGTTTTGGTACAACCATGGTCATCATAACAAAAATAACTCAAATAACTACAACTATTATCATAGCTGGATACATAAGTGCTGATTTGATTTTACCATTTATACTTGCTATTTTTTCTATTTGGTCAGCTAAATTTATCAAAGCAATATTAAGTCTTCAAGTTTTTTCCCCTGATTCAATCATACCAGTTTCAGAATCTCAAAAAGAAGATGGAAATAAACTCATACAATAAGAAAGAGTTTTTCACGATTTTAACTCATCAGAAAATCTTGATAATATATTTTTAACTACTGGATTTTTTTCTTGTTTTTCTAAGATAGAAATAGCTTTCATAAGAGATAATCAAGCATCTACCATAGTAGCAAGCAGTCTAAAAATAACTACTTTTTCACTAGTCTTTATTCATTGAGAAGAAACAAGTTTTTCATTAAGTCTTTCAAATAAACCTGGTTTATATCAAGAATCTTTTAATCAGTCTGATATTTCTTTACTTTCATTTTCTAATATTAATAAATCTGACATAGAAAAATTTTTAACAATTAATAATTATCCATTTTGTGTTTTTGCTACACTATAAACTTCTTCTATAGATGTATCTCAATTCAAGGCTTTCATAATTCCATCTTGTTCTAATGATATCATTCAATCTTTTATTGCTTGTTTATTTATATTAAAAGCTGATTGTCAATCAAGAACCATTTGTTTTACTCAATCTGTTATTTCTAAAACTTCATATAATCAAACTCTTCATTTATATCCAGTATTATCACAATGTTCACATCAAACATGAGTATATAAAGTTGGAGATTTAAGTTTTTCAGCTCATACTCTATCCATTAACTCTTTTTTATCAGTTTGAGATAATGCATTTTTTATGTCAGCTAAAGTATTTTTATCCAATTCATTTAATGATATTTCTTTTTTACAATGAGAACAAAGTCTTCTTATAAGTCTTTGAGCTATAACTATATTAAATGAAGCTGGAATTAAAAATGGTTGAATTCCCATTTGTATAACTCTAGTAAGAGTTTCAGCTGCAGAATTTGTATGTATAGTTGATAATACCAAATGCCCTGTAAGAGATGCTTCAATTGCAATTTCAACAGTTTCTTTATCTCTTATTTCTCAAACCATTATTATATCTGGATCTTGTCTAAGAGCAGTTCTTAGACCATTTGCAAAAGAATAGCCAATATCTGGTCTAACTTGACTTTGGTTAATTCAATCAACTTGATTTTCTACTGGATCTTCTAATGTCATTATATTAACATCTTCTTTATTTAGAATAGTAAGACACGAATACAGAGTAGTAGATTTACCAGACCCTGTAGGCCCTGAAGTTAAAACAATTCAATTTGGTAAACTTATTCATTTTTTTATCAAATCTAAATTTTTTCAAACTATTCATAAATCATCTAATGTTGGTATTTTTTTTGATTTATCAACGATCCTCATAACAAGTTTTTCTCAGTGAACTGTAGGAAGAGATGAAACTCTTAGATCTAGTGGTTTGTTTTCAATAGTTTTACTTATTCTTCAATCTTGTGGAATTCTTGATTCATCTATTTTTAAATCTGCCATTATTTTAAATCTAGCAATGATTTGCCCGTGAAGAAATGATTGATATTCTAAAATTTCTCTTAAATCTCAATCAATTCTATATCTAAGTCTAACAAAACCAGACAATGGTTCTATATGTATATCTGAAGCTCATCACATTACAGCTCAAAGAATAATTAAGTCACATATAGACTGTATATCATCTCATTTAAATATAATATTTTTTAGACTATCAACAACTTCTTTATAATTACTCATAATTTTATTTTTTATTAGTTTTTAAAGATTCTATAATCTTAGTTTGTTCATCTAATAATGATGTCAAATTTACAATTATGCTAGAAAATTTGTAAGCTTGATTATAAACAGTTCATAAATCATCTGCTTTATTTGCTTTAACTGTCAAATCAGAAATATCTTTCTTAGTCGCATCTAAATATCTTTTTATAGAATTTAATTTATTAAAAACAACAATCAAATCTGGATTTTTCTGATCAACTCTAGAAATAATAGTTTGAGTATCTTTAGTCAATTTACTATAACTAATATTTAGATTTTTAACATAATCTTGAACTTTATATGAAGCTAATCACTTTACATAAAAATTCAAAGTTAAATCAACATCAAGTTTTTCAGTTGCTTGAGTATTTTTAACAAATGATATCATATCTTGTCCAGAAACTATAGTAGAAGTATCTGAATCAAGGTAAGATGATATTTTTATAGAATCAATATCTGCCAATTCCTGATTATAAGGAGCTTGTATATTATCTCAATTTAATACTACAGATCAAACATTTTCTATATAAGTTATAAAATCTATAATATCTTTTTTAGTTCCTGTTAATTTAAGTGGGATAGAAAAATAATATATTGAAGAATCGAGTAATGATTTCCCTGCTTTTTTATTATTATCATCTTCAGCTGAGATAATATTTGAAACTGAAATAGCATCGCTTGAACTTAAATTAAATTTTTCAATTAGATTTTCTACATTATTTATAAACATAGAATCTGTAATTGTACCAGAAAAAGAAGCTGAATTTGAATATATTGGTAAAATACTTGATACTATATTCTGTTTATCAGCAAATTCTTTAGATGATAATTGTTGTGTAATTGATGAATTAAGATTAGATAAAAATTTATCATAAGTCTCAGTTCAATTATTTATAAAATTCTTATTATAAAAATTAGCATCAATATCAGATAAGATAGTTTTTTTATAAGTATCTAAATTTACAATAGAAGATTTTTTAGACATAAAATCAGTAAAACTAAGTCCTGTTTTTAAAGTTTTATTATAATCATCTACTAGTAAATTTGTGGCATCTTTTTTTTCTCCTATTTCGTCTAAGCTAGGCAATAATAAAAATATTAATGTAACAAATACAAGGATAAATATAGAATTTATTATAATTCAGTTAATCAACTGATATTTAATTTTATTTTTTGTTTTTTCGTTTTCTAACATATTTTTAAAAGTTATTTATATTGTTTTTATAATATTTAAGTTTCAGATTAAAATCTGTTTTTTTAGTATAATATCAAACTCAAGAATATACTTCAGATGAAAAACTTTTAGGTTTATCTAATATTTCAAAACTTTTTCCATTTTTTTCTATATAACTTATAAAACTAGCAGCTAAACTTATACTAGTACCTGATATTTTTTTACCTGGTTCACTTGATGGAATAGAATTATTCCAATCTGAAGAATAAGCTGTACAAGACATAGAAAAATTTGAATCTTTATCTATTTCTAAATTAGAACATTTTATTTGTCCTTTATCTCAAGCGACGAAAGAATTCTTTAACTTATCAAAATCTGACATTATATCTAATGGTTTCAATCTATCATCAGTTTTTTTAACTAAAAATTTAACATCTTTTGAAAGAGAAAAATTTTCTATTGCATAAACTCAAGGTAATATATCAGAAATTGTTTTTGTGTATGTATTTTTTGCATTTTCACTTAAAGACAAATAATTGTTATATAAGGCATAAATTGATGAACAATCTCAAGAAACTTTAGATGAAAGATCCCCTCCAAGTAAAATAGAACAAAATGGATTTAATAATGAACTATTTAACATTGATTCACTTTTTTGTATAGATGTATAAGAAAAAAGTAAAACAAGTACTAAAAACAAAAATATATTAAAATAAAACATTCATTTATATGTAATTTTCATATAATATATAGAATCTTTTACAATCTCAACTTTTTCAGACTCTTGTTTTATATCTCCAAAATCCAAATCTCAAGAGAGTTCTTTAAAGATATTTGACTCATTTATATCGTTATTTGACATAAAATTAATTAAATTAAATTATAAACTACAAATATTTTAACATACTAAGTTTTTATTTGCAAAAAAAATGAGCTTTACTAAACTCATTTTTTATCTTTAAGTAAATTTAAGAAACTTTCTGATTCTCAAACTTTTTTATTTATATTTTCTGGGAATGCTAAAAACATCTTTTCTCCCCATTTTGTAGAGAAAATTCTGTTATCTAAAAGTATCACAATTCACTTATCATTTTTTGTTCTAATAAGTCTACCAAATCATTGTTTCAATTTGATTATTGCTTTTGGAATAGCGTAATCAGAAAAAGAATCTGTAAATAATTTACTTCTAGCCAAAAATATTGGGTCAGTTGGTGGGGCAAATGGAAATTTATAAATAACCAAAGTTTCCAAATCCTTCCCTGCTATATCAATTCATTCCCAAAAACTATCAGTTCAAAAAAGTATTGATGAAGCTGCTTTTTTCCTAAATTGTTCAAGCAATTTATGTTTAGAACCTCAAATATTTTGAGCATAAACATCTATTCATTCTTTTTTAAGTGGGTTATGTAAGCCAATATAAGAATCTTTTATACTTTGATATGAAGTAAACAAAACTAAACTTCTTCATTTTACGATTTTAAATAATTTTTCTAAAAAATCTAAAATCATATTATTATTCCCATATTTTATATTCCCTAAATTATTTGGAATAAAAAGCAAAGCTTGAGTCGAATAATCAAAATCACTTTGAAGATATGAATAGGCGAAAATATCATTTAATTTCAGAATTTTTTCTATATAAGAAAAGTCTTCTCAAATTCTAAGAGTCGCACTAGTAAGCACACAAGAATCTAGTTTATACCATAAATTATCTCTCAAATAATCTCCAGGATTTAGTAATGTGTGATAACAGTAAATTCAAGTTCTATCATTTAATCAAACAACCTTTATATATTTTCCGTTTGAAATAATTCAATCCTCTAAAATAATTTTTAATGAATCAATTATTTCTCTTATTATAGCGATTTCTTGTTCTATTGAAGCATAAACTTTGTCTTCCAAATCTAGAGCATTTTTAAGCAAAGATTCTCATTTAGAATTCATATTTTTGATTAATATTTCAATATCTGAACTTTCAATGAAAAAATCTCCTCATATAAGAAATTCTCTGTTTTGATTTCCAAATTGTTTCTTATAAAAATATGCAGAAAAATCCTCAAAAATCATATTAAAATTCAGCAAAAGTGATTCTTTTATTTCATGGAAATCTTTAATTGCATTATTTGGTTTCGCCTGAATTTTCTCTATATAAGCCAAAGTTTCTTCAAAATATTTTGTATTTACAGTTTTTTTGAAAGAATCAGTTGCCGTATCTTCCAAATTATGTCGTTCATCAACAACTAAATTAGAAATATTTCCAAAAATAGCATTATCATTTACCAAATCACCAAGCAAAAGCGCATGATTTATTACAACTATATTTGATTTTGTGGCTTTTGTTCTAGCTTTTAAGATAAATTCATAAATTTTATATGGATTTTGGTCTTTTAAAATAAAACTATTATCAGCACTAATTTTTTTAAGTAAATTAAATTCTCATGGGTAGAAATTTAGTTCATCTAGTTCTCATTCTTTCGTATCAAAAAGCCATAAAACAAGTTTAGAAAAAAATCAAACTTCATCACTTAGTAAAAATTCATTTTGATGTAGCATATCGAAAAAAGAAAAAACACTCAAATAATTTCTTCTTCCTTTTAGCTTACAGTAAGAAAAATCTATTCACAAATTTTTTGCAAAATAATCCAAATCTTTATAAATAATTTGGTCTTGTAGAGCTTTTGAACTCGTTGAAATAAATACTTTTTCTCCAGTTTTCACTGAATAAAGTATACTTGGAAGCAAATATGCAAAAGTTTTTCCTACTCAAGTTGGAGCTTCAATTACTATTTTTTTATTTTTATCTAGAGCTTCAATAACAGATTCTGCCATTATTTTCTGATTTTCTCTTATTTCGAAATTTGAAAAACTTGAAAAATAATTCTCATCAAAATCTATTTCTAGAGATTCATCAAGTTTTATTTCATCTGTTTTATCTGATTTCCCTATAATTTTAAGTAAATCTTTTATAAAAGCTTCTTCATCAAGTGGAGAATTTAAATCTAGATAATCTCTTAACCAAACTATATTTTTATCACTTGATTTAGCAAAAATAGTAGAAATAAAAGACCTTTTTATTTTTGATTTATTTTTTATTTTTCCTACTAATTTTTCAAAAAGTTTAATTGTATTTATAACATCATTTTTTGCTCTATGAGCTCCATAATTTCAAAGTTCTAAATAATCACTTAAAGATTCCAAACTCAAAGATTTTTCTCCTCTAACTGCAATATTAGCCAAGAAAAAAGTGTCTAGCACTATATTTTTTTCTAATTTTACTCCATTATTTATAAGAAAATCTCTATCAAAATTTGTATTATGCCCCAGAATTGGACAATCTCAAATAAACTCAGTAATTTTATCTACTAAGTCAGTGATTTTAGGAGTATTTTGCACCATATCATCTGTAATTCCAGTTATATTTGAACTGATATCAGGAATAGGAATAATTGGGTTTACAAAGCTTTCAAAAACTTCAATTATCTCAAAAGTTTTTTCATCAAATTTTATTAAAGCTAATTCTATAATCTTATCTTTATCTTTTGATAATCAAGTTGTTTCTAGGTCTAATGCTACAATCATTTATTCTATATTTTATTTATTATGAATTTTCTCCTATTATAAAAAGACTTCCGGTTTTTCCAAAAGTCTTTTTATTTTTAAATTGAATAATTATTTTCAAGTGCTTTTATTCTATCATCTAGTGCTGGATGAGAAGAAAAAATAGCCATAAATCATCCTACATTTTTTGATGAAATATTGAAAGTAGATGATTTATCAAGTCCATCAGTTGCCATCATGTCTTGCATATTTTGTAATTTTCTTAAAGCTCTTATCATTTTATCTTTTCATACTAATTTAGCACTTCCTAAATCCGCTGCAAATTCTCTTTTTCTAGAATAAGCCATTATAGCGATTGATGCTAGAATAGAAAAAATAATATCTAAAACTATTGAAGAAATAAAATAAGTTAAATCTGCTCAAGAATTGTCTTCTTCGTCAGATCTAAAATAATTTGAAATCAAAGTAGATAAAATTCTAGATAAAAATACAACAAATGTGTTTATTATACCTTGTAAAAGAGTCATAGTTACCATATCTCAGTTTAATATATGAGCCATTTCATGAGCTATAACTCATTCTATTTCATCAACATTCATAGTTTCAATTAATCATGTTGAAACTGCAACTAAAGATCTATTTTTACTTGGTCCAGTTGCAAAAGCATTTGGTTCAGCTGAATCATAAATACCAATTTCAGGTAATTTTATTCATTTATTTTGACTAATATTTTTTACAGTTTGGTAAAAAAATTGTTCTTTACTAGATAGAGAATGTAAATCTTTTTCTTCAATTAAAACTATATTATAAGCTCTTTTTGCCATCCATCTAGAAATAGCTAAACTTATAAAAGCACCAGAAAATCAGACAATAGCTGCATAAATCAAAACTCATGTGTAATTTAGTCCATAACCTGAAATTTTTATTCAAAGAAAATGTTCAGCAAGCGCTATAATTATACTAATTGTTACTAAAACTAAAATATTAGTTAGTAAAAATAAAAATATTCTTTTTATCATTTTTTTTATTATTAAATTTTAAAATTTGAAATAGTATTTTATTAATTTAAGATTCTTTGTCAAAAATTATGCCTTTACAAATTTTATCCAAAAAGTGAAGTTTGAGAAAGTTCTTCTTTTTTTACTTCTGTTTTACCGCTTGATTTAAAATATGATTCTATAACTTCCAAATCATATTTTATATTATGTCCAATTATTGTTATATCCATGTTAAAAATATCGTCCAAAAACTCTTTTAACTCTGTGAAACTTACTTGTGGTCCTCTGTGAGCATGATTTATATAGTAAATATTTGCGTCATCCAAATAAATAGAAACTCCAACTATTTCGGCAATAAGAGTATTTAAATTTGTAGTTTCTGTATCAAAAACTATTTCTTTGTAATTTGTAATTTTATTTTTTAATTCATCTAAACCTTGTTTATCTCAGATTATTTTCACTTTTAAATTTAAATCTTCCCATTTTTTCAAATTTACATTTTCTTCTCAGATAAGAGAAAAAAATTCATGAGCTCTAAAATATTCTTTTATCTCATCGTTTAGGATATTTTTTGTCAGAAAATTATTTGATTCTAAAGCAAAATTTCCAAGATTTACTTGTCTATCAATTGTTGCAAGTTTTTTTGATAATTCTGCTAAATCTCTTTTTGCATCCAAAGTTTCCTTAGTTTTTCCTGTGATTTTATCAAGATTTTCATAAATTCATTCAACACTTCCATAAAGACTTATAAGTTCTATAGCTTTTTTCGGTCAAAAACCTGGAATACCAGGAATATTATCAGAAGTATCCCCTACTATAGCCAAATAATCAGAAATATATTCGGGTTTTACTCAAAATTTTTCAATAGTATCATCTGGTCAATAAATCTTTTTTTTCATAGTATCATACATCTTCACATTTTCTGTAATAAGAGAAAAAAGATCTTTATCCCCTGATAATATATAAATGTCATTTTCAGGATTTTTCCCCAAATCTACAGCCAAAGTCGCAATAACATCATCAGCTTCAAAACCTGGAATTTCTATTATTTCTATTCACATTTTCCCTATCATTTCATCAATAGAAGATAATTGTACTTTTAAATTATCTGGCATTCTATCTCTTGTAGCTTTATAATCGGCATAAATTTCATGACGAAAATTATCTCATTTAGCATCTCTTACAAAAATAAGATAATCTGGTTTATCTTTGAGACTTAAATTTACGAAAAATTTTGCCATACCAAAAATAGCATTTACAAGTTTTCAGTCACTTGTAGAAAATTCTGGCAATGCGTAGAACATACGATAAATAAAGGAATTTCAGTCAATTATATAGATTTTTTTCATAGTTTGTTTTTTATTAATTTATGAGTTCATTTTATGAATTTTAAAAACAAAGTAAAGATAAAACTTGTTTTTATAGATAAATAAAGAGTCAAATTCTTGCTTTTTTTATCTTTTTTAGTATAATCAAACACTATTTTATTGGACAAATAGTTCCAAAAATAAATTAAAATTTTAAAAAAGATGAATACAAATTCTGTAAATAAAATAGCTGATGAATTAAAAGATTATCCTATTGTAGACAGTATTATGGACTATAATACTTTTTTAGAGTTTCTTAAAACAAATATAGAAAATCCAGATTTAATAATTCCAGATATAGACATAATAAAAGATGAAAAAAGTGAATGAGAAAAAAGTAATAGCTCTTATTTGATTAATATACCTAAAAATACTTGATGAAGATTTATAGAATTTTCTAATGCAATAAGAAATAATATCGAACTAATTCTAGATTCAAAAAACAAAGCAAGCCTAAACATTAAAAAAATTGATTTATCAAATCTTCCAAATATAGATTTAGATAGAAATAAAAGAGAAATATATTTATGGGTACACTATATATTAGCGAATAATAAAATAACTCATTGAATTGAAGACATTAAAAGGATTTCTTGAAGATTTAATAATTTTCTAATAAATAATGAAGAAAAAAATGAACTACTAATAGAAGTTGCAAATGCGACTAAAGGAACTCTAGTTCCTTCTATTTTAGATATATCTGTAGCCTTCCCTTTTCAAGTTTTAAAAAGCATACAAAATATAAGTAACATAAAATACTTCAAAGAAATAGAAAAAGCTAATAAAAAAGAAAATTTATTAGCTAAAATAATTGGTAATTATAAAAATTCAGTTCAAGAAATTTCATCTGAACTTAAAAAAAATATAGAAAAACATATACTAATATTAGAAAAAATAGAAAAAAAAATAGAAAATAATGATTTTAAAACTGATGAGGAAAAAAATAAAATAAACCTACATATAGTAAAAATTAAAACTTCTATTGAAAATTGAGAAAATAATTTAGAATTATTTAAAAATAAAATAGCTTCTATTGATAATTTATATTTTACTAAATGATTTGCTTTTTTTTCACAAGAAATAATAAAGATTGAAAATATTAAAAATAAAAAAAATACTCATGAATCCTGAACAAAATGAACATCAGAAATATTTAAAACTCTAGAAGAGCTACTAAATGAAGTAAAAAAAATAGATAAAGAAATTTTAGAAAAGATGGAAAAAGAGGATTTAGAAAAAAAGTGATTAAAATTTGATAATTTCGTTCAAAAATGACAAGTTATTTTATCTTTTGAAAAGGCTTTATTAAATCTTTGAACTGATATTTTCTGAGAAAAGAAAAAAATTGATCCAAAGTACAACAAAATAATTAATTTTGATATATCAAAATTAATAGCTCAATCTAACAGTTGAATAAGCATCAAAACTGATGAAAATACATGACTTATAGAGTATATTGCAGATATAGAATGAAAAATTAAATTCTCTATAGAAAACTGAAAAATAAAGATGACCATAGTAAACCCTGCTGAACTAGAAATAGTAGAAGAAAATTTAATAGCAGATACTGATGTTTCAGCAAAAGAAGCAAGACGAAATATCCAAACTACCTGAAATATAAAAATATGAACACTTAGAACTTGAGCGAATATAGGTTGATCAAATATTAAAATAGATGATTCTGAAAAAAGAACAAGAATAGAATGACAAAATGTTTCAAGCGAATGACTTATAAAATCTGATATAAATGCAAGTTGAGATATAGAAGTGAGAAATTTTAACTGAAACTTAATGACAGGCCAAAACATAAAACTATGGTCACGAAGGTGAGTTAATTCTTATTCAAACACTTTCAAATGTAATAATTTACAAGCTATCTCTTGAGATGAAGAAATAGTTAAAAGCTCTCTAACAGAAGAATGACATTGAGATTATTGTACAATAACATGAAATAAAATAGAAATTGGGGTTTTAAATGGAGAACAACAAAATTTTATACTATTACAAAGTAAATTAATAGAATATATAAATAATGTATTCAAAATAAAATGGTCAGAAACAAATCCTGAAAATAATCTAGTAATAGATGATGCCAATTGAATTGATAATAAACTACAAAAATGGCATTTTAAAAAACCAACTCGAGTAATTGCTTGAATAATCAAAAAACTAGAATTATTAAAAAGAGTATTTGAAAATTATAGTGCTAATTTAAAAGTTTTAGAAACTAGAAGAACTGAGTTTTATAAAAAAATGAACAGCTTTTTTTCGAAAACTCATAAAAGTGAGAAATTAGAAGAAATATTTTGAGATATTGAAAAACATTTTATTTCAGATATGTCTAGAGAAAGAGATGATATAGATTCTTATGCTAATTTATTATCTTGATTTTTAGATAACGAAAATGAACGCATACTTGATTTTTCAGAAATAAAAATAAAGCTTGATGAATATGTAAAATCAAATAAAAGAATTGGGGTTTCAAATTACTTAAATTACCTTTCTTCTCTTAGTTCTTCAGATCTTGGAAAAGAATTAAACTCATATTTTAATTTTATTCCTCATGAAACAATAATTGATGCTAGTAGTTGAACTGGTAAGTATGAGATAAAAGAAAATAAACTATTTGAAAGTGTAGTGAATTATTTAATAAATCAGTATGTAAATGAGATTTATAAGGAATTACGAAATATTAAAATTCAACCTGGATATACTGATGAATTTAAAAAATTTATTAATTTACTTGTTCCAATTTCTCTTTCTGATAAATATTTATCAGATAAACAAAATGAATTACAAATAAGAGAAAAATTATTAAATAGTATTATTTTTTTATCTTGAGATCAAGAACTTAGTATAAAATATAATTTTTCAAACAAAAGTTTAGTTCAAATAGATAATGTTGTATTTAATGAAAATATTTTAAGATGAAATGCTGCTGGATATATAATAGAATCTCGCAAAAAAAATATATTTAAATCAATATGAACTAGAAATATTCCAATATTAAAATGAAAAGGAGTAAGTATAAGAGTAGAATGATGATATATACATTATGATGCTGAAATTATTTTTGAAAGAGAAATAATAAGGATGATTAATTCTCTTGATGATAATATATTTATACCATTTTCTAATAAAAAACCTAAACTTGATGAGAAAATAAACAAATTAGTAGGAGATAAAATATGAGAATTAAAAGAAAAATTGCTTATGCTAACTATGGATTCACTTACTACACCAAATTCATGGGAGGAATTAAATAAAAATTGAATTAATACTAACTTAATTTCAAACATAGAAAAAGATAGAAAAACTTTTGAAGAAGAAATAATTAATAAAATATGATGAATGCGAAAAATAATGCATTGAGTATGAAAAGCATTCAAAAAATAGAAAAAACTTGAAAATAAAATCTTTCCCTTATAATGTTTTAAAATAAATTTATAAACCCTAGCAAAAATGTGATTTTCAAGCTATAAATTACTAGAAAAAAAGAAACTTACTCCAGATGTTTATGAGATGATATTCTCAGACTGAAATGAAACTACAAATAAACCAGGTCAATTCATGACTTTTATGCTTCCAAAAACTAAATTTGGTAGAGCTTATTCTATTTGTGAAACATCTAACGATAAATATATTTTCATAATAAAAAGAGTAGAAAACGGGAGATGATGAAGTATAGAAATAACTGATTTAGAAGTAGGCGAAGAACTAAAAGCTGTTTGACCAAGTGGACATTTCGTGCTTAAAGAAAATAATAAGGCTAAAATGTTTTTAGCTACTTGAGTTGGGCTTGCTCCTCTATACAATCAACTAAAAGCAGTTGCAGATTTGTGACTAACTTATAAAACTAAACTTATTTTTGGTCTTAGAGAAAAAGCAGATTTATTCTACGCAGAAAAATTTGAAGAATTAAAAGAAAAAATTAATTTTTCTTATGAAATTTATTTCAGTAAAGAAGAAGTAGAATGATATAAACACTGACATATTACAGAATATTTAAAATCAGAAAATATAGCAGGATATGAAGAATTTTATATGTGTGGAAGTCCTTATATGATGGATGAAGCAATAGAAAAATTAGAAAATCTTGGAATTCCTAGAGAAAATATTCACAATGAAAAATTTTAAAAAAATGGTAGGGAATGGTTTAAAACCGTTCCCTACCATTTTTTTAATACAAATTTTTTTGCACTTCTTGTAAAGTATCCCATCAAACTTTATTTATATCTTTTTCTGTTTTTTTCTTTTTTTCAACCAATCTACAAGCTGTTTCATGACAAGTTTTATATTTTTCAGAAGATAAACAATATCCTCAGCATTTAATTATTTCCTTGTCTCAATTATCATTTTCTAAAATAGGCATAATTATATAGATAAGAAATAAAATTATTAAATTCCAAGTTTCTTTCTCTTCTCTTCTGCTTTTTCTTCTTGTTTTTTTCTAGATGATTCTTCTTCTAAATCCCCTACTTTTATATATTTTGCAAAAAGTGGAGACATTTTTTTGAATTGCGCATAAGTTTCTACAAAAAGTCTTCTGTATGAATGATGTCCCCAAGGAGTAGTTCTCATTTCAAGTACATAAGCCAATTGTCCTGGTGACATTTCAAAAGTTGTTCTTACTAAATGCCCTAAAGCTGTAACATATTCAGATAAGAAATCATCTTCTTTTACCATTTCTTTAGCAAAAAGTGTTACTTCAGTTAATAGTTCATCATAAGATTTTTTAAATTCTTCCATTCCTGGTAAATCCATAAATTCTGGATAATCATAACCATGAATTGCTGACGCTCCTTGCCATAATTGTGCTGATGCTCTATGTCTTTGAATATCTCTATAAGCCCCAAAATCTACTAAATATTCCATCATAACAGTAGAATGTTGAAGAGCTCTTGGCATTCTATCAAATTCTCCTCTATCTTCTAAATAAACTTTCATTATTTCAGATTTTGTCATATTATCCATATCTTCAACCAAATCCATACATTCTTCATATGAAAGACCTTCTGCTCTAGAATTTTCAAATAAAATTGAAGCCAAAATATGACCATCTAAATCTCATTCAAAAACTATATTTACTCTTTCTTTATCTGAGATCCCTTTATGATATCCAGTTTCGTCGTCTCATGCAGAAGTCATTTTGAAAAAATCTCATAAATATGAATTTATCTTCTTTCTTCTAATTTCATCATATTTTACTGGAGCAACTCTAGACAATAATCCTGGTGATAAAAGTAATGCTTCTTTATGCATAGCTTCTGCTATCATTCTCACTTCTTCAAGTGGATAAGCAAGCATATATGAAAGGTGGCTTTCCAAAGTTCTTGTAGAAAATGAAGCACCAAGAGAAGTTGCAACGTTTGATGGTAATAAATATCTCAAAATATCAAAAGCTTTCGCATTTAGTGTATTTTCATAAGCTCTATCTGATGCAAATTCTTCTCTTTTTATCACTTCATTTTTAGCTAATGCTTCTTTTACAACTGGTGTAAATTTCAAATAAGTATCAATCAACTTCCCTGTTAATTCTTTTGCTTTAGGAAAAAATTTAGAATTTTTTAAATCATCTGGATAAACAAGACTTTCTGCACCAAAATGCAAATATCTAGTAGATTTTTCTTGGAAATCACCAAGAGCCGGGAATGGGCTTTCTATAACTTTTGTAAATACTTGCGAAACTCATTCTATTGCAAATCTGATTCTATCAGCATCTTTCAAACTATTATGACCATAATCTACTCACCATTTTTTCAAGAAATCTGAAGCTTTACTTTCAAAAAAATCAAGAGAAAAACTTTTTGAGTCTTGGATACTTTTAGCTAAATCATCTAGTGAAATAAATTCTTCTTTTGTGATTATTCATTTATCCAAAGCAGTTTTTGAATCATCAAAAAGTTGCAAAAATCTATCTCTCATAGAAGATTCACTTCTAGAATATTGCCCAACCAAAAAAGCCCATAATTGATTTGATAGTGCATTTTTTGCACAGTAAATATTTTTATCAGTATTTGTAAAAAAATAATCAAGTACTATCTTTTCGTTTTCAGTATAAGTTCTTTTGTTTTGCAAAGGAGCAAATGTAGAAGTAGAAGTCATAAATTTTTATTTAAAAAATAATCTAAAAATATAATAAGAATTTTTGAAAATAAATCAAAATAAAAGCTTGAGAATTTTCAAGCTTTTATTTTGATTTATTTTATTCTGCTATAGCTAAATATAAATAATTAGATCAAGAAATATTATGTCTAAATGAACTATCTTTTAAAGTAAATCAAGTATTAGTAAAATCTAAAACATCAACTGTAGTATCTTCAATAGCACTAGAATCGGGCAATATTCTATAACCATCATTTAATCTTTTATCATCAAGAATAACCCAATTTTCAATTGCATTTAACTTTTTAATTAATATAAAAGCAGGTTTAAATCATAAATCTATTGAATTTCATACTGCAGATGTTCAATTATATGTTCATATTTTAGTTACTCCTGGAACTGATGCAAAAGAATATGTCATAATATTATCATTAGTAGCACTATCTAATAAACTACGCATACTTGTAGAATTTGACCATCAAGTAAAATCGTAATTAGTAGCAGCATTAGACGAATTTAAAGTTAAGAGTTTATTTCAATCTTCATATCTAACAAGCCAATTTCAAGCATTGGTTAGATTTTTATGGATTATAAGAGAAGGCCTTATTGTTAATCAATGAGGAAAAGTTGAATATGTATTAGTTCAATTTTCTGTGTGTTTAACCATACTAAACCAACTTCAATTTGTTTTACCAGTATAAGCTTTTCAATTATTTGTTGTTCAAGAAAATTGAGTTGGTGCATTAATACACCAAGCTACATAATTTATTCCTGAAACATTTGCATCTCATCAATCATTTGCAGATGATAGTGAAAATCAAGAAGTGTCAAATGAATCTACACCTCTAAGATATTCAGATCATGCTCAATTAGTAATAATAGCCTTTTTTACTCATCTAATTGAATCCATAATTAAATGATTTCATGTTGCTTGGTTTCTTCACTTTGTCCATATAAAATCAGGTTGAAATCATAATCAAATTATAGACTGAGTAGATCAATTTCAATTATAAGTAATTCATTTAAAAAATCAGTGTCAATCATTAACTGGAGTTGATTGAGCTGTAGCAATAGTATTTGAAATAGTTTGTATTTGTTGAGCTAAAGTAATTCAACTTCATACTATTACTCAAGAATTTGTTGTTGTATTTGCGAATACTACTTTGTATGTTGTTGTGTTTGTTGCTAGATTTATAGTTCCTGTACTTTCTTGTACTGGAGCTTTTGTTGTATTATCTAGAAATACTCATAATTTATCTCATACTGTGTACACATATCTATCTGTATATGTATTTATAGAGTATGCATTATTTACTGGTAAATATGATGTAGATTGAATACTTGTTCCATTTTCTAATAATGCTAATAATTGATATTTTGTTTTATCTCAACTTATTGTATAAGTATATGGAAGATTTTCCTTAGGATCTTTAATATCACTAGATCTAAGTGATTTTGAAAGACTAGTTCATGCGTATCATTGATATGATATAACTGATGCTCCACTTGATATAGTTGTTACTTGTTCATCTGGATATGGTAATGTAGCTTTTTTTGTTTCATATATTTGAAGTCCATTAGATATTTCTTTTAAACTTGTTATTCTGTTAGAATCTCTAGCATCAGCTGTATATGATTGATATGACATAAAACCAATAGTAGCAAGAATTGCTAGGATAGTAATTACTATTATTAGTTCTACTAATGTAAAAGCTTGTTTTTGTTGTTGTTTCATATAGTGAAATTTTAAATTTTAATATTGCTGAGTTTAATATATTTAAGAGTATTTGCAAGAAAAAAGCCTAAATAATCTCTCTAATTATAAAATCTCCTAAACTATAAGATTTTTTAGTTAAAATTAACTTATCATCTTTCATTTCTAGAAATCCTGTTTCTAGAAATTCTTCTATTTTATTTTTGTTTAATTTCTCTAAAAATTCTATTGATATTCAGTTAGTCCTAATATCAAACATTATTTTTTCTAAGAATATATCATTTTCAGTCAATTTTTCTTCCTCAATTTTTCCAGCATAATATCACTTAAAAGTTTCAGAATTGGAATATCTAGTATTATTTACAAATCAGTGTGTTCAGAGTCAAAATGCTAGCATTTCTGAATGTTTCCAGTAAGCTATATTATGTTTACATTCATATCAATCTTGAGCAGAATTTGATAATTCATAAAAATTGAATCATCTTGTATTTAAAAAATCTCTAACTTCATTATATTCTTGCAAATAATCATCTTCTGACAAGATAGTTTCAAAATTATAATAATGGTCTTCCAGCATATAAACTGAAATATGTTTTATAAAAGGATAATTTTCTAAAATATATTCTATGTCTTTTTTAGTTTCTCATTTTTTAGTGTGAGGAAGTCAGATTATGAAATCAAGAGAAATATTAATAAGTCCCCCTTCTTTAAGGGAGTGGTTGAAAGCCGGGGGATTTATTTTTTTCACCTCATCTAAAGCTTTTAAAATAACAGATTTATCATCTCTTCATATTTCTTTAAGAGAATCCTCATTTAGAGTCTGAACTCACATTGAAAGTCTATTTATTCAAAGATTATTCCAAGAAACTAGATTTTTTGAGTTAATATTCTGAGGTGTTGATTCAAGTGTGATTTCGATATTTTCCTCAAATCAAAATTTAGTTTTTAGGGTTTCTAGGATTTTAGAAATTTGTTTTATATCCAAAACACTTGGAGTTCATCAACCAAAATAAACAGATTTAAGACCGCTTTCTTTCGAAAGCGGTCTATTAAAATTTTCTATTTCGTTTATAAGTTTTTCCGTGTAAGTCTGAATCTTTAATTTATCCAAACTTGCAGTAGAAGCAAAACGACAATATTTACATTTAGATGAGCAAAATGGAATATGAATGTATGAAAACATCTACATTTTATTTTTATAAATATAATCTCTAATTGCCAATTTAATAAGACTTAATTGATATTTATTTTTTACAGATATTTTAGGATTAGCTAAAGCTGTATCAATTCTATCAAAAACAATATTCATTTTTGAAACAAAATCAGCTCATAGTTTATTATCTAGTATTTGCATAGCAGTATTAATTTGTTCTTCATAATTAGTTTTATTTCTAGCATAATATTTATATTTTCCTAAAGATAATTCACGAACAAGGTAAGAACTTTCTAAAGTATATTGTATTTTAACAACTTTATTTCTAATACTAACATTATTACTATCCTCATACTTTGCCAAAAAAGATTTAAGGTCATTTATTTTATAATTGAAATTTGTATCACTAGAATCACCCGCTAGTGATGCTTGATAAGTCGAATATTTTGTATCAACTAAATCATTTACAACAGATAAATCATCTAATTTTTCTTTTAATTTAGTAAGTAATGAAGCTTTATAATTAGTGAATTCTCCATTGTAATATACTATTATTTGGTTTTCTAAAGTGATTTTTACATTTGCTACATTAACTGAACCACTAACTGATAAATGTGATAATTTTGTATTTAATGAAAAAATATCATTACTCAAAGATGAGATTGAAGCAAGTGCACCAGAATAATCAGCTAACACTGAACTAGCCTTAACTGTAGAATTTAAATCAATATATTTAGCTTTAAAATCATTATAAGAAGTATTTAAATTATCCATTTTAGTTTGAGAATAGATAATTGAGTAATTGTCATCAAGATTTTTTTGTAAATCTAAATCAAATTTACTTGAAAGAAATGAAATATAATCTGTTAATTCCTTTTTATAATCTCAAAGTCCAGGATTAGCTTTTATATTAGCATCAAGCATTTTACTAAGTTGAGTTTTCATTAAATTAGAATAATTTATCTTTCTATCTCATAAAAAATTTGTTAATTCTGTAATATTTCCTCCTAAATAATAAGATTTAAAATTAGCATAATTTGTATCTAAAGCTGATTTAAAATCAGATAAATTCAAAAATTGATTATTAAAATTATTTATTTTTGCTAAATCAGTAGAATTTGTCGTAATCAAACTTTTTAATGTAGAAGTCATTGTATTTAAATAACTTGTATATTTAGTTTTTAAACTTGCTGTTTTTGTAGATGCATAAATATTTATAGCTGATATATCTGCATTTATATTATCAATTTTAACTTGATATAAGGCTTTTTGTTCACTAGATAAACTTGTATAAGATAAACTAACTTCATCTTTTAGAGCATTTAAACTTTGTGAATCTTTTGCATATTTATTTTCAAGTTCAGTTTTTAAAGCTGTATATTCTGTTATTAAATCTTTTTTATTATCAGTAGTTAATTTCCCAAGAGAAACTAAATAAGATATAGTGTTATCATTTAATCCTAGAGAAGTATAAAGTGATGTAAAACTAGAAGATAAAGTATAAACAGTATTTTGTAAGTTTAGTATTTCCCCACTTCCTGTTTTTGATGTATCAATAGAAGAAATAGAAGAATTAATATTTGCAAGAATTGTATCTTTATTTGCATCAGCAAAACTTAATGGAGCATTAATTAAAAGTATACTAGACAATGCCAGTGTAGCTAAAAATTTATTTTTTGTGTTAGCCATAAGAAAAAAATTAAAAAATAATTAATATAATTTTACTCACAAATTCGTGAAAAATTTGTAAGATTTATAAATTTATCGTATTTACATGATATATTTTTTGTAAAACTATCAAATAAAAAACTATAATTAAGAGAATTATCCAAAATATCAGAAAGTCATTTATCATAAACAACTTTTAATTTTTTGTTAAATGAAGAAAGTTCTACATTTGGATTTTGGAAATCTTTTATTTTTAGAGAATATCAATCTTTTATATCGTCATCCTCTGTCTCACGAGCAACATTTGGCATAGCTGGAATATAGTATGGGAAAGCTTTGTGATAATCTTGTTCTCATTTATCTGAAGCGAAATATTTCATCAAAGATAGAGATAAATCTTGTTTTTTAGTATTTTTATTTACAACAAAATAATTATAATTTACTAAAGATAGAGGATTTGTATTTGTCATTTGAGGAATAGGCGAAGCTCTTAAAAAAGCTTTTTGGAATCAAGTTGAATCTATATCATTAACAAGTCTAGGATATCAAATAATCATAGAAACTTGTCCTTCAGAGAATAATTGCATGGCTGTTTTATTTAAATTAGTTGAATCATCAAATTTCATTAAATAAGCATTATCACCTGATTTATCTCAATACATAAAATATCTAGAAAATGCCTGTTTTGCTATATTATCTTTTACATCATCCAATCACTTAGCTCACTCTTGCATAAAAAATTCTGTCATAATATCAGATGAATCTTTTATACTTTTCCCATCTCAAAGGGCTATTGGAAGAGATTCTCATTTTGAAGTTTTTATATAACTTATAGCATCATTAACAGAAGCCCAAGTACTTAAATCTTTTGCTCTCAAAACTCTCATATCATAAAATACCCCCATGGTCTCATATCCAAGAGGAATTCATTTCAAAAATTCTGTTTTTTTAGCTGTTCCAGAATTATCAGTAGAAGCAACTGAAGTAATTAAATCATTTGCAAAAACTGCTTCATAATTTTTTCTAAAAGCATCTGGATCAACAGCTGATGGGTTTATTCAAAGAATTTGGTTTTCAAAAATTGAAGTTTCATTATTATTTACTACAAAAATATCTGGTGCTTTGTCATTCAAAAAAGCTCGTGATAAAGCCGAAGAATAATCTTCATAGCTAGGAAAAGATTCAACTGTAATATTTGCATTTTTATATTCTGGAAATGATGATTTAAATCATTCTAGAAATAAAGAAAAATTAGAAGAATTATCTCAAACTGTCCAAATAGAAAAATCTGATGGAGCTTTTGTATTTGTCTTATTTTTTCAAGCTGAATTTAAGTTCGAAACAACAAAAATTATAAGAGATAAAAATACTAGTCCTATTATCAAAAAGATTATTTTGTTTTTATTCATGGGAATTTTATTTTATATTATAAATCGCTCATCAAATGCAGATGAATATGCATAACTTCTTGTCATCCTTTTGGTCCAACATTAAAGTGAAGTTGATATCCTTCTGTTATTTGCAAATCTTGTGCCAATTTTTTAGCAATAGAAAACATATCAAATAATAACTCTTTATCTGTTTCTTGCAAATCATTTATTGTTGCTATTTCTTTTTTTGGAATTATAAGTAAATGAATTTTTGCCTTTGGAAATATATCTTTTATTACGATAATACTTTCATTTTCAAAAACTATATCACTTGGGATTTCCCTATTTATTATTTTAGTGAATATTGAAGACATATTTTTTGTTTAATTAATAATTTTGTTGATTAAGATTATCTGCATTAATATTGTTTATTTTTACTGTATACAAACTTCATCTGTAATTAAAAAGTAAAATAAATCATACTAAAGTTAATACAAAAAGAGCAATTGCCAATGCTTTTGTAACTTTTTCTATATTTGGAGAAAAATCTTTAAACTTATAAGAATGTATCTTCGCAACTATGAAAAACCCCCATATCAAAGCCAAAAATATCAAGTAAATACCAATAAATACTATAATCATAACATAATTTTGTTAAAAATCTATTACTTATTATTATATTTTTTTATTTTTTTTTGCAAATTTTATAGTTTTGTATTAAAATATAGGTGAATTTATATATTTTTAAATAAAATAATATGGCTGAAATAAAACACAATTCTAAAACATTTTACGTTTCTGATGAAATTCAATTACAATATGGTGAACTTATCAAACTTATTCTAAATACTGAAAGTATGGATGATGAGGAAAGACAATATTGGTTTGATATTATGCCTTCAATGAATGAAGAACAAGTTGATAGATTATTTAATATTCTAGAAACTGAAAGAAAAAAATTAGAAGAATTAGAAACAAAATATCAAGATGAAATCAAAACTCTAAATGATAAACATCTAATAGAATGGCAAGAATTTCAAATGAAAGATTCTAAGAAAAAAATCAAAGCTGAAGAAGCTCGAGATGATGAAGAAGATCCAGATGCTCTTCTAAAAATGCTTAATGATATGTAAAAAACAAAAACTCGTGAAAATTTCACGAGTTTTTATTGTATATTTTGAAAAAATATTGCTTTTTCAAGCTTTTTTTAGAAAATCAGAATATAAATTAATAGAAAATACTTATGAAAAAATACCCCCTTATAAAATTGGGAAACAAAAAATTCCTTAAATTCTTCTTTTTCTGACTTTTAACTTATGGAATAAATATTGGTCTAACTTTTTTACTCAAAGATAAATTTTGATTAAATCTGTATATTTCTTATTTAATTTCGCTAGCTATAGTAACAATAATAAATTTTCTATCGAGTTTAAAATTAATTTTCAAAGAAAAATATTCGCATAAAATACTTATAAAATACCTATCAGTTTTATGAACTACTACTCTTTTGAATTATATAATTGTTAATATTCTTGATTTTTATATCTGAAAAACTTACATAATCATATTTTCAGTGACTACCCTATTTTTCTTTTTAAAATTTTTTATTTATGATAAATTTGTTTTCAATTATAAAAAACTAGAAGAAGATATTTATTAATAAAAGATTATGATAATTTACGCAGAAAAATCACTAGAAAGCAATTTGCAAGCAAAAAAAATATTAGAAAAACATTCTAATTCAGATATTATTTGGATAGACAATCACAAAAATATTTTTGATAAAAATATTGCTTTGACTAGAGAAAAATCAATTATTTTGGCTAAATGAAAAAACTTTATTCAAAATGCTCCAGATTGATACTGATTTGCTGGAACAAATGCATTTTTCCTAAAAAATTCTATAAACTGTGTTTTTGATTGTGACTATTGTTATCTAAAATGAGCTTTTAAAAATTATGATTTATTGTTTTTTTTGGATTATGAAACTATGAAAAATGAAGTAATAGAAACCATAAAAAAAGAAGATAATTGACAAGTGAATCGGTTTTATTCATCTGATTATTCAGACAATCTAGCAACGGACAATTTAACAGATTTTACTAGCGAATTTATACCATTTTTTGAAACTCTAGAAAACACAAAGCTAGAAATCAGAACAAAATCAAACAACATCTGAAATTTATTAAAAATAACAGCTCCAAAAAATACTGAAATCGCTTTTTCTCTAAATCCAAGTGAAGTAGTTGAAGCTTATGAACACAAGACTACATCACTTGATGAGAGAATTAAATCTATAAATACTCTTCTTGATGCTGGTTGGAATGTCGGAATAAGATTTTTGCCTTTAGTTGAAATAGAAAATTATAAAGAAATTTATGATAATTTTTTAAATTATTTGAAATGAAAAATAGATTTTTCTCGCATAAGTTCAGTTTTCATAGGATGACTCCTATATACAAATGATGATTACAATAATATTTTGAAAGCTAAACCACTTTTAGATTTACTTTATAAGCTTCATAAAGATTGAGATTTTTATAGAGAAAATAGATGAGTTAGAGACCGGTTTTATACTAAATTCTGAGAATTTATAAAAGAGAAAAAATGTAATATCTGTTTGGATAATTAATAGTCTATTTTTCTTTTGACAAAACAAAGAATAAATCTTAAAATCATATTAGTTTAAAATTTATTTTTTTACTTAAAAAATACTATGGAAATAAAAAATGAAAATATAATCTATTCTTATAAAAATGCTTTTACCTTTGTAGAACTTGTAGTTTCTATTTGAATTATTTTACTTGTTTCAACTATTGCTTATATATCATATAGTGGAAGTTTGGAAAAGAAAGATAATACTAAAGTAAGTTCTGATTTAGCAACTATAGATAATGCTTTGAAATCGTATCTTATAGAAAATAAAACCCTTCCAAATCCTAGTGGGAATAATAGTTTCTATAAAATTGATGGTTCATATTCTCATGGAAATGAAGCTGACACTTATTGAGTTTCTGGTTTTTTTGGAGAACAAATTATTCCTAAAAAATATTTTTCAAGCTTACCTCTAGATCCTAGAACTGGATATTATTATGCTTATGCAAGAACTATAAATAATAATTATTATGAAATAGCTTGAATAGAAAAAAAAGATAATAATTATAAAGCAATTGTAAGTGGAAATTATCCTGTAAAATGAACTGAGTTATTTGATTTAGTAAAAGAATATAATTGACCAGAATTTGTCGGTGATAATTCTACTGAACATTTTCCATATAATCCAGAAGAAAAGATTTTAACAGCTTCTATATACGATTATTCTGGTTCTGTTACAGTTATCCATAATAATCAAAATATAAATTGAACTTGAATTTTGAATATACCTCTTGTAACAGGTGATAAAATAATTGCTACTCAAAATTCTACAGCAAGTATATATTTTTCTGATGGTTCTAAATCATCTTTAGGAGATTCTTCAAAAACAAGTGAATTAGTTCTAGCAAATATGGAATATAAAGAAAAGAATAATTTATTTACAAAAGTTAAATTACTACTAAATGTATGAACTATATGGACAAGTGCTTCAAAAATGGGTTCAAATAGTGATTTTGAAGTATATTCAAATGATACAGTTGCAGCCGTAAGATGAACAGTTTTTTGAGTAACAGTTTCTCCATCTTCTTGAACAAATGTAGTTGTTGTAAAATGAGACGTAGAAGTAAGTAAAATTACTGATACTTCTATAAATCAAGATCAACTTATATCAGATTTAAAAAGTAATACAGAAATATCATATACTCCTATAACTTCTCCATCATCTGTAGTAACAAGCTCATGACATATAATAGTAACAAGTACAGAACTTCCTAAATGATTACAAATAATAAATTGATGAATTCCTAGTAGTTCAACTTGAGCAATAAATGAAATTCCTGGAACTCAAGAAAATAAAGATTCAATACTTATTTGATGATCAGAATGAAATGAAGAGTCTATATATTTAGATATTCAAGAATTAACTAATTCATGAACTAATTATGATAATTTTAACACTAAAATATGAGTATCCGATAAAATACTTAAGAAATTTGATTATTTTAAACTAAATAATACTGATACTCTAAATTTTACATCTTTATGAATAACTTGAACTTGAGTTTATACTTTAACTTGATGAACATTATTTAATAAAATATTTTCTAATCAGCTTAATTGAGCTAATTCAAATTATATTATTAAAGAAGCATTAAAATCAATTTTAGCTTCTTCACAATGAAAATTTGAATTAATAGCTTGTAAAATAACTAAGAAATGAGAAAAATGTAGTAAATCTAAAAATTTCACAGTTTGAGAAAAAATGACTTTTATTGAACCTGAAATAGTTGAAACTCCAGTTTTAGCAACTGTTACAGATAATACAAATACAATAATTACTCCACCTATTCCATTAACAGTAATATTTGGTAATGAAACCATTACTAATAATCTTGCAAGTAATTGATATAATCTAATAGGATATGCTGGCTATAATATAGCAGATTACAGTATGATTATTGCAGGTAAAACTATACATTATGCTTCTTGGGATTCTATAAATAGTTGTTTACCTTCTTTATCTTGAACTACTTTTAATAATAATTCTTGTACTGATGATACAACAAAGGAATATTTAAGACATCCTCTATTAAATTCTAGTTTCACTAAAAATTCTAGTTTCAATATTTGAACAAATTATTGAATATTTTTAGATAATGCTGGTTCTGATGATTTTCTGAAATATAATATATGAGATTTATTGTTAAATACATCAACTTGATTTGCCATAGAAATGAATGTGAGAGGTGCTGCTTTAAAAAGATTAAATCAAACATATACTTTATTTAATTTTTCTAACTGACTTTGACTTAAATTAGAAAATTGAAATATAAGTTTATTTACAGGTAATTCTTGAAAATTAATATTATGAAATAGCATTAATATAGGAACAACTGATTATGATAAATTTTTTAAGATTATTGTTTATGCCGAGAATAATAAAGTATATGTTTCTATTCCAGAACTTTTATTGAATTCTGATTATTTAAATTTTACTAATACTAGTTTTAGTGACATGTATATTTGATCAAATTCATCAAAAACTAATCAATGGAATGATATGATTGATTATGTTAAAATTTACAAGAAATAAAAACATGTAATAAATTTCAAAAAAAATATAATTTTGACTTTGAGTTTTTATAAAATAAAATGCTTTCTGCCTTAAAAAAAATAATATATTTTAATTTACCTTTTTTATGAAAAAAATTGCTGCTTTAGCTGTACTTCCTGTAATCGCTCTTGCTTCTTGCGGGAAAACTGAAACTGTTAAACAAGTTACATCAACTCCTACTCCAAGTAATGGTAATGGAAACCAAAATAATACAAATGCTCAAAATAATTCTTTGAATCCAAACATTAATACTCAAGTTACAACTACTGCTTGAATAACTACAAAAGAATTTAATTTATCTTATAACTTACCAAATGGTAAACCTCTTAGTTTTAATTGAAATCTAGAAATAGAAAATTGAGCTATCAAAGCTGTTAACTTCCCTACTTATGATTTGGTAAATGATAAATCATATGAAGTACAATTTGCAAAAAAAATGCAAGCTGATTTAATAGGAAAAACTGTTAAATGACTACAATATGATGGGATGAGTGGTGCTTCATTAACTACTAAAGCATTTAATGACTTTTTAAATACTATTAATAAATAATAAACTTTTTATAAAAATCCAAACTTAAAATTTGGATTTTTATATTTTTAAGCTAAAATAGGATTCTTACAATATTCTTACATTAGATAAGTAATATTATAACATAATTAACTTATAATAATAAAATTATGGAAAAGAAAAATAAAATTTTGCAGATTTGAACTTTGGCTATTTCTGCTTTATGAATAATATCTCTTTCAGACTCTAAAATAAATAATCTAAAACCTGAAGAAAATTTTAAACTTATAAATTCAAGTTTTGCTGATGATGACAATGATGATGATAATGAAAATAAAATATATTATAAAAAAAAGAAAACAAAAATAGTAAAAAACACTGCAAGCACAAGTACTTCAACAAGCAATAAAGCAACAACAAATAATATTTCAATAAACCCTGTTATTAGTCAAACTTGAGCTACTTGTAAAACCGTTTATGATACATCTTATAAAACTGTTTACGATACAGTTACAAGTGCGTCATGAACTCCATCTCAAATTCCAAGACAAGTTGCAGTACAAGTTCCTCGTCAAGTATGTGATAATTCTGTAAATACTACAAATCAAAATTTTTCACTTACAAATACATGAAATATTCTTTCTACAATTCTTAGTGATACTTGAACGATAAGTTCACCGGAAACAACAAGTAAATTGTTCAAAGCCCCAAATAAAAAAATATATTCAATAATAGATGATTGAACTAGTGTAAAAATAAAAAAATGAGATTGAACTTATGCAGCTAAAACTTTTAGTACTTACTATGATGCCGTTGCTTATTTAAATCAAAATGCAATTCCTGCTTCTGAAGTATATAAGGCTCCAAATGGGAAAAATTACACAATAATGTATGAAAATTGAAAAATTGTGGTTAAAAAATCAGATTGGTCTTATGCATCAAAAACTTTTGCTAGTTACTCTGAAGCTAAAACTTATTTAAATGTAAATGCTCCAAAACAAGTAGTTATAGTAAAACCAATTATTAAAAAAACTGTAGCAAAAGTATCTACTGTTAAAAAAACTACAGCACTAAATACAAAAGTAACAAAAACTGTAATAAAAAAACCAGTTGTAACAGCGACTAAACCCGTAGTTACAAAACCAGTTGTTTCTACTCCAAAAGTAGATACTACAACAAAAGCTAGTTAATAATTAAAATTTTAAAACCCTATATGGAATATATAAACCAAATCTTTGATTTTTTAAATAAATATGTGAAACAGTTAAAAATATTTTTGCTTTTATTTTCACTAAGTTCAATTTATGTATACTTTGAACCTATGCAAACTTACACTAGTTTTTGAAGTTTGTCTTGGTTTTTCTTGATAGTGGTTATGTTTATTAGACCGCTTAGAGATTTATTTCCAAAATGTAGGATATTAAATTTTGCCGCAAAATTTAGAAGAGAAATGTGAATTTTGGTTTGAATTTTTGGGATAGCTCATGTTTTATGATTTGCTATAATTAGCCAATATGAAGCTTGAGTTTTTGGAGTATTCACAGATTCTTATGTATGGCAATACTCTTGAATGCTTTTTTGGGGAATGCTTGCTTTTTTAGTTTCACTTCCTCTTTTAATTACTTCAAACTGAATATCTACAAAAATTCTTGGGAGACATTGGAAAACTCTTCAAAAATTTTCTTATTTAATGTTCCCTTTTGTCGCAATTCACATATATCTAATTGAAAAAGATTTTTGACCTCTAATACCAGTATTTTTTTGGATTATACTTCTTGTAATTGCTCATTTCAAAAATAAAAATAATAAAAAATCTATGTCAGATGGACCAAAATGGCTTTGTGTTCCTTGTGGATATATATATGACGTAAATGTTTGAGATCCAGATTCTGGTATTCTTCCAGGAACTCGTTTTGAAGATATCCCAGCTGATTGGCTTTGTCCTGTTTGTGGGGTTGGAAAATCAGATTTCATACTCTTAAAAGAAGAAATAACAGTAAGTGAGAGCGAAATAGTTTCACTTAATTATCTAACAAATGATGTTATTGAATTGAAAATCGATGCAAAAAAAGATTTAAACTACACAAGTGGACAATTTTTAAATTTTGCTATGAAAGATTCTGAAGGAGATTTTAATAGATCTTATTCTATTGCAAATAAAGAATGAAATGTCTACACATTTTTGATAAAATTGACTACAATGTGAAGATCTGGAAAATTACTAAGAACAAAAAAATTAGGAGACAAATTAAATTACAATATGATTTCTGGTAAATTTGTGCTAAAAAATACTAAAAATCCAAAAGTATTTATAGCAACTGGAACTGGACTTGCTCCAATTTATTCTATGCTTCTAAATACTCCTGCAGAAATTTCAAAAAAATTATATTTCTGAGTTGCAAAAGCTTCTGATTTATTCTACACAGATAATTTAAAAAAATTCAAAAATCTTGAAATAAAATCTTGTACATCAAAGGAAGAAGTTGAATGATGTCATTTTGGTAGAATTGATTTACAGGATGACAATTTTGAAGCAAATACTGAATTTTATATTTGCTGAAATCCTTGAGTTGTTAATGAAACTAAGAAAGTTTTAATGACAAAAGGTTTTAAAAATGTTTATAGTGAAGAATTTTAAAACATGAATAAATACGAATACGATTTCAAAGCACTTGGAACAAGTTGCTCTATAACGATAATAAGCGAAAATGATAATTGATTAAACGATTTAATCAATAAATCTTATGAACAAGTAGTAAAATTTGAAAATGAATTTTCTAGATTCAAGGAAGATTCAGATTTAAATATTTTAAACAGAGAAAAAAAACTAGAGATATGAGATGATTTTTGGTTTTTAATAAACAAATCAAAAGAAATTTTTAAACTTACTGATTGATATTTCAATCCTTTAATAAATCTAAATAAAATCTGATATTCTTCTGATTTTGAAGCTTGAAATTGGAGTAAATCAGAAATAGATGAAAACTTAAGTTTTGATGATGTAAAAATTTACTGAAATCTAGTTGAAATAGACAAAAATATGAGCTTAGATTTCTGAAGTATAGCAAAATGATATTTAGCTGAAAAAATAAGTAATTCAATAAGCGAAAAATGATTCACAAATAATTTGGTAAATATGTGAGGAGATATTTATGCATCTGGAACAAATCTAGAATGAGGAAACTGGAAAATAGCTATAGCTGATCCATTTAATCCTGACGAATCTGTAGATGCTATAGAAATAACAAACTCTTCTATTTCCACTTCTGGAACTTATTTAAGAAAATGGGAAATAGATAATACAAAATATCATCACATCAGAAATCCATATTCGCAAAATCAAGAAATTGAACTAATTTCTGCCACGATTATGCACGAACACTGATATTTTACTGATGCGATTGCTACTGCTGTAATTGCTATGTGAAAAGAAAAACGAGTAGAATTCTGCAAAAAAAATAATATAAAATTTATGTTTATACTAAGTGATTGAGAAATAATAAAAAGGATTAAGTTTTAAAAAAATACTAGATTTTAAAAATCTAGTATTTTTTGTTTTATTCATGAATTATATAGATTCAACTTTTATCTTTTCATCTACTATTATTTTTTGTTCTTTAAATATTATATTAAATTTACCACTATCATCCCTAAAAAAAGTACAAATATTTTTAATGCTTTGTTTAAAATCAGGAGTGTTATTTATAATAAATTTCTTATTTTTATAAACAACTCTATTATTTTTAAAATCAAAATATAAATCTTTATTTAAATATATTACATCCTTATTATTTAATTTATCTCAAGATTTTGTACATTTTCAATCTATACAAATTGTACTATCTACTCATCATTGTAAAATTACTATACTGCCCCCTTCTCTTTCAGATATATTCACATTCTCTCTTTCTCTTTTTATATGTAAGTAATTTCATATATTGATATTTCCATTTATAGTGATAATCTTTCATTTATTATCTAAAACAGATATATTTCCATTTATAGTAGAGATAAGTCATTTATCATTTATTCAATCAGTAACTATATCTCAATTAGTTACAGTTATAACATTTGTGTTATTTCCTCATATATCAATATTTCAATTAGTAGAAATTACATTTGCTTTATTATTTCCTCATATATCAATATTTCAATTAGTACTTGTAATTTTTCAATAATTATTTCATTCAATTAAAATATCAGAATTAGTTTTATTTATATTTTTCTTATTATCTCATTTAATATGTATTTCCTTTTCTTCATTTCAAGAATTTATCGAAACTATATTTATATTTCATTCACTCTCATATACTTTACCATTTATTTCTATACGGTTTGTCATAATTATTTATATTAATTATAAAATATGATTTAATTTTATCATATTCTATATTTAATTGCAAAAAATGTGGTTCTTTTCTATTTAGCAAGAAAATTATATCAAAATATACTTAATTTTTAACTTTAAAAAAGCTATTAATTAAATATAAAAAGACTTAAGTTTTAAAACTTAAGTCTTTTTATATTTTTTCACTAATCCGTATTTATTTTCAAAATTATATTCTCTGGTCTATTTGTAACTTTCGATAAAAAGAAAGGAGAATTTTTGATTGATACGCTTGATATTTTTGTATCATTTGTAAGTATGTTTGTGGCTTCTTTATTAGAAAGTCACATAATCGTATTTTTGATTTTCTTTACGTAATAGTTACTATTATTTTCAAAATCATAACTTATTCCATATTCAACTTCCATAGTTCATTTTATAGATTTATCGTCTTGCGCTCTAGTTATCACATCTGACATTCTAAGAGATTTGTCATTTACAAACATAAATTTTTCTGTTCCATCAAGTAAAGAATTTTTTATCAAATCTTTAAGTATAGATAAAACTTCATCTTTGTTATAAATAAATGTATCTACTGTTATGTTTCAATTCATTTTGAAATCTTTTATTTTATCTCATTCTTTGAAATCTCAAACATTTACGACATTTATGTTAGTATATTTTACTATGTCATTTACTCCAAGTATATCGTAATTTAAAGTATTTTTTCTATTATCTGAATCTATTTTATCTTTCAATTGTTTAAGTGCATATTTTTTCAATTTTTCTTCCATTGTGGCTTTAGCATTATCTATATCTTCTTTTGTGATTAAATATGCTATATTATCAGAACCTCACGAAAATTTTTCATTTGAAGTTGCATATATTTTATCTCTATTAAATTTCAAACCTGGAAGTATGAATTTATCTTTATCTATATTTCATCTAACTCAAATAAATTTACCATCACTATCATAAAGTTTTGCAACTATTTCAGCACTTACTTGTCATCTAGCAGGAATTGCTACCCAATCTGTTGTTTCAAACATTAATCCGGCAGAAGATTGAAGTCTAGTATGCGGTTTTAGAGTTTGTTTTTCAGATAAAGTATTTATAAAAGTTACATTTCCCTTTGCTCTTGCAGTATTATCATAATCTATTCAAGTTGCTGCAAAATTATTTTCTAGAGTATAAGTCCCAGAAATATTTTTAATAGCAACTATATTGTCATTTTCTGTTTGAACATCATTTGTTACTTGAAAAGTTATGTTTTTTGCTTTTGTTCTAACTTCTACTTCTGGAGTTATATAAACATAAGTTTTTGAAACAGCAAAATAAAATATAAAAAGTAACATTGCAAAAGATACCACAAGACCAATAAGAATAAATCCTACTCATGATCTTCTAGCTTTATCAAGCGGAGATTTATAAATAAGTACATCTAAACCCATTTTTGTATAAATAAATTTCCATATTAATTTTGCATATTTTTTAAGTTCAAAAATCATATATTCAAGAAAAGAAAAATTGTGTTTTAATAAATTTTCTTTTCTTTTATCTTCCAAAGTCGTTGTATCACTAACAACAGAATAATTTATTCCTAGACTTTTACCTATTTTTCTTGAAGCCATATCAGCTGTAACTATTGTAATAGGTCTTAGTGAAGCTTTTGATTTAAGAATTTTTAGAGATAAATAATTATGTAAAACAGGATGAGAAAAAGGAAAATCCAAGATTAATTCTTTATCTTCTGATGCATTCATTCTATTAATTATATCAACAATTGTGTCATTTTCTTGTATTTTTATCATATTTTTTGCTTATATTTTAAAATTCACATTAGTTTATACTTTTTTAGAGCAAAAAATCAAAATAAATTTTGCAAATTATATAAAAAAATCTAAAATCAAAACAAATAGAAATAACCCCTTTCAAATGAACTACTTAAAAGAAATTATAAATCTCATAGATTCTGCCATAAAGGATGAACCTAACAACCTAATAACAGCTTGAAATATAATAAAATCTGGATTTGATAATGATGTTGATGAATATAGAAATTTAGTAGAACATTCGCAAGACTGGCTTGCTAATTATCAAAGTGAAATCATATCAAAAACTGGACTAAATAATCTAAAAATCAAATTCACAAATATTTTGGGTTATTTTATAGAACTTCCAGTTTCAGCAAAAGATAAAATTCCCGATTTTTTCATAACAAAACAAACTCTTGTTACATCTCTTAGATTTACTACTTTGGAACTTCAAGATTTCGAGAAAAAAATTGTAAATGCTGAAAATTTACTTTATTCTAGAGAATATGAGATCTTTAAACGCGTTAGAGAAAAAATAAATGAAAGCTTTAATGAAATCAAAGAAGTTTCAAAAAAAAGTGCAAATCTTGATATGATGACTTCCCTATCAAGAGTAGCTTATAATAACAATTATTCTAGACCAAAAACAAATGCGAAAAATGAATTATCAATTATTTCTGGAAGACACCCTGTTATAGAAAAAATAGAAAAAGATTTTATAAGCAATGATTTAAATCTAGATAATAAAAAATATATAAATATCATAACTGGTCCAAATATGGGCTGAAAATCTACATATTTAAGACAAAATGCTCTAATTATACTAATGGCTCATATAGGTAGTTTTGTCCCTGCAAGAGAAGCTTCAATTCCACTTACTGACAAAATATTTTCAAGAGTTTGAGCATCAGATAATCTATTTTTATGACAATCTACATTCATGGTGGAAATGCAAGAAATGGCAAATATTTTACATAATTCTACTCCTGATTCTTTTATAATAATTGATGAAATTGGTAGATGAACTTCTACTTACGACTGAATGAGTTTAGCTTGGTCAATTCTAAAATATCTTCATGATACAAAAAAATCCAAAACACTTTTTGCAACTCATTATCACGAATTAATAGACGAATCTATAAGTCTAAAATGAGTAGAAAATTACTCAGTTGCTGTTTGAGAAAATAGCGAAGGAATAATATTTCTTAGAAAAATAATAAAATGATGAATAAAAAAATCTTACTGAATACAAGTTGCAAAATTGGCTTGAATAAACGATGAAATAATATCTATTGCCAAATGAATGCTTCTAAAACTTGAAAAATCTCACACTTGAAATCAACTTAATTTTTGAAGTATAATACTAGAACCAGAAATTCAAATAATAGAAAAAGAAAGTCCAGCATTATCAGAACTTTTGAAACTAGATATAAATAATCTTTCACCTATTGAAGCGCTTAATAAGCTTTACGAATTAAAAAATTTGACTAAATAAAATTTTTGTTTATAAACATAGGACAAACAAAAACTAAAGACGAAATGAGGTGTTCTTATGAACATATTACAAAAATTCCTTGAAGGGATTGGACTTAATTTATATGGGGCCGAAAATCCCAATATGGTCCAAAACCAAATAAGCAAGGATTACCATATTTTCCTGATGGCTGATGTAATATCAACTTCTCGGGAATCTACAGCTGTTCTTGTTATAGAAGAAGGAACAGATATGTGGGAAAAAATAAATTCTCCAATAAAAGATTTCAGCCAAATAGCAAAATTTCTATTTGGAATCGGGATTAATTTATATGATGAGAATAGTCCATCTGTACAGCTTATTGAAAGCTTAGAAAATGGGAAAAGTCGTTTTGATTATCATATTTTTAATTACGTTGTTTCGAGAGGACGCAGTATTGCGGGTCAACAGAATAAGAAACAATTAGAAAATGAAATCAAAAAAAAACAAAAGCCGTTTCTAATAATTTATGAAGGTACTAAACATTGGTACAAGATTAAACATTATTTTGATACGATTATGTATGCATCATTGATGAATGAGAAAAAAATTCCATTCTCTTGTGCAACTCTCTAGCAGCTACCAAGCTGCTTTTTCTTTTGTTTAAAATTAAATTTGATTTTTAAGCTTTTTTGTTTACTATTCACCAGCACTAATTAAATTTATGGACTCTTAGCTCAGTTGGTAGAGCAAATCCCTCTTAAGGATGAGGTCCCGGGTTCAAGCCCCGGAGGGTCCACCAAACTTGAATAACAGAAAAAAGAAGCACGGAAGTGCTTCTTTTTTTGTTGATTAAAATTGAGTTTTTAACATAAAAAATAATTTTATATCCGAAATTTAAGATAAATTTAAGGTGCTATTATTATAATAAAAAGTATTTAATATTTTTTTATTAATATTAAATACTTTTTATTACTAATTTTTATTTTATGGATATAAAAAATAAGATATTTAAAAAAATACTACTTTTCGCAATACTATTTTCACCATTATTTTATAATAGTGCTTTAGCAAATTTAGATGATTGATTAATCTGATATTGGAATTTTGATCAATGTAATTTTGTTGATAGTACAGTTATTCAAAGCAATTGAACTCCTTATTGAAGTCCAACTTGTGTTGCCTGAATAAGCTGAAATGCTTTTAAATTTGGTTGAGTTTATGATAGAGACTTTGCAGTAATTTGAAATACTAGTGAATTAACTATTAATAATAATTTCACATTTAATATGTGGTTCAATATACAATGAGAATTATCAATGGATTGATGGTGAAATATAACACCAAATTGAATGCAAATAATATTAGCAAAAGCATGAGATAGAAGTGGAGTAAATATATGATTATGAAAATGAGCTGATTGAAAGCGGTATTTATCTGCTTCAAATTGAAGATGCTGTACTAATGATAACAAATGAATATGATGAAAAACAGGTTTTTGATTAAATGAGTGGCATATGATGACTTTTTCTAATTGATGATGATATACTAGAATATATTTAGATTGAAAATTAGAAGCAGAATTAGCAGAAACAGAATTTATGCTAAATCCAGCGACGGCCAATCAAAATTTACAAATTTCTATCTGAGAACGAGCATATTGGTACCCATTTAATTGAATTGTAGATGAATTAAAAATATATAATAGAGTTTTAGATGTTTCAGAAGTAAATAAATTATATTCTAATTTAACAAAGCTAAATTTACCAACAAATTTAAATCAATATGTAAAAAGTCCCGAATTAGAAGAAACAGAAATATCTACATGAGAAAAAATCTGAAAATTTCAATCAGGTTCTGGAATAATTCTAAGAGCAGATACAGATAGTCAAGAATCTAGTAAATTAGTAGTAGATATTTACAAAACGGGAGAAATTTATCCTATAGAATTATCTAGTGATTTTGATACAAATTCTACAAAACAAATAGTAATACCATATCTATGAACTTGAGATTATTCTTGGCAAGCAAAAATAGTAAGTTCCAAATGAGCAGAAAGTGATTTTACTGATTTCTGAAATAATCCTGCAACAGAAACTGACTACTCACTTTTTGAAGGATTTGAACCTTATCCTTATTGATATAAGTTTGCGAATTGAGTTCCAGATTATTCATTGTTAACAGGAAATTATAATTTAACATATATTCCTATTGATTGAAGCATACATTATAATAAGATTGATTGAAATAAATGGGAAATTATGGATAAAGTTTTTCCATTATCATCATTTTCTTGATGACAAAGAGAATATTTTGATGCTTTTGAATCACTTTGATTGTCAAATTATAAACCAGATATATTTAATTGAAATTGTTTTTGATTGGCTTTATCAGCTCTTACCCAATATTCATACCCTTGATTATTAAGTAAAAATTTTACTAATTTTTCTAATAATATATGAAGTTGATATATTCGGAATAATATTAATATAAATGTTGATACAAATAATTGAAATACTTGGCAATGATTAGATGATAATATAAAAGCTATTTTATCACATCAGTTATACCAACATGAAGCAAGTTATGCTAATAAATTATCTGAATCAATAAAAAATGATACTCCGATTGATATTATAAATAAAATAAAAAATAATCCCTGAGATTATCTTATAACTTTTTGATTGAAATCTTGATGTAATATATTTTGATATAATTGTAAAGAAGGGGCTCATTCAGTTATTCCATATAAAGTAGAATGAAATAAAATATATATATGGGATAATAATATTCCTTATCCATATATTAAAGATAGTAATAATAACAATTTATATTGATATAGTCGTTATATAGAAATAAATACAGAAAATAATACATATAATGTTACTTTATATGAAAAATATAAATTCTGATATATATGATTAGTGTCGATAAAAGATGTATATAGTAATTCTACATCACCTATATGATTTAATTGAGATGATTCATTATATACAATAAATTGAACTTCTAATATATTATTGATTGATAATGATTGAAGAAAGACTTGATATCAAGATGGGAATATATATGAAGAAATTCCATGAACAGATGTTCTAAATATTGCAAATTCTAGCTCTTGAAGTGAAAATACTTGGAAACAAATCTATTTACCTAAAAAAATAGATTGATTAACTCTAAAAGTATCATGAAATACACAAGAAAATTATGATTTAATGATAGCATGATGAGATTATTATACAAAACTATCTTGAATAAATACAGATTCATGACAAACTGATACATATAATATATCAAGAGAAAATATAAAAATAGATTTTGATGATAATAAAATATGAACTGGAACTTATGATATACTAGTAGATGATTTCCAAAATAATTGAACATGAACAGTCTATATACCAAAAATAGAATCACAAAAATGATTGCAAACACTAGATATAAACTGGACTAATGTAACAAATAATTCTGATAATGCAGTAAAATATCAAGCAGATATAGATAATGACGGAATAATGGATATTTCAAAAAATACAAAAGCAATAGAAAATCCACAAGATACAAATACTAAAAAATCAGGAATAAGTTGAAAAATAAATATATCAGAAGATTATTCTACAACAAAAAAAATAGATAAATTGAAATATAATGATATAATACTTATGCTTGAAAAAGAAAAAGATGAAAAAGATGAATATGAAGAAAAAGAATGAAAAGAAAAATTAAAAGATAAAATTAAAGATATTTTCACAAAAAGACAAATAGTAAAAATAAAAGAAGATTGAACTTATAACATAGATAATCTAGAATCTTGAAAATATAAACTAGAAATAGTAAATGATAATCTTATGAATAAAGTAACAAAACCAGATACTTGATACTATGAACTAGAAGCGAAAAAAGGTTTTGATTATATAAACAAAGATTTTGATGTAATTAAAGGTTATAAATTAAAAGAGATAAAAGATAAGTTAGATAATTTAAAACATAAGTAATAAATTATGAAAAATAAATTAAAATTTTTATTAATAAGCTTTTATTTGTTGTTTAGTGTGAAAATATCAAATGCAGCTATAGCAAAAGACATTCCATTTTCAAATTGATGACCTACATATGAACATTTTTCTAATAGTATTTATATTATTTTATTAATATTCATAATATATTTTACACTAACATATTTCTTTAAAAGAGAAAAAATATCAAAAAAAGTAAAAATAATAGTAAATATAATACTTTTAATATTATTTTCATTATTTATATTATGGCAATCTTATTGACTTTTTATAGATATCTATAATTTTAAACAATTAGAGAAAGTAAATATAATATTAAAATATTTAAAAATAAGTGATAAACCATTTTATAATCTTAAGATATTTAATGAAATTTATAAATCTGATATAAAACCAATAAATAATTGTTATTATATAAGTAATTATAATTGAGATGAAAAATATATATTTTGATTTAAATTAGAATCACTTATATATAGATATATATATTGAACAAAATATTATGCATATCCTAAATATGATATACCATATAGATGAATGTGTATAAGTTGATGATGTTATGATTGAAATAAAGATGAATTTGAATATTTAATATCAAATCCATGTAAAGAATAATTAAAATAATAAAGGAAAGATTTTTCTTTCCTTTATTATTTACAAAACTATGATTTAATGATTGCTGGATGAGATTATTATATAAAATTATCTTGAATAAATACAGATTCATGACAAATAGATACATATACAACAACTCAAACATGAGTAACAATAGATTTCGATAACTCAAAAACATGAGAATATAATTTATTAACAGATAATTTCCAAAATAACTGAACATGAACAGTCTTTATGAGCGGATTAACAATAATCCCAAAAAAACAAAACTATATATACGACTGGCAGAAAGTAATATCAAATATAGATGATTCAGTAAATTATCAAATAGATAGTGATAATGACTGAAACTATGATATAACAAGTAATTTTTCAGCTATACCAAAAGAATTAAATGCAAAATGAAGTATATCATGATATGTAAAATGAGATACTACAGCAAGTATGGCATGATGGAAAATATGTATGGATGAAAATAAAAACTGAACATGTGAAGAAAATAAAGAACAATTTACAACAACTGATAATAAATGATACTATAAATTTGCAAATATAGATAAATGAAACTATAGTATACTTGAAATAATAAAACAAAATTGGATTACAAATAAGTCTAAATATAATATAAACTTAAATAACTGACAAAATGTAGTAAATCTAAATTTTGAAAACACTTTCACGAAGTGAAAGAAATAATTTAAAAACTAATTAGTTAAATTATGAAAGAAAAAATAATTAAATTTCTAGAATATATAGAAATAAAAAATATAAAAAGAAAACTATGTATTTTATTTATATTAATAATATCGTTATATTGACTAGTATTTATATATAGTTTGATTTTTGAACAAGAAAAAATGTCTGTAGATAGATATAATTTTGAGCAGTTAGAGGAGGTAAAAAATACATTAAATAAATTAGATAAAAATTCTTATACTTTTGATAATGTAAAAGAATTTAATAATAAATATAATAAAAATATAAAACCAATTAAAAATTGTTATTTTTTATCTGATAGAAACTGATATTTTGAAAATAAAAATTGATGAGGTGGTTATATATTTTGATTTAAATTAGAATCATTAATATATAAATTTATTTATTTTTGAGAAAAATATTCATATCCAAAATATGATTTACCAATCAATAATATTTGTGGTGGGGGAACAAAATGCGATTATGATATAACTTTAGGTAACTTTATTAAAACAATAACTAATCCCTGCAGGGATTAGTTATTGTTTTAATAATAATATAGATAATCTAGAAGCTTGAAAATACAGACTAGAAATAGTAAATGATAATCTAATGAATAAAGTAACGAAACCAGAAACTTGATATTATGAATTAGAGGTTAAAAAAGGTTTTGATTATATAAACAAAAATTTTAATGTAATTAAGAGAAAATTAGATATTGAAAATATGGAAATCCTGAAAATAAAGAATTTAGTAAAAGAAATAATTCTGGATTAATAATAATAAAA
The DNA here is from genome assembly GCA_028713225.1 of Candidatus Altimarinota bacterium. Taxonomy (GTDB): domain Bacteria; phylum Patescibacteriota; class Gracilibacteria; order BD1-5; family UBA6164; genus JAQVPN01. The sequence continues at coordinate 130,750 of JAQTOS010000003.1, forward strand.
TAAAACTCAAAAAAGTCTAGCTTAAAAATCTAGACTTTTTTGTTTGGTAAAAATAAATATGATAAAATTATATTGAATTTAATTATAATTTTTGTATATGGTAAAGCTAAATCATATTCACACAACTACTAATAATCTTGCACCAAGAAACAATGCAAGCCCTTTTTCAGTGTGAATGGAATCAGCAAAAGTAGTACAAAAAGTCATTGCAATCATATGACGAAAAGAAGTTGATACTCTAAAAATAGTGTCAGTTTTATCAACAACAAAACAAGATTTCAAACAAAAAATCATAGAAATTATAAATTTTGATAAAGATATTAAAAAAATAGAAATACCTAATAATGGTCAAAGCAAAGAAATATTAAACTCTATAGCAAGTGAAAATCATCCACTTATTGAGGTTATGAGACTTATTCCTGGTGATACAGTAACTAATATAAATTTTTCAGGAATAAAGAAACTAAATGACAATCTATGACAAACTTTTACTGATATTTTAATTGAAAAATTTCAAGCAAAAATAAAAAAGAATTTCAAGGAAAATATTAAAGTATTAAATGAAAAATCTAGAATAATTAGAACAAATTATAAAAATCTTACTTTCTCTTCTCCATCAATTGATGCTAAAAAAGTATTTTTTGAATGAAAAAATAAAGAAGAATTCACTCTGGATTTAATAAAAGAATTAGAAGCAGATATAGAAAAAATTGCTATCAAACTTGGAAAAACTAAAAATGAAATTGATGATTTAATAAAAAATAATATTGATTTTTCTATTTGAGAATCAGTTTTAAAAAATCCTGCCGATGAAAAAGAAAAATTAAAAGTATTTTATGAAGCTGAAATTTCATCTAGAGAATGACTTTGAAATCCTGATTTAGTAGCTACTAAATTTGATATAGAAAATATCAAAATACATGCTCAAAAAGCCAAAGAAATAGAAAATATAATTTTGAGAGATTTTAGAGAAATCTATTTTGAATTCAATAGTGTAAAATATAAAGCAGTAGTAAATGACATAAACTGAATTCCTGGAATAAATCCAATTTTACTAAGATATGTTAGAAAATACTCTGATGCCTGACTAGTAAATCCTCCAGAATTAAATGAATTAATAAAAAATTATATAAATGAATTAAATTCTCGATTTGATTTCATTTCACCAAGTATAAATTTAGAAAGAGATTTAATGATAGCTTCAAGAATAAACCAGTGAATACATAAATGAACTTTATATATAGATGATTTATTGTATACCTATAAATGAACTCTATCAAAAGATTCTTTCTTTGAAATTACAAAATGAAAATCTGGAATGAATGCTTTTATTGATATAAAAGATATGTGAATCGATAATTTATATGAATTTAAACTACTTTGAGATAAATTAATAGCTTGAGAATTGTGAGAAGATGATTTACTAAAAGCTTGAAATAAGGTTACTAAAAAATTTATAGATACTGTTAATTCTCTAAAAGAAACATATTGAAATAGGATACAAATATCACTTTGAGGTGATGAAATCTATTTATTTATAGAATGAGCAACAAAAGAAGAAGAAGCCTGAATATTAGAAAATCTTAATAAAATAATGAATAGAAATCATCTAAAATCTAGAATTAGTCATAATTTTGATAATTGAGGAGATACGAAAAAAGATAATTTTGCTAAATTAGATAAACTCACAAGTTTAAACAAACGAGTTGAAGAAAAAATAGAAAGTCTCGTAATAGAAAACAAAATGGAGCATATACTACATGTTCCAAATAATATTTCTCTTAATATAGAAAACTGATTAGAAAATTTTGCAATTTGAAATTTAGATAATATAATAAACTCTATTTTGCAAAAAATAGATGAAGAAATCTTTGAGTTCATAACATCTCCAATAGAGTGAAAAAGCTTTGATTTATGAATAATATGAGAATCTAGAGTAATATTTAAGTGATGAAAAAGATCACTTATGGAAATAAATATAAATAAAATATAAACCTATGCGCATTGAAACAAGTACTCTTGGGGTAGAACAATTAAATAGAAATTATGACCAAGATTTAAAAAAATATTTTTGTAATATTCGGATATGAAAAATATTACTTGATGAATCTTTTGAGGAATTTTATTCTAGTTTTTTAGGAAAAAACAATGAATTTGATTATACTTTGTTCCAAAATACTATAGAATATATAAATACTCTTTTGGATAATAACTCAATGAATATAAGATATGATTCAATAGAAGAATATATTTGAGTCTATTCAAATTCTGTTAAGGACATTCTATCTGATGAAGATCTAGAAACAAATAGTATGATGAAATTAAAAGAAGATTTAGACGATTTTTCTAGTAAAATCTTTAAAAGATGATGAGAAATAGAAAATAAAGAATCTATAAAAAAACGTATTAAAGCTTTTATAGCATTAGAAAAATTTAAAATTGAAAATATAAAATTAGATTATGCAAATGATAGGATTAATTTAACAATAAATACATTTACAAAGAAATTTTTTGAATTGATATAAAAATAAAAAAGAGCTTTCAGCTCTTTTTTTAATGATGATATTCGCTCCCCTTTTTTATAGAAAGTCATCTGTAAATTTGTTCAAGTAATATCATAATTGCCATAATATGAGGAAAAGTCATAGGAGAAAGAGAAAGTTTGAAATCAATTTGGTCTTTTATCATATCAAAATCTACTCCATAAGCTCATCCAATTATAAAAACTACATCAGAGTACAAATCTCTGTTTTTCTCTATAAAATCAGAGAATCACATACTATCAAATTCTTTTGAATCTATATATAAAAGCACTTTATATCATTTAGTTTTAGCCAAAGTTTCTTTTAATATTTGAGTTTCTGCTTTTACTATCTCTCGCGTGCTTCATTTATTCACTGGTTTCAATTTCATTAAAAAGACTTCTTTTTGAAGTCTTTTTAGGTATTCATTTATAGGAATTTCAAAATGTTTGAAAGAATCAACAAAAGAGATTATTTTTATCATACTATGCTGCTTGATCATCATCAAATTCTAATTTTACATCTTTTTCTAATCTCCAAAATTGAACTCAAGTTTCTATTAAATTATTAACATATTCTGTATCTGTTTTAACATGTTCAAACATATAAGGACTTTGTTTATATCATTCTGTTCAAATTAACTCTGTTAAAATTCTTATTGCAGCAATTCAAGTCTCTTCAACAATTTTGTTGATTTCTTTACTTATTGTAGTACATCTAAGAGAATATTCATCAAGTGCTTCAACTGTAATAGGAGTTCCAGCTGGAATAGAAACTATTGTCATAATTTAATTATTAAAAAATAAGATATCTTTATAAGAATTTTTGTTTTGTTGTCAAAGAGAAACTATAACTTAATTATTTTATCTTCTTTAAATAAAAAAAATAATAAGAAAACATCCAAATAATAAGTATTAGTAAATTAAATAATAAGTCATATAAATTGGATTTTATATAAGTACTCAATATTCAAAAAAATAATAAAAATCCAATTTGAATTAAAAAAAAAGTAAAAGAAGAAGAAAATATATCTAAAAAATCATCCGATAATAAAAATGTTTTTTTAAGAAATCTTCTAATTTCATAAGAATCAATAACATAAGATAAAAATCCTACTATTATTGTAGTAACAACACAAAATCAATATATATAATTAGCAATATGTTCCATAAAAATGTATTTTTAGATTTTTATTATTTTCCCTTCATTCTCTTTTCTTCCTTTTAATTCATATCCACCTTGTTCTAAAGTTTTTGGTGAAATTATTATTCTGTTTGGAATACCAAGTAAGTCTGCATCATTTGCTTTTTGCCCAAATCATACTTTTCCTGTTCTATCATCTATTATTACATTTCATCATTTAGTTTCGATTTCTTTAGCCAAAGTAATAGCTTTTTCAAGATTATCTTCTCAAATAACTATTATATAATGACTTGCTGGAGCAATAGATTCTGGCCATACAAGGCCTTTCTCATCCATCATATATTCCGCAATTACTCACATAAGTCTAGAAATTCAGATTCCATAACATCCCATTACTACTTCATTTGTAGAATTTTTTTCATCTAAATAATTAAGTCCAAAAGAAGAAGAAAATTTTGTTCCAAGTTTAAAAATATTTCCAACTTCTGATGTTTTTACGATTTCATATTTAGCTGATTTACAATTTACGCAAGAAAAAACTCATTCAACTATCTCATCATTATGAGCTTGCCCACAGTCAGAACATACATATATATTGTCTTCACCGATTTCTAATTTAGTTTGAAATTCATAAGAATATTTTGAAAATGCTCATCCAGAAGCAAAAGCATAAAGAGTATCTTGTCCAATTCAAAGTCTATTAAAAACTCTTACATAAGCTTGTCTTACTTCTTCAAAATAAACATCCAAATCATCTAAATTTTTATGGAAACTATATAAATCTTTCATCAAAAATTCTCTTCATCTTAAAAGTCCTGATTTTGCTCTAGCTTCATTTCTGAATTTTGTTTGAAATTGATAAACACTCATAGAATCCAAATCTTTATATGATTGTATGAATTCACCAATAAGCGGAGTTACAACTTCTTCATGAGTAGGATTTAGAGCATATTCTTTGTTTCCTGATGCTGGTAATTTAAAAAGTACATCAACAGTATCCCATCTTCAAGTTTTTAGCCAAGATTCTTTATTTCAAAGCGAAGTCATAAGTATTTCTTGAGCTCAAACACTATTCATTTCTTCTCTAACTACATTTTCTATATTTTTTAAAACTATAAGTCAAAGAGGTAAATAATTGTAAGCCCCTGCCATTTCTTGTCTGATAAATCAAGCTTGTAAAAGCAAAGATGTAGATCTATTATCTGATACTTTTTGTGCATCTTTTGATGTTTTAATTGGGAAACGAGATAGTTGTAACATTGTTTATAATTTATGTATTAATTTTTATATGAGTTAATTTACTTATTTTCTCCAAAAAATAAAGTTTTTATTTAAAATTTAACTTGTTTTTTATACAAAAAGTCACTGAAAAACCGAAAAAAGTCAAGTTAAAATGACTTTGTAGTATCCCCTTTAAAAAGCTGAAAATATAAGAAACATAAATTTTGAAAATTGTCCAAAACTTGATTTTTTTAAAAAATCCATAAAATACTTATCACTTTGTTAGAAAATAACAAGATACTTTTTAATTATTAACATATAAAAAGTAATAAAATATATATCTAGAAAAACAATTAAGGAGGTGATTTCTAGAGGTCTTAAATTAGCTGTTACTTATATTAATTTATAGGAAAACAAAAAACTAATTTTTGATTAAAGGTATATTTTGTTATGATCGTATGATAAAAATATATTCAAGTCTTACTTTGTGAGCTTTTATATTTACAAACTTTTTTTCTGTAAATATAGCAAGAGCAAGTGAGCAAGAAGCTAAAAAACTATTTATAGTTACAGCTTATTATTCCCCTCTACCTGATCAAAAGGTATATTTAAGATGATCTTATGAAGCAGACATCAAATTAAATTGAGCATGAATTGCTTGAGCTTCATGAAAAAAAGTTTTTCCAGGTATGTTAGCTGCGCCAAAATCATACTCTTTTTGAACAAAAGTATTTTTGAATTGATTTTGAACTTGAGAAGTTGCCGATAGATGAGGTGCAATTATAAGTTTAGATAATTGAGGTACTAAAATAGATAGAATTGATATTTGGATGGGAAAATGAGAAGAAGGTCTTAAAAGAGCTCTTTCTTGGTGAAAAAGAACAGTTTCTGGAACGGTTACGTCAAACGATTCTGATGTATCTATTGATTTATCTAGTTTCCCTGCTTCAAATTCAGCAGTAAGAAATTTAGAAAAATCTCAAGCTGATGAAATTCTTTCTTCTAATATATGGTTAAATTCTGATGTTTCAGAAATAAAAGAACTACAAAATATATTAAAAGAAATGTGATTTTTTTCTTGAAATATAGATTGAATTTATTCTGATGAATTAAAATCATCTGTTACAAATTACCAATTAAATGAAGGTCTAATTGATACAAAAGATGATGTTCGAGCTTGATATACATGAGCAAAAACAAGAACCAGTATAAAAACAAATTATACTTTTTACAAAAAAAAGAATTTAGAAAAAATTCAATTAGCTAAAGCTGAAGCTGATAAAAAAGCTAAAGAACTTGCTCAAATAAAAGCTGAAAAGAAAAGAGTTGATAATCTTGTGGCCGCAAAAGTAGAAACTCACGTAACTAGTATTTGAACTCCAAAAGATGGAGAAATCTGACAAAATGTAAGAGTTTTACAACAAACAATGAAAGCACTTTGATATTTTGATGATAAAGATACTGCAATTTTCTGAGAAAAGACAAAAGATTCTATTATAAAATATCAAATTGATAAATGAATAATAAAGGATGAAACTTCTAAAAATGCCTGAGTTGTAAATAATGCAACTTTAGCACAAATAAAAGAAGACCTTAAAATAAAACTTAAAGATAACTTAACTAAAGACCAAAAACTTGTTAGTTTAAATATATAAAAATAAAAAGCTAGAAATTCTAGCTTTTTATTTTGTTTAAATTTTTGTTTTAAAATATTAAATATGTTATTATAAAGACAATATAAAAATAATTTTTTTAGGAATGTTAGCAAAAAATAAAGTAACAGAAAAAGAAAATAAAATAAATGTATTATTCATAAATTTAAGTATATCAAGTAATTTCAAAGAAAATACTATAGTTTTTGAACCAAATAATATATCAAACCAAACTTTATCATTTTGATTAAATAGTATTTTAAAAGAAACTAATTCTAAAATAATAAACTTGCTAAAATATTGAATATTAAAAGAAAAAACTGAAAATATTGAAAATTTAGAAATACTTATTGATAAAATAATAGAAGATATATCAAAGCTTATAGAAAAATCAGAAAAACAATGAAAACAATTTATATTATGAATAAGTATAATAGATAATGATATCGTTTTTATAAAAGAAATATTACAGAAATTAAATAACACTTATAAAAATTTAATTATTGTTTGATGAGGACCTAGCTTAAAGAAATATGATGTGGATATTGTGGAGAAGCTATTTTCTTATTGATTTGATATTTTAAATATATGATGATGAAAGGAATTTATAGAAATATTATGAAAAATAAATTCTGAAGAAATAAATCTAGAGAAAAATGAAAATAATGAGATTATACTGAAATGATTTGATAATAAATGAAAAAATATTCTACTTAAACCAGACAATTTAGAAGAAATAAATATAAAATGATGAACTAGTTTATTTGTTCCTATTAGAAAAAGTGAGAGTGGATTCTCTTTAAATGTAAGTTTTTGAGAAGCGTGTCTAAATAATTGTAAATATTGTATTGTGTCTCAAGAAAAAACATCAACTCAAAATAAAGAAAAAGCTATACTAATGTTAAATGAACGATTAGAAACAGCAAGAAAAATAGAATTAGAAAATAATGTTGAATTTAAAGTCCCTATAAGATTACAAGACCCCAATCCTCAAAGTAATTTAAAAAAATTATGAAAAAATCTAGATAAACTTAATTTGGAAATGATTGAAAATTTTACAAGTTTCTGAGATATATATTCATTTACTTCAAAAGAATATGTATATGAATTACTAGAATTCATAGATAAGTATAAATTTAATTGAGTACTTTGATTTTGAAGAGATACTATTCAGGCTAAAAACGATGGAGATATAATAGGAAAAACTAGAAAAAATGAAGTATTAAAACAAGAAGAGTATGATTTAGTAGAAGAAAATTTTTTCTTATTTTTGGATGAACTTGAAAAAAAGCATAAAAATTGAGAAAAAGTAGCAAGTATAGAAGTGAACTATATATTCCATCCTGATATGGACATAGAATTATTTATAAAAAAAATAGATGAGTGTAAAAGAATATCAGGCTATAGCTTCAAAACTTTGATAAATAATTATGTATTATCCACATATAGTTGAAGCCAAGTAAAAAAAGATTATACGTGATATTTTATTGATTATACAGATATTCCTCTTGATTTTGCTATTTATTCGAAAAATAGAGAACCATCATTTTTTTGAGAACAATACAAAAATTCTTCTCTACTTGATATAATGCTAATATGAAAAATATTTGGTCCATTATTTTGATGAACAAAAGAAAATTGATTTAATGATTTTGCCTATGAAATTTTTCAAATATTATCATGAAACTATGATAAAGCTCCTGTTTTGAAAAAAATATTTTCAAAAAATTATATAAAATGATTTGATTTCTTTAATATAGAATATGAAAAATCAAATATAAACTGAGCTGTATATAGTTTTTTAAAGGATTTATTTAAAGAATGGATACAAAATATAAAATCTGAAAAGCAAAAAATAGAATTAAATAAAGCTATAGAAAGATTAGAAGAATGGAAAAACTTTATACAATTTAGAGAAAAACTATTAATAGAAAAATCAGAGAACTATAGAAAAATTACTGATAATAAAACAAAATAAAAAGCTAGAAATTCTAGCTTTTTATTTTGTTTAAAATTTAACTTGATAAAAGACTCTCAAGTTTTGTTCATCTCAATGCATTCTTACTCATTTTGGTAAAATATATTCTATTTCTTTTCAAACTCTAACTATACTCGTCTTAATATCCTTGTTAATTTGCCCTTCAACATTATACAATTGATATCAAAGGACTTCTTCTTCTGATAAACTTCGTAATAATTTAGCATTAAGACTATTAACATTATCTTGAACTTGCTCTGATGCAAGCAAATTAACAGTAAGCAATGAAGCTCATATAATAGATTTTATATTCATAATCAAAATACTGAGTTATTTAATACAAACAAGATAATATAATACAATAATTAAGAAATTATCAAGTGAAAAATAATTTAAAACTTGATAATTTTCTATTTTTAGTTACAAATAAGAAACTAAAAATTTACTTGGAATAAATTATATAAATATGGAAAATAAATTAGAATTACTTATGCCAGCTGGTGATATGGAAAAGCTTAAATATGCTTTTGCTTATTGAGCTGATGCAGTTTACGTTGGAGTACCTATGTTCTCTCTAAGAGCTAGAACAAATGCTTTTACTATGGAAACTTTAAAGACGGCAGTGGATTATGTTCACTCTCTTGGGAAAAAAATATATTTCACTGCAAATATATATGCTCATAATAGTAAAATTAAGCCTTTTTTAGCTCAATTTGAAAAAATGTTATCTTACTGACCTGATGCTTTTATAATGTCTGATCCTGGACTTATAAATATAGTTAGAAAAAGTCATCCAGAAGCTGTTATTCACCTTTCAGTTCAAGCAAATAATACTAACTGGGCTCAAGTTGCATTTTGGAAAGAAATAGGTATTTCAAGAGTAATTCTATCAAGAGAAATATCAATTAGAGAAATCAAAGAAATTCATGAAATGGTTCCTGATATAGAACTAGAAGCTTTTGTTCACTGAGCTATTTGTATGGCTTATTCTGGTAGATGTTTAATTTCAAATTATCTAAGTAATAGAGATCCAAATCAAGGAACTTGTAGTCATTCATGTAGATGGGAATACAAAGTTTTCAAAGAAGAATTAGCTCCAGGAGAGCTAGAATCTGCCACAGGAAGGCCAGAAGATTACAAACAATTAGAATGATCTTATTATTTAGAAGAAGCTGAAAGACCTGGTGAATTTATGCCAATTGACGAAGATGAACATGGAACTTACTTAATGAATTCAAGAGATTTAATGGGAATTGATTATGTAAAAGAATTAGCAGATGCTTGAGTAATAAGCTTCAAAGTAGAATGAAGAAATAAAACTGTAAATTACGTTGCATCAGTTGCTCGAACTTATAGAGAAGCCCTTGATGCTGTTGAAGCAGGAAAGGAATACGATACAAAAAAATTATCTGATGAATTATTTTCTATTGCAAATAGAGGTTATATTCCTGGATTTTTAGCTTGAAATCCTTGAGCAAATGCGCAATTTTATGAAAGAAATGGATGATTCCAAGAAAAATTATTTATTGGTAAAGTTTTGGCTTACAATGAAGAAACAAAAATGTGTAAAATAGAAGTAAAAAATAAATTTGAATTAGATGATACTCTTGATTTCCTAAGCCCTACAGATGCTTGGCAAGAAGAAGTTAAATCTATAAAAAGAATTACAAATATAAATCGTGCAAACGACACAGAAATATCAAAAATTGATGTGAAAGATGAGAATTTAGTAAATGAACAAGTTGCTCACCCGGGAAGTTTTGATGTATGGATAAACTGTAGTAAAAATCCTTGAGATTATGCAATCGTTAGAAAAAAAGTATAACAAAAAAGCAGCTAAAAATTTGGCTGCTTTTTTGTTACTATAATTATAAATAAAAATAAATGACTTATTAAAGTCATTTATTTTTATTTTCTTCATTTCTTTTCAATACTATATTTTTTATTTTATCCATTATTTGAGGATGTTTTTTTTCTAATTCTATAAGTGAAAAATATAACATAACAATTATAGTAGTTTTATCAGACATTGACTTAACAGATGCCATTCTTCTTTTTTGTGGTTCTGCAAAAAGAGCCATTTCTCAAACAAATCAATCTTGTTCTATATTTCAAAGTATTCAAGAATATGTATAAGCTTGCAATCCTCCACTTTTTACTATATACATAGCAACTGCATCGTCTCATTCATTAAAAAGAATTTCTCACAATGATAAAGTTCTTTCCTGACAAAAAATTTCAATTGATTTCCTTTCTTGCTCACTAAGTGATGAAAATAAATCTAGATTATCTAAAATTCCCATAATTTTATAATTTAAATTATAATATTAATTATCTATGTATTTCTATTTTGTAGATTTCAAGAACGTCTTTTACTTCTAATTTAATATCTCAAGCAAATCTTATTCAACATTCAATTGGTCCTTCTAACATTTTAACTTCTTCTACTCATTGTTTTAATGATTCAATTTTACCTTTTCAAACCATCTTTTTATCTCTTATTACTCTTATTAATGCTTTATCTTCAATATTATTTTCAGCTTTTAATCCAAGTCATACAATCATAAATTTCTTATCATCAAAGAAAATTGCCTTAACTGTAGCTTCTCATAACACAACTTCAACTTCTTTAGGATCTAACATTCCAGTAACTATTTTTTCAATTCTATCTGTAATATGATAGATAATTTTACTATTTATATATTCAATTTTTTCTTTTTCTATAACATTACTTGCGCTTCAAACTAGTCCAACATTAAATCAGATAAGTACTGCAGAGCTTCAAGAACACATAAGAGCATCTCATTCAGTAATATTTCAAACTCAAGCAAGTATAATTGATACTTTTGTTTCATCAGTTGATAATTTTCCAAGAGCTCATTTAATAGCTTCTAAACTACCATTTGTATCAGCTTTTACTACTATTTTTAATTGTTTTAATGTTCCAGATTTGATTCTAGACATTATCATATCAATACTAGTTGCTTGTTTAGATTTTCTATGAGCCATTATATCATTATATTCTGCTGCTTTTTTTCTTGCTGTATCAATATCTGATACTACTTGAACAATATCTCAACCTTCTACTACTTTATCAAATCAGATTATAAGTACTGGAGCTCAAGGTCCAGCATGTTTTATATTTTTTGAAGCAAAATCTTTCAAAGTTCTTAATTTACCAAAAGATGATTTACAAACTATAGCATCTCAAACATTTATAGTTCAAGTATTTATAAGTACAGTTGCAACTGGTCATAAATTGATATCAAGATGTGATTCTAAAACTGTTCCTATTGCAAACCTATCTGGATTTGCTTTGAATTCAGCCATTTCTGAAACAAGCAGAACCATATCAAGTAAATGATCTATTCCTTCCCCTGTTTTAGCTGAAACTGGACACATAATAGTTGTTCCTCCCCAATCTTCTGAAATAAGACCATGTTCTGATAAAGCTGATTTAACTTTTTCTATATTAGCTCATTCTTTATCCATTTTATTTATAGCAACAATTATAGGAATTCCTGCTTCTTTTGCATGAGATATTGATTCTATTGTTTGAGGTTTTACTCATTCATCAGCGGCTACTACTAGAATAGCAATATCTGTTGATTTCGCTCATCTCGCTCTCATAACAGTAAAGGCTTCATGACCTGGAGTATCAAGAAAAGTAATTCTTTCTCAATTTGCTTCAACTTGATAAGCTCAGATACTTTGAGTAATTCAACCCGCTTCTTTTGCTGCAATTTTAGTTTTTCTAATATAATCAAGAAGAGATGTTTTACCATGATCTACATGTCACATTATACTTACTACTGGTGCTCTTTTTTGTAATTTTTCTGGATTATCTTCTTTTAATAATGAAGTTATATCTCATTCAAGTAAATCTTCTACAGCAAAACCAGCTGAAATATCTCTTTCTAATTTTATAGTAAAAGCATCTGCAATAATAGAAGCTGTTTCAAAATCTATTTTTGAATTTAGATTTACCATCATTCCATTTTTCATAAACTCAGCCATAAGCTTAGCTAAAGGAACTCAAATTTTTTCTGAAAATTCTTTTAAGTTTAATACATCTGGAACAATAATAGTTTCCCCTGTTCTATCTGTAAGATCTTGAGCAATATCTTCAATATTTTTTTCTTGTTTTACAGCATCTTTTAATTTTTTAGATCTAGTAAAACTATCATCATCAGAATGAAAAATATCTTTATTTCTATGTTTTCCAGTTCTCGCATCTTTGAAAAAAGGTTTTTTAGCCTTAGCATCTTCATCTGACCAAACTTTTGTTTTCTTTCCTGATAATTTTACATCTTCTTTTTTCTTGAATGAATATGATGGTTTAACAAAATCTAATTCAGCAACAACTACATCGTCTCCTAATTCTTCATCTCAAAGATCTAGATTTGGAACTTTTTTAATATTTTCTTTATTTGGTCATTTGAAATCACCTTGTTTGAAGTTATCATCTCTTTTTGATCCTGAAAAATCTTTCTTTTTAAAATCCCCTTTAGGAGCAAATTTCTTTGGAGCTTCTGCTTGTTTTGCAACAACATCTTCTTTTTTAACAAAAAGACTTTTCTTTGGAGCTTCTCAAGAAACTGGTTCAAGTTTCACTTTTTGATCATTTTTTACAAATGTTTTTACAGAGGCTTTTTTAGGAGTCTCTTCTTTTTTGAAATTTGTAGTTTCTTTTTTTGCAGTTAATTCTTCTTTTTGAACTGGTTCTTCTTTTATATTTTTGATTTTTACCTTTATTTTAGGAGCGTTTGAAGAATTGTTAGATAAAGAAGTTTTTTCTTCAGAAGGATTTATGTGTGAATAATAGTCATCAACTATAGCTGGTTTTGTCATTAAACTTAAGGTCTTGTTAAATTAAATAAAATTTAGCTTAAATATAAGAAAAAAAGCTTTTTTGTCAAAAAAATATAAAATTTGATATTCCCTTGATTTAAAAACTAAATCAGTATAATTTTGATATAATTTATATAAATAAAAACTAAAAGATTATGATTCCATATATAATTATATTTGCATTATTTATATTTTTGTTACTAATATATTTATTTATTATTTTCAGATTAAGAATACTAAATAAAAGGCACATAGAACAAACTTGAATAGACTGAATAAAATGTGCTTATAATAGAATGTTTGTAATAACAACTATTTTAATGTGAATATTATTTGCACTATCAACTATTATAATTCTAACTCTTACATAACATGAAAAAAAATCACAAAGATTATACAATAGTGAGAAGACATTTTATAACATTGTTTGCGAAATTAGTAAAAGCTGTTTTTTTCTTAATTATATGATTAACAATATATTATGTTACACTAAATATAAAATGAAATTTATGACCTGATACTACTATTTATGTGGTTCTTCCAATAATACTCGTAATAATAATTTATAGTTTCATAAAAATAATTTTCGCTTTTTGGGAAAATTACAATGAAATGATGATTATACACAATGACCAAATAATAATGATAAAAGCTTCTTTAATCCTAATGGATGATATAGAGGTAATTGATGCCTATAGACTTATGAAAATAGACAGTTTTGCTGACTGATTTTGGGCTAATTTGCTCGGGTATTGAAATATAGTTCTTGAACAACAAAAAGATAATGTAAGAATATTTCATTTTGTTGCAAAACCATACAAGATTTTAGCACTATTAAAAGATCAAAGAAACAAAGTTCTAGATGATAGAAGAAAAAAATATTTAATGAAAGAGACTGATGATGTAATAGAAGATGTTAGAGATTCTGTAAAAAATATAAGAAATTATTAAAAAAACTCTCGCAAATGCGAGAGTTTTTTTAATAATTATTTTAATGATGTGTATCTTCTTTTGATTGGTTGAAATACGCAATCATAAGCCCTGCAAATACTGCTGCTTGAATGAAAGCTACAAATATTTCAAAGAACCAGAATGGAAGAGAAAATAATCTACCCAAATCTAGTAAATGTAGATTTGATGTAACTTGAGCTCAAAGATAAGTTATAACTCCAATAAGGATAATTCCGGCAAATATATTACCAAAAAGTCTTAGAGATAATGCTGCAATTGTAGAAGGAATTCAGATAAAATGAAGCCATCCAACAAATACATTTATACATTTTTCTCAGAAACTATGTCCCGTAAAATTAAATAAATATCCTTTTGACACTTTAATTCAACCTGATGTTTTAACTGCTATATAAATAGAGAAAAACATTGCAATAACAGCTAGAACCAAAGTAGTATTTACATCACTATGCATTGGTCTAAGATATTCTTCTAGTTTAAGCATAGGAAGAGCTCAAGTAAACCAATCTATAACAAGACCAAATAGATTTCAAAATAAAATTATGAAAAATATTCAAACTATAAGTGGAAAATATAGTCTAGCAAATTTATTATCAGCAAAAGAATCTTTTAAATAATTATCTAAAAGTCTCATAGTAGTTATAAGAAACATCTTAAATCTACTCTTTTTTTCTGATTTTAATGCTCTATTTCAAAATACAGAAAATATCAAAACTATAATTAAAAATAGAAATGTAGTAATTGTTGTGTTTGAAATTGGACCATAAACAGATTCTCATTGTATTTGTGGAATATGTGGTCAAGTGTGAACTTCACTATTTGTCGTTTCAGCCATCTTTCTCTTTTGAACTTATATTATAAAATTGTTTTTGCATCTTTGAAACTTCTGCGTAAAGAATCAAAGTAAGCGGTAAAATTGAGATTATTACAAAAATGATCATAAATAATCACTTGCTACCAAAAATCGAGCCAAGTATATAGCCAAAGCCTAAAAAAGCAAATAAATTTATACAAATTAAGAAGAAAAATCTAAGTAAATATTTTGACATAATCGGTAAACTTTATTATTAAAAACCCATCCCCCTTCGGGGACTTCCCTTGCTAAGGGAAGAAATTTTTGAAAAAATTATAATTTTAAAAGTCTGATAATTTTTTCAGTTGTTGTAAAATCTTCTTTTGGGTCCTCTCGAATAAAATCTGGAAGTATAGCTTTTAAATCTAGAGTAATATCATTATCTATTTTTAAATCTACTATTTTAAAACCTTTATTTATCAATTTTAATCTAAGTAAAACAGCCTTATCATCTTCATAAATAAATGAATAAGATGAGATTTTCGAAAAATCAAAAAAATTATTTCACACTTTTATTCAAAGATTAGTTATTTGCACAGTAACTTCTGGATCTGAATTATTTTCTGAAAAGAAATAAATCCCTGAAACAAGAAGTATAGCAACACTCATCATATACATTTTTGAAACAAAACCCCAGATAACAAAAGCAATCATTACAGTTGCTGCTATCAAATACCAAGAAGTTCATCTATCTTTTTCAGTTGAGAAAATCCAAGAATAAATCATTTTTTAAAAGTTATATTTAAAATAAAAAATCCCCCGGCTTTTCAAGCCACCCCCTTGATAATGGGGACTTTTTCTTATCATTTTCAAGTCCCCCTTATCAAGGGGGGTAGGGGTGATTTGTAGCTTAACTAAAATTATCTATTACTATTTTTATTATAATCCAAGCACAAGCTGCCAGAGCAAAACCAGAAAGAGCTAATTTAATTGTAGCTTGTCATTTTGATTTATCACCTGAAACTGATCAAAAAAGTATTTGATAGGCTCCAATAATAATAAATATAACTGCAATAGTTCCGGCAAATCCCATTATGAAATCTATAGCAAATTTTATAATATTAGGAAGATCATCAGTGTGAATTTCTCAAGTTCTAAGTTGACTTTCAGAAACTCATCCAAGTATTCCAGCATCAGCAAAACTAACTAGATTATGTAGAAAATAGAAACTTGTAAAAAACAAAGTTTTTATTAGATTTTTTAACATATTTTTTAAGTTAAATTATAATTTTCTATATCCGATTTAACTGAAACAAAATTTTCCATAGTTGGATTATAATAATCAGCTAGAAATTTTACTAAATCATGTTTTTCTAATTCTTCAGCTCTTATTCAGATGCTTTCCAAACTAGTTTTTACTGTACTTGTTCTAGATGCTAATCATTTTTTTAGATTTGAAAAAGTTCTAATTTGAGATCTAATTTTCAAAATATCATCTTTACCATTTATAGAATTCCAGAAATTTGCAAACATTCAAAAAAATGAATTGTCTTTTACAGATTTGTTTTCAACGTAATCAAAAGGAATAATCATATAGAAATCTTTTTTCATTATTTGAGCAACTTCGATAAGTTTTTTCAAATATGCAATATATTCATAAGTTTGATTTTGAAGAAGTGGATTTGTTTGATTTACAGCAAGGTTTGATAATTTATTTAAATAAGCTCCTATATCTAATTTTGTAGATCTAACCATAATTTCTACTGGAAAATCAAGTGCATTTAAAAATCTTTGATAAGACATAATTATAGCATCCTGTTCTTCTGTACTTTTAAGTTGAAAATTTATAGTAGAACACTTCAAAATGACTCTAGCAGAAGAGTCTTTCATAACTACAATATTTTCTTTGATTTGAGAAAATGGTAAATATCTTTGAGTGCTATTATCTTGGATATCTTTTTTAGATCGTTTTACTGACATTTTTTAAATTTATAAAGTATTAATATTTTAATTTTTAATTTTTTACATAAGCTCGAAAACTAAACCAATTTTTCATTCTGAAAAATTGGGATTTCAAACAGTTCTCACTTATTTTCAAAAATAAAAAATTATTTTATTCATCTATATTTTTGATAATTTATCTTCAAGTGAATTGATTTTATCCAATTTTGTTTGAAAATCTACTTTTTCTTCTCGTTTCTTTTCTTCTTGCACAACATATCATATTTTTAAAACTCAAAAACTATCAACTCAATTATCCCATTTTCTTTCTCTTGCATTTATATTTAAACGCAAAAATGATAAAACAAAAGGAATAAATGTCATTTCATGGCTTTTAAAAACTGCTATTAAAAATGCAATTGAAGCTATAAGTATACTTGGAACTAAAGCAATTTCACTTCACATATTTGGTTCTAGAGATTTGAATGTTTGATAAGCAATTCCTCATCAAATCATCATTATAGTAAGTTGTCTAAGACTTAATCCAAGTAGAATTGGATCTTCATTTTCTATCTGGACTGGTATTTTGTATTGCACTGGATAATTTCTTAAAAATTAATTTGCTTTATTATACTAGTTCTTAGTCTTTTTTTCAAATATTTCTTTCCATATAATATTTTCAACCGAATTCATAAGTTCATAATCTTCCTCTTCTTCATGGTCATATCATAAAATATGAAGCATAGAATGGATAAGTAATTTATAAAATTCCCTTTCTTCTCAAAGACCATATTCAATTGCTTGAGATTTGATTTTCCCTTCATTTAAAATAATTTCTCAAGCTGTATCATTTGCTTTAATTCAAGAAAAATCTTCAAAATAATGAAAGCTCAAAACATCTGTAACATAATCTTTTTGTCTATAAGTATTATTCAATTTTTGAATTTCTTCATCACTTACAAAAACTATATTTAGAATTCACTTTTGAGTAATTTCTACATTTTTTGATATAGTTTTTCTGATTTTATCCATGATTTTTGTGTTTACTTCAAAATCTGGAGTATTTATAAAATTTAGTTTAAACATAAGTAAAGCAAAGTTATACTGATTATTAATTTTTATTTTAACAAGAAAAAAAAATTTTACAATAAATATAAAAAAAATATAATGTGAGTGTTAGTCTACTTTATAGGCTTGAAGTCTCTGCCCATTTTTTTTCTTACAGAAAAAATTTTAACTGGATGGTTCTTAATAAGTTATGTCGAATTGAGAATTTATTTTTTCACTAGACTAGCGGGCTGTCCTAAATGCTTACAAGCAAAGAAATACAAAAATGAGAGATACACCATAAAGTGGATTTTTTTATTCTAATAAACAATTTTATTATGACATTATTAACTGAAGAACAAAGAGAAGCACTAGCTGCAAAATGAGTAAAAGCACCTTTTGTAAATGAAACTTGTATAGGATGTGGAGCTTGTGTTGCTATTTCTCCAGATGCATTTGATTTAAATGACGAAGGAATGAGTGTAGTTATTGCTCAAAATGATTATTCTGATAGATGAGTAGATGATTCTATCTCTGCTTGTCCAGTTTCTGCTATTAGCTGGAAATAATTATATAAAATTTAATAAAACCTAAAGTTTCCTAACTTTGGGTTTTATTTTTTAAAATATTTTAAGCCTTAAATAAAACTTGATTATTTTACAATAAAACATATATTTTAGGCCGATTTAAATTTAAAAATAAAGAAGAAATTTATGAAAAAGAATGTATGAGTTTTTTTTGGTTCTAGAAGTGCTGAACATGATGTATCTATAACTAGTGCTTTTGTTGTTATGAAATGGCTTATAAAAGCTGGGTACAATGTATTACCAATTTATATAAACCAAAAAGGAAAATGGTTATATAATAAAGATTTTTCTGATATCAAAAAAATCAAAGATGCAGATAATACATGAATGGAACTTTCTATAAAATTATGAGAAGTTGATAATAAAATGCATTTAGAACAATCTAAAAAATGACTTTTTTCTGGGAAAGAGCAAATAGATTTAGATATAGCTTTTCATGTTTTACATGGTCTTGCTGGAGAAGATGGTTCTATTCAAGGACTTTGTGAATTAGTTTGAATTCCATACGTTTGACCTGGAATTCTTTGAGGATCAACAACTTTAGATAAAATAATTACAAAAGATATTTTTGTTTCAAATAATTTACCTATTGTTCCATATATACATTTTGAAAAATGAAATGCTAATTTATCAGATATAGAAATAAAATTAAACTATCCTATGTTTGTAAAACCATATAATTTAGGTTCTTCTATTTGAGTTTCAAAAGTTGAAAATACTGAAGAACTTAAAAATGCTATTGAAGTTGCTGAACATTATTCAAATGAAATTATAGTAGAAGAATGAGTAAATAACTTGATTGAATTAAATTGTGCAGTTTGCGAAAAAGACTCTGAAGTTATAACAACTTTAGTTGAACAACCTACAACAAATGCAAATTTTCTAAGTTTTGAAGAAAAATATATAGTTACAGATAATTGAGGTGGAACAATGAGTGGAAATGAAACTAAAGTTCATATTCCAGCTTTGATTCCTGAAAATATTGCCTTAGATATACAAGAAATGTCTAAAAAAATATTTAAAATATTTAAACTTGGAGGAGCTCCTAGAATAGATTATCTATATGACGAAAAAAATGACAAATTATATGTAAATGAAATAAATCCTATTCCTGGTGCTATGCAAATGCATCTTTGGGAAAAATCAGGATTGTCTCAAATAGATTTCATGCATACTCTTATCGCTTCAGCAGTTGCACAAAACGATAGAAGAAATGTAAATACAGAATTTAAGTCTAATATTTTGGACCATACTATCTCATTTATGAAATAAAAATGATTGCTCAAAAAACTATCCTAAACGGATTATCTACTTCTTACTGTATAAGTGAAAATTTTAGCAAAGAAAACTCTTTGCTTTTTTTACACTGATGGTGACAAACTTACAAAAGTTTTGAAAGTATTTATAAGATTTTAGACGAAAATAATATTTCTTATGTTTGACTTGATTTTCCCGGTTTCGGGATGACTGATTTTCCAAAAACTGATTTTGAAATATTTGATTATGCTAATTTCACTAGTGATTTTATAGAGAAACTAGAACTTAAAAATCCTACACTTATTGGGCATTCTTTTGGATGAAGAGTAAGTATAATTCTTGGAGCAAAAAGCGAAAATATAGAAAAAATTATTCTTATTTGAGCAGCTTGAATAAAACCAAAATGAAATCCAAATAGAGAAAAAATAGTAAGTATTGCTAAAGCTTTCTTTTCTCTTCCAGGTTTATCTAAAATCTGAGAAAAACTAAAAGATAAATTTTCTTCTCGTGATTATCTTCGAGCTGGAAAACTTAAAAATATTTTCCTAAAAGTTATAAATACAGATTTAACTGAGTATTTGCCAAAAATAAATAAACAAACTTTGCTTATTCGGTGAGATTTGGACGCTGAAACTCCAATTTCTGATTGAAAACTCATGAATAAACTTATTCCAGATTCTAAACTAAAAGTATATAAAAATTGAACACATTTTGTATTTCAAGAATTTAGTACAGAAGTAAGTAATGATATAATAGAATTCATAAAATAGACTAGCAATTGCTAGTCTATTTTTGCTTTTTATAGTTTTTTTTATATAATCCGCTAAACTTAAATATTATAAAAAATAACAAATGATTTGTAAAAACATACTGCTGGCTTACCAATTGGAAAATTACGAAAATATAAGATTTCTGAAATTTATTTATTCTCATCCAAAATTTTGGATTTTTGGTGGAAATAGACAAAATATAGTTTGGACGAAAAAAGCTATTTTAATAGCAATTTTAACTATGTTTATTTTTATATCAAAGATAATAAGTATTTCCTTTTTTATGTTTCCAGATTGAAATTTACTTATAAGACTGGTTTCGTATAGTTTGGTATTTTTAGCATTACCTGTTTATATGATTTTTGCTAATTTACTTCTTTGGCCAATCGATAGATATTTAAAAAATAAGATTTTAAAAAGAGCTAAAGCAAAACTAGCAAGCTTGAAAAATCTAAAAATCATAGGAATCACTTGAAGTTATGGAAAAACTTCTCAAAAAGAAATACTAGAAACTATATTGAGTGGAAAATTCAAAGTACTTTCTACAAGCGGAAATAAAAATACTCCACTTTGAGTAAGTGAAGCAATTCTTGGAGAACTTGATGAAACTTATGATATTTTTATAGTTGAAATGTGAGCTTACCAAAAATGAGATATCAAAGAACTTTGTGATTTGGTAAATCCTGAAATCTGAATTTTAACTTGAATAACTCTTCAACATTTAGAAAGATTTTGAAGTTTAGAAAATATAATACAAGCTAAATTTGAACTTCCAGAAAGCATAGGAGAAAACTGACTTTTAATTCTAGATACAACAAATGAAAATATTGCATCTGGCTTAAAATCAAGAAAATCGAAACTGAAATGCCAAAATATTATAGAATTAAGAAATCCTAAAAATGTATCTTATCTAGATAATTTATGAGGAATAGGATTTGATTATGATAATAGAAAATTTACGACAAAACTTCTAGCTGAACATAGTGCAAATCAAATAATTACAGCTTATGAAATAGCAAAATATTTGAAAATGGAAAATTCTCTTATAATAGAGGCTATACAAAAAATCACTTTCACTCCGCATAGATTAGAGCTTATTTATAATCCAAATTCTAATTTATATGTAATTGATGATTCCTATAATGGTAATTTTGAACGAGTAAAATCAACTGTAAAATTGCTTAAAAATATAAATAATCACAGAAAATTATACTTAAGTCCTGGACTTGTAGAATTATGACTTGAATCTGATAAAATACATTTAGAAATTTGAAAAATGCTAGCAAATGTAATTGATAAAGCATTACTTATAGAAAATTCTCAAACTAAAATGATAGAAAAATGATTACTTGAATCTGGTTTTAATAAAGCCAATATAATACATTATTCATCAACAATTTCAGCTCATAATGATTTATCAAATATAATAAATTCTTGAGATGTTATAGTATTTCAAAATGATTTAACTGATAATTATTTTTAAAAATATGAATATTCAAGAGAATATAGAAAATAACGATAATAAATATAAACTAGATAATGATAGTTTAGCAGAAATCCAAAAGGCAATTTATGAAAAAACTGCCTCACTAGTAAACGGATGAGAAGAAAATAATGAATTATTATTCCAAATAATAAGAAATAAAAAACTAGCTATACAAAGCGAAGAAAAATTTTACCAAAAAGTATTAACAAAAATAATAGAATTATATATTCACAATCAAGAAAATATAATACTTTTTGACCTAGATGAAACTATAGTAAATAGAGATTCTGAATCTGGTGATGATTATGTAAGAACTAGTTTTTTTGATTTATACAAGTTTATAAAATCAAACTTTGATAATATAGATTTCTGAATACTTAGTTCTAGGGGAAAAGAAAATTTAGATTTACAATTAGAATCTTGAAGTTTAAGTCATATAAAAGAGTTATTTAATGGAAATCATATATATTCAAGTAGAGAAATTCAAGATTATTATTTTGAAAATGATGCATTTAATCCTTGAAAAGACAAATCTTATGCTTCTTGACATGTAAATAAATCAAATGCATTTCATAAAATAATAGTGAATGATGAATCTACAAATTACATTCTAGTTGATGATGTAATAGATCCTATATTTGAAAAACTATGACATGGAATAGTTTTATGAAAAGATGAAATGTTTGTATATCCAGATATTACAGGTATAAAAAAATAAAAAAGAAGTGAACACGAGCCCGTGTTTACTTCTTTTTTTGGAATGAAAATATTCATTCCCTACTCTTTTAGAACAAAAATATTCATTCCATACTTTTTTGGAACGGTTTTAAACCGTTCCCTACATTCCTCTCATACTTAATTGAACTTTATTTTTTTCTAAATCAACTAAAACAACTCTTACTTTTTTCTTTTCTCATACTTTTACAAAATCCATTGGATCTTTTACAAAAGTATCAGCAATTTCTGAAATATGAACAAGTCAGTCATTTTTTAGTCAAATATCAACAAAAGCACCAAAAGCAAGAACATTTCTAACAACTCCGTCCAAAATATCTCCCTCTTTTAATTCTTTAATATCAAGTTTTTTTCCTACTTCCATATGTGTAGAATTCACTCTTGGATCAGCTCAAATTGCATTGTAAGATTCCCAAATAAATCTAACAGTATCTTTATTTACATCTGGATAAATTGCTACTAAAGCATCTTCATTTTTATCAAAATCTAGTGCTCTAATATTATTTTCTATTACATATTTAGCAAGTTCATATTGTTCTGGATGAATATTTGTATTATCAAATTTTTCTTTTGAATCTGGAACTCTAAGAAATCAAGCAGCTTGTTCATAAGCTTTTGCTCATAAAACTTTTGCTAAATCTTTTCTAGATTTATAAGGTCTTTTTTCATATACTTTTTTAGCAGATCTTTTATCAAAACCTGAAATATAGTTAAGTACATAAACAGAAGCCACATTTACATTTACTCAAACTTCATTTACTGTATCTTCAACAGTATTTGCCAGTTTTTCTTCTAATTTTTTTTCAGCAATATCATGTTGATACATTCCGACACCAATGCTTGAAACTGGTACTTTTACAAGTTCAGAAAGTGGGTCTATATATCTTCTCCCAATTGAAATTGTTCATCTATCAGTTACATCTAATTCTGGGAATTCTTCTGCTGCTAATTTTGATGCACTATAAACTGAAGCTCAAGATTCATTCACTATAACGATTTTTTTACTTGATACTTTTTGCACAAGTTCAACTGATTCGTTTGATGCTGTTCAATTCCCTATAACTATGATTTCAAAATTATGCTTAGCTTCCAATTTCTTGATTTTTTCCATTGCTTCATTTTGGCTTTCTAAAAATATTTTTGAAAACTCTACAGGATTTCCTCCTTCATCCAAAACTACAATTTTACAACCAGTTCTAAATCCTGGATCTATAGCCAAGATTTTTTTAGAATAATCAGGTTTTGTCATAAGAAGTGCTGCCAAATTTGTTTGGAAAGTTCTTATAGAATCATCTTCTCCGATTTCTGTCATCATAGATCTAAGCTCATTTTCAAGAGATCCAAACAAAGATTCAAATCATTTTTTTACTGCTTCCGCTAATTCTGGAATAAGCTCTCAAGTAGAAAAACTTTTTTTAACTATATTTAAAGATTCTTCTGTTTTTTCTATTTTCACTCATAAAATTCCAAGATTTTCTCATCTATTCATTGCAAGAGTTTGATATGGTTTTACTCTAGAAATTGATACTGAAAAATCTCTATAAATATCAAATTTTTTGATTTCTTCTTTTGTTTTATCATTTAATTTTTCAATTGCTTTATCTCATTTAATTTTTGAAATAACAAGTCCAAAATCAAGCAAATATTCTCTTAATTCATCTCTAATAATTGCATTTGCTCGTATTTCTGCCGCTATAATTTCTTGGCTTCATTCTATGATTTCTTCAAGAGGATATTTTTCCAGTAGGGAACGAATATTTTCGTTCCTTTTTTCGTCATCGGAATGAAGATATTCATTCCCTACATCTAATGGTTTATTTTCCTTTATCATATCAGCAACTATTTGAAATCCTTTTTCTATTGCAAGCATTGCTTTTGTTTTTTTCTTCAATCTATAAGGAGTATAAATATCTTCAACTTCTTTCAGAGTTTTCGCATTAACGATATTTTCATACAATTCTGGAGTCATTTTCCCTTGTTCTTCAATTCAGTTTATTGCTGTAAGTTTTGCCTTGTATAAATTTTCTTCTTTTTTTTGCAAATCAATAATATCTCTTATCATCACTTCATCTAGATTTCCAGTTCTTTCTTTTCTATATCTGGCAATAAAAGGAACAGTCGCACCTTCTGCTATCATTGATAAAACAGCTTCAACTTGAAAAGCTTTAAATCCTAAATTTTTTGTAATAAGTTCTATGTAGTTTGGTTCTAATAATGTCATTTTTTTATAGTTAATAGTTTAAATAATTATTTTATTTCATCTAAGAAATGTTCTAGATATAAATTCATAAAATTATGCCTTTCTTCTGCCATAAGTAATCAAGTTTTAGTATGCATTAATCATTTTAAATTTAATAATTTTTCATAAAAATGATTAATAGCTGTTGATTTATGATTTTTATATTCGTCTTTTGTCATATTTAATTTTACTTCAATATTCGGATTATATATTTCTCTTCACTTTTCTCATGAATAACACATACATCTAGCAATTCAAATAGCTCAAAGAGCATCTAATCTATCAGCATCTCTAACTATAAATAATTCCCTACTAGTAAAATTATCTCAATCTAAACTAGATGAATAAGAAATATTTTCAACTATATTTATAACATGAGAAATAATATCATTTTCAATTTTTAATGAGTCCAAAAAATCTTTTATAATATTATTTCATCAATCTTCATATTTCCAATCTCAAACATCATGAAACAATGCTCATAATTTTACAATAAAAGTATCACATTCTTCTTGTTCTCGTATTTTTATAGCATTATTATAAACCCTCATAATATGCCAAAAATCATGTGATGGTCAATATTTTTTAAAATATTCTTTTAAAAAATCTTTTGATTTTTCTATTACTTCCAATTCATTCATAAGTCCTTTTCTAAAAAATAAATTAAATCTCCTTTACGCTGAATTCATCTTCCCCAACTTTAAACAATTTAATTTTATTATCAAGACTTTCATAAATTTTCATCAAATCACTAGTTTTTAGTCTGATAGTTTTAGTAGAAATTGCAGGATTAAACATAAAATATTCATGTGTAAAAATCTCTTCATCTACAAAAACTGGGATTTCAGAGTTTGAAAATCCAAATGGTGGAATACTTCATATTTTGGCATCATTTCCAAGAATTTGAGAAATCTCATCTTCGCTTGCAAATCTTATATCTTTGCTTCCAAACTCATGTTTGAAATTTCTGGCTTTTATATCTTTATCACCAAGTGTAGTAACAAGATAAAAATTTCCCTTGCAGTGAAAAACTATGTTTTTACTTCAAACTCATTCAAGTCAAGCTTCACTTCTAAGCCTTTTAGAATCATCACAAGTTTTTGATTCTGCGTGTTCTATTTCATCAAAAGATATTTGCATATCAGTCAATATTTTTTTAATATTTTCGTAAATCATAATTTATTTTTTAATAATATCTATATCAATAATATTTCCATTTTCACTGATTTTTCAGCCAAAATCCCTGTAATCAGAAATTTGATTTTCACAAATTTGTTTAATCCATTCTCATTTTATAGTTTTTACTCAGTGAGAAATTTTTTGTCAGTTGTTTTTCAAAAAATTTATATTTATAACTTTTATTCAAGCATCTAGAATCTTGGCTAATTTCTTTTTATGTCTGTTACAATTTGTAGATAATCAAATCATTTTAGCATACGAAATTGGCAATAAATTAACTATAAAATCAGGTTTTAAATCTACTATTTTATCTGGAACAGTTTTCCAAAAATGCAGATATAAACCTTTAGTTTCAATTGGAAGTTTGTAATTTCATATTTTATCATTCGGCTTTACTATAGCATACATTCCAGAAAATATAGCAAAATTATTTCGAAAAAAATCTTTTCATTTTTCTGTCATTCAAGCATAATTTATCGCTGAATACATAACTCAGTCATACCTGGAAATTGCTTCTATTGTTCCGGATTTTTCTATATTTTTATTTAATTCTATGGCTTCAGCGAATCTTTTTCACTCACATTTTAAATCTTTTACAGTCGCAGTTTTAGCTATATCTAAAGGTTTGGGAAAAGCAAAACTAAGCTCTTCTAAATCATAAAGATTTTCTGGATTTTTTCCTTCTGATGGAGGAATTAAAAAAAGTATTTTCATATTTTTCTATATTTTATTTTTCTAAATCTAAAGCATAATCATGGATAATATTCCAAACTTTCTCAATAAATTCATCTGATACCCCCAAATGACTTGCTATATTTTTTCTTGAATCCAAAACTTCTTGCCATCTTCAAGCTTGTAATGGTGGCATATTATGTTCTTTTTTATAATATCATACTCGCTTAACCACATCAAATCTTTTTGCTAAAAGTTCTATAAGATCTTTGTCTATAGAATCTATTTCTTCTCTATATTTTTGTAAGTCATTCATAATTTTTAATTAATTAATAATTTTAGCTTATTATAAGTAAAGCTTTGTAAAAGCAAATCTTTTATAAGATGGCTTAAATATGCCATCTTATTTTAGTTTTGTTTTAGATAAAACCCTAAAAAAAAGTTTTTGACAATTAGGAAAAAGTTTTTAACAAAAACGTTCTAAAAATGTTAGCATTAATTAAAAAAATGCATATCTTAAATTTCATCATTAATTCAAAAAAAGTTTAATTATTTAATTATTAGGAAAAATGGAAATTAAAGTAATAAGAACAAGAAATTGAGACATAGTTAATTTCGAAAGAAAAAGAATAGAAACAGCGATAGAAAAAGCCTGTGAAGCAGTATGATTACAAGATATTTCATTTATCAAACCTCTTACAGATAAAATAGTAGATGATTTAGATAATGCAACTTCAGATTCTTCTGAATATATTGTTTGAGTAGAAGATATTCAAGATATTGTTGAAAAAAATCTTATGGAAGATGGTTATTATTATGTTGCAAAAGAATACATAATTTATAGACAAAAAAGAATAGAAGAAAGAGAAAAAGAAAAAGCGAAATTAGAAAAAAAATTAATGGGTCATAAACTGAAAGTAATTAAATCAGATGGGAAAAAAGAAGTTTTTGATATGAATAAAGTTAGAAATACTTTTGATAGAATCGTAAACTGACACAAAGCAGATTGTCCTTTTGATAAATTTGAGGAAATGCTGAAAAAATATATCATTGATGAAATTCAAACAAAAGATATCACAAAAATGATGATTAAATCAGCTATTGATTTGATTAGTATCGAAAATATTCATTGGCAATCAGTAGCTGGTAGACTTGCTTTAATTGATCTTTATAAAGAAGCTTCTAGAAATAGAAATCTTATAATTGACGATATTTACACTCCTTCAGCTTATAAATCTCTTTTTGATGAATATGTAAAACTTGGATATTATTACAAAGATTTTTACAATTATTATTCTGAAGAAGATGTTCTTGAAGCCGGAAAATACATAGAAAAAGATATTGATATGGATTATGGATATACTACTTTGACTATGATGAAAAAAAGATATCTACTGAATCCAAATAAACTTGTAAAAGAATTGCCACAAGAAATGTATATGTCGGTTGCTCTATTTTTAGCAATCCCAGAAAAAAAAGAAAACAGATTAGCATTAGCTAAAAAAATATATAAATATTGTGCAAATCAACAAATATCTCTTCCTACTCCAACTCTACTTAATGCTAGAACAAATTACAATCAATTATCTAGTTGTTTCGTTATGAATGTAGCTGATGATTTGAGAAATATATATCACAATGTTGAAAATATGGCTCAAATATCTAAATTTGGTGGATGAATCTGAGTATATCTTGGAAATATCAGATCTAAATGAGGTTATATAAGATGAATAAAATGAGTAGCTGGATGAGTAAATCCTTGGATAAAAGTAATAAATGATACTGCAATTGCTGTAAATCAACTTTGAGCTAGAAATGGTTCTATCAGTGTAACTCTTGATGTTTGGCATAGAGATATTTATGATTTCTTAGATTTACAAACTGAAACTGGTGATATTAGAAGAAAAGCATTTGATGTATTTCCTGCTATTTCTATGCCAGATTTGTTTATGAAAAGAGTACAAGAAAATTGAACTTGGACACTTTTTGATCCAAGAGAAATTGCTGATAAAACAGGAAAAAATCTTCAAGACTTTTTTGGTGCTGATTTTGAAGCATTCTACGCTGAATGTGAAAAAAATCCAAAACTAGAATTAAAAGAAGAAGTATCGGCTAAAGATTTATTTAAAAAATTCTTAAAAACTACTGTTGAAACTGGAATGCCTTATGTATTTTACAGAGATACAGTAAATAAATTAAATCCAAATAAACATGCTTGAAATGTTTATTCAACTCAACTTTGTGTAGAAATTTGTCAAAATACTTCTCCTTCAAAATTCGTAGAAGAAACTATAGAAGACGGAAAAATTCTTATCAAATATGAACCAGGAGATACTGTAGTTTGTAACTTAGCTTCTATAAATGTAGCAAAAGTAAACACAGATTCTGATATAAAAGAAATTGTTCCAGTCGCTATGAGAATTTTAGATAATGTTATAGATTTGAATTTCTATCCTATAAAAGAATCTGAACTTACAGCTAAAAAATATAGATCTGTATGACTTGGTTTCCTTGGACTTGCTGAATACTTGGCAGTTAATAAATTAGCTTATGATTCAGCTGAAGCAAGAAATGTAGTAGATAAATTATTTGAAAAATATTCTTTTTCTACTCTAAAAGCATCAAATGAAATCGCAAAAGAAAGAGGAACTTATGAAGTTTACTCGGGTAGTGAATGGTCAAAAGGAATTTTCTTTGGAAAAGATGAAGCATGGTTTAAAGCTAATTCTACAATGTCAGCAGAATGGTCAGAACTTATTAAAAATGTTAAAAAAGATTGAATGAGATTTGCTTATCATTTAGCTCCAGCTCCAAATACTTCAACTGCTATGGTTGTAGGAACAACAGCTTCGATTCTACCAATTTATAAAAAATATTTCGTAGAAACAAACAAATTTGCATCAAGTGTAAATGTTGCTCCAAACCTAAATGCTGAAAATTTCTGGTTCTATAAAGAATATGTAAATATGAACATGAACGATGTAATTGATATGGTTTCAACTATTTATAAATGGATAGACCAATCAATCTCATTTGAATGGATTATCAACCCAGAAAGAGTTTCACCAGCTGAACTTTACAGCTACTATGTAAAATCATGGGAACAATGAGTAAAAACAGTTTACTACGTTAGATCTATGAGTCTAGAAGTAAAAGAATGTGTAAGTTGTAGTGGATAAAAAATATTAAACAAATTAAAAACTCTGAAGAATTGATGGGTTTTAGGGGGAGGAACGATAGTAATACCGTATAGACAAAACTAAACAATATTGCTGAAATTTCCTCCCCCTAATTCTTTTGTTACTTTTGGAATCAAAAGTAAGTATAAATAAATTAATAAAAAATGACAATAACAGAAAACCCAAAAAAGAAAAAAAATCATTATATTTCTTACATAAAATGATTTGCGCTTATTTTTATTGTGCTTGTACATTTAGTACATTGGTCAAATATAAAATATTGAAATATTTTGCACTATTTTATGGAAATATCTAGTATTTGAATATTACTTTTTATGTCTATGATTGGTGTAGTTATCATATTTGCATATGGAAAATATACTGATATAAAAAGACCCGCAAAAAGATTAACTCAAAGAGCTTTGTTGCTTCTTGGAATATATTTTCTGTATAATATAGTAAAATACTATCTTTTCCCTCTTTGATTACTTGCTCATCAACCATTCTATTGGCAGTTTACAGAAAGATGAACTATGGATTTGATATCACTTTTAACACTGAAATCTTTTACAGTTCCAATAACAGTTTTTGTACTTATCCCGATATTACTTATAGTTTCAATTTGAGTTTTATATATAAATAAAATGAAATATAAGAAAACTATAATTTGAGCACTTATTGCATTTTTCTATATTTTAAATTATTGGACTCCCGCTTCAAGTATGAATTCCCTAAATTTTCTATATGGAATAAATACTTCAATGCTTTCAATTAATTACTGGTTACTTCCATATTTTGTATGAGTACTAGTTGCGATGTTTGGTTTTGAAAAGATAAAATATCAAGCATTATTAATATTTTGATGACTAACTGCAATATTCTATTTTCAAAATTCTTTAGCTTGAAATAGTCTAAATCCAAGTGAAAATATATATCCTATGAAAGCTTATTATGTAGCTTTTAGTTTCTTTGTAACATACATTATCATTTTCATAATTCAAGCAATAGAAAGCTTAAAAAATCATTTTTCTCATTCATTTTTGGCATTTATAAATTTTTTAGGTAATCATACTTTTAATCTTTATATTTATCATTGGATAGTAATAGATTTAACTATTTGGTTTATATCTGACAAAGCTATACTAATTGTGGTTCCTGCATTCATAGCGCTATACAGTATTTACCATTATAAAAAAATTAAAGATTATTACTTTGAAATAAGAGAAATTTAAATATAATAAATAATAAAATTTTAATTAATTAAATAGAATTTACTATGACAATAAATGATTTAATAATACAAAATCCTATATTTAACCCAAAAGGTAATGATGATGCTTCAATAAGAACTATAATCAAAGGAAATACAACTGGTTTATTTAACTTAAATAACACAAAATATTCTTGGGCAAAATCTATGTATCAAGTTATGGTTGGTAATTTTTGGATTCCAGAAAAAGTTTCATGACTTTCAGAAGATTCTATTCAATTCAAAAAAGATTTAACAGAAGCAGAAAAAAGAGCTTATAAAGGAATACTTTCATTTTTGATTTTCCTAGATTCTATTCAAACTATGAATCTACCAAATTTCAATGATCATATTACAGCTCCTGAAGTAAATTTACTTCTTTCTATTCAAGCTTATCAAGAAGCAATACATTCACAATCTTATGCTACTATTTTGGAATCTGTTGTTGATTCAAAAGATAGAGAAGAAATTTATTATTTCTGGAGAACTGATTCTCACTTGCTTGAAAGAAATACTTTTATTTGAGGAATTTACCAAGATTTCATAGATAATCCAAGTGAAAAAAATCTTTTTAGATGAATAGTTGCTAACTTCTTACTTGAATCAATATATTTCTATAACTGATTTGCATTTTTTGATACTCTTGTAGACCATGCTAAAATGCTTGCAACAGGAAGAATGATAAATTATATCAGAAGAGATGAATTGACTCACATTACGATTTTTGCAAACATCATAAAAGAAATCAAAAAAGAATTTCCAGAAGTTTATGATGAAGAGATGATAAAAGAAATGATGAAAACTGCTGTAGAACAAGAAATAACTTGGTCTAAACATATTATCAACAATGCGGTTATTGGTATGTGAGATGAAAATATAGAAAACTATACAAAACGGCTTTCAAACCAAAGAATGAATATGCTAGGAATAGAACCAATATTCAAAGATGTTATATCAAATCCATACAAACATCTTGATAGACTTCAAGATAACAACGGAGAAAAATGAAATTTCTTTGAGTCAACAGTTACAAACTATGCTCAATCAAGTTCTATGAAATGAAGCTGGGAATTTTAAAAACAAAAAAATATTTACAAAATTTGTAAGTATTTTTTTTATTTGGATATTTTTCAAAATATATTAAAATCACATATATTTTAATAACTAATTTTTTCTGTTATGAAAAAACAAGAAATAAAAGCCTTCACATTAGTGGAA
>JAQTOS010000004.1 GCA_028713225.1 Candidatus Altimarinota bacterium
TTCCACTAATGTGAAGGCTTTTATTTCTTGTTTTTTCATAACAGAAAAAATTAGTTATTAAAATATATGTGATTTTAATATATTTTGAAAAATATCCAAATAAAAAAAATACTTACAAATTTTGTAAGTATTTTTTTTGTTTTTATTATATAAATTCTTTTCCTCACATAAATGGTTTTAAAACTTCTGGAATTTTCACATTTCCTTCCGCTGTTTGATAATTTTCTATAATAGCAATCAAACATCTTCCAAGAGCAGTAACAGTTCCATTTAGAGTATGAACATATTGTCTATCTCCATTTTCGTCCTTGTATTTTATATCAAGTCTTCTTGATTGATATTCACCTACATTTGAACAACTTGTAACTTCTCTATATTTACCTTGTCCTGGCATAAAAGCTTCTATATCATATTTTTTCATTGCTGGATTCCCTAAATCTCCTGAACAAACATTCATTTTATTATATGGAATTCAAAATGCTTGCCAAACTTCTTCTTCAACTGAAACCATGAAATTATGCATTTTTTGGCTTTCTTCTGGTTTACAGAAAACTACCATTTCAACTTTATCAAATTGATGTCATCTCAAAATTCATCTTGTATCTTTACCAGCTGAACCAGCCTCTTTTCTGAAACATGGAGAATAAGCAACATACATTTTTGGAGTATCTAAGTCTAGAGTTTCTCAAGCATGATAACTTGTTACTGGAACTTCAGAAGTCCCAACTAAATGTAAATCATCATCATCTGGATTTACTCTGTATAATCCGTCAGTTTGGTCAGTCAAAAATCCTGTACCAAACATTGCTTTTTCTTTTACCATAACTGGTGGTAAAATTGGATTAAATCCTTTTGCTACTAATCTTGAAAGTACAAAATTCACAACTGCAAATTGTAGTAAAACTAAATCTCATTTCAAATACCAAAATCTAGCTCCAGATACTTCTGAACCTTTTTCTGTATCAATCCATCCTTTTGCTTCACCAATTTCCCAATGTTCTTTTGGAGTGAAATCAAATTTTGTAGGCTCTAAAAATGAGTTTTCAATTATATTATCTTCATCAGTATTTCAGATTGCTGTTGTTTCATCAAGCAAATTTGGAAATTGATAATACATAGATTTCCAAATTTCTTCTACTTCTCTTTGTCTTTCTTCCAAAGCTGTAAGATTATCTCAAAGTTCTTTCATTTCAGCAATTTTTGCTGGTCTTTCATCCTGAGATAGAGTTGGAATTTCTTTTGAAACTTTATTTTTTACAGCTCTTAATTCATCAACTTTTATGATTAAATCAAGTTTTTCTCTGTCGATTTCTAAGAATTTATCTAAATCTAAATTTAAATTTCTTTTTTGAATGTTATCCTTAACTAACTCTGGATTATTTCTAATAATTTTTATATCTAACATTTGCTCGTTTTTATTAATTAATTTTGCTTATTATAGAGATTTATCTATTTTTTCAAGTTAAAATAAGTGTTTTATTGCTATATCAGTTAATTTTCTTCATTTTGGAGTTCTCTCTAAGAATCAAATTTGCAGTAAATATGGTTCAACAACATTTTCGATTGTATCTTCATCTTCTCATACTGATGATGCTAGTGTATTTAAACCAACTGGTCATCCGGAAAATTTTGAATAGATAGTTTCTATAACTTTTTTATCTAGTGCATCAAGTCAAAGCGAGTCGATATGTAGTCATCTAAATATTTCATCGAATTCTTTTGAATCGTTTATATCATGTCAAATAGTCACGTAATCTCTAACAATTTTTAGAAGTCTATTTGCTATTCTTGGAGTTCCTCTAGATCTAGAAGCAATTTTTTTGAATGTTTCATCTGTAAGGTCTATTCCCAAAAGTGAAGAATTTCTTTTTATTATTGATAGAATATCTTCTCGTGAATAAAAATCTAATTTCAAAACATTTCCAAATCTATCTCTAAGTGGAGCTGAAAGTGAGCTAAATTTCGTAGTTGCTCAGATAAGAGTAAATGGTGGAATTGCTATTCTAACGCTTGATGCTCAAGTTCATTTCCCTACCATAATATCGATAGTAAAATCTTCCATCGCGGTATACAAAACCTCTTCTATTTGCGGTTTTAATCTATGAATTTCATCTATAAAAAGTATATCATTATCTTGCAAATTTGATAAAATACTCACCAAATCCGATTGTTTTTCTATAGCAGGACCAGAAGAAATTTTCAAATTTACACCCATTTCACTAGCTACTATATTTGAAAGAGTTGTTTTACCAAGGCCAGGAGGACCATAAAAAACTATATGTTCAAGAGATTCTCATCTAATACGAGCCGCTGAAATTGAAACTTGAAGATGTTTCTTAATAGCTTCCTGACCAACATAATCACCCAAAATTCTAGGTCTAAGAGTATTTTCAGACACAATATCTTCAACTTTTTCAGTCGCCTGAATTATTCTATCTCATTTATCTTTTTTTACTGATTTTATTGCCATTTATTTGAAATTATATTTTATCTAAAATTGATTATATGAAAAAGAGAAAAAAATAAAAGCTAAAATTTTAACTTTTATTTTTAATACTCAACTATTTCACTTTCATCTTTTGAAATTGCTTTTACTTCTATAAGTTTCGTAGAAAAATCTTTTACTGATTCTAGGTGACTTATAAGCAGAATTTGAGAAAATTTATGTTCTAATTTTTTTAGTCAGATTAAAATATTGTTTTGTCTTGTAGAATCTTGGCTTCATAAAACCTCATCAAGCACTAGGAAATTTATATGATTTTTGGTATTAGTAAGACCTATATTTTGCCCAAGAGCAAGTCTCAAACACAAATTTGCAAGGTCTTGTTCTCATCCTGAATACAAGTCTAGTATACGAGAATCAATTTTGATGTTATATTCTGAGTCTATTTCTATTCTAGAATATTTAAAATCCGTCATAGTAGAAAAATACTCTGAAGCAATATCTTCAAGTCTTGGCTTCAAATAAGAAAATAAGTAAGAAGAATAATCTTTCAAAACTTGTTTTTTTACTTCTAAATAAGCCAAATCTTCAATTAAATTTTCTACTGATTTTACCGTTTTATTATAATTTTCTATTTGATTTACAAAAACTTGGATTTTCTTATCAAATTCAAAAATAGCTTTATTAATTTCATTTAATTCTTCTTGTTTTTTATTGAAACCAAGATAAAACTCATCATAAGATTTTTTCTTTTCAAGATAAACTTCTTCTTTGAAATCAATTTTTTCTAAATTTTTTGTTTCATCCGTTGCTAGATTTATAAGATTTTTTTCTTCTATTTCTAAATTTTCTAGTTTAGATTTTATTTCTGGAATAAGTTTTATTTCTCATTCTAAATTCTTCAGTTCATTTGATTGTTTTGAAATTTTCTCTAGTTCATTTTGTAATTTTATATAAGATTCCATGTCGAAAATCACATCTTTAAGTGGAGCGAATTCTCCTTGCAATTTCGCCAAATTTTCTTCAAGTTTATCTTGTTCTGATTGTAATTTAGTGAATTTTTCTTTGCTTTGTTTAAACTCAAATATTTCTTTTTCAAGTTTTACAATTTCATCTTTTTGTGAACTTAATATGTTTTCTGTTTTTTGTTTTTCTTCACTTATGCTCTTCCATTTATTTCTTTTTTCTTCAAGCAATTTCTCAAAAGAATTAAGTAAAAAACTATATTGAGATTCAAGTTTTCTCTTACAAGTAGGACAATCAGCATTTTCTCAAAGAGACGCTATATTTTCTTTTTCTTTCTTTATTTCTTCAGCTTCAGTTTTCAATCTAGTTAAATCACTAGAAAATTGTCACAAATTTTGTGATAAATCTGTAATATCTTTTTGGAAGTTTTTTAAATTAGTTTCATTATCTTTTTCCTGTTTATCAAAATCTTTTCAAGCAAATTCTAAAATTGTTTTTTTGATATTTTCTAAATTTTCTGTTATTTGGTTTATATCTTTTTCTAAACTAGTTTTTCTAGCAAAAAGTACTTCTTGTTTTTGTGCTTCAGAAAATTCTTGCAGAAGTTTTTTTTCTGTCTCAAAAACTTGAGTATTTTTCAGAAAATATGTTTCTTTTTCTTGCAAATAAGCTAATTTTTTAGTATTTTCCTCTTTATCTATTTTTAATTTTTCTTGTTTTTGAGTAATTAATGAAAGATTGTTTATAGTTTTTATAGTCAAATCTTTTTGGTTTTGAAGAGCTTGAAAATCCGATTTAATTTTTTCAAAATCAGCTGACATATTTTTGATGATTTTTTCAGTTTCCTTTTGTTTTTTTTCTTCTTCTTTCTTAGCAGTTTCTAATTCTTTTTTAGAGTTTTCAACTTCTTCAAGAGAAAAATTAGCTGCATCTCATTTTTTGATTTTTAATTCTCGTTTTTTATCTCTGGCTTCATCAGATACCGAAGTCACGAGTTCTTCAATCATATCAATTCATAAAATTGAATTAATTATTTTTTTTCTATCTCGCGCATTTCCTGATAAAACAAGTAAATCTTTCTGCTTAGCAAAAACACTTCTCAAAAATATTTCTCTATCAACTCAAAGTAAATTTTTCTCTACATAAGCTGTAACTTCACCAGGTCAAACTAGTTCTAAATTCGGTCAAAATAAACTATCCTCTTTTTCTGGGATAAAGTCATTTTCATGTTTTTTTAATCATTTATTTATAACTCTAACAAGTCTGTATGATTCTCATGCAATCTCTAAATTTAGTTCAATTTTACTTGGAAAATCACTATTTCATTCAGAATCGCGAACAAAATAACTCACCAAATCTCATTTTGCTGAAACTCTAGTAAAATCATTTCATCTACTACCAAACAAAGCATATCAAATTGCGTCTGTTATGCTCGTTTTTCAGCTTCAATTCAGTCCGAAAATAGTATTAAAACTTCCAGTTAATTCCAGAGTTTCTTGCCTAAATTTACGGAAATTTAAAAATTTTATAGATGTTAGTTTCATAATTATTTTAAATATGTTTTCCTATAATTTGTTTCAAATCTTCTATCCCAATTTTATCATAAGTAGAGATAAAAATTGGATTTAAATCCTTGAATTTCTCAGTCAATTCTACTTTTTTTGCTTCATCTATCAAATCTATTTTATTAAAAACATAAAGTCTTTTTTGATTTGCATTAATTTTAGCTAAAATATCTTCAACAACTTTTATTTTGTCTGCTATTTTGGGGTCAGAAGCATCAATCACATGAAGCAGTAAATCAGCTTCAATACTGTCTTCAAGTGTAGAAGAAAAAGCATCTATCAAATTTGGTGGTAAATCTCTGATAAATCAAATTGTATCATTCACCAAAACCTCCTTTGGTTTTTGGTAAGAATAATCAATTCCTTCTAAAAAATCCCCGTTTTCTATAGCAGCCCTCACCCCCGACCCCTCTCCCAATGGGCGAGGGGAGATATCTTGTTCTATTTGTTCTGTTCCCTCTCTCCTTGGGAGAGGGTTAGGGTGAGGGCTATTCTCAAAATTACTAGGGTAAGGTGGATTGGGAGCTATTATCATCTTCCCTACATCAGTTCCAAGAGTTGCAAAAAGTTTATCTTCAGAAAGTACTCATTTTTTTGTAAGTAAGTTCATAAGACTAGACTTCCCTGCATTTGTATAACCAACTATTCAGACAGTTTGCAGATTTTTTCTGACTCTTGATTTTCTGTGTTCAGCTCTGACGTGAGCATATTTATCTAAGTCTTTTCTAATATTTAATTCAGCCTCTCTTAAATGTCTTTTCATTATTTCAGTATTTGTTTCTCATTTTCATCTTGATAATCATTGTCTTGATAATATCATTCACATACCAAAAATTCTAGGTCACATATGTTTTATAGATGCGAGTTCTATTTGTAATTTTGCTTCTGGAGAATTTGCATGCCTTTCAAATATTTTCAAAATCAAATCTATTCTATCCCAAGCTGTGATTTTGTGTTCTCTTAATTTTTCATTTAGATTATAAATTTGAAGAGGTTTCAAAATATTTCACATAATAAGCACTGAAGCTCATTCACTTTTCATTTCTTCTATAATTTCATCTATTTTTCCGCTTCAAATATAAGTATTATAATCAGGAATTCATCTTTTTTGTACTTTTTTAAGTATCACTATTCATCCATAGGTATTCACCAAATTTTCTAGTTCTAGAAGTCTATCTTCCAAATCTTCTCATCTGCAACAAGTTGGAGCAACATCAGCAATAAATACTTTTAATTTTTCTATCATATTTTTTTGTTTATTAATTTTTTATCATTTTAATCACTTTTAAAAATAAGCAAGAAAAAAGCTCCGCATTATGCGAAGCTCTTGAGTCTTTTTTCCTTTTTATAGTAGTAGTTATCTCTCCATTCTCTAAATTTAGAAAATAGATTTATTAACATTTCTTCTTTGGCACTTTTCTGAGATTTTCTCAATATACCAAAGGAAGCAGCAATATCACCTTTATAATTAATTGCTATATAGTGCATATATTCAGTGTAGTCCCTTCTCTTACTATAAACAACTGAAAAATCTCCAGTATTCTCTAGGTAAGAAAAAAAAGCCTTCTGTTTAGACGTCATATGAATTCTATAAAATGCCTTATTTGCAACAAGTTCATCATTGCAAAAAAACAATCTATATAATAATTCGCCTTTTATTAAATCCGCATCAAGTCTGTTTAGCATTTCTCCTCTTAATTGACTTGATATAAGCAAATTACGTTCTAAAACATAATCCAAAATTTCTTCAAAAAGATGAATAGAAATTCTAGAAAAATCTTCAACACTTTCACCAATAGCCACTTTATTTAAAATTCTCTCATGCCGTTTCTCTTCATCTTCAAGCTCCTTATTGAGTTGTAAATTTCGCAAATTATAAATCTGTTCATTTATATACAACGCAATATGTTTAACAGCAAAAAAGTTATAAGCTTGCCATTTTTCAGGATTTAAAAATGCTTTAATCTGACGATGAACAACTATATCAGAGTACCTACGGATAGGACTACTAAAGTGACAATAGAAATCAAGTCCCAAAGCAAAATGATAAATCATTCTAGGGTGATAAAATGCTCTTTGCATATTCCCCTTAAAATCCTTGTCTTTATACTCTGGCATATGATTCCGGAAAGTTGCTACAATACCACGTTCAACCATCCAACGAGCAACTGCCATATTGAAAAGAATCATAAATTCTTCAATAAGAAAACTAGGATTTTCAGTAGTATTTGAATTTGGAAGTTCATCAAAATCAACAAGTCCTATAGCAATTTTACGGTCATCATCTGAAAATTTCATATGCTTTCTTTTTGGAGCCAAGTTTTTTGCTATTTCCAAAAAGTAAGACAAATCAGGTGACATAGGATCATTTTTATCTCTCAAAATTTGAGCAAATTTCTGATAATCAAGTCAGTGTTTATTAAAAAACACTGACTCAAAAACATCTATAGAAACAATGTCATAATTTGCATCCAATACTACTTCAACCGTCATTGCTAATCTTTTACACTGATGATTCAAAGAAGCAATATCTGTTGAAAGTTGTTCTGGAAACATATGCAAAACATGAGTTTCATAATAAACAGATGTAGCCCGACTAAGAGCCTCCCAATCAAGATATGCACCAGTTTGTATAAGTTCTGCTATATCAGCAATAGACCCTTGTAAAACATGATTATCACCATCACGATATGCCCAAATGCCATCATCCAAATCACGCGAGTAATACTGATCAATAGTGATCCCAGTTATTTCTCTTCTTGAAGCGAACTCTTTAGGAATTGCTTCTTTTAAGCCTTTTACCCTTTTACTTATTCCTTTTAGTTCTTTTAGAGCCAAAGGAGAATAAGTATTATGAATAGAGTCTGTTATTTTTGGCAACTTCATTTCTTCTCCTTTTGTTTTTATTTGTTTTATTTATAAATATTTTTTTAAGTTTAGCAAGTTATTTTTAGAATAAAATCAGAGTAAATGTGCTACAATAAAGAAAATCATTTAGAATATATAAATTTTGAGATGGACGAAATAAAACAAAAATTACTAGAATTGCTTGAAGCCAAACAAAACAAGCTGACTGATAAGATAATACAAAACATAGATCTCTTCGATGAAAAAGAGGTCTATGAAATGTATCTAATCCTTCATCAGACCGATGTAGAAAAGCTCAAGGAGGCCTGGCATTACAAAAACAATATGCTGCTAAAAACTATAGACAAGATAAATATGATATGATTTGAGATAAATAAAATCGAAAAAGAAATTATAGTACTAGAAGAAAGTCGTGAAAATAGCGAACTATTACGAGTTGAACACAATTTAAATTTAGCATTTTAACCCATCGCCCTTATGGGCACTTCCCTTGGAAAGGGAAGAAATTTATAAAGAATCTAATAATATTAAAACAAAAACAAATATGGCAGATAAATTACAGGAAAATTGAAACTGAAATAAAAATCAAAATAAAACTATTGAACAAGTTTTTAAAGAAGCTCATGATTATCTAGAAAAACTAGAATTATCTATGTGAAAATTACTTAAAAAATTCCATCTAAACAGTGGAAGTTTTGATGGTGAAATAGATAAATGAACAACTCAAAATCATATAGAAGAAGTTTATCAAAAAAAGATTCTAAGTCTGAAAGAAGACTTAATAAATCATAAAAAAACTTTGAATAAACAAGCTATTGTTAGTTCTCTTATTTCTATGACTATGGAAGCGAGATGAGTAGCAAGTTCTGAGCTTAGTAAAGAAGCTCGTGAAAATTTAAAATGAGCTGATTTAGCAGCATTTGAAAAAGAAAAAAATGAACTCTTAAAAAATAATAATACGAGTGAATTTGCTGAATTAAGAAAAGATTTAGTTGATGCTAGTAAGAAATTGGGGAATATGTGAGAAGTTGTAGTTTCACATACAGAAATTTCAGCAAGAGACTGACTTAAACAAAAATCTATTTCACTACTTGAAAAAAGATTAAAAAAAGAAATTTGACAAAGAGAATTTGAAGCAGGAATGAAGCAAATAATGAAAGAATCATGAAGATTAAGTATTGAACATGAAGTAATTAAAACCTTTGCTAACAAAATAAAAGAAATTGATTATTCTCAAGCTAAAAAAGCATGAGAACGGTCTATGACTAGTTGAATATTACCTATAGGATTAATAATGACTCCATGATTAAGAAATCTTGTACCTGCATTACCTCTTGTTATTTGAGCTTGAATTTGGTATAGATTAACTCAATGAACAGCTAAGGATAAGGCTATGGCTGTATGAGAAACTATAGCATATATTGCCCCTATTAGTTGAACTTATTATTCTTGAAAAGATACATATATAGCCTGGGAAAAATATAAAAATTGAAAATGAGAAATGTGAGATGTTGTTGCAAATTGAGCTGGTACTGTTATAAGTGCTGGTTT
Organism: Candidatus Altimarinota bacterium; assembly: GCA_028713225.1. Classification (GTDB taxonomy): domain Bacteria; phylum Patescibacteriota; class Gracilibacteria; order BD1-5; family UBA6164; genus JAQVPN01. Next base: position 9,394 of record JAQTOS010000004.1, read on the forward strand.
TGATATAGCTACCATTTTTTTAGCACTAACTTGAGTATGAGCACCTGCTGCAATTTGAAGTAATGCACTTAAAATATCAGCCAAAGAAGCAGTTATTTTATGAATCAAAAAAATATCTTCAATAGTAACTAAAGAAGCAGTAGAAAAATGAACTACTGATGGTTTTTTAGTAACTTTAAAAGAATTTGGGAAATGAAAAATAAAATTCTTAGCAACTGCTCACAATGAATTATGAACTTTTTGAATAGTAAAAAAATGAACTCAACAAGTATTTAAAGAGACTTGAGAATGAATATGGAGCATAGTTACATTTAAACCATTGAGAGAAATGGATAATATCGCTTCAAAAGTTTTAAATAGTCCATTTAAAGCTGCTGATAAATTAATAGCAAAACCAAAATTAGCAGTTTTTGAAAAACTAGAATCAAAATGATTTATTAAATCTGGTGCAACTGAAAGATTAAAACAAAATCAATCTGCTGCGGCTTTGAGAGAAATAAATCGAGAATCTAGAAGTGATTTAGAAAATCAAACTATGGAAGCCGAAAGTAAAATACATCCATATATGGAAAATTTATCTAGTAAAAATCTAGATTCTATAATAAAAGATACAAAAGATATTATTAAAAACAAAAGTGCTGAAGATTTAAAAGACATAATGGAAGCGGTAAAAGCTCAAGATGAACATATGTGAAATAGTATGAATGTAATGTTAAAATTATTAAACAGTGTTGAAAAATATGATAAAATAAGAAATTCTAGTAAATGAGCTAATGATATAGATGCTATGAAAAATATAACATCTATTGAAGAAATAATAAAATCTTATGAATGAAAAATATCAAAATGACTTTATGAATATCTAGAAAGAACTATTGGAAGAATGAAAGCTTGAGAAGATTTTTCTCCAAATTCTGCAAACTATATGTTAGTTAAAAATAAATTATCTTGAGTAACTATTAATTGAACTTTTACTAATTCTAAGCAAATACAAGAATATCAAGAATTAATTAGAAATTGAGAAAAGGAATCTATAAATGGTTATGCTTGAAACTATTTCAAACTACTTGAAGAAATGACTAATATTGATTTCAGAAAATTAAAATGAGAAAAAGCTGATATTTTTATAGAAAATTATTTAGAAATGCTTAAAAACTCAGAACATAGTGGGAATTGAGTTGTTAGAGTTGAAACAATGGAAACTATAAAAAAATGAGAAAATGTTTTTTTATGAACTGAAACAGGTTATGAAAAAACAATAGAAAAACTATTATCAAATTCTAAAACTCAAGACATTAGAGATATAATAGTAAAACATATAGATTTATCTCTTATTACTAGACAAGATTTAAAGGAAAAAATAATAACTGAATGATTAGAAAATCTAAAAAAGATGGAACTAAAAGATAGAATTACTCAATTAAAACATCTTTCTTTTTATGATGATTATAAAAGTATTTTAGTTGAGAAAATAAATCCAACTTGAGAAGCAGCTACAAAATATTATTGAATAATAAAAGATTCCGTAAAAGAAACTAATTCAAATAGGGATTTATTAGTTCTTCTAGATTTTTCTAGAGATAACAAATCTTTTTGATTAATTTCTCAAAAAAGATGAATAAGTGATAAGAATTATATAGAAAATAGAATATTAGAAAATATCTCAAAAAATACTCAAATAAATGACAAAATTTGAACAAAAGAATTAAGTACTGATTGAAAAATGCCTATTACTAGAGAAGAGCTTGATAATCTTTTTAGAGATGTATCAAAACTTTGAGATGATAAATTTAGGCAAATAGTTGAAACAATTGCAAATAAAATAGACACAACATCTTGAAAGGATATAAATACAAAAATAGTTGAATCTATTATACCACGTATAGAATCTCATGATGTAGCCGCTAAATTTTGTAAAGAATTTCCTGAATTTTCAAATTCTATAACAGATTACATAGTAAAAGATATACATAATAAAAATAGATATTCAATAGAATATAGAATAAAATTTTTAAAAGAGTTAGAAAAAAATGAAATAGATACAAAAGAATTTAAAAAAGAATTAGCTTTAATTCTTGCAAATCCAGAAAAAACAAGTGATTTTGCTTTTGTTAATAAATTAGATGAAATTGAATATTTTTTCTGAAATAATCCAAAATTAAAAGAAAGAGTAGAAGTTTTAAAAAAACATGATAATTATAAAGATATATCTGAAAAAGTAGATGAAAAATTAGCTATGATTTTAGATACAGATAGATCATTTTCGGATAGATTTATAAAAGATTTAAAAAATTCTTGAGAAGTAACTCACTATACTTTATCAAAAATAAATACTAGTCTAAGAGATGGAGCTATAAAGAAATCAACTTGAGAAGTAATCAAACAATTGGACGAATTTGATATTATTAGATTGGAAAAATTAAAAAAACAAGTTGAATCTGCATTATCAAATTATGAATTCAATCTTTTTGATGCTTCAGAATTTTCAAAAATAAAAGAAACTGAACAAGTTGATTACCTATTTGGAGTAATTGACCAAATGTCATGATGGCAATTAAGTCATTGAACTGATTCAGCAAAAGAATTAAATAGAACAATTGTAAAACAATTAAATGTACTTAAAAATAATTTTAATATAAGTCCTGAATTAATTGATAAATTTCTATATAAAATTCTTGAAAATAAAAATTTAAAATGATTTAATATAGAAAGCAAAGTAAATCTATTAAAACTTTTAGAAAGAACTAATGTAATAAAACCAAGTGTAGAACATAAATTAGAATATGTAATTGCAATTGATGCAAAATCAAGTGAATTAAGAGCTGATATTTCACATATTAAATCATATGCAAAAAACTTTGAAGAATGATTAAGTACTTCAAATCTAAAAATTAAAGAAATGAAGGAAAATAAAGATGAAAAATGAATTGAAGACTATATTAGAAAAACAATTAATGAAAGAGTTCCTGTCGAAGAAACTTACTTAGAGTGAAAAAATCTAAGAGCATGAATAGATTATGTAACAATAGATTGAAAAATATATATTACTGAAGTATTCCCTTCTAGATATTTCGTAAGTAAAATGCTTGAAACTACTGATTTAAGACAAAAAGAATCTTATATGGAACTTATCCATAATAAAAAAGAATTTTGAGATAGAAGTATAAAAGACTATTTTAAAGATGAATCTACTGATATATATTCAAAAATATTACTTTCTTATCATGATGAATTGAAATATGACCCAGAAGTAATATCATTTTTACAAACTGCTGTTAAAACTAATCCAAAAGAAGTAGCTTATGCTATGGAAAAAAGAAGAGATTTTGATATAATCTCAGGAAAAAGCTGAAATATAAATGAAGCATTACTTGATAAAATGCTTACTCATGAATATGTAGAAGATAAATTAGCTAAAAAAATAACTAAAGAAGAATTTGAAAAATACAAAGATTGAATTAAAACAATGCTTCTTTTTATTGACAATAAAGAATTCCAGTCTATAGTTACCAATGTAAGGGCAATTGATGATTTTGATGATAATAAAATACAAGAAATTGTAAAAGAATTGAAATCTGCTTGAATTGCAATAGATAAAACTCTTCTAACAAGCAAAGAATTTTTAATACTTGCATTATGAGTAAGATCAGCTGATGGAAACAAAAAACCTGGTGTAATTGAGAATACAATAAAACAAAGAAAATGAGTAGAAAGTATTCTTAATGATAAAAATCTAAATACTGCTATTACAAGTATTAGAGCAAATAGAGATGAAGAAAAACATAATAGAGAAAGATGAGATGCAGACAAAATGCTTGAAAATTCATTATTATGAAAATGAGATACTATCTGACATTTATGAACACAATCAAGATGATGAAAAGATATTTTTGAGGAAAAAGAAACAAAACTTAATTCACTAGAAACTCCAATTGCAATAAATTCAGATTTAAAAGAAAAATTTGATTTACTATGAATAAGTGAGAAAATATTCACTCCTAAAAAAATGATATCTACTTTAGTAATTTTATGAATTATGAAACCAACAGAAGCACGAGCTGCAGAACAAGAAATCTGAGATAAATGGCAATCAAGTCCTGAATATAAAGAATATCAAAGACTTGGTTGAGAAAAATCAGAAGCTGCAAAAAAACTGAAAGAGGATACTATCAGAGCTATTACAACTGAAGTTTTAAAACCCTATATAGCAAGTTTTGATACAAAATATCAAGCTATGATGGAGAAGAAAATAGCAGAAATACCTCTTGGTCTTCAAACTCTTTTGGCAAATATTGATACTAAAATTATGGCGAAATTAAACAAAAATCATACTCCTACCGAGATGAATATGTTAAATACTTTTATTTATCAATATATTAAATCAATAAAAGATGATTGATGAGCTTGTGTTTCAAACTTAGATAAAATCACATCTAAATTCCCTGAACTTGCAGGAACTGATGTAGATAAATTTTTAAGAGAAATATGAACTAGTGCTGATAATGCTGCTAAAGCAAATGATAATGCTGCTAAAGCAAATGATAATGCTGCTAAGCGGAAAGAAATAAGCGATAAACTTAAAAATATTTAATATTATTAATACAAAAAATACACTTATAGTCAAGTGTATTTTTTGTTGTTTTTTGTTTTTATATGATAAAATTAAGTAAATATAATTTATTTATAAAAACAAAAATAAATATGGCTACAATAAAACAAAATGAAAGTCCAAATTTGGAAACTACTAAAGTATCAATTGAAACTAAAAATAATCAAAATGATAGTTTAAAACTAGCAAAAGAAGATGTTTTAAAAGCATATAAATGATATGATTTATTTAAACAAAGTCTTTTATCAGACCCAAATTATAAAAAAGATGCAATTTTACAAATACTTGAAAAAGTAGATGAAATGGATTTACAAATGTATCTAGATTCAAATGTAGATGATTGAAATCTAGTAAATCTAAAAATAAATGATTTTATAGTTAATTTTAAATGATTAACAGTAGAAAAAAAAGAAGAGAAGAAAATAGATTTAATGATAAATTCAAATGATAGTAAAAAGGATTTTATTAAAAATAAAACTATTGCTGTAAAAAATGAAACTATTGCTGTAAAAAATGAAACTATTCAAAAAGAAAATTGATTAAAAACATTAAACGAAAAACTTCCAAAATTAAAAGAATTATTCAAATGAGATATAGAAATTGAAAATATCCTTAATCAAATTGACGCAAATAAAGAAAATCCAAATGAAGTTTTAAAATTAGTAAATCAACTTTTATCAACAAAAGAAAAAGCAACAAAATTCTTTGATAAAATTGCTGCCACTTGAGATAAGGAATTATATGAATCTACTTATAAATCTTTTGAAAATTTATGAGTTAGTATCCCCGCATATATTCCGAAAGCAATATATGAAATTAAAAAAGAAAAAATCTGAAAAGATCCTAGATTCCCTGATGCTCCGGATTGAAAAGTAGAAAAAAGATGAGATTTACTGAGCTTCTGAGATAAACTTATAGATGAAAGAACTTGAAAGGCTTATATTATTTCAAATAATTGATATAAATTAGAAACAAGCCTAAATGTTCCAAATCTGACAGAAATGAAAGTGGAACATCAAGAAAAAAGATTGGAATTGCTTGAAACAATAAATACAGATAAAAAAATCTTAGAATTACTTGGAAACAAGAAAAAAATCAAAAAAGATATTGAAGACCTGGAAAAACAAAAGAAAGGAGGTTTGTGAGAAGATACTGGTGTAAATATTGCAATAAACTTGTTACAAAAAGAATTAGAACAAATACAAGCAAAGCTTGCTGTAGCTGTTCCAAATTACAGAGAAAATCAAGATGATTTACTTGCTTCATTCTTGGAAACTTCTATAAAAGAAAATGAAGAAAATCTGGCAAAATTAGAAGAAAAATATAGAAAAGATTTGAGCGAACTTTATACAAAATCTGCTGATAAAGTAAAAGAAAATGATGAAGCTACAAGAGAAACTACTAGATTCCTAGATTTGATTTGATTTTCTATGCTTCCTCAGGAAATTACTGATAGAATAATAAAAAATGTAATCAATACTAGCGAAAGAAGTAAACCTGAAATCGCAGAATTATGATTTGTAAATAATCTACACCCTGGAAAATCAGATTTACTATGACTAAATTGATTAATGTGAGATGATATAATTAAACAGAAAAAAGCATTTCTAAAAATGTTTAACAAGATGATGACTTGAGAAATGGAAAAACCTATTCCCACAAGTGATACTGATTTATTAAATTCTGAAAAAAATATTTCAAATAAATATAAACAAGAAATAAATGCTATTTTATTCAAAGAACCATTTGAATGATCTTGGAAACAATGAATTATGGAATCTAATTTATATAAAACTAATAAAAACCAATCTACTAACACTAACCCACAAGAAACTACAAACAAAGAAAAATAAAAATTTTTAAAACAAAAAACTCTCGCGAATGCGAGAGTTTTTTGCTATTTCTTAGTGAAAAATTCTGTTAAATCTGGAATTATTTGTTTCTTTCTTGAAAGTCTCATTTTTAAATCAGCTAGATTATCAGTAACTTCTGTATCAAAAACACTTTTTACAACTTCTGAATCATCTCCATCAAGTACCATAGAAATATTTTTCATTCAAATTATATCAACTACAGATAAAAAAATGAAATTCAAACTAGATTTTTCTTTGATTCTTTTCATCGCTTCAAGTAATTCATTTTTTCTTCCTAAAGCATATCATGGATTTGTAGTTTCTAGTGTTCCTACTCAGATTTTATGGCCGTTTATTTCAAATTCTTTGTAATCATATTTCACTATATCTTCTGGATCCATATCTCATAAATCTGATTTCGCATCAAACATAGGCATAGCGAATTTTTCAAAATCTGTAATTTGAGTTATACTTTTTAATTCTTCAGCAATTATAACATCTTCTTTTGTAGTAGTTGCAGATTTGAATAATAAACTATCAGATAAAATTCAAGCTAACATCATAGTTCCTATTTCTTTTGAAATTTCAAATCCAGATTCTTTGTACATTTTGTATAATATAGAAGAAGTTGAACATATTGCTTCCATTCTTATATTTAATGGTGCAGATGTAGAAAAATCAACTTTGTGATGATCTACAACCCATTCTAAATCTAAATCTCATATATTATCCAGTGTTTGAGATTTTTCATTGTGGTCTACTAATGCCACTCTAGTTCCTTCTGGAAAACTTGTTGCGATTTCAGGTTTTGCTATATTCAAAGTTTCTAAAAGATACTCAGTTTCTTTGTTTAATTCTCCTTGTATATACGGCTTAGCTTCGTATCATTTTTTGTTTAAATAATCAGCAAAAACTATAGCCGATAATGTACAATCAGTATCCGGAATTTTGTGTCAAACTACATTTATTTGTTTCATCTTGTTTTTTTTATAAATAATTTAAAATTTTAATGCTAATAGATATATTTAGAATATCAATTTTGTCAAAAAAAATATTCATAGAAATCCCCTATTTTATATTATTTAATATATTTTAAAAACCTTTAAACCGCGACAAGTCGCGGTTTAATTTTTATTTAGCAACACAGATATAAGTCATATCGTTAACATAGACCACATCCGATGATTCTAAAAGTTTATTTATTGCTTTTCGCAATTCCTTACGATTTTTCAATACATTATCTATAAAATAGTATTTCCCAACAATAAGAAGAAGAATAGCAGAATCTTTGTTAGTGAAATTACCTTGATTATATTGCATAATAAGACTTTCGACTTTAAGCATATACATTACCGAAAGAGCCATAGCATCTTCCTTATTAGTATCTTTCAAAAAATCAAAATCCTCAAAATATGCAACTCTAAAACCAACTTTATATGAATAATCAATGAAAAAATTACCAACCATGAATGAAACAGAGTCATATCGTGAATCAAATTTTGCGGCAAATGCATCCTTGAGATAATCTAAATCATCATAAAGAGCTTTAACAACAAAATCTTTTTTATCATCATCAATACTATCCTTTATCAATAGGAAAGCAATTACTGCTACGAATACAGTCAAATGCCAAAAGTATTGCTTATATTCTGGATTTTTAAGAATCATAAAGAGCAAAATAGATGAAACTACAAGCCCAATAATACCAGCTCCAAACATAGAACCAAACACTCCATTTTTATGTTCTTCTTTATCATCTAAAGACACTCTTGCTGCAAGATTTTGCAACGAAAATTTATCTTCAGAAGTTTTAACTTCACCTGAAACAACAGCTCCAAGTCCGGCAATTTTTAACATATCTCTTCTAGAAATCTCGCTCATCACAATCACCTCTTTTTTTTTTGTTTTTTTGATTTTTATCCCTTTAGAAGGAACTTAAAAATGATAATAATTAAAATGTCGATTAAGTCAATCTAAATAGGATTTTTTAATGTTTTTTTACTTTTAAAAACTATTGTCTATAATATCATCAAATTTTATCTAAATAAAAAACAAAAATTATGATCCAAACATTAAAATATTTCCAAGAAATAACTGCGTATCCTAGACCAAGCAAACAAGAAGAAAAAATCAGAGAATTTCTTATAGATTTTTTTTCAAATAAATGATTTGAATACAAAGTCGATAAAACTGGAAACTTAATAGTTTATGTTCCTGCAAAAAATTCTGATTCAAAAGAAACTGTAATTTTACAATCTCATATGGATATGGTTTGCGTAAAAACGGCCGATTCAAATCATGATTTTATGACTGATGCAATTCAAACTTATGAAAAAGATTGATATATGTATGCCCTAAATACTACACTTTGAGCTGATAATGGTATTTGAGTAGCCTATGCTATGGCTACTATAGACTTCCCTAGCCATCCTAAATTAGAACTTCTTTTTACTATTGATGAAGAAGCTTGAATGAGTGGTGTTTTATGACTCGATTTTTCTCTACTTTCTGGAACAAAAATCATAAATATTGATAGCGAAGATGAAGATGAAATTTGTATAAGTTCTGCCGGATGAATGAGTTTTATGTGTAACAAAGAACTAAATTTTATAAACTGAAAATATCCTCAATATACTCTTGATTTATTTGGAATGAAATGATGACATTCTGGTGTTGAAATACATAAAAATAGATGAAATGTAACATTAGTAATGCTAAATTTTTTGGCTAAATATGATAAAGATTTAGAAATTTGCGATATAAAAGCATGAGTAGCATCAAATGTTATTCCAAGTAAATTAAATTGCATTCTTTGAATTTCAGATTTAGAAGATTTCAAAAAAGAATTTTTGCTTCACCTAGAAAATACAAAAAGCACTTTTGATTGTCCAGAAATAGATTTCAAATTGACTGAAAATGATGAAAAAAGAAAAGCAATAGAAAATGGAATAGAAATATTAAAAAATTTAAGCCAAATCAAAGATTGAGTTTATTCTATGAGCGAGCAAATAGAAAATTTAGTACAAACTTCTATGAATTTTTGAATAATTAAAGTAAATGATAATAATTTAGAAATTACATATATGGCTAGATCTAGCGATAATCAAGATTTAGAAAAAAATTTTACAAATACTAGTGAGTTTCTGAAATCAAAATGATTTGAAATAAGTGCTAGTAGATGAACTCCAGGATGGCAAGATAATCCAAATTCTCTACTTGTACAAATAGCAAAAGAAGAATGAGAAAAAATATTATGAAAAACTCCACATATCAGAGCAATTCATGCATGACTTGAATGTTGAGCATTAGTTAGTTGACTAAATAATCCTCAAGTAAACGCGATTTCCATAGGTCCAAATATTCAATTTGTGCATTCTACAGAAGAAAGAGTGGAATTAGAATCAGTAAAAAAAGTAGAGAAAATTTTAGAGTGAATTTTAGCTAGAATATAAGAAAAATCCCGCATATGCGGGATTAAATAAGACAGAGTTCTCTTCGATCTGTATTCTCATCAATAACAGTATCGTGAACATAGCCAACTGCTTCTTTTGTTGATAAATCAACAGCTACAATGAACTTAGACTCAGAAGGATAATAATCCTGAAACTCAAGAAAAATCCTTTCAAATCGATTAAAATCGATTTCTATTCCCGTATCAGGTTGAGAAACTTGTTGTTTTACATTAAGAACATCAAATACAAATGAAATCGGAAAATGTATAAGCTCATATGATTTAACACTTCCATCTTTCAATTCAAAACTCTCGAGTTCCGACATAATAAAAGAAGTCTCAGGCAATGAACCAATACGTTCATTAACATCCTTAAAATCTTTGCTATCTGGATTTATAACCTCAGATTTTGTAACATTTATAAAAAATGGGATTGCATCCAAATCTGAGAATCCATTTCGGCAAAGATAATGTAGGTAGTTTTGCATATCCATTGGAGTAATATTCATACTAAAGTCTTCATTATCTGTGATTGGATAAGGACTATTTGTTTGAATAAACTCCTCAAGATTATCCATAGGGATAACAATAGTCAGAGCTTTACATAAAACACCATCTACAATTACCTCATATTCAGTTGTTAAAAATCCAACATTTTCAATTGCATCTTCCATAACTTCCTCCTTTTTTAGAAAGTAAATTATTTATAAAGCTTTTATTGGATAAGTCAAAAGTAAATTAGAATTTTACAAAAAATGCTTTTTGCATAATATCTCTAAAAATTTAAATTAAAATAAAAAAACTATGAAAATTTACTACCAATGAGAAGCTGGAGCTTATAGCAATTTAGCTTCAATAATAGCAAAAGAAAACTTAAATATAGAAACAGCTGATATAATATGATTATCTGATTTCCCTGAAGTTTGGGCTAATATATGAGATAATGCTATTTGAGTTTTACCAATAGAAAATTCTACAGCCTGAAGCATTCATGAAAATCTTTATAATTTTTTGAGATATGATTTCAAAATAATTTGAGAAATAGACTTGGAAATCAAACATTGTTTATTATCAAATGAAACAGATATTTCAAAAATAAAAGAAGCCTATTCTCATCCTCAAGCTCTTAGCCAATGTCATAATTATCTAAACCATCATAAAATAAAACCTATAATTTTTTATGATACAGCATGAGCTGCCAAAGAAATAAAAGAAAAAAATATGTACTGAGTTCGAGCTATTGCCTCAAGTTTAGCTGGAGAAATATATTGATTAAATAAAATTTCAGAAGATATTCAAGACCAAAATTGAAATACAACTAGATTTTTCGTAGTAGTTCCAAAAGATTCAAAATTAGAATTTGGGATAAAACAGAATAAAACGAGTATAATTTTTGAAACAAAAAATATTCCAGCAAGTTTATATAAATGTCTTTGAGCTTTTGCTACAAACAATATAAATCTGACAAAAATAGAAAGTATGCCAAGTTTCAAAGATCCATTTTCATATATTTTCTGGCTTGATTTTGAATGAAATATGCAAGAAAGCAATATAATTAATTCACTTAATGAGCTAAAATTTTTCACAAAAGAAATCAAAGTTTTATGAGAATATTAAAAAAAATAGAGAACGGTTTAAAACCGTTCTCTATTTTTTTTAATATAGTTATTTTACACATCTACTCATTTAAGAAGATAAGTAAATACTGATTTTTGGAAAGCTGAAGCTCTAAATTCATTAGACTCTGGAATAATAGAAGTACTTAATTGTTTTTCTTCTAGAAATTTTTTTATATTCTGATTTTTCATAAAAGAATATAAAGTATTCATAAATTCTTGTATTCATTTAGTTTTTCCCAAATCTATATAAAGTTTATTAATAATAATCTTTATAGCTTCTTGTTCTGGACTTAATTTTAAATTATTTAGTTGATTTATATAAGTTTTTAAATGATTAATAAATATTTCTCAATTATAATCTATTTGTCATTTTACCCCTCATTCTACACTTTTAGAGTAAACGTCCTGAGTTTGAATATTCAAATTCATTCCTTCATTCATAATTCTAAGTAAATAATTTTCTACAAAAGAATAAAAAGCATGTCTTTCTCACTGATTATTTATATGAATAACCATTTTTTCATATTTTTTCATTTCCTCAGAACTAATATTTGAATCTATTTTTTCACCTGAAGAATTCATCATTCAAGCTAATTTTTCAAAATGATTATTTAATTTAGATTCCATAAAAACTGATGATATAACCTTTCATACATAATTAGAATTATCTCAATTAGTAATTCTAATTATTTTTCTCAAAGTCCAATACATATTTTCAAAATCATCTTTACTCGGATTTTTTTTATTTACTAAAATCTTCAAATCATCAACTATTTTTAAATCTTCTTGAATTTGTTCTTGTTCACTTTCAGAAAAAGATGAAATTTTATTCTTTATATTTTTATTCTCAAGCATATCTAGAGCTTTATTCATAGTATCTTTATTTAACCATTCTTTCCATCAGCTTTGTAAAAACATAAATCTAACTTGAAAATCTCAAACAGATTGTCATTTATATTCTGTTTGCATAATAATATCACTATTATTAAAAGCCTGTATAATACGTTTAGTAGTAATTTTCTTATTTTTCATCATATAGGTATTATCTAATGGCTCTCATAAAGTTCTTCATATTATGTCTGTAAAATAAGTTCACTTTTGTCCTCAATAAATTTCTCTATACATTATATTTTTTAACAAATTTCTATTTTGTTCAACACCTGTTACTTGATTAATTACAAACTCATCAATATTTTTGATTTTTGGAGCAAGCATAAAAGATTCTCCAGACATATTTTGTAAAATTTTCTCTAACTTCGCAAAACTTATAACAAGTTTTTTTCATGAAACTATATGTCAATTTTTGTCATAAAATCAATTAAGTAATTCTTTTGTTAAATTCTTTTGTTGTAAATAATTTAGAGCAAAAATCTCTTCAATATGTGGATATTTTTTTGTATCTACTCCTTTTATAGAAGAAATTAGTCTATTAAAAACATGATATTCTGTATCTCATGGGAAAACATTCACACTTGCAAATTGCTTAATATCTTTTAATTTTTCTCAAGTTTCTCAAAGTATTTTTTTCTTATCAATTATATAAGCAGAAAAAACTTTTTCAATATTCGCTAAATCATAATATGGAATAGTTCTATTTATTTTAAAAGCTCCTGGATTTAGATTTTGTTCATCTTGCATAAAACCAGCTATTTTCAAAGCTTTTATTTGAAGTCCATAAATATAATTCAGTTTTTGTGTAAATTTTGGATCTTTTGGATCTAATTTTTCAAATATAACAATTTTTTCTTTTAATGCTTTTTCAACAGTTTCTCATCTTCTTACATCATAAACTCATTTTAATTCAAATTTATCTGAAGGCTTTCCAAATTCAGTTTTTCTTAAGCTAGAATCTTTCCCTGGCTCAAGTAATTCTGTTGGTAGATATGTTCACGGAGTTATAAATTCGAAGAAAAATCTAGTACGAGCATTCATTTTTTCTTTTCTATCATCATCACCACTATTCATTTGATGTTCTCAATCTATCATTAATGGTCCACTTATTTCTATTTTTGTATCTGGTTTAACAAAAATAGTACTTAATCATTTTTGATAATTTCTTGATTCCCTATCAAGTAGGATTTTTTGCCCATTAACTTTTATATGAATCATAGAATTATATTTCAAAATTCATTCTATGACTTTGGCTCTAGATTCTGGAGTAAAAGCACTTGGCCCATAATCCAATCTAGATTCTATAAAATTAGCAATATAATCAACTAATGTAAGTTTTCTTTCTATTTTTAATTTTTCTTTTAAATCTTTTATTGAAGCTTCATTATTTTTAATTTTTTCTAAAGCTTCATTATATTTATTTATATTTGCTATAATTGCTGCATTTGATTTAACTTTCCCTGAAACATCTTGCACTTGAGTGTTTTTAGAAAGATTTTGATTTATAGCTAGTACTGAATTATAAGTACTATTATAAATTTTTTTCAAAGCCAAAATCCGTTCTAAATCAGCATCTGTAATTTTTCTTTTAAGAGCTTTTTCTACTTGTGATTTTATTCAATCTTGACTTAAATTCGATAAAATAATTATTTTAAGTTCATCTATTTTTGCTTGATTTCAACCAGTAGCAACAGATAATCATTTACTTAAATATCTATCAGCTTTTTTTATATCTTCATTTTCATTTAAATCTGTAGATTTTAGCAATAGTGCTTTAGTTTTTAAGGCACTTGCTTTGGCTGATTCTAATTCACTACTTAAATCTTTGATTTCTTTGTTAATTTTTTCCTTATCTCAACCAAAATTACTTATTTTCCCAGGAACAGAATAATCTTTGATTTCATAAGCTTGAAATTTCATATCAGCGTTTCAAGCAAACATAGATTGATGAGTATTATAATGTTTATCACCTTCAGGTCTTTTCCTATTATAATCAGCAACTACTCATTTAAATTTAGAAAATTTAAAATAATATGGAACCAAACTTCAAGGAACTCAATTTTTTTCTATATAATTATTTAATTGTATAACTCTATTATCATAGCCCTTTTGCTCAGCAATTGGATCTACTTGTCATATTTTATCTTTATCAAAAAGGCTCATCAAATCTTTGAATCTTTGATCATATCAAATTGCTTTTAATTCTGTTGGTAAAATCCAAGCATCTAAATTTTGTTTTTTCAAAAATGCTTTTTCATCTGTTTTTGCATTCGCTATATTTATACTTTGAGCCATCAAAGTTCTTATAAGATTAGCACAACTTACATTAGTTTCTCTGCTAGAATCAACTATTCTAGGAAGTCTTGGATCTATTTCAGCTTCTTGAGATTTTACAAAACCATTAAGAATTTTTGGTAAACCTATTGATTGTACTCTAGATGGATATAAATTTGAGTTTAATTTCAAAGTTTCTAAATCATTTTTAGTCAATTCTTGATTGATATTTAGAATTTCTTTGATTTCTTTTAATTTGCTGATATTTGTATTAAATAATTCTATATCTTTAGGAATAGATATAGTATCTCATTTTCTTATGATAATATTTTTTCATCTTACTTTGAATTCTTTTTGAAGAAGTGAATTTAGCATAACTAAATCATCGGCATTAATAGAATTATTTTTAGCAATAGCATAAATACTATCCCCATCAGTGATAGTATAATCCTTAGCATTTGATTTTATATCATCATAAACTTTATCTAAAAATTTATTATTTTGTTCACTTCCTTGTGTTTCAAGTCACATATTTAAAATATATTAGTACTAATTTCCCTAATTTTATCATAAATTACAGAAAAAATCAAAAATATGGCTCTTTTTAAGCAAAAAAAGTAGTGAACGCGGGGGTGAGCGTTCACTACTTTTTTCTTTTATTTTTTTATGTATCCTTTTCTAATTTTTATTTATTTTTTTATATTCAAGATATGAATACACAAGTAGAAATATAACAGAAGCCAAAATTGGAACTACAATAACATAGAATATATTAATTCAAGTAAATATTGCTAGTAGAAATATAAGCGCGATTATTTTAAATATTTTTCATCATAATTTATTTGTTTTTTCCCAAACAATATCATTACTAAGAGTCCAAGGAGTTCTAATCCCTATAAACCAGTTCCTTTTTGAATTGATTAATAATTCTCATACAAAATAAAATAGCACAGATATAGAAGGAATTATCATCAAATTCATATCAAATTTATATCAAAGATTCCAAGAAAGTACAATTAATGATATATATAAAAAGAATCACAAAAACACTGTTATAAAAGTATCATAATAAGTTCCAAATGTTTTTATATTTTCTTTCATTGGATCTATTTTAGGTAAGTATGTTAAGAGTAAATAAATAGTCATAGATATTATTGGCATAATAAAAATTCACCAAAATTTCGGCATATATCAATTAACTTTTCAATTCATATCCCAATGAGAAGCCATATGTTCAGGTAATTTACTATATAAAAATATAGGAATTATAAAAGATAGTACAATAATACCAATTTGAATTAGTTTAATTTTTTTCATAATTATTTATTTAGAAAAATATATTATTAGGACAATATTTTGTTAATAATTTATATTATTATTATTCTTCATAATAATAACTATAATCAATTCATTTCATAAACATGTCTCTATCATTTATTTTGTCAGTCAAAGCACCTTGTATCAAATGTTTAATTTTATTACTTCCAAAATATCATCCTGAGAAAAACAATCTGTTGCATATTTTTTTCAATCTGAAGATTCTAATTTCAGTTGGCTACATTTTGTAGTCAACTGATTTCCTTCTTTTTTAAGTCTTGTCTTCATAACACTCCAATACTTTCTTGGAGCTATACTATCTGTTAAAATAGATATAATATCAATAATAGAATACCACCATTTAGAATTGTCATCATCCCAAATAGCTCTAACTTCCCTATCATCAAAAAATCTAATTGAAACTTTATTCATATTTAAAATATTATTAAAATTTTAATATTAAATTACTCTAAATATATCTACTTTAAACCAAAACTCAAACTTTTATAAAATTTAAGATAGATTTAAGGTCTAAAATTTAAAACAGCAAAAAGAAGCACTTTCGTGCTTCTTTTTCGCTTAGATTTCATTTGGTGGAGTTCATAAAAATGAATTTGAATGATTTTTAGAAAATAAATATATATAAATAGAAAATAAATGGTTTCTTATTTATATAATGTAAAATTATTTTTTATTTGTTATATAATCCCAAGGATTAACAGTTTTATAATCAAAATATCATAAATGTTTATGTTTCTTAATTGGATTATTATCATTAAACTCAATTATTCTTCGTCTAATATGTTCCACATTTTCTATTTTAGATACTCAAATATAAATATTTGAAACTGTGCTTCACATTATAGCATCTAAAATATGATCGTCATTCGATTTTAAGTTTGTTCATAAAATAACTAAATTTCAATTAACTTTTTTTAAAGATCTATAACAATGGTTTAAATAAGCATTATGTAATATTTTTGTCATTTTTTGTTTACTGTCTCATTCTGAAACAAATATTGGATAAATTCATTTATCTAAATTTTCCGCTATTTGAGTCATTAAACAAATATCTGTTTTACTATAAGTTTTTTTAATAATTTCATTTCCAGCATCAAATATATGTAATCATCAATGTAAA
Organism: Candidatus Altimarinota bacterium; assembly: GCA_028713225.1. Taxonomy (GTDB): domain Bacteria; phylum Patescibacteriota; class Gracilibacteria; order BD1-5; family UBA6164; genus JAQVPN01. The sequence goes on from JAQTOS010000004.1 coordinate 26,549, forward strand.
TAGTTAACTTTTGAAGGAAATGAAGAATTGTTTTTATATATAACATAGTCTTCATCTAAGCTAAAATCATCTTCTCAAAATCAATCTGGAAATTTATTTGTTATTTCTTTAGTTTGTAATATTGACCAATATAAAAGTAAATCATAATTTAATGTGTAAATTGTTTCAAAATTATCTAAAAATTTTGCACATGATATTTTTTGTTCTGAACTTATTTCAGTTGTTTTAGATGGGTGATTATTAGTAATGATTCTTACTAAATATTTTTTTAAATTTTCTAAATCATTTTTTAGTAATTCTTGTAATTCTTTATCTCATTCATAAACTTGAATTATCTTTTTTGTTTCTTCTAACGCTCTCATAACACTTTCAAAATCTGATGTTTGTAATGATTCAAAAACTTTGTAAACTTTACTATCTTTCTCGATAATTTTATTTTCGACTGCTGAGTCTAAAAGACTGGTAAAAGAAAATCTTTTACTATCATAAGCTATACTAAACCCATTTCATAAAAGAATTTTAGGTTTATTTATTTTTCCTATTACATCCTGAAATGAAGGTAATTCTCACATATTTTTAAATTATTTATTAAATATAAATTTATTCACTCCAATATTCATGAAATTCTTTATCCCAATAAGGAATGCTATTTTTTTCTATTTCTCATTCAAAAATAGAATCACTTCAATATAATTCTACTAATTTATACTTTTTTCAATTAATAAAATTATCTGTAGTACTTCATATATATTTATATTTTTTTCAAGGTATTAATCCTAAATCATTTCCAGAATTATTTAGATGAGTTGATCTAAAATCTTCAATTTTTCTTAAAATTTCTTCTTTTGATTTTTCATAATTATGCTTTAAATTTTGCGTAAAACTATGATTGTGCATTATTGCATTTCTAAAGTTTTCTAGTTTTTCTAAATCTTGTTTTATAGATTCAATAAAATCAATATATGGTTCGTCTTTTATTCATCTTTCAAAAATTCTTCTTTTCCAATCATCAAAACTATCGCTATCTTTCATTAATTCAGTTTTTTCTTCTTCTTTTAATTTTTTCAAATTTAGTAATTTTTTATAATCATTAAAAGAAATATAAAAAAATTCATTTTCAAAATTATCTTTTAGGTCTTCAAATTTTAAATTGTATTTTTTTGTTACATCATCAACTTCTAAATCTTTTAAGAAATCTCATATATAATAATAAGTTGTAAAAAATATATAACTTACTACTTCTCTTAAATTTATCTCTATTTTATAAATATCTTCAAAAAATTGTTTTCTAATCTCTAAAAATCTATTATCTTCAAATTTATATATAAAATCAACCTTATCTTTCAGTAAGCTCAAAAATTTTTCTTGAAATTCATCAATTTCATCTTCATTAATATCAATAAAATTGACTTTCACTATATCATAATAATGAAGTCATACTTCCCTAGATGAATCATATTCAAAAAATTCTTCATATCTTCAATTTCTTTCATAATCTATCCATTCTTTAGAAAATTCTTCGATATATTCATTTTTAATTTCATCGTAAAAAACTTCTTTTTCTTTTCAAAGAAGTTCTAATGTTTCATTATAAGCATCAGAAAGTTCATCTTTCCCTTCATAATCTTCATTTGAAAGGTAATGTAGTTTTATATAGTAAGACATAATTATTATTTATTTATATAATTTTCACATATTTGATAATCTTTAGCATATTTACAAAAACAGTCATAATATAATCAATGTTCTTTTAATAAACATCATAATAAGAATTTTCATTCATCTCATTCATTTAAAAATGTGTTTGCAAAATTATATATTGTGGAAGGTCATAATAAATTATTGCATGATAAAAAATCATTATTACTTTTGCTTACTTCATAACATTTTTTAAAAAAATCAGACTCATAATGTACTTCTAATGATTCATAATTAAGTTTAGTTATTTTAAAATTGTTTTTATTGTCTTCATAAAACTTTACAGGATTATCAGTATTAATTAATTCTGCATTATTTCATCATAAATATTTTATTTCTGAAAATAAAAATATAACTGAAATAAAAATGCTAAAATATATAAGATATTTCATAAAAAATAAACTTTAAAAAATAAATAAACTAATCTAAATCAAATCAAATTCTTCTTGCCTCTTTGTGTTCTTTTTGTTTTTTCAACGAAATCAAAGAAATGTTAATTTGGCTTATATGTTGTAAAATCTGCACTGGTCAATTTTCGGTTTTTCAATAAAAGATTATCATATCAGGATTAGAACTTTTAACTTTTGTAATATAAAAAGTATTATAATTTGATGATATTAAAGCTCATCAAATTTCATGATTTTCATCTAAATTTTCTTCAAAAATTTTTATCTGTTCCATAATTCTATCAAACAAATATGATGAAGGATTATTTTTTCTATATTGAGATTCAAAAATTCATGACATATCAATATTTATCATATTTTCATTAAAATTTGGTAAATTCATTTTTGGTATATCAATTTTTGGTATATTAATTTTTGGTAAATTGATATTTAAATCTTTAAAATTCATATTTTCAAAAATTACTAAACTAAAATCATCTCTTCAACTTCCCTTTTCGCACTCTCATAAACTTCAAAAGCTTCTTTTTCCAAAACCTTAGCTTTTTCAATTCTACTTTTAACTTCCAAAGCAATTTTTTCTTGAATTTCTAAAGGTGGTAAAGGTAAAAATATTGAAAGTAAATTTTCATTATTTATATATTTTATAGTTGCAACTGATGAAACTCTGTCAAAAAATCAAACTAAAATTTTATTATTCAAAAATATTGAAACATAATCAGCTAAAATGTTTTCTTTTAATCTTAAAGCTGAAACATTTTGATTTATCGCTATTTTTCAAACATTGTTTATCGTTGAAACTCAAATAGTTCAAGCAATACAAACTATAACATCATTTAATTCTGAATAAGTTAATTTACTACTAAATTCTTCTTTTACATATTTTACATCATCTAAATTTATATTATTTTTTTCTAAATTTGTATTTCTAAAAAATATTATTCAGTTTTCTCAGTAAGGTTCACTTGTTGAAAGTGGTGTAGTTCAAGTAATAATCTTTTCTTTTATTTCATTCAATTTTTTTACTTCATAATTCCCATTTCTAAGCATTTTTTCCAACTCCAAAAACTTCGGATTATTATAAAAACTATCAATTCTTTTTGTATCTCCTAATTCACTCAAGCTTAAACCAAAAACTTTTTTTTCTTCAACTTCTTTATATTCAATTCAAAGCTCACTTAAAACAAAATCATCAATACTTTCAAACAAAGTTTTTGCTTCTTTTTCTTTTCTCTTTTTCTCATTCAAAGCAAAATCCATTTTTTCAACAATTTGATTTTGAATCTCTAAAGATAATAGTGGTATTTTTAGCTCAGAAATTTTTTGATTATTAATATAAGGCTGAGCATTTACAGTAGAATTTCATAGTAATTGTTTTTGTCATAAATCAGAATATAAAAATATAGTAACAAATTTATCAATAAATCTTTTATCTTTTATTCTAATTCTTGCTACATTTTGATTTATATTCGCTTCTTCTTCTAAATTATAATATCAAACTTTTCATATTGTTGCTCATACACTTGCAATTAAAATATCTCATTTTATGATTTTTGATCTATTTAATTTTTCATGGAAATCTTGAGAAATAAATTGAGATTTTTGTATTTCAAATAAATCAAAATCTGCTGATTTTAAATATAATATTCATTCTTTTTCAAAATTTCATCAACTTGGTGTACTTCAACTTTGTATTTTTTCAGAAATTTCTCATAAAAGAACAAAAGAATTGAAATTTATATTTCATATTCCACCTTGAAAATATTCTACATCAAATCTTTCCAACTGCCCCTGACTCACTATGAAAATAGTATTTTTAAAGTCAGGGGCTACTAAAAATTTGCTGGATTCTTTAAAAATTCTCTGAATTGTTCTGCAATTTTTGGAAGTTCATTATCACATTTTCTTCCTGTTGCATCAATACCGATTTTATCAACCGTTGCCATGAAAATCTTGTAATCTTTTTCTTTTTTTGCTCACCATTTTTCCATGACTAAAACACTTGATTTTACTCAAGCTCAGTAATATCTAAAAGCATCTTGTGGTAAACTGATAACTCAAAGAAGTTTGAAATGTTCCAAAATCCATTCTCTTACATATTGAAGTGATGAGTTTGTCAAAATTCAATCTGGTAAAACAACTGATATTTTTCCGTTTGGTTTCAAAAATTGATGAAATCTTTCTATAAAAAGTATTTCTGTTTTTTGTGCTGGTCTTTCTTTATTTCCACTTTTTCCTAGTTCAAAACTTCCTAAATAATCACTTTCAGTTTTTTTAACAACTGCACCAAAAGGAGGATTTGTAAAAATATAATCAAATCAATTTTCTTTGAATCAAAGATTTAATTTTGTCATATTTTCAATTGGTTCAAGTCAATCGTGGCTTATAACATTTGTATGACCATCATCGTGCAAAATCATATTCATCTTAGCTACTCTAGCTATGGATTCATTTATTTCTATTCAATATAAATAGTTTTCAGCAAAACTATGCCAATAATTAAAATGTTCAACTGTTCAATTTTCATAATATTCACTTGCTTTTTCTCTCATTACATCAAGTGCTTTTAATAAAAATCAACCCGAACCGCAAGAAGTATCTAAAACTTTACTTGTATTATCCATTTCAGGAGCAAATAAATCTATACAAAATCTTGTAACTGTATTTGGTGTAAAATATTGCCCAAATTCTCATTTAAAAAAGTTTCAAAGAAATTTTTGAAAAGCTTCTCATTTAATATCTAAATCAGTTTTATTGAAATTTAATCTTTGTAAATGTTCTACAACTGCCGCTAATTCTTTGTCATTAAGTTTAATTTCTTCTTGAAAAACTTGTTTATCTTTTTGTCTTTCTATTTCATAAATTTCATCAATTCTTGCTTTTAATTTATGTGTAGATTCATTTCTTTTTCTTTGAAATTGATAAGGTTCTCATATTTTTCTTCACTTTTTTTCATCAGCAACTTTTATAAAAATGATTTTTGCAACTTCTCAAAATGCTTCTGCTGGATTTCTTTTTCCACCTCTCCAAATACTTTGATGAGCTTTTGAAAGTGCTGTTTCAAGTGTTTCCATAGTTACAGGTTCTAAATCAACAACTCCTCATTTTGTAAAAGTCCATTCTTCAGGTTTTCCATATTTTACTGGAATACTATAAAAAGCATCATCTAAAGAATCATCTTTTCCTTCTTCAAAAAATCTAACAGTTTCCCCTGCTATTGTTCCATAATATTTTGCCTTCAAAATTCTACCATTTCAAATACCTTGTTTTACAGCTTGTTCAAATTCATTATCAGTAATATTTGCTTTTTTAAACTCTATTACAAAATATTTATTTTCAACTCAAGCATTATAAATAACCAAGTCAGCAAACTGATTTGGTACTCTTTTTGGCATTTCAACTTCTAAATCTATATCTTGTGGTTCATATTGATATTTAGTTACTAAATCTATATACCACTCAGATCTTACTTGTTCCTCTGGATCAGAAAATTTAATTTTTTTATCTCAAGATTTTAAATTTTTATAAGTAATTCTATCTTTTTCTATATCAATTTCTATAAATCATTTTTCTATTCAAAGAAGTTGTAATTTTGTAAGTTCCATATTTTTTTATTTACATTAATTAAATTACTCTAAATATATCTACTTTAAAGCAAAACCAAAAACTTTTTTTAAAAAGACACCTAAAATTTAAGATGAATTTAAGGTCTAGAATTTAAAACAGCAAAAAGAAGCACTTTCGTGCTTCTTTTTGGCTTAGATTTCATTTGGTGGAGCTAGACGGATTCGAACCGACGTCTTAGAAGCTTAACCTTACAATTCTACTATAGATAGTTCATTTTAAATACTTGCATCAAAAATAAAATAAACAAAAAATGATGAAAGTGAAAATTCTCTTGGTACTCATAAAGACAAGAATTTTAAAAACCGTGTTTATAAGACTATGCTAAATATTTCTTAAACCCGCATAGTGGAATCTAGGAAATTTTGCGGCAGGCCAATCGGCACTCATCCCCTTGGGGAGACCACGTTTTTACTTTGCTTTTTGTTGCTTAAAATTAAGCAGCTAGAGCGAAAGAAGGAGTTGAAACTTTTTTAACAAAAGCAGTCAAACCAGCATACATTCTATTGTTTGCATTTATTTTTGTGTCAGATTGATTAGGAAGTCCCAACACATCTCCCCTATAGCATGCAAAGCTAAGGAATCTTCTAATAGAAACCAAGATTAGCCCCAAATGTAGGAGTATTATATGAAAATTGCGCAAAATATCAAAGGAAAATATTTTTTGATTTATGTTTGACTTTATCTCATAAATATTTATAGTGAATTCTTTTATAAATTTATGAAAAAGAATATGGCAGAATTAAAAAAATATGAAGGGTGAATAGATTATAAAGCTGAACCTTATACAAATTGAGTGCTAGAAAACTCTCTTCAAGCGATTTTGGAAAAACAAACTAAAATAGAAAAAAAAATAGAGATGATATTACATTATTGAAGAATAATAATAAAGTCTTCTGATCCAGACATAGTAAAAAAATACTTTAAATCAAAGAAAATTATTTATGATGAAGATAGAAATACTCCACCTGATGAAATAAAGTACATTATCAAAGAAAAATTAGAAACACTTAGTAATAAAAAAATAAAAAGAATGCTTAGACATTTTAAAATAAAATCTTGGAAAATATTAGATTTATGAGAGTTAAATGCTAAACCCCTGAAAAGAATAAGTAAAACAATACTTGAGGAAGAACAAAATAAACAAATTCATAAAAAAGAAATAATAGACTAAAAAATCCCCTGCTTTCGCAAGGGATTTTTTATTTATTTTTGGATTAGAAATCAGATTCATCTTCCATAGCCATTAAGACTTTTTTCATATGTTCTTCTGAAATATCTATTCTATCGTCTTCTATATCAAAATATTCTTCTTCTTCATCAAATATTGTATCTTCTTCAAGTACAGCATTGTGAAGTTTTCTATATTGTTTTCCGGCTGGTATAAGTCTACCGATAATTACGTTTTCTTTTAGTTCTTGTAATCTATCAATTCTACCAGATACAGATGATTCAACTAGTACTCTTACAGTTTCTTGGAATGAAGCTGCAGATAACCATGAATCAGTATATAGAGAAATTTTTGTTATACCTAGAAGTAATCTTTCTCAGATTGCTGGATTTTTTCCTTCTTTGATAAGTCTATCATTAGTATTTTTAAATTTAATGATATCTACTATATCTCATGGGAAGAAATCAGTTTCTCCTTTATCAAGTACTCTTACTCTAGAAAACATTTGTCTAACCATAATTTCAATATGTTTAGAGTTAACTGTTTGCCCTTGAGAAGCGTATATTGATTTTACTTCATCAACGATATATTTTTGAGCTTCAATTACTCAAGCAACTTGCATAAGTTTCCCTAAGTTGATACTTCATTCAGTGATTTTTTGTCCAGCTTTTACTTCATCTCCTATTTTTACAAGTATATTTTTTCATACTTCTAATTTATATGAAGATGTTCTATAGTCTTTATCTTTTATCACTATAACTCCGTCTTTAGCTTTTTTAACTATTCAATCATGTAAAGCAACGATTTTAGATTTATCTTTTTCGCTTCTTGCAATAATTTGTTTAGCTTTTATATCTTGACCTTCTTTTACAGCTATTTTGAAATCAGCATTGTAGAAATATTCTTCTTCGAAAATTTCTGTAGCAACTATTTTAACAGTTTGAGAATGATGTTCATCGTATGTTACATCAATTACTCAATCCATATCAGCAATTTCAGCAAAAGCTTTTGGATTTCTTGCTTCAAATAATTCTTCTACTCTAGCTAGACCTTGAGTCATATCTCATCCTTCTTTCGCAACTCATCCTGAATGGAAGGTTCTCATCGTTAGCTGAGTACCTGGTTCTCAAATAGATTGTGCAGCAATAACTCATACTGGAGTTCAGATATCAACTTTTTTATTAAGTCATAGATCTAGACCATAACAAGCTTTACATACACCACCTTCAGTTTCACAAGTAAGTGGAGATCTGATATTTACTGTATTTATAGAATTTTCAGTTATTATAGAAATAACTTTTTTATCTATTATAGTTCCAGCATCAACAAGTACTTCTTTTCATGCTTTGATAGGAGTAGCTATAGTTTTACCATAGATACTATCTTCAAATGATTCAGAGAAATTACCTTTTTTATCAAGTCTATTTACTTCTTTATAATGAACAGTGTTACAATCATCTTCTTTAATAATAAGATTTTGAGCAGCATCTACTAGTCTTCTTGTTAGGTAACCAGATTGTGCAGTTTTAAGGGCAGTATCAGATTTACCCTTTCTTCAACCATGAGTTGAGATAAAGTATTCAAGTGCTGAAAATCATTCTTTTAGAGTAGATTTGATTGGCAACTCGATAGTTTTACCTGATGGAGAAGCTACAAGTCATTTCATTCAACATAACTGAGTAATATTTCACCAGTTTCATCTCGCTCCTGAGTCAATAAAGTTAAATATATGGTTATCTTGAGCAAATAATCATTTCATTTCTTTTTCGATAACTTTTTTAACTTCAGCCCAAATTGCAATAGATTGATTATATTTTTCATCTTCAGTTAGGAAACCTAGCCAATGATGTTTTTGAATATATTTAACTTTTTCTTCAGCTGCCGTTAGTAATTCTTTCTTATTTTCTGGAACAACCATATCATCTTTTGATATAGAAAGTCCTGAAACTGTAGCATATTTATATCAGAAATTTTTGATAGCATCTACAAGTATTGCTGTAGTAGCTGATCCAAGTTCATCAAAAGATCTAGCTAGAATTTTCTTAACAACTCATTTACCAAGAGTTTCGTTTATGAATCATAATTCTTTAGGAATAATTTCGTTGAAAAGTAATCTACCATAAGTAGTTTCAATAACTTTTCCTTCTACTCTTACTCTAATTAAAGTTCTATATTCGATAGCTCCAGCATCATATGCTAAACTTACATCAGTAATAGAAGCAAATAAACTTCAAGTCCCTTTAGCTTTTGGATCAGCAACAGTTATATAGTAACACCCTAAGATCATATCTTGAGATGGAGTAACGATTGGTTCCCCAGAAGCTGGTGAAAGTAGATTTTTTGAAGTTACCATCAATTCTCTAGCTTCAGCTTGAGCAGCATCAGTTATAGGTAAATGTACAGCCATTTGATCTCAGTCGAAATCGGCATTGAAGGCAGTACAAGTAAGAGGATGTAATTGAATAGCTTTACCTTCAATAAGTACAGGTCTAAATGCTTGTATACCAAGTCTATGTAAAGTCGGAGCTCTGTTCAATAGAACATATTTTCCTTCAATTACTTCATCAAGTGCATCCCAAACATCTTTTCCAGCATCTTCTAAATATTTTTCAGCATGTTTAACATTATAAACAGTACCTCTTTCTATAAGTTTTCCAATTACAAATGGTTTAAATAAGATTAAAGCCATAGTTTTTGGTAATCAACATTGATCGATTTTCAGATTTGGTCAAACTACGATTACAGATCTACCTGAGTAGTCTACTCTCTTCCCTAGCAAGTTTTGTCTGAAACGTCCTTGTTTACCTTTTAGAACTTCAGTTAATGATTTTAATTGTTTTTTATTAGCAGTAACAAATCCTGATCTATTAGTTCTAGTTTCTCCAGAGATTAACATATCAACAGATTCTTGAAGCATTCTTTTTTCATTTTTCAAGATTACATCTGGAGCTCAAAGTTCCATAAGTTTTTTTAATCTGTTATTTCTGTTTATAACTCTTCTATATAAATCATTCAAATCAGATGAAGCAAATCTACCTCAGTCTAATTGAATCATAGGTCTCAAATCTGGTGGTATAACTGGAAGTGCTTCCAAGATAAACCATTCTGGTCTTTGTCCTGATTTTAATAAGTTTGAAGCTAATTTGATTTTTTGTAGAATTTTCTTTTGTTTAACAGCTGATGATTTTTTAAGTTCAACTTGTTGTTCTTCAATAAATTTTTCTAAATCAATTCTTTCAAGTAATACTTTTAAGAATTCAGCTCAAGTTCCTCATTTAAATACATGAGGAAATTTATCATTTAAGATTCTATAATCTAGTTCTCAAACGATTTCACCTACTTTTAAAACTTTTAATTTATTTTTGATTTCATCAAATTCATGCATCAAATCATCAAGTTTTTTCATCATAGAAGATTCAATATCTTTGTATTGATTTTCAGTGATTTCTCCTGATTCTTTTTTGATTCTTAAATCATTAGTTTCTTTTTGAATTTCTTTTTGCATTTCTGCTTTAGAAACTTTGAATTTTTCTTCTATATCTCTTAAAGTTTCTTTTAATTTATCTTCATATAAATCAGTTACGATATATGATGCAAAATAAACAACTTGTTCAAGTTTTTTAACTGGTAAATCCAAGAATAAACCAATTCTAGAAGGAACAGATTTCAAATACCAAGTATGAGCAACTGGAGCATATAAATCTATATGAGCCATTCTTTCTCTTCTTACTGAAGCTTTTGTTACTTCTACTCAACATCTTTCACAAACAATTCCTTTATATCTGATTCTTTTATATTTTCCACAAGCACATTCGTAGTTTTTTCTAGGACCAAAAATTTGTTCACAGAAAAGTCATCCTCTTTCAGGTCTTTGTGTTCTATAGTTTATAGTTTCAGATATAAGTACTTTACCATAAGATAAAGCTCTTATTTGTTCTGGAGACATAAGTCCGATTGATATACCAGAAAGGTTATCAAGATTTTTTCATTTAGTGATATCTCTTCTACCGACATTTTTTCAGATTTCAGAATAGTCTGTTATTTTGTCGTTTAGAAAATTATCAAGATTTTTATCAAACATAGAAAAAATAATTAATAATTAATAGTTTTTATAAAGTTACAAGTTTGGAATTATTCCTCTTCAGAAGAATTATTATCATCATCACTTATATCCATTTTTCACATTTGGATTTTTGCTATTTTTTCATATCTACTAGCTATATCTTCTTCTTTTTGAGCTAATTCTTCGTTGTCTAATAATTCTACATTCAGATTTATCGCTTGTAATTCTTTTATAAGTACATTAAATGATTCTGGTATATTTGGTTTTTTGATAGTAGTTCATTTTACGATAGCTTCGTAAGCTTGAGTTCTACCAGCAACATCATCAGATTTAATTGTAATCATTTCTTGTAGTATGTTACTTGCAGCATATGCTTCAAGAGCCCACACCTCCATTTCCCCAAATCTTTGTCCTCAGTTTTGAGCTTTACCTCATAATGGTTGTTGAGTAACCATAGAGTAAGGTCAAACAGATCTTGCATGGATTTTGTCTTCAACTAAATGATGTAATTTAAGCATATACTTAACTCATACCATAGTTTTTTCTTTGAAAGCTTCACCAGTTCCACCGTCAAAAAGTTGAACTCTACCATCTTCTGGTAAGCCAGCTTTAAGCATAAGTTCAGTTACTTGTTCTACAGTTATTCAATTTAGAATAGGAGTAGCAACTTTGATTCCAAGTTTTTTTGCAGCCATACCAGTATGTGCTTCAAGTATTTGTCAGATGTTCATTCTCGAAACTACTCATAGTGGATTCAAGATGATATCTACAGGAGTACCGTCTTCCATAAATGGCATATCTTCAACTGGAACAATTCTTGAAACGATTCATTTATTACCATGTCTACCTGCCATTTTATCTCATACTTCGATTTTTCTAGTTTGAGCAACAAATACTTTTACTTGTTTAAATACTCAAGTTGGTAAGTTATCACCATTTTCTTTTTTTAGAATATGTATATCAAGAATTTTTCAACCTTGACCAGATGGTAATCTAAGAGAAGAATCTTTTACATCTTTTGATTTATCACCAAATATTGCTCTAAGAAGTCTTTCTTCTGGTGATAATTCTTGTTCTCCTTTTGGAGTAATTTTACCAACCAAGATGTCTCATCCTTCTACGTAAGCACCGATTCTAACTATTCAATCAATATCTAAATCTTTTAATTTGTTAGGACCGATATTTGGAATATCATCAGTAGTTTGTTCAGGTCATAATTTAGTTTCTCTAACATCTAGAGAATATTCATTAATATGTACAGATGTGAAAAAATCTTTTTCTACAACTTTAGATGAAATAACAATCGCATCTTCGAAATTGTACCCTTTCCAAGGCATATAAGCAACAACTAGATTTCTACCAATTGCTAGTTCCCCGTTTTCAATAGATTGTCCATCACATAGTAAATCACCTTTTTTGATTTTTTGACCATGAGATACTAATGCTTTTTGATGAATAAGCATATCATGATTTGATCTTTTGAAAGTTTTCAATTCATAAGTCTTTTTTTCTCAAGATTTGTAAAGCATAGTAATATGTTTCGCATCAACTCAGATAACTTCACCATCGTCTGATGCAATTATAACGTAACCACTTCATTCTCAAACAACTCTTTCCATACCAGTTCAAACAACTGGAGCTTCAGCTCTAATAAGAGGAACTGCTTGTCTCATCATGTTCGACCCCATTTCCGCTCTAGTCGCATCATCATGTTCTACGAAAGGAATAAGTGCAGTATCAATAGACATTATTTGTTTTGGAGATACATCAATATGAGTTATTTCTCTAACATAAACTATTGTAGGTTCAGTATTTACTCTGGCAGAGATTCTAGTATTTATAAAGTTACCAAATTCATCTACTTCAGTATTTGCTTCCGCTATAGCTAAAGCTTTTTCTTGATATGCATCAAAATAATCAAATGAATCTCATAAGAATCATCTAACTTCTATTTCAGATGCTTTGATTTTTTCTTTTATAGTTTTAGCAGCTTTTTCATCTATCATAGATTTATCAGCAACTATTACTTTTCCATCATCTCAAACGATATCTCAAAGAGCTATTTTATTTATAGCTTGTTTTCCATCATTTTTAACATTATGGTTGATTTTTCTAAAAGGAGTTATAATAAAACCAAATTTATCTACTTTTGCATAAGTTGAAAAATGCAATACAAGACCGATATTCGGACCTTCTGGAGTAGCAATTGGACATATTCTTCAATATTGAGTAGGATGTACATCACGAACTTCAAATGAAGCTCTTTCTCTTGTCAATCATCCAGGTCATAGAGCCGAAAGTCTTCTCTTGTGTCCTATTTCTGACAATGGATTCGATTGATCCATAAATTGTGATAATTGAGATGAACCAAAGAATTCTTTAAGTATAGCGATAACTGGTCTAGAATTGATAAAAGTACCTGGAGTAGCTTCATCTAATTCAACGATAGTCATTCTATCTTTTGCAATTCTTTCCATTCTAGCAAGTCAAACTTTGATTTTTTCTTCAACTAATTCTCAAACAGATTTGATTCTTCTGTTTTCTAAATGGTCGATATCATCAGTTTCAAAACCTTCTCTTTTATAAACAAGATTCAAGAAATATTTAATAGAAGCAACTAAATCTTCAATATTTAAAAATCTTCCTGTCTTGTCATATTTAGTTTGAATACCAAGTTTTCTAGTAATTTTCATTCTAGCTAATTCTCCTAAATCAAATCTCTTATCATCAGCAAATGTAGTTTTAAATAAATCTCAAACTCTTTCATCAGTAGCTAAATCACCTGGTCTAAGTAATTTATAAATAGTATGAAGAGCTTCAAGTCTATTTGTAGTTTTATCTTTTTCTAGAGTTGGTAATAGATTTGTAGCAATAACATCATCTCAGATATCTTTGAAAGTATCTAGGATTTCAGCATTTGATTCAAGTCCAAAAGCTCTAAGTAAAACTGAAATTGGAATTTTTCTTTTTTTATCAATTTTAACGTTTATTATTCATTTTTTTTCGATATCGATTTCAAACCAAGTACCTTTTTGAGGTATTACTTTAAGAGAAAATTCTCCTTCAGATAAAGTGAAAAATATACCAGTAGATCTAACTATTTGGTTTACTATTACTCTCTCAATTCAGTTTACGATAAAAGTCGCTTCTTCAGTCATCATAGGAACTCATCCCATATAAACATCTTGTTCTTTTATTTCTCAAGTTTCTTTATTCAGCATTTCAAGTCTAACTTTTAGCGGAGCTTCAAAGTTTAGATTTTTTCTTTTACAAGTTTCAGCATCATATTTAGGTTCTTCTAAGTTGAATCCTTTATAATAGATATCTATTTTTTCCCCAGAAAAATCACTTATTGGGAATGCATCATTAAAAACTCTATCAATACCTTTTGTTAAAAAGTCATTATAAGAGTCTTTTTGTACTTCAACTAAGTCTGGTACTCAAGCAATAGATCTATCATCAGTAAAATAATGTCTTCCTTTTATATCATAAAAAGATCCAATATTTACTTCAGAGATTGCTACTTCAGTTTTTTTAGCAGTTTCTTTCTTTGCCATAATTCTTCAAGCAAATTAGTAAATAAAAGTAAACAGATTTTTGTAAAAAATCCCTTTAAATATCACGAAAATACGTGAAATTTAAACACTAAAAAACACACCACGGCTCATCTATCAAAACTCAATCTAGCCGTAGTGCAAAATTTATACGAGGGTGATTATATACAGAAAGCCAAAAATAGCAAAAGAAAAATAAAAAATAAAAGTCGATTTCTCAACTTTTATTTTTTATTTTTCTAAATTTTAGTTTTTTATACAACGTACAGGTAATCAATATGCACGTACAACATAATTAGTAGGCCGGAAATTATTTACATTAAATGCCATTACATATGCATTTATTCAAGTAGGACTGCTTGAATAATAAAAAGCATTGTTTTTTTGAGTATTATAAGTTCCTGCATTCCGCAGACGATATCACGCATATGGAAATCTTAATGTACTTATTAAATTAGAATTAAGATTCATAGCATTAGAACATGTCGTTCAGGCTATTACATTACACATTTTTTGCCAATCCATAGCACTTGGAACATGCCGATTAGTAGGACAAGGTCATTGTCTTCAAACTCGTGTTGTTCATGCTCAATCTGCAGTAGAAGTATCTAAAGTAGATCATCACCATTTTGTATCATTTTGAGCTTCCCATCAGCTATTATAAGGAGCTCGTGCATTTCAATTAATCCAAGAAGTATCATTTTTTCACCATTGATAATAATCTCACATCCAAGTAAGTGAAGAATTACAATTACTAACACTTCATCAACAATTAGTTGGTTGGGTAACTCAATCCCGGACTGTTGTAGCACCTAAATTCATACAAGACCAAGTTTGTCAATTAGATAAAGTAATTTCTGTAAGGCCTCAAGTACAAGAAGTAGCTACAACACAAGATGTTCAATTAAATCATTGTCAAGCTCAACATACTGGAACCGTTGGAGTATTTGTATTAGTTGAAGTTGCTGTATTAGTAAAATTTGATATTGTATCAATTTGAGAAGATAAATTTGTTCAAGTTCATTGTATTATTCAAGAATTAGTACTTGTGGGATTTGAAAAAACAACTTTATATGTTTGATTATCACTTGCTAAGTTTATTCATGTAAGAGTTTCTTGTACTGGAGCACTAGTAATATTATCTAAAAAAACTCATATTAAATTTCATATTATAAATGTAGATCTGTCATTATAATTATTGGCATAAGCATTATTAAGCAGATTATTATAAGCATTAAGTTTTATATCTTTAGTATTTTCTAATATTGCTAATAATTGAAACCTTGTCATATCTCAATTAACTGTATAAGTATAAGGCAACTTATCTTTAGGATCTATAATTTCATTAGACCTTATTTTAGAAAAAACATTTTTTCAAACATATCATTGACTAGATATTATTAAAGCTCAGCTTGAAATACTTGTAACTTGTTCATCAGGATATGGTAATATAGACTTCTTAGTTTGATATATTTGAAGTCACTTATATATTTCTCTTAAACTTGTAATTCTACTTGAATCTCTAGCATCAGCTGTATATGATTGATATGATAGAAATCATATTGTGGCAAGTATTGATAAAATAGTTATTACTATGATTAGTTCAACTAATGTAAAAGCTTTTATTTCTTGTTTTTTCATAAGAGTAATTTATTTAATATAAATTTAATATCGATATACTAATATACTTAAAAAAAAATGTCAAAATTATTTTAAATACTGAAAATATTTGCCTAAAAACTAAAAATATAATAAAATTAAAGAAAATATTTTAAACAAGAAAATTATGTTAGAAGATAAAAAGTCTCCTGAATATCGGGCACAAATGCTTGCTGATGAATGATTATGAGATATAGATAAAGAAATTTGATTAAGTGTAAATAATAATAAAACAACTAGCAATTCTATACTAGAGTTAGAAAACCAAGAAGAAAATATTGAAGATATTGAAGATAATATTGATATAATAGAAGACGATTCTATTATTAAATTTATGTTTGAATGAAAACCAATTTGAATAATAGAATATACAAAAGCAAAAAACAATGAAATTTATATAGATTTAATAGCAAATATAAATGCTACGCAAAAATATTTTGAAAAATATGATTTAATAGAAAAATATAATTTCAAAAAACTAGATTTTCAAATAAAATGACTTGTATATTTTATGTATAAATATTTTTTTGAAAATTTAAAAGAAAGATGATTCAATACTTTTTTTTGTATAGTAGAAAATGAAAAAATATTCAGCATATATAAAAATTTAGAAGAAAGTGGAATAATAAAAAATCAGTATACTAGAATAAATAATAATGAGATAGAAGAATTGGTTAACGAAGTATAAAAAATCATTTTCTTTTGACATGAGTTTAAAAAAGATTACAAATTAGCGAAGATAATAATGTATTTGCTAATTTTTTTTTATGGCAAAAAACCTAGTGATAGTGGAATCACCTGCAAAATGAAAGACGATAGAAAAATTCCTTGGACCTGATTACAAAGTAGTTGCTTCAATGTGACATATAAGAGATTTACCTGAAAAAAATTTGGGAATTGATATAGCAAATAATTTTGCTCCAAATTATGAAATAACTGAAAGCAAGAAAAAAACAGTATCTGATTTACAAAAATTAGCTAAAACTTCTGCTGAAGTCTTTATAGCTACCGATGAAGACCGCGAATGAGAAGCAATTGGTTGGCATCTTTGTGCTGCGCTAAATCTAGATGCAACAAAAACTAAAAGAATAGTATTCCATGAAATCACAAAAAAAGCAATTGATGCTGCAATTGCTCACCCTAGAACACTTGATATAAATTTAGTTGATGCTCAACAAGCAAGAAGAATACTTGATAGACTTGTTTGATACAAAGTTTCTCCTGTGCTTTGGAAAAAAATCAGAAAATGATTATCAGCTGGTAGAGTACAATCTGTTGCTGTAAAACTAATAGTTGAAAAAGAAAGAGAAATAAATAATTTTAAAGCTACAGAAAGCTGGAAAATATCAGTAGAATTAACAAGTTGAAAATTCAAATTTAGAGCTGCTTTAGCAAAAATAGATTGAAAAACAAAAGTATTTAAATCAAGAGAAGAAGTAGAAAAATTTATTGCTGTTTTATTTAATGACCTAAATTTCAAGGAAGAAAAAAATAAAAAATGAGCTGTAATTTTGAAAAAAGAAGCAAGTCTTGATTTCAGATTAAATTCACTTGATAAAAAAGAAGTCAAAAGAAGTCCTCAACCTCCATTTACTACTTCTACTCTTCAACAAGAAGCTGCTAGAAAATTTGGATACTGAGTAAAACAAACTATGATGATAGCTCAAAAATTATATGAATGAGTAGAATTATGAGCTGGAGCTCGTGAATGACTTATTACATATATGAGAACTGATAGTGTAAATTTAAGTGATTTAGCGAGATGAGATGCTAAAAAAGTAGTAGAAGAACTTTATGGAAAAGAATTTCACAATGAGAGAAATTTTAAAACTAAATCTGCTGGTGCTCAAGAAGCTCATGAAGCCATAAGACCCGTAAATTTAGCAAGAAAACCAGAAAGTTTAACTTGAATTCTAGAACCTAGAGAACAAAAACTTTATGAACTTATTTGGAAAAGAACTTTGGCTTCACAAATGGCTGATGCTCTTGTAGAAATAACAACTATGGATTTTTCACCTTTTGGTCATGACAATCAAAATTGGATAACTAAATGAGAAGTTATAAAATTTGAATGATTTATGAGAGCTTATACAGAAGGATCTGATGATGAAACTGACGATGAAGAAAATTTTAAATTACCAAATCTAGATAAGTGAGCCGTTTTAGAATCAACTGATTTTGTATCAGAACAAACTTTTTCTCGTCCACCTGCTAGATATACTGAAGCATCTTTAGTTAAAAAACTAGAAACTGAAGGTATTGGTAGACCATCAACTTATGCTCCAACTATTTCAACAATTATTGATAGGTGATATATAGATAAATTTGATAAAAAATATTTGATTCCTACTGATATAGCTTACACTGTAAATGATTTCTTGGAAGAATATTTCAAAACCATGATGAATTATGATTTTACTAAAAAAGTAGAAGAAGATTTTGATAAAGTTGCATCATGAGATGAAAAATATGAAGCAATGCTTCAAAATTTCTGGTGAAATACTCTAGAAAAAGAATTAGAAAAAGCCTGAGCTGAAGCTGAAAAAGTAATAGAAAAAGTATGAGAAGTTTGTCCTGAATGTTGAAAAGATTTGCATTATAAATATTCAAAATGATGAAAATTCATAGGATGTTCTGGATATCCAGAATGTAAATATCTAAGAAATATTGATAACGGACAATCAGAAAAACTAGATGCTTTGAGACAAAAATATGAATGAAAACCATGTCCTGACTGAATAGAAGGAACAATCGTAGTAAAAACTGGTAGATTTGGACCATTCTTGGCATCAAGCGAATATCCAGCTGTAAAACGGATTTGAAAAATCAAAGATGAAAAAGAAGAATTACTAGAATCTATATTAAATGAAAAATGATTACTAATAGATCTTGAAACTTGAGAAGAATTAGTTCTAAAAAATTCTAGAAGCTGACAATTCTTAGCTGCAAAAAATTATCCTGCGGTTAAAATAGCTAAAAAAATCCCAAAAGATGTTTGGGATGAGCTAAAGAAAAGAACTGAAGCAAAAGAAGATGCTGAAAACGAAAAAGAAGAGATTTAATCTCTTCTTTTTTTATATTATTAAAATTTATCACAACTTAGCCAAAATCGCTTCATGCAAATATTCTCTAGAAGTTGCTACTCTATTTTGTTTCATAATTTTATATCTAGAAAAAAAAGTTTTGAACAAATTTTCTTCTAAGTGCGTTTCTTGGATATTTCCAGAATGTTCAATTTTAAAATATATGCTATTTTCACTTTTAGATCAATTATTTTGAGTAGCTATGTTTATTATTGTTATTTTAGAACCTGAATATAATTTAAGTCATTCTTTTAATGTATAATCCCTTGGGTAATGATATTCATCTCCTATTTCTATTGAGAATATAGATATTCTATTTAAATGTTCGCTCATAAGAAAAAATATAAAAATATAAGTTAATATAGTATATACCTATATTCAAATAAGTATTATTGTCAATATATTTTTTGACATATCATTTTTTTTAGATATAAAATAAGTACAACAAAAATCAAAAACAAAGAAAGTGAGGATAAAATTATGAGACATCAAGGAATTTTGGTTTTAGGTCGAGCAGACTTGGGACTTGTAAACTTCTTCAGTTCTATGCAAATGCCTTCGATGTATAGAAAATCTCTTAAAAAAGAAGAGTGTGAAAATTTGCCTGCAATTATTCCCGAGCATCTTGACATAGTAATCTTATGTGATGATATTTTGGAAAGCAATGATATTGTAGCTTTTTGTCAAAAACATGAGTTAAACCTACTTTCCTTAACCGGAGAAAAAGTAGCATTACCTAGTCCATTAAATTTCGTTTTTGACGAAATGGATGACTACAATGAGTTGAATATTTTATCTTCTGTAAAAAGAATGAGAGAAGACTTCAAAAACATGCGAGAGCAAGAAAAAACTGCTTAAGTATTGTACATTAGCCCCAATATAAGGGGCTATTATTTTTTTTTGCAAAAAAGAAAATTCTCTTTATTATCAATTAAATTAATATAAAACTTTTATGAAAACAATTTTAATAACTGGAACAACTAGCTGAATATGAAATTATTTGGCTTCAAATCTAAAAAATGATAATAAAATAATCTGAGTTGGAAGAAGTGAAAACAATATAGAAAATATAGACTTTATTTCTTGAGATTTAAAAGATTTAAGTTTTCTTGCAAAAATAGAAAAATCAATCAGTGAAATTGATTATTTAGTATTAAATGCTGGAATTGGCTATTTTGATAATTTCAAAAATATTAGTATAGAACAAAACAAAGAAATACTTGAAACTAATTTAATTTCCCCAATCTTGCTCACAAACCTACTTTTAAATTCTGCTAAAATAAAATCTGGAATTATCTTTATATGAAGTATTGCAGGTAAAAAATCAGCAAAAAATTGAGCAAGTTATGCTGCTTCAAAATTCTGATTAAGAGGATTTGCTATGCAACTAAAAAACGAAATTAAATGAATCAAAATTCACATAATTAACCCTAAAATAGTAAATACTAATTTCCATAAAAATTCAAAAATAGAAATAGTTTGAAAATACGAGGAAACTAAAATAGATGATATTTACTCAAGTATTTTCGAAATAATAAACTGAAATGAAACTAGATTTGAGATTGATTTATAAAAAAGAGAAGCAAATTAATTTGCTTCTCTTTTTGTTATTTGTTTCATAAATTTTGCTATTAAATCATATTTTTCCTCACTTGTTGAAGAAAAATTATCCATAAATCCTTTATAATAAAAAGCTCAAATTATATCTAAAATCTCTTTATCTTTGATTGTTTTTTTCAATTCTTTTAAAGTTTTTTTTCTCAAATCACTTCAAAAAATAATATCTGAGAAATCAAAAAAAACTCTAGAATATCATTTATAAAATTCTTCATCATTATCTAAATTTATTGATTCTAATCTAGTTTTTATATCATCAAAAAGTCATTTTTTTGTAACTACTTTTTCTTCTATAATTTGTTCATTAGATAAAAATTTAGATAAAAAATAATAAAATAAATACAAGAAAAATCAAGCAAGTACAAAAAAATATAACAAAGAATAATTTATTATATCAAGTTTTCATTTTATATCATTTATATCTGTCATTTCCATAATTTATTTTCTTATTTTTTAAACATCAAAAAAAGTTTTGAGAAGATATTTATCTTATTATCAAGAAGCAAATATTTTATATTTAATTTAGCTAAAAGTTTCCTGAAATTTTCTAGCTTTTCTTGCCTATAAGCTAAATATTCTCATTTTTTCTTTTTATCATTTAGATTAATAGTAATAGAGTTTCCAGAAAAATCTGAAAAACTTACAAGACCATCCATTCATTCTAAAGTATTTTCAAAATCATCAAAAACTGAAATAAAAATCACTTCATTTTTGATACTTGAAACTTTTAAAATTTTTTCATCCAGGTCTAATTTATCAGATATAATAAAAATTAAATTATCTTTTGATTTCAGATTATTTAAATAAGTTAAAGACGCATTTATGTTAAAATTTATTTCTTTTTTAGAAAATTCTTCTATTTTATTTAGCAGATTGAAAAGATTCGCTTTTCATTTTTTTGGATTTAGATAAGCAAACTTATCATTATTTTCCTGCAAAATAATTCATACTTTATCATTGTTTGCAATTGCAGCATAAGATAAAGTCATAAAAACTTCTTCCAAAATTTCTAATTTTGTTTTACCCGATAAACCAAAATTCATAGTTGGTGACAAATCAAGCAAGAAAATAATTGATAATTCCCTTTCTTCTTTATATTGTCTAATTATTGTTTTTCACTCACGAGCAGAAACTATAAAATCTATATTTTTAGTGTCATCTCATGGAACATATTCTCTAAAATCAGCGAATTCAAGTCATCTTCACTTAAAAAAAGTCTTATAGTTACCAACTAAAAAACTACTTAAATTTCTCTGAACTTTGATGTCTATTTTTTTTATTTTTTCACTTAGCATATTTTCATTTTTTAAAATTTCTTTTCACTAATATTATGTATTAAAGACATTTTTTCAAGAAATTTATATGTTTTTTCTTGATTTTTAATTAAAAGATTTATAATGAACTTATTATAACTAATATTCGCGCATATGAAAATATTTTTCTCTATACTTTTTAATGCCATTATTTTATATTTAGTAGCTTATTTTTTAGCTTGAAATACAGATACTTGAGTTGCTGCTGGAATAATAGTGGAATGATGATGGAAAACATATGTTATATGATGAGTTATACTTTGAATAATTAATATAACAATAAAACCAATACTAAAAATCATAAGTTTACCTTTCTATTTTATAACTTTTTGATTATTTGGTTTAGTTATAAATTGAGCAGTTTTAAAAGCTCTTGATTATACAATAAATAGCATTTTGAAAATAGATTGAGTACATTATATCATTTTATGATGGACGAATTTTATAATTGCAGTTGCAATTTTTACATTTTTGAATATGTTCTATTCGCTAATTTTTAAAAAATAATATAAATATTATGTTGGAAATACTTAAAATATCTGAAATTATAATATGTGTTTTACTTGTACTTGTTATTTTAATACAAAATAAAAACGTTTCTCTAAATTTATCTAGCATGTCTTGATGAATGACTCCAATCCAAAAAAGATGAGCTGAAAAAGTACTTCAAAATACAACTATAGTACTTTGAACATTATTTGTAGTAAATTCTATTTTACTTGCTTTTGTAAAATAATAATAAGATGAAGTATTTTTTAAATGCTTCATCTTGTTTTTCCAATACTAATCATAAAACACCAAACATGGATAAAGAAAAAATATTTAAATTAAAGAAATACTTATTCTTATTAAGTGTGATTTTTTTTGTTTTTATAGGTACTCATTTAGCTTATCTATATCTTTATAATGATGCAAAAAAAATAGAAGTAGAATGATGAACTCTATCTGAAGCTATAGTATGAGCTTTCCCTAGTTTAAATCCACTACTTCAATATAATGATTATAATAAGTATATAATCAATACTTTGTATCGTTCTCTATTAACTTATGACATAAAAGATTGAACTATAGTTTGAGATTTAGCAAAATGTGATATAAGCAACCTATCTTATATAGAATGTAGTATCAAAGATGATTCTAAATGGTCTAATTGAGAAGATGTAACTACAAATGATATTATATCTACTTATAACATCCTTAAAAATACAGATATAAATCCATCTATTGCTGCAATTCTTAAAAATACAAAAATTGAAGAAAAAAATGGAAATATAGTTTTTAAAAGTAGTACAAAAGATGTAAAATTCTTAAATATACTTTTTCAACCTATTGTTTCAGCAAAAATTCTTGATAGTATTTGAAATACAGAACTTTTTGGTAATTTTTCAACTGAAAATTGATTATATAGCTGAGAATATGCT
This sequence comes from Candidatus Altimarinota bacterium, assembly GCA_028713225.1. Lineage (GTDB taxonomy): Bacteria > Patescibacteriota > Gracilibacteria > BD1-5 > UBA6164 > JAQVPN01. Next base: position 50,156 of record JAQTOS010000004.1, read on the forward strand.
GTTGATATAAAGGCTCAAGACGAAACCCTATGAATTGAAAAATTAAATCTTATTAAAAATCCTTATTATAAATGAGAACACTCTTATGTTTCTAAAATTTCTCTAAAATTTTTCAAGGATAATTTAGAATTAATCAAGAATAAAGATAAAATAAGTTCTTTTAATGATACTGATAATGTCATATGAGATACTGTACCTAGACTAGAATCTTATAAATATATTATTCCTCAATACACTAGTATTTTTATAAACAAAGATAGAATAACTAGTTTAGATCTTAGAAATTTTTTACTAGATAAAATAGATAGAGAAAATATTGTAAAATCTCTTTGAAATGATAAATATACTAATGTATTAAATCCATTTTTAACAGACTATAATATAGACTTGAAACCAAAAGACCAAAATTTGGTAAAAATATTAGAAGATTTAGGCTATTATAAAAAATGAGCATTACTTGAAAAAGTAATGAATAACTCAAACGAAAAATTAAAACAAGATGCTATAAATACTATATCTAGTAAAACAAAATATATATCAAGTACGGATAAAAAAATAAATAAATATACTTTTACTTCTGGTTCAAATATATTACTTAAATGAAATTTATTTTGAGAAAATCCTGATGCAGTTTACATAAATGATTTTAAATTAAATTCATATAAAAAAGATGACAAAAATTTCTATTTTAGATTAAGTACTGCTCTAGATTACAAAACTCTAAAAGATTGAAAAAATATTTATAGTGTATATTTTGAAAAAGATTGAAAGAAAAATTTAAAAGAAACTTTTACAGTTTTTTATTATAAAGATTCTGCAAAAATAACAGCTGCAAAAGATGATTTAATAAAAACTATGATAGCTTTAAATAAAACAAAAACTACAAATAAAGCAAGTGATGAAAAAACTAAAAAAATAAATACACTTGATGATAAGTATTTTTATAACAGAGATTTGAAAAGATTTGAAATAAATCTTGATTACGTGTGATTACAAAAAGAAAATCTAGAAATTTCAAACAAAATAAAATCAAATATTGAATGATATTGAATAATTGTTAACACAAAAGAAATAGCTTCTATAAAAGATTTAAATGACAATATAACTAAGGGGATTAAAAATTATGATATGATTTTAGTTTGAGTAAATTTATGAAGTTTTGATTTCAATATTTTTGATTATTTTCATTCTAGCCAAGCAAAAGCTTGATATAATCTATCTTCTGTAAAAAGAATTGATTTAGATATAGCATTAGAATCGCTTAGTTCTTCTATACAAAATGAAGAAAAAATGAATTCTCTAAAAAAACAAGTTCTTTCTATTTTGAAACAAGAACAAGTAGTAAAAACTATAGAAAGTCCTTATCTGCATTATTTAGTAGATAAAAATATAAAATGAGTATCATCTACTGATAAATTACCTGACACTTCATACAGATATTTATGGCTTCAAAACGCTTACATAATAGAAAATAAACAAATAAATTGGGCTGGTAAATGATTTTGGTCTTTCATGTCGTATGTAGTAGAAGCTATAAAAAAATAATAATTAATAATTTCAAAACAGTGAGTCATATAAAAGAAAATATAATACAACCTGCCTGGAATTTGATAGCAAATGATTCAAGAATAAAAAAGTTTTATTTTATTCCATGACTTCTATCTATTATATTTTTGACTTTACTTTTAGTTTACCAATTTGTTTATACTTATGTTGTAATATTTAAACAACAAGAAAAAGCACTTGAAGTAATACTTAATTTTTTTCATTCTGCTTATGTAACAGAAGTTCTAATTACTTGAGCAATATTTTTACTTTTATATATTGTAATAATTCCTGTTTTTGAAGGCTGACTTATAAGTTATATTGACAAAAAAAATCATGATTCTATGGATAATTCCTATGATTTTGTTTGAGCTTGATTATATAGATTTCTTCCAATGTTTGAATATTCAAACTCTACTTCTCAATTCAAAATAATAAGTTTACTGAATCTTTATCTTTTTTCTATAAGATTTACAGGTCTTGAATATATAGCTTTGGATAATGTTATATTTATTATACTTCTTGTTATATGAATAATAATAAACATAATGTTTTCTTATTCTAAATATATAATAGTTTTGGAAAATAAGAAAGCAATGGAATCTATGTGAAAATCAACAAAAATTACAATTTTGAATATAACAACAACTATAAAACTTTATTTTTGGATGTTTATATTAAATCTAAGAGTTGTTATAAACTTTTTGGTGTTCTTACTATTCCCTGTACTATTTGCATTCGCTATAACATATATTACTTCAAAAATATTTTTGGTCGTATCAATAATTGCTCTTAGTATATTATTTTGATGATTTATACTTTTCTTGGGTTATCTTACAGCTGTACTTGATGTATTTACTACTGCTATATGGTATTATGCATATATCACTTGAAAAGAAAAAGTAAAAGATTGAGATGATGATCAAGATTAATTAATAAAAAGGTATTTCAAATTGAAATACCTTTTTATTTGACTAAAGCAAAATTTTACATATAAAAGATTTGCTCTTATAAAATTTATAATTTGCAAAAACAAAAATTAATTTTCCCAAGGAGGAAAAAATGAATCAAAAAGCTCAAATACTATCTATTAGATATGAAAAAGGACACTCCGGTTTAATTAGCGGAGTTAACAGAAAAAGTGCTATCAAACTTGAACGTAATCAAAGTGTACAAGGTGGATGTGGAACATACAGAGTAAAGACCGGATCTGAGCTTGAAGTCTTAGTTAAATTTGCTGATAATACAAAAGAGTTTGTAAATATTAAATATTTTTTAAAAACAAATTTAAATATTGGACAAATTACAGCAAAGAGACTTGAAATTTTCAAAAACACATTAATCGGCCGGGATATCATAATCGAAGTCAACGAAGATTATATGGCTATTCCCTATGATAATGAAATAAATAAAAAAATCATTGAAGACTTGAAAAAGTTAATTTGATTTTGATTTAACTCTCCGCAATTGTGGAGAGTTTTTATTTGCAAAACTTTATAAATATATTAAAATTATCATTAATTTAATATATAAATATTAATTTATGACCTCACATCAAATAAAAGCCTTCACATTAGTTGAGCTAATAATAGTAATTACAATTCTAGCAATTCTTGCTAGTATTGGATTTATGTCATATCAATCATATACAGCTGATGCTAGAGATTCATCAAGAATAACTAGTCTAAAAACAGTATATGATGGATTAACATTATCTTATGTAAAAAAACAAACATATCCATCACCAGATGATTATATAGATATAGTATGAGTATCAAAACAATGATATATTTGAGATACAGTTAATAAATCAATTAGATGAGAATGATTTAAAGATCCAAAAGATAATAATAGATTCCTCTATAGTCTAGATTCTACAGGAAAGAAAATAGAATTATCAGGATATTTAGAAAATAAGAATAAAATAATACTATCTAAAAATAATTCATTTTTAAGTCAGGCCTTTGCAGGAAATATAGATTATACAAATAGGTATATTTATACTATTTGAAATAATGTCTGAATTCTTTTAAATTCAACAACAAATGCTCCAGTAAATGAAATTATTTCTACTTGAAGTATAGATTTAACAACAAATACAGGAACTTATACAGCGGTTTTTTCAGATACCTGAAGTATATCTTGATCATGAGTAAATTTATTATCAGATATATTAGTTATGCATAATTATTGTTGAGCTACAAATTATAATTGATACTCTATTCCTCCAATAAATAATAATACTACTCAAAATATAACTCAAAGTATAACTTGATGAACATTCCATATAGATGTTACTTGTACAAATTGAGTTTTATCTTATACGAATAATCTTACAACTTGTAATACATCTTATCATACAGAAGATTGATGAATTTCTTGTGTTCCTAATACAAAAGCGTGTAACATAACAAATTGAGTATGAAACCAAACTTGGGACATAAACACAAGTACTTGGTTAAGTTGTAATATAGTTTCTTGTAATACTTGATATTCTATAATTTGATGAAGTTGTTTAAAAACATGCAATTCATATTCATCTTGTTATGCTATAACTGATACATCTATTTATCATTCAACAAAGTGATTACTAACAAAAGTAAGTGGAATTTGGCAAGCAAGTGATTGAACATATCTTTGAGCTCACTATGAAGCATGGTTTGGAACTGCTGAATGGGCAACCAGAACATATTATGAAGCTAGTTCTACTAATTATGTTAGTACAGCCATGACTGTTTGTAGTAATAGAGGCTTAAGATTACCGACTAATGTAGAATCAGGCTTAATAAAAGATTATATCAACTCATCAGCTAATAATTATTGGACTTCTACTATTTTAACATATTATTATGCTCCAAACCAATATAGAGCTTTATTTAATAAGGGTAGTTATAATTTTACATGACCTGCTGGTGATGACCAACGATGGTATACTCATGATATAATTTGTATAAGTAATTAGTTAAAAACCCTTCCAATTTCTTGGAAGGGTTTTTAAAAAAACATTTTATTGTATAGCACCTAAAGTTTCATCTTTTGTTTCTTCTTCATCATCTGAAGATTTCATAAGAGATACTGAAACTACACAGTCTTCTTTGTCTTTTAATTTAGCAAGAATTACTCATTGAGTTACTCTTGATGTTATTCTTATAGTATTTAGTGGAAGTCTAATAGTTTGACCTTCTTTACTGATAAGAAGTATTGAAGAATCTTGCAAATCTTCTTTTGTAAGAGTGATAACTCACATAAGTTTACCAGTTTTTGGAGTGATTGCCATAGATTTAGATCCAGCTCAACCTCTTCATTGACTTCTGTATTCTTCTATTTCTGTAATTTTTCACATTGCATTTTCAGTGATTGTAAATACATAATTTACATCTCCTCATACAATAGTTGCTTCAACTACTTCATCTTTTGCAGCAAGTCTGATTCATCTTACTCCAGAAGCTGTTCTACCCATAGGTCTTACATCTTCTTCACCAAATTGAATTGCTTTTCATTCTTTAGTAACGATAAATACATTATCAGAACCTGATGTTGTTTTTACCCAAGATAGACTATCTCCATCTTTTACTTTTAGAACTATTAATCAATTAGATCTGATTTTTTTCACTTCATCCATATCAAGTTTTTTGATTGTTCCTTTTGTAGTAACAAAAACTAGATATTTATTTTTTTCTTCAGTTATATCAAGTACAGCTGAAATTTCTTCATCTTTTTGAAGTGATAATAAGTTTACTATCGCTTGGCCTTTTGCTGTTCTTTGAGCTTCTGGTATTTCAAAAGCAGGAAGTCCAAACACTCTTCAAGCAGAAGTAAAGAAAAGTAAATCGTTATGATTTTTTGTAGATAATACTAATTTGATTTCATCATCAGCTTTTGTGGCTGTTGTTACTCAAGCTCATCCTCTTCTTTGAGTTCTGAAACTAGAAGATAACACTCTTTTTATATAAGCATTTTTAGATAATACTATAACAACTTCTTCATTAGCAATTGTATCTTTTGGATTAAATTCTCCTATTTTCCCAGCATTTACTTGAGTTTTTCTTTCAGATTTGAAAGTATTTTTTATATATTCAAGTTCATCTAGAATAATAGCTACTACTCTTTCAGGTTTTGTTAAAATATCTTTTAAATCAGCGATAAGTAATAATTTTTCAGCTAATTCAGCTTCTATTTTTTCTTTTTCAAGTCCTTGTAATCTTCTAAGTTTCATTTCAATTATGGCTGCTGCCTGAATTTCACTTAATGAAAAATTTTTCATAAGTTGAAGTTCAGCATCGTCATAAGCTGCTCTAATAACTTTGATTATAGCATCAATATTATCTAAAGCTATTTTCAATCATTCTAGTATATGAGCTCTAGCTTCAGCTATTTTAAGTTCATATATAGTTCTATTTGTAACAACTTCTTTTCTATGAGCTATAAATTCTTCTAAAATTTCTTTGATATTATACAATTTTGGTTGCATTCATCTATCTCAAAGAGCAATCATATTGTAAGAAAAACTAGTTTGAAGTGGAGTTAATTTATATAATTGATTTAGAATTTTTTTAGGAAAAGCATCTTTTTTCAATTCTATAACAACTCTAACTCAATCTTTGTTTGATTCATCTCTAATATCGTGAATTCAAACAATTATTTTATCTTTAACTAAATCAGCTATTTTGATGATTAAGTTTGATTTATTTAATTGATATGGAACTTCTGAAATTATGATATTTTTTCTTCCTGATTTTGAATTTTCATCTATTGTAGCAACTCATCTCATTATAACAGAACCTCTACCTGTAGAAAATGCAGTTAAAATTGCTTCTTTATCATAGATTATTCATCCAGTTGGGAAATCTGGACCTTTTATGAATTCCATTAAATCTTCAACAGTAACTTCATTTGGATTTTCTACTTTTAATAAGTAGTTTATAGCTTCTATAAGTTCCCCAAGATTATGAGGTGGAATATTTGTAGCCATACCTACTGCAATACCCATAACTCAGTTCATAAGTAAATTAGGAACTCTAGTTGGAAGTACTGAAGGTTCTTGTCTAGTAGTATCATAGTTATCTCTAAATCTTACAGTTTCTTTTTCTATATCAGCAAGCATCATATCAGAAATTTTCGTCATTTTTGCTTCCGTATATCTCATTGAGGCTGCATTATCTCAGTCCATAGAACCGAAGTTTCATTGACCATCAACAAGTGGATATCTCATAGAAAAATCTTGTGCCATTCTAACCATAGCTTCATATACTGAAGAATCACCATGTGGATGGTAGTTTCATAATACATCTCAAACTACTTTCGCAGATTTTCTGTATTTTGCTCCAGATCTAAGACCTAGTTCATGCATAGTGTATAGAATTCTTCTATGAACTGGTTTAAATCAGTCTCTTACATCAGGAAGTGCTCTAGAAACTATAACACTCATGGCATAGTCTAAGTAACAAGTTTCCATTTCTGTAGAAATACTTCTATCTCGATCTCATTCATAACTTATTCAAGCAGCAATATTTAAGTCAATTTGTTTTTGATCTTCACTTCTTTCATCTAATTCCTCATCATTCTGAGTTTCATTTAATTCTTCATTATTTTGTTCATTTAATGGCTCATCTCAGCCGAAGTCAAGGTTTAGATTTTCGTTTTCTGACATAGTTTTTCAAAAAATTAAATTTATATAAATTTTAACCAATTATTTATACTGATTTTGCTTTAGATTACAAGAAAAAAATAAAAATTAATGTGAAAAAAATGTTAATAAAAACTAGAAATAATTGACTAGATTTATTTTATTGTTATAAGTATATCTTATAATTAAAATAAAATTATGAAATACGAGCTAGATGTTTTTAAACCCTGACTTAGAATAAAGGATTTATTTAAAAGTAAATTACTCCTAAAATCTCTTAATAATTTCAGTTCAGATTTTAAAAAAGAATTTAATCTTGAAATTTTAGATACGATAGATTTGGATAATCCTTATAAATCTGAATGAGAACTTTTTGAAAAGCTAAATAAAATCTTTTGAGATGAAGATATTTTTATGTTTTACATAAGATTTTTGGAAAAAAACTGATATATAAAACATACAAAATCAGAAAACATATGAATGATTTCAGATGTTTTTGAATATTTTATAAATCTAACTAAAAAACAAGCAAATTATCCAATAGATTTAGTGGTATCAAAAGTAAATACAAAAATTATAGATATAGTATTGGATACAAAAATCGAAAATTCTAGTTTAAAGCTAATAAGTCTAGGATACAAAACTATTCCAAATGAATGATGATATATAGATAAAATATATGAAGATGAAATATCTCAATGACATATGAAAGTTTCTTTGAAAGATTGAAAAACTTATTATTACAATAAAAATTGAGATTTTTTAAAAACAAGCGAATGAAAAAGAGTAAGTCATACAATCTACTCAAGTAAAACTAAACAATGAATTATTTCAAAAATAATAGATGAATTTAATGAAGAATATGTAGTTTGATTCCTTGATGAAAATAAAAATTATTTTGAACATTTTGTAGAAAAAGAATTTGATTTGTGAAATAATAATAAATTTAAATATTTTGAATTAAAAAATAAAGATTTTTATGTATTAATAGATGAAAATTTCGAAAGAATAAACCTAAAATATGTAATAAAAAATTTTCTTTGATGAGAAATATCAGAAGAAGATTGAAAAATGATTGAGGATTATGATATATTAGAAATACTAAAATACTATGACTTTGATTGAAATAAATATATAAAAGTATCTATATCTGAACCTGAAGCTAATGTTAAAATTACATTTAACACTACAAGATTCAAAGATAATAATAAAAAGAATTTATTTACTTTTATTATTGATTCTAATTGAAAAATATTAAAAGAGGAGGAAGATAATTCTTTTACAATAATTTCAGACTTATACCCTCCAGTAGAAATAGCTTGAAAAAAATTACTTCCATATTCTATAAAAGAAGAATTTAAATCAAATGATTGATTTATAGATTGAGAATCTAATATTGTCACAATTGATTGAGAGATTTTGTATAATTTTGAAGATACAAATATGGATTTCAAATGAAATAATTTCTTTAAAATAAGACTATTTGACTGATATAATAGAAAAGAAATCACTATAAAAAGAGATGAACTTGAAAATAAATTAGAAAATTATATTTCCATATGAGAAGATTTTATAAGCCTAAAATTAGAAAAAAAAGATAATGTAAAATTAGATTGAGAATCTATAGATAAAATAATAGTACAAAAAGACAAGTTAAATTGATTATTTTTTTCTATGCTTTGAAAAAAATGAAATAGATCTAAACTTAATTATATGGAATTTATCCATGCTATGAAAAAAACTGAAAATGATAATATTTTAAAAATGATAAATATTAGTTTAAGTAAATTCGATAATTAAAACTTGAAAAATCTGAAATAAAAAATAAGCTTTGTTTAAAGCTTATTTTTTATTTTCCAAGAAATGATTTTTTATATAACTCTTATAATCTGAATATTTTTTGATTTATACAGCAAATTTTGGGCTAAAACAAACTTACATGAACATATAAATGTCTTTTATAATTTAGTGTATTTAAAATACGTAGAAAATACTTGAATTGCTTTTTCTATTCCCCTAACTTGATTATTTCAAAAAATAATTACAATCGCAATTATAATCAGTATTTTTTATTATTACATAAAATATGAATCAATTAAGAAAAATAAATTGATTGATTTGAGTTTTTGATTAATATTAGCCTGAGCCTTGGCAAATGCTTATGAAAGAATATTTAATTGAGTTGTTACAGATTTTATTTGATTGCAATATTTTGCAATATTTAATCTAGCAGATAGTTTCATAAGTATTTGAGTAATAATTTATCTAATTGTAGAGATGAAAAGGAAGTAAAAAACTCCCCCCGCTCGTTTCTCGCTTCCCCCCTCATTGAGGGGGCTAGGGGTGAGCTTATAATTTTTAAAAAACTATTTATGTTAAACGAAAATGTAAGTGATGTTTTTGGACCTAGAAAAATAAGTTTTTCTGAAATCGGAATAAACTCAATGTGAGGTTTTATAAGCTGAATAATCTGAAGTATTGTTATTTTCATTTTGATATATTTATCATCAAATGTAATTGATGTAGCTGGAAGTTTTGCTAAAGCACAAGCTGGAATGAATACAAATCCTATTTTCCCTTTCATTCTTTCTCTTATTGCATTTATAGCATCAAGTGTAACAATTTTTTCTACATATTTTTTCCTGACAAAAACCGATTCAGCGAAATATAAATCACTGACAACTTCTTATTCTCAAATTGCTTTTTTCATAATTTTAACTTATATTTTCATAACTCCAGTTTATATTTATGCTGGAATGCAAAATTATGACAATATAATGTATGTATTTTTAGCTCATATCCTAATACTCGCTTTTGGAACACATATAATTGCTGAAATTTTAAATAATTATAAATATGTTTTAATTTGAATTTATGGAAGTTTTGTTTGATTTTTCCTAACTATTTTTGCAGCAATTACAATATTTTCACATTCTTCTGATTGATTTGCAAAACTTATAACTCTACTTGTTGTTTTACCAGTTATAAACACTCTTATAATGTTTTTTAAGCAAGTATTTGAGCTTAGCTATTATAAGTATCACAAATATACTTGACTTGACCAACTTGGAGATATTTTCAATCAAATTAAAAATGAGGAAGATGAAGAATGGAAAGAAGCTGAAGCATTAAATAATTAATAACCAAAATAAAATATGATAAAAACAAAACAAATATTGGATATATTCGCCAAAAATTATCCAAATTCATGACATCCATTAGATGAAGAAAGATTTAAAAAATTTGTTATAGCTTCTTTTTTAGAATGATATATATATACCGAAGATAATCTTTTATCAGAATTATTAGAATATAAATTTCCTAATGATAATAGTATATTTTCTGAAGAACAAGCAAGAGAAAGAGTAAGTGAATATATAAATTATATAGAACTACTTAATTTATATACTAATAATTAAAAAATATGATAAATTTCGTAAAAAATGTAATTACTTTTTATTTGGATAAACAAAGTATTCCAAATATAACCGATTTAGAATTAACAAGTGATTTACTTAGATGAGAATCAAAATCTTGTTTTATTACTATTTTCAAAAACGGAAATATTAGAGGATCTGCTGGAACAATAAAAGAATTGAGTAATTCCCTTGCTAAAGAAATAATTTCCAACACTGTTGATGCGATATCAAGAGATTCAAGATTTGGAGAATTAAAAAAAGAAGAATTAGCTGATATCAAACTAAGACTTGATATTATATCTGACAGAAAAATTTACCAAGATAAAATAGAAAATATAAATCCAGTAAAAAACTGAGTAGCTGTAATAAAAAAAGATTATTCTAAATTATCAGTTTTACTACCAAATATATCTGCAACTCTAGTTTCTGGAAAAGATATAATTTCAGTTTTATCACAAAAATTGGATGAAGAATTTAAACAAGATGATTATATAGTTTATCTTCTAGAAACGCAGCAGTTTACTGATTATTAAAAACCCCTCTAACTCCCCTTATCAGGGGAGAATTTCTTTTTTTATTTGTTATTTATTTTTATGACTATTTTTTCGCTTCAAATATTTGGAATAACAATTGCTCCGAGCTATTACTGACTTATGTATGCGCTTGGATTTTTGATTTGATATTATATAATAGATAGAAGAAAAATATTATCTAGAAATGAACTTGATGATTTATTTTTATACATATTTTTATGAGTAATTTTATGATGAAGAATTGGCTATATTTTGTTTTATGATTTAGTTTACTATGCTCATAATATTCTAGATATTTTCAAAATTTGGCAAGGATGAATGAGTTTTCATGGTTGAGCCATTTGAGTTATATTGGCTATGTTTTTGTTCTCTAAAAAATACAAATTCAGTTTTCTAAAATTAGCTGACAATATAGTTTCAGTTTTGCCTATTTGATTATTTTTGGGAAGAATTTGAAATTATCTAAACAAAGAATTACTTTGATTTCCATACACTTGATTTTTGAGTGTAAAAAAAGATGGAATTTCATATTTCCCATCTCCTCTACTTGAAGCTTTTTTAGAATGAATAGTACTTTTCATGATACTATTTTTCATAAATAAATACAAAAAAATAGACTGAATTGTAGCTTCTAGTTTCCTTATATTTTACGCAATTTTCAGAATATTTGTAGAAATGTTTTTCAGAAGTCCAGACCAACAAATCTGATATATTTTTGGTTTTTTAACTATGTGAGAAATATTATCAAGTATTATGCTTATTTCTTGAATTAGTGTTTTTATTTATTTAAAAAAGAAATAATGAACAAATTAAGTTTTTCAAATCTGCTTATAATTATCTCTGCTATTTTTACAGCTATTTCTTTTGTTTATCCAAATATTTTGATTTTGTGAATGAATAGTTATTTTTTAAATACTTGAAATTATGCAGTATTTTTAGTTCAAATGCGAACTTATTCTTTTTTACATGGATGATTATTACATTTATTTTCAAATTCTATATTTTTGTATATTTTCTGAAATCCTGTTGAGATGATAATCTGAAAGAAAAAATTTATTCTATTTTTCATAACTGCTACTATATTTAATGCTTTTGCTTTAAGCATATTTTCATCTTGAAATACAATAGGAATAAGCTGATTTGCACTTGCTGTATTAACTTATTATACTTTGATTTTAAAATCTAGGAATAATCCTGAATATAAGTGATGAATACTTGCAATAGTGATAAATATTTTAATATGACTGGATTCTTGAGTAAGTTTTGTATGACACCGAGCTTGAGCAATATTTTGAATAATATTTTTTTACTTTAGAAAAAAATAAAGCCTCACAAAAGTGAGGACTTAATATTGTGCATAACCTTCATGACCATCAGGGGCACCTGAAGGTAGAATATCAGCAAGTACATCATAACCAGGAAAAGCTGGAGATGTTTTTTGTGGTAGTGGGTCCGAAAAATTATCATTCAGACGGCTTTCAGGAAGAACTATAAAGTCATCTTGATTAGGATCAATTGTATCATTCAGACCACTTTCAGGAAGAACAATAGAGTCATCCTGCTTAGGAGCAATTGTACCATTCCAACCAGAAAGGTCGAAACCGACTGATTCAAGAGTACGAACGATAAAAGCTACATCAACATCTTCAGCGATAAGCAAATCTTCTTTCCCTTTAAATGCTCTCATGATTTGACCAGTATTTAATGGGTAATTCAAATCATCTGAAAAATGAGATGCCCAATATTTTGCTTTATCATAAGCAGCAGCCATTTTTGGAGATAAGTTATTATAAATAAGTCCTATCATTTCTGAATTAGGTGCTGATTTTGTATCCCAAATAATAAGAGTTGCTTCATTATAAATTGTTGCTCTGTTAAGTCCATCTGGAACTAAATCAGCAATTTCATTTCCAAAGGCAGTTATAGCCAATCCCATAACTTTTCCTTTAGCAAGTTCTCGTGAAGATTCATTCAAGTGTGATTCCATTATTTTTTACCTCTTTGTTTTGGTATTTTTCTGCCCTAGTAAACTAAAAGCAGAGGATTGGATTATAACGAAATATTTATTCTGTCAAGTTAAATTACTTTATTTTCATCTATTTCGTTAAGAATCTTTCAAATTACATCTTTATCATGCCAAATTATTGCTCAGTCATTTGTTATCATAGTATGTTCGTCTCACTTACCAGCAACAAGTACTATATCTCCTGCTTCTGCCATAACAAGTGCTGTTCTGATAGCATTTTCTCTGTCTGTTATTATCCAAAAATCTTCTCACTCTTTTCTATCGATTCCTGGTCTAACATCATTTATTATATCTTCAGTTTTTTCTGAATAATCATCATCTTGAGTCAAGATAACAACATCTGATAATTCTGAAACTACTTTTCACATTATTGGTCTTTTTGTTTTATCCCTATCCCCTGTTGCACCAAAAACTGTAATAATTTTTTTTACTCATTTTATATTTCTAACTGTAGATAATACATTTTCTAAAGCATCAGCAGTATGAGCATAATCTACAAATATTTTTATTCCTTCTAAATTATCCACTTCTTCAAGTCTACCAGCAACTCAGCTGATATTAGCTATAGATTTTTCTATTTGTTCTGGTCTTATTCAAACTGATAGTAATACTCAAATAGCCGCCAAAATATTATAAACATTAAAATCTCATCTTAAACGAGTTTTTATTTGCATATCAGTTCAAGCAATTCTTACTGAAAAACTTGTCCCATCAAATTCTGATTTGATATTTTCAGGTCTCAAATCAACTTTTAAATCACTTCAATAAGTATAAAGAGAATCATAAGTTTCATTCAAAAATAAATCTCTGTAAGCACTATCATAATTTATAATAGCTGTTTTTTTTACTCCTTGTTTTCTTCCAAATCTAATTAAGTTTCTAAAAAGTGATAATTTAGTTTTTACATAATTATCCATAGTTTTATGTAAATCTAAGTGATCTTGAGTAATATTTGTCAAAACTGCAATATCATAATCTATTCCCCAAACTCTATTATAAAAAAGTGAATGACTTGAAGTTTCTATAACTGCATATTTACATCATTTATCACGAGCTTCTTTAAGTAATTTTTGAAGTAAAAATGGATCTGGAGTAGTCATTTTTAGATTATTTACATATGTTTCATCTCACATCATATAATTGATAGTCGAAAACATAAATACTTTTTCTCCAGCTTGAACTAAAGCTCTAGCAATAATATTTGTAGTTGTTGTTTTACCATTTGTTCAAGTAACTCCTATAATAGTCATTCATTTTGATGGAAATCCGTAGTAATATGATGCTATTACTGCTTTGATTTTATGGTAAATTATTCTTATTGGACTATCAAGAGATATAAGTTTTTTAATGTTCATTTTTTTTGCTTTAATATTTAATTGTAAGTATTATATTTTTTTTGCTTTAAAATCAAATTCTTTCATATTTTTTACTTTTTTTAAAAAATATGATAGACTTGAAATATATTAAATAATAAATAAGTAAAATATGCTTACCGAATGATTTTCACATAAAAATTTTTCAGAAAATCAACAAATAGTAGTTGATTTTTTAAATATACTTAGAACTTTTAGAAAAAATATCAAAACAAAAGAAATAGAAAATATAGCTGATGAAACAAAACGTATAATAATTGATACAAACAATGAAAAATTCATAGAAGATAGAGATTGAGATGCTGTTATGCTAAATACAAATTTAGTGAATGATTTTATAGAAAAAGAAGCAGAAAAAGTATCTAAAAAAGTGGCTATTTGAATTTTTCAATATTATATGAAAATAAAAAATAATAGAGAAAAATTAAATACTCTAGCTGAAAAATTGAAAGAAGCTTCAAATGACACGGATTTAAATTTAGAAAAATTAACTCAAATTTTAAATTACTGTGAAATACAAGAAGGTATTTTATCAACAACAAAAGATATAGAAACCATTTTACTAGCAGCTTAAAAAAAATCCCGAGAAATTTCGGGATTTTTTTTATCTTTGTTGTATTAATTTACATTCATTTTCATATTTTGCATATGTTTCATAAAATGCTTTTTCATCTCAATATGGGATAAATTCATCATGATGAATTGGTTCTACAAAACCCGCTGTTTCTTCATGTCTAATTCCACACCAATATTTTTCAGTTTGCCCAACTATTTCTCGAGCATAAGTTATAAGTCAATTTCCATAAGAACAATAAAAACAATTGAATTTTTGTAAATAACTTAAATAAGGTAATTTTCGTCTATCATATTTGAAATATTTTTTTCTATCAATAATTTCAAGTCAATAAAGTGGAAAACAAATTCTGTGATAGATTTCTAAAAATAAATCGAAAATAACAAATCATATAACAGCTCCATAAATAAATGGTGAAGAAATAATTTGTTTTAATCTTTTCTGTATACTAAAATATTTAATATATTCCATTGATAAATATTTAATTAAAATTTAATCTTTTCTTATTTATAAACATATTTATGTTTTTTGCAAGATTAAGCTTAAAAAAATAATTTGACAAAATGCCTATTCTCCATATAAATTGTCGGCCTTTTTCAAAATTTAGACAAATTAGCTAAAGTTTTGAATAAGAGTACCAAAAAATATAAGGAGTCTATATTATGGCTGCCGACGAAGAAACAGAAACAAAAACAAACGAAAATCTTGGTGCTCATGAAGACCTTGCAGGTATTGAAGAAGAGATTACTGATATTGAAGTAATCCTAGACGGGATTGAAGAAACTCCGCTAGAACACATTACAATTATTATGGAAGAAGAAGAACATCCAAGAGCATCTGATGAAGATGTTACGGGAGACTGATATTTCAAATCGAAAAGAACCGCTGATGCGGTTCTTTATTTTTTTATAAATTAATTAAGTGAATTTATTCTTTCTATCTTAAAATCAAGCCATTCCAAAATTTCACTTTCTCTGCAATTTACTTTTATCAAAGAAACTAAATCTTCATATTCTATTTTATTTTCATTTCCTGAATATTCTAAATATAAATCTACTTCTCCTGAATTATTCCATTTTCAAATTATTCTTTCTCGTAAACCATCTTCAATGTAAATTTTTTCATCATCTGAAAATCATAAACTAAAGCTCTCTGGTGATTCTGCTATAAGGTTTTCTTCATCATATTCACCAAGTTCTATTAACTTATCTTGTGAATTAAAAAATACATATCATTTTAATTCTGCTAGAATTTGATATTTACTAAGTATAAAATTATTTCTATCATTTATTTTATAATAATCTTTAAATTGAATTTCTTCTATTTTTATTAAAGGCTCTCATTTAATATAAATAACTTTTCAATTCATATCAATAAGTCAATCTATTGAAAATAAATCACTTATTAATTCTTTTTCAAAAAAAGAATAATCTAAATATGTAAATTCTATAAATTGCATTCAAAGAATATCCTGTGCATTAAATAAACTTTTTATATATTTTATTTCTTTATCAGAATCACTTGTTTTTTTGTATTCAGTATCTCTTAAAAATAATCAATCACTCCTAATAATAAAAGTATTTTCTTCTATATTAAAAGCATCTGTTGAAAATTTAACAAACTTTATTCAGTTAAAATCATAAATATCTATAATTTTAGATAAAAATGTTTCTTTAAATCTTAATTCTGCATAAGAGAAGCTATTTATAAGAGTTTTTTCTCAATTATTTAGAAATTCTACTAAATCATATAAAGTAATTCTATTAAAATCTTTGTCAAAAATTATCGTTCTTTCTCACGCATCATCCTGTATAGTTAGTTCATTAAATGTAAATGAGTTTTCTCATTCTCAAACTGTTTTTTCTTCAGTTTTTAAAGTCTGACCATTAATATTTTGATAAAAACTTTTTCAAGCCATATCTTTAACTTTTACATAAATTTCATAAGGATTTCCATTTCATGATATATCAATTGAATCTTTTAAATTTATTGAATCTAAAAATTCCCCTTCACTACTAATTATAGGAAAACCCGTTTCTTTTAATCTAAATATAGGATTATCAAATTCCCTATTCTCTACAATTTTTGCTACTTTTTCTTTCAAATGATCAGACGTATAAAGCAATTCATTTGCATAATCTGATTTATTTTTATATGTTGAAATAAGATAATCTCAAATAAGAGAAAAAACTGATTTTAATTCTGGATCTATAGGATAATTATCTAAAAAAAGTAAAAATTTTCATAGGGCTTCAGAATTAGAAAAAATATATCCTAAATTTTCAAAAATTTCTTCTATAGAAAAATATATTTTATTTTTATTTAAATTAGTTTCATCTAATTTTTTTATAAATATTTTTATTTCTTCAATAAAATCTAATTTATCAATATCTAGTCTCCTAAAATATATCTTTAATAATTTCAAAAAAGATTTATCTACAAGAAAGTCCTTAACTTCTAAATCAGGATTTATTTCATTATTTAATTTCATAATTTTAAATTATTATAAAAGTCATTTTCTTTTCATAAAAGCTGTATTATCCAAATCTCTTCACATAAAATCTCTAAACAATTCATTTGCTGGTTTTCTTGTTCCTTGACCTAAAATAGTCGAAATAAATTTTTCACCTACTTCCCTATCAAACATTCACATTTCTTTTATTCTAGCAAATACATCAGCTTCAAGTAACTCTGCCCACATATAGCTGTAATACTTTGCATCATATGGCCCTGCAAAAATATGTCGAAATGAAGCATGAATTTTATATTCTGGTCATTTTGGAGAAATTGCAATATCATTTAGTATTGAAAGTACTATATTATCAAGTTCTTCTATAGTTTTTGGGGCTTTCATATAATGTAGTTTCATATCAAGTAAAGCATAAGCATTTTGACCTAGAACTAACATTCAACTATTAAGTATTTTTAATTCCTCTATTTTATCTAAAATATCATCCGATAATTTTTCTCAAGTCAAGTAATGTTTAGCTAAGTTAGCAAAACTAGCTTTATCTTTTACAAAATTTTCATTTAATTGACTTGGTAATTCTACAAAATCCATTTCCACCCTAAATCAACTCAATTCAGAATATTTGCCTTCTGAAAGCATTTCATGAAGTGTATGTCCAAATTCATGAAACAAAGTTTCAGCATCCTCTACAGTAAGCAAAATTTCTCAAGTTTCATTTTTTTGATAATTACAAACATTCGCAATTACAGGAATTTTCATATTTCAGGCTATTTCATTTTTTAATCTTATATTTTCAGCCCAAGCACCTTGTGCTTTTCATTTTTTATGAAAAATATCAGTAAAATAATAAGAAATTAATTTTCCATTTTTCCAAGCTTCATAAACTTCAACATCATCATTATAAACTTTTGCATTTATTTTTTTAATCTCTACCCCATAAAAATTTTTAGCTTGTTCAAATAAATAAGATAAAACATTTTCATATTTAAGATATTTTTTTATTTCCTTTTCATCTATATTATATTTTTCTTCCTTAAATTTTCTTTCATAAAAAGAAACATCCCAATATTCAATTTTTTCTAATCAAAAATATGATTTTAAATTTTCTATTTCTTTTTTTGCTTTTTCTTTTGCTTTTTCGTTTATTAATCAAATAAGCTCAAAAACTTGTTCTGGGGAATCAGCCATTTCTTCAACTAAATTAAATTCTGCATAATTTTTATATCAAAGAAGTTTTGCTTTTTCCTGTTTTAATTTAAGTATTTTTAAAATAATAGGTCTGTTATCACATTCTCAACTTGAAGCAAATTGTAATCTTGCTTTTAGAAAATATTCTCTAAGTTTTGAATCTGAACAATAATCCATTATATTAGAGTATGCTGTTGGATTAGCATCAAATAAATATCATTCTTGTAAATTTTCTTTAGCATTTTTAGCTGCTATTTCCAAAGTAGTTTCTGGTAAATCTTTGATTATTTCAATATCTGTAACTAAATATGAAAAAGCATTTTCAGAATCAATAATATTATTATCAAAATCATTTTCTAATTTTCATAATTTTATATTTATTTTTCTTATTTTTTCTTGTTTTTCTAATGGTAAATTAATTCAATTAATTTCAAAAGTTCTTATATTTTTTTCTAATATTCTAATCTGAGATGGGTCAAATCATCATTTTTCTAATAAATATTTAAAAATTTCATATACTGAATTACTATAATTTTTATCATCATTAAAAGCTATATATTTTTCTTCAAAATTTTCAATTATAGATTTTGTAAAATCACTTTTTTCAACAGAATTTAAATGTTTTACAAGTCAAAATAAATAATGTACACTAGTTTCTTCTATTAAATCATCAAAGACAACATCTTCAGGATTTTTTGCAATTAATCTTTGGAAAATAGCTTTTTCTTCTTCCAGAAGTTCATCAAGTAAAGCTGGAATTTGTTCTAAAGCTTCAGGAGAAAACAAAAATTCTAAATCAGGAAATCCTGCTTTATTTATTTCTCATAAAATTCTAGCTTTTACACTAGTTAAATCCTCTACTTGTTCTTTTGTCATATCAGTAATATTATTAGTTGGATTTTCTCACAATTTTAATAATGTTGTAGCTTCTTTTGTAGTTAAAAATTCACACATAGTTATTTTCTTAAAAATAAGAAATCTTTATACGGATTTTAGAGTATTTGTCAAAGATAAATCTAAATTAATTAGAGAAATTAGACTTATGCAAAAAAATCTATAAAATCAGGCAAAATTAAATTAATTAACAAAATAAAAAATGGCTTTTATAAACCCTTATATAAATAAAATACTTGAAAACGAAAAAATTTTATCTGAAAACTCTGAAATCTACTCCAAAAAATGAAACTGGAAAGAAATATTTGGAAATGATAATGATATAGTTTTGGAAATATGAATAGGACTTGGAAACTTTTTTTCAAATATAACTATGAGAAATCCTGATAAAAATCATATTTGAATAGAAATAAGATATAAAAGACTTCATAGAACATTTGAAAAACTTAGTGAAAAACTAGTAAATAATTTTATGTTAATTAAAGATAAATGAGAAAATATTAGCCAAATGTTTTCTCTAAATGAATTATCTCAAACTTATCTATTTTTTCCAGATCCGTGGGCAAACAAAGAAAGACAAAAGAAAAATAGAATAGTATCAGAAACTTTTTTGCTTGATTTACATAAAATCACAAAAACCGGGTGAAGCTTCATTTTCAAAACTGACCATAAATGATATTTTGATGATTCTTTAGAAATTATAGCAAAAACTCCTTGGAAAATAAAAGTACAATCTTATGATTATGAAAATGAACTAGATGTTTTTGATAAGACTCTGATGACAGAATTTGAAGAAATTTTTAGAAAAGATAAAATCAAGGTAAATTATATAGAACTTGTAAAATAAAAAAAGCCTCTCGTTATTCACGAGAGGTATTAGAATCCAAGTACGGAAGCAGTTCTTTATACTGTTCTTGCGGAAGAATAACTTTTAGTATATCTCCTTTTGTTATTTCTTTAAGAACTTCTTGTTTAAGCTCTTCCTTTGTAAGAAATTTTTCACATGGTTTACATGGATTAAGTTTCTTACATTCATTTTTATTAAATGCCATCTTTGCAGCAAAAGTATTTTCATACTGTTTTTTTTGAGCATTGACGACAAGTAAAGAAGCAATTGCAAAGAATAATGCTAAAGACAGAATCACGTTTATGCCTAGTGAAATGGGCAAAGCCCATTCTATTATAATTTCTTTAATGTCTCTTAGAAGTTCTTTCATGATGCACTCCGTTAAAAGTATTTGCATCACGTCCATTTGATTATAATGACATATCCTTATGTCATTTTTTTTTGTTTTTCTACATGTTTTTCTACATGTTTTTCTACACGGTTTTCCTTTCGTATTTGTTTTCGAGATTTTTCTCTGTTTCTTATTTATAATGATTTATTTATTTTAGTCAATAGTAAAAACTATTTTTTTGCATAAAAGAAGCTAGTATGCTAAGATAAAAGAGAATATAATATTTTGTATTTGAGAGAATTTTTTATATAATAGAAAAAATAAATAAAATAAATAAACAAATCTATGAACTACACTTGATTTATAGCATTCTTAGTGCTTATTGCTGGAATTTATATACTACTAAAATACTTGCAAAGAAGAGAAGATTTCAAAAGAAGTCTTAATTTATGTTTCCTGAAGATTACTATGCCAAAAAAAGATAGTGATTTGGATGAGAAAAAAGAAACTCAAAAAGATTTCAAAGAAGTTATTTCTATAATGGAACAATTACTTTCTTCCCTAAAAAGTATTTATTCTAAAAAATTAAAAAATAAATTTTTGGGACAAGATCATATCAGTTTTGAATATGTAGCTATGAACAATGAAATATATTTTTATGTAGTTTGTCCTAGACATTATAAAGAACTTATAGAAAAACAAATCAACTGATTTTATCAAGATGCAATAATAGAAGAAACTCCTGAAATGGATATTTTCAAATGAAAAAAATATTATGAAACTACTTACTTACATCTAGCAAAACCATACTATTATCCATTCAAAACTTATCAAAAACTTGAATCAGATCCAATAAATAATATTACTTGAGCATTTGCAAACCTAAAAGAAGATGAAGCTGCCGTTGTACAAATCTTACTTAAACCGGTAAGTGATGACTGGCAATGAGAATGTGAAAAAATGTCTTCAAAAATAATGGAAGGTAAAAAAGAAGCATTTTCTTGGAATCCTTGGAAAATGCTTGTAATTATTGTATGAAAATTAGTAAGTTGACATTCTGATGAAAAAGATGGATGAAAAAATGGGAAGAAAACTTCAGCACTTACTCAAGAAAGAGCAAAAGTTGTAGATGAAAAATGAGAAAAATCTGGTTTCCAAATAGTTATAAGAGTAGTAGCAACTTGAAATAATCAAGGCATGGTAAAAACAGAATTAAAAAATATCATTTCTACTTTTTCTCAATTTTCTTATCCTGATTTCAATAAATTTACATATACTATTCATCATAATTCTAAGGCTCTCGTAAGAAATTATATTTTTAGATATTTCAAAAAACCTTTTTATTTAGTTTGAGATAGAGAAATATTTAATACTGAAGAATTAGCTTCTATATTCCATTTTCCTCATATAAAATATAATAAAACTCCAGAAATAAAATGGCAAAATTTCAAGATAACTAAAGCTCCTGCAGATATTCCAAAAGAGTGATTACTACTTGGATACAATGTATATAGATGAGTGAAGAAAGAAATCAGAATGCGAAATGAAGATAGATTTAGACATTTCTATGTTATTGGGCAAACTGGTACCGGTAAATCTAGTATTTTGCAAGTTATGGCAAGACAAGATTTGAAAGAATGAAGATGAATTGCTGTTATGGATCCACATGGTGATTTAGTAAAAGATTTGATTCCTTTTATTCCTAGAGAAAGAGCTGATGATGTAATTATTTTTGATCCATCTGATACTGCTAGACCTATGTGATTAAATCTTCTTGAAATACATTCAGAAGATGAAATGGATTTAGTTGCAATGGATGCAATGAACATAATGATAAAATTATTCTGAAATGAGATATTTGGACCAAGACTACAAGATTATTTCAGAAACTGAGTTTTGACACTTATGTCTTATCCTCAATGATGAGCAATTACTGATATAGTTAGACTATTTACAGATGATGACTTCCAAAAAGATAGAGTAAGGCACTTGAAAAATCCTATAGTAAAAGCTTGGTGGGAAAAGACATTTGCATCTATGTGAGATAGAGAAAAACAAGAAATGATTCCATATTTTGCTGCGAAATTTGGTTGATTCATTACGAATTCTACTATGAGAAATATTATAGGACAAACAAAATCAAGTTTTGATGTTCTAGATGTTATGCAAAGATGACAAATATTAATGGTAAATTTAAGTAAATGATCACTTGGTGATATCAATTCTCAACTTCTTTGAATGGTGCTTGTATCAAAATTACAAATGGCTGCCATGAGAAGAGACAAAATTCCAAAAGAAGAAAGAACTGATTTTTTCCTATATATAGATGAATTTCAAAACTATGTTACTGATGCTATTGAATCTATATTATCTGAAGCCAGAAAATATAGACTTAGTTTGAATGTAGCCCACCAATATCTTGGGCAATTAGAAAAATCTGATGCACTTACTAAATCATCAACGAATCTTAAACAAGCAATTTTCTGAAATGTTTGAACTGTCATGAGTTATAAGATTTGACCTGAAGATTGAGAATTTATGGAAAAAGTATTTGCTCCAACATTTTCTGGGCAAGACCTAGTAAATATGGATAAATTTAAATCAGTTATGAAATTATCTATTGATAATCAGCCAACTGTTCCATTTTCTATAATTCCAGTAAATCCATACCTAGAAAAATGAGATCCAAAATTAGCTAAAGCTTTTATTGAATTATCAAAACTAAAATATTGAAGAGATAGAGAATTTGTTGCAAAAGAGATTGAATATAGAATAGGTGTTTAACAAAAGAGAGATTATTTTAAAATAATCTCTCTTTTGTTAAATAAGTCCATGATCTCTGAAAACTTCTAATTGAGAACTAGTCATAAATTTAGAAAGTATTTCTTCTCCAGCCTCAAATATAGCATCCAAATTCCCAAATTCTTTTAGTAATTTTTGTCTTGTTTTTGGTCAGATTCCTGGTAAATCTTCAAGCATATTTTTCTTACTTGATTTGATTCTAGAATCCCTATTAAAAGTAATTGCAAATCTATGAGCCTCATCTCTGATTTTTTGGACAAGTCTAAGTTCTTCTGAATCTTTTTCAAGTAATATTGAAATTTTTTCTCCAGGCAAAAATAGTTCCTCTTCCCTTTTTGCTATTGATACAAATTGAAGTTTATCAAATAATTCCTTTTTATCTTCTTCAATTATTTCAGACTTGAAATTATTTACTACTTGCATAACACTAGACAACTGTCATTTACCTCAATCTATTATTATCAAATCTGGAACAAATCCTGTTTTTTCTATTTCTTTTAATCTTCTGGTCAGAATTTCTTTCATAGAAGCAAAATCATCTATTTTTCATTCGTCTAGTGATTTTATTTTGTATTTTCTATATTTGCTTGGATTTGTTTTTCAGTTTTCTATAATACTACGAGATGCAACTGTATGATTTCCTGAAATATGACTAATATCATTACATTCAAATATTATATCTTTATTTATTTTTTTATACCCTAGAATTTCAAGTAAGTTCTCTTGAGTTTTTTTAGTGAAATTTTTAGTAGATAGGCTATCTAAATTGTCTTTATAAGCAAAATCAAAAAGGTTTTTGTATACAAGCTTTAATAATTCTAATTTCCCTCAGATTTTTGGAATATCTAGTGATATTTTTGGCATATCAATATTTATTTCAAAAGGCAAAATTAGACCAAGTTTTTTCGCTTGATTTAGATAATTATTTTCTATAAAATACTCCATTATAAATTCTTTATCCTCATCAAGTTTATCTTCTATTTTGTAGTTTTTATATCCAGTTATTTTAGAATCTCTAACTTCCATTATTCCGATATATTTTTTGTTATATTTTTCTAAATAATTTATAATATCCCAGTCTCATTCTATAAAATCTCTAACTATTTGAGAATTATCTAAAATCTTTATACTCTCTATTGTTTCTTTGATTTTTTGGGCTTGTTCAAATTTCAGTTCAGAAGCTAAAATTTTCATTTTTTCTTCTAAATAATACAAAACTCATTTAATATTTCCACTTAAAAAATCCTTAGTCTTTTCTATAGATTCCAGATAATCATCTATATTTTTTTTCTCAAGTAAACAAGGACCAGAGCAAAGTCCAATATAATAATCAAGACAAGGAATTTTTGTATTTCATTTTGATTTAATAGATATTTTATCTGTATTCTCTTCAAAAACTATATTACAAGACCTGGAAAAAAATACTTTTTTTATGATTTTTAGAATATTTGCTACATAGGCTGAACTTGTATATGGACCAAAAAAATCTCAAGCTCAAGCTTTGATTCTAGTTTTTATAATTTTTGGGATAGCTTCGCGAGTAATTTTGATATAAATATAATTTTTATCATCTTTCATCAAAATATTATATTTTGGCTTGTGTTTCTTGATAAGAGTTGATTCTAAGATAAGACTTTCTTCTTTGTTATTTGTGATAATACATTCAATATTTACTATTTCTTTTATCATCTTTTTCTTAGCCAAATTCAAGTCTGCGGACGACAAAAAATAAGAATTCACTCTAGAATGAAGACTTACTGATTTTCAGATATATATAATCTTCCCTGTTTTATCCAAAAACTTATATATTCCTGGTTGGGCGGGGATATTTTTTAGAATTTTTTCTAGATTATTATTTGGCATATTATTTTTCTAATTTTTTATATATTTTTATTATACAAAAATTAATAAAATATTAAAATTTATATTTAAGTAAAATAAAAAAACTCGGATATCTAATCCGAGTCTGTTTTTTTACTTAAATCTATAGTTGCTTTACTTTTTCTTATTTCTTCTATTTCAATCAAATCATCTTCTGTTAATTTATGTTTCTTTTCATATCATTTTGCTCACATATAATCTTCAACTATTCAAGATAAAGTATGTATAAGTAAATCAAATTTATCTAATTCTTCTTCCACTTCCTCTTCTCATTCATCTTCATGTTTTATATTTTTTTCTATTTCATTTAGAGTATCATAAGGCAAGAATGATTTTTCCATAACAATATTTTCACTTCATATTTTATGTAAAACTATTCTTCAATTTCTCAAAATAGTATCTAAAAACCCATCTTGAACAATTTCAATTCACTCTATATTTTCGTATTTTATAGACAAAGTTTTAGCATCAAATAATCCCCACTGCATACTTACTATTCAAGAATCTGTAACAATCCAAGCATCATTATACCAATCAAAAATATCAAATATTATTTTCAAAAAAACAAGCAAAAAGAATGTTTCAAAAGCATAAAATGGAGCAAAAGATCTGAATAATTCTGAGTTATATAATAGAAATGATGGCAATAAAAATCAAAAAATTAAAAGCAAAAATATTCTATCAAAAATAACCATAAAATGGACATGAACCACTCATAGTATTTCCTGACTTTCTGGAATATATTTCTTAAAAAACTCTTTTTCAAATTTATTCATTTTGAAGGAAAATTAAACTAAACTATATTTAACAAAAATGATTATACAAAAAGCTTTGTATAATCAAAATCGTTTTTTTAAATTTCATCTGGATGAAGAGGTTTTGAAAAATGATATCATTGTCCAAAATCAACTCATATAAGGTTTAATATTTTTAAAATTTCTTCATTTTCTACATATTCAGCAATAACTTTTATTCAAGCTTTATGACAATCAGCTGTAATTCCCTTTATTGTATTAACTCATTGTCATGTTGGTAATGGTTTGATAATTTTACCGTCAAGTTTCACATAATCAACAAGTAATTCTCCTGAAAATTCAAATACCCTATCTATATTTGATCACTCAGCTCAAAAGTCATCTATAGCTATTTTAAATCACATTTCTTTTAACTCAACTAAAACATTTTTATAATCTCACATTATTCGGCTTTCAAGAATTTCCAGAGTTAGATTAGATGTATTAAAATTTCATTGGGATATTTTAGATTTTATCAATGGCATAAAATCTTTATTTATTAAATCAACTCCTGAAATATTAACAGATACTGATATATTTCTATTTTTTACTGATTCAAAAGCATTATGTAGCATAATTTTAGTTACATTCCAAGTTTCTTCAAGTTCATCTAAAATTGGTATAAATTGCCCAGGTTGAATAATATTTCCATCTTCTTCTATTATTCTAACAAGTGATTCATATTTATAAATCTCTCATGTTTTTAAATCAATTATTGCTTGTAAAAATGCAACAATTCTAGACTCTTCTATTGCAGAATTTACTTTTGATAACATTTCAATATTTTTCCTATACCTTGCTGGATCTACAAGTCATTCTTCATAATAAGAATGACTTGTTCTATTATCTTGAGAAAAATTAGTATGTGCTATATGTCATTTCGTATAAAAATCTCATTTTTCATTCAAAACTATTCATGATTTTTGTTTAACTGGAATATGAAAAGTTCCTATAGCATCTATATTAACCTTCATTTCATCTATTTTTTCAAAAGCTCTTTCTATTTCTTCTCTTTCTAATCAATTTTTTAAATGTATAGTAAAAGTCGATCTATTTCATTTATAAAATTCTATAGCCAAGTCTCTTAATATTTCTTTTAATTTAATACTTATAGCTTTTATATACTCAGCTCAAGCTTCATGTCAATATCATCACTCTATATATAATAAATTTGATATTCTTAAAATCATAATTGAATATTCATCTTCCTCATTTTTAGCTGAAATATTTTTTATTTTAGAATCATTATAAAATCCTGTTATTGGTTCTATTTCAATTGATCTTTTTTGTATATTTATATCTATAAGATTTTTTACATTATCCACAACATAATTTCGTTGATCGAAATATATTTTTTGAAATATGCGTTTATAAACCAATGGATAAATAAAACATAATTCATATTCATTATGTAAATGCACTATTTCTTTATCATATCATTTTTTGAGTTTTATATCCGAAATTGATCAATTTTCTATTATAGAAATATCACAAAATCAATGAAAAATATCACTTGATAATATATTTAATAATTCTTTTAATAAATCAATTTCTTTTATTTTAAAAGCAATGTTTTCTTTTATAAGATTAGTTATTTTTGAATTTATATCATTTTTTATGCTGTTATAATATTCTATTTCAGATTCTCTTAAATAATTTCTTCAAATTTTTATTATATCTTCATTATTTAATTTATCAGAAATTCATAATTTTTTTAATGAACTAAATCAAATATTATAAGCAATAAGTTCTGTTGATTTTAATATTTTATTTTCATTTAAAGAATTAAATGTCCTCATTTTTGTAAATTTATAATAAAAAAGTTTTGTGATATCTTTTGTATTAGAATCATTTATCAAATAAGAATAATATAATGATATATAAAGATATATATGACTATATGAATTAATTAAATGTGTTGCTATTTTATTCTCAACAATATACTTTTCTAAATCATTCAAAAAAGATTCAAATTCAAGATTTTTTTCTCAAGTAAATGATTTTACTATTAAAGTCAATATTTTTATTTTGAAATCTTCATGATAATAACTTGTAAAATTTGAAGAAATTAAATGTTTTCCTAAATCCATAAGCAAACCTTTATCTGGATTTCAAGACCTAACTAAATAATAAAGTGCTTCTATTTTATATTGATTAACTTCGTTTGATTTTATAAAATCCTCTATTATATCTTTTGATTCTTTTTTAAGATTATTTTTTTCTTTTGATTCTGATAAATAAATAGATGTAATATTATCAATTAAATCTTTTTTTAAATCTAGTAAATTATTAAAGCTAATTTCTGAAACTTTTATTTCTTTTTTATATACATCCAATATTTCTAAGAAAATTGCTTCTGAAAATAAATTTTCATTATTAAATTCTTCAAATGAATCAAGTAAATCTAAAATAGATACTGATACATTTCCAAAAAATACTTTATATATGTTTTCTTCATTTCAGTTATCAGTATTTTTCAAATTTTGATAAGCTAAAACTTGTTTTTTTATAGCTAAATTATATTTATCTAATAAAAAATCTTTATCTAGTTGTTTAGTATTTTTTACTTCTTCTCTAGCTACTAGATGAGAAAAAACCAAATCTATTTTAGAGTAAGAATAATTTAATTGATTCGATATTCCCTCGTTATTTTCAATATTAGCAGATATTTCTATAAATTTACCTATTTTTTGCTTATTTCTAAATAAAAATTCTGATATTTCTATATTTTCTCAAAATAACATATCTCCTATCAAAATAGCATTATTTATAATATCAAGTAGATTTATAACTACTGGAATATTTTTATTAAAATCATCATAATTTCATCTTTTAAATAAATATGTACACAAGTCATTATAATAATTTAAAAGGCCTATAATTGAATCAGTAGATATTTCATTTGTAAGAAGTGGTGTATCAAAAACTATATCTTTTGATATATCATATGATTTATTCATTCAAGAAAGATATAATAAAAAGCTCAATTCTTCAAAATATTCTACTGATGAATTGTCTATAAGTTTAGGATTATTTTCTTTCACATAATTTGATACAAAAATCCTAAAATCATTATTCTTTAGTAAAAGCTCTATTATAGTTTCAGGAATAAAATCATCTAAATTTAGAAAAGCTTCTTTAAAATATGAAATCAAATCTTCAAAAAATAGATTTTTATCATTACTATAATGAATTTGTTTATATTCTTTTATTGTTTTTGAAATTTTAGAATTTGGATTGTTATGATATTTTATATAAAGATCCAAAAAAGTGACCTTATCAGTTTTAATAAGATCTGAAATACATATTTTATAAAAAGCGCATATATTTGAACAGGAATTAGTCTGTTTATCACAAGTTTTTGGAATAACTTGTTCTAAAAAATTCATAAAATATAATTTATAAATATAAATAAGAAAGCTTTTTACTCAATTTTACTGAAAAAGCAAATTTTTCAGCTTGTCTTTTTACAAAAAAATCTATAATGAATGCATTAATGAATTAAAAAGATTTTTCAAACTTTTAAATTATTTGTAATTAATCACCAACAACTATATGTTAGACATAATAAATTTCTACTATACAAATATAATTAATGTTACTTTAAGACAAATAAATGTACTTTGACCTAAAATAGGATGAGCCTTACTTATACTTCTAGCTGGATGAATAATTTCTAGAATTATATATATATTCTCGATATTTTTATTCAAAAAATTCAAAATCATTGATTTAATTGATAAACTTGCAATAGAATTTGAAGAAGAAAACAATCCTGAGGAAAAAAACAAAAGAAGAAAAAAATCTAGATTTTCTGAAAAAATAAAAGTAGATAGAGTTATATCAAAAGCGATTTCTTGGTATATATTCATACTTTTTTTTAGAATGGCTATTTCATATATTTGAATAATTGATGTAGAAAGTTTTTTGAAAGATTTAAT
This sequence comes from Candidatus Altimarinota bacterium, assembly GCA_028713225.1. Classification (GTDB taxonomy): domain Bacteria; phylum Patescibacteriota; class Gracilibacteria; order BD1-5; family UBA6164; genus JAQVPN01. The sequence goes on from JAQTOS010000004.1 coordinate 80,400, forward strand.
AGATTATCTTCCTAGTTTATTCATATGACTTGTAATTTGATTTTTCGGTATTAGATTTGCGAATTTCGTATATGATTTAGTTTATCACACTCTAAATATAACTAGAGAACAAACAAGCAAAATAATCGCATCAGGAGCAAAAATAATCATACTTTTTTTTACTCTTATGATAATGCTTGATTATATTAAAATCGTAAATACTCTTATTATAAACACTATTCTAATCTGATTTATCTGAATGTTATCTCTTGCCTGAGGACTTGCGTTTTGACTGGGTTGAAAAGATATAGCAAAAGAAATTTTAGAAAGTTTTAGAAAATAAAAACTTGCTTATTTTTAATTTTAGATACTATGATTAGTATTATTCTAATAATTTTTATTATAATAATTTTTTATTTTTTAACTAACTATTTTATGGAAGTTAAATCAAGTAAATTATATTCCTTTTATTTAGGAATTGTATCTTTTGTATCTATTATTGCTATAGGAATAAACCTATGAATTGTTCTTACATCTATTTGAAAATATTACATCGTAACAGATGAAGAGTACCTACAATTCAATCAACAATATAGATTACAAGAATGTAAAAATCCTAGTTATACTACTGCTTATGACAAAAATGGTGCTGTTTTACCACAAACAAATCCAAAAACTCCTACAGATGAAGAAATCATTAAATGTGAAGCAAAAGTAAGAGAAGAAGTAAAATTTTCTAGAAATTATGATTTAAAAGATATGTTCATAACATCTGGAGCATGGTTCATCGTATTTGTACTATTCTTTTTATTCCACTACCCTAAATTTGTGAGACAAAAAGAAGAAGATAAAGAAACTAAAAAATAGAAAAAAATCCCGCGAATGCGGGATTTTTTAATTAAATTTATTTTCTCAAGTAGTATATATTTCTATTCTTCCATTTTTACCTATAGATTCATAAATATCTCTATGTTTTTCAAAATACTTTTCCAAAGCGATAACAGCTTCGTGAGATGGATCTATAATATCTCAATAAAAATGTTTTTCTATATGTGATTTAAGTAATGGAAAATGAGTACATCCCAAAACTAAAGCATCTAAATTATTTGAAGAAATACTAGCTAAATAATTTAATATTTCTGAATTTATATAATCTTCATTTAATTCCTTATCCTCAACAATAGTTACTAAATTTGGACATCAAACTTGATGAATATCAAGCTCTTCAAATTCTTTTATTTCATGAAATTTTTTAGGAAAAATTTCTGATTTAACTGTTGCATTTGTAGCAAAAACTCAAACATTTTTATATCACTTTCCAAGCATAGCTTCTACTCCTGGAATAGTAACTGACAGTACTTTTTTATCAGGATATTTAGCCTGCCAATCTCTTATTGCATAAGCTGAAGCTGTATTACAAGCAAGAATTACTATAGCAACTCATTTATCAAAAAGAAAATCTAATCAAGCAAAAGTATATTTTTTTATTTCTTCTGGACTTTTTTCTCCATAAGGAATATTTTTAGTATCAGCATAAAAAATATAATCAAAATCTGGAAATTTTTCCCTTAAAAGTCAGAGAGTATAATAACCTCCAAATCAACTATCAAATACTCAAATCATAAATTATTTCATTTTTGCTTTTATAAATTCTACTAGATTATCTATAGCAACTATTTCTTGTTCCATAGAATCTCTGTATCTGATTGTTACATTTCCTGCTTCAAAATTATTAGAATCAATAGTAACACAAAATGGTGTACCAATTTCATCAAATCTAGCATATCTTTTGCCAATTGAACCTACTTCATCATATTCACACATAAATTCTTCAGCCAAAATTTTGTAAACTTTTTTAGCATCGTCCCCTATTTTTTTAATTACTGGAAGTACTCAAACTTTGATTGGAGCAACTTTTGGATCTAATTTCAAATAAGTTCTCGCTTCTTCACCTTCTCATTCTGTTGTATAAGCATCGGCTAAAACAGTTAAGAAAAGTCTATTTAAACCAACTGATGGTTCAATAACATAAGGAACATATTTTCTATTATTTATTGGATCAAAATAACTCATATCTTGTTTTGATTCAGCCATATGAGCTTTTAGATCAAAATCTGTTCTATCAGCAACTCCCCAAAGTTCTCACCAACCAAATGGAAATTTGTATTCAATATCAGTTGTAGCATTTGAATAATGACTTAATTCATCAGCTTCATGGTCTCTAAATCTTAGGTTTTCTGGAGTAAGAGAAAGAGTTGATTGTAAGAAATTCATACAATCAGCTTTCCAAGCTGCATGCACTTCTAAATCTTTTCCTGGTTCACAGAAATATTCTATTTCCATTTGTTCAAACTCTCTAGTTCTAAATATGAAGTTACCTGGAGTAATTTCATTTCTAAATGCTTTACCAACTTGAGCAACCCCAAAAGGTATTTTTCTTCTTGAAGTTCTAAGTACATTTGGGAAATCTACAAATATTCCTTGAGCAGTTTCTGGTCTCATATAAACAGTCGCTGTAGAATCTTCTGTAACTCATTGGAAAGTTTTAAACATCAGATTAAATTTTTTAGCATCTGTCCAATCACCTGGTTTTCCTGAATTTGGATTATTAACTTTTTCTCCTCTCATTACTGCAGTTTGTTGTTCAAGTGGCCAAGATTCTGGGACTAAGTTATTTACTCAATATGTAGATTTTAGATGAGAAAGTGCATTATCTCATAATTTTTCTATTAAATCTTCAAGTAATTTATCAGCTCTAAATCTTTCATTAGTATTTTTATCATCAATTAAAGGATCTGAAAATCCTCCAACATGTCCTGAAGCAACCCAAACTTTTGGGTTTAATAAAATTGAAGAATCAAGAAGCATCATATCATCTTTTTTTTGAACAAATTCTTTTATCCAAAGATTTTTGATATTTTCTTTTAATAGAGAACCATAAGGACCATAATCCCAAGAATTAGCAAGTCATCCATAAATTTCACTACCTGCATAAACAAATCATCTAACTTTAGATAATTCAACAATATCTTTCATTGTTACTTTCATAAAAACAAAAAAATTAAGAAATATAATTACTGAAAAAGACCCCTAAGGAATATCTTTTTATGTAAAGAAATATTCCTTGGGGTCCTTTATATTTTTTGATATATTTGGACGGTTCCACCCAAGTTCTAGGAAAACCCTAGCTCTTTTTTCTAAAAACCAAACTATTTTCCGAGCTTCCAAACTCTAGCACTGGTTTTAATAAATTCATTATATAGGAGAATTTATTTTTTTCAAATTTATTTTTTTGAAAAAAATTGGACCAGCCGCAGCTGATCCGAAAGGATTAAACAAACATTTTCACATACTTCTCAAGCGAAAGACGTGAAACATTTTCAGAAGCATCAGAGAAAATTTCTCTACTAACATTTTTTATATGCAAAGCTGTGGGAGTGCCATTAATATATATACTGGCAGAATCAGGTCTTGTTGGAACAAGACTAACCATAACTTTACGTCCCAATGAATCAATCATAGGTTTATCCATGACATCTTTCTTTCCGGCCATATCACACCCCCGCTTCACAAGATTTTATATTGGTATTTGTATCACAAAATTGATTATAGAATCTTTAATTTTTTTGTAAAGTTTTTTTAATATTTATTTAAGATGAATTTAAGATAGATTTAATTTTTAGCAAAAGAAAAAGAGCTAGCAAACTAGCTAGCCCTCACTTCATGCAAAGATTTAAAACTTCTTCAAGAGATTTTCCTGAAAGATTTTTAATCTCTGCATCATGTTCATTGTAATATCCACCATAACCTTTACGGACTTTGTATCCTTGGTATCGTAGATGCATACCATTAACATAGATAAAACCATCACAATCTTCTGTGATTTCTTCACCATTAAATAACATCACACACCTCCCTTTTTAACTTTTGTGTAAGGTAATTCTAACATACACTAGTATTTTTTACAAAAATTTTACTTAAAATAAAAGATTATTATAATACCGACCAATTGTTAGCTAATAAATAAATTATGAAAAAAGAAGAATTACTTGGGAAAATAGAAGAACTTTTCTATGAAAAAACTTTCAAAGAAATAAGTTTGGATACTATTGCTAAACATCTAGAAATAAAAAAAGCTTCACTATATTATTATTTTTCTTCAAAAGAAACTTTGATTGAAGCTTTAATTGATTTTTCATTTGAAAATTATAAAGCATTTATAGAAAAAATAAGCGAGTGAAATACTAGAAATTTCGTAAAAGAATTTATAGAATTCCCAGCAAAAAATAAAAATGTATTCTCTATAATAAATCAAAACGGGTATTGCGAAAATAGTGATATGAAAAAAATGCTAAAAACTAGACAATTAGAAATTTTCAGTATAATAAACTCTTATTTCTTTGAGAATGCTAATTTTTCAAAGGAAAAAACATTTTTACTACTATCTATTATGGAAGATATTTCCAAAAGAAAATGTATTTATGGAGAGTGTCCTATAAATACAAATGATATAGTAGCTGAAATTTATAATACTTTTAATATAGTTTAAATCTTAACTTAATTTTTATGTGCATAATAGATTGTGATATAAAAGAGCTATTTCCAGATGAAGAAATAAATAGACAAAGGGCATTTCACTGACTTCCCCCATTAGAATCTACAAATAAAAAAGATGATTATTGATCTTGAGTTGAAGCACTAGATATAAATCAAATAATGATAAAAGAAAGAAGTGAAAAAATTATCATGTGAGGATTACCTGATAAAAAAACTATAGAACAAAGCATAGCAAAATATGTTTGAGCTGAATGATTTGTCTGAGGGACAGAAGAATATGCTGAAAAACTTTTTGCATGAGATGATGAAAAAGTTACTGAATATTTAATAAATTCAATAGATTACCAAAAAGAATTAGAAATAGAAGCTAATAATACAGAAAATATCCCTTTAGAATGAACAATTATAAGTTCAGAAATATTAAATACAATAAGTAATTTACAAAAAACATTTCCAATATAAATTTTATGAAACAAACAACTCTAGCCGTAATAATGAAAGATGATAAAATCCTTCTTTGTATGAAAAAAAGATGATTTTGAGAATGATTTTGGAATTGAGCCGGATGAAAATTAGAAAAGTGAGAAACTATTGAAGAAGCAATGGTGAGAGAATTATTTGAAGAAACAGGTTTAAAAACTGATTTAGATTCTATGGAAACTCTTTGAGTATTAAATTTTAGATTTTTAGATAAACCTGACTGGAATCAAGATGTAAATGTATTTAAAATAAATAGTTGGCAAAATGAACCAATAGAAACCGAAGAAATGCTTCCAAAATGGTTTAATATATCTGAAATCCCCTATGACAAAATGTGGGAAGATGATAGTATTTGGCTTCCAAAAGTAATCGCTGGAGAAAAAATAGAATTTGAATTCCAATTTTTAGATGGGAAATTAGTAAATCAAAGAGAATTTGCTAGACCAAAATTAAAAGAATCTAATTTAATCATAAATAATTGATATAAAAAAATATACCAAAATTTTTATTCACTTAATTCAAAAGAATTCAATGTTTTGATATATTGATGAGATAAAAGTGATTCTTGAACAATGCTTGTACCAATTTTGGGAAACTGAAATATAGTTTATCTTAGAGAATATAGATACTGACCTGATGAATTTATTTACAATTTCCCTGTTTGAAAACAAGAACCAGACTTAACAAGTGAAGAAAATGTAGCAAAAGAATTAAAAGAAGAAACTTGATATACCGCAGAAAAATTTGAATATTTATGAGAAACAATAGTGTGAAATTATAGCTGATGAAAATTGAAATATTTTCTAGCAAAAAATGTACAAAAATCATGAGTTCAAGAGCTTGAACTTCCAGAACAAATAGAAGTAATTGAGTCTTCAATCGAAGATTTCGAAAAATTAATACAAATATGAGCAGTTAAATGCCCTCTAACAATTTCAGCTTTTTATCTAGCTAAATCAAGATTATAAATTATTTTAAATTTAATATATATTTAAGATTAATTTAATATTAGTCTTTACTTTTAATCTTATATTATTATATTAAAGCCATTCAATACAAATTAAGTTGAATAGCTTTTTTATTTTTTAATAAAATTTGATGGAGCAACAACAAATAATAAGACTAGATGAATATAAAAATGAAATACAAAAATCTTCTGATCATTTTAGAGATATATGATTAAGTAAAGAGGTAAAACACTATATATTTAATTATATGAGCTCATATTCAGCCAAAATAATATGTATAATTCTTTCAATAGAACTAGAACAATTAAAAACATGGAATCTAGAAAAAGAATTAACAGAAATTGCTGATTTTATGAATAATCTGGAATTAATTCATAAAAAAGTTAATGATAATGATTTTTTGCATGAGTTAGAAAAAAAATATAAAAAGTGATTAATAGATTCTAAAGAAATGTTAAGTTTATTATTAATAGATAATGAAGATAAAATAGAAATCATTCCAAGAAACAACATTGATAAACCTGCCTCTTATTCTGATGTTGGATAAATCATAAAAAAACTTGAAAAGTAAAGTATTTTCTATATAATTATGGAAATCAAAAAAGCATTTGAGTCTGCTATCAACAGACGAAGCTGGAGGAAGAAAAATTTGCAAAAATTTAGTAGAACCTCTCGGAGTAAAATCTTCGTTATCAAAAATAAAATTGAGTAGTGAATGAATATTTTCATTCATAAGCTTTAGGTGGTAACTCTTTGCTCAAGCAAAGCCGAAAGCATAAAAATATCAAACGATATTTTTATGCTTTTTTATTTTTTATTTATTTTTTATGATTTGATTAAAAGATAGAGAAAACATTATCAGAGAATATTCTGAAAAATTTTTCAAAATGGAACTAGCTTTTGAAGTAAAATTCCTTATAAATAATTATTCACGAAATGCTATGTCATTAATTGTGCCTTATGTTAATTTAAGTAAAGAACAAGAAGCAGAGAAAAAGAAAAATTATGATGAAGCTATAGAAAATTTAAGACTCATAGAACAGAAACTATGAAATTCTGATTTTATATCAAAATTAAAAGAATTATATAAATCTTGAGAATTTTGAACTGAAGAAATGCTAAATTTAATTTTAATTAATAATAAATAATAATTATGAACAAGAAAGAATTATATGAGTTATATTTAAATAAGCTTGAAGCGACTATTGATAACGATAAATTTGATGATATAGATTTGATTTTAGAAGCAATCTACTCAGAAAATATCCCAGAAAAAGAAATGGATGAAATGTATGAAGTATTAAACGAAGCTACTCTATACACAGAACTTAGAGAAAATGAGTATAAAGAAGCTTTTAAAAAATTAGTAGAAGAATTTAAAGCTTAATTTTGTAAAAATGGATACAATAATAGTTGATGAGTTAAAATGATTAGCAAATTCTATATATAATATACATTGAGATAAAAAAGAAATTACTGATCCTGTTTGAAATTATTGTTCACTTATTATTGCATTACTTAGATGAAATGAAGATGTTGAATTATTTAATATCTTAAAGTTAAGACTTGAAAAAGTATCAAGTTGAGAAATGAAAATAGATGATTTTATAAGTATGAAAGAAAAAATCTCCAAAACTGTAAATAATTTACTTTTAGAATATCCTGCATGAACTGAGAACTATAAATGAAAAATAAGTGAACGATTAAAAAGAAATTTATAAATTAATTTTATTCTATATGAACCTAGCAGACTACATAAGAGATATTCCCGATTTTCCAAAACCTGGAATAATGTTCAAAGATATTACAACTCTACTATCGAGTCCAGAAGCTTTTGCTGCTTCTGTAGACAAACTAGCAGAACTAGTAAAAAATGCTGACAAAATTGTTGGACTTGATGCTAGATGATTCATCTTCGCTCGAGCTGTATCTTATAAATTAGGAAAACCACTTATTCTAATCAGAAAGAAGTGAAAACTTCCCTACAAAACTATAGATATCAGTTACGACCTAGAATACGGTTCAGACTCATTTTCTATGCACACTGATTCAATAAATTCTTGAGAAAAAATTGCCATAGTTGATGACCTACTTGCAACAGGTGGAACTGCAAGAGCAGCGATTGACCTGATAGAACAATCTGGAGGAATAGTTGATAGTCTGAATTTCGTAATAATTCTCGATGAATTAAACTGAATTGCAAAACTTGAGTGACATAAAGTTAATAGTTTAGTAAGTTATTAGAAAAAATGAAAGAAGAAATAAAAGAATGTTATATAAAAAATAAAGATAAATTACTGCGATGATTAATTTATTTTATATTAGTTGGATTATTTATGTATTTTACAAATTCAGATAAAAAAATGGTTACTATATTTTTTTATTTCCAATTAATAATTTTAACTATTTACCTATTATTTTTTAGACTCAATGAATTCGAAAAATATATTACAAGGCACTTCACTATGATAATGCTTTCATGAATAGCAATAATTATATATTTTCAAACTAAATTATGAATTGATAATAAGGAAACTTTATTAATGATTTGAGCAATAATTGCATTTTGGTATTGATATAAAAAATATGAAAGAGATAAAGAATTAGAGATAATTGAAAAATATACAATTAAATATAATGAAATAAACAATAAAATTAATTCAAGTAAATCAGAAAATTTTGAAATTCTAAAAAATCTATATTCTAACTTAATATCCTTATTTTATGAAGAGTATTATTTAAAATCAAAATGATATATATCAGATGATTTATGGAATGAATGGGTTGAATGGATTTCACTAGATATTAGTAATATAATTGAGTTTGACTATTCAACTGCCATGTTTAATATTGATAATAAAAATGATAAAACAAAGCAAAAGGAGTATTTTATAATTCATTTACTAGTAAATTATATTTCAACAACATCTGATAGAAATTTAAATTTATATCAATGAAAACAATTTATATATTTTATATTTGATATAATTAATAAATATTCTATTTCATTTGAATTATTATTAAATGATAAAAATAATAAATTAACAGATAAAGAAAAAAAAGAATTATATTTAAAAAAAGATTTCCGAAAAAATATAGTTGAAGTATGAATACCATATCTAAATATTTCGAAAGATATTAATAATAAAATAATTTAATTTTAAAAAATAACCCCCACCTATGACATACAATAAAGTAAACCCAAAACAAAGCTTTCCGGAGCTGGAGAAAGAAGTGATGAAATTCTGGAAAGAGAATGATACATTTAAGAAATCTATTGAGAATAGAAATGATAGTCCTGAATATACTTTTTATGATGGACCTCCTTTTGCAACTGGAACTCCGCATTATGGACATATTCTGGCTGGTACAATTAAAGATGTAATTCCTAGATACCAAACTATGACTGGACATAAAGTTCAGAGAGTTTTTGGTTGGGATTGTCATGGATTGCCTATTGAAAATATCGTAGAAAAAAAATTGAATATCTCTGGAAAATCAGATATCGAAGACAAGGTTTGAGTATTTGAATTTAATGAATCTTGTAGATCTAATGTACTGACTTATACAGAAGATTGGAAAAAAACAGTTGAGAGAATGTGAAGATGGGTTGATATGGAAAACTCGTATAAAACTATGGATAAAGAATTCATGGAATCTGTTTGGTGGACTTTTAAATCTATCTATGATAAAGGGCTAATCTATGAAGGAAATAGAGTTGTTCCTTATTGTCCTAGATGTACTACTCCCCTTTCAAACTTTGAAGTAAATCAAGGTTATAAAGATAAACAAGATAAAACTTTGACTGTAAAATTCAAGGTTCTAAATAATGCAAATAAATACATACTAGCTTGGACGACTACTCCTTGGACTCTTAGAGCAAACCTTGGTTTGGCTGTTGGTAAAGATATTATGTACTCAGAAATTTTAGACAAAAAAACTGGTGAAACTTATGTTTTGGCTACAGATAGACTAAAATCTTATTATAAAACTGAAGAAGATTATCAAATAATCAGAGAATATAAAGGTGCTTGTTTGGAAGGAATAAAATATGAGCCTATTTTTGACGATTTTGATTTACAATTAAATGAAATGTGAGCAAGTCTTGGAACTACTATCAAACTTGGTAAAAATGCATATTCTGTTGTAATTGGTCATCATGTAACAACTGAATCTGGTACAGGGGTAGTTCATATCGCTCCAGCTTATTGAGAAGATGATAATATAATCTGAGAAAAATCAGAACTTTGATTCGTATCTCATATTGATGACTCTGGGAAAACTTGTAATCTACTTGAACATAATGGAGAATTTGTTTTTGATTTCAATGATGCTGAAATTACTAGATTAAAAGATGCTGGGAAAATCGTTGCAATATCTACTATTGACCACTCATATCCTCATTGCCGGAGATGTGATACTCCTTTGATTTATAGAGCAATTCCCGCTTGGTATGTTGCTGTAGAAAAATTGAAAGAAAAAATGATAGCAAATAACCAAAAAATAAATTGGGTTCCTGGTGCTATAAAAGAATGAAGATTCGGAAAATGGCTTGAGAATGCAAGAGATTGGAATATTTCTAGAAATAGATATTGGGGATCTGCTATTCCTGTTTGGCAAAACGAGGCAAAAACTGAAGAAGTTTGCGTAGGAAGTATTGCAGAACTTTATGAATTGAACAAAGATTTTGGTCAAATTGAACAAAGATGAGACAAATATTTCTACAAAGAAGAAAATATAGAAATTGATTTACATAAACATTTTGTTGATAAAATTTTAGTTAAAAATCCAGCTACTTGAAACACTCTAAAAAGAATTCCAGAAGTTCTAGATTGTTGGTTTGAATCAGGTTCTATGCCTTATGCAAGCAAACACTACCCTTTTGATAACGCAGAAAACTTCAAATTCCCTGCTGAATTTATCGCTGAATGATTGGACCAAACTAGATGATGGTTTTATACTTTACTTATTATTGGAACTGCACTTTTTGATAATACTCCATTTTTAAATGTTATCGTAAACTGAATAGTTTTGGCTGAAGATGGACAAAAAATGTCTAAATCAAAGAAAAATTATCCAGATCCAGAAATAATTTTTGATAAATATTGAGCTGATGCAATGAGATTTTATTTGATGAATTCTCCTGTAGTTGAAGCACAAGATTTGAGATTTTCGGAAAGCGGAGTAGAAGAAGTAGTTAAAAAAGTAATACTTCCTTTATGGAATACTTATTATTTCTTCACAACTTATGCAAATATTGATGGTTTTACTGCTAAAGAAGGAAATATCTATTATGTTAGACATTGAGAAACTGATAATAATAAAAATCATGTAGTTAATGGTTGAGATGATGATATTGATTTAAATAATAATTGAATAAAACAAGCTCATCACCTTGGCTCTATGTTAGCGAGTAGTCATGTAAAATTTGATTATATAGTATCATCTCCTATGGCTAGAGCTAAAAATACAGCTACAATTATTAAATCTTACCTATGATATAATATAGAAATAATAGAAGACGAAGCTTTTAGAGAACAATCTTATTGAGAATTCAAATGAATGAGTCATACTGAAATAATAGAAAAATATAAGTGTAAAACTCCTTGAGATATTTCAAGAGTCTATAGAAATAATTCAGTAGAACCACTAGCAAAATTCGAAAAAAGAGTAGTAGACTGATATAAAAAATTAGAAGAAAATCATGCTTGAAAAAATATATTACTTGTAAGTCATGGATGAGTTTTTAGACCTATAAATAAATATATAAGTAATCTATCTGATGATGAAGCATATTATCAAGTAGCTTGAGCTAAAAACTCTAAACTATATAAACTTCCAAATTATGAAAGAAATAATAAATTAGATAGATGGATAATTTCTGAATTAAATAAACTGACTAAAGATGTAAAAGCTGGATTTGATGAATATAAACTTGTTGATGCAACTAGACCTATTCAAGCATTTATGGAAAATTTAACTAACTGGTATATCAGAAGATCTAGAAAAAGATTCTGGAAATCAGAAAATGATAATGATAAAATAGAAGCATATAATACTCTACATGAAGTTTTAGTTGAATTATCAAAAGTTATAGCTCCATTTATGCCTTTTGTATCAGAACATATTTATAAATCTCTAACAGGACATGAATCTGTTCATCTAGAAAATTATCCTTCTAGAGTTCCAGGATTCATATTTGAAAACTTAAATAAAGAAATGGAATTAACTCAAAAGATAGTTAATCTAGGACTAGCTTTTAGAGCGAATAGAAAACTAAGAGTTAGACAACCATTATCTAGCATAACAATCTGAGAAAAACTTGATGATTATTACGCAGAAATTATCAAAGAAGAATTAAATGTAAAAGAAGTAATTGTTCTTACTGATTCTTCAAAAATCGCAAGAAAAATAGCTAAACCAAATGCTAAACTTCTAGGACCAAAATATGGTAAAGATGTTCAAACTATAATTATGCAAGCTAAATCTGGTAATTTCGAAGAACTAGAAAATTGAGATATAAAAGTTTGAGAATTTTTAGTACTAGAATGAGAATATGAAGTTGCTTATGAAAAAGCTGATGATAGTTTGGATATAGAAGCTTGATTTGGAATGGCTATAGCAATGGATTCTGTAGTTACTGAAGAACTTAAACTTGAATGATTTGCTCGTGATATAGTTAGACAAGTTCAAGAAGCTAGAAAAGAAGCTGGATTTGAAGTTAGTGATAGAATAGAAATTTCTATAACAAGTACTGATTCAGTTTTAGCTCAAGTAATTGCTCGTTTTTCTGAAAATATAGAAACTGAAACTTTATCAAAAATAGTTTCAAATATTGAAAAAGCTGATTTAGTTAAGGAAATAGACTTAGAAGAATTAAAATTTGGATTGAAATTGAAGAAATAGTAAAAAGAGCCTAAAGCTTAATAGCTTTGGCTCTTTTTGATTTCATAGCTTACTTTTCCATATGGTTTAAATAACCCATAGAAAAAATCTTGCAATGATGAATTGATTGAATATTCCTTAGAATTAATCCACTCCAATTCTTTATAGGAATCTAAAGTCCTAGGGTACAAATAAACTTCAAATTCTTGTTTCTGCCCAACCCCCATATTGTACACAACTTTAAATGATATTTGTTTACGAAATTCCATTTTATGTGTGGATAAGATGAAGTTTGATTCGATTAGCTCTCCCCCACGATTATCATAGGCACTAACACCACTGTTAATAATAGTGGTGAACATAAAAATAGTTGATATACCCAAAAATGTTATAAAATTTGATGAATCCACCAAACTATTAACAACGGCTATTATTACAACTAAAGAAACCAAAAATTTAACTCCTAGAGGAGCAAGCAAGAAATTTTGCAACAGATTATTGTCAATTATCATCATTGATAAGACTGATAAAAGCAAAATAACTCTCCAAGAATATGGTCTATACGAACCGAATTCATAAACTTTCATTTTAAACCCTTTCCGAATCTATTTTTATTTTTATCTAGATTTTCATCTAAACTTAAAAAGTATTTTATGCGATTTTTAATAAAGTCAAGTTTATTATTGACTTTATTTATTTTTTAATTATAAAACTATCTTAATTTTAAAATACAAAATAAAAAATGGGTGAATTTACAAGAATTCCTTTGAGGAGGAATATGGAAATAAGAATGAGATCTATAGCTCAACTAGTAGCAAGTGAAGTAAGTTATGATGATATATGAATACAAATTATATGAACAAAAGCTGAGATTTCCGAAGCTCTTCATATAATTACTCCTTGAGATGATAGTAATATAAACATAAAAAGAAAATATACAGATGGAAAATTGGTAATTATTGAAATATATGACCCTATTTGTGAAGAAATAAGAAATAAATTACTTGAAATATGTCCTGATATATTAATAGTTAATAATGATGAATTAGAATTAGAATTAGAAGAAGAAATTAAAAAAACTAGATGACATATTATTTGAGCTGGATGAATTGCTATGAATATAATACGAGTTCTAGAAAAACACATTAAAGAAACTACTTTTATATTAGAAGCTTGATATTCTGATGACTTGCCTTTTTTATGAAAAAAAGAGAAAAAAAGAATTGAATCTAAAAGAGAAATTTTTAAAAATCCAAATTCAAATATATTAAAAAACTCTAGAAAAAAGCAAATATCTAAAAGATTTTTTAGATAAAACTAGTAAATCCTAAATCGTCAAGAAAAAACTTGAAAAATTACTTAATTTTTCAAGTTTTTTTTGTATTATAAAGCAAAGAAAAAATATTTATAAAAAATGAGAAATGAATAAAAAAATAATAATAATTATAGCAATAATTACAACAATAATAATATCGTGAATTCTAGCATTTATATTCAAAGATAATCTTTTTTGACAAAATTCTAAAGATAGAAATTTATCTGATGATATAAATAATTTAATAAATTCATCTAGCGAAGCAAGTGGATGAGAAGAATCAGCTTGATCTAGCATAGATGTACTTAGAAAAAGATATACTATACAATGAGTAGTCCTTAAATGAGATTATTATCTAAATAATAATCAACCTCTTTTTGCTTTAACAAAATACTTACAAGCATTAAAATCATCTCCAAATGATGAAAAAGTAAAATTAAAAATAGCTGATACTTATTTTGAATTAAAAAAATGGTCAAAAGCATGGGAATTCTATAAAAATTTAACAAATAATCCAAAAGCTTCTAGCCAAAAAATAATTTTATCTAGCATTTATAGCTTACAATTAGTAAATTCAGGAACTACTAATGATATTATAAAATCTATAAATTCTATAAATATAGATAAAGAACAAAAATTTTACTATATAAATTCTATAAATTGTTCTATTGATTTTCATAAATGTAAACGAGCTTTTGAAGATTATATAGCTAAAAATGAAGTAAAAACAAAGGAAATGACTTCAATTAAAAGAGCTCTTGATAACTATAAAAATTTCGCAACTGAAAAAGTTTATTACAAAGATTCTCTACTAGCTTGATCATTTTATGAAATGAAACTTTATCCAATAAGTATAAAAATATCTAAGGAAATACTTAGTACTATGCCAAATTATAGACCAATTCAATTAATACTTTGAAAAAGTTATTTTGAACTTGGTGATAATTATAGTGCAAAAAAACAATTAGAAGATTACTATACTCTGAATCCAAATGATGCAAAAGTATCTTATCTTCTTGGTATAATAAACTTCAACTTGCAAGATTATGCAGGAAGTAATATGTATTATAATAATGCTATTAAAAACTTATATAAACCAAAAATAGATTTAGAAAGAAGACTTGCTTATAACTATTTTCTTCTTAAAGAAGATAAAAAAATGCTTAGCATATTCTATTCTCTACTAAAAGAAAAAGATGTAGAAATGACTGATTATTCTCTTGGAATTTATAATGCAATAATGCTTTGAGAAAATACACTTGCTCAAATTTGGATAAAAAAAGCTATGGAAAAATATCCAAAAGAAGAAATTTTCTACTGATATAGTTGATGGATTTATAGAGAAGCTTGAGATTTGGTGAATGCTAGAATTGAATTAGAAAAATGATTAAAAATAAATTCTAGAAATCCTATGATAACTCTAAATATGGCTTATCTATTAGAAAGAGAATGAAAATATCCTATGGCTCTTATTTATGCAAAGAAAACAATCTTAGCTAATGAAGGTTGAGAATTTGGAACTCTAGCCCAAAAAGAAACTGAAAATCTGAATAAATTAATAAGTGCAAATAAATAAAAAATTTGGAAATAACAAATATTTAATTAAAATAAATAACTTATAATTTAATTATAAAAAAATGAGCACAAAATGAGAGGATTTACATCATGCAGAAATAAATAATAATGCTTCTTATATAAAGGAACAAACCTTAGTAAGTGAGAATGATAGACTTGTTAAAAAAATAACAAGTAGGTTATGAATTTCAAAACAAGTTACATATGAATTAGTCTTGAATAAAACAATAATTTCAAAATCAGATTTGAAAAAAGAATTATTAGAACTCAATCTTCATGCTAAAGATAAAGAAAAAATAAATTCTCTTATAGCAAATAAATCTGAATTAAAAGAAATTTTTGAAGAATTAAATAGTTTAAAATTTCTAGAAAAAGAAAACCAACAACAAGATACTAAAATGAGAATTGCTGATTTAAGAGATTGAATACAGCTTGAAAAATCAGATAAATATGAAATAGCCTCTAATTCTTATGCTGTTGCCGATAAATTATTTTCTCCTGAACTTTTAAATAAAATAGAAAATCCAGAACATATATGACATCATCTAGCTTGAGCTGCTATATGAAGTATAGACTTAACTTATACAGCACGATTATTATGAAAAGACTTAATAATGTGAATAGTAAAAACTCCTGTAGATATATATAAAATTGCTAGATGAAAAGCAGAAATAGATTCTTTTAAAAATGTATAATAAAATTTTTGACTTCATATAATATATATGATTTAATAGCATTAGAAAAATAAATTTTAATGCTATTTTTAAATTATGAACTTGAAAACAAAAATAAAAAATAAAGCTGAACTTTGGGCTTATAAATATTCACACTTTTTTGATACTAAACTTGATAATTCTACTATAACAGTTTGAATAATAGGTCTTTTTATATTCTCTGTTTGAATATCTTTTGGTCAATGAAATGGACTTAATTCAAATCCAAATTTAAAAGCAAATTTATTTGAAACTATGAAACAAAAGGAAGAGAAAATAACACTTAGCTCTCAGATAATAGCAAATAAAGAATGAACACTAGTTATTTGATGAAAAACTTACAGAGTCAATCTAGAAGAAGTTTGAAAAGAAACTAACTATTGCCGATACTAAAAAAATGCCAGAAATTCTGGCATTTTTTTAGTTATTTACTATCTTGTTTATTTCCCTATCAAAAACTTGCAAAGAAAAATCACGTGCTCTAGCCTCACAATTTCATCTCATTTCCAAAGCTTTATCTGCGTTTAGAATTCTAACAGCACTAACTATATCTTCTACTTTTGCCTCAGCATCTATTAAAATACCTGTTTTACCATCAATTATTGATTCTTTAAGTCAACCATCGTTTACTCAAATCACAGGTTTCCCTGCCGCCATACTTTCAACTGGACTCATCCCAAAATCTTCATCAATTGGTATATAGATTGTAGCTATTGCATTCCCTACATAATCAGTAAATCCAACATTTCCAGGTAATGTTTTAAATTCAATATTTTCTCGTCACTTTGCTAAATCAAAAATCTTTTGTCTTTGAGGATCATTTTCTCCATAAATAACAACAAGTTTTTTCTCAGGCATAAGCTTAAATGCTTCAACTATCTTGTCTACTCTCTTAGCATCACTAAGACGAGCAAAACTTAAATAATAATCATTTTGTCCTAGAAATTTAAATTTTTCTAAATCAACTGGTGGATAAAGAACTGTTGACTCAATTCATAAGAATTTTTTTATTCTCTTTTGAGTATTTATTGAATTTGTCAGAACCAAATCCATACTTTTAACATCTCTTTCATACATTATTTTGAAAACAAAACAAAATATTTTAAAAGCTGGTTTTAGTAAAAGTGGAACTTTTTTCAAATATAATTCATGTAAATCATAAATATATCTTGGCGGAGTATGACAATAATAGATTTTTTTAGCATCACTTCTACAATTTCTTTGAGCTGAAATACAATCTCAAGAAAAAATTATATTATCATATTCTTTCAAAAAACTAGTATTAAACAAAAATGCCCATTTCAGTTTCAAATGTCTAAATCATTTTTTGAAAATTTCACTTGATACAGAAATCATTTTTCATTCAAATCATTCTTTTCTCAAATCAAAACTCCCACTTGAAAAAAAACCTGAAGCAATATCAGCTTTAAGCGCTTTTCACATCATCATTATAAGTCTTTCTCATCCTCCTTTATAAAGGAAAGTATCATGCAGTATTATTGTTTTTTTCATATGTTTTATCATTTAATATCTAAAATATGTGTACTTGTAATACTTGTTTTTTCTAAAGTATTTGCTTCAGTATTTTCTAATTCTTTTATTTCTCTTCTAATAACTGAATTTATACGAGAAATAATATAATCTAGATACGCATAAACTTCATATTCTGCTCTGTTTGTAACAATTGATATTTCAGAAATTGAAAGTCATTCTAAATATTTCAATTGAGTTATAATCTGAATTTCATGGTTTTCTATTTCTAAAACTTTTTCAATACGTTTTTCTATTTCTAATCTAGTCAATTTTTCTCATGAAATAGATGTTTTTAAATTATTAAAACTAGTTTCTAGTTTTTTCTCAAATTGTTCTTTTGTAGACATAATTGTAAAAATTAATTATTTTCATTCAATTCTTTATAAAAAACTCAAGTTATGTATAAATAAGCTCAGATTAAATACAAAAATATAAAAAATGTAAATCAAAAAGTTAAAGCTATATCAAATATCATATGTAGTATTATAGCAACTAAAAGTCCTGAGAAAAATACTTTTATATAGGGAAATCTGATATCCAAATTTCTATATTTTATCAAAGCTTGAGAAAAATAATATGCTACGATAAAACTACATAAAACATGTAAAATAACTGAGAAAATTGAACGGAAAAAATAAGTAGTTACTAGCTGACCATTAAGTCATACATTATCAAAAATGTTTTTAAAATACAATATATTTTCAGCCAAAGAAAATCATAAAGCTACAAATACTGCATATAAAACTCAAGTTCTAACTGTTTTTATATACAAAAAACTACTAGAAAAAAATCACAAATATTTACTAAGTTCTTCTATTATTCAAACCAAAATATAGTAAAAAATAATTAATTTTAGAGAAGAAAACGCTATATCTCAAAAATTTACTCACAAATCGCGGGTATTAGAAAAAAATGGAATTTGAGAAAATACTAAATTTAAAACATATATCACAGCTGATGATAAAGCTAAAAAAGAAGCTATATAAAACAAATTTTTGAGATATAAAATAAACAAATTTTTAAAAGAAATCTGTTTATAAAATGATACTAGTCCAGCAAATAGTGACAAAACAAGTAAAAATGAAAAAAATGAAAAAATTGAAGCAAAAAAGAAAAAACTAGATGAAAAAGTAGATATATTATGAAGTGCTGAAAATACATTTAGAAAAGGAAGAGATAGAGAATTTATAAGATCTGAAAAGTATAAAATAGGAACTACTGATATTATTCCAGCTCAAAGTCAAAATACAAATCTAGTTCTAGATAATGCTGAATTATCAAAATATGAAAAAACATAAGCCCATAAAAGTATGGGCAAAAATGATATTACAATGATAAGAAATGTATAGATAATATCCATAAATTATTTTTTATATATTACATATTTTCAGAATTTAACAAATTCCTCCCCAGAATTATTTTTTCATTTTCCAAATTGCATAGTAACAAGAAACATATTTACTCATACAAAAATAAAGAAAAATCCTATTAAATAAGCTAAGAATTGAGGATAAATTATTACCATCAGACCAAATGCCATTAAAAAAATTGATAGAAATTTCATATAAAAATAGTTAAAAATTATTGTTGTTCTTTGATAAATTCTAAATCAGCACCAAGTGTTTTTAATTTAGGAACAAAATTTTCGTATCATCTCTCTATATATTCCACATTTGTTATAAAAGTTTCACCTTCCGCGATAAGTCCTGCAATAATCATAGCAGCTCCAGCTCTCAAATCCCAACTAGTAACTGTTGTATTTCTAGCTTTAAGTTCTGTTTTACCAAAAATCAAAGCTTGATGTGGATTAAGTATTGCTGTATGCCCTCAAAGTTTATCAAGTTCTACAAGAAAATTAAGTCTTCATTCGAATAAAACTTCATGTATTTTTGAAATTCATTCAGCTTGACTAAGTAATATTGCAAATGGTGATTGTAAATCAGTTGGAAAACCTGGAAAAATATTTGTTTGAAGTTCTATAGCTTTTATTTTATCAGCTCTATAAACTCTAGCAACATCATTTCATAAATCCTCTATTTTTATTCAAGCTTCTCTTAATTTTTCTATGAAACTATAAAGGTCTTCTATTCTAGCATCCTCAATATCAATATAATCTTTTGCTGCAAGTGCTCAAATAACCATAAAAGTACCTGATTCTATATAATCTGCAATTACATCAAATTCAACTATATTTTCTAATTTTTCTACTCAATTAATATGAATATGATGAGTATGATTTATTACTATATCAGCTCCAGCTGCATTTAAAAAATCTACTAAATTCAGTACATGTGGTTCAAGTGCTGACATTTTTATAGTAGTATGACCTGTTCTAAAAATATTTGCAACAATCAGATTTTCTGTTGCTGTTACTCAAAATCAAGCATTTATGATTTTATCTCCAGCATCTAAAGTTCCTGAAATATCTATATGATTATCTACAAAAGAAACATTGTATCCAAGAGCATGCAAACCATCAAGATGAGAATCTATTGGTCTTTTACCTATAATACATCATCCTGGAAATGGAATAGAAATCTTTTTAAATCTATAAAGAAGAGGTCCAAGTAATAGAATTGAAGCTCTTATTTTTTTGATTTTTGAATAGTCAAAAAGTTTTGGTTCTAGATTAGAATTGTCCAAAAAGAGAGTATTTCACTCAAATTTGTAATCTACTCAAATATCTCTTAATATATCTAAAAGAGTTAGAACATCTCCAATTTTAGGTACATTATGAAGAGTAACTTTCCCATTAATGAGCAAAGAAGCTGCAATAAGAGGTAATGCAGCATTCTTAGATCAGCTTATTTTTACTTTTCCTGATAACAGGTTTCATCATTTTACTTTTATCATTTTTATCCCAAATTAACAAATTCTGATTTTTCTCCATCTAGATCTCATTTAACTCTATAAGTGTTAACTTCTTCTATATGTTGTCCAAGTGAATTTAAAAATATATCTTTTGTTTCTCCATAAGGAATAACTAATTTCGCTTCTAAATTTTCAAATAATTTAACTGCATCTTTTGTACCAATAATGATAAGAATATCTATATCTCCAAAAAAAGATAAAATATCTTCTCTAAGTTCTAACTTATCAGTAGTAACAATAAAAAGATGTTTAGAATCAATAGTAAAACTATAAAAAAGTGTAGAATCAAATTCTTTTACTTCAGCAAGTATTCCAGATTTTTCATATTCACCAGGAAAATCAATAACAAATGTATCAATTGCAACTGAATATTTTTCAGTATTAAAAGTAATTTCTTTTTTATTTGAATCTTTAACTATTATAGAACTTCAATTTTTTGATATATCTAACATAAACTTGATTATATTTTATTAAATAAAGTATATTTTATTTTTAGAAATAATTGATAATAAATCAAATTTTATTTCTACATCTTTTATTTCATTTAATGAAACCCATTTGTATCATACAAATCTTTCTTCTTTTTGTACAACTGGATTTTCATTTCAATTATATCTTATAAGAAAAAGATAAACATCTTTATCAATAAGCGGAGAATCTTCTAAATGGGCAGCTGTAAAAGTATAATTTAATTTAGTTATAAATTTAATTACTTCTAAGTCCTTTTCTTGAAGTCCAGCTTCTTCAGATATTTCTCTCACTGCAGCAACTCTTGCTATTTCTCATTCCTCAATATGTCCTTTAGGAATAACAAGTTCTACATTCCCTTTAGAATTTAGCCATTCAAGTAGAAGTACTTCCATATTTCCTTCTTTCTTACGATAAACTATACCTCCGGAACTTTTTTCATATATTCTAGCCATAATTTATTTTATTTATATACAATTTCTTTATTAATTGGCGAGATAATACTGAAAAAAACAAAAAAGACAAAATTTATTTCAATTTTGTCTTTTTGTTTAAATATCTTTAATTTATTTTTTATTATTTGCAAATGCTTCCATTTTCTTTTCTTTTTCTTTTTCTTTTTTATCCTTAAAATCTTTTAATCTTTTTGCTTCTATTTCTTCTCGTTTATCTATTTCTTCCATCATTTGGTTTATCTTAGAAACAACGAATTCTCTAGGTTTAGCATATTTTTCACGACTAACTTTTAGAATTTTATCATATCTAGTTTTAAATATTTCTGGATCTGTTTTATATGGACTATAAGTATCAGCTGAAAATACTTTTGATGGCATACCATCAATTAAAAGTTTTGTATAAACTGAATATTTTCTCAAATTTGTCAGATCATCAGTAGAAACAACATCAGCTCATAAAACTTCTTTAAGAATTGAAGCATCATGATAACCAACTTGAAATGAAACTATAGATCAGACATTACCAAAAACTGCTCATCTAACATTTTCTGTCATTTGGTCAATATATTGGTTTGCCATAACTAAATTCAACTTATATTTTCTGGCTTCAGAAAGTATCGTAGCAAAAGAATCAGTTGCAAAGTTTTGAAATTCATCTACATAAAGATAAAAATCTACTCTGTCTTTTTCCGGAATATCAGCTCTACTCATGGCTTCCATTTGGAATTTTGTTACCATCATCGAACCAAGTAAACTTGAAGCATCTTCTCAGATTTTTCATTTTGATAGATTTATGATAACAATTTTTTGGTTATCCATAGCCCATCTAAGAGAAAAAGTATTTTTAGTTTGCCCTAAAATATTTCTCAAAATTGTACTTGATAAAAATTGTCATACTTTGTTTAATATTGGTCCAGCTGCTTCTACCTTTTGATTTGGAGCCATTTTATCAAATTCCCCTGTCCAAAATTTCTTTACAATTGGATCTTTTATTTTTTCTACTACTTTTTTTCTATAAACTTCTGAAGTCAGCATCAAAGGAATAGACATCAAAGTTGAATTTGGATATTCCAGAAGTGCCAAAATCGTATTTCTCAAAATATGCTCTAGTCTTGGCCCCCAAGAATCAAACATTTTTTTAAATATACTTACGATTCCTGATGCAACAAGAGATCTATGTTCTTCTTTTACATCTTCAAGCATGTTAAATGCAATTGGGAAATTTACATCCGATGGATCAAAAATAATTACCGAATTTGTTCTTTCTTTTGGGATTAAACCTAAAATATTCTCAGCCAAATCTCCATGAGGATCTATAACTGCAACTCATCTTCATTTATTAATATCATCAACTATCATATTTTCTAGAAGTGTAGATTTACCCATTCAGGTCTTTCACAAGATATACATATGTCTTCTTCTATCATTTGGCCCGATTCAGAAATCCAAGTTAGATCATCTGAAATTCGTTTTTCAAATTGGAGTTAAATCATTTCAAGTTTTCAAAAGTGGAACATTTGAAGGTGGTTCAAAAAGTCTAGATGAAACCCAATTTATACTTGGAGTTTTTACATAACTTGTAGGTAAATGAACCAAAGCCGCTAATTCCTGAGTATTTAAAATAAAATCATTTTTAGCTACTCTTTGTTTAACTTCTTTTATAAATTCTAGGTCACGACTTACATTTGTAACTTTAAAAGTATTTTTCGCATCATAAACTGCCAAAGTTGAAGCAATTTCTTTTATATCAAACTTAGATTGCAAAGTATCTTCTGAAGCACAAATTATATTTATACTAGCAGAATAACCAGGACTTCCTAATTTTTCAGCAAAATATCTTGGCAATTCTGGATTTTCATTTGTTTTATCATCTTTTTTAGAATCGTCTCATTCTTTAGGTTCTTCTTCTTTTTTCTTAAAAAAGGATGCAAAAATAGTTCAAACAAAAGAGAATGGCCATAAAAATGGTTTATAATATTTATAATTTGGACTAAGTAAAAATTTCTTAGCAAAATTTGGTAGATTCCCTGAAATAATTGGAATTATCTTTTTAGCTTGCTTTTTCCAATCATCATCCCAAATAGGAGAAAAATTTACTTGAAAAATATTTACTCAACTAATTGAAATTTTATTTAATCATGAAGTAATAGAAGAAAATGGGTCCATAACTCATTTTTCTCCTGATGATTCAAAATCACTATAAATTTTTAGTGGATATAAATAATGTTTTTTTTCTGAAATTTGTCCTACTGTTATTAGATTATCAGGCAGACTTTGCATATAATCTTTTTCTAGTTCATTTATCTCAACATTTGAATAATGAGCATAAATCTGATTTTTTATGAAATTTTTATATGAGTTTGGTACGACTAAGAAGAATCTAATTTTATTCCCAACTTTTGCTATTTCAAAAGAAAAATTTGGTCTTTCTGGACTAAATGTTTTAAATAATGTTTTCTTCTTTGATTCAAGTAATTTATGCACAACAAGAAGCACTTGCTCAAAAGCAATTGCTCATTTCTCATTATTTTTATCTACAAGTATTTCTAAAACTACTCTCTTTTGCATAAATTATATTTTTGTTTTTAGTATCTTCTCTCTTATTTTATCAGTTTTTTAACTTTTTAGCAAATTTTTGATGATTTTTTAGTTAAATTTATCAAGTAAAGCAAAAAGTTCTTTTTCAAACTCTATAGATTTTTTATTTAAAAGTTTTTCATCTATATCAGAAATATCATGAGCTAGCTTATTTCTAAGTTTATGAAGTTCCCATATATGATTTATATTGTCAATTTCTGATGGATGTTTTTTTAAAATATCTGCAAATGTTCAACTATATCAAACCTCTTTAAGTATTGTATGGTAAAATTTATCATATTCTAGAATTTTTTCTCTTCGCGAAAAAGATGGGTTAGAATACTTTTTGATTCTATCCAAAAACATTTTTTGTTTATCTTCATCTAATTTTTTTTTGAATTTTGCTTTAAAATAATAAACTAAAATTATAGCTAAAATGAAGAAAATAAAAATCCACAGAAACAAATTATAGGCAATATAAAGCAAAAATTCAGTGAAAAATATATAAAGCATTTGTAATATAAATTTAATATAATAATTTTAGCTATAGTAACGCTATAAAGTCTTTTTGCAAATTTTTTGACAAACTAAAAGTATTTATATATAATCAGGATACTTTATATATTTAATTTTTTATAAATATGGTTTTAGGAAAAATACAAACAGCTTCTAAAAAAGCATTTACTCTTATAGAATTACTTGTAGTTATAACTATTATTGGTATTCTAGCAACTGGTGCTGTCGCTATTTATACATCTCAAATACAAAAAGCAAGAGATACAACTAGAATAAATGACTTAGAAGCATTAAAATCATGAGTAGAACAATTTTATCAAGATAACTCAGAATATCCTTCTACAGATATATCTTGAACATATTGAAAATATCTAACAGGTATAACATTATATACTCCTAAATTACCTAAAGATCCTAAAAGTGGTCAAGTATGTGGTAAATGAACAAACACAGACGCTACAGCTTGTGATTACATGTATGCAGTATCTTCTGATAATAATGGAATACTACTATGAGAATACAAAATATCTACAGCATTTGAAAATGATGGAAATATTACATCAAAAGCTGTAAATGATTGAGGAAATTCTACAGCATTGACTGGAGAAAAAAATAGATATGAAGTATGATTAGATATATCTGATGCTAAAAGTACAATTTGTGATAGAGATGCGAAAATGCCAGTTTCTGCTTGAGTTTCTGCTATAGCTACTACTAATTGTAAAACTGCAATATCTAACACTAATGGAAATGGTACACTAATGATATCTTGAAATTAGTATTTAAATAAATAAAAAAGAAAGATTTTAAAATCTTTCTTTTTTATTTATTTAAAATTCTGAAGTCTTCTGACTATAACTTATACTTATAAAATCTATGTCATAAACTTGACTTAGAATCATAGAATGAAGTCTCATAGATATACATAAATCTATGAGATTTTTTTTATATACTTCATAAGTTTCCTGCATAGAATTTGTAATACTTACTTTTTCTCTTAGAAATTGTTTCAAAAATTCATAGTCATTTGCAAGTATATCAGTCTCATGAAAACTATGTGGAAGCAAAATAACTTCTCAGCCACTTGAAATAATAAAATCAATTAGTGAATTTATTTTATCAAGTTCATTTTCCATTTTTCAGCTTCTAAAAGCAAGTCATACTTTCTTCCCTGCAAAATCTATTTGTTTAAATTTTTCTATTTCAAAATTTGAAGCTTCAAGTTTCAGAAGTGGAGGTTTGAATTTTTCTTTTTTTCAGTTGTCAGAAAAAACAGGGTCAGCTATAATCTCAGATTTTATTCAAATACTTTTTAAAAGTTCAAATGAATATTTATTTCTAACATAGATTTCTTTAGCAGGAGAAAAAATTTGTTTAACAAGTTCTAGATTCTTACTATCTTGTGCAACTTCTATACTTACTCAGAAAAATATTATATCTTTTTTATAATACTCAGCCATTTTTACTCTAAAAAGCCACTGAGCTAGAGGATTTCAAACAGATTGAATTTCTAAGTCATAAATTATTCATCCTCATCAAATCACTACTTTGTCTGATGATTTAATAATTTTAGAAAAAGTAATAAAATTTTTAATATTTCTTAGTATATTTCTTGGATTTTTGATTCAAATAGGAAAATATTCTCTGTATTCTACAAAAGAATCCTCAAAAAAAAGATTTTCTGTATCATAAGTAAAAACTTTAAAATTTATAAAATTGGAATTATATTTTTCTCTTAGTAATTCAATTTCATTTTTCAGAATTAGTTCATCTCCCAAATTTTGGCATCAAACAGACATTAAAATTGCTATATTCATATTTACTTCATTTTATTTTGTAGAAAAGTGATTTTTGAGTATATTATAGGCAAAAAGTTTAAAAGTAAATAAAAAAGAATGAATATAATACTAACAACAATAGCTTGAGTAGAAGCACTTGCAAAAAAAGAAGTAGAAAAACTTGGTTTTGAGATAATAGAAGTAAAAGATAAACTAATAAAAATCAAATGAGATTTTCAAGAAGTGGCTATGCTAAACCTTTGGTCTAGAGTTGCAAATAAAGTTTATATAGAACTAGCTTGTAAAAAAGTAGATAGTTTCGATGATTTATTTGATTTAGTTTCATCAGTTGACTGGAAATATTATATCAGAGATTATAATCCAATTATAGTAAATGCTGCAACAACTAGATCTAGTTTAGAATCAGAAAAAACAATACAATCAATTACAAAAAAAGCAATTGTAAAACAACTTTCTGGAGATGCTATCAGACAAGAATTATATAATATTCCTGAAATAAGCATACTTGTTTTGATAATAGATTGAGAAGCAAAAATCATGTTAAATACTACATGAGAAGCACTTCATAAAAGATGATATAGAGAAAATGCTCTTGAGGCACCAATAAAAGAATCTATGGCTGCAAGTTTAGTTTTGTTATCTAACTGGAGTTTTAAAGAAAATTTTTATGATCCATTTTGTGGAAGTGGAACAATTGCTATTGAAGCGGCACTTATTGCTAGAAATATAGCACCATGACTTCATAGAAGATTTGCTTTTGAAAAATTTGCTTGGTTTCCAAAACATTATATAGAAAATGCTGTAAAAGATGCAGAAGACAAAATAATAAGAGATAAAAAATATTCTATTTTTGCATCAGATATCAATCCTGAAGCTATAGAAATAGCTAGAGATAATGCTAGAAGAGCTTGAGTAATTGATACTATTAGATTCAAAGTTGCTGATATCAGAGATTTTGTAGAAAATAGTAGAGCTGTAGATGAATATAGAAAAGAAAAAGAATCTGCAAAAATAGAATTCAAAAAAGCTTGAGAAGTAGAAACAAGTGAAACTAAAGTAGAAGAAAAAAGAAATTTCTTAGCAAAATATGAAGAAAAAAGCAGATATTCTGTTGATGGAGAAGAAGAAAGTTTGACTGGAACTTTGGTTTCAAATCCACCTTATGGGCTTAGACTAGATCAAGATGATATATATGAAATTCATGATACGATAAACACAATTTTCAAAACAAACAAAAAATTGAAAGGTTGAATTATCACTTCTTTTGAAGAATTTGATAAAATCATTATGAAGAAATTTTGGAAAACAAGAAAATTATATAACTGAAGAGAACTTTGTTATTTCTATAGCAAAGCAAATGATAATTCTAGAGGTTATAGAAGATAAAAAGTAGAGATAAGGCAATGCCTTATCTCTACTTTTTTTGGAACGAAAATATTCGTTCCCTACAGGTTTTTAATGGAATGATGCAATCGTTCCCTACGTTTTTATTTCAAATATTTCTTAAATAAATAAGTTCTGGAAATATTATCTTTTGAATTATTACAAGAATAATTTTTATAATACTCTAAATTAAATGAGAATATATTTGAACTAAAAAATCATAAATCGAGAGATTTTATTGGAGTATTCAGCATATAATCAGAATATTTATTATAAGCAATGTGAGAAAAATCAAATACTTGTAAAGGTGAATCTGAAATATAATTTCAATTTAAATCTATAGTTTTTATTTTTCTCTCTAAAAAGTCTGAAAATATAATATTTGTTCAATCAAATTTTATTCAAGTTGGATAAGATAATCATCCAGTTATTACTTTCAAAATATTATCTGATTTTGTAAGAATATTATTATCACTTTGTGTAAAATATGGGAAATTTTCAGTCCAAGTACTAGTTCCTGATAAAGTCATATTCACAAAATAATTTCAAGTTGAGGCAAAAGATGTAGGCAAAGAATTTATATTTACCTGATAAGAAGTTCCAGGATTAAAGGTATTTGCAGTTCAAAAAGTATATTTCAAAGTTATTCAAGTAGAAACTGTTCAAGCAGTATTTGAAATATTTGTAAAAGAAAAACTTGGAGTTCCTGTTATATTTATAGGACTTGCTAAATTATTTCCAGAATAGAATTTTAAAAGTAAATCTGTAATTCAAGTTATATTTTGATTTATGTTCAAATTTATATTCAAATTTGGATTAGAAATAGAACTTTTACTTGAATAAGATAAAATTTCTCCAGCACCAGAATTCGCAATATAAAGAGTTTTAGATGCTGAATCATAATAAAGGCCTGTTGGTTCACGAATTCAATCTTCCCTATTTAAAAGTTCTGAAACAATTCAACCTGAAACATATAAAATTCTATTGTTTAAAGTATCTGCTATAAAAAGTATATTATCTCAAAAAGCTAATCAAGTTGGATTATTCAAACTATTTAAATCAGATCCAAAATTTCCTGGTTTTCAAGCTACAATTACAGGAGCAATATTAGTATTAGTTTTATCAAATTTCAAAACTGTATTATTCAAAGTATCTGAAACATACATATCAGTTCAATTGATTATTAAATCAGTTGGACCAAAATAAGTTCAAGTAAATGCAATTCAAGATTTTGAAATTATCCCAGAAAAAAATGAAGTTTTATAAGTTCCATCATCATAATTATATCCAGAAAATAAATCTGTATTAATTGACTCAAAAGGAACAAAATTTTTTATAATAAGATGATTAGTTGAATCATTATCAGTTCCCGAACAATAAGTTCCTGTAAAACTTTGTTCTCAAATATAAGCAAATCATCATACAGAATATGATTTATCTAACTTAAATAAAGCTCCAGTAGAATTAGTAAATCAAGTTAAATATTTATTTGCAGAAGATAAGGTATTAGAAAAAATAGATTTAAAATCATTAAAGTCAGAATTAGTATCAACTATATTTTTTTGTAAAGTTATATTTTTGACTCAATCAGTTACAAACATACTTATAGAAACCATCAAGACTATTGCCAAACTTATAGAAACCAAAAGTTCAACTAGAGTAAAGGCAGATTTATTTTTTGTATTTCGTAGAGACGTATTGCAATACGTCTCTACATTTTTATTTTTCATAATTTTAATCTTTAGTTTTTAATCTAAGAAGTATCTTATCAACCTGATATTTAGCAACAACTGGCTGAGAAATGATTTGATTTAATGTATTATAAACAAGGTCTATATACTGAGTCAAAACTAAATTTTTCTCTATAAAATAGATAAAAGTTTGCAAGAAAAGTATATAATCATCTTTCTCTAGTTTCTCACGATAAAAATAAGAAAACAAATAAAAATCTTTTTCAAAATAGAAATTTTCCAAAAACATATAATATTTTTCATCAAAAACAGGAAGAAGAGTTTTCCCTGT
Organism: Candidatus Altimarinota bacterium; assembly: GCA_028713225.1. Taxonomy (GTDB): domain Bacteria; phylum Patescibacteriota; class Gracilibacteria; order BD1-5; family UBA6164; genus JAQVPN01. The sequence goes on from JAQTOS010000004.1 coordinate 110,496, forward strand.
TACAGTATGTTGAACTCTTGATAAAATAGTATCCAGGACTTTATTTTCACCAGAATTTGTTAAAAAAACTAGATTTCCAAAACCTGGTTCTTCTAGAAATTTCAGCATTGCATTTGATGATTCATCAGTAAGTCTAGAAATATTTTCAATTAAAAAAATTTGAAAAATTGAATTTGTTTTTATGAAACTTCTCTCCAAATAAGTTCTAATATCTTTTACTTTTATAGTTTCACTAGAATCTGAAATCTTGAATAAATTATTTTTATCTTCTCAAAAATGAGTAAAAATATCTGATATTAACTGACTTACATCATAATTTAGTTTTTCTAAATCTGTTCAAGTAAACAAAAAAGGTGAAAGCTCTTCCCTATTTTTTATAGATTCTTCGATTTTTTGTATGATTTGCTCTTTTTGCATTTTTTTTGGATTTATATAATTTATTTTTCCTATTTTAAGCATAAAACAAAAAAAACAAAAAAAAATCTTTAATTTTAAAAATTAAAGATTTTTAAGCTGACTCTTTTTGAGATGGATTATAGTTTGGATTATTTGTAGCTTTCATTCTTTCCTGTCTTAATGCTTCAACTAATCAAGAAGCATCTATCTCTCAACCTAGAATATAAGAAATAGCTCTAGTAAAATCTCAAAATATATTTTCATTTTTCAAACTAGGCAGAGTAGATAAAAGTTGTACATTAAAACCATCCAATTGAGCTTGGATTTCGTTTTTAGCATTTAATGTATTTATTGCTTCAGCCATATTAAATTTGTTTAATTTCTTAATTTCATCTTTATTATAACACTTTTTCACTAATTTTGCAAAATATTTTTGACAAATACTTTTTTTTTCTTATAAACAAAAGACTTTATCTTCTCCGAAAGGATAAATTAAGGGTAAAGAAAAGGATTAATCGTGGGACACAGAAGTACTTTTTTAGGAACTAATGCAGCAGTAATCAATCAAATGATTGCATGTGAAGCAGAATCAGGAAATAAAACAACTATTGAAATGAAAGAAGCATTTGAAGCTCTTTCGTTAAAGGTTGAAAATATAACAACTTCCCCTCTACAACAAATCACTCTTACAATTGTTGATGATGGAAACCTGATGAAAACCTTGAAAAAATATGATCTGATACATCCAAATGCAGGTAGTATTACCTATGGAGTAAAAGAACTAAAAAAATTGAAATTATCATTAAAAGATATTTTTCAAAAACAGATCACAAATTTTTCAAAAAAAGAAGAAAAAAGCTTCGCCGCCAGTGCCTAAAATCCCCACCAAACAAAAATCAACACAAAAGGACATTTTATGTCTAGAATTACATTACTCTTGCAAAAATTCAGCTCACTTACAAAAAAGTATCGTGATGCGAGTTGGGCAGAACTATCTTGTATGGGGCACTAGCCCCATCTTTTTTTATTTCAAAAACCAAAATTAGCACCAAAGCATAAAATGTGCTAAAAAGATTTGACAATAATTTTTTTCTGAATAGAATATCTCCAAGCTTAGGGATAAAAGACTACAATAATATGATTTAATTAGTCGAACTTCCCTAGAGCCTTAAAGAATTAACAAATATTTTATAATTTAATTAATTTTACCCATGGGAAAAATAATTTGAATAGATTTAGGTACTACAAACTCTTGTGTAGCTTTTATGGAATGAGGTGAAGCAAAAGTAATTGCAAATGCTGAAGGTAATAGAACAACTCCTTCTATCGTTGCTAAAAAATGAGATGAAACTATAGTTGGTACTCCAGCCAAAAGACAAGCAATTACAAATCCAAAATGAACAATTTATTCTGCAAAAAGATTCATCGGTAGACAATTTGATGAAATTAAAAAAGAATCTGAAAATGTTCCTTTTGAAGTAGTAAAAGGTAAAGATGGATGAGCTGAAATAGTTTTTGGTGGAAAAAATGTTAGACCAGAAGAAATCGGAGCTGAAGTTTTGATGAAATTAAAAGAAGATGCTGAAAAATATCTTGGACAAAAAGTAACAGAAGCTGTTATCACTGTTCCTGCTTATTTCAATGATAGTCAAAGACAAGCTACAATCAATGCTGGTAAAATCGCTGGACTTGATGTAAAAAGAATTATAAATGAGCCAACTGCGGCAGCACTTGCTTACGGAGCTGGTAAATCTAAAAATGAAAAAGTTGTAGTTTATGATTTTGGTTGAGGAACTTTTGATGTTTCTATTCTAGAATTATCTGACGAAGGAACTTTTGAAGTACTTGCTACAAACTGAGATACACATTTAGGATGAGATGATTTTGATAACATTTTAGTTAATTACATAATTGACGAATTTAAAAAAGATCAAGCTGTAGATTTGAAAAATGATCCAATGGCTCTTCAAAGAGTAAGAGATGAAGCTGAAAAAGCTAAAAAAGAATTATCATCTACTACATCATACGATGTAAATCTTCCTTATATTACAGTTGATGCATCAGGACCAAAAAATTTAATGATGACTATTTCAAGAAGTAAATTTGAAGAATTAATAACTCCACTTGTTGAAAGATCTATAGAACCTTGTAAAAAAGTTCTTGCTGATTCTGGACTAAAAGCATCAGAATTAAATGAAATTATTCTAGTTTGAGGTTCTACAAGAGTTCCTCTAGTAATCAAAAAAGTAGAAGAATTTTTCGGCAAAAAACCAAATGCTTGAGTAAATCCTGATGAAGCTGTAGCTCTTGGAGCTGCAATTCAAGCTGGTATCATACAATGAGATGTTAAAGATGTACTTTTACTTGATGTAACTCCTTTAACTCTTGGTATAGAAACTCTAGGTTGAGTTAGAACTGCAATGATTCCTAGAAATACAACTATCCCTTCTGCAAAATCAGAAACTTTCTCAACTGCTGTAGACAATCAACCAAGTGTTGAAATTCACGTATTACAATGAGAAAGAGAAATGGCTTCTGATAACAAATCTCTAGGTAGATTTACATTAGATGGAATTCCATCTTCTTCTAGATGAGTACCTCAAATTGAAGTAACTTTTGATATAGATGCAAACTGAGTTCTACATGTAACTGCAAAAGACAAAGGAACAGGAAAAGAACAAAAAGTAACTATTGCCGGTTCAACTGGTATGGATTCTGCTGAAGTAGATAAATTAGTAAAAGAAGCTGAAGCAAAAAGAGAAGAAGATAAAAAGAAAAAAGAATCAGTAGAAGCTAGAAATATCGCTGAATCTTCAGTATATCAAGCAGAAAAAACTCTTACAGACAATGCTGAAAAAGTAAAAGAAGAAGACAAAACTGCTGCCGAGGAAAAAATCAAAGATTTAAAAGAAGTATTAGCAAAAGTTGATGCCTCAAAAGAAGAAATTGATGAAAAAGCAAAAGCATTATCTGAAATCATGATGAAAATCGGACAAGATATTTACTCTCAAGCTTGAGCAGAAGCTCCAGCCGGAGAAGCTAAAACAAATGAAGATGGAACAGTTGATGCTGAAGTTGAAACTGATGAAAATGATGGAAAAAATACTACAAGAGTATAAAGCTAATAAATCCCGCGAATGCGGGATTTATTTTTGTCTCAATATTAAATTTATCTTAAATTTTTGGCTTATTTTAGAGAAAAAGTTTGATTTTTATAGTTTTTTAAATATGGTGAAAATATTAGTTAATTTCTAAATTATTATGGAAAATAAGAAACTAAATAATGTAGCTTTTATAGACTGACAAAATTTACATTTATGAACAACAAATGAAAATTGGAAAATAGATTTTAGAAAATTTAGAATTTATTTAAAAGATAAATTTAAAGTAAATGAAGTCTATTTATTTTTAGGTTTTCTAGATGAAGACCAAGATAAAATGTATAGGAATTTACAAAAATCAGGTTATATTCTAGAATTCAGAGAGCATAATTCAAATATGAAATGAAAGAAAAAATGAAATGTAGATGTAGATATAGTTTTTGAAATTATGAGAAGATTAAAAGATGAAAAAGATTTTGATAATATTGTTTTAGTAACTTGAGATTGAGATTATATAAAATTAGTAAAATATCTAATTGAAAATCAAATACTTGAAAAAATACTTTTCCCAAATAATAAATATTCTTCTTTATATAAATCATTCAAAGACAAATATTGAATGAATTTATCCCAAGATAGAGTAAAAGATTTAATAAAATATGAATAAAAAAAGAGCCGTCCGGAAGCACTAGCACTTTTAGGAGACTCTTTTGTCGTGATACATAAGTATTATATAAATATTTTCTATAAAATCAATTTTTTTGATAAATTTTATATCAATCTTAAATTTATCTTAAATTTTTGGCTTATTTTAGAGAAAAAGTTAAAAAAAATATCTCTTCGCAATGCGAAGAGATATTTTTTAGTTTGTAAAATTTTCTATAATATATGTAACTTTATAGAAATTATAAGAATTATCAATATATCAATTTTTATTATCTTCAGAAATATTCATTCCCATAATTTTTAAAAAATCTCTATATTGACTTATTAATGATTTATCTTTAATTTCTTTAGGTAAATCATAAACAAGGTAAATTCTTTCAGCTTTATTTATTCAAGTAAAATTATTCCTCACATAATTTCTATGTTCATTTACTAAATTAAAAAATTTATAATCTTTAATCTTCATATAATTCAGCGATAAAAATATACTAATAAAATCATATACAACATTTCATCATTTTATTGAGTCATTTATAAGAACAATAAATTGTTCTTTTGTATCTTTATTTTTAAATATAAGTTGTAATATTATATTTAAATGATTTAAAAATTTTTTTATAAATCTTAAATTCTCCCCTAATAATGAAAATCTAAAAATTTCCAAATTTTTAGAAATAAAAAATCAATTAACTATAAGTGTTCAATCTACAGTTGAAAAAATAAACCTAAAAATTTCTTTTATATCTATTTTAAATAAATCATTTTCTTCTATTATATTATCTATAGAATTTATATATATATTCCTAAATATTCTATCTAATCACTTATTATAAAAACTATTAAGTTCTTGAAATTTTGCTTCTTGAACATATATTTCAGTATTTATTATTTTATCTAAATAATCTTTTCAAAATTTCTTTTCATCTAAAATTCTTATAATATTTTCTTTATCATAAGAAACTAAATAAATAATATTTTTAAAATTTCAAAGATTTTTTATAAGATTTAGCATCATTATAACTTCATCTGGTTCGCATCTATCCAAATCATCTATAGATATAACTATTCTCTTATTAGACTCTTTTAATTTATTATTTATTTCTTCTTTTCTTTTATCTAAAGTTTTATCTGGAATAATTATAGATAATGTATCTTTTATAAATCAATATGATTTTATTGATTCAATAGATGATATAATACTAGAATATGATTTTAATAAGCCTCAAATATTTCAAATTCAAAGTTTTTTTGATAAATCATCAAAAAAGTTAGCTATTAAATCTTTCTTTTCAAAATTCCAAGGATTAAATTCATAATAAATAAAATCACTTCTATTTTCAAGCCAAGTATTTTTTAATATATTAACTATTCAAGACTTTCATATTCACCATTCTCATACTATTCATATTGAATAAGAATTTTGTAAAGATTCTAATTTTATTCATAAAATTAAATCATAAACTTTTTTTGCAATATTATAATGTCAAAGTCATGATTTTTCATCTTCTTCTTTGCTAATTATTGGTTTATCTATTTCTAAATCAATATAATCCTGATTTTCTTGATTATTTATTAAAGATAAAAATTTTTGTAAACATGTTTTAAATTCTTTTTTATTATTTTTCATTATATAGTCAAAAGATCTTTTATAATATCAAGCATTATATGGATTATGATCCAAAAAATATTTTTTTACATAATCAATTATAATATCTAAATTTTTTATAATAAATAATATGTAATATATTATAAATAATATGTAATATATTATAAATATAAAGATTAAATAATTGTAATATTTAATATTACTATAATTAAGAATAAAATTTAATGCTATTACAAAATAAAGAAAATATTTTTTAAAATATATAAATCTTATATTAACTAATACTTCTATAAGATATGCAATTAAAAGAAAAGAGAAAGAAATAAAAATATCTGAAGAATTATCTCAATGTAAAAAAGTCATATTAATATAATTCAATATTCAAATTGGATTTTTAAAATATCAATAAAATAAATATATTAAAAATATAAATCATAAAATATGTAAAATAACTTCTTTTATATATAAAAAATAATTTTTTGTTCATATTTTAAAAACTTTTCCTGATTTATTGTCATTTTTTTTATCTCTATATAAAATAAAATTAAAAGAAAAGTATATTATATCTAAAATTGCTATTATAAACATGAAAAAAATTAAGAATCATATTAATAACAATGGTATAATATTTTTATTTCATTGATTATAGTAAAGTAAAATACTAAAAATAATTATAACAAATACAAGTAATCACAAAAATACTTTATCTTTAAATATTCTTTTGTATTCATTAAAAATTTGATTTCATATTTCCTCCATAAATTCTGATTAAGTTACAAAATAATATTTCTATTATATTTACTTTTCAGCTTTTGCAATCATTAAATTTATCTTAAAAATATATTAAATCCATATTACAAAAAACTCCCTCACGAGAGTTTTTTAAATTCTTCAAAATCTGACACAAATAAGCTCTACTCATAAAATCTGCTCTTTGAAATCTATAATTCCAGTATATTCTCATCAAGCTCAAAATATTGAGATTAGTGGAATCAGATGTTCATGTCTTGGATGAGAATAGGAAGCTCATGCTAGAGATTTCCAGTTTATGATTTTTTCTTTTCTCTCGGGATTTGGAAGCTCTAAAATCTTTTCTATTTCGGAATCAAATTTCATAGATTCTTCAAGTCATTTTTGAGAAAAAAATCCATTCATATTGTGAAAACTCATACCACTTCAGATAATTAGTCATCATAATTGCCTTAAATTAGACAAAGATTCTCATAATTTGTAATGATACTGCTCGTCTAAATTATGATTTATAGAAATCTGAATAATAGGAATTTTTGGATTTGGAAAAGCTAACATAAGAGGAATAAAACTAGCATGGTCATAATCAATATTGTCTCAAGAAATTGCAGTAATTCAAGAATCATTTAATAAATCTATAATATCAAATGCTATTTTTTTATCTGATTTTGCATTCCAAGATAAATTGTAAGTATTAGCTGGAAATCAATAATAATCATAATTCAATTTTGGATTTTCATTTGTCATCACTACTATATTTTTCGCTTCAAAATGAGACGAAATCAAAACTACAAATTTAGCTTCATTTTCGTGTTTTTTTCAAATATTTTCTAGATAACTAGCTAATTTTTGATATCAAATATCATTTTTAGTTTCCGTCATAAAAGGCCAAGGACCTCATCCGTGAGCTAGAAAATATGTTGGGAATTTTTTCATATTTAGAGTTTAGAATCTATTTGCATTTTAAGTTCTTCTACTTTGCTTTCAAGAGTTTCTTCATCAAGTCTATTTGCTCATTCTAGAGTTATAACTTCAATATTTGTAATTCCTATAAAATTCAAATCTTGTCTGATTAGAGATTCTATCATATCAATAGATTGCCAAGGATGTCATTCATAAAAACCTCATTTTGTTAGAACTAGATAAGCTTTTTTCACATTCGTAGTAAGCCCTACGAAATTTCAATCTTCCATTTTAACAGTATCCCCCATTTTCAGAATCAAGTCAAAATAAGCCTTTAAAATAGCAGGAAGTGAAAAATTCCACAAAGGAGCCGAAATCACGATTTCATCAGCTTCCAAAATTTGTTTTACAAATTTATTTTGGATTGTAGCTATTTTTTTATCTTCTACCGATAAGTCTTCCATTAAAGCAAATCCATAATCATAAGCAATAACTCAGTTAGTTAAAAATGGTACTTCAACAGCATTCAAATCAAGAGTTTCTTTTTCTCAAGTCATTTTTGATAAAACATATTCCCCAAGCATTTTTGATTTAGATCTTTCCCCTCTTGGAGAAGCTATTATATGTAATTTTTTCATAATTTTTTATAATTAAAATATTAAAAGTAGGTTTATAATATAAACTAAATATATTAAATCAATTCTTTTTGACAAAAAACTTTTTTCCGTATACTAAGTTTATATTTAGTAACTAATTTATAAAAAATGTTAAAATGCCAATGTAAAGTTTTATGATTCTTTGATTTTTTATCTAAGAAATGGGTTTTACTAATCATAAAATGAATCTGAGAATGAGCTTCTACTTTTACAGATGTTAAGAAATATTTAGGTTGAGTAAATGCTAAAATAATCTCAGAAAGACTTACAGAACTAGAAAATGAAAATTTTATAAAAAGAGAAATTACAAGTACAAAACCTATAAAAATCAGATATACTCTAACAGAAAAAGGAATTTCCCTATCAAAAGAAATAGAAAATATCGATAAATGGGTACAAAAATGGCAGTAAAAATTATTTAACAAAAAATTGTATTATGAGTTTTATTTGTTAAAATAAAACTACTTTATAATAATATTTAAATTTTTATTTATGAAAATAAAACAAAGTATATTATCTGGAATAGCTTTTTCTTGAACTGTACTAACTTGTTTACTATGATTTGCTGCATATTCTGATTTAGCTCACCAAGATTCACAATCTACGCTAACTAGTACAATCTGGAATGAAATGATTGATAAAATAAATAGTTTGTGAGCATCTCTTGATAGTATAGATTCTAGATTAACAACTCAAGAAACAAAAGTAATATTTTATGCCGAAAGAAATACTACTACAGCTGCTGCTGTTTGAAATATGTTATATGATAAAAATATAATAAATGTATGATGATGAACATATTCACAAACAACATGAGTTTATACAGTTCCTGTTACATGAATTTATAAAATATGTTTTAGAACATGATATATACGAGGACAAGTATGAAACCGGTTACAAATAAATTGAACTAATAAACTATATTGATGGACATTTCGGTGAAATTGAACAAATGTAAGAGAATGACAATTAACAGATTATACATGTTGAATTTATAATATTACTCAATGAACAACTACTAATGTTTATTCTGAAGCAGCTTCAGTTCTTTGTGCTTGATCTCGGTCATGTTCATTCAGCATAGAAAAAATAGATTAGAAAAAAATCTCGCTTTCGCGAGATTTTTTTTTAACTCAACCAAGAACTATATTTTTCATTTTTTCAACTTACTACATCTAAGTAAATTTTCTTAATTTTGTTTGTTAAACTATCTTCTTCACCTGAACTAAATGATATTTTTTCTCAGTTTTCTAAACTTATAGTTCAGATTGCAGTTACTTCTGCAGCTGTTCCTGTGAAAAAAGCTTCTTTGAAATTTTTAATTTCTCCTGGCATAATTTTGGTTTCAATTACATCAATGCCAAGTTCATTTTTAAGTAATTCTATAATAGTTGCTCTTGTGATTCCTGGTAAAATTGTCCCAAGTTCTGGTGTCAAAACTTGATTATCTTTTGTTACAAAAAATATATTTTCACCTGGTCATTCTGCGATAAATCCTTCTGTATCAAGTAAAAGTCCTTCTTGATATCATCCACCATGTACTTCTAAACTTACTAAAATTGAATTTGCATAGTTACCACAAATTTTGGCAGCCATATCTGTTGTTGCTGGATGAATTCTTCTTGTTTTTGAAACTTTAACTGTTATCGCATCGTCTGATATATATCTTCCCCATTTCCATACACTAATAGCCGTATCAATTGCTGCACCTTTTGGATAAAGTCACATTTTACCATATCAGTAAAAAATAATTGGTCTAATATATCCAGATTTTTCAGCATTTTTTGCAACTGTATCAAGAGTCGCTTTTATAAGTTCATCGCGAGAATAGATCAAATCCATTCACATTACTTTTGCAGAATATAAAAGTCTGTCTATATGAGTATCAAGTCTGAAAACTTTTGGTCCATTTGGAGTATCATAAAATCTGATTCCTTCAAATACTCATCATCCGTAATGAAGTGTGTGAGTAAGATTGTGTTCCATTGTATTATCCCATTCTAGAAATTCTCAATTTTTCCAAATATAAGGTGTTTTGATATCCATATTTTTTGTATTAAAAAAGTAAACTATTTGATTATAGCTTACTTTTTTTCTTGTTCAAGTTTTATTGAAGTTTTTATATTTTCATAAACACATCTTCTTTTTCAAATCTTACTTTTGCCAAGCTTGCATATTTATCATCTTGACTTCTATATCAAATTGGAAGTACAACTACAGAAGCTAGTCACATTTCTCAAAGTCATAAAATTTCATCATATTTAGCAGGATTAAATCCTCAAATTGTACAAGAATCTATATGCGCAGATGCTAAGAAACTAAGTAATCCTCAAAGCGCTATATATACTTGTTCACTTGCCCATTTTTTAACTTGTTCTTCAGTATGTCTAGCTAAAAATCATTTAATAGTATGTTGAAGTCATTCAAGATTTTCTACAGGAATACATCTTGTTTCTGCGATTTTTTCTAAATATTTTGAAATATAATTGTCATCTATATTTGCAACTCTACAAAGTACAAGTAAATGTGAACAATCAGAAATTTGAGATTGCCCAAAACTATGTTCAACTAGAGAATTTTTAAATTCTTCATTTTCTACTAAAATCATTTTCCAAGGCTGCATACCAAAAGATGAGCTAGTTAATCTAAAAGCTTCAACTATTTCAGCCAAATCAGTTTCACTTACTTTTTTAGTTTTATCAAACATTTTTGTAGCATATCTCCAGTTTAAATCTGTTATTAAATTTGTCATAATTTCAAAATTTTAAATATTAAAAGACATCATCAAGCTTATCATCAAGCTCTTTTTCTACCATTTCTCATTCTATTTCAGCATCTATTTTTGCTTTTTCTCTAATCCTATCAGCTTCAGCATAAAGTTCAAGTAATTTTCTTTTTTGACTAGCTGTAAGTTTCTGACTTTTAAATCATCTAGTTCATCAAGTTGGGAAATATTCACTCATATTTTATTAGTTATTATTAATTTTTTTGACTTTATACTTATTATATAATAAAATATATAAGCATTCTTATAAATTTTTAAAAGGAGTTTTAGATGCCAAATAATGCATATACTTCGAGAGATGTTTACATTCTTTCTTTTATAGCCTTAGGAATTGGTTTAGCTGGAGGATTCGTAATCCTCTCAGCTTACCTAAATGCTCATCCTTATTAAATGAGCTCAATCCTCCCATAAAAAGGAGGATTTTTCTATGCTTCTTTTCTATCTTTTAGAGAATTTATCAAACTTATATTATCTGCATATTCTATGTAACCAGAGCTAATTCATTTACTAAGTCTTGTTATCATAGTCTTATGTTTAAGTCATCTTTTATCTATTTCTTCTTTTATATATTGAAGAGTTGCTTCTCATTCTATATTTGGATTTGTTGCAATTATAAGTTCTGTATGAGCATTTTCATCAAGTCTTCTAAAAAGAGAAAGGAAATTCAAATCTCAAATAAAAACTCAATTTATAGGACTTATTGCTCAACCAAGAATATGATAAGTTCAGTTATAATATCACGTTTGTTCAATTGATAACATATCTAAATATTCCTCTACTATACAGATTATATCATGTTTTCTTTCAGTATTTAAACAGATTACACATTTATCTTTCCCAGCATCAAGCAAAGCTCCACAATCCTTACATTTTCAAATATTACTTTTTAATTCAAGCAAAGTTTTAGCAAAATTTTCTATATAATTTTTATTTGCATTCAGTAGGAAAAAAGCAAGTCTTGTTGCCGATTTATCTCAAATTCAAGGAAGTAGTGAAATTATATTTATTAGTTTTTTTAGTATTTCTGGCATGTTTTTCTATTTTTTACTATTTTAGGTACCGGTTCCTTGTAGCTTCAGGAACCGGTACCATATAAGTTATGATTATAAAAAAAGTTTGGATAACTCCAAACTTTTTTTAATTTGTTTCTTGATAATTGAAAGCGTATCATCCGTTATCTTTTATTACTAGATATTCTGGACTTTCTGTTTTTTCCATATAATCTACATAATCAGATTTCATTATTGTATCTAAACTTTCAAGTTCTGCCATTTTTACTTCAAGCAATTCTTTTTCAACTGATAGATTTTTCTTTTCGATTTCAAGTTGTCTGATATTATATCATTTTGTAGCATTTACATTCAATGTCCAAACATAGTAAATTCATAAAACTCAAATAAACAGCAAAACTAGTATGTATGTAACAGTCATATCCAGTTTGAAATTTTCTCTTGTAGTTCTTCTTTCTGAGAAAAATTTCAGATGTCATTTTTTAAGTATTATTAAGTTTGGATTCATTTTTTATTTAAGGTTTGGAATTTAAATAATTTTTTCTGCTACTCTTGCCTTAGCACTTCTAGATCTAGAATTTGCTTTTTGCTCTTCAGCTGTTGGCAAGATAGGTTTTTTATATAGGTTTTTTAAGCTTTTTTTATGGTGACATGTACAGATAATATCTGAACATATACAATCTCTTTCTTCTCTTTTAAATGTTTGTTTTACTATTCTATCTTCAAGTGAATGAAAACTTATAGCAAATATTCTTCATCCAAGCACAAGCATTTTTATAGCATCTTGCAAAGATTTTTCTAAGTTTTCTAATTCTTTATTTACCTCTATTCTAATAGCTTGAAATATTCTAGCTTTTACTTGAGGAAACTGAGATATCTTATTTATAATCTCAGCTAAGTCTGTAGTTGTATCTATAGTTTTTAATATTCTAGATTCAACAATAGATTTTGCTATTCTTGCTGACATATTTTCTTCTCAATATTCTCTAAAGATTTTTATCAAATCATTTAGTGGATAATAATTCACTACATCATATGCTTTTAGTTTACTTGTTTTATCTAATCTCATATCAAGTGGACCAGTTTCTCTGAAACTAAATCATTTTGAAGCATCATCGAAATGCACAGAAGATAATCATAAATCATAGTAAACATAAGTTATTTCATCTATTCCGATTTTTTCAAGCTCTGTTTTTATATTAACAAAGTTTGAATTTATAAGTTTTATTTCTATATCTCATCTAATTCCCTCTAATCTTTTTTGTGCTAAAGCCAAGTTATCCTTGTCAGCATCAAATCATACAAATATATCTCAGCTATTTAGTTTTTCTATAATTTTTGAAGCATGTCATGCTAATCATAAAGTACAGTCAACTACTATATTTTTTCTATCTTTAAAAATTTTTCAATTTTCTACTAATTCTTGAAGTAAAACTGAAATATGTAGATCTTCAATTTTTTCTACTCAATTTTGCTGCATTTTGTTAAAAAATTGTGAATAAATGATTTTTTTGTTTTTGTTTTAGTTATTTTCACCCCTTTTATTTACTCCTTTTAAAAAAAAAGTCAAATAAAAGTTTACTAAAACATTGAGGACTTTTGAATTATTTAGTTTCTAGTTAAATAAACACTCTTTTTAGAGTTTTTAACATTTATTTAACAAGGGGCTTTTTATAGCCAAAATCATTGTATAAAACAATGAAAAAAAAGCCAATTTTTTTGTTTTCATTTTGTCCTAGTTTTGTGTACAAAAATGATAAAAAGTCACTTTTTGTAAGATAGATTTAAGACTTAAATTTAAAATCAATAAAAATACAGAAAAAAACTTCAAATTTTAGCTTTTAAAATAAAAATATGTTAGAATAATTAAAATAATTTAAAAATAAAAATAAAAAAATAATGAAAGCCGATGATGAATCAATAACTCTTGAAGATGAAGAAGAATTAAATTTAATAGAAAAATGACTATCTTCTTCAAATTCATTAAGCGATAAAACTAAACAAGTTTTAGAAGAAACAAAAAGTAGAGCTCACAGTATAAACTTTGAAACTATTCATGCTGAAATGAAATTACCTAAAGTACTTTTTGACCTTTTAGAAAAAAATGCCAAAGATAAATGAATTGGTATGGCTGCACTTTTATGAGAAATAATGACTTCATATGTTGAATCTGATACTTCTAGTTCAGAAGAAGAAAAAAAGTCTCTTATTAAATTAATTCAAAACAATCCGATAGAACTTGAAAATTATGTATTATCTGAAATAGAAAATAAACACTTATCACCTATAACTCATTGAACAGAATGAGAAATTTATAAACTTGAAATAGAAAATAAATCTTATGTAGTTGTTAAAAAAAGATATTCAAGTGCTCATAAAAATGAATTTAGTTTATTAAAAAGAGCTAAAGAAATCCAAGAAAAACTTTCACTAAATTGAAATAGTATTAAAATTCCTACTCCTATTTGATCTTTTGTAAAAAATGATAGTGAATATATTATGATGGAATATATAGAATGAAAAACTCTATATACAATGTCATTAGAAAAAATTCTTGAAAAAGAATTCATAAAATATTATAAACAAATTTCAAATGAAACAGTTTTGAAAGATTATTTATATAATATAAGTTTAGTTATAGAATGAATAGATGAAAACTTACTTAAAAATTTTGATAATTATCAAAATAATGAAATACTAAAAGAAATTTGTGAAAAAAATTGAAACTTAAAAAAAATAAATTTAGAAGATGATTCTATGGCAGAAAAAGTATTGATAAATTTTTATAAAATATTATATGAAAATAAATTAATACACGAAAATCCTGAAATTATAGACCCTGTAAAAAAAGAGAATCCTTTTCTAGTAAAAAAATACAGAGAAAATATTAAATGAATCTGAGTATTTAGTGAAATGGAATGAATAAAAATATGAAAAGAAATTAATTCTTTTTTACAAGAAATGCATAAAGAATGACTTTATCATAGAGATTTGTGATGAAATCCAAGAAATATAATGTTTACAAAAACAAATACTTGAGAATATGAAGCCTATATAATAGATTTTTGAAAAGCTTCTATTACAGCTTGAGAAGACTCACGAGTATATACAGATGATATAGCCTGATGAATACACGATAGAGATGAAGATATAATATTACAGATCCAGAATATAAGCTCAAATAAGCAAATAATAAAATTATTTGATGAAACTTGATTAGAAAAAATTACGTATATTAATAATTTATGAACTTGAAAATATAAATTAGATAAATGAGCTTTATTATCAAATTTAAAAAATTTATCTTCTTGAATATCAAAATGATATACAATTTCTATTAATCATATCTTACCAATATTTAATAGACATAATGTACAAAAAAGAAATACAAGAGATAAATATCTTTTTATAGAATGAATTGACAAAGCTTCTACAAAAGATGAAAAAGTTAACGAAATTAATAAATATAGCGATGATGTAAAAATAGAATTAATTTGATTTTTAGCTTATATGAATGAAGTTGATTTTGAAAAATTATGAGAATATTTACAAAATCTTGATTTATCAAATATGTGAAAAAAAGCCGAATGATATAAAAACTTTTTTATAGATTTATACAATGATATAAAAGAAATTAGATAATTTTACTATAAAAATCTCCAAATTAAATTTTGGAGATTTTTATTTTTGACTAAATTATAAATATCTATATAGTTGAAATTACAATTTTTATTTTTAATGCAAAACATTGTATGACTCCTGGCTCCGTAAAACAAGCTTGAACAATAGCTGTAATTTCTGCTTTATTTTGAAATCTTTTTATTACAATAATAAAGTTTATTTGATTTTTCTTCACCTGATCTGGTGCTTTATTTTCAGAAGCAGTTCATAGTATAGCAGATACTGCTAACCAATTGCTTCTATATATTTGAATTAAAAAATCAAAGAAAAAAGCAGATGAAAATTTTTCTTATGGATATTGAAAAGAAAGATTTTTCTGGGCTATACTATCGGCTTGTTGAATATTTTTTGTCTGAGCATGAGTTACAATTTATCACGGAATAGAATGACTTTTTCACCCCGTCGCTATAGAAAATCCAAATCTTTCATATATCATATTAGCCATAGCTTTTATCGTAGAATGAGCAACTTTACTTATTGCAATCAAATCAGTTTATAAAAGAGATTTATGACTTATAGAATCTGTAAGAGAAGCAGATAATGCAAGTTTAGCTGTAATCTTAGAAGATTCAGTTGCTGTATTTTGAGTGTTTATTGCATTTATGGCAATATTTTTATCAAGTATTACTGGAATTTTATATTTTGATAGTATAGGTTCTATAATAATTTGAATATTACTTTGATGTGTTGCAATTTTATTAATCATAGAAAATAAATCTTATCTTATGTGAAGAGCTATAGATGAAGAAACAAAAAATGATATAATTGAGCTAATTGAATCAGATCCCCTTATAAAATCAGTTGTTGATTTCAAATCAGAAATAATAGATTTTGATGCTTATATAATCAAATGTGATGCAGAATTTAATGGTTCATCACTTATGAGAGAAATAAACAATAATTGATTTTTAGCTGATGAATATGAATATTTAAAAAATGATTATCAAGAATTTTTAAAATTTTGTGTAGATTATGCAGATAGGATGCCTAGACTTATTTGAAAAAATATAGACCAATTAGAAAAAAATATCAAAGCAAAATATCCTGAAATTAAACATATTGATATAGAATTAAATTAAAAAAATCACAAATTGCGATTTTTCTGTAGGGAATGAATATTTTCATTCCCTTTTTTTATTATTTTGTAGGGAACGATTGCATCGTTCCCTTTGATGAAAATATATTTGGAGCGATACAATCGCTCCCTACGTTTATTGGAACGAAAATATTCGTTCCCTACTTTTTATCCTAATATTTCTTTTATAACTTTTATTGCTAATTCTTGGTCTATAAAAAAAGGCGAAGTTGCTATTGTTATAAAATCTGCTTTTTCTATAGATTTTTTCACAAAAGCTATCTTATTATCATAATTCATATAATCAAGTCCTGGTGAGAAGAAATCTACATCTATATTAAGAATATTTGAAACTGCTTTATCTAAATTTTCAAAAGAAAAATCTTCTATATTTGCTTCACTTCTTATTTGATAAATATCTCTTAAAAGTCAAAATTTTTGAGCTGGAATTATATAATTTCAAACGTTTAGTGTAAAATTCGTATAATCAAAAATTTCTTTTAAATTATCTAAATTTTCAGGATAAATTTCTGGATCTCTCATATCCGAATGTTCATCAATATGAATTAAATTTGAGTTTTTTCAGATAATTCCTCTAGAATAAGCATCACACCAAAAATAAATTGCATGATTATGATTATCAAAAATTATTATTTCTTTTCACTTGTAGTTAAATCTAACAAAATTTTTAAGTCCTGCATATGAAACTAATTTGAAGTCAAAATCAAAATCTTCAAAAACTATATTTTCTCAAATTACTAAATCGGATAAATTTCAATCAATCAAGCTAGTTACAAAAAGTTTTTTATTATCTCTTTTATCAAATGAAAAAGCATTATTTCAAACTGGTTTTTCTATAAAAAATGGCTTACTATACATTTTTATTTATATTATTTTTCTAATTATTAAACTTAAATATAAAATAATAGAGAAAAAAGTAAAAACTTTTTTAAATATAATTACAAAAAAAACTTGTTTTAAATTTTATTGTGATTATCATTTCCCCGCCTTAAAATATTTTATTTTATTAAAAATGTATGATGACTGAACAAAATACAAATACTACTGCAAAAAAAGATGCAGTTAAAAAAGATTCTAAAAGATGTGTTGTTATAGCATTACTTGTAGTTGCTATTATATCTAATATTGCTTCTGCTTGGTTTTTTTCAAACCAAAATTTTGAAAAAATAATGGCTAATGAATATTCTAAATTTGGTGGAAAAGCAAATTACGAATTAGCAAATGAAGCTCAAGCTATTCAACTTTCTCAACAAATTGACCAAATCAAAAAATTTGTAGAAGAAAATAAAGGAAAACTTCCTAAAACAACGACTGAAGAACCTAAAAAAGCTGATGATACAGCTGCTGCTCCAGAAGCTGCTAATTCTAAATTAACTGCTGATGAAATCGCTGCTATCAAAAAAGATGCTTATATAGAAGGAAATAAAGATGCTAAAATAACTTTAATTGAATATACAGATCCAGAATGTCCTTTCTGTATAAGACAAGCTAGAGGAAATATTATAGAAGATCTTAAAAAAGCTTATGGTGATAAAGTAAATAATGCTCTAAAAGTATTTAAAGCTGTTCCTCATAAAAATTCTGATTCTGAATCTATTGCTGCTCTTTGTGCTGGTAAAATAGCTTGAGTTGAAGCTTACAAATCATTTTACACTTCTCTATTTACAAAAAATAGTGGTTCAAATGATGGTGAAGGAATTAAATTAGATCAATTAGCTGGTTTTGCTAAAGATGCAGGTGTTGATACTAAAAAATTCCAAGCTTGTTATGATGCTAAAGATACTCAAGCTACTTATGAATCATATACTGCTGAAGGTACAAAATTATGAGTACAAGGAACTCCTGGTACAGTTATCATAAATAATGAAACTGGAGAATACCATTTAGTTGCTGGTGCTTACCCAATTGAAGAATTCAAAACTCAAATTGATAAATTACTTGGTGAAAATAAATAATTTTTACTAACACAAAAATAGTCTGGACTTAGTTCTAGGCTATTTTTTATTTGTATTTTTCTATTTTTTACTTATATTAAAGCAAATAATAAAAATAATATTTTAAAAAATGAAAATAGGATTAGATTTAAGAACAATAAACACATCAAGCACTTACTTCAAATTTATTTATGACTTTATAAAAGAATTAAAAACAGAGGATACAGAAAATACTTATATTCTTTATACTTCGCCTTTAAATTATTACAATTTTATAGAATTAACTAATCTTTTTGAAGTTAAAAAACTAGATATTACAGCTGGTAGTTTAATGGATCAAACTGCATGACTAAAATATTTCAATGATGAAAATTTAGGTAATTTAGTTTTTTTCTCATATTTAAGACCTTATTTTTATAAAAAAAGAAATACTGTAGTAATAGAAGACTTAAAAGATTTACTATATCCAAAAGAATCAAGTAGTATCAAAAGAATCAAATACAATCTTAGCCTAAAACTTTCAGTTTTAAATACTACAAAAATTATTGGATTTTCAAAAGATACAAAAATAGGATTAAATGAAAAACTTAACATAAAAGATGAAAAAATATCTATAATAAATCCTTTTTTTATAAAAAATAGAAAAAACGAAGATTTCATAGATATTAGAATGAAATATAATATAGTAAATGATTATGTTATTTATCCTGGAATTTTCAATAATCAAAATAAAAATATTACTAGACTTATTGAAGCTATTGCTAGATTAAATAATGATGAAAATATAAATATAGATCTAGTTTTTACTGATAAAAGTATAGCAAATATAGTTGAACTTAGAGAAATAATTCTGAGAAATAAAATAGAAAATAAAGTAAAATTTTTATCTGATATAAAAGAAGAAGATTTATATTTTTATTATTTTGAGTCTGCCTGAATAGTATATCCAAGTCTTTATGAAAGCTTCCCTTTCGAATTATCTGATGCTATTTATTTCAAAAAAAATATTATAACAAGCAATATAGAAAATATAAAAACAGTTTTTTGAGATTCTATTTCATACTTCCATCCAATGAGTATAAATGAAATAAAAATAGAAATAACAAAATTAAAAGATAATAAAAAAACTCCTGATTATTCAGGAATATTAGAAAAATATGATAGTAAAAAATTTATAGAAAATTTTATCTCTAATATTTAATAAAAAGTCTTTACTTATATAAAAAATATAATAAAATAAGAATACATTTTATTATATTTTTTTTAAATTATGGCAACACAAAATAAAAAATGATTTACTCTTGTTGAGTTAATTATAGTTATAACAATTCTAGCAATACTTGCAACAATATGATTTATGTCATATCAATCATATACAAAAGATGCTAAAGATGCAAATAGAATAACTAGTTTAAAAGCAATTCAAGATGCTCTGACAATCCAAAAAACAAAAAAAACTATTTATCCTATGCCTGATAGTTATTTAAGTATATACTGAAATTGAGTAATTACATGATATCAATGATATGTATGAACTTGAGTAACTCAAACGATTAGAGGATCTGAAATGAAAGATCCTTTAGATTGAACATATTATACTTACTATTTAAATACTGATAAAAATAAATTACAATTAGCTTGATTTTTAGAAAATGACCCTAGTAAAGTTGCATTTATAAATTCTTCAGAATCTATAAATCATGCAAATGCTGTAGATTATACAAGCAGATTTTTATACACTGTTTGAGATAAAGTATGAGTATTATTAGATGCTACAACAAATACTCCTATTCAACAAGTTGTAAACACAACTATAAATTTAAATACCTATACAGGATCTCTTGATTTATATACAACTAATACTGACTTACAAACTGGTACATGATGACAGATATTAAATGTATTAAATGTTATAGCAAATCCTGGAGCTCCTTGTGTATTTTGAATTTCACAAATTTGAAGCTGTTCTCTATAATAATTTTAAAAATAATTAAAAAAATGAAAGAACAATTTAAATATATACTTAGTACTCTAGTTATTATATCAATAACAGTTTTATGAGTAAATGCATGGAATTGATTAATTGCCGGTAATTGAGATACACTAGATGCTACAAAATGGAATCAATTAGTACGAGCAACTACACCAACTTGAGCAATTATGGCTTTCAACCTATCTTCTTGTCCTACTTGATGGACAGCAGCTGACTGAACTAATTCTACTCCAGATTTAAGGGGAGCCTTTGTCAGATGAATTTGATGAGATACTAACTGAAGAGATGTTGCTAGAACTTTAGGAGATTATCAAGATGCTTCTACAATAATGTGAGCCTATTCTAATCCGACTCCATCAATATTAAAATCTGACAATACTTGGAATGTATGGTTAAATTGAAGCACAGCTTCAAATAAATGAAATGCTAATTTAGAAGAACTTACTACAGTAACAACAAATCCTGCTTTTTTAATGTGATATTCGTCTTACGCTTCAGCTGCAACAAGTACAAGTATTATCTGAAAAATTCGTCCTAAAAATATAGCACTTCTTTATTGTATAAAACAATAGAAATATGATAAAAGATATAAAAAAATGAATTATAATTGCTCTTAGTTTTGCTGGAACTTTATGATTAATATGAGTAGTTTACTGAGCTTGGGTAAATATAAATACTGTTTCAAATTGACAAACTCTTGATGCTACACTAATAAATAATATCATAAATAACCAAAATGATTTAAATACTAGAGTTTCTTGATTATCTATTATACCAACTTGATTTGTATGAGCCTTCAATCTATCATCTTGTCCAACTTGATGGACAGCAGCTGATTGAAATAATTCTACTCCAGATTTAAGATGAGCTTTTGTAAGAGGAATGAATTGAAATATAAATTGAAGAGATGTAGCTAGAACTTTATGAGATTATAAAGTAGATACATTAAAAGCTCATTCACATAGTTTACCATATGGACCAAATGTTGGTGGTAGTTCATATGCACTTAATGCTCTATATAATGCTTTATCAACTACTTCATGATATATATGAGCTACATGAACCTTTTGAGATACTGAAACTAGTCCTAAAAATGTAGTACTTCTATACTGTCAAAAATTATAAAACAAAAAAACTGTATCAAATTTGATACAGTTTTTTTTTGTTTTATACTCTTATTTTATTTTTTCCTAAGTTTGGATCTGCAAAAAGTGGATTTGCATTTGCTACTTGCTTTGGAGCATTTCTTAGATTAGCTAAAAGTGCTTCTTGTTCATCAATAGTAAATTCATGTCATACTTGAGACATATCTATTTCTTGAACTTCTTCGTTTTGTTTTAGAGAGAACATAGCTTTTGTAATTCTGAATTGTAATTCTCACATAAGTTTTCTGAATTTTTCGAATGCTTTTTCTTTGTAAACTACAAGTGGTTGTCTTTGAGCATATCATTCAAAAGCAACTTCTTCTCTTAATTTACTCATAGCATCTATATGATTCATCCAAAGTTCGTCAATTGAAGCCAAAACTACTCTTCTTTCTACTTCATAAAAATCTTCTACATTTTCAAAAAGTGATTTTTTTGCTTCTATGAAAAGTATTGCAATATCAGAAATAAAATCAACTAATTCATTTACTATTACAATTTCGTTTATATCTTTTTCTCTAGCAGAATCAATAATTTCTTCTCAAATAAAATTATTTACAGCAGTTACAAGAGTAGGAATATCCCATTCTGAAGCTTTGTCTCATTTTAGATTAGAATTTACAACTATAGAGATTTCTTCTCTAATCATTTTTTGAATATCCCCGTCAATATTTTCACTGTTTAATATTTTACTTCTTCTAGAATAAATTATTTCTCTATGTTTGTTTATAACATCATCATATTCCAAAACATGTTTTCTTATATCAAAATTATGTCATTCTACTTGTTTTTGAACTGAAGTTACTCTTTTTGTAAGCATTCCGCTTTGAGCCAAAGGTTCATCATCAGGAAGAGATGCAAACATTGCTGAATTAAACATTGAAAACATTTTATCTCCACCAAATATTCTCATTATATCATCTGTTGGTGAAATCAGAAATTGAGTCATTCATGGGTCTCATTGTCTACCTGCTCTACCTCTTAATTGATTATCTATTCTTCTTGTTTCATGTTTTTCTGTACCAATAATTATAAGTCATCCAAGTTCTACAACTCCTTCTCCTAGTTTGATATCAGTTCATCTACCCGCCATATTTGTAGCAATAGTTACTGCTCATTTTTGACCAGCTGCTGCTACTATTTCAGCTTCTTTTTCATGTTGTTTTGCATTTAGTACATTATGAGGAATTTTCGCATCTTTTAGCAAATCTGATAAATATTCTGATTTATCAACAGAAACTGTTCAAACTAAAATTGGTTGTCATTTTTCATGAAGTTCCGCTATAAGTTTAACTAAATATTCATATTTCCCTTTTTCATTTTTGAAAAGTAAATCAGCAGCATCAATTCTAGAAATTTGTCTATTTGTAGGAATTACGATAGTTTCTAGTCCATAAACTTTATAAAATTCTTCTTCTTCAGTTTTTGCTGTACCTGTCATTCAAGCCAATTTCCAATAAAGTCTGAAATAATTTTGAAAAGTAATTGAAGCTAGAGTTTTTGATTCTTGTTGAATTTCAACTCATTCTTTTGCTTCAATAGCTTGATGTAAACCATCAGAATATCTTCTACCAGCCAAAACTCTACCAGTAAATTCATCTACGATTAACACTTCCCCATTGTGAACAATATAATCTTTGTCTCTTTTATAAACAGCTCTAGCTTTTAGAGCATTTTCGATATGATGTAAGTCATTGTAATGATTTGAAATATAGATATTTTCTACTCCCAAAGCTTTTTCTATTTTTGAAATCCCCATCTCTGTCAAAGTTGAAGCTTTTTGTTTTTCATCTAATTTATAATCAGTTGCTTCATCCAAAGTTTTAGCTAAAGCAGCAAAAGTTAAATATTTTTTTGTAGGTTCAGAATCTGGAGCTGAAATAATAAGAGGAGTTCTTGCTTCATCAATAAGGATTGAATCAACCTCATCTATAATAGCAAAAAATAATTCTCCTTGTGATTTATCTTCATTTTTGATAACCATATTATCTCTTAGGTAATCAAAACCAAGTTCATTATTTGTAGCGTAAACTATATCTCTTTTGTAATTTTCTTTTTTTTCAAATTTTGGCTGATTATGAGTAACTACTCAAACAGTTAAACCAAGAGCATTATATAAAACTCCCATTTCCTCACTATCTCTTTTTGCCAAGTAATCATTTACAGTAACGATATGAACTGGAATTCAAGCAAGCGCATTTAAATAAGCTGGAAGGGTTGCAACTAAAGTTTTTCATTCTCAAGTTTTCATTTCTGAAATATTTCCATCATTTATAGCAAGACCTCAAATAAGTTGAACATCATAAGGAATCATATTCCAAGTTACTTCTTTTCCTGATTCTAGAGTGAAATTTTGTCCATTTATAAGTTTACAAGCTTGTTTAACAAGAGCAAAAGCTGGAACTCTAAGTTCTCTTAAAAGTCCTCTTATTTTTTCAGAATCTTCTTTAAGAGATAATCATTCAAACATAGATTTGAATTCTGCAGTTTTTGCATGAACTTGTTCTAAATTAAAATTTTCGAATTCTTTTTCTGATTTCTTGATTTCTTCTACAACTAGTCTATATTCTTTGATTTTTTTTTCGTTTGGATCACCAAAAATTTTATTTATTACTGTTTCTATCATTTTAATGTATTTTATTTATTTTTTAAAAGCCGACTAATTATATAAAAAAAGCTAAAAAAGTGAAATTTAAATTTTCGTTTTTAATTATAATTTAACATTAATATTACATTACAAAGAAAAAAGAGTTTTTAAAACTCTTCTCTTTGTCTTTCAAGCTCGAAAAACTTTTGATATTTTTTTTCAAATTTTAGTTCTATATTTCAAACTGGTCAGTTTCTGTTTTTTCTTACAAGAACATCTGTCATTCATTTTCTTTCTGTAAATTCATCATAGTATTCTTCTCTATAAAGCATCATAACAACATCAGCATCTTGTTCTATAGACCCAGATTCTCTCAAATCTGAAAGTATAGGTTTTTTATCTGGTCTTGATTCAAGTGCTCTAGATAATTGTGATAAAGCAATAATTGGAACATTCAATTCTCTAGCCAAAGATTTAATTCATCTAGAAATTTCACTTATTTCTTGCACTCTATTCATACTATTACCATTACTCATAAGTTGTAAGTAATCGATTATTATCAAATCAAGTCAGTTTTCCATTTTTAGTCTTCTAGCTTTTGATTTGAAATCTATAAGACTTCCTCAAGCAGAATCATCTATGTAAATATTTGAATTTGCAATTTTTTCCATAGCTTCTCAAATTCTCATAAATTCTTCATCAGCAAGTTCTCATTTAGATAATTTCCAAGAATCTATTCACATAGCCGAAGCAATCATTCTATCTGTTAATTGTTCCTTACTCATTTCTAGAGAAAATATAGCTACATTTTTACCATGAAAACCTATATTTTGTGCGATATTAAGGGCAAAAGCTGTTTTACCCATAGATGGTCTAGCTGCAAGAATCAGCATATCTCCTCACTTCATTCATCCAATTTTTCAATCAAGAGATGGGAAAAAAGTATTTAATCTAAATTTATTTATAAGTTCTGGATTTTCATGCAATTCTGCAAATTCTTCAAATCTAGAATTCAAAATATCTTTGATATGAACAAGTTTATTTTTTATGAATGTTTGAGTAACTCAAAAAAGTGATTTTTCTGATTTTTCTAGAAGTTCATTTATATTTTTTTCTTCATCATAACCTAAAGAAATTATTTCATTACCTGATTTTATAAGTCTTCTTAGAACTGCTTTATTTTTTACAATCATAGCATATTCATAGATATTTGCACTTGTTGGAACAACTTCTGTAAGTTCAACTAGATAATTAACTCAACCTACTTTATCAAGTAAGTTTTTATCTTCAAGTCTTTGTTTTACAGTCAGGATATCTATTGGTTTATTTTTTTCATAAAGTTCAAAAATAACATCGAAAACAGAAGCATTTGCTTCATCATAAAAGTCTTCTTTTGTAACTACATCTCAGATTAATACAAATCAGTCCTTGTCTATTAAAAGACTTCAAAGAACCGATTTTTCTGCTTCAATTGAATTTGGTGGGATTTTTAACATAGGTTTAGTTAGTGTTTTTTATAAAAAATTATTTTTCTAAATATACTTTTTTTATAAGAAAATTCAAAAAAATATTATTTTTTATAAATAATATCTCTATTTCATCATTTCGTTATTCAATTAAATATCAATTTATAATCTGTTCATCTTATAGTAAAATCACTTATTTTTCAGTTTATTTTTTTTAGAAATTCAAACATATCCTCTTCGTTCATATCTATTGGTTTATAAAAATCTACTCAAAAAGTAACTAATCAATTTATATTAGCCAATAAATTAAACTCTTCTTTCGTTAAAATATATTGAATATCATAATTTCTTATATTAAAAGAAAAATATTGAATTCATAAGGCTTTATAAGAAAAATAATTTATTTTTTTGATTGTATCTGTAAGTTTTGAATTTGATTCTATATTTGAAATATTCATATTAAAACTAACTATTCATTTTTTAAAAAAAGTTTTATTATTTAATA
Organism: Candidatus Altimarinota bacterium; assembly: GCA_028713225.1. GTDB lineage: Bacteria > Patescibacteriota > Gracilibacteria > BD1-5 > UBA6164 > JAQVPN01. The sequence goes on from JAQTOS010000004.1 coordinate 136,776, forward strand.
TATAATCAAATAATATATTATATTTATCATTATATTCATCAAATCCAAAAGACAAATCTGAGACTTTAGTTAAATCTATTCTCTGAAAAAAAGAAAAGTCTGGATTTTTAGTTGAAATGTTTGTGAAATTAATATTTAATTGTTCTGAAATATTTTTATTTATATCTGAAATAAATAAATCCATATTTCATTTATTTTTTACAAATACAGAATAATTTATTTTTACAAAAGGTCAATTAACTATATATCAAGTTCAACTTATAATGTCTTTTTTTAGATTTAAATCCTCATTAGATTTCAATCCATTTTTTTCTATTTTTCATATTATTTCATTTGTTTTTTTACTTATTTGAGATTCTCTAAAAAATAAAAATAAGAAAATAATAGTGAATAAAATAACAATTATATATATAATATTTTTTGTTTTCATAATTTTAGTAGATTATATTAAGAAGTCCCAAAGCGAATTCTATCGCTTTGGGAAAAATATTTATGGAGCAACTTGCAAATACGCAAAATTTGTTAATTCTACAGCTATTCCTATCTGAGAAACTTTAAAATTATGTATTTCTCCATAATAGGGATCAAAGAAATAAATATCATCATTTCCTCTATTATTTATAGCACTACCAGGATATTTATGATAGGCGTAAACAACTACAATATGTGAATAATTTCCGACAGGATTCCCTGAAAAAGTAGGTTTTAATACTATTAAAGCCGGCTTATCATTATTTAAAGAATTTATTAAATTCTCTACATTTTGAGAGACTGTATTAGTTGAGGGCATTCTAATAACCCAATTCCAAGACCACTTGTTTTTTGCTATATCTTTTAATTGGTCAAGAGTAGTTGTGGTATTATAACTTTGCCCAATGTAAGAATATAAAGAATTAAGTCCCGATTTAGCACTTTGTACATCATTAATAAAAGCTGGTGGAATACCTCCCGCAACCCAATTATTAATAAAAAGTAAACTTGTAGGACCACAAGAGTTGTTATATTTAGTAATATTTTGAATTAAAACCGGTTTAGCTCTGGTTGTACTAGAATTAAAATTCGTAACAAAATAATTATAAGTATCTTGTCCTCCAAAACTTATACCAACAAATACTATAAATAGTAAAATAACCTTTTTCATTTTTTGCCTCCAAGCAAATTTTATTTTTATTTTTTGAACCCATAAATTTGTTTTATAGATTACATAAAAAAATAGTTTTGTTACTAATTCAGACTTTAAGATTTTCACTCCTTTGTATTATTTCTGAAAAAGAACACAAGAAGTTATATTTTTTTTATAATTTTTGTCAAATAAATATTCCCGAGTTTTATTGAAACCTAAGCCATTTCTTGTAATATAAATTTAATACTTTTTTAATATCTATTTAATACATATTAAATAGATATATTATAAAAAATGCTTAAAAAACACAAAATCCCATATAAATGGGATTTTAAAATTATTCATTTATAATTCAAGAATTTTCAATCATTTCTAATTCTTTTTTGATAGTTTCATTATATGGATCTAGTTCTAATATTCTTCTGAGTACATTTGCGGCTTCTTCTAATTTCCCAATATTTTTATAACTCGCTGCTAGCAAATATAAATTATCTTTATCTTTTCATCTTTCTTTTAAACATCTTCTAAGATAGTCTATAGATTCTGCGTAGTTTGAATTGTAATAAGTTAGAGAACCTAACATATTTGTAATATCATAATCTGTTGGCATTTTCTCTAGAGCTTTTTTATAAATTTCTATAGCTAAGTCATATTTTTCTTGCATACTAAGAGCATAAGCAAGTTTCTTTAATACATCAAAATCGTCATCATGAACAAGAAGTAAATCCTTGTAAATATACTCAGCTTTTAGATAATTATTTTCTAAAACATATAGAGAAGCTAATTCTAAATTCAATTCTTTATTAAATTTATCAATAAGCATTCATTCAATAACAAGAGATTTTGCTATATCATAATCTCATTTTCAGATACAAACTTTTACTTTTCTAGTTAATTCTGCTAGTTTTTGTTTTTCTTCTAATCATATATCACCTTTTTCATAAGTATCAATATGATGATTTTTCATTTCATTATCTATTTGAACGGTTTCTATTTTCACTTCTCATTCAACTTCTTCACCTGAAATTATTTTTTTTGGAAATAAATAATTTCTAAAATGAGTATAAGAAATATATGCTTTTTCTCATAAATAGTACAAAACATATAGGAAGAAAACAAAGAAAGATATTATTTCTGCCTTAAAAAGGAAATCAATCATAATTTAAAAATTTTAAAATTTAGATTATTTATCAAAATGATAATATGAAAAAATATTTATTTTTCAATTTTTTTTACAAAATAGAATTTTAAAGTAAAATCAAACAAAATTATTTTTTAAATATCAAATATGTACAAATGTAATTCTTGCTCATATGAGACTCTGAAATGGACTGGACAATGTCCAAGTTGTAAGGAATGGAACACAATGCTGGAAAAAATTGAAGAAGTAGAAACTAAAAAACCCGGGAGTAAAAATAATATAAAATGAGAAACTCAAATTTTAACAAAACTTGGAAAAGCTAGTTTTGAGGAGAATAGAATTATAACAGAATCAAAAGAATTAAATAATTTGCTTGGAAACTGAATAATCGAATGAAGTGTGATTTTACTTTCTGGAGAACCAGGAATCGGTAAATCTACTCTTTCTTTGCAACTTGCAAATTGGATAAAAGATAAAAATATCACTTATGTATCAGGAGAAGAAACCATTGAACAATTATCAGTAAGAGCTAAGAGACTCTGAATTACTGGAGATAATATTTCAGTTTTAGCTGAAAATAATTTCGAAAATATTCTGCAAACTCTAAAAAATATAAATTCTGATATTATAATTCTTGATTCTATAAGTGTAATAGTTTCGAATAATATGACTTGAGCTTCTGGTTCAATAAACCAAATCAGATATATAACTGAGGAACTTATAGGATTTGCAAAAAAGACAAATACTACAGTTTTCATAATCTGACACGTTACAAAAGATTGAAGCATTAGCTGACCAAAGACTCTTGAACATATGGTTGATACTGTACTATTTTTTGAATGAGATAGATTTGATAATATTAGACTGCTTAGAAGTTTGAAAAACAGATTTTGAAATACAAATGAAATAGCAATTTTCAAGATGACAGACAAATGATTAAGCGACTTATCTGACCCAAGTTTAGAATTTGTTACAAATGATAAAGACGATACTATTGGTTCTAGTTTAAGCATGACTGTAGAAGGTTCTAGAGCATTTTTAGTAGAAACAGAAAGTCTTATAACTTACACGAAATTTGGCTATCCAAAAAGAAACTGTAAATGAATAAACAATTCTAGACTAGATATGATAATCGCAAGTCTAGCTAAATATACAAAAGTAAATTTAGATTCTTATGATGTTTACATAAATATTGTTAGATGACTGAAAATCGAAGAACCCTGAATTGACCTAGCAATTGCCGCTTCAATAATTTCAAGCAAAACAAACAAAGCCATTCCAAAGGATTCAGTTTTTATCTGAGAAATTTCTCTAACTGGTAGAATTACAAATGTAGTAAACATAGAAAAAAGAGTTAAAGAAGCCCAAAAATACAATTTTGCAAAGATTTATATTCCAGCAAATTCTGATGTAAAAACTTCAAAAAATATAGTTAAATTAAAAAATTTAGAAGATTTAGTAAAAGTAATAGTATAAAAATGCCATCAAAAGAAAGAAACTTATCGCTTGATTTATTTAGAACTATATGACTTTTATGTATAGTTTTAGCACATGTTAATCCTCCAGATTTCCTTTTCCAAATCAGGAATTTTGATGTGCCTTTTATGGTTATAATTTCTGGTTATCTTTATGCAAATCTGGATATGAAAAAACCAGAATGAAATTTTTGGCCATATATATACAAAAGATTTATCAGATTAATCTTGCCAGTTTGGATATTTTTATCTATATTTTTCACTTATTTCTGGTGATTAGCTCATTTTACTGGAACTATTTTTCCTTTTTCTTTTAGAGAAATTTTATGAAGTTATTTGCTGTGGGATGGGATTTGATATGTTTGGATAATAAGAATATTTTTCATAATTGCTTTAATCTGACCACTAAGCGTAAAATTACTAAACAAAAGTAGACATAAATACAAAATACTAATTTTTATATATTTGGCTTATGAATTTATTTATTACTTTTTTTCAAAATTAGATATAAATGACTCAGAAAAAAATATAATAACTAAATCATTTTTCTATATAATTCCCTACTTGCTCCTATTCTTCTACTGAAGAATGCTTTCTAGAACAAAAAGAAAATGAATTGAGCTTATTGCTTATATAAGTTTTGCAATAATAGTCGCCTGAGAAATATATTCATATATGCAAACTTGAAATATAATGAATATTCAAGCCTACAAATATCCACCAACTTTCTTTTATCTAGTGTATGCGATTTTTATGTCTAGTATGATTTTCATCTACATAGAAGAATTCAAAGAAATCAAAAATAAAAAAGCTATTTCTACTATAAAATTCATCGGTTCATCGACAATGTGGATTTATCTTTGGCATATTCCAGCTGTTTACTATTTCCAACATCATAGCACAAATATCTATTATCTATGGAAATATCTCCTAGTTCTAGCTTTTGCAATCAGCCTTACACTAATTCAACAAAAAATATTCAAACAAGTTTTGAAAAAAACCTGGATAAAAGATAAAAACAAGAAATTTATCAGAGCTGTATTTATGGGATAACAAAAAAGAAGCAAAATTTTGCTTCTTTTTTGTTTAAATTATACATTAAATTTAAACAACATTATATCACCATCTTGAACAATATATTCTTTCCCTTCTAGTCTAACTTTTGCATGTTCTTTTGCTCATGCCCATCCTCCAAATTCTACTAAATCTTTCCAGTTTACTACATCAGCTTTGATAAATCATTTTTCAAAATCTGTGTGGATTTCTCCGGCTGCTTGTGGAGCTGTTGAACCTTTTTTGATAGTCCAAGCTCTTACTTCTTTTTCTCAAGCTGTGAAATAATATTGAAGACCTAGAGCATCAAAACAAGTTTTGATAAGATTATCTAGACCAGTTGAAATAAGACCCATTTCAGCAAGAAATTCTTTTTTCTCTTCATTAGTCATTTCTATCATATCTTCTTCAAGTTTAGCACAAATTGGAACAACTCTAATTTCTTTATCAGTAATTCAAAGTATATTTTTTAAATCATCTTCTGAAGTATCCATCATATCCTCTGATACATTTGCAGCATAAACAAATTTTTTAGCTGTAAGCAAAAATAAATCTCTAGTTTTTGCTTTTGTTTCTTCATCCATTTGGTAAGTACAAGCAAGTTTTCCTTCCATTAAATGTTTCAAAATTCATTCATAAACTTCTTGTAAAGCTTGTAATTCTTTATCAGATTTAGCTTTTCTAGCATTGTTTATAATTCTTTTTTCTAGAGATTCTACATCAGCTAAAATAAGTTCAGAATTGATTATTTCTATATCATATTTTGGGTCAACTTTACCATGAACATGGATTATATTATCATCAGAAAACACTCTAACAACTTGCAGGATAGTATCTGTTTCTCTGATATTAGCCAAGAATTTATTTCCAAGTCCTTCTCAAGCTGAAGCTCATTTTACGATACCTGCAATATCTGTAAATTCTACAACTGCTGGAATTACTTTTTGTCCATTTACTGTATCTTTGATTTTTTCAAGTCTTACATCATTTACATTAACTATACCAGAATTTGGTTCAATAGTACAAAATGGGAAATTGGCAGCTTCTGCTCCATAGTTTTTAGTAAGGGCATTAAAAAGTGTAGATTTTCAAACATTTGGTAATCATACGATTCAAACTTTCATGTGTATTTTTGTTTAATAATAAATATTGTAGGGAATGGTTTAAAACCATTCCCTACAAGAACATTCCTATCCCATCTTCTCTAATTTCTCTTCCAATTTTATAAGTCTTTCTTTTGCTTCTTCTTTTTTCATCATTTCAGCTCTAACAAGTTCAGCTGGAGCTCTTTTTACAAAAGATTCGTTTAATAATTTTTTGTCTAGAATTGCAATATATTCTCTTGTATCAGTGATTTGTTCTTGTAATCTAGTCAATTCTGACTCCATATCAAGAGCATTTGAAGTATCAACATATATATCAACTCAAGCTTTGATAGTAGCATAAACTAGATTATCATCTTTTGGTTTTTTTGTGATAATTTCAGTGTGTTCTGATTTTACAATTCCTGAGATTATATCAAGAGATTGTTCGATTGCATCAGCTACTTTAGCTTTTGCTTGAAGATATACTTTGATTGTTTTATCTGGCATAACAGAATTTTCAGCTCTAATATTTCTTATAGCTTTTATAGTTTCTATAATTGTATCTTTTGCTTTTTCTACTTCTGTATTTCTCTCAAAAGCTACTTTTGACCAGTCTGCATCTATAAGCAATCAATCAAAACCAAGTTTATCATAAAGTTCTTCTGTAACAAAAGGAATATATGGATGCCATAATTTCAAAATATGATTTATAGTGTAAATAATTACATCATTTCCAAATTTTGATTTATCTTTTAGGATTTTGAATTCTTCTATGTAATAATCACAAAATTCATTTCTAGTAAAAGCTTGAAGTTCTATACCACTTTCTGAAAAATTATTATCTTTCATAGACTGTGTAAGTAAATCAGAAACTCATTTTAATCTAGATAAAATCCATTTTTCATGAATCATCAAAGAATCATAATTTTTTGCTAATCTTTTCTCAATTTCAGCTATAGAATCAAGTTTATAATCTCCTTTTTCAAATAAATTTGCATGTACAAATCTAACTGCATTCCATAATTTATTGATAAAAAGTTTATTATTTTCTACATTATCTTCATCAAATTTGATATCATTTCATGGAGTATTTCAAATACTTAATGTAAGTCTAAGAGCATCAGTACCATATTTTTCAATCATATCAAGAGGGTCTATTCAGTTCCCTAAAGATTTACTCATTTTTTTACCATTTTTATCTCTTACAAGTCCATGTAAATATATTTGTTTAAATGGAGTTTGTTCAGTTAAATGATATCAAAAAAGTAGCATTCTAATAACCCAAAAGAAAATTATATCATAACCAGTTTCAAGCATTGAAGCTGGATAAAATTTCTTATATAAATCACCATGATTTCAATTAGCTTCATCATAATCAAGAACTGAAAATGGCCAAAGCCCTGATGAAAACCAAGTGTCTAATACATCATTATCTCTTTCCCAAAGTTCAGGATTTGTTTTGTCTAGTTCTTCCTCTGTAACTATCATTTCTCCAGTTACTTTGTTGTAATAAGCTGGAATTTGATGTCACCACCAAAGTTGTCTAGAAATACACCAATCTCTTAGATTATAAATCCAATCTTCAAAAGTTTTATTAAATCTTTTTGGAATTATTTCAAATTCTTTTTTTTCATAACCTTTTTGTACTTTTTTCGCTAATTCTTCAACTTTTACAAACCATTGAGTAGAAATAATTGTTTCTACTTTACATCCAGATCTAGAACAATAACCTACTCTAGAAGTATATTCTTCAATTTTTTCTAAGTTTCATTTTGATTTTAGAAGTTCTACTATGTTTGCTCTTGCAGTTTTGAAATCTTGACCAGCAAAAATACCAGCTTCTTTTGTCATTTTACCATCTTTTCCCAAGACTACTTGATCCATAGGAAGTCAGTGTCTTTTTGCTACTTCAAAATCGTTTGGATCGTGAGCTGGAGTTATTTTAACTACTCAAGTACCAAATTCTATATCAACAAAATCATCAGCGATAATCGGAATTTCTTTGTTTAAAATTGGAAGAATTACTTTTTTACCAAGTTTTAATAATTTTTTATATCTTTTATCTTTTGGATTTACAGCAATAGCAACATCTCAAAGCAGAGTTTCTGGTCTAGTTGTAGCAATAGTTAATTCACCGTCAGTTCCAGAAATAAAATAAGTGATATAATAAAGTTTTTGTTGTTCTTCTTTGTAATCTACTTCAATGTCAGACAAAACAGTATTTAGGGCTGGAGAATAATTTACCATATATTCACCTTTATAAATAAGACCTTGATTGTACATATCTACAAAAGTCTTAGTTACTATTCTGTTTAATTTTGGATCTAGAGTAAATGCTTCTTTTGACCAATCAGCTGAAGCTCACATTTTTTTAACTTGTCATGTAATATTATCATGATATTCATCTTTCCATTTCCAAACTTCTTGCAAAAATTTTTCTCTACCTAAATCAAATTTAGTAATTCCCTCTTTTGCCAATTTTTGTTCTACTTTTGCTTGAGTTGCTATACCAGCATGATCAGTACCAGGAACCCAAAGAGTGCTATCTCCTATCATTCTATGATATCTAGTCATAATATCTTCCAAAGTCAAAGTAAGAGCGTGCCCTAAATGAAGCTTACCCGTTACATTTGGAGGTGGCATAGGAATATAATAAGAATTCCCAGTTTTTGAGTCTTTTGGAGCAAAACTGTTAGCTTCTTCCCAAGTTTTATAAAGTGTGTTTTCAAAATTTTGTGGTTCGTATCTTTTAGAAAATTCGCTCATAGATTTTTGTTTTAAAAAGTATGTTTGAAGCATTATATTTCTAAGAGCTTAAAAATCAATTTTATCTGTAGAAAAAACAAAAACTCTCGCATTTTGCGAGAGTTTTTAGGATTATTAGATTTAAACTTGTGCTGATAAAGCATCTAAAGTTTTTTTACCAAATGCCCCATCAGATTTTACTCCTAAAGTTTTTTGTAATGCTTGAACATTAGCTTCATTAGGATCTTTTAAAACTGTTAATAATGAATTTTTAATTCATTCATTTTTTAAAATAAGAGAATTTAATTTATCAAAGTTTTTTTCCAAAAATGATTTTGTATATTTTTCATCTTGTTTATTTCAATTTCAAGTTGCATCTCAAAGTTTATCTACAAGTTTAGGTTTTTCAATTGGTTTTACAACTTCTACATTTTGTGTAGGAACTACATTTTCAGAAGCTTTTTTTGCTTTTTCTGCAGCCTCTGCTTCTTCTGCTTCTTTTTTAATTTTTGCATCAGCTAATTTTTTTTCTGCATCACCAGAAATAGCTTTATCTAAATCATAATTTTCTTTTTTAATTTCTGCTAGATTATCATTTAATGGATTATTTAAATCTAAAATTCCCATTTCAACAATTTGTTTTCAGTCTTTTGATAAAGTAAGAGTTAAATTATCATAACCCACAAAATCTCTAGCTTTTTCAAGCATTGATTTATCAGCTTTATCAAAAAAAGCTTTTATTGTAGATAATTTAGTTTCTAATGTTTTATCTAATTTAAAATCAGTTCATTCTATAAATTTAGTTAAATTACTTATATCTTTTGAATCTCTTATATCAAAACCATTTGTAAGCATATTAGTTATAGCTTCTTTTTTTAAACTATTAAGTTCTTCTTTTGTATTAGCTCAAATATTATTTTTTTCTCCTTCAAATTTATCCATCACATTAGTTAATTCTTCCTTAGTAATTTTACCATCAGAAATAGCATCATTAAATGTTGCCTTAAAATCTTTTTTTACTTCTGGAGTTTTTACTTCTTCACTTGTATTGTGTGGCATATAATCAGCCATCCAATTTTTTGATTCACTCATAGTAAATATTTTTAAAATATAATTTATTTTTGTTTTATTTAAAACTAAAAGAATTTTACCACAATAAAAAAATAATTGCAAAAATTTGCAATTATTTTTTTGTTTTATCTATTTTTTCTTAAAAATCAAAGCTCTTTCTCTTTTTCATCATCTTCATCCTCTTTTGTATATTTAATTGCATCTATAATATCTTGAGTAGTTATTAAACCAGAAGCACTTAATCTTTTATAAGCAAATGCTGACACAGTATTTTTTATAAGCTTTTCTATAAATCTTCCTGATTTTAAATCTAGAGCTTTTGATATTTTTAGTAAATTAACATTTTCATCAAAAAGTTTTTCTGTAGATAATTTCAATATTTTATCTATTTGTAATTCAAGATGTTTTATTCTATTAGTTTCACTAGGATTATTATATTTTATTTTTTTCTCAAATCTAGATTTAACTGCTGGATCTAAGTTTTCAAAAACATTTGTTCCTAGTATAATAAATATATTTTTTGTAGCATTTTCATCAAAACCATCCATAGCTTGTAATAAAACTGAAATCATTCATTCGTTATAATTTTTTTGAGCTCATCTTTTTTCAAACATAACATCAGCTTCATCTATAAACATAACTACTTTATTTCATTTTGCTGCTTCTACTTTAGCTTCATCAATTTTATTTTGTAAATTTCTTGCACTTTCTCATACATAGCTGGTATGAACATCTGTATCTTTTATATACATAAATTTTGCATTAGCAGCAGATGCCACAATTTTCGCTGTTAAAGTTTTTCAGTTTCCAGGGGGTCAATACAAAATAGTCCCTTTGGGTAATCAAATCCCAAATTTCTCAAAATGTTCTGGATTTTTAAACATCTCAAGCAAAATTTTTAATTCCTCTTTTTCTTCATCTTCCAAAATAATATCATCAATTGTATAATTATATTTTAATTCTACTATATTATTTGAATTTGTAGTTTTATTTTTTGTCGTATTAGTAATTCCTCTAAAAGATACAGTTTCCTTATTAGAATTGTCTCTATTTCATGTTTCCTCATTATATATCATATCATAAATATCATTATGATCTATATTTATAAAGTTTTTTGAATCAGGAAATATTGGGAAATTTTTATATAAGTTTGACATAAATTCTGAAACTTCTTTATTTAGTATAAGAGAAGCATTACTAAAATATTCAAAAGTATTTAACTCTGTTTTTTGAAATACAAAAAACTCAACATCAAATACCTCCTTTGAATCATCTCAATTTGATTGAAATCAATTATTTACAAATCGTTCTTTGATTTCCATATGAACATTAAAATCTCTATCTCATCATAAATAGAAAATATTTTGGTTTATTTCTTTAAATTCCCTATTTTTTACATACTTATAAAATTCAGCTCTTGAAATTCAATTTCATCAGATTTTACCAAGTGATATTTTATATGAAAAATCATTATAATTATCAATTGGTTGTTCACTTTGAGGATTTTTTATATTTATATTATATGTGAATGAATTTATTCCACCATCAATCTCTATTGAATCATTAAATCTATATAATCACACTTCTGACATATATGTAAGTATAAGATCAGTATTGATAGTATTAATACTAAAAGCTTCTTTTTTAGCTTCCTTTTGTGTTTTATTAAAATATCTATACAAAATAGATTTAAATTCACTATTGAATTCTTCTTGATTTTCTGTTTTTGGAAATAATACTTTTTCTGAGATTATTTTGAATAATGAATCAAATAATGGAACATCATAAGATTTATGATAGTTAAAATATTCTTCCATCATAGGATAACGCGAAGTATTATAATCAAGAATTGAACTTATAGTTCTATGGAGTTGGTTATATTCCAAGATAGTTAAACTAGATAAATAATTCTTCAAAAAAATTGCTAATTTTTTCCCCTCAGTTTTATTTATTTTATTTTCTGGATTTTCTAAAATATCAGCAATTTCAGCTCTAGAAGCATCTTTATTTTGTCTTATTAAATCATCTCTATCATCTTTATACATATATGGAGACAACGGAGTTTTAGTACTATCTACTACTTCTCTTAATTTTCAAACTCTTTTTGGAGATGGAAATTGTTTTGTTTTAGTGAAAAATTTATTATTTATCATTTTTATCTATTTTGTTTATTTTTTAAATTTATACATCAAGTCTACAAGTTCTCATCTAGAAACAGTTTTTGAAGTGTAGAAATTTCAATTATCTAGAGAGAATAGATTATTATCAATAGCAAAAACTACATACGGATATTCCCACTGAGTTTTCAAAACATCTTTTATTTCATAATTTTTTGCAGCATAAGTAGATAAATCAATATTTGATAATTTAGTAATAAGCTTCAATACTTCTACTCTATTTATAGTTCTATCTGGATAAAAAGAATTATTTCTAGTATCAAGTAAACTTATAGATATAGCTCTTTGAATATAAGAATTTCCCCAAGAAAATTTATCAACATCAGCAAATACACTGTCTTTATCATTTATTGGAAGATAAGAATAAGAATTTAATAATATTTTTAAACTTTCTATTCTACTTATTTCATTGTTTGGATAAAAATTATTGTCAGAGTAACCTGCGATAAGTCATTTATCTTTGTAATATTTTATAGCTTCATAAGATTTATTATTATCATCTACATCAGAAAAAATATTTGTACTAGTATTTACTCATCCAACAAGTGATATTCAAGAATCATCTACATAAGTTAAATTTGAAGCATTTACTAGTGCAATATTAGAATTTAAATCTAATTTAGAAATAGTTGCCGTATCTTCTATTTTCAAATCTGTATTTGTTGCTCAAGTTAATATCGTATTAATAGGAGTATCTATAGTTGCTGTATTTGTGTTGTTAGTACTTTGAGTATTTAAAACTGAAATATCATTATTTAAAATTGCTACTTGTTTTTCTGTTTGAACTAAAGCTCAAGTATTTACATTATTAACAAGAGGAATATCATTAGTGGCAGAAACTTGAGTATTATTTATATTAGAATAAACAAAAGTCATAGGATTTATTGTATATTTCATAGCATTTTCTTTCCCCAGACCATTTGTAATTGCTGAAAAGAAATCAAGTCAAGCTGCTCTTTGTTCAGTTCAAGAAAAAGGCCAATAAGGATGAAATGGAGCAGTATCTACATCTATTTGAAAATGTAAATGTGAACCTACAGCAAGTCATGTTTCTCAAACTGTTCAAATTGGATCTCATCTAGAGATTTTTACTCATTCTTTTATTGTAACTGTATTTAAATGTGCATAATTACTATAAATTGTTCCAATTGTTCAGTCTGATAATTTTACATTTTCATGCCTAATTGTTATATAATTACCAAATCATCATTTTTCATATCAAACTTTTGTAATAACTCAATTTGCAATTGCATAAACTGGAGTTCCAGTAGGAGCTTTAATATCAACAGCTAAATGACTTCAAACATTTTCTTTTCAATCATGATTATAATTTCACATATATGGAGTAATATAAACTACTCTTTGTAACATAGTTTCCTCATAATTAGCATCTCCTGATTTTGAACCACTTAAATCTCTTGCCAAAATTTCTGGATTATAATCTGGCATTTTTATAAACATAGAACTATCCAAATCTGTAAAATTTTTATTTCTATCTACTTGTTTAACAGTTAAATAGTTCAAAGTATATTTAATAGGAGTAACTGTACCATCAAATGGATCAGCTTTTAAATTTGAATAATTTAATATAGATGTATATAAAAAAGAATTATTTACTGAGAAAACATAAAAAAGCACAGCAATAAGTGCAAAAGCGATAGAATGTAAGTAATACTTATCAATAAAATTTTGTTTTGGTTTCATATTTTTGTTTTAGTTTTATTAGTATTTTCTAGATTCTAACATATTTCATTTTAAAAAACAAAAATTTGACTTATTTTTTTTTTCAATATAATCCGAAGTCCAAAAATCATACGAAAAGGAGCATACATATGCTTAATTTTATTAGAAGAAATCTCCGAAAAAGAAATAGCGGAGAAAAAAAACAAAAACAAATTACTGCCTTACAAACATTAAAAGGTGAAATCAAAAAAAATAAGTTAGTTACAGCTACACAAATCAAAATGCTGAAATCTTTTGAAATCAGTCATGTTGAAATCTGTAGATTTCTAAAAAAACACAATATCAAAATTCACCCCGAAGTTAGCTTCCTAATGAATTTACAAAAAACATAAACAAAAAAATGTTGGAACAGTTCCAACACCCTTATTTCCCGTATTGCGGGATTTTTTTTGTTTTATAAAGATATATCAATTATCTGTAATTGCAGATTTTTTTTATTATTCCAATTATTTTCTTGAATATCAAAAATGATATCTAAACTTTTCTTTGATTTTAAATCATCTCTGTATTTTCCAAATCAAAACCCTACAATATTAAATCAATATTTATTTGTTATTTTAATATGTTCTCAAGTAGTTCATAAAAAATCTATTTTGTCATATTCAAAGTTTTTTATCATTAAAACTGGTTTCTTATTACCAATTCAAAAAGGCTTATATTTATTTATTTTATCTAGAAGTGTGAAACTAATATCAAGTGGTTCAATTATTTTGTCCACTGTCATAGTTTTTTTATTTTGAGAAAAATCTAGAGAATTTACTTTTGCTAAAACATTTTTCTTAAAATTATCAAAACGAGATTTTTCTATAGAAAAACCAGCTGCTTGTTTATGTCATCCAAAAGCCAAAAATTCTCACTTGAATTCTTCTAGTAATTCAACAATATTGAAATATTCTGGACTTCTACAACTTGCTACATATTTTCATTCTTCTTCTTTTAAAACGATTGATGGCTTGAAAAAATTTTCAGTAAGTCTTCCTGCAACTATTCAGATAATTCAGTGTTCTATTTCACTAGATTCAAAGAAAATTATATTGTTTTCAGGATTTACGAAATCAAGGGCTTCAGCCACAAAATCTTTTGTAAGAACTTTTCTTTTTTCATTTAGATATTCTATTTCATCAATAGTTTCTTGAAGTGAATCAGAATTATTTAAAATCAAATTCAAAGCTTTATAAGGAGTATCCATTCTCCCTGCAGCATTTAGTCTAGGTCCAATCAAAAAGCCAAAAACATCAGCATCCAAATCAGTATGTATTTTTTCTGAAATTATAGATCTAATTCATTTTGAACGAGTATTTTTCAGTTGTTTAAGTCATTCTTTTACTATAATTCTATTTTCTCAAGTCAAACTCATACAGTCAGCAACTGTTCAAATTGCAGCAATATCAATTGATTCTCTAATATAGTTTTTATAATCTTCATCACTAAAATATTCATGAGCCAAAGCCATCATAAGTTTATAAGCAACTCAAGCTCCTGACAAATGTTTAAATGGATAAGGACAATCTGTTCTTTTTGGGTTTATAATTGCAACAGCTTCTTCTGGAATAATTTCTGGAACAGCATGATGGTCTGTGATAATCACATCAACTCAAATACTTTTTGCATATTTTATAACTTCTATATCACGAGTTCCACAATCTACAGTTATAACTAAACTAACTCATTTTTCTTTTAATTCATCTATAAAATATGATTTTAAACCATATCCATCCTCTACTCTATGAGGAAGTCTATAAGAAATATTCGCTCCAATTTTTTTGAAAAAATGCACCAAAATAGAAGTAGAAGTAACTCCATCTACATCATAATCTCAAAAAATCACTATTCTTTCCTTTGCTTCTACAGCTTCTTTTATTCTTTCAACAGCCTTTCACATATCTGCAAGCAAATATGGGTCATACAAATCATCTATTGTACCATTAAAGTCCAAGTCTGATTCAAATCTAGAAGACAAAATATCTTCTATATCTTCATAAACCAAGTTTTCGTCATAATCCAGTATATTTCAAAGTATTGTCGTTTGTTTCATTTTTTAGTTTTTTAAACATCTAATAGAAAATCAATGTGATCTATTATTATAATCTGGATAATATATTATAGTAGTACTGAAATAAAGATCCAGTCCATATGTATCAATAGGACTACTAGCCCAATAAGCCGCACGAGCACTTTGATTAGCATAATAACCTGTTGTTGAAACACGATACCCTGCAAATGGCAATTTTAATACAGTTCGTATAAGTGAGTTATAAGCCATTCAATTAGTACAAGGAATTCAAGTAATTTGGTTACACATAAGTCAAAAATCATGAATACTTGGAATATGCCATCATATAGGACAAGGTCATTGTCTTCAAATTTGAGTTGTTCAAGCCCCATCACTAGATCACGTATCACTAATAGATCATCACCATTTTGTATCATTTTGAGCCTCCCATCAATTATTATATGGAGAAATAGATTGTCAATTTGTAAATCAAGTGTCATTTCTTCACCATTGGTAATAATCTCACAACCAAGTTAATGAAGAATTACAATTTGTTGATATATTTCAACAATTTGTAGGTTGAGTAACTCCATCCCAAACTGTAGTTGCTCAAAGATTTTTACAAGACCAAGTTTGTCAGTTAGACAAAGTAATTTCTGTAATTGTAGAATCACAAGAAGTTTTAGCAATACAAGATGTTCAATTATATCAATATCAAGGAGCACAGGTATAATAACACGCATTCGCTGAATTTATATTTTGCCAAGCTTGATTTAAACTACTGGGATTTCCTATTATAGTTGTAGAATTTAATGGAAGTGTAGAAGAACAAGAACCTGTTGGATTTGGTTGTGTTATATTTGTTGCTACAGTATTTGTTATAGCTATAATATTGTTATACAAACTAGTTCAAGTTCAAGTAATAGTTCCTGAATTAGTAGAAGTATTAGAAAATACTACTTTAAATGTAGTTCAAGTTGATGATAAATCAATATTTCCAGATAGTGTTTCTT
>JAQTOS010000005.1 GCA_028713225.1 Candidatus Altimarinota bacterium
ATATTTTTTTAATTGTGCTTTTGACTTATGCCTTCTAGACAGACTATAAAGAAATTTTATAAGCTATCTAGAAAAAGCATAAGTACCTAAGACACGTATTTGTTTTTATTTTGTTTTTGTGTTTTTTGTATAGGAATGAACTATTTTTGGGTAATAGAGTTCCAAATCTTGAGAAGTAGCAGATTTTTTAAAGAACAAGTTGAATTAATCAACTTACAAACTAATTATACAGGATAAGTAGCAAAAGTTCCATAAATGTATGTTGACGAAAAAGAAAAATATGTTTTTTAGAACAAACATTATAAGAATAATATCTTAAATAAGGCAAAATAAAAACCTATAGAAAAACTAAGAAATTTCTAAAAAATCATTAAAAAACAACAAAAAAAGTGCAAAAATAGTCAAAAAAATGTGAAGAAAAAGCCACTTTTGTACACAAAAATAGTACAAAAATAGATTAGTCTTTATTTTTCTAAAAAAATCCTTATACTCGCTCAAAATAACTATTAAACACAAAATATGAAAATACTTGCTTTTGAAACTTCTTGCGATGATACAAGCTTGGCTTTATTTGAAGAAGATAAATTGATTTTTATGGATACTATGAGTCAAATAGCTATTCATAATGAAACTTGTGGAGTTGTACCAGAAGTTGCAGCCAGAGAACATGCTAATAATATTTTCACTGTAATTAAAAATGTACTAGATTGAGCAAATGTAAAATTAGAAGAAATAGATTATTTAGCTGTTACTATGACTCCAGGATTATTACCATCACTTTTAACAGGAATTACTGTAGCGAAAACTATTTCAACTATTTTGAATATTCCACTTATTGAAATAAATCATATAGAAGCACATATTTTTGCTAATTATTTAGAAAGAAAAGATGAAGAAATATCATATCCTTTAGCTTGTTTAACAGTTTCGGGATGACATAATGAAGTTTATTTTATGGAAAGTAAATGGAAATTAGAAAAAATCTGATCAACTCAAGATGATAGTGCTGGAGAAGCTTTTGATAAAGTGGCTAAAATGATGGATTTATGATATCCAGGATGACCAATTATTTCTCAAATGGCTTCAGAATTTGAAAGACCAGTCTCTTCAGAAAAAACTCTTTTCCCAAGAGTTTGGCTTAAAAAACAGGAATTTGATTTTTCATTTTCTGGCTTGAAATCAGCTGTAAAAAGAGAAGTTGAGCTTAGATGAAAATTAAGTTTAGAAGATAAAAGAGAAATAGCTTTTGAATTTCAAAATGCTGTTACGGAAGTTTTAGCTTATAAGCTAATAAATGCAGCAAAACAAAAAAATGTAAAAACTGTAATGCTTGCCGGGTGAGTAAGTGCTAATGATGATTTAAATGAAAAAATTTTAAAAATGGCAGAAAAAGAAGGATTTAATTTTATTTCACCAGTGAAAAAACTTTATTCTACAGATAATGCTGCAATGGTTTGAATAAATGCTTACTACAAGATAAAAGAGCTCTAAGAGCTCTTTTATTTTCTATTTGGAAATGCTAAATTAATGTTTATAGCGGGTCCATGATCTAAATTAATTCTAAAGTTTGTACTAGGATATCTAGAGTTTTGATAATTCATATATCAATTTCTCGGAAAGTTAATTGCTTGTTCTCAAATTATTCTATTATTATATTCATTTATTATTTGAACTGTATTTCAATAAGGATTATATCTTAATCTTAGTTTTGCAATTTCTCATAAGTCAGATCAATCATTATCAATTCTATTTAGTTCCAATTCATAAAGTCAATTTCATAGAGGACTTATATTTCAATTTAGAGAACTAGTCATTTTCTCTTTTCATTTAAATAAAACTCTTACATTTTCCTCAATAGTTCATCAAACAAAAACTATGTCAGAATTATTAAGATTATCATTTGAATCTTGAAGATTATTATTTTGATTATTTTGTGTTGGATTAGTATCAATAGATGTTTCTAAATCCATTAATTGTAATTTATCATCTTCATTTGTCGCTATATCCTTTTTCATATCAAGAAAATCTTTTAAACTAGATAATTCACTTCTAGTAGATTCTCTAGTTTTTTGAATTAAATAATTTTTATAAGTTTCAGATTTAGGTGATTTAAAAGTTTCTTTTAAGTAAGAATTTATATCACCATTATATTTGTTTGCTATTTCAGACATATTTTTAAAAAATTATAAATTAAAATCTTTTTCTCATAGTGCAAAAAATGCATCAATTTTCCCTAATTTATTTAATAATCGATCATTAACGGGAAAATTAGAATTAGGTCTTGTTATTTTTATAACATATACAAGTATATGAGTTGATATTTTTTCAAATATTTCCTTTTCCTCTTCACTTATTAATTATTTATCTAAATATAAATCTATGTCTCACTTATTTTTATTTTTTTTATATTCTGTTTTTGCAATTAAAAAGATTTCTTTAAATCTTATAAAATCTGGATCTTTCTTAATTTCTTCTAGATTTTTACGTGCTTTCTTCAAATTTTCGTATTCTTTCATTCTTTTTAATTTTTCACCAGAAATTAATCATTCTGTTTTTTTATTAAATGCAGAAGCAATTTCAAGTTCATCTCAGAATAGAAGAGCTTTAACTTTATTTTTTGTTCATTCAACAAAAGGTTTAATTATTTCTAAAAATATTTCACCATTATAAACTTCACCATTATATGTAAGGAATCATATACTTCTTTGACTAGGGTCTTTATTCAGTATTCTTGCTTTTGCAGGTGCGATGAAAGAATGTGATTTAGTCATATTTTTCTTTTTTATAAATTAATTTATCTAATTTTAACATATATACTTTTTCTTTGCAAAAATTTGAATAAAAAATCCCGCGGGTAGCGGGAAATATTTTTTATAGTTTTATGAATGATGCAATTTTGATGATGCATTTATTTATTTTCTTAAATATGAAGAAATTTCTAAATTTAAAAATTGTGAATCCTGAAGTTATTCAAACAATAATTCATCCTATTATATCAAGTGGCCAGTGAACTCAGGCAATTACTCTTGATATTAGCATAATTACAAAAAATGGAAGCATAAAATATGCTGGTTTTTTGTATCCAAGTAAAAACAAAGCAGTTATAAAAGATGATGATACAGCTGCGTGGTCTGAAGGGAAAGATGCATCAGGAATATGATTTAATAGGAAATGTCCAGCATTATGTAAAAAAGCTTCAGGTCTTTCTATATGTACTAATTTTTGTAAAATTAAGTTTATAGAAATTGCCATTATTACAGAGTAAACTATATATAACATATTTTCTTTTTTACTAGTTTCTCATTTTTTATTATGAATTATCCAGAAACTCAGCAAAAATATAGGTAATAAAAATATAGGAGCGTCAGCAAAAATTATTGCAATATCTTTTATTATACTATATTGTGCCAGTCAATTTAATGCAGATAATCAAGTCTCATTAAAATTTTTTAATATTTCAATCATTTTTTTAAATAGAAAATATAAAATTAAAAGATGACTTATTCTGTAATATATTAAATTTGTATTACAAAGCTAAGTGCTATCTTTTGCTTTTTCTTTATATGTATATTTTATATAAAATCAATAAAACTATAAAAAAATAACTTGAATTATTCTAATAAACTGTTAAACTATCTTTAATTTACAAACTGCCTTAAGAAAATTAAGGCATTTTTATTTCTCTAAATGAATTTTAAGATGAGTGATTCAATAGTTAAAGTAAGATGAATGCAAGATATATTGCCTGAAACACATAATTATTTTACTTTTTTGAAAAAAGTAACAAGACATGAATTTAGAAAAAATGGATTTAGAAGAATTTCTACACCAATTTTAGAAAAAAAAGAATTATTTACAAGAGCTGTTTGAGAAGGAACAGATATTGTTGATAAAGAAATGTATAATCTAATTGATAAAAAAGGTAGAGATTTAGTTATGAAACCTGAATCAACAGCTGGTATTATGAGAGCATATATAGAAAATGATATGCAATCTTTGGCTCAACCAGTATACTTATATTATGTTGAACCACATTTTAGATACGATAGACCTCAAAAATGAAGATATAGACAATTTCATCAAATTTGAGCTGAAATTATAGGGGAAATTGACCCTATTTTGGATGCGGAACTTATTTATATTGGTTATACAATTTTGAATAAAATTGGTTTAGCTGGTGATTTCAAAGTAAAAATAAATTCTATAGGAACTACAAAAGATAGAGCAAAATATTTAGAAGAATTAGTAAGTTTTTATACTAATAAATCGGCTTTGTTAACTGAAGATGGAAAAAGAAAATTAGAAGTTAATCCTTTGAGACTTCTTGATACAAAAGATAATGACGAAATAATTTTGGCTAATGAAGCTCCAAAAATCACAAAATTTCTGAAAAAAGAATCAAAAGAACATTATGAAAAAGTAAAAAAATACTTAGATTTACTTGGTGTTCCATACGAAGAAGATCACAAATTGGTTAGATGACTTGATTATTATTGTCATACAGTTTGGGAATTTGTTGATAATTCTGGAAGAAGTCAAGATGCTTTCTGAGGAGGAGGTAGATATGATTGACTTGCTAAAACAATAGGAAATAAAGATGAAATTCCAGCTGTAGGTTTTGCTATGTGAGCAGAAAGACTTATGCGAGCTATGATTGATAAATGAATAAGTATAAAAAGTAAAGATAAAATTGATTTATATTTTATCCAACTTGGTGATGAGGCAAAAGAAGTAGTTTTCCCACTTAGTCTAATGGCTCGTGAAAAATGAATAAGAGCTCTTTCTTCACTTGGTACTCCATCTCTAAAAGTACAATTAAAAAAAGCAAATAGAATAAATGCTAGATATGTTGTAATAGTTGGTGTTATGGAAGCTAGAAATGGTAAACTTCAATTAAGAGATATGGATGCTGGAACTCAAGAAGAAATAGAAAAAGATAAGCTTATAGATTATATAATTTCAAAAATTTGATCTGATAAATTAGATTTTTATGATCCATCAAAAGATTTGATAATTGATACTCCTGTAATAGAAGAAGAAAAGGTAGAGGCATAAGCTCTCTGCCTTTTGGCTTTTTAAACAAGAAAAAATAAAAAAATTTGTCTTTTTAAGCTAAAATTTTAAAATTCGCAGGTATTGTTAAATATTACAGTATTTTTTAAACACAATTAAACCTTTATGAAATTATTACTTTTATTTATTACTTTTATTTTTTCTATTAATACTTCATTTTGAGATAATCTGACTTCTACAGGTCAAGTAGATAATAAAACAGAATGTACTAGAAATAAATATGATATAATTTGAGATTTTAATACAAAAACAAATACGAATTTAATTTATAGCATTAAAAATAATTTTAATTGAGGTACTAGTGATATATCAAATGTTTCTTATATTTTGGAACAGAATTGAAAAAAGCTAAAAGAAATAAATTCAGAAAAGCTTAATATTTCATTTAGTGATGTTTGAAATGCTAAAATCATAGCTCAAATAGAAGAAAAAAATACTAGTTGTAATTATAGAATTGAAAAAAATATAACTATTTATTCAAAAATAGTAAGCTATATTTCAGATAAGGATGATTTAAATTTATCATTTAATAATGATTTCAAGAAAAATGATACTCTTTTTAATAAAATAATACTTGAAACTAAGAATGCAAGTTCTGTACAAGATGCATTTATATCTCAAACTACTCAAAATTTATATATTTTTGGTGGTTCTGATATAGTAATTATTAACACAAATAATTATTTAGAAATTTTGCAAGCTTTTGAAAAGCTTTCAACGGTATATAATATAAATTTCCCAAACAAAAAGATTTTTATAGTTACTGATTCTAGTTTCATAGTATCAAAGAAATTACTTAGTAATTTTATAAACAGTTTAGATGTAAGTCTTTATACTTTTGCCCCTTATAATTTGTTAAATTTCTTGAATTATATATCTCTTGGAAAATCTTCAACAGATGTAATAAGTGATAAAAATTATTGAATAAATCAAATTTCATTTACAGATAATTCAAATAGTTTATTTTTCCTTACAAATTTCACGAATAAACTGATTTCACGAGGTTTTCCAATAAGTATTTTGTGAATAATTTTTTCTCTTGCAGTAGCTGTTACTGTTATAAATTTCATAAGGCAATTTGTGGGTTTATCTATTT
This sequence comes from Candidatus Altimarinota bacterium, assembly GCA_028713225.1. GTDB lineage: Bacteria > Patescibacteriota > Gracilibacteria > BD1-5 > UBA6164 > JAQVPN01. The sequence continues at coordinate 6,170 of JAQTOS010000005.1, forward strand.
TTAGTTTATATTATCCATTATTTTTTGCTCTTAGTATATATTTGTTTAGTTTTCAAATGACTTTGGCACTTTTTGTTTCAGCTATTTTTTCTCAATATTTCATGAAAAGAGTTTATAAAAAAGTTCATTTTCTACTTAATGCTAAACTGTCATTATTCTTTGTTCTTTATCTTATAATAGCCATTATTATTATTTGGATGGGAAATATTTTTAATCTTTTTGATTTTAATGATTTGAAATCAAATTTGGTTGTTTTCCCATTTATTGTAATTCCAATGTTTACTTATAAAATATTTTCAGATGAAAGAAATATCTTTTCTTTAGCTTTTTCTCTTTATTTACTTGAATTTTGATTTGTTTCTTTGATGGCTTATCTAACATTAAAATCAAATTTTATACAAAATATTTTCTTGTCTTATACAGAACTTTTGATTCTAGTTTTTTTCATAAATTTGATGATTTGAAAATTTACCTGAATGCAATTTGTAGAATATATTCGTTTCTTACCACTTATTAAGAAACATTTTCAAGAAGAAGAATAATAAATCCTAAAATTAAAAATTATGTTTGATTTTTGAATACTTTCTATGAATGAAAGAAATCTAAATTATATAAAAAAACTAAATTCATCATCGTCTGTAAATTTGGCAGATGATAAAGTTGAAACTAAATTATTTTTGGAACAAAGATGAGTTTCAGTTCCTAAAACTTTAGCTATAGTATCTAGCAAAAAACAATTGTGAGAGTTTAATCTTGAATCTATAAAAGAGGATTTTTTTGTCGTAAAACCGGTTTTTTGAAGTAAATGACAGGGTATATTGATAGTGGAAAATTTGCATGATTGAACTTATATGATATGAGAAGAAATACTTAGTGAAGACTTTTTGTATGATCATATGACAGATATTTTGAACTGAGATTTTTCGCTTAATTATGGTTTTGATAAGGTTTTGATAGAAGAAAAACTTATTCCTGGAAACTGATTTGAAAAATTTTGTGAATTTTGATTAGCTGATATAAGAATGATTGTTTATAATCTTGTTCCAGTTGCTGCGATGGTAAGAATGCCAACTTCTAGTTCATGAGGAAAAGCAAATTTAGCTCAAGGTTGAATTGGACTTGGTATAGAAGTTTGATCTGGAATAATAAATACAATTTATATTAATTGAAAAGTTTATAAAAAAGATTTTCCTTTAAAATATGCTCATTTGAAGTGATTTGAAATTCCTTTTTGGAATGATATAATGTTAGCTTCATCAAAAACTCAATTTTTTGTAAATCTAGGTTATCTTGCTTTAGATTGGGTTATAACTAAATCATGACCTAAAATACTTGAAATAAATGCTAGAGCAGGTTTAGAAATACAAAATGTTTGTTTACTACCATTAAAAAGCAGATTGGATAAAGTAAAAGACTTGAAAATACTTGAACCTGAAAAATGAGTAGAATTAGCAAAATCTTTGTTTTCAGACAAAATTAGAGATAAATTTTCTACGCAAAAAGTGATTTATCTTTCTCAAGATGCAAAATTAAAATTTTGAGATTCTAGTGAAGATATTATTGTTAAAGTAGATTTTACTAAAACAAAAAATACTATTTCTTCTCATCTGTATGATATAATCTCTAAAAATAATTATTTACTAGAATTGGATTCTAATATAAAACTTGAAAACCTTAAATTTCAAGTTGATAATGTTTTGGATGATGAACTAATAATTTTATGAACAAATTCAATAAAAGATTTTTTGATTAAACCTGAAATAAAAGAGAATAAAAAAGATATTTTTATGCCTAGAAAAGTTAATAAGAATGAATTATCACTTTTGAGAGCATTAGATGAAAAAGTAGTAAAACTAGATAAAAAAATAAGTCTTTCACGAGCCTTGAAACCTACAAATTTTTTGGAACAATTTGATAAATTTGTAGAAATGCAATGAAAATATAATCCTATTTTTACATATGAGTTCCCTGCGTGAGAAAAAATAGAATTACTTGAAAGGGAAGTATTATTTTTAAGAGATACTTATTTCAAAAAAGGATTAGAATTAAAGTCTGAATTTGCTAGAATTTTTTCAGAAAAATTAGATGAAATTTCTAATAGATTGAATTTAATAAAGGCTTACAAATTACAAAATTTTGAAGATATAGCTAAATTTAATACAAGACTTTTTAAGCCTTTTGATGAAAATCTTATAAAAAAAGCAGAAACAAAATTATTATCTTTAGCAAATGAAAATGTTTTAGGTGAACAAGTTGATGTAAATAATGTGATTCAGTATATAAAAGATTATTTAGATAAAAATTCTCTATCTTCGGGTGTAAAAGTTGTACTTTCTTCGACTAATATGTCTAGAATATCAGTAAATAGAAAAAAATGAAAAGTTGAAATCAGAGTTTCATCTGACTGAGTTTTTAGAGAAAAAGAGATTGATTGAATAATAGCACATGAAATAGGAATTCATTTAATAAGATCTATTAATTGAAAAAAATCCGGTTGGAATATACTGGAATCAGGAACTGCAAATTATATAGAAACTGAAGAATGATTAGCTGTTTATAATAGTTTGGAATATTTTCCAGATGCTTATGAAAAAAATGCAATGTATCAAAATTATTATATGTTGAATTTAGCTAAGAAATTAGATTTCCAAGAATTAGCAGATGTTTGATTTCACTTAAAATGAAATGATTACCAAAAAGTTTTTAAAACAATTTCAAGATTCAAAAAATGAATAACTGATACTTCTGTTAAACATCCATGAGCTTTATTCTCAAAAGACAAAGTTTATCTTGATTGATTCACACAAGTAAGAAAATGGATTGAAAAGGGCTGAGATATAGAAAAACTTATGATATGAAAAATTAAAATAGAAGATTTAGATTTGATTTAATTAGCTGAACAAAAAAAGATTTTGAAAAATAAGAATATATAATAAAATGTATAAGATTATTTTTTAAAATCTTTTTTCTATGGAAATTTTATCAAATTTAAAAAAGTGAATAATTCAAGGAATCTGAATTATTCTAGTTCTAATCCTTTCATGAGCAACATATGCAGCCTGGACTGCTTTATCAACAGAAACTGATTGATGAACCCTTACTTCAACAAAATGGAACGCGGTAATAAATAGATTAAATTCAATAGATCAAAAAAGTCTAGCAACAGCTTGGGTGAATTTTGATGGTACAGTATGTACATTATGAACTTGAAATGATTGTAATATAAGATCTAGTTTTAATATAAGTAGAGTTAGAAAAATTACTACCTGACAATATGAAGTATTCTTTGCTAATCCAGTCGATAATATAAATTATTCTTTAGCATCTATTACGTCTTATAATACTGATGCTACTGCTTATATTTCATCAGAAGATAAAAGGTTATGAGCAAGAAGTGTTAACTCATTTTTTATATGAGCCTGGACTTCTGCTTATGCAGATTCTAGAGATATTCAAATTCAAGTATTTTGATGAAAAAATTAATTTATAATTTAACTAAAAAATTATGTTAAAACAAACAATAAAAAAATGAATAATATTCTGATTATCAGCGTGATTAACTATGCTCATAATATGAGCAACATATGCAGCTTGGACTGCTTTATCAACAGAAACTGATTGATGAACCCTTACATCAACAAAATGGAATGCAGTAATAAATAGATTGAATTCAATAGATCAAAGACAATTAGCAACAGCTTGGATAAATTTTAACTGAGTAAATTGTAGCTCTTGAGCCTGAGCAAATGAGTGTATTATAAATTCTTCATATAATGTTTCTAAAGTTATAAGATTATGAGTGTGAAGATATGAAGTACAATTTCTATCTCCTATGGACAATTCAAATTATTCAATATCGGCATCAAATATTGCATCTACAATAGCGTACTATGCATCATTTTTTGTTAGTGATGGCACTGTTAATACTACTAATGCATTTAGATTACAAGCTAGAAATGTTAATTCATCACTATATGATCAAGATTCTGTAAATATTCAAGTATTCTGAGGAAAATAAAAATTTTAAAATCTCCAAATTTGGAGATTTTTTTCTTTAATTTTACTTTTTTGCCTTTTTAGATACAATCTTGCGCAAATTAATTAACAAAAAAATAGATAAAAATATGGAATTAAATAAAATTAGAAATTTTTGTATTATTGCTCATATAGACCATGGGAAATCAACTTTGGCTGATAGAATGCTGGAAATTACTGGAACTATGGATAAAAGAGATATGAAAAATGGGCAAATGCTGGATTCTATGGAACTTGAACAAGAAAGATGAATTACAATCAAACTTACTCCAGTTAGAATGGCTTTTAGATGACATGAATTGAACTTGATTGATACTCCAGGTCATGTAGATTTTCAATATGAAGTATCAAGAAGTTTGGCTTCTGTAGAATGAGCTATTTTAGTGGTTGATGCAACTCAAGGAATTGAAGCTCAAACTCTATCAAATGTTTATATGGCTATAGAAAATGATTTGGATATTATTCCAGTTTTGAACAAAATAGACCTTCCTTCTGCTGATGTAGAAAGAGTTACTGATGAAGTTGTTAATCTTCTTGGTTGTGACCCGAGTGAAATAATTTCGGTTTCAGCAAAAACAGGCTTGAATGTAGAATCAGTTTTGGACGCCGTAATTGCAAGAGTTAAAGCTCCAAAAGTATTTGAAGAAGAAAACTTGAAAGAAGAAACAAAAGCACTTGTTTTTGATAGTCAATATGACCCATATAGATGAGTAGTATCTTACGTAAAAGTATTTTCTGGAAATATCAAGAAATGAGATACATTGCATTTCCTAAATACAAAAACTAAAATCGAAGCTACTGATGTAGGTTATTTTGCTCCAAAATATACATCAAGTGGAATAATTGATACCGGGGAAATTGGATATATTGTAACCGGTTTAAAATCTATTAGAGAAGCTCAAGTAGGGGATACTGTTTGGAAAGCAAAATGAAGAGATTTCAAAGAAGCACAAGCAATAGAGTGATTTAAAAAAGTTACTCCATTTATCTTTGCCTGAGTTTTTCCTATGGATACTGATGAATATCCAGTTTTCAAAGATGCTATGGAAAAATTGACACTAAACGATTCTGCTCTAACTATGGAAAATGAAGTTAGTCCAGCTCTTGGACACTGATTTAGATGTTGATTTTTATGATTATTACATCTAGATATAGTAAAAGAAAGACTTTTCAGAGAATTCAAAATAGATGCAATAGTTACATCTCCTCAAGTTACTTACAAGGTAAAAATGCCATGAGATAAATCAAATGAATATTTTAGATTTCATCCAGAAGTAATCTCAAATGAATTTTGAACTTACACATATTTACATATTTCAAATCCAGAAGATTTACCAAAAAGAGAACTTTATCAAGCTATAGAAGAACCACTCGCTAAAGTTGAAATAATAACTCCAAAAGAATTTGTTGGTAATCTGATGCAATTATCTCAAGAAAGAAGATGAAGATTTTTGAATCAAAATTTCATTGATGAAAAAAGAGTTCTTCTTACTTATGAACTTCCAATGGCGGAACTTATAACAGATTTTTATGATGAATTAAAAAGTCTTTCAAGCTGATATGCATCGCTAAACTATGAATTTTCAAAATACAGGGAAGATGATTTAGTGAAACTTGATATTCTTATTGCAGGAGAGCCAATAGATGCTCTTGCTATGATTTGTCATAAAAATTCAGCTGCTTATTTAGGTTGAAAAATGGCAAAAAAACTTAAAGAAGTTGTTCCAAAAGCACAATTTGCAATCGCAATTCAAGCCGCAGTTTGAGTAAAAGTTGTTGCCAGAGAAGATATTTCAGCTATGAGAAAAGATGTTACAGCCAAACTTTATGGTTGAGATATTACTCGTAAGAGAAAGCTTCTAGATAAACAAAAAGAATGAAAGAAAAAAATGAAAATGTTTGGTAAAGTTGAACTTCCAAGTGAGACTTTCGTAAATTTACTGAAGAAATAAAAAAAATCCCGAAAGGGATTTTTTTTATTTCTTTTTACTTATCATTTGTCTTGAATAGGAATCAAAATCTTTTATTATTGCTTTTTCTTCATTTAATGATACTACATTATCATTTGCTCGAAAAGCAGCTAAAGATATAGCTAATGGCAGATTTTTAGTAAACATCTGTGTAAGACTTCATATTATAAGTGATGTTCATATCATCATTGTATCAGATATATCAAAATGTTTTTCGGCTTCATATAATAATTCTACTATTTTTTTGGATAAGTCATTTTCAATTACTCACATATCAATATATTTTGAATTTTTTTTCTCAATATTCTCTATAATATTTACTAATATATCTAATAATATATTGTCTTTAGATTTTTCATTACCAAAAAGTATTAAATCAGTTCAACTAAAATCTACATTAAATAAATTATTACTATCTTTAGGCTGTTTAGTTAATTTTGATATTCATTTTTTTAATCTTTCTCTTATTATATCTTTTCTATCTTTTGGATATTCTAATACGAATTTCTTATTATATTCAATATTGACTTTTTTTCGATTATCTTTGAAGCTTTTAACAAGTTTACTAACTTTTTCACGGTCATTTTTAGAAATTGATTTTATATCTCATTTATCTGAATCATAAGCTTTTAGTATATTCTTTACTTCATCATCAGATAGATATCAATCAGATAATGATTTAGCTATTAAATCTTGTAATTTCTTATCATCAATAGTTACTTCTACAATTCCTGATTTTTTTTCAATTTCTGCCATAATAATTATAAATTATTAAATAAATATTTTAAAGTCTTTTTTTGACTTATAAGTTAATCTTACTATTTTTCTTAATTTTTTGCAAATATTTTGATATTATTATTTATATGATTATAATTTTTTTAAATTATATCTTAATTTTAAGATGAATATGAAAACTACAATGACAATAAGTGTTGATAAAGATTTAAAAGAGGCTTTTTCAATCTTTTCAAGAGAGATGGGAACTACTCCTACTAATTTAATGAATATGATGATGAAAAATACTGTTAATAGAAGAGATTATGATGTTTCTGGATTTGAAATAGAAGCATTTTCTAAAGACGAAAAAGAAAGTCTTTTGACGAATAAAAGCATACAAAAAAGTATGGCAAAGTTGAGCTTTATCGCTTAATATATAGATTATGAAAGTGATAATTACCAAAAGATTTGAAAAAGAATATCTAAAAAAGTTATCAAAATATCTTACTAAAATAAATCTAGTTGAAACTCTAAAAAATAAAGAACATAAATTTATATCTCTTCATGAACCGTTTTTAAAATTCAAAAATAAGATAAATTTAGTTGAATTTAGATGAGTTCTAGCTGTTAAAGATAATTCAAATATAATACCTTTGTTTATTTTTCTTAAAAAAGATAAAAAATTTTGAGAAAATGTATCTTGGGAAACTCAAGAAAAAATGATTGAACTAGAATTTGAATTAAATGTTTTAGATTTAGAAAACTGAAATTATGAAATATTTTAAATAAAGCCTGAATTTCAGGCTTTTAATTCTTAATAAAACTAATTCCATGAAAAAAATAATATCATTAATACTTTTATTTTCCCTTTTATCTTGCTCAAATAACTATACTAATTTTCATGAAAACAAGGATAATTTTGATGTGAATAAGACTGAAATAAAAGAAAATTTATCTAATTTTTCGCTTAGCAATTTAAGAGAATTTGAAAGTATAGAAATATCTGCTACTCCTGATAAAAAGTTACTTAAAGAAATTGTAAAAAAGATAGATGAAGCAAAAGCTAGGATTTTTGTTGAGGTCTATATTTTTACTGAAAAAGATTTACAAAAAGCTCTTGTTAGAGCTAAAAAAAGATGAATTGACGTAAAAGTGATAATGGAAAAAAATGTTTATAAAGCTTGAAATTTGAATAAGAAAACAAGTGATAATTTTGCTAAAAATAATATAGAAACAGTATGGGCTTCAGATACTAATTTTGCTCTTACTCATACAAAAATGATGATAATTGATGATGCGCGAATTATTTCTACTGGAAATTATTCTTATTCTACTTTTTCAAAAAATAGAGAATTTTTTATTTTTGTGAAAGATGAAAAATTACTTTGAAATCTGTTAAATATTTTTAATGCTGATTTTACTTATAAAAAAGAAATAATTTATGATGAAAATCTAATACTTAGTCCTTATTATACAAGAGAAAAATTTGATATTTTACTAAAATCTGCAAAAAAATCTATAAAAATGTATATCCAAAATTTTGGAGATACAGATATTTTAGAAATCTTAAAATCAAAGCAAAAAGAGTGAATTGATATAGAAATTATAATGCCAGACTTGAAAGCTTTGCCTGCAAATAAAGAAGAAATAGTTGAACTTGATAAGGCGGGTATAAAGTATAAATTGCTTAAATCTCCTTATATACATGCCAAAGGAATACTGGTAGATGATAAATATTTATATCTTTGAAGTGTGAATATGAGTTACTATTCTATAGAGAAAAATAGAGAAATTTGACTACTTATAAAAGAACAAAAAATCATATCAAAATTTAATGAGGTTTTTAGCTTAGATTTCAAAAAATAATTATAAAAGAAAGCTTTTAATTATCAATAGAATTAAACTTTTAAAATTCAAAAAAAATAGTATTATTAAGGTAAAATAATAATACTATTTTATTAATAAACGAACTCTTATGAATTTAGACAAAAAAAATATAATTTATTTTTTATTCTGATTTTTCCTTTTTATAATTTTCTTGTTTTTCTCTTTTAATACATCTAGGCAAAAATTAGATGATAATTTTTTAAATTCAATTGTTTCTTATTCATCATGATTTTCTGAATTTTCAGCTTCAGGAAATATTTCAAAAATAGATGAAAATACTTCATTTGCGGCTAAAAATATAGTATTTAAAGATTCTCTTTTAAATACAGTTTATGCTCAAATCGCTGATAAAACAGCTATTAATTTAGAAACTAATTGAACTAAAAAAGTATTTAATATTGGAACTTGAATATTTCTTATGGATTTAAATGATCCATCCTTTGATTATGAAATTAAATGACAAGGATTTGATATAAAATTATTATCTTTGTGAAAAATATTTATAGATAATAGAATTACATCAAAAATACAAGTTTTCCCTATAAATTCTACTGTAAATCTTTCTTTGATGGACCAAAAAAATAGATTTGCTTTGACTAATTTATATTTGTATCCACATATGAATTTTTATTTTGATAGTTCTAGAAATATTTATCTTAAAAATGCAGATTTGTATAGAATATCTGCGATAGACACTGTTTCTTATTTAAAAACAAATATTTATACAAGTGATAAACAAATAAATCCTGAATTTGAAAAAGACTTTTTTGTTATGTTTGATGACACAAAAAAACAATTTTTTATAGATACTGTAAGCTTTATATCATCTACTCAAGAGAGTATTTCTAAAAATTATACTAGTATAAAAGATTCAGAAATTTATAATTTTTGAGGAATTTCTTATATTCAAAATTATTTTTTCCTTTTATTTAATAGTGAGAAAAAAACTATTTATTATAAAAATCTTATTCTTGAGCAACTTAAAAGCTTATTTGTATCAGATTCTTCAAATACTGAATTGATTTCATCTATAAACCAAAATATGCTTTCTTTGGATGCTATGTCTCATAGTGATTATTTGGAATTAAGCGAAATAGCAAAAGGATTTTATATGCAATTGTATCAATATGATAATACAGAAGATTATAATGCCGAAATAAATTTTTATAAACTTATTGCACTATTAAATAATAAGGCTGTTGCAGCAAAAGATCTAGAAACATTTTATTATCTATCAGCTTTTTATTCTTCTTATGATACTAGTAATTTTTCTAAGTCATTTTATTATTATTTAAAAGATTATATAAAGACATATTTATTTACTAATATGGCTATTTTAACTGATGAAACAGGAGAATTAGCTTTTAAAAATACAAATTTAGGAAATAATTTAAATCAAGTAAAGCAATTAGATTACTTTTCTTTTATGCTTTATAATACACTTATTTCATCATTTGATTTATCGGATCTTGATAGAGATGACTTACTTTTTGTTACTAAACAATATATACTTTTAAATAATCTGATTATAAGGACTATGTGAGATGATAAAAGGACATTATCTCAGGTTTATTATAATAATACACTTGCTAGGAAAATATTAGATAATTTTAAACAGATTTATTTTACAGGGAATAGAAATACTGAGAATTTGTTAGAATTGAAGCCAGATGTTCAACTTTTAAATTTTACAACAGATCAATTCAATTCATTAGCTTCAATTTTCTGAGTAATAAATAAATTTTACAGTAAAAATTTCTCTTTACTAGATTCAAATAATAGCACTTCTGACAGATTAGTAGATGCTTCATATAGAGAAATTAATTCAACTAATGATGAATATATTCTTGCTGCCAAGGATTATGATTCTTATACTCTTCAATATGATAAAACTAAAAAAGCTCTTCTTGATACAAAAACTGTTTGATCTGCTACTTGAGAATTAGCCTTAAATAAAGAAAATTTCATATCATATATGAGTATATTTAATTCTGTTGATGCTAGTAATGCTGAAGTTAGTATATTAGAAAACCATTATGAAATTAAAAATGTTTTTGTTGCTTGAATTAATATGTGATTTTCTCTTTATCCAAGAGAGGCAAATAGAATTACAAACGTAATATTTGGAGCTCAAAAATTAACAGTTTCTTATAAACTTGATAATATAAGAGATAATTATAAAGATCTATATTCTAATGCAGCAACAAATGAAGATAGAGAAAAATATGATTTCAAGAATTTCTTTATAAATACTTTTGTAAATAAACAAATAGATACAAAAGAATATTATACAAATAATACTTCAAAAATAGTTGATACTGACAAAGCTATAATTATACTTAAAAAAGATAAACTTTTATGAGACCAGGGTGAATTTAAAATAGTTTCAGATTTATTGCCAATAAAATATGAAAATATAAATGTTGTAAAAAATTGAGATAATTATGATATAAGTATTTCTGGAGTAAATATGACTTTCCCATTGGATGAACAACGAGGAAGTCCTCAAAATATTCTAGTAGAATTTGCTTCAAAATATATATTTACAAATACAGATCATAAATTCACATCTATTTCTATAAAATTTTTAGATGCTAATGCTTTTGCTATGAGTCAAGAAAAAGTATATTTATTTAGCGGTAAAAGTTTTGACTTGCCATATAATTTAGATATAAATACATTCGCAGATAGGATAAAACCAATAATCAGAAAGTTTTATAATAGCGCAAGTAAATAATCTCTGTAAACAAAATTTAAATTATTAATTTTAATAAAAGAAAATATGACAAATAAATCAACAAAATTATTAGCAGTTATTGCTCTTCTTGCAATAATATGATGAGTAGTTTCAACATGAATATTAGTTTTATACGAAACTCTTTTCCCACAAAAAACAGCAACAGAAAATACTGCTCCACAATCTGAAAAAATAGATTTATCTAGTTTACTAAAAGATTCTTGAGCTATAATCTCTACTTGAATAACAAAATAATAAATGCACTTAAATATAAGAATAACATGAGCCGCTTGAGCATGAGTAAACTCAACTGTAGATATAATCGCAGCAATTTTTGCTAGACTTGGATATGATTTAATCACTGATATAGAATACGAATCAAGAATCAAATGATGAGTAAATTATTTTGATGTTTCAGTTTCAGATAACTGATCTAAATTCTTAACTAAAAAAGTAGATTTACTTCTTGCTTTTAATGCGGAATCTTTAGAAAGACAATTATCTTCATTAAAAGATGGGGCTACTATTATTGTAAATAAAAAACATTTAGAAAAACTCTTAGGGAATTCAGGTCTGAATTCCGATAATGAAAATGGGAACGAAAATATTCGTCCCCTACAAGAAAGATTCAACTTTCTTACACCAGAAATAGATGACAAATATGATAATACATATTTGCTTTGAGTAATGGCAAAATTTATGTGAATTTCTGCTGAAATCATAAATGAAAAATTAGAAGAAGTTTTCGGAAAAAAATGAGAAGCAGTTGTGAAGTTAAATCAGGCAGTTGTGGAAAATATTTATAATACTTTTGAAATCACAAAAGCTTGTGAATATAAAATTGTTGATAAAAAGAATGAATTAGAAATCAATTATTGAAATAAAGCGATAATTGATGGAGCTACAGCTTCAGGATTAGAATTTTATTCAGCTTATCCTATGACTCCAGCTTCTACACTACTAACAGAAGTTGTAAAACAAAACAAAGTAAAATATATTCAAAATGAAGATGAAATCGCGGTAGTAAATTCAGCTATTTGAGCAAGTTTTACTTGAGCTAGAGCAATGTGTGGGACTTCAGGTGGTTGATTTGCACTTATGACAGAAGCTTTGAGTTTTGCTGTTCAAGCAGAATTTCCAATAGTTGTAGTTTTGGCTCAAAGAGCAGGTCCTTCAACTTGAACTCCAACTTATCACGAAGCTTGAGATTTGAATTTTGCATTAAATCCTACATTTGGTGATTTTGAACACGTTGTTATGTATCCAAGTACACTAGAAGAATCATATTATTTTGGATGACTAGCACTAAATATTGCTGACAAATATCAAACTCAAGTAATTTTCTTAACTGACAAACAAGCTGCAGAATTAAATGGAACGGTATGAGAAATGCAAACTGCAGTAGTTGATAGATGAGTGATTTTAGCTAATCCACCAGCAGATTATAAAAGATATGATTTATCTGCAGAGTATGGAATTTCTCCAAGAGTAAAAGTTGGAACTGTAAATTGAGATTTCATTGCTACAAGTTATGAACATGACGAATATGGTGCAACAACAGAAAACTCAGATTTGAAAAAAGCTTTCACAGAAAAAAGATGGAAAAAATTAGAAAATTTCTTTGAAAGAGAATGATATAAGGGTTATGAAGTAGTAAATCCAAGTGCAAAGAAAATGCTTATAGTTACTTCATTCACTTCATATACTGCAAGAGAATTTATAAAAAATAATCCAGAATTTGGTCTTATAATAATCAAATTCTTAAAACCACTTGACGCAAGACTTAGAGATGAAATAGCTTCAAAAGAAGAAATAATTTTCATAGAATCAAACTTTTCAGGACAACTAGAAAAATATATCACAAACGAATTTGGACTAAAATATATTGAATGATTAAAAATATCTAATCTAAGAAAATATGATTTGTTCCCATTCTACATAGAAGACTTTGAAACTTTAAAAAAATAAAAAATGTTTAAAATTTTTGTAAGAGCAGTTATAAAAAATGAAAAGTGAGAATTTATACTTGTAAAAAAGCTAAATTCTCAGAAAGTGGCACCTTGAAAATCACTTTTTCCCGGATGAACTTTGGAATTTTGAGAAGAGGTTGAAGATTGCTTAGTTAGAGAAATACAGGAAGAAATTGGACTTGATGTAATAGAATCTAGATTTATTGTCCATGAAAATATAATGTTAGATTGAATTCATTGGCTTGGCTGTTATTACGAATGCAAAACTTCCAGTTTAGATTTTACTAATATGGAACCAGACAAACATGAAAAAGTGTTTTGGTGAAATGTAGATAATTTATGACTACATTGAAAAAATATATTAAAATATTTATAAAATACAAATAATATGAGATCAGGTTTAACAAATATACAACGGTGTCCTGGATGTTGAGACACTTTGATAATAATGGCTATAAAAAATGCATTTAAAGAATTAGGAATTGAAAGCCATCAAAGAGTGGTTGTTTCTGGAGTAGGATGTGCAGGAAAAGCTAGCCAATATATAGATTGATATGCAGCTGAAACTCTTCATTGAAGAGCTATTCCTTTTGCTGTTTGAACGAAAATGGCTAATCCAGAATTGACTGTTATGGCTATGTGATGAGATGGTGATGGTTATGGAATATGACTTGGACACTTTTTGCATGCTTGTAAAAGAGATGATGATATAACTTATATTGTCTTTAATAATGAAAATTATGCTCTTACAACAGGTCAATCTAGTCCGACAACACCAGTTTGAGCAAAAACTAAAACAGCTCCAAATTGAAACACTAGTCTTCCAATGGATCCAATAGCTTTAGCTCTTACTGCTTGAGCAAAATTTGCTCGCAAAGCTGATAGTGCAAAATTTGCTGAATTAAAAGAAATTATTAAAGAAGCAATTCAACATAAAGGATTTTCACTTGTTGATGTTACTCAGGCTTGTCCTTCATTCAAAAGATGGTAAAATATTTTTTCTAATTTTCTTCCTATGGATTTTATAAACATTATTTGAAATAATCCTTTCTTGATATATGCATTTGCTTTTTTTGGTATGCTTATCTCGAATTTATTTCCAATAATGTTTTTTTTGTTCCCAGAAATTATTATAACTTCAGTTATTTATTTATCTGGTGAACGAAAAGTATCAATTTATATGATATTTGTTTTTTGCCTTGTTTGAGCAATTATTTGAGAAACTATGAGTTATTTTATAGGGAAACATATCAAAAAAGAAAAATTATATAAATATTTTAAACAAGAAAATATAGAAAAAATTGAAGCTATATTTCATACTCATCACAAAAAATCAATAATAATAGGTAAAATGCTTCCTTGAATCACTTGGCTTGTTCCAGTTTTTTTCTGATTTATAAAATATGATTTTAAAAAGTTTTTTATACTTAATTCTTTGATGATTTTTTATTCGCTAGCTACTTTTTTTGCAACTATATTTATTTGATTTTCTATTTTTGAATATTTTTTCAAAGAATATAGCTTATATTTATTCATAATTCTTATTATAATTTTTGTTTTTCCGCATATTTATAAGAAAGTGAAAAATTAACTAGATAATAAAAAAGAGCAAATTTAATTGCTCTTTTTTTGTTACATAGACATTAATTTTGTAGATATTAAATCTCTTAAAAATTTATATTTTGTTATTTTATCTTTTTGAACTTGTTCAGCTATTTTTTCTAATTTTGTATTTGCGATTAGAAGATCAGCTTTTTCTATAGCTTTAGCTAAATTTTCATTAGATATATTTTCTAATTTTCTATTTAATATAATCTTATATATATTTAACTTTTTAAGTAAATTAGTATCTATATATTTATCACATTCTCAAATATATGCTATTTCATTATCTCAGGCAGTACATTTATTTCCATAAGTAACTCAATTTGTTGAACAAACTGGAGCATATTCCATAGTACAAATTTTAACTGTTTCTTTTGTGTCTTCCCATGGCCTAGTACATTGATTTTTATCAGCATTCCAAGAATATCCAGCAGAAGGAATACATCCGTGTTCGTCTCTATCTCATCAAACTATAGTAGTTGTAGCATCAAGAGCTTGAGCAAATCAAGATAAGATGAAAAATAGACTTATAATTGCAATTATTTTTTTTACCCCAAGGGCACTTGTTTCACTGCGCATATCTTTTAAAATTATAAAATAAAAATATTTTTAAGGCTTTGTAAAACTTAATACGAACAGTATATATAAAAAGTGACAAAAAAATATTTTTTCTTACACAAATCTTACTTTTTTTATATAATATGCTAAATATTATTATTAATAATTTACAAAAAATATGAAAAACAAATCATTACTAGTTATTCCTAGTTTATTATTACTTGCTTCTTGTTCAAATCAATCAGATAAAAATACAGCTTGATTTGCAAGGGCTTCAGATGCTAATTTTACAAATGATTCATCATCTTTATCTGTTAATAATAAGAATACAAGTCTGAATCAAAATATTCAAAGGAGTTCTTATATAACAAGTAATTGAAGTGATTCTAGATCAAAAGCTAGTTAATTTTTCATCTTTTTCTTATGTACTATTTATATATTTTAGAATGTGCTGATAATACTCTTTACACTGGTATAACAACAGACTTAAATCGTAGACTAGAAGAACATAATTCTTCGAAACTTTGAGCAAAATATACTAGCCTTCGTCGTCCAGTAAAAATAGTTTACCAGGCTGAATTTGAAAATAGGTCTGAGGCTTCGAAAGAAGAATATAGAATTAAGGCTTTGAAGAGAGAAGATAAATTGAAATTGATAAAAAAATAAGGCACCTTAGCTTGCGCTAGGTGCTTTTTCATAATTATATTGATTATCGTGACTATAATCAATAATGTTAACAGAAAAGATTTCTTCGATTTCATTGTGAAACTTTTCTATTTTGTCTTTTTCATATACCCCAAAATCATCACTTCCATCATAGAAGGCAAGAAGTTTCTTTTCCGGACTATAGTAAATTTTCCCTCCACCATAGATTTTAATATCAGGTCTATCTAGAAGCCAAGAACGTCCAGAAATTTCACTATGTTTTTCTAGGAAGAAGTCCATTAATGGACTATGTTTTGTATTTGGTCCAAAGATAATGTAATCTTCTTTATCATCAATATTTACCGCTAAGAAGCTACTTGCCTGGACTTCAGGAAAATCGGCTTCGCGTATTGTATTTATCAAAGTATCTAGATAGATAACTTTGAAGGACTTTGGTTTCATTTCGTATTCTTTTAATGCTTTCTTTTTGAGTAGTAAAAATACTCCCAATAAAATAAGCAAACTTACAAAAATTCCAATGTATAACATTTTAGTCTCCTTAAGACTTGTATTTATTTTTGATTTTTAACTTAAAATTAAGTCTTACATTTATAAGTATTTTTGTTATTTTGTCAAAAATTAAAAATATTTAACTTAAATCTAATTATTAAATGACAAATGAGTTTTTTTGAATATAATAGGCTTCTTTAACCAAAAGAAATATTTTTTCATATATAAAAACTAATGTTATTTAAAGAACTAAATTTAATAAGCCCTATATTAAAGGCTTTGGAACAAGAAGGATATGAAAGTCCTACTCCAATTCAAGCTCAAGCGATTCCTCATATTTTGGAGGGAAGAGATGTACTTGGTTCCGCTCAAACTGGAACTGGTAAAACCGCTGCTTTTGCTATCCCGACATTGCAAATACTTTCAAGAGAAAGAGAAACTTCTCATGTTTCAGCTCGTACTATAAAATCACTTATTTTGACTCCTACTCGTGAACTTGCTATACAAATAGAAGAAAGTTTTATGGCTTATGGACAAAATTTATCACTTCGTCATGCAGTTATTTTTGGTTGAGTAAATCAAAATTCTCAAGTAAATAAATTGAAATCTTGAGTAGATATTTTGGTTGCTACTCCTGGTAGACTTCTAGATTTGATGAATCAAGGATTTGTCGATTTGAAAAAAGTAGAAATATTTATACTTGATGAAGCTGATAGAATGCTAAATATGGGATTTATACACGATGTAAAAAAAGTATTAGCAAAACTTCCAGCCAAAAAACAAACTCTATTTTTCTCAGCAACTATGCCAAAAGAAATATTATCACTAGCTAATTCTATACTAGTAAATCCAGTAAAAGTAGAAGTTGCTCCAGTTTCTTCAACAGCTGATACTGTAAAACAATCAGTTTATTTCGTTTCAAAATCTGACAAAAAAAATCTACTTGTAGATATTTTGAAAAATCCTGATATGACTTCAGTATTGGTTTTTACTCGTACTAAACATTGAGCTGATAAAGTAGTAAAAGATTTGGAAAAAGCAGGAATAGTATCTGAAGCAATTCACGGAAATAAATCTCAAAATGCTCGTCAAAGAGCTCTAAGTAATTTCAAAAATTGAACTACAAGAGTACTCGTTGCAACTGATATTGCCGCTCGTGGAATAGATATTGATGATTTGGCCTATGTTATAAATTATGATTTATCAAATGAATCAGAAACTTATGTACATAGAATTTGAAGAACTGGTAGAGCTGGACTTAACTGAACAGCAATATCATTTTGTGACCAAGAAGAGTTCGAATATTTAAAAGATATAGAAAGACTTATTTGAAGAAAAATAGATATTGTAGAAAATCATCCATTTGCACTTAGAATATCTCAAAGTATTCATAATGTTGCACCAAAGAAATCAAATAAAAGACCAGCCGTTGCTGCAAGAAAACAAAATTTTAGAAGATAAAAACAATAAAGCATCAAATTTGATGCTTTATTGTTTTTATCTTCCTCTTCCAGCTCATTTTCTGATAACTGGTTTATTTGAGTTATTATTTTGATTTCCTCTTCCAAAACTATTTTGTTGTTGAAATGCAGGTGGTCTAGTATATTTAGCCATTACTGGAGGAACAGCAACTTTTGCATGTTCTTGAGATTCACTCACTTCAATCTCCTCATTTTCTATTTCTTTTGTCATAATAAATTTGTTAAAAATTAATTTCACTAATCATATAGCAATAAATTTTTAAATCAAATTTAGTTTTTAATTTTTTTATCTGTAAATATTACAATTCTGCTAGGGTAAGCCTTTTTTGTATTATCCCAAGGACCATAACAACTTATCAAATTGAGATGAGATTTTCAGTCTGTAGAATTAAATATATCAGAAGTATCACCATATTCAGAATATATTTTTGATGATTTAACTACAAAATTTATAAGATTTCAATTATCATCTTTTATATATATATCATCTCATATTTTAAGTTTATCTAAATCATTAAATACTCATCATACTGATTTTTTCCAGCCATAATGCCCATCAATAACAGCAGAACCAATTTCCCCAGGCTTAGAGTTAAGATTATACCATCATACATCAGCAAAATCTTTTGCTACATCTAGAGTATTATCATTTATAAGCCCAACAGAAGCTATATTAGCAATTAGATTAATTTCAGGGATTTTTATATTTATTGGAATTCAGATAGATATTTGAGTTTTGTTGATATTATTATTTAGATTTTCTGAAACTTTAGAAATAACTTTATTCTTAATAGGAATATTTTCATTTATTTTATCCTCTTCTATATAAAAAGTACTATGAATATATGAATATAAAGCTATTATACTTATACTAGTCCATACAATAGCAAAGCCAAGAAATAATCATAATAATACTTTTTTCATAATTTATTATTTTATTTCTTTAGGAGGAAATCATGTATTTGGAAAAACTGGAGAATGAGTTATTTTTTTAGAATTACTTGTAATATTTACTTTAGGAGCACTAATAGGCAGAGTTTCTACAACAGTTTCAGTTTGCACAGTAACTCAAGTATCGCTAGTAGTTGATATAGTAGCTCCAGTATTTGTAATTATACCTGTAGAAGTAGTTATTACAGTAGTTCCAGTAGAACTAATAATTCCAGTGCTGCTTTTAGTAGGAGTCGTTCAACAAGAATTGTCATAATAAGAATATGAATAATCTCAATTTGAACAAACATCTCTATGTAATACTGAACTACCACCACCTCAAGAACTTACATATGTATTAGTAATTGTACAAGTTTTATTATCTCAAGCTGATAATGTAATATTTCCACTAGCATTACAATCTCAAGCAAAGCTTTGAGTATAAGAAGACGTCGCATCTTCAGTTACATTATAAGATCAAGCAGATAGAGAATAATTTCTACCAAGATTTCAAATTCAGGTTGCAGGACTTCAAATTACATCAGTTCCAGAAGGATATTTTACATGAATATTGAAATTTCAAGCTACACTCGTCCCACCAACAACATTTTTGATTATATGTAAACTTGCAGGACTAGCACATATTGGAGCTGTTATTGTATTTGTATCAGTTGTAACTGTTCATCCATAAGCCAAAGCCATTCATAGAAGAGTAGTATTAGCTCAAAGTGTTATTCCAGCTGCATCAATAATAATTCATTTGAAATTTGTATTTGCTCCAAGCGTAGTAGCAGAAGTAGGAGTCCAGAAAACATCACAATTAGAAGCAGCACCAGATAATGTTATATTAGAATTATCTGCTGATGTAAGAGCTCAACTTATTCTAAAAATATAAGTTCAAGTTCCTTCTAGTGTAATTCAAGCTGTTCATATAGAAGCAGCTCATGTTATACAATATACTCAAGGAGCATAAACTCAAATTGCTCAAGTATGAGTGATATCAGTAGCTAAATCAATTGCTCCAGGAGCAAAATTAAAAGTACAAACTTGAGAATTCAAATTAGCCAAAGTACTTGCTTGGTCCAAACCTGCTTGATTATACAGACTATCAGCCATATGAATATTTCCACTAAGTATAGCAGGACTTGCAGGAGGAGTAGTATATCAAATATCTCCACTTACTGTAGTACTAGATGAATTTGTGAAAGTGCTAGAAAGTATAGCAAATGTTCAAGCACTATTTAATGCTGGACTTGTTGCTGCAAATATAGCAATCATCCCAAAAATTCCTATAGAAACAGGAACTCCAATTAAAGAAAATTTTTTCAAATTTGTCATATTTCTTTATTATTAAATAATATAATCTATAACTCTATGATTTTTTAAGTCAATAGCAAATACATTTTTAATTATCTTTTTTGAAATTTTTATTTTTAAAAGTTAAGGGAACTTATAGTCTCAATATAAATATTTTTCGTTTTTTTATTTGTTTATTAATAAAACAAAAAACAACTTTCTTTTATGAAAATTGTTTTTTGCTTATTTTTTCAATATCTCTTTGATAAATAATATTTACTGATATTGGTCAATCAAACCAAATACGAGGTTTGAATCTTAATATGTCTCTGACTTTATTTTTTGCAACATTATTATGGGTGGATAATTCATCAATTATCCATTCCTCTATTTTATTAATATTTGTTTCTTCATTTTCAAGGACGATTCCAATATTAATAGAATAGTCATTAAAATTATCTCATATTGGTAACAAATAACTAGGAAAATCATCAGGTAACTCTATCCCTTTAAAAATTTTATTTCTAACAGATATTAGTATACTATCTATAGGTGTTTTTATTTCTATTTCACTATGTTCATATTTTTTTAGAATATTTAATTCTTCATCAGATAAAACATCAATAACACTACTAGGTTTTGTATTTTTAAGAATCAGAATATCATTTTTATCTAAGTAATTACCCATTATAATATTTTAGAGATATAAAATGAAATATTTTTCTTGTTCTATTTTCTTTTGGTACTCCCACGGAGAATCGAACTCCGGTCGCAGCCTTGAGAAGGCCGAGTCCTAACCGCTAGACGATGAGAGCAAAAATTTAGTCTAGGAAATAATTAAATTTCTTAGACTAAATTGGGTTTTAAAATTATGCAGCAAGTCTTGGATCTTTTCTTAGATCTTCTAAGCTCATATCATGAATATCAGAAGTAATACCGATAGATCTAGCAGTGCCATCCATAATTTTCATTGCACCAGCTAAGTCAACAGCATTTAAATCTGGACCTTTCTTTTCAGCTAATTTTTTAAGTACATCAAAAGTTAGATGTCCAACTTTTTCTTTATGAGGAAGTTTAGAACCTGATTTTAAACCTAATTCTTTTTTAATCAAAAATGAAGCAGGAGAAACTTTTACAACGAAATCAAATGATTTATCTTCATACACAGTAATTTTTACTGGTACTAAATCACCCATATTTGCTTTAGTTTGGTCGTTGAATTGAGTACAAAACGCTTGTATGTTAACTCATTTTTGACCAAGGGCAGGACCAACTGGAGGAGCTGGATTTGCTTTACCAGCTTCGATAATCAAGCTTATATAACCAGTAGCATTCTTTTTAGGAGCCATATTCTTTTTAAATTAAAAATTATTTTTGATGTTCATTCGGGTAGTTTCACGTTCTATTCCGAATATTTTGAAGCAGCCGCGCAGTATTTTATGAAAAAACTTATAAAAATCAAGTTTTTTTAAAGCAAAAAAACAAGCCAATTTAATTGGCTTGTTTTTGGCTTGTATTACTTGAAATTTATATCTCAAACTTTAGAATAATTTGCACTAGTATCATTTATCTGAATTTTTGTATTACTTATAGAATATATATAATTATCTATAAATACATTTCTAAGTATAAAATTATCATTTTGATTCCAGATTAGATTAGCTAAATATTCTCAAGTTGTGCTTCATTCATAACAATAAGGTGGAACGTAAGTATTTGCAGGAGGACAATATTCTCAACCTCAAATTATTTTTACGCAAGCTGGTTTTGAAGTCGTACCAGAATATTGTTTACATTCTTTTTGTCTTGCTTCTTCAAGTCAACTTGTATCAATATTTGTAATTCTTGCTTTTTCTTTGATTCCAGTACTTGCATCTATATTTAAAGCAATAGTTCATTGAAATACATCAGAATTTCTATAAGGATTATTTACATCATTTGCAGAAGTATAAAGCATTGCTGTTAGATAAAGCATTTTAGTTGATTTATCCCATACAAATAATCTTGGGTCATTTAATGCATCAGCACTTGAATAATTATCTCATAATTTTAGTGAAGAAGAAACTTTTGGATTTTTGAAATCTGAAATATCATATAAATCTACTTTTATTCAATCGTTTTGAGTTCATCACCATTGGTTTTCTTTTGTATTATATCCAAGTCATATAAGATGATTTTCATCATATGGATGCAAATAAGTTGAGTAGCCAGGCATTTTCAATTCTCAAAGTATTTTTGGATTAGTTGAATCTGATAAATCTATTGCAAAAAGTGGGTCTATTTGTTTAAAAGTAACTAGGAATAATTTATTTCCGATAAATCTATTTGATTTATAATCTTCTCATTTTTCTATATTTTCTAGTTTTCAAACTAAGCTTAAATCTTTTCCTAAAATATATAGATTTGTGTATCTATCAGGATAATAAGTGCTTGTTAGAATTCTAAATTCTCAAGCAGAATTTTCATCCATAGAATATTGATTTAATGGACTTCCAGGAATTATAGTAGAAGATCTATAAGTTGTTGTATCTTTGTCTATTGCTATTTTGTGAATAATTGTATTTGCTCAAGCTGGGAAAATCGGAGCTACACATTTTTGAGGACAAGGAGCTGCAAAACACATTATAGCAGGACAAGCATAGTTTTCATTTGTGTACATACTAGAAGTGATATACAAGTTTTTTTCACTCATATAAATGTTTGAAACATCACCAAAAAGTAGTTTTGATTTTACTTTTTTAGTAGCGTCACTTGTATCAATTATAGAAAGAGTAACAATAGAAGGATTGAAATTATTATTTTTTATAGTTGCTTGGTCAGGCATAATATACTCTATATCTGAACAATTGTTTGCTGTATTTCCAGAAGTCATATTATAGTCATATTTTTTTCAATTTACAACTACATTTCTTTTTGCAGTACTTGTTGCTCTAGTCATATCAGCTTTTTCTGGTAGTATTTTTTCTACATTTAATTCAGAATCAAATTTTGTCTCATTAAATCCTTTTATATTGTTTCCATAATAGATTCCATAAGGCATATAGAAGTCATTTTTTGAAACTATATAAATGTAATTTCAGATTTTTCTAGATTCTATTACATTCCCATCAACTTGGTAAAATCTATCTATTTTTAGATTATTTATATCAGATAAATCATAAACTACAACAACAGTTTTCACATCTCTATTAAACCAAAAATATGAATAATTATTGTTAGAATATTTTGTAGAAATTATAGTTAATTTATTTCCATTTATAAATATTTTTGGGTCTACAAAATTACTTGGTAAAGCAATTTTTTTAACTACTTTAGCATCCGTTGCAGGATAAGCTAAACTAATATATATTTTTTGGTCTTTTGAATTGTAATAATATATATATTTTCAGTCAGTTTTAACTATTTCTGGTTCATCAACATTTGCTACTTGAGAATTAGTTTCTGAAAAATTTTGTGCTACATTTACAGTTTTAGCTTCATTTCAAGATATTCATCAAACAGCAGCATCTTTTGAAATAGCACTAGTTGGCATTGCAACATCGTCAAGCATTCATCATCTATAAAGTATAGGATATTGTGGGAAGCTTGAATAATTATTTTTTACATAATCCTTTATAACTTTTTTCATATCAGAACAAGAAGAGAATTTTTTTACTTCAAAGTTCGGATTTAAAGTTTTTGTTGCAGTTAACTGAGTATCAGTATCTACTGCATTTACTTGGCTTAGGATAAATAAACTCAAAATAGCCAAAGTACTAATAATAATTTTTCTCATACAGATAAAAATTAATAAATAAAATTTTTTAGTTTACAAAATTTAAAACGAAATAATATCTAAAAGGTGACAATTAAAAATTATATCTTTTTTAGAATCTTTACAAGAGCTTATGAAATTTCGCTTTGACAAATATTATTTTTATTACATTATTTTGACAATATATTTTTTATAAGTATAAGTAATACAAACCCAAACAAAAACATTCGTAAGGAGCTTAAGATGAAAAAAGGTCAACAAGAAGTTTATCCACTTAAGATGAATGCAAAAGAAATTTTTGCACTCTTCAATAGTGTTGCATTTCCTGAAATTGAATTTATCGATTCACGAAATGTTATTCTTTTCGAAGTTGATAGCCTAAGAGCTATTCTTCAAATCGAAAAAGCACTTTTGAAGTCGGTTTTAGAGTACAACCCAAAAGGAAAAGCGGATAAACTTGTGTCAAACAAGCGAAAACCACTTTTCCTGAAAGCTTCGCTTCTTTCTAATCCATCTGGAATTGACCTGTGGCAATTTCATATTTATCAAGAACATGCTCAAGGAATCGTCATTGAGACGAATATTTCTTTGAATTCCTATGCTGATATTGGTGCGGAGCTGTCTGTTGTTCTCTTGATGCTGACAGACCGTTATCACCGAGAACAATTTTCCCAAAAAATGGAGCGGGAATTTAAAATGTTTAAGCATGAACAGATGCTTCTGAAAAAAGAAGACTTGGAATATTTTCTGACTATTGATTATATTACTAGTCCAGAAAGAAACCAAGTTCTCTATACTTTCGAATATTACAAGTCACAAAAAGATGAGTATCCTGAGATGATTGAATTATTATCTCAACATCAGGCTGCAATCGCTAACAATGCTAAAATTCAAATTATTCTTGATCTCTGTAAAGAGTGTTTCGAAAAGTTTGATTTTTGCCCAACAATCCAAAACCCCGCGTGATGCGGGGCCTTTTTTATTTATCTAATGAATCAATAAAATAATGTATTTGCAAAATCTTCTTTTATTCTAAGCATCTCATTTTCTAGTAATTCTTTTTGATGTTTTAAATTATTAAATTCTGGATTTGAATTAGTATTATTTAATTCATTTTGCAATCATTCATTTTCTTTTTCTAATGATGATATTTTCTTTAGTAATTTTTCTATTTCATTATTCGTAGTTTCTAACTCTTTTTCTTTTTTGGCTATCTCGTCTAATGCCTCTTGTCTTTTGAATCTTCGCATTACTCAAGATGGCATATTTAACTTTAATCTAGGTATTTCATTTTCTAAATCAGCTTTTTCATTTCTTAGTTGAGTTAAATTAGATTTATATTGATTAATAGATTTAATGTTTAAATCAAAAAAAGTTTTTTGTTCTGCTTGAGGTCATTTTAGTTTAATAAAATCATTTTGTATACTACTTAATTTATTAATTCTAAGGTTTAATTCATCAAAAATTTTTATTACACTATAATTAGATGAATCTATTTCTATATCTTTAAAAGAAAAACTAGGATATTTATCTTCTCATCAAATTTGGTCTATACTAGAATCAAAAAATCAAAATAATTTAGCTAATTTATCGTTATTTTCTCATATTTTATTAAAAATTAGATCTGTGAAATCTAACATTGGATTTCTTATATCTCAGCTATCAACAAGTGCTATAAACATTCATTTTAAAATTACTTTATCTGGATTTTTGATTCATACAGATGGAAACATTTTTTTCATAGCATTAGAAAAATCTATAAATATCTCATTTGAAAAAGTTTTACGAAAAGTCGTAACATCTATATCATTGATAAGAGATTTCATATTTTGATTAAATAAATCTTTTAGATGAGATGCTGTTTTATTAACTTTTCTTTCTAAATTTTCATCTACTTTATAAATACTATGATATTTGATTCATGTACTAGAAGATAATTTCTGTAATAGTAGATTTCATATGCGAGAATTTATAAAATCAAAATGTTCTCTAAACAAATACCCAGTTACTCACTTGCTTACATCTTTATCAATAGTTCATTTGGCAACAGCAAAAACTTCCTTTGCTATTATATCAAAAACAAATTTTATATATTTTCCGGATTCAAAAATTGATGTTAATTTATTTTGTGATAATTTATTTAATTCTACATTTGATATAATATCATTTAAAAACATTCGTATATCTTCCTTGTGCTCTAATTTCAGATGATTTGATAATATATATTTTAATTTAGGTTCATTTAATCAATTAAACCTCCTTTCTGGTCATTCTTCTTCTCAAGCGATATTTAGCATCAAGATGTTAGATTTTTGCGCATCATAAATTAATCAATAATTTACTTTTAAGTTTAATGATTCTATAATTTTTTGTTTGAATAAAGGATTTAGTATATTATTTTGTAGATTAGTTATTCCACTAAAATGAGAAGTTGGTATTACTATAGGATGATTTACATCTTCTGGAACTCTTACAATAGATTTTAATTTATCAAAAAATATATTTTTTGAATCACATTCGAAATTAAAATATTCTCTAACTATAAATCAAGTTATTCATGTACAAATATCTACATCAATGTTTCATTCGGAAAGCATTAAAATGTGCTTTTTTATAATTTCAAAAACAAATTGTATATAGTTTCAAGAATTAGAAAATAACGCAATATCATCATTTGATAAATCCTGTAAATCAATTTTACTTGTTATATCATAAATAAAATCTATTCTTTCTTTTTTATCGCTAATTTTTAGTATTTGTGATAGGATAAAATTTATATTTTTATCAGATAATCAAAGGGCTCTATTTGGTCTTTCTCATTCTTTAGTTGGTGGGTCTATATTTATTAGTATTATAGCTGAATTATAGTCATATCTTACAAATCAGTAATTTGATTCTAAGTTTAATGTTTCAATGATTAGAGCTTTGAATTTAGGGTCTTGTATATAATCATGGATTTTAATTCCTGTTTTTTGATGTATTTCATCTAATACATTTGACGGGATAATTATTTTATCTTTATTTACTCAAGAAAATATTAGTTTATGAGAAATTTCTTTTAGATATCTTAATCTTTCCGAAGGAGAATTAACTAAAGAATTTACAGATGCAACAATACCTGATCCATCTTTAGGCAGGGTTTTATCAACTTTTGTTTCAGCTAAATTATTGTTTGCAGAGTTTGTTCGATTCATAGATTTTTTTACAAAAACATTAAGAAGTTATTTTACTTTTTTATTATAAAAAGTCAACCCACAAAAATGTTTTTATTCTACGCTTATCAATGTTTTTTTAGTACTAATTAAACTTCAATTTTGCATCAATTTTACAAAAATTTTATGAGTTCATTTTTCTAGCTTCCAAAATTCATTTTTCAAAATTTCATTATCAACTAAGTAATAAACTTTATCATAATCATAATTTGTAGAAAATTCTATTTTTATACTTTGAGAATCTAGAGGTTTTTGCTTATCTATACTATAAACACTATTTTGTAATGGGGAAGTTATTTCTAGATATTTTTCCTGTAAGGAACGAATATTTTCGTTCCTATTTTCTTTATTATTTGAAAAATATTTTGTCTCTACAATATCCGTAGGTTCCAAATAATAAACTATATTTCTAAAAACTTCTCAAGCTCAGCTTGCTCCAGAAACTCATTTCATATTTGAGGCATCTTTGTTACCAACCCAAACTCAAATTATATAATTGTCAGTATATCACATTGCCCAATTATCTCTGAAATTTCTTGAAGTTCCAGTTTTTACAAATACATTTCTATCAGGGAAATCAAGCGAAGAATTTATAGGAAATCATCCAAGTTTAAAATATCTATTTGTTAGGATTTCTGACACCATATCGCTGTATTTTTTTTCAGCAATCTTAGAACATTTTTTATTATTTCATTCTATAAAATTTATATCACATAAATCTCAATTATTCGCAAAAATAGAATAAGCTCTTGTTAATTCATATAAACTAACTTCTCAAACTCATAGAGTAAGAGCTAATCAATAATGTTCAGCTGATTCATTTAAACTTGTAATTCAAACTTTTTTCAAAAATTCTAGTAAATTTTCTACTCAAATTTCTTGAGTTAATTTAACAGCAGGAATATTTATACTTTGGCTTAAAGCTTCAGCTAAACTTACTTCAGAGTGGTATTTTAAATCATAGTTTTTTGGACTATATTCATATCATTCCTTTGTTTGAAAAGAAATAGGTAAATCTAGGATTTTTGACTCTGGACTTAGTCATAGATTTTTAAAAGCCAAATAATAAGTGAAAGGTTTTATTGCAGAACCAGCTTGTCTCGGAGAAGTTCGAGAATTTACTTGTCAGTTTAATCAAGCATAATCTATTCAACCTATCATAACTTTTAAATCATTTGTTTTTCTGTCCAAAACTATTACAGAATAATCTGTTACATTTTTCCAAAACAATTTCAAAATAGCATTATATGAAAGTTTTTCTATTTCACGAGTCATATAGTAGTCAAGGGTAGTTTGGATTTTTCACTCCCCCTCAGTCCCTCGCTCAACTTGAGGGGGAAGGGAAGCAGGGGGAGTTTTTTCTATAAAATCCACCACATAAGGCAATTTATTTTTATGTTCTGTATTCCAAATTAGTTTCTCTGATTTTATATCTTCATATTCTGATTCTGTTATTATTTTTCTTGATTTTAAAGCTTCTAGAATAGCAGAAAATCTATTTTCAAAATTTTGTTTTTTCTTGAATGGTTCATAATTATTTGAATTTTTTGGAATGGTAGCTAGTGCTATAATTTCAGCTTTTGTTAGATTTGTGACATCTTTCCCAAAATAATAAATTGAAGCTGATTCTAGTCAATAATTTAGGTAGCCAAAATAAATATTATTTAGATATAAATTTAGTATTTCATCTTTAGAATATTTTTTATTTAGAGCCAATGCTAGTACAAATTCTTTGATTTTAGTTTTGTATCATCTGCTAGAATTTAGCCATAAACTATTTCTGATTACTTGAGAATCTATTGTAGAAGCTCATTCTACTATTTTTCAAGCGAGTAAATCATGATAAAATGCTCTAAAAAAAGATATAAAATCTATTCCAGAGTGATAGTAAAATCTTTTATCTTCAAGTGATATAAAAACTTTTTTTGCAAAATCATATTTTTCTCAAGAAAAATCTCATATTCTATGTCTATATTTATTTTCAGCTATTATTTCTCAAATTTCTTCATTATTCGAGTCATAAATTACTTTTGATTCAGGGATTTCCTTTAGATCTATTTTGATAAAATAGGGAAAAGTAAAATAAATAACATAAAGAAAAATTATAGAGATTAGAGTGATTTTAATTGATTTTTTCATAGATATTAAAAATTTTTACTTATAAAATCTATATAATCTTTTTTATTTTTGAAATTATGATAAGCTGAAGCATATCTAATATATGCAGATTCATCAAGTTCTTTGATATTTTCAAGAACATAATTAGCAATTTCTTCTGATGTTATTTTTCTTTTATTTACTAGTTTTGATTCTATCTCAGAAATTATTAAATCAAGTTTTTTAAAACTTATGTTTCTTTTATTAAAAGCCTTTATTATACTTCATTCAAGTTTTTTTCTACTATAATCTTCTGCTTTTCCAGAAGATTTTTCTACAATAAGTTCTATTTTTTCTGCTTTTTCATAAGTATTAAATCTATTATTACAATTTAAACACTCTCTTCTTCTTTTTACAGTAAATCAATCCTCAGATAATCTAGAATCTAGAACTTTTGTATCAGTATTTCAACAGTATATACAATACATATTAAATTTTGTTAGTTTAAGTATTTTCTTTATTATAGTCTAATTTCACAATTTTCAATATATTTTACTCAAATCTCTCTAAATTCCAATAATTCTGTAGAATTAAAACTTTCTCAATTAAAATTTGGATTTAAAGTATTTCATCATCTATAATTTTGTAGAAAATATTTTTTGCACGGGAAAATTTGTTTTACTACTTTTTCGAAGTTTTCAAGTGTATGATAATTCTTTACAATAGTTGTTCTAAATTCATAGTTAATTCAAGAAGTTTTGATTATTTCGATACTTTTTAAATAATCTATTTTATTATATTTAATTCAAAGTAAATTTTCCAAATTCTCATAGTCTCACTTAATATCCATAGCTATATAATCAACTAAATTATACGTTAAAAGTTCAGCTAAAATATCTGGATTTTGCCCATTTGTATCAAGTTTAACTAAAAATCACATATCTTTTATTTTTTTGCAAAATTCTACTAAGTCTTTTTGAATAGTTGGTTCTCAACCACAAATTACGACTCAGTCTAAAATTCAGATTTTAGTTTTTAAAAAATTTAAAAATATAAGTTCGGGGATAAAATCTTTTATTTTTGCAATTTTTTCAGGTAAAACAAACTCAGAGTTATGACAGTAAGAACATCTCAAATTACATCAAGCTGTAAAAATTATACAAGAAACTTTGCTTGGATAATCAAGCAAAGTTGTTTTTTGGATTCATGAAATTAGCATATTTTCTAATTTTTATATTCAGCAATAAATTTAGAATTCATACTTATATTTTCTTCAAAATAAGTACGAGAATAAAATTCAGATTTTTTTCCTATATTGAAATGACTTACAGGTCTAAAATATCCCATAACTCTTGTATAAATTTCGCATTTAGTTCTTTCTAAATTAGTTTGATTTTCCATATTATTTTTATTATTAAATTAAAATTATTTTGCTGTATAAATTTTTCTAGTTTCTAGATCAAGTTTTTCTCAAGTAAATCATATTTCCTCATCACAATTAGGACAATAATCATGTTCTCAAGCAATATATCAATGTTTTGGACAGATTGAAAAAGTTGGAGTTATTGTTATGTAGGGAAGTTGATAATTCTCTAATACTTTTTTAACAAGTGATTTACAAGCTTGTAAGTCACTAACTTTCTCTCAAAGATATAAGTGCAGAACAGTTCATCCTGTATATTTACATTGTATTTCATTTTGATAATCAAGGGCTTCAAATGCATCAGATGTAAATCAAACTGGTAGACTAGTAGAATTTGTATAATAAGGAGCATCTATTGTTCCAGCCTGAATAATATTTGGAATTTGTTTTTTATCCTCCTTTGCAAATCTATAAGTAGTTCATTCTGCAGGAGTTGCTTCTAGATTATATAAATTTCCACTTTCTTCTTGAAAATGTTTTAATCTTTCTCTCATCATTTCCATTATTTCAAGGGTCATATTTCTTCAAAAATCTGTTGTTATATTTTCTTTTCCAGCAGTAAAATTCAAAATTGCTTCATTCATACCATTTATTCAAATTGTTGAAAAATGATTTCTGAAACTATGTAAATATCTTTTCGTATAAGGAAAAAGTCAAGCATCAAGCCATTTACTAAGCTCTTTTCTTTTTAGCTCAAGAGATAAATAAGCATTTTCCATCAAGAATAAAATTCTAGATTTAAATCATTCTAAATCTCAAGCATTATTATATCCTATTCTTGCTAAATTTAGAGTAACAACTCCTATACTTCAAGTCATCTCAGCTGATCCAAAAAGTCAATTTCATCTTTTTAATAATTCTGTTAAATCAAGTTGTAATCTACAACACATACTTCTAACAGCTCAAGGAGTATAAGCATCAGGATTTTTTACTTTTGTTATACTTCAATTTTCATCTTTTACTCTTTTAAATTGGCTTCCCACGAAATTTTGAAAATAGGGAATTCAGTATTTCGCAGTCATTTCAAAAATATCATCTACTATTTCATTATTCCAGTCAAAATCTTCAGTTATATTGTAAGTAGGAATAGGGAAAGTAAAAACATTTCATTTAGCATCTCAAGTCGTGTAAACTCGTACCAAAGCCTTATTTATCATATCCATTTCCTCTTGTAAATCTCAAAAATTCTTTTTATAATATCCGGCATTAACTCATCCTAGAAATAATGCTTTATCTTTTAAATCTTCAGGACAAACTAAATCAAGAGTTATATTTGTAAAAGGAGTTTGAGTTCACCATCTTGATGGTACATTTAATCCAAATACAAAATTTTGCATTTGTTGATAAACATATTTATAAGTTTTTTTGTTTATATAATCTTTTTTTTCTTTCTCAGTTTCAAATTTAACTCATAAATCATCTAATTCTTTTTCCAAAGTTTCTTTGTGTTTATGAACAAATGGTGCTAAA
The DNA here is from genome assembly GCA_028713225.1 of Candidatus Altimarinota bacterium. Classification (GTDB taxonomy): domain Bacteria; phylum Patescibacteriota; class Gracilibacteria; order BD1-5; family UBA6164; genus JAQVPN01. The sequence goes on from JAQTOS010000005.1 coordinate 38,467, forward strand.
TATGTATCAAAACTTGAAAATGCTTGTGCTCAAGCCCATTCATTTTGCAAAGTTCCTAAAAAATTTATCATTTGATTTACAACTGCTTGAAGATTTTTAGCAGGAGCTGATTCAATTCTATTTGGTAATCAATTAAATCATAATTCAAGTAATTGTCTCAAACTCCAACCTGCACAATATCAGCAAAACATATCTAAATCATGTATGTGATAATCTGCATTTCTATGTAATGCTCAAACTTCTTCAGGATAAACATGGCTTAACCAATAATTTGCTGTAACTTTACCGGAAGTATTTAGTATAAGTCCTCCAAGAGAATATCCAGAATTTGCATTAGCATTTACTCTCCAATCAGATTTATTTAAATATTCTTCCATAGTATTTCAAACTTCTATGGTTATTTTTTGTCATTCTCTATTTAATCTTCTTTGTTCTCTGTATAAAATATACTTTTTAGCAACACTATCATGACCTTCTTTTATCAGAGTTTCTTCAACTACATCTTGTATAGTTTCAACTTCTGGAATAGTAACTCATGTTTTTTCAATATTTTTTATTGTATCAGATAAAATATTATCTAATCCTGAAAAATCATTACCTCAAGCAGCAATTATGGCATTTTTTATAGCTTTTTTAATTTTTTCGCTATCAAATGAAACAATGCTTCAATTTCTCTTTTTTACCTTAAAAATAGCCATAATTAGAAAAAAATTTAAATAAAATATATAGTATTAATTAAATACAAAAACACTATATATAGTATTTAAATTTTACAAAATCAATATATATTGACAAATTTACAATATTTCTTAAATGCTTGAGTTTTTCTTTTACTAAAGACAAGAAAAAAACCTAGATTTTAAAAATCTAGGTTTTTTGAAATTTTGTATTTTTTGTATTTAAGGCTTTAACTTTTTTTAAAAAAATATATTATTTCATAGCTTCTATAGCTTCTTCTATTGTATCAACAGTAGGTATTATAGTAGTTATTCAAACAAGTTCAAGTACATCTTTAACTCCTTCATCACAGTTAGTTATATACATTTGACCGTTATTATCCTCTAAATTAGAGAAAATATCAGCTATATAACCAATAGATTTAGAATTAAGATATTTTAATTCTCAAAGTTGAAAAATTACTTTTTTTCCTTCGAATTCTCCGATATCTGTGTAGATAGCAGTAAATGTTTTATCTGCATTAGTTTCATCTAATTCTCCTTTGAATTCAAAAATTAAAATTCAATTTTCATCTTTTTTATTTACTTCTATAAGCGTTTCCATAAAATAGGTGTTAATATATAAGACAAACTCATTATATTACATATTTGAAGAAAAAACAAATTTTTAATCATTATTATTATCAAATTTTATGTATAATTATAAATTAGAAGATATTGCAAGTTTAAAAATATCTATAAATAAGGGAAATATAATATTTTTGTATTGAGATTTGCGAGCTTGAAAAACAACTTTATCAAAGCATATTATAAATGATATTTTATGAATTAAGGAGGATGTAAGAAGCCCCACTTATACTTATTATAATAAATACTGAAATAATATTTATCATTTTGATTTATACAGACTTAAAAATTATGACGAGTTTTTTGCAATAGGATGAGAAGAAATTCTAGATAATCCAGATAATATTTGCATTATAGAATGGCCAGAAATTTTAGAGAAATATTTCAAAGCAGATATTGTAATAAAATTATGAAAAATAAGTGAAACTGAGAGAAGTATAGATATAGTTTATAAATAAAATAAAAAGCTGATTTTCAAAATCAGCTTTTTACTTTACCTCCTTTTTTTTGGGGAAGTCATAAGCATTGCAAGTAAATCATCTATTAATAATTTTTTATATTCTTCCCCAACTGATTCAAGTACTATATTTATTGCTTTAAAATAAAGCTCAATTTGATATATCTTAATTAATTTTTTACCTTCTATATATACGGTTTCTTTTGTTCCTCTTGATTGAAAAGCAAGAGTATATATTACTTCTGAAACTAGTAAGTATGGTTTTTCTAATCAAGACTCCACATCATTTGGTGATAAATTACTTTGGTATTCTAGTAAAAATTTAAAGTCAGTTTTTATTATATCTTTCTTAGTTTGTATAGGACTTATTAAAGAAGGTATTATTTCTTTATTTGCTTTAAAATTACATAAAATAAGCTCTTTAATGGTTTCATTTGCAAAAACAAAGTTATTTCTAAGTACTAATCAAGCAACACCTTTTATAGTTTGTTCTTTAAATATTTCTGACATTTTTTTATCTAATTCTTCTTTAACTTTATTTTCTACAAAAGCATTAAATCACATTTGTTTTAAATCAGAATGAATATCATTTATATTTCAAAAACATTTTACAGCATTTAATACTGTTTCTTGTTGTTCTTTTTTTAGTTTTTTTTCATCAGAAGACATAATTTGATGCAAAATATTTGTAAAATATTTTTTTAATATTATTTCTCTTCTTTCTTTTTTTTCTTTAATAGGGTCTTTATTTCAAGATATTGTTGCTTCTACTTGGTCTGCTACATCATTTGCTACTTTTTTAGGTGATTCATCAGCTAATTCTATATTATTACAGGCTTCAAAAATTTGTTCTAATTCTTCTAAAGAATATCAATTATATCTAATATCTTCTCATCAAATTATATTAATTTTTACTCTAGGGTCTAGTCAAATTTTTACTTCTTTTTCTCATCATTGTAATTTTAAGTTAACAGAGTTATCTTCTTTAATATTTATTATACTAGGTCAAAATAATATCAAAAAAATAGCTCATATTATAAGTTTTAATAAAGTTTTTTCATCTAAATTATCATTATTTTTATAATCTTTAAAATATTCTTCTCATTCACTAATTTCTAAAAAATAATTATAAATTTCATTATAATCTTTTACTTTAAATATATCTTGAAATGTTTCTAAGTTAAAATCGGCATTATGTAATTTTCTTTTTAAAAGATGATTATCATTTTCGGAAGTGTTATTTATAAGGCTTCTTTTTATATTATGTACAAAGCTTTGTTCTATATCAGATGAAAAATATATTATTTTTTTTTCATAATCTATGTTTATGTCAAAGCATAAGTTTGGGTCCATTTCACGAATACAAAAATTTTCAATTTGCTCTCTATATCGTGTAGATTGTTGATAATTTCAGCAATCAATTAGTTTGTAAAGTGCTTTAAGTCAAAGTTCAGAAATTTTTCCATTATAAAAATCAGGAGAATTTTTTATTATTCCTTCAACTTCTATATATTCAGCAGATTTTTTAATTTCTTTAATTTCTTTTACTTTTTCAGGTGCTTTATTCATCTTCTCTTATTAAATATTTACTTTAAATATATTTCTTCTCTTTTATTTTACACTATAATTTAAAATATTGCAAAAAAACTAGAGTTAAAAAGATATTTTTTTAGATTAAGAAAAAAATATCAATAAATTAATCTATTTTTGACAAAAAAATGACACAGTTTTTGTACAATTGCCATATCTTTAATTTTTAAGGCTTAAAGATAATCATTATTTAATAATTTTTTGTTTTATGAAAACTACAAAAATAATAGCCGGACTTTTAGTTTCTGCTTTAGTTTCTACTACTGGTGTTTTTGCTGCTAATACTACTTCTAATACTACTGCTATGGCTATGCCTACTACTGCAAAAGTAGTTGCTAAAAAAGTTGTTATTGCAAAAAAAATAGCTACTAAAAAAGCAATTAAGAAAACTACTAAAAAAGTAGTTAAAAAAGTTGCTACTAAAACTAAGAAATAATATTTATTTCTTTTTAAATAAAAGCCTTTTTTAAGGCTTTTATTTAGTTTTGCTCAAAAATATAAAATAAATATAATTAGATTTAAAATAGTATCATAATTTACAAAAAAATATGAAAGTTTTACTTATAGAAGATGAACCACAAATATCAAAAAATATAGAAGAATTTTTGAAACAAAATACTTTTTCTGTTGATACAGCTTGAGATTGAGAAATCTGATTTAATTTGGCTAAAAGTTCAAATCCTTATGATATAATAATCCTTGATTTGATGTTGCCCAAAAAGGATGGTATAAGTATATGCAAGGATTTGAGAAAACTTGATATAAAAACTCCAATTATAATGCTTACAGCTAAAGATACAATAGATAATAAAATTGAATGACTTGATAGTGGAGCTGATGATTATATAGTTAAGCCATTTTCTCTTAGAGAATTATTATCAAGAATTAATTCTATTATTAGAAGATCTTATGATAATTTAGAAGATTGAACAAAATTATCAGTTTGAGATTTGATATTGGATACTAAAAGTAAAAAAGTCACAAGGGGATGAATGGATATAATTTTATCAAAAAAACATTTTCAAATACTTGAACTTCTTATGAGAAATAAGTGAAAAGTAATATCAAAACAAGAGATAGAAGAACAATTATGGGATATGAATGCTGAACTATGGAGTGATGTTGTTAGGTCTCATATTCAAATAATTAGAAGCAAAGTAGATAAGGATTTTCCTGTAAAACTTATAAAAACGGCACATTCTATGTGATATTCTATAAGCGAAGATTAAGATGTTTAAAAATATTCCAATTAAAATAAAATTAGCCCTGCAATTTACATTTTTTACCTGAATTATTTTGGGTTTTTTATGAATAATGATCTTTTTTTTATACTTAAATACTATAGAAAATACTAGAAAAAATATTCTAACTATAGAATATGAAAATATAAAAAATAGTATAATTAGTACAAATTATACAAAAGATTGACTTGAATTAGAAGAAAAAACTATTGATAATATTGATAAGGCTACAAATTTAGGATTACTTATATTTATTTATGATAAGGATTCTAATCTTGTCGAATCAAGTTCAACTATTGAATGAATTATAGATAAAACAAAAACTTGATATTTCAATCAGATAATAAATTTACAACATTATATTTTTTATTCAGGAATTCATAAAAATCTTAAGATAATAGTATGATTAAGTTTAGAAATAGATTATAAAAATATTTATAACTTAGCTAAAATTATCATAATAAGTTTTTTTGTAACAATTCTAGTTTCCCTTATTTTTTCTTATATTTTTTCAAAAAAAGCATTATCTCCTATAAATAAGCTTATAAATGATATAGACAAAACAGATATAGCTGAGGGAAAAGAGTCTGATATTTGAAAAAAATATTTGAATGATGAAATATGAATACTAGCGAGAACTTTTGATACTTTTATAAACAAAGTTAAATCTAGTATAAAGAGAGAAAAAGAGCTGTATGAAGATATTAATCATGATTTAAGAACCCCTTTGATGGTAATAAGTTCTTCTATAGAATTACTTAAATCTGGAAAATTATCTACTTACCAAATTGAAAAACTTGATATGATAGAGGACAATTCTACTAAAATGAAAAATCTTGTAAATGAATTACTTTTTTTAAATAAGAATATTATTTCAACAAGTGAAAATATAGATGTGAATATGCAATTATTTCTAAAAAATATTATTCAAAATTTTTCTATACTTCGAGACAAAAAATGAATTCCACTTATTTTAGAAGTGAATGAAAATTTTATACTAAAAACAAATCCTTTAATTTTAGATAAATTAATATGAAATATACTTAAAAATGCAATTTCTTATAGTGAAAGATGAGGAATTTTTATAAGTGTAGATAAAAATAAAATATCTATAATAGATTCTTGAATCTGAATAGAAAAAAAAGATTTAGAGAATATATGGAATAGATTTTATAGAATAGAAAAATCTAGAAATAATAAAAATTGATGATTTGGACTTGGTTTATCTATAGTTAAAAGAATATTAGAGGAAAACAACTGGAAGATAAAAATAAATTCTGAAATTTTAGTTTGAACTGAATTTATTATCTTTTTTGATTAATAAAAAATCAGTAAATAAATATTATTTACTGATTTGTTTTTTAGAAATGGTGGAGCATAGGGGGGTCGAACCCCTAATCTACAGGATCGAAATCTGTATGCATTACCATTATGCAAATGCCCCAAAAAATTATGGTGTACTTGACTGGAATTGAACCAGCGACCAACAGTTTCGCAAACTGATGCTCTTCCACTGAGCTACAAGTACAAATAACGCGAAAGCTATTCTATGAATTTTTTATTTATAGTAAAGCTTTTTTGACTAAATCATTTTTTTTATATAATGACTTGTATAAAAAATTATTAATTTTTAAATTATTTATTTATGGTTTGATATTTACTTAAATTACTTGTACTTATTTTTGTAGCATTTTCGGTTATAGTTAATTATTACTGAAAAGATTTTTCTTTTCATAATGAGAGCTTTACATGATATACTATGTATGTAATTTTTATGTTTATTGCATATGGAGTTTATAAGTTTTTTCAAATTAATTTAGATGAAGACAAAGTAAGATTTTCACCATTTTCTTTGTTTTTATACTTTGTAGGGCATTTATTTTTACTAACAATAGTATTTTTTAGTATTTCTAGCCAGCCACTAGGTTATTCTATGGTATTATTTTTTAAAATAATTCTATATTCAATTATTCCAGTTTCGCTTGTTTTATTATCATATTCGACTTGAAAGAAAATAATGTCTTATATAAAAGATTTTTGAAATGAGACTATTACTTTTAGATTTTTATCTAGTTTAGGTCTTGGTTTTTCAGTTTTTTTAAGTCTACTTACTATTTTTTGAAGTTTGGGGCTTTATAATATATATTCAGTTTTAATTATTATTTTAGGGCTTTGATTTTTTTCATTTAAAGAAATTAAATCTACTTTCTTTTCTATTTTTGATTATAAAATAGAACTTCCAAAACATGACAGCGATAGTGATGATTTCTTTTCACAAGTTAATTTATATCTTTTATCTTCAGAATTCCTTTTTATAGTTTTGACTTTTTTACTTTCTGTAAATCTTATAAATATAGTTAGACCTATGCCAATTGGTTGGGATGATTTATGAGTTTATATGAATCTACCTCAAATTATGGCATTAGGTGGTGATATAAAATGATATTCTATAGTCGCTTGGCAAACTTTTACGTGAATTGGTTTTATGATACATTCAAATGTACAAGCTTTTTTCTTGAATAATGTTGGGTGATTTTTATCTGCCATTGTTATAGCTTTATCTATTTGAGATTTACTAAAAAGTACTAAAAAAACTTTTATAAATATTCCACTTTTAGCTTCAACTATAATTCTTTCTATGCCAATGGTAGTTTTCCAACAGGCAAAAGATATGAAACTTGATCCAGGGCTTTTATTCGTTACTGTTATTGCTATATATATGATTTTCTATGTATTTTTGAAATATATAGGATATAAAGAAGAAACAGAAATTAAATCAAATAAATGAAGTATTAAAGATACTTTGAAAGTTAAATGAAATTCACAAGAATTAATACATTCAGAAAAAACAGATAATTCATTTTCTTTTATTTCATATAAATTCAATTCTTTTTGAAGATGAGATTTATTTGAAAATAAAACGTATTTAATTTATATTTTTATTATCTGAATAATAGCAGGACTTGCTTTTGCTATAAAATTTACAACTCTAATGCTTGTTATAGCTTTTATAGGAATTATATTTTTTGCTAAACTTGGTTTTTCAGGTTTTCTTGGATATTTTGCATTATTTTTAGCAATATTTACAAAAGCAAAACTTTGGGATTATATGAATGTAGCTTATCCAAAAGATAATATAACACTCATAAACAATTTTTCTTTATTTTCAGCTATTATTTGAATTGTATTATTGGCTTATGCTTTTTATAAATATAAATTAGTTGCATTTAAAAAAGCTTTTGTTTTACTAATTATTTTCATCTCAGGATTTGTTATAAGTATGCTTCCTTGGTTTGCTAAAAATATATATGAAGCTTCTCCAAATATAAATATTTCGTCTTTGTTAAATTGAAAACCATATAGCTTTAAAACTGATTATACAAAAATTTATTCTAAAAAAGAAATAGATGATATTGCAAAAAAATATGATTATGAATGAATAACTTCATCTGGAACAAGTCAAAATGAAGATATGTGAAGATATTTGGGTTATGATAAATGAGCAAATAATTTGCTTAAAATGCCATATAATCTTACTATGCAAGTAAATCAAAGATGAGAATTTACAGATATTACATTTATATTTTTAGCTTTATTACCAGTAGTTTTATTATTTTTAGCATTTAAATTCGAATTTTTATCGCTTTGAATAATTTGATTTTTAGCTACGGAAATAATTTTATTTTGAAATAAATTTTGATTATCAGCTTTTATTTGAAATTATGATTATCCATTAGCTTATATATTTGTATTAATTGCATTTTTACTACCAACTATATATTTTATATATGGACTTAAAAATGATATGAAGTCACAATTATTTAGGCTTAATATGATATTTGCTTTTGTTTATATTTTCTTATGGACAATTGCAGCATTTGGTATAGTTTGGTATGGAATTGCTCTATATTTTTCTCTTATTTTTATGATTGCTATATGAATTGATTATATGTCATCATATAATGATAAAGATTTAGATAAAGACAAATTAATTAAATTTTTTGGTTCTATTCTAGTTTTAGCAGTAGTTTCAGTATATTTTTTCTCTTCTAGTTTTCCTCATTGATTTACAAACTTACAACAAGCTTCTTATATTTCATTTAAAGCTGGTCAAGTAGATCAAGTTATTTGAATATTTGAATCTCATCCTGATTATTTTAAGATACTTTTTGAGCTTAATATAAAAGATGATTCAAAAGCTAAAGTAATATCTGATATAAAAGCTATGGCGAAAGATGAGAATTTAAAGAAATTTCTAGCAAATATTAATACAGCTGAGGATTTAGATAATTTATTAAAGGAAATACAAACTCAAGAAATTAAATGAGCGGACACAATTACTATGCAAACTCTTAGACAAGAAGCTAGTCAAATGAGAGAAACTCTTTATGACACAGTATTATATCCTACAAAAGATATGAAGAATGAGGAGGGAATTTATAGAATATGAACATTTTTGACTTACTTTATAAGTGAAAATAGAAAAAGATTTCTGGATGATAGTTTAGTTATGGAATTCCATAAATATATATATGACACAAATCCTGATATAGCAATTGAAAGAATTAAAAAATTAGGGACTTCATATTTCTTAACAGATTTGAATGCTGCAACTATTGATCGTGATCCAAGACATGATTTAACTAAAAGATTTGAAGAATTATTATTTTCTTACACTTCAGATAAATTGGAGCTTGTTTCAACTGATAGTATGTGTTTAAGAGTTGCTTTGGATGATTATAAAAAATCAGATAAATCTGAAATAGCTAAAAAGGAATATATTAAGATAGCATGAGTAAACTATGAATCTTATGAAACAGATGCTTCTGGAAATGAAAAAACTATAGCAAGAGGAGAAAAACAATTAGCTTGTTATAATCATATTCTAACTCTTTTGCAAACTAATAAAATAGACCAAGCAAATTATTCTTACTTACTTCCTATAAAAAATTATTTGGAACGAAATAAGATAACAGACCAAAATCAGTTATTGCAAATTTTCCAACAATACATAACTCATTGATGGTTAGCAGTATTTAAAATTAAATAATAAAAAATCCTGGAATTTTCCAGGATTTTTTATTTTATATTATGCTTTTTTCATTTAGCTAGAAGTTCCATATAATCTTTTATATAATCAGGATTAGAAGTCATTTTAGATTTCAGTTCTAATTCCAATTTTTTATATGTATCTTTATTTATTTTATCAATTATTTTTTCTAAATCTATAATTATTTTTGACTGAGTTTTTCAGTCAATATACCTTTCTATTTCTATTTCAAGTCATCTATATTTTTCCTTTTCTTCAAGCGCTAATTTATTTAAAAAATCTTTTCATTCTTCTATAACTGATATTAGATTTTTTGAACTACTTTCAGGGAAAATAAGTTTATTTGCTGTTATTTCTGCTAAACTTATATCACTAAGAATATATCAAATAGCTTGGTCTTCAGCTGTTATTTGAAGGGATTCATTTTTTTTGAAAACTTCTTTTTTATCAATTCTTGCTAGGCGAGTATTTCTAAATTCATCACTTACTATTTTTTTATCTATATCTAGTTCTATAGCTATTTCTTTTAGATAAAAATCAAGTTCTATACTATCATTATAACTTTTTAAAATATGAAGAATTTCGCGTAAAAATTTTCTTTTTTCTTCGATACTGTTAAGATTATAATCAGCTTTTAATTCTCTAATATAGTAAGTTATAGGACTTAGGGCATTATCTATCATCTTTTGAAAATTTCATCATTTTTTTAAGATTTCATCAGGGTCTTTTCCATCTTCCAATTTGATGATTTTTAGTTCGATTTCCTTGTTTTTTAAATTTTCTATAGCAAGTTTTGTTGCGTTTTTACCAGCATTATCTCGGTCAAAACAAAGATAGATTTTTTTTGTAAGCCTTTTTATAACATCTATATGCTTGTCTGTAAGAGCAGTTCAACTAACTGCTACGGCATTTTTGAAATCATATTGATGAAGACTTATTGTATCCATATATCATTCTGTGATGATAATAAAATCTTTTTTTGTTATTTCAGATTTAGCTTCAAAAAGCGCAAAAAGTATATTACTTTTATCATAAATAGTCGAAGCTGGAGAATTTAGATATTTTGGTTCTCATTTATCAATTATTCTACCAGCAAAAGCAACTGTATCTCATCTTTGATTTTTTATAGGGAAAATAATTCTTCCTATAAATTTATCTTTTTTATCTCTAATATTCAGAAATACATTTGTTTGCTCTATAGCTTCGTCATCATATCATTTATCTTTTAGATATCTGTATAAATCAAGTCCAGAATCAGAGTATCCAAGTTTAAATTTTTCTATACTTTCCTCACTTAATCATCTTTTTAATAAATAATCCATTATTTCAGGATATTTTTTTAGTGAGTTTTGATAATAAGTTCCTATATCTTTGAAAAGAGAATAAACATTTTTCATTATTTTTTCTTTTTCTGGATTCATTCAATCTATTTTTATTCACAATTGGCTAGCTAGTATTTCTACTGCTTCTCTAAAAGTACAATTTTCTATATCCATTATGAATTTTATTGCTCAACCTCACCTATGACAACCAAAACAATATCAGATTTGCTTAGAAGGGCTAACAACAAAGCTTGGAGTTTTTTCATTATGACCAGGAAACGGACAAAGAGCCTTGTAATTGGCTCAATTTTTTTTCAACTTTGTGTATTTTCATACCAAATCTACTATATCAATTTTGCTTTCAATTTCATCGTATAGGCTCATATTTTGTTTGATATTTTAGTATAATTTTTTTTATTTTAACTAAAAAATGCAAAAACAAAAGTTTAACTTAACTTTTTTTATTCAAATTCTTGATTTATTTTAGAAAATATAGTAAAATTGCAATGTAATTAATTTATAATATATGTTATTATGGCTAAATTAAATTTATCTGCTATGCAAAACATTGCAGCAACTACAGTAAACACATCAGAAGAGACTGTTTCAACAAAACAAGATGTTTTGGTGCCTAGTATTTGAGTAACTAAGAAAAAGATGTCTCTAAATTCACTTATTTCTTGAACAAGTGAAGATGAAATACAAGGAGTAAAAGAAGATTTATCATTAGCAAAATTAGCAGCTAGTGATGTTTGATTCTCTCAAAATCAAGAAGAAAAAATTCAAATAGACTCAAATCAAATTGCAATTAATCCAATTTTGGAAGAAAAAGCTCTTATAGAAGAAAAATCTCAAATATTAAATCAAGAAAATATTAATTTAGTGGAAGTGAAAGAGGAAAAAATTGAGATTTTAGAGGATAAAAAGCCTGAAGAACTAAAAGAAGAGGTTAAAACTGTTAATATTTCTGATTGAGATACAATAGGTAATTTAATAACAGAAATAAATAAAACTGAAATGTTTGTTTGATATGTATCTTCTTTTGAAAAAGAGATGCAAGCATTAAAAAATAAAAATACAAAAAAGTCTGATAAAAAAGAAGAAAATAAAAAAGTAGATATAATTACTGAAACTAAAGTAGTTCCAGTAATTATAGAAAAGGAAGAATTGGATTTAGATAAGATTATAGAAGAAGCAAAAATAAAAGAAGAAGTAAAAATTTTAGAAGAAGCGAAACTTCAAGAGAAAACTGTAAAAATAGAGCAAAATTCTCTAAAAATAGAAGAGAAAGTAAATACTCCATTAGAAAATATTAGTAAATCTATAAATGATACGAATAAAAAGAAAATTTCATTAAAAATTCCTCTTATGATTTTTTCAGTTTTTCTTATTCTTATTAGTTGATTTTTTTATTATACAAATATGGAAAAATCAATAGAAACAAATACTGTAAAAGTTAATGTGTTAGAAACAAATAATACAACAAAAACTCAAGAACAAGAGGCTTGAAAATTAACTAATCCTAAGATTGATACAGAAAATACAAACATTAATAATACAACAAATAATGAAGAAGTAAAAGAGAAACTTATAAAATATTTTAAAAATAAACAAAATAGTGTTAAAATAGATCAAAATAAAAACTAAAAATAGAATTATGAAGACACAAAAGGATATAGAACAAGTAGAAATTCAAAAAAACTTAGGTGATTTACCTAGGTTTATAAATGCTATTTTTGATGAAGCTATATCATCAAAAGTTTCTGATATACATCTAGAGACATTGAGAGATTTTATGTTACTTAGGTATAGAATTGATTGAGATTTTCTTATCAAATCAAAAATTGCTCTTGATAACTATGCCGCTATTATTACTATGGTAAAAGTAATGGCATGACTTAAAATAGATGAAAATAAAAAACCGCAAGATTGAAAAATCTCATATAAATCAGAAAAAATATGACAAGAGGTTGATATGAGAATATCAATTATGCCAACAGTGTATTGAGAAAAAATTGTTATTCGTATACTTAGCCAAGATGCGAGTATTTTGAATTTAGACAATATGGGCTTTCTAGAAACTAATAATGAGAAAATCAAAAATGTTTTAAAATCTAAATATGGTCTTATACTCGTTGCTGGTCCAACTGGTTCGGGAAAATCGACAACTCTTTTTTCGCTACTTAAGAGTTTTAACCCAATTGAAATAAATATTTCTACCTTAGAAGACCCAATAGAATATAATATTGATTATATAAATCAAACTCAAGTTAGGCCAAATATATGATTCTGATTTGCTGATGGTCTTAGATCTTTAGTTAGACAAGACCCAGATGTTATAATGGTTTGAGAAATAAGAGATACTGAAACTGCTACATTGGCAGTAGAGGCTTCTTTAACATGACATTTAGTATTGTCTACTATACATACAAATTCTGCAGCTGCTACTATTCAAAGACTTATAAATATGTGAGTTGAACCATTTCTAATATCTTCAGCTTTGAAAATGGTTATTAGTCAAAGACTTGTTAAATGAATCTGTCCACACTGTAAGACAAATACAAATCCTAATGCTAATTTGGTAAAGAGAGCTAAAGAAATACTTGCTCCAGTTTTAGATGAATCTGAAATTAATAATTTAAAATTTTATGAATGAACTGGTTGTGATAAATGTAATAATACTTGATATAAATGAAGGATATGAGTTCATGAAGTTTTAGTTTTATGAGATTATCTAGAAGATGCAATTTTATCTAGAAAATCAGCTTCTATAATACAACATATATCTGAAGAAAATGGTATGATTACAATAATGCAAGATGCTGTTTTGAAAGCAGTTATGTGAAAAACTACACTTGAAGAAGTATTTAAACTTGTATAAACCTTTTCTATGTTAACAGCACAAATAAAGAAACTCCTACTTAAAATACAAGAAGATAAGATAAAAAAAATTAAAAGTAGTATATCAAAACCTATGAAAAGTTTTGATGAAGCTATAATTAGAGTTAAAAATCTTATTTCTATATGAAATCTAAATGAAGCAGAGACTATTTTGAATAGTCTTTTATCGCTGGAAGCTACAAATTTAGAGAAAATTATAAATTCGGAATTAAATGAAACAAAGAAAGATACTTTTCAAAAAGAATATGATAATAAATTATTTAGAATAAAAAATTTACACAATCTTATTAAATGAAAAAAACTTTGAGTTTCTTTTACAAATGTTGAAGAATTTGGTTATACAGAAACTATAAGTATAATAAAACAGAAAATTAGAGAAAAAAATTTCATTGATGCTAGATTATTTTTGATGAAATCAAGACAAAAAGAACAAAATTTATATAATATAATTATTTGAAAGAAGCAAAATTCATACTTGCAAAATATTAAATATAAATTTGTTTATAATGAAAAATTAAAAGTATTTTTTGATTTAGAAATAGCTGTTTTTTATAATGAATTATTCAAAGAAATTTCTACTTATTCAAATACCCAATCTTTAATAAAAATATTAAAATATATTATAAAAAAGAAAGAGTTTTCTTCTTTTGAACAGCTTATTCCTAAAATTAAATCATTTGAAGAAAAATTATTAAATGATGTTAATTTAACTAAAAATTTATCATCGAGTTATAAAAGAAAATATGATTCTAGATATAATTTAGTTATCAATATAATAAAAAAAATGCATTCTTTTTATTATAAAGAAAAAACTGGACTTTCAATAGATTTATCTTCTGTAAGAACTGTAAATGATACATTTATTGTTATAAATGATTTTGCTAAATCTTATAATTTTTCTAAAGCCTTAGAAGCATTATCTGAATTGAGAAATAAAGAATCAAATTCATTTGAAGCTATACTTTGAGATCAAACTATTACACAAAAATACAAAGATAAATTACTAAAAAAATTTAGAAAATTTGAATCTACACTAAATGTGTTGGAAAAGAAAGTAAATAAAAACAAGGCTGAATATGAAAGAGTAGCACATTTGAAAGATCTTAAAATAAGAAACAATCAAATAGATAAACAATTGCAAACACTTTTAAGTCAAAATAATTATGATGAGGCATTTGATTTACTGGAATCATATAAAAAATGACTTTGAAAAGATATTGATAAATATGCTATTTTCTGTGAGAAGGCCAAATTTAAAATACTTAAAGCAAAACAAAAATTTTCTTGAGCAAAAAAGAAAAAACAAGATTTATTAGAACAGGCAAAAACTATGATGTGAGAACAAATAGATGTTTCTCCAGAAGATTTAATGCTTGAAAAAGATATTGGCTCATCTTTCTATTCTTTGCTTAAATCATATTATACAAAATATAAATTTATAAATAAAACAAGAAATGATAAATTATTGTTAGATAATATTGAATCTTTATTAAAATCATCAAAAAATATAAAAGATGATGTAGTTAAGGCTAAAATGGAAAAAATTCATTCAGGTTTAGTCAAAGATACAGACGGTGTTTCATTAGATGGATATTCGATATATTGAAGAACTCTTTGAGCTGATAAAATAAGTTGAGATACATTTTGATTTTATGATTATAATAATTGAAAAAGATTTTTTATTTGAGATGCAACAGGTCATTGAGTAAGAGCTTGATTTATGATATCATTACTTACTTCTAGTTTTCATTCATTAGTAAAAACTATCCCAAATTTAAAAGATTTAGTTGTTGCTTTAAATAATAAACTTAAACAAGATTTAAAAAGTTGAAATTTTATTACATCTATATTTTTTGAAATTTCATATAAAGAAAAAAATGAGATGAAATTTATAGGAATGTGACATGAACCTATGTTTTTTTATAAAAAGTCTACAATGACTGTTGATAAAGTATATCCAGGTTGAGTAGCAGCTTGAATGACTATGTTAAAAGATCAAGCTTTTTTAAAAGAAAAATCTATGACTTTTGAAATTTGAGATGTTTTACTTCTTTATACAGATTGACTTGTAGAAGCTAGAAATGAAAATGGAGATATGTTTTCTATTGATAGAATAAAAGAAGTATTTTTTAAATGAGTTTGATTGTATTCGGATGCAAAAGATATTTATAATTACATATATCAAGATCTTACATCTTTTGTTAATAAAACAAAATTTTTAGATGATCTTACTATAATAGTTATAAAAAGAGATAGCAAAAAAGAATCTTTAAATGAAGAAAAAATCATAGAAAATATATTAGCAACTGAACATGTTTCTAAAAAATTTGTAAAAAAATTAAAATGACAATCAAGAGAACAAATAGAAACTTTTCTTAAAGCTAAAAGAAAAGAAAGGGAATTATCATCTATATTAAAAAATCTTAGAGCGATATTTAAAACCTGAGATTTAGTATCTTTAAAAAAAGAAAGTCAGAGATATATAAAAGAGTGATTTATACATAAGGATATAGTTAAATATTTATCATATTCTATTGAAAATGAAGTTTTTGCTAAAATAGAACAACAAAATATGAGATTACAAAATAAATATGAAACACTTTTGAAATTACTTAAATCAGGTCGACATGAAACTGTTTTAGAAGAAGCAAGTAATATAATTATGAGTGAGTGAAAAATATAAACTAGAATTTAAATTTTATAAAATATGTCAATTCTTTGAACTAAATTCATAGATAAATCTTGAAATTTTGATAACAAAAAATTTATAGATTTGATGAAGAAAGCAAAATTAGCCGCAGCAAAAAAGGATAAAAAAAATTCCCTGAATTTATGAGGGGATATTATCCTTTTTAAAGGTGTGTCTAGAAAAGAATTATGGCAACTTATAAACAAATTATCAAATTTTATCAATTCAGGTCTTGATATTTCAACTTCTCTTTGAATTATTGCAAAACAAGTAGCTAATCCATATTTGAAATTTATTATTTTGGATATGAAAACTAATATAAATTATGGTATTGCTATTTCGGAAACTATGGCACAATATCCAAAAGTTTTCGATAATTTAACTACTTCACTTATTGCAGTATGAGTTAAAACCGGTAGTCTTTGATTTATATTAAAAGAAATAGAAAAAAAATTACTTGATGAAATTGAATTAAAAGCAAAAGTAAAATGAGCTTTAATGTATCCAGTTGTTGTATTAATTCTTACTTTTTGAGTAGTTATTTTCATGATGACATTTATTGTTCCAAAAATAACAAAAGCTTTTTGAGATACTTGAGTTCCTCTTCCTTATATGACTCAATTAATGGTTAACACATCATCTTTTATAGTAAATAGTTGGCCAATAATAATAATTTGAATTGTAGCTATAGTATTTATTTTTAAATTACTTGCAAAAACATATCGTTGAGAAATAATTCTTTCTTCAATTTTATTAAATTTACCAATAGTATGACATATTATTAGAATGTCTAATATAGTATATTTTATAAATTCATTTGTTATACTTTTAAAGTCTTGAGTTTTAGTTTTAGATGCTCTTGAAACTAGTTCTAGAGTAGTTACAGATATAAATTATAAAAGAGAAATAATAAGAATGAAAAATCAGGTTGAAATATGATTTTCTATATCAAAAGCTATGTGACTTAATTTGGATTATGAATATGTAATTTATAATAATAAATATTTTCCAGAAGAATTTGCTTATGTTATGAATATATGAGAAGAAGCCTGAAATATAGTAGAATCTTTGGAAAAAATAGGTTCTACATATAATAATGAATTAAAAAGATATATTTGAACTCTTGCGACATTACTTGAACCATTTATTATAGTATTTATATGATCTATAGTTGGGGTAGTAGTTATTTCTATAATGCTTCCATTTTTTGAAATGTGAAAAGTTGTTAAGAAAATGTAATTATTAAAAATAATAAACTACTTGCAATAAATATAAAATAGTATTATAATTTTGTGCAATAATTAATTTTTAAATAAAAATATATATGTGATATAAAAAAATAATATCTTTTTTATTAGCATTTTGATTATCAGCTAATTTTATCACAACAAATGCTCTTACTGGAGATTTAAATATAGCTAGTCAAGCCGCGGTTTGAACTTGATCTAGTTCTTCTGTTATATCTTTTTCAACTTGAACAATAACTCAGTATATAAATCAAAATAATGATAGTGAAACTATTTGAAATTATTTAAGTTGATATTATTATGACACTTCATTTTGATTTTTTAAACTTGATTGGAGTGCTACATGATCTGATAATGTATCAGTAGTCGCTTCTACTTCAAAATGTCCTACTTGATACGGTTATAAATTAGGTTGATATGCTTATTCTCCTTATGCTGGATTTATAGATTTTGATTATAATTCTGATATATTTGTATATTATTGTGAATCTGATTCTGCTTTACATTGATTTGCTTATAGTGAAAATAATTGATTTCAAAATTTTGATTGAATTTGATTAAATTTAATTAGTATAACTACAAATATTCCCGCAATATTTCAAAATTCAGGAGATCCATTTTTTGTAAATAATAATACTTTGCTACTTGAAAATAAAAATAGTGTATTTGCAAATGTAATACAGTGACAATCGAATACTACAGATACTTGAAAAGAAACAATTTTTTACGTTTTAAAACAAAAATAATCTCATAATTGAGATTATTTTTTTGTCAATACATAAATTTGACTTGTAAAAATAAGAATGATAGAATTAGTAGGTAAATAAAAATTTAATTTTATTATCTAATATAATTTAGATTATGATCAAAAATAAATACATAAGATTGTACCTTTTGGTACTAACAACTTTTGTGATGATATGAGGAACTTATGCCAGTCTTAGTCCGGCTACTTTTTTGGATTATATAACAAAACTTCAATCAACTGATAGTAATTTACCAAATGTAGCAAATCAAAAATGATATATATGAGCAATACTTGGAGAGATTTTTTATGATTCTTGAAGCACAAATCGAGGTAAAATAAAATCACAATATCTAGATTTATCATGAGTTACTGTAGTAGGTTCATCATATACAGCAGGTACTGGACTTTTATTAAATGGAACAACTTTTTCAGTTAATACTGCAAGTTCTACTTCATCATGAATATTAACAAATACTGATTGGAATACATTTAATAATAAGCAGGCAAATATTGTATCTTGAACAACATCTCAATATTATAGATGAGATAAAACATGGCAAACATTAGACAAAACTGCTGTATGATTATCTAATGTAGAAAACACAAAACTTAGTACTTGGACTTGAAGTTCAAATATAAATACGGTGTGAGCATTATCTTCTATATTTGTATCATGAATAGCAGATATTTTTAATATTCGTTGAACAGATTGATTTACATGGTTATATTGAAATGAAGACTGAATTAGTTGATATAGAGTATGACCACAATGACTATCTACTGCGCCTCTAAGTTTTTATACAAACAATTCTGAAAGGATGAGAATAGATAGTACTGGTAAAGTATGAATTTGAGTATCATCACCAACTCAAGCTTTAACAGTTTCTTGAACTGTATCAGCAACAAGTTTTGCTTGAAATTGAGCTAGTGTGACTTCTTTGAATGCAACTAATCTAGCATCTTGAACTGTTCCTACAGCACGTCTATGATGAGGTGTAGCATCATCTTGAACATATTTAAGATGAGATAATACTTGGGCTACTCCAACAGTATCAGAAACTGACCCTTCAGTAAATGCATTGTGAAAATCTAATTTATCAGTATGTTCTGCTGGGCAGGTTGCGGAATGGAATTGAAGTATTTGGGCTTGTGCTGCTGATAATGATACTATATATACTCATCCTACAGGAGATGGAAATTTACACGTACCAGCAACAAGTACAACAAATAATGGTAAAGTACTTACAGCATGAGCTACAGCTTGAAGTTTAAGTTGGCAAGCTATTTCTTCATCATCAGGACAAACAGCTGGTTCTGCAACTACTTGATATTTAAATTATGCTTGAACAACAAAGACTTTAGGACAAATTTATTGATGAACAACTAATCCATCTAATACAACAAGATTGAATTATGATTGAGATTTCTATGCAAATAATTTTTATGGAACTACTTATAATTTCTTATCAGATAGAAGACTTAAAGAAAATATAGAAACAATTACAGGTTCTCTTGATAAGGTTAATAAAATGAATTGAGTTTATTTTGATCGGAAAAAGGATGGTAAACATGATTTATGATTTATTGCACAAGAAGTAGAAAAAGTTGAACCTAAACTTGTTACTACGAATGAAAATTGATTAAAAGCAGTTAAATATGCAAATATTACTTCATTGCTTGTAAATGCAGTTAAAGAGTTAACAGATAAAATTAATGATTTATTTAACAAATATTTAAGCCAAGAAGAAAAAATAAATACTCAACAAGCTGAAATAGATGATTTAAAATCTGATTTAAAAGATATAAAAGATAATATGTATTTGATGAAAATGTATTGTAAATAAGAGACATTTTTATGAAAATGCAAAAGTAAATAATACTTGATTTGGAATTTTAAAAGTATATAATAGCAATAATTATTTTGTAATTTAAATTTATGAAAAATAAACTTAAAATTATAGCAGGAATAGTTATTGCTATTATTTTTCTTGTGATTTATGGAGTTTTTATAAGAGAAGATAATAATTCTGAAATAAATAAACCTATAAAACCAAGTACAGACGAAACAATATCTAAAAATTATAACAATGTTTTATCTGAAATAAAAATTATAAAAGATATAAAAAAATGTGATAAAATAGAACAAAAAAATCTATCAGATATGTGTAAATATACTATAAAAGATAGATTTGCTCCAGAAAGATCATTCACTAAATTAGATGAATGTAACAATATTTATACTTGATCTACAGATTCACGAAAACAAGCACTTGATATTTGCAGATACAATGTAGCACTTGCAAATATAAGGTCAAAAGAAGATATATCAAAATGTGATAAAATTGGGAATAAAACTTTTGCAAATATGTGCAAGGATATTATAATGAACAGGTATAATTAACTCTTAATTTTTTAGCTATTATGGAAATAAAGAAAATAAAAGGATATATAGTAGGTCTTGTAATATGAACAACACTATGACTAACGGCTTTTACAAACTGATGAAGTTTTAACTGAATAACAAGTATGACCCAAACTTGGTTTAATACAATTCAAACTAAACTAGATTGAACTTATGCAGCAGGAAATATGTGTACAAGTGATGGGAGTTGACAAATCCAGTGTATAACAGCGATTCCAACTTGATTATGATTACCTCAAAATTCACAAACTTTCACAGTAGATGGAATTTTTACAGTTCCAGCTGGAGTTACTCAATTAATGGTTATTGGTGCACATGCAGGTGCAGGTGGATCAAGCGGATGAAGATTAAATACTGGTTATGCTTGTGGTGGTTGAGGTTGAAGTGCTTCGGTATTTTCAGCTCCGATTATAATTAGTGTTACTCCATGACAACAATTCCCTGTAGTAATAGGTATAGGGGGTGCTTGATGAGCAGCATCTACATTGTCAAGTGCTCAAGGTAACCCATGACTACCTTGAGGTACTACATCTTTTGGTTCATATAATTGGTATGGTAGTACAGCAATATTAAGTGTAAACTGATATGGTGGATGAGCATGAGCTTGAACAGCAGGGGGAGTATCTTGAATACAATGAGCTACTAATGGTTCAGGTTCAGCTGCAATATGATGAATATATCAATTTTACACTCAAGCTCAATGATGATGAACACAAGTTATTAATTCACCTGGTGGTGCTGGTGGAACATCTAATTGTAATAATGGAACAGCAGGTTGACCAGGCTTAGGTGGACCTCTTACAACTTGATATGGTTGAAAATGATGAGATTGAAAAGTTATAGTTTATCGGTAAAAAAATAAAAAAGAATTCGTTCCAAACTGGAACGAATTCTTTTTTATTTTTTTATAAGTTCTTTTATTCATCATTTTATTAATTGAGTTGTTGCTGTATCTTTGTCTACCATAAAAATTCTTGTATAAATATTTCAATCATAGCTTCAAGTATTAGTTACTAAATCTCAGTTAGAGTTTACATATTTCATGTAATCATTATTTGCTCAAGAATAAGCTAGTATTTGACTACCAGTTTTGTATAGATAAAACACTTCTTTTTCTTTAAAAATTTTAGTATCTATTTTTTTGATTAGATTATTTGAATTTGTTTCTAGTAAAAAAATTTCATTTATTTTATCATAATCCAGAGATTTTTGTTTATCATAATCGATCATTTCTATTGTTCAAAAAGAAATTATTACAATAATTACTATTCATATTAATATTGATATAAGAGTTTCAGCTCTATTATTATTTTTCATTTGAACTTATTTGTTTAAATAATATAATGTAATTATATAAATAAATACATATTTTTCCAAATTAATTTTATGAAACATAAGAAAGCCTTTACATTAATAGAACTAATTGTAGCTATAACTATATCATCAATAGTTATACTTTGATTTACTCAAATATATATTAGTATACAAGATAGTATATTATTTTCTCAAAAAAAAGCTGTAATTTTTAATGATATTAAAGATTTTACTACGAAATTGAGTTATTCTACAAATATTTATAACTCTTGATTTGTAATAACACAAACTGGTAAATTTGATACTTTAATTATGACCAATTCAGGGGGCACAGATGCTTATATTATTTGAGTTTTTGATTGCACAAACACGACTTGAATAAATATAAAACTTGCAAGTGATAATCTTATTTATGATAATAAATGTTTTGGTTATTTTCCAATTAAACAAACACAAATATCTTCAATAATTACAAATAATTCTAGTATATATTCTGCTAGTTTTAACTGATGAAATTTATATTCAAATTTAATTGTAAAAAATTTTGGAGTAAAAGAATTTTTACCAAATCATATTTTCGATTTAAATATAGATTTTTTTGATAGTTTTTATCCTAAACTTGTTTCAAGAATTATATCAGATTTGAATTATGATATATCTAAAATTGTTTCTGTAAATATTAATTTATAGCTTCTTATGAAAAAAAATACTTCAGGTCTTATACTTATTTATGCAATTGTATTAACTGTAATGGTGCGATTTTTGGCATTTATTATAGTAAATAAACAATCTATGATAGTTTCAAATTTGTATTATAATTTTTATGATACAAAGATGGCTAAGAATATATATAATAAAGCTGATATAGCATCAAAAGATTATACAGCAAACAATTCATGAGCATATCAACAAATAAAATGATATGTAAAAACTGATACTGATTTAAATAATATTTTTTGGAATTCTAAAAAAATAAATGATTTTATAGCTTGATCTAGTTTTTCTTGATTGTCTAAAATTTGAACAGTTTCTAGCTGAAGTATTTATTTAGATGTAGATAACACTAGTACTTTGAAAATAGTAGAATTTGATTCAGGTGTTTATAATGCTGGATGATGATTAAAAGTATTAAATCGAACTACAATTAATTTCCCAACTTGATCTCTATGATATCTTACATCTAATGGAATAACATTATCAGGAGCTTTAGCAAAAAAATATGATTTTACGAATCAAAATATAGCATTATTTCTATCTTATACTCAGTCTGGTTCTACTCACCCAGAATTGGATTATTTGACTTATTCAGTGAAAGTATATAATGAATTTTGAAGCTGAATATATATAAATCCTTTCAAAATAGATACAGGTAAATTTACATATTTTTGAACTGATATTATTCCACGAGAAGGAAAATATTTAAGTAAAGAAATGACTTTAATAAAATAAATTATTTTTTAAGATAAAAAATATGAAAATAAAAAATAAAAGAGCCTTCACGATGGTGGAACTAATAGTTGTAGTCACTATATTAACTATACTATGAGCTATTTGATTTATATCATATCAATGACAAATTGAATCATCTAGAAATACAAGTAGGCAAACAGATATTTTGAATCTATGAGTTGAATTAAAAAATCATAAATTAAAAAATTGAATTTATCCAAATCCAGGAGATTATTTTAATATAATGTATAATTGAACAGGGAATATAGTAGCAAAACAATGATTCATGAATAGCAAAGTATATTCAACAGAAATAATAACAGCTCCACTAGATCCAAATTATAAAATCCCATATTTGTATTCAGTTACTAAAAATAATCAATTCTATGAACTTGCTACTATAATAGAGCCTATTGAAGATACAGAAAAAACAAAGACTTATTTAGTTTGAGATTATCAAACAGTAGCAAAAGATATTTTGCCTACAATCTTATTAGCAACATCAACTTGAACAAATAATAATGTGGAAATATCGAGTTGAACAACAGCTTGAAATCTAAATAGACTTACATTTTTAGCAAATAATAGTAGTTTAAATTTAGCATATTGAAATAATTTAACTACTCCAATTTCTACTCGAACAAGTTTTGATTCAATATTTTCAGAATCAGGAGTAATATATTCTCAGTATCCATGATATTCTAGCTGTCAGGAAATATATGATGCTTGAAGAAGTGTATGAAGTGGGACTTATCAGATATTAGATACTAATTGAGTAGTTACAAATACTGGGTGTAGTATGGTTTTTTGAGTACAAGCATATGTATGAGGGGCAATATATACAAAATGACAAAGTTTTTCTTTTGATTGACTTACTTGGTATGTATCAGCAAATACAAAAATAGCATACACGAAGGACTCTTGAACTAATGATCTTCCAATTAATTTAACAGATAGTGATAATATATTTGTTTTTGATAATTGACAAACATTAATAAAATGAACAAATGCTTTTATAATAAGAACACTAAATCAGTGAGCAACACAGCTATATAATTATGGAATATCATATACTTCATGAAGATTATGGAATGAATGATCTATAACTAATTATTGAGCTGATTCAACTACAAGAAAAGCTTCATATACTGCAGATAAGTCAATGCTTTGAGATTATTTTCAATGGTGAAGAAATACTCCTGTAAGTCTTACATGAACAACAACAAGTTTGTATAATACAACAGGATATCTAACTTGATGAGTAAATTTGTCAACAGATTATTGATTTGTGACAACCTTAATTTCTACAGGTAGTTGGTTATGAACTTATCATAATAGTTCATCTTGAATAGTATGGACAAATTCAGGTATATGAAATAATGGACCTTGTCCTAGTAATTATCATGTACCCACAACTATTACTATTTGAAGTTGAGAATGGAAAAAAGTTATAGAACTTGTTACGGGGCTTACTTCTGCTTGGACTTCAACAGAAAGATGAAATTTACAAAAATATCTATTATTACCTATGGCAGGTTATCGTAATTATTACGCTTGAGATTTTGATGAACAAGGAAGTTATGGTCGCTATTGGGCATCAAGTACTAATGGAGATAATACTTATTATCTAAATTTCTATTCTACCGGTCTTTCACCTATTAGTAGCAATAACCGTGCTTATGGTTTTTCTGTTAGATGCTTTAAAAACTAAATTTACTTATTACTTATCAAAAAAGACAAAATTGAAATAAATTTTGTCTTTTTTGATATTTTAATTAAAATATTACTAATTTAGTAATATTTTAATTTGTTTTATGATTAGTATAAAAAATTTAAAAGTAAATGTATGAGAAAAGGAGATACTTAAATGAGTAAGTTTGGATTTTGAAATCGGAAAAAACTATTTACTTCTTGGAAAAAATTGAAGTGGAAAATCTAGTTTATCTTCGGTGATAGCAGGGAATCCAAAATATGATGTAGTTGGTGGTGAAATTTTAATAGAGACCGGTATTAAAGGACAGGAAAGACCGGTTTCATTACTAGATATGGCTCCTGATGAAAGAAGTAAAGCTGGAATTTTTTTGAGTTTTCAAAATGTTCCAGAAATAAAATGAATAAATTTATGAGAATATTTGAGAATTATTTATAATATTCATTTGAAAAATACTAAACCAGAATCATCTGAAATCACTCCTTTTATTTTCAAAAGATTTATCAAACAATATTTAGAAGAATTTAAAATAGATGAAGCTTTTTTAGCTAGAGATTTGAATGTCGGATTTTCTGGATGAGAAAAGAGAAAAATAGAAATGCTTCAAGTGAAACTTATCTGACCAAAATATATAATTTTAGATGAAATAGATTCAGGACTTGATGTTGATGCTTTCAAAACTGTTGCTGAACTTCTTGCTAAACTTGATAGTCCAAATAATACTTTTATCATTATTACCCACTATTTCAAAATAGTTGATTATTTTAAAATTGATAAAGTTTACTTACTTGAAGATTGAAAATTGAAAAAAGAGTGATGAATGGAAATAGTTGAGGAAATTAAGGAAAGAGGATTTTAGGAAAATAAATTTATAATAATATGAAAGAAAATTTAAACTACTCACTTCACTCCACGATAGATGAAGTCTGATATAAAAATATAGCAAGGCCTGGTATAGATGAAGATTTGATTAGACAAATAAGTCTTTCAAATAATGAACCAGACTGGATGCTTGATATTAGATTAAAAGCTTTGAAATATTTTCAGGATAAAGCTATGCCAAGTTATTGACCAGATTTGTCAGATTTAGATTTACAAAGTATTTACTATTTTGCGAAACCTGAAGGAGCTGGAGATAATAAATCCTGGGATGATGTACCAGAAAATATCAAAAATACTTTTGATAAACTTGGTATTCCAGAAGCTGAAAAGGCATATTTAGCTTGAGTTTGAGCACAATACGATAGTGAAACTGTTTATCATTCTTTGGAAAAAGAACTAGTGGAAAAGTGAGTGATATTTGATGATATGACTCATGCTCTGCAAAAATATCCTGAAATAGTAAAAAAATATTTTTCAAAATGTATTCCTATAAGTGACCATAAATTTGCATCTCTTCATTATGCAGTTTGGTCTGGATGAACTTTTATGTATGTTCCAAAATGAGTAAAAATAGAGAAACCACTTCAATCATATTTTAGAATGAATATGAGAGCTGGATGACAATTTGAACACACAATAATAATACTTGAAGATGAGTGAGAGGCTCATTACATAGAGTGATGTAGTGCTCCAAAATATAATGAAAATTCTCTTCATGCTGGATGAGTAGAAATATTTGTGTGAGAGTGAGCTAAAATGAGATATTCTTCAGTAGAAAATTGGTCAACAGATACTTATAATTTAAATACAAAAAGAGCAATTTTAGAAAAAGATGCTTTTATAGAATGGGTTTGAGGAAATATGTGAAGCTGAGTAACTATGCTTTATCCTTGTAGTATTTTGAAATGAGATAATTCAAAAGCGAGTCACTTATGAGTAGCAATGGCTTGAGCAGGACAAAATCAAGATGTGGGCTCAAAAGTAATTCATATAGGTAAGAATACAACAAGCGAAATTATTTCAAAATCTATCTCAAAATCAGGTTGAATCTCAACTTATAGATGACTTGTAGATATTAAATCTTCTGCAACATGATCATTTTCAAAAGTAGAATGTGATTGACTTATTTTGGATGATATTTCTATATCTGATGCAATTCCTACAATCTCAGTTTGAAATGCTGATTCAACAGTAGTTCATGAAGCATCAGCCTGAAGAATAAATGAAGATTTCTTGTTTTACTTACAGTCAAGATGAATAGATGAAAAACAAGCTTCAACTCTCATAGTTAATTGATTTGTAAGCCCAATTTTGAAAGAGTTGCCACTGGAATATGCAAGTGAGATGAATGTGTTGATTGGAATGGAAATAGAAGGAGTTTAGATAAATTTTGGGCAAAAATATAGCTCAGCATGTGCTGAGCAGAGTTGTTTATCTTGGAATTTTTGATAATTCTAATGGTTTGTGAGTATATCTCGCTGGAAAATTTCCGGGAACATACTTACCGTTTATTCTTCTCTTAGGATTTGAAATTTCTTCCAAACCTAGAAATTTTTTTATGGTTAAATATCGTCCACCTGAAGAAATTGTCTGAATTCCATAAATACGGAGTTCAGCAGCTGCTAATTCTCGTTTTGCGAGGCTAGCTTTTTTGATATTGTAGTGTTTCACAAAAGCTATCTTTGAACCAGGAGTATAAGTGAATGATCCAATTTGTTTTTGTTTTTTTCTTTTTGCCATAATAGGCTCCTTACATTTTTTTTATGTTAATTACTTATAATCTAAAAGTTACTTATGTCAAATATAAATATAGATAAAAATACTATTTCAGACTTAAATAGTCGCGGGATAAAAAATATAAAAGTATTTTTTTACTCTTCTGGTTGTGCCTGAACAAAAGTAAATATAGAGGAAAATCCTGATGTAAGTGATTTAGAATTACTTGAAAATCTAGATTGAATAAATATATTTGCTTCAAAAGAAGATTTAACTAAACTAAAATGATGAACTATTACGAAAGTGATGTGAAAATATATTTTTTCATCACAAGTTGTAAAAAGTAGATGTGGATGTGGAAGTAGTTTTAGTTTCGAAGACAAAGGAAAAGTTTTAGCTTTGCATAAATTGAAAGATTTGAAACTTGGGTGAAAATAAAATTTAATAAAAAGATAATTATAAAAAATATGAAAATAACAAAATGATGATTTTACTTTTTATCAGATTTTGATAATTCACTTGAAATAGATGTAGATGATAAAGTTGTAATTTTTGATGATTGAGAAAATAATATCTCAAAAATAGAAATTTTTGGAAAAGCTGATGTTAAAATTTATTGATTTATTAAAAAATCTAGAAATCTAGAAATAATTTCTGCTGGAGAAAAAACGAGTATTTTGGTTAATTATTTATTTTTATGACAAAATGATGAAAAAATAGAGGCTAAAATAAACTGAAAAATTATAAAATCTTGAAATAGTTTGGAAATAAATATACTTTGAATACTTGATGATAAATCAGTTTTGAAACTAGATTCAGGAGTGGATATAGATTTCCAAGTTGTTTGATGATTTTGAATTACAAATACTGAAATTATATTTTTGTGAAATGATGCTAAATTTTCAGGAATTCCAGGTTTGAGAGTAGCGTCAAATGATGTTAAAGCAAATCATAGTTTGAAAATAGATAAAATATCTTATGAAGCTATATTTTATCTTCAAGCGAGATGACTAGAAGTTGATAGTTCTAGAAATATGATTTTGAGAGCAAAAGTAGACGAACTTTATAAGTATTTTAAACTTTGTAATCATTCATTGTATGAAGAACTTGTAACAGAGATTTTTAAGAAATAAAAAAAATCTTTGGAGCATGAACGCTTCCAAAGATAAGTGTTTTTTAAATCTCTTTCGAGATTAGTCTTGTTCTGCAAAATTTGCTTCAGCTTTGGACGTATTACTTCTAATTATTAGTCCAACTATAACAGCGACTAAAATTAGCAAAATTATTGCTCCAAAGAATCCATAATCAATGAACTCCATTTTATTTGTTTTTCCTTTCTTTGTATTTGTTTATTAACCTTTATAATTAAATTAAATTTTATGTCAAAAAATATGTTTAAATCTGATTTTCCAATTTTTGAAAATAATCCATGATTAGTTTATTTAGATACAACAGCTACTGCACAAAAGCCAAAATATGTAATAGAAGCTTTATGTGATTTTTATAAAAAAGATTATGCAAATATTCATAGATGATCATATATGTTATCAGAGAAATCTGAAGAAGTTTATGATAATTCAAAGAAAAAAGTTAAGAAATTTATAAATGCTTCAAGTATTCAAGAAATAATTTATACTTATAATGCAAATTATGCATTAAATATCCTAGCTTGTAGTTTGGAATGTTCGGGATATTTAAAATCTGGAGATAAAGTTTTACTTACTATTACAGAACATCATTCAAATATAGTTCCTTGGCTTAACTTAAAGGAAAAAATAGGGATAGAAGTAGAATTTATAGCCATAAAAGATGATTTTTCTCTTGATATGGATGATTTTGAGAAAAAATATGATGATAAAGTAAAAGTAATTTCTTTTACTCAAGTTTCAAATGTTACTGGAGAAATCTATGATTTAGAAAAAATCTGAAAACTAAAAAGGGAGGATACTATTTTCATAGTTGATGCCAGTCAATCTATTCCTCATATGCAAGTTGATGTAAAGAAATTAAATGCAGATTTCTTGTTTTTTACTGCTCATAAAGTAATGGCAGAAACTTGACTTGGGGTTTTGTGGGGAAAAAAAGAAATTCTCTCAAATATGAAATCAGTTTTTTCTGGTGGTTGAGCTATAAATTGGGTAAAAGAAGACTCATATAGACAAGCGGCTTTACCAAGTAGATTTGAACCGGGAACTCCACATATTTCTTGAGCTTTGACTTTGCTAAAAGCATTTGAATATATAGAATCAATTTGAGGATACGAAGCAATTGAAACTTATGATAGGGAACTTATAAAATATACTTTGGAAAAGATAAAAGAAATTCCAGAATTACACTTAGTTTGATGAACTAATTTGGATTCTAGAATCTGAGTTTTCAGTTTTTATTTAGATAATTTCCATTCTCTTGATATAGCAGAAAAGCTAGCTGAAGCAAATATCTGTGTTAGATCAGGGCAACATTGTGCTGAACCTTTAGCTCTCAGACTTGGAATATCATCAACTTTTAGAATGAGTTTATATATTTACAATACTTTTGAAGATATAGATTTATTTTTTGAAGAGTTGAAAAAAATAATAAAATAATCATAAAAAAAGTACCACGAATTCTCGTGGTACAGTAAACATGCTATGGTTCTATTAGAATAGCTCCTTCGCATAAGCCAAAAGCCTCTTTCATATTCTCCTTATTGGATATTAATAAGCCAAAATCATCTTGTAATAGAATTATTTTATCCTCTTTATTTGTGATATTCTCCATATTATTGTTTATAATATTAAGAGAAATTTTATTATCTTGTTTAAAGATTCCAAGGCTTATATCGCGTTTACCAGATTGGTAAACGTATTTTTTATTATCTATAAAAAATACAATATGTGATATATCATTAATAACTTGAGAATAGTTATAATATTGTTTTAATTTTTTGAGTTGTTGTACGCTGACGATAAAATCAGTTTCAGCTTCCCACTCTATAAATTTAAAATCTATATCCTTGCCATTAATAAAAAGCATAACTTTTGATATTTTTGTGTGAACAAATTTTTTTGTTAGCTTAGTATCAATATGTTCAATTATAATTTGTCCATTCTCATCTCTTGGTAATTTCTTTTTTTCTCCACGCATGTTTTCACCCTCCTTTTTTGAGTTGCTTATTTATAAGAATAAATCTCTTTATGTCAATTTATTCTTTATTTTTTATATTGTATATTAAATCCATCTTAAAAAATAATTTGCTTTAATATTTATTTTCCTTATAAGTAATGGCTATTGCTATGTCTAAGTTATCTATTTTTTAGATAATTTAGATGTAGCAATACAAAAACTTGAAGGAGTACGTGATGAGTCAGGAGATTTATTTTCCACCTAAAGAGGGTGCAACAATCGTTTCAAAAACTGATAAAACAGGTAAAATTACTTATGGTAATGAACTTTTTATTCAGATGTCCGGTTATACTGAGTCAGAACTACTCGGTCAGCCTCATAATATTCTTAGACATCCAGACATGCCCAAAATTGTTTTTAAGCATCTTTGGATAGAAATTTCAGCTGGTAGAGAAGTCCATGCTTATGTAAAAAATAAGACAAAAAATGGAGATTTCTATTGGGTTTACACTACTGTAAACCCGGACTTTGATTCTATAGGAAATATAACTGGTTACTATTCAGTTAGAGTAAAACCTACGCAGTCGGCTGTGCAAAAAATCTCTGAAGCATATAAAAATCTCATGGGGAGTGATGCAGATAAAAAACTTAAAGAAATCTTAGGAGGAAAATCTTATGAAGAATTTATCATCAAGCTCTAATTCTGTTTTAACAAAGACAGGAATTGCTAACAAAATCCAATTCGTAGCATTGTTTGTGTTGTTGGTCTTTGATTTTTTCTTCATAGATGGACTAGAAAAATATAATTCAAGCCTTTCTCATGCGATTCAGTTCAGTATTTTTACTTTAAATTTTTCTATACTCCTTTATACCTATATTCAGCTAAAATTTACGAGTACTATCTTTGAAAAGATTACAGATACTCTCAAAAAAGCTGAAAGTGGTAATCTATCTGTTCGTATAACGAATATAAAAGGTGGAGGTGAAATAGAGGAAGCTCAATGGGCAGTAAATAATTTGCTTGATAAGTTAGAGTATCTTTTAAGAGAAATATCTTCATCTATCTCTATTGCTGCAGATACTCATACTTTTTACAGAAAAGCTTGCAAGAAAGGATTGCCAGAAGCCTTTCACAGATATATTGATTTGGTAAATAATGCAATATCCTCAATGGAAATAGCTTATAGATCTGAGCTCAAAAATGATTTGAATAACCAATTGATAGAGTGTGATCAAAATAACGCACAACTACAAGTAGTTCAGTCTAATATGAGTGAGGTTACTAGATATATTGATTCTATGGTGGGAGAAATTTCTCATATATCGGAACTTTCCAAAACAATTGCGGAATCTTCTATTGATGTTTCAATGGATATGGCAGGTTTATCTGAAACATCAAAAGCGACAGAGCTTTTTGTAAATGATGCAAATCAACAAATTTCTGAGATTTCAACTGTTCTAAGTTTTATAAAAGATATAGCGGATCAGACTAATTTACTTGCATTAAATGCCGCTATTGAAGCTGCGCGTGCTGGTGAACATGGTCGTGGATTTGCTGTTGTTGCAGATGAAGTACGCAAACTTGCAGATAAAACACAAAAGTCTTTAGGGGATATTGAAATAATTCTAAGTACTCTTAAACAAGCTGCTGTTAGTCTACATGAGTCTATAGATACTTCAAGTACGAAGATATCGGAAATGACTACAAAAGTATCTAATTTTACTCCACTTGCAGTGCGGATGGATAAAAGTTCAGTAGGAATTAAGTCAAATCTTGAAAATGAGCAAAAAAGAATTTTCCAATTGCTTGTTATGATAGATCATATTGTTTTTAAAGCGAATTTTTACAAGTCTATGTATTCATTGAAAATGGTCACCAATTTTGGAGACCATCACAATTGTAGACTTGGTAAATGGTATTCTGGGGAAGGACAAAAATTATTTGGGAAGACAAAAATATTCTCTCAAATGGAAAAGCCTCACTCAGTTGTACACGATATGGTAATTCAGTCCGTTGAATGCTTAACGGATGCTGAAACTTGTATTGTAAATCGTGATTTTATCGCTGAAAATGCGAGAAAAATGGAAATTGCTTCGGCTGAGCTTTTTGAATTATTTCCAAAAATGCTCGAAGAAGCTAAACAAATTAAAAAATAAAGACCTTGGATTTTATCCGAGGCCTTTTTCTTTGTCTATTTTTTATAAAATTTCAGAACATAATCATCTATAAGCATTCCAGCTTGAGCTCTTTTGAAATGAAAATCGTATTTTCTTATAACTAAATCATTATTCAAGAAATTTGCTCCAAGTGCTGTCCAGAATCTGTAAGCTCTTTTTGGATGTAAATCGTGTAAGAAATTTGAATATAATTCTTGTCTACCATTGAAAAAATCTTCTAAATCATTTGCAAAATAATCTTCTGAAAATGCTTCACTTCTGCTTTTTTCTTCTGAAAATTTAGTTTTAGAGAAGTCGAAAGTATAGTATTTGTAGAAATAATCTCCAGAACTACCGTAAATTACTTTGATTATATATTTGTGATCTGGTGTATTTAAAATAACATTTTTGAAAGAATCTTCTAAGTTTGCCATCCGATAAGGAAGAAATCTATTATTTAATAAATCCAAGATAATAGCTTCTTGTTGCATAGGATTTCTTTTTTCATTATGCAAAGCTGAATTTCTTTTAGTTCTAAAAAGTTCTATATCTATATCTTTTTTAGGATTTGAATATTTTATATCAAGCATATATGGAATATTTCCAATTTCTTTCATAGATTTTGGTAAAATTTCATATCTTTTTCCTGGAACGAAATAAGTCAGAGGAAAATTTTTCTTGAATTTTTTTGCAATTCATCTTTCTATATCTGTTTCTTCATCAAGTCCTAGAATAGAAATTTTTTGGAATTCTGGATTAATTACAGTTGGGTAGATTATCCCTTGTCCTATAAAAGATTGCATATAGTAAGGCAAATCCTTGATATTCGAACATTCAACTAATTCATCTTCAAATTTTTCATAATCATAAGCTATTTCTTCCTTTCTATTTGCTATATATTCAAAAGCGAAGTTTTTTCTATCTTTTAAATTATTGAAATCAAGTAGTTTCAAATTTCATTCTAATTCATTTCTAGTTGCCATATATAAGGCAGTTTTATAATCTTTTTTTGTAAAAACATCATATAGTATTTCTTGAGCTTCTTCAGTATTTGGCGGAAGAGTATCAACTTCAGCATAAACTAACTCGCTAGAGTTTGAAATAGCCAAAGTCATAACATCATCTTCATTTGTAAGATTTACGTTTTCGAAGATTATTCATTCAATAGAAACTCAATCAATTTCAAAAACTTCTCTATTTTTTAGAATTTTTATAGTTTGTTTAGGTAGATTTTTTTCTAGTAATGGAACTAAAAAACTTATAGTTTCAGGAATAAGTAAAACTGGTCTTGGTTTTATATTTTGGTATAATTCAAGCAAAGTATAAGGGTCAAAATGGTCAGTATGAGCATGACTTATGAAGATAGCACTCAAATCTTGAAGTTTAGATATATCCAATTTTATCATAGGATTTCTTTCCATCATATCTCAAAAAGAATAATTAGAAAGCCAAGCATCAGAAAGTATTTTTACTTTTTTCCCATTATTTCAGGCTATTTCTACTATAAATTCAGAGTGTCAAAGGTAATCAATGTACATTGTTATTATTATTTATTAAGTAATCTTGGGAGCATTATCAATTATTTTAGTAAAAAGTAAAGAAAAATATAATTTTTTAATTAATAAATATAATTTCTAAAATAAATTTCAAATTTGTAAAGAAAAATTATAACTTTTTGCTGTAAATTTTTGCATTTGAAAAAATATTATGATAAAATGAGCAGGAAGTTATCTTATAAACACAAGAAATATGAGAAAAATATTTAAGAAAATATTGTCGTTAATGGTTATTTTAAGCCTTTTTGGAAACTACCTAGTTTCTTTTTGAGCGGCAGCCGATGACCAAAATAATAAATGAATTTCAGGTTATACTACTCTTAGAGAAGTAGATAAATGAACTTTTAATGAATATAGATATAGACTGACTCAACAGTTTTTTAACCTTAAATCAAAATTTGATGTTAATGGTAATTTAGATTCATATACTTTAAATACTATAAAAAGTGTAGTAAATGCTTCTTATAATTTCCTTCCTTCAGATACTCTTAAAAATCAATTATATAAATCAAATTTATTAACAGCTATAGATAGAGGGATAAAATATCCAAATGATGATTCATCTTATGCTGCTTTGACAAAAGCTATGGGTGATTATATGGATAATGCTGATGTAAAAGCAATAACTTGATCTATTGAAGCTAGTCCTACTTCATGAAATGCTCCTTTAACTACAAGCTTAAGATGAAGAGTGTCAGATCCTTCAGGAACAGAAATTCCATCTTATAATTATATTTGGTGGATTGATAAATGATGAAAAAGAGTTATTCTTGGTAGAAAACAATCACTTTCGTATGTTTTTAATGAAGAATGAAATTATAGTGTATTTTTAGATGTATCTTCAAGTCATAAAAATGTTAATTGAAATACTGATGTACTTGGATTTTCATCTAGAGCAATTATAGAAGTAAAAGAAAAAGTAGCTTCTTTGATAATAAAAGTAAATAATACAAATCTTTGATCTAATGAATCAATAAAATTTTCACCAGATGAATCTAGATATGGTTTAATTTTTGATGCAACTTCTTCTACTCCAACAGGTGGTGCTAAATTTGTAAGAACTACTTGGGATTTTGGTAATGGAATAAAAAAATCTTATACTTATGCTCCAAGAATGGAAAGAGTTGTTTATTATGGGGAATGAGAATATACAGTTAAATTAAATTTAACAACAAATGAATGAAAAACAGTTGAAAAAAGTTTTGTAATACAAATTCATAAACCAGTTGCAACTATACAATCTGATAAAGATGAATGATACCAATGAGATAAAATTACTTTTTCTGCTAGATCTAATATTGGTCAAAATAATATTACTTATGCTTGGAAAGTTATAGATATAGTATCTGATAAAGTAGTTTATGATAAAGAATGAGCAACTTTTGCTTATACTTTTAACACAAAAGGTAAATTTAATGTACAACTTAGAACTGTAGATCCAGCATGAAATGAGGATGTAGATACTAAAATTATATATATAAATTCTAGAGCTCCAGTAGCTGATATTGCGACTTCAATTCCATATACAAATAAACCAAATTATGTACTTCTTGATGCTACAAAATCTTATGATCCAGACTTTGTAGATGATGGAAAACTTAAATATACTTGGACTATTGATGGAGAAAAAGTACAACTAGAAAATCCAAATTATAATAGTTCAGTTGGTTACTATACTTTTTCATCTAAATGAGACCATTCAATTGTTCTTGAAGTAGTAGACCCAGATGGAATAAATGATATTAAAAAATCAAAACTTACTATTGCGTCACTACTTTCAGTTGATTTTGTTACATTCCCAAAAGTTCCTAGAACAAAAGGAGTTATTAAATTTATAGCTGATTCTAAAGATGCAAATTATTTTGAATGGGATTTTGGTGATGGAAATAAAAATACATCAGTTTCAAATTCTATAACATATATTTATAGCAAAGCTTGAAGTTATAATATGACTTTGAAAGTTAAAAATGCTGAATGAGAAACAACTACATATACAAAATCAGTTTATGTTTGAAATGCAGATTCGCCAGTTGCTGATATAACAATAAATAATTGAGATGCCGAGTCTCCATCTCTAGTAGATGATGCTTGTTCTGGTCAGCCAGCTTATATTGTAGACAGAACATGACCTATTACTTTTGATGCTACTACTAGTATAAATGTTGATTGAAATACTTCAGGATTAACTTATTCATGGAAAATAGGATATGATAATAAATATTCTACTAAATCTTCTGTAACTCAAAAATTTGATGAACTTGGATGTTTCCCAGTAAAACTTACAGTTAAATGATTAGGTGGAAAATTAGCAACAAAACAAATTTGGGTGAGAGTAGATAATCTTGCTCCAACATTTAATTGACTTGATATAACTACAAATGGTGATGATAAAGATCCAGTAATAGTTCAAGTCGCAGCACAAAACGCAAAAGATCCAGATGGTGTAGTACAATCATATTTATGGTATTATTATACAGATTCTGATTCTGAACCACAAGATTTTAGAATTACAAATACTCCAACTACTTCATTTGTTGTTCCAAAAGTAACAGGAACTTATTACTTTGTTCTTGTTATGAAAGATTCAAACGGGGCTAGAGTTAGTAGTGAAGATCCAATCAAAGATGATAATGGAAATACTATTGCCGGAAATAAATATTTTATAACTTTGGCTTCTGATAATGTAAATACTCCACTTATTGATTTCAAAGTTGATAATTCATCAGTTTGAATTTGATCGCCAGTTACATTTTCAGCATCAGTTAAAAATGTACTTTGAGAAGATTTAACTTCAAAAGCTCAATATTCATTTGATTTTGATGGAGATGGTTTCTATGATGAAAAATCAACAGAACCTACTATTGTTCATAAATTTGATACTTCTGGAGAATTTCATGTAAAAGTGAAAGCCATGTATAAATGAATAAGTAATACAAAAAGTATAACTGTTAATGTTGCAAATAGATTAGAATCAAATTTTGATTTTATATCTATTGGAAATAAATTTATATTTATTGATAAAAGTATAGGAAAAGTTGATTCTAGAAAATGGGATATGTGAGATGGAACTAGTATTGATACAAAAGATTTATTTTCTTATGAATATGAAGATAATAAAACAATTCATAGAGTTTCTCTTCAAATATCAGAATGAACAAAAACTGATACAAAAACAATTATAACAAAAAAAGATGTCAAAAATGAACTTCTTTTGAATAATGATTGAATAAATATTGTTTCATCACCTGCTTATAATAAAGATGATTCTAGTGTAGAAATTCCAGAAAAAGATACTCCATTTGTATTATATTTAGGAGCTTCGAAAGGAGATTTCAAATATTATTCTATAGATTTTGATACACGAGTTGATTCTGATTTAAATGGTACAAAAGATGATGATACAGATAATCTAAATACTGAAACTTATGAAAATGGAGCTCCTATAAAAGTAACATTGAATGACAATAAAACTCAAAATATAAAAGTTTCATTACTTGATGCTAATAAAAAAGTTGTTTCTAGTCAAGAAATCAAAGTTACAAAAGATTATATAAAAGAAGAAAATATTGACTTAGATTCTCTATCTTTTTCTTGAGTTACTGATGCTCAAAGAGCTCAAATAGAAACCCTTAAAGATTATGTAAAAAAACTTCCACAAGAATCTAGATTAAAAGCTATGAAATATGTTGAAGCTCTACAATCAGCTTGGTTTGATGATAGAGAAAAAACACAAGTTATACTAGATTTTGAAAGATATATAAATGGAATCACTTTTACTGATAAGGATAATGTTATAAATTTGCTAGAATCTTTTATAGTTGAAAATGATACTGATAAAAGTACTAGAAATATGGCACTTAAAGTAATACAAGGTTTAATTCCTAAAGATGATCCAAATTATAAAACTATAATGGATAAATTGGATTTATTAAAAACTTGAACAGCTGACCAAGAAACTGCTAAAAAGATTTGATCAGAAATTCTAGATATTGTAAAAAATATTTCAGCTATTTCAAATGAAGATAAAGTTACGATAAAAGCTCAATTACAATATCTTATTTATGGAAATAATATTCCTAAAGCGGTGGTAACAGAAGTTTCTAATGAATCAAATACTGGATCTACTATAGCAAATATTTTTAAAAATATAGTTTATATATTCCTAGCTTTTATCGGATTACTTTTACTTGTTATTTTAGCTTTCTTTATCTATTACAAAATAGTTAATAAAGATCCAAACACGGCTTTCCAAGATTTTATTATAGAAAAAACTTCTGGTTCAAAAGCAAAAGTTCCTGTTTCTGATGTTTTAGCTTGAATAGATGAAAGTATTTTTGATAATGTAAAAGAAGAAGAAAAGGAAGAAATGGAAGCAAAACAAGTTAGAGAAGAATCTAATTCTGAAACTACAAGTGAAGCTATTCCTGATTGGTTAGCTGGTACTATGAATTCTTTTTCAGATACTAGTTCAAATAATGCTAGTTCAAGTTCTGAAATCAAAGAAGAATCTGTAGCTATTCAGGAAGAAAAAGTTCCTGATTGGCTAACTGGAAAAACAAATTCTTGAGTTTATGTTCCACCTAAAATAGAAATTCCAGAAGAAAAGTATGAACTTGAAGAAGATACTTTTAGTTCAGAATCTAGTGATGTTTTAGAAGAAGAAAAAACAGAAATTATTCCTGAAGAAATAAATGAAAAAGTAGAAGATGCGAATGTTCCTGATTGGTTATCAGGTGCTATAAAAGAAAGTCCAAAAAAAGAAGAAGCTCCAAAAAAAGAAAAACATGAATTCAAGGCAAAAGCAAAAGCTGCTCCAGTTGAATCAAGTATTCCAGATTGGTTAAAAGATTCTTTAAGTACAACTGAAACTAAAGAAGAAGTTGCTACAGAAATACAAGAAGAAAGTGTTGATGAAATTTTAGCAAAAGATATGGCAGAGGATGCAATTGTTTCTAAAAAAGATGAAACAAAAATCCCAGATTGGTTATCTTGAAGCTTAAAAGAATCTCCATCAGAAGAAAAAATAGAAGAAACAAAATTACCAGATTGGTTGTCAGGTTCTATGGATAATGAAACTAAATCTGATAATAGTGAAACTTCTCTTGATGAAGATTTAATAGAATTTAACGAAGTTCCAACTACAACAGAAGCAAAATTACCAGATTGGTTAATGGAAAATGATTCTGACACAAGCAAAACTGAAGAAATTCCAGAAGAAGAATTAAAAGTTGTAGAAAGTGATGAAAATCCTTTCTCAAATCTTATCTTTGATAAAGAAGAAACTAAAGAAACAATTATTCCTAGTTGGGATGAAGTAGTTAAAAAAGAGCCAAAAGCTAAAAAAGAACATGCTCCAAAACCTACAAAAACAACTGATAAAAAAACAACAACTCCTACTTTGAAGAAAAAAGCTCCAAAAGAAAAAGTTGAGGAATAAGTATATGTAGGGAATGAATATTTTCGTTCCACATAATAAAATGGGAATGGAAATATTTATAAATAAAAAGAAACGATTTTAAAATCGTTTCTTTTTATTTATAAATATTTCCATTCTCATAATTTTAAATCTCATAATTCGTATTCTCAGATACTTACTCTTTTTAGATAAACTACTTTATTATCAACA
Source organism: Candidatus Altimarinota bacterium (assembly GCA_028713225.1). Classification (GTDB taxonomy): domain Bacteria; phylum Patescibacteriota; class Gracilibacteria; order BD1-5; family UBA6164; genus JAQVPN01. The sequence goes on from JAQTOS010000005.1 coordinate 78,954, forward strand.
GCTTCAAGCATTTTTTTGATTTGATGAAATTTTCATTCACTTATGCTCAAATATATTTCATCATCAGAAATTGTTTCTAGGATTGCTGGTTTTGTAATAAATTCATCAATTTTTAATCAATTTTCTAATTTTTCTATATCTTTTTTATTTAATGCTTTTTCTATTTTTACGTAATATTTTTTGTAAATATCTTTCTTGGGACTTATTAATTTATGTGTAAAATCTCAATCATTTGTAAGCAGTAAAAGCCCTTCAGTATCTACATCAAGTCTACCAACTGGAGAAAGTAAATTTACATAAGGACAATCGTCAAGTAAACTTCTATAACTTTGATATTTTGCTTCAGGTTTATTTGAACTTAGATAATCTGCAGGTTTATGAAGAGCTATATATACAAATTCTTTAGCTTCAAATTCTTCTTCTCATATTCTCAAATCATCACCCCATTCTATTTTGTAATCTGGACTTATTACAAGATTATCATTTACTTCTACAAGTCAGTCTTTTATAAGTTTTACCACATCTTTTCTTGATCCATATCACAAGTTTGATAGGTATTTATCTATTCTTATCATTTTATTTAGATTATTAATTTATTATTAATTTTGCATAATATAATCTTTTTTTGTATTTTTTGAAATTTTTATATAATTAATTCAAATTTTAAAATAACAATTTATGAAAAAAGTTTTAATTTTAACAGGATCTTATGGATCTGGGCACAATAGAGCAGCTCGTGTTCTCGAAAAGCAACTTATAGCAGAATGAAATCAAGTTTTAATTCTGGATATAGTTGATTTTTTGAATGAAAATTCTATGAAATCTGGAAATATTACTAAGAGTTTTTATGAAGATTTCTGTGAAAAATATAAAAAAGTATGGGAAATTACATTTAATATTATTGATGATGCTACTGTAAAGAGATTTCTTTATGGTATTAAATATCCAATTTTTCAATCTAGATTTGATGATTTTGTACAGACTTATGAACCTGATGTAGTTTTGTCAGTTTTTCCTTTTTGGCAGGGATTTATCAAGCATTATTTGAAAAAATATGAAAAAACTTTTAAAACTGGAGTTTTTATCACGGATTCTATAAATATTCACTCTATTTGGTATTTAGATAAGGATTATATAGATTATTATTTTGTTATTGATAAATTAACAAAGTGAGAATTTATAGAAAAATTTAATCATACAAAAGATAATATAATAGTTTCATTTTTTCCTTTGGAATCAGATTTCTTTTTAGATAGAGAAGAAATAAAAGTGAAAAATATAATTTTACTTTTAACTTCTCAAGAAGAAAATTTTATTTTAGATTTACTTGAAATATTAAAGACAAGAAAAGAATTTAATATAAATATTTTAGCTGGAAGAAATAAAGTATTATTCTCTTATGTAAGCCAATTTTACACTGATATTGATAATTTCAAATTTTATCCATTTTTTGATATAAAATCAGAACTTAAAAATATAGATTTAGTTATTTCCAAACCAGGTTGAGCAATAATTTCAGAATGTATAGCAAATGATGTTCCTGTAATTATTCCAACTTTTATAGCTGGACAAGAAGAAGGGAATAAGCTTTTAGTAGAACTTGGAGAAGTATGATTTTTTGAACCAGATGCTAAAAAAATAGATTTTGCTTTGAGATATTTAGATTTTTCTAAATTTATTCCAAACTTCAGAAAAATAAAAAATAAAGATTCAACTAAAATTATAATAGATACATTAATGAATTAAAAAATATTTTTTCTTTGACATAAAGAGTTATTTAATTATAAATAACTCTTATTTTTTTATAAAAAATTGAGTTTTATGACAGAAAAATGACCTAAATTGTATAATGTTCCTGAATTAGCAGAAGATTTAAAAGATTGTATAAAAATAGAAAAAGATCCTAAAAAAAAGATAGATTTGATTACAAATTATCTAAATTCTCTAAAAAAAGATAAAAAAATAAATATAGAAGTATTAAATGTAATTGCAAGAATGCTTTCTAAGCAGTATGAAAAATTTGAATGAGATGCAAAAACAATAAGCCCTCATGATATTGAATTTAATTTACTTTCTCCTCTTTCTAAAAGGAAAGTAGTAGCTCGTGATTTTATCAAAAAATTTCCATTTAAGGAAGATAGAAAAAAAATATTAAATGATTTAAATTCTTTATCACATGTTGATGAGTTATTTGAAAACCTTGATTCTATTTGATTTGACCAAACACTTATTCAAGTTTTTAATTTATTTGTTAGGGAAAAAGATACATCTGATCTAGCTACTTTACAATCTATTTTTGAAACTGAGCTAGATGAAGCGCAAAAAAATATTTTTACTGAAATACTTGAGGCTTGAAGAATACCTAACTCAATTTTAAATAACTTTGAAAGGTTTTTATATGAATCTGATGAAAATGCAGTTGATTTTAATGTACAAAATAATGGGAAATATATTCAAGAAAAAGTAGATTGACTATTATTAATGCAAGAAACTGATAGAAAAAAGGTTTCTGATATTAATCCATTTATGCTTGATTTAGATTTTGATACTGGATTGAAATTATTTTCATTTCATAGATTTAGAGAAATATATAATAATAATTTTTTTAAAATTGCTAATAGTTTAATTAATAGCACTGATATTTGATGAGAAAATCCCGTTAAGGTTGATATTTATAAGATAGATATGAAAAAATTATATTCATTATCAAAATCAACTCGAACAGTTGAATCAAAAGAATTACAATATGCATATCAATTTATAATGGACTGGGATATATCAAATGCATGATTATCAGAAGATGATATATTTAATATAGCAAAAATTGTTGATACTGAATTAGATTCTTTTCACCTTGTGAAACCTAGAATATCTAATTCTTACGAACATCCAGTAAAATCATGACCAGAAAGATTTAACTACAAAGGTTACTTTTCAAAATCTGGAAATAAATTTCTAGAATGAAATATAGTATCGTTGGAAGAAGATAAAATTTGAAAAGATAAGAAAAAAATGATTAGATTAACTTTGTCAGATACCAATCAAGATGAATATATATATCTTATAACTCAAATAAGTTATTATATAAAACATAAAAAATTTATAGATAAACATCAATTATATTTTTCAATCTATGATGAATATAATAAAAATACTTTTGAATGAGATAGATTATATGATCCTCATACATTTGAAGAACAATATGCAAATATTTTAGAAAATCTCGTTATTCCACTTTCAGTTGAAGCTAAAAATTTATGATTAAAAGCTAGAAGTACTTCTCTTGTATGAATTTACTGAACAGGGAAAAGTCAACATATGTTAAGTTTATTAAAAGGAAAAACTTTTGATTATAATTGAAAAAACTTCAATTTAAATGCCAATGTTATAAATATTGACTTAAATTTTTTTAAAGCCATTTTAACTACTCCAATTTGATGAATTAAATCAAGACTTGATAAAATATATGAAAATACAGGAGCTCCGATATTATTATCTATAGAGGATATTGATACTCTTGTTAATGAAAAAAAACATGATGTAAATGACGAAATAGCACAAGCTATGACTATATTTTTTGAATGAGTATGATCTACTCCAGTTTATGTTATATCAACAGCAAATGATCCAACAAAATTATCAGAAAGACTTATTAGAGCAAATAGATTAGAAAACACAGTTTATTATTGATTTCCAAATATAAAAGAGAAATTAAAAATTTTCCAAGACCATATTTCTGAAAGAAATCTTGATTTTCCTACTGAATTTATGGATTGAATAACTGATGAGAAATATTTTGTTAGTTGGACAGCTAGTAATATATGAAATTTTGTATCTAGATTATCGGATTTCATGAAAATTAGAAAAGAAATTTTTTGAGAAGAAGTGAAGCTTGATATGGAAATTATTAATAAGATTTATATGGATTCACATGTACCAGTTGCTGATATGAAGGAAACAGATGCAAAAATTCGTAAATGGATAGAAAATATGAAACCAAGTAATTTATCTAGTTGAGTAATGTGATTTAATACATCAAAATAATAAATCAAAAAAAGAGCTTAAGCTCTTTTTTTGATTTATTTTAAAAAATCGTATAATGAAAAAAATAATTAATTAAAGATTATAAATTAGATATGCAACAAAGCTTTTTAAGTACAGATTTTTCAGATAAACATATATTACTAGACAGGACTAGATTTTTTTTGCTAGAAAAAACTGAGAATATAAAAATAGAACAAATAGATGAAATAGAAGAAATTTTGAAAGCGCATTCTGACTTGTATTATAATAAAGAAGAGCCTTTAATTTCAGACAGAGAATATGATGAATTATTTAAAAAATTACAAGCTTTAGAAGAAAAATTTGGAGTAGATATTGAAACAACAAAACAAGTTTGAGCAGAAATTGGGCAATCAAGTTTTTCTAAAGTAACTCATTCTAGACCAATGATAAGTTTGGATAATACTTATAATGCAAGTGATTTATCTGATTTTGATGAAAGAGTAGAAAAAAATATTTGAGATTCATCAAAAAAAGTAGAATACATTATGGAATTCAAATTTGACTGACTTGGCCTTGAACTTATTTATGATAATTGAGAACTTATTCAAGCTATAACTAGATGAAATTGAATAGAGGGAGAAGATGTTACAGTGAATGCTTTTCAAGTTGTAAATATTCCAAAAAAAATTCCTTATAAAAAAAGACTTGAAGTTAGATGAGAGGTTGTTATGCCAATTTCAGCTTTTGATGAAATAAATAAAAAAGCTTTGAAAGACTGAACTAAAATATTTTCAAATCCTAGAAATGCAGCAAGTTGAAGTCTAAGACTACTAGATGTTTCAGTTACAAAAGAGAGAAAACTTAAATATTTTGCCTATGATTTAGCAAATTTTGATGAATTTGCAAGAGAAGAAAATAAGCAAAATTATTTTGATGTTATCAAGGATTTAGAAAGTTTCTGATTTGAAATTTCATCTTATTTTAAAACTTTTTCTCACATTGAAGATTTGATAAAAGAAATAGTTAAGGAAACTGGAGAATTGAAAACCAAACAAGAGTTTATTTCGGGGCTTGATTTTGATATTGATGGGCTTGTTATAAAAGTAAATGATATAAGTTTGTGGAATGAAATTGGATTCACGGCACATCATCCAAGATATGCGATTGCCTACAAATTTCCAGCCGATATAATCACTACAAAAATTCTTTCTATAGAACATTCTGTTGCTAGAACTGGAACTATAACTCCAGTTGCTAATTTGGAAGCAGTAAACGTTGGTTGAGTAATAGTTAGAAGAGCAACTTTGCATAATTATGAGGAACTTAGAGAAAAAGATATCATGATTGGTGATAATGTTTTCATCAAAAGAGCTGGAGAGGTAATTCCAGAAGTAATTTCAGTTATAAAAGAAGTTAGAACTTGAGATGAAATTTTTATTCCCATTCCCGAAATTTGTCCAATTTGCTCTACAGGTGTAGCAAAAGATATGGATAAAGTTAGATATTATTGTCCAAACCATATCGGGTGTCCAGCTCAAATATCAGGTAAATTAACTTATCAAGTTTGAAAACAATGACTTAATATTGACGGGCTTGGCGAGAAACAAGTTGAACTTTTTATAGAACTTTGATTTATAAATGATTTATCTGATGTGTTTTTATTAAAAAATCATAGGGAAGAATTACTTACTCAAGAATGATTTAAAGAAAAATCAGTAAATAATTTGCTTGAGCGAGTAGAAAATTCTAGAAATATGAATATTTCAACTTTTTTAGTAAGTCTAGCTATTTCTCAAGTTGGGAAAAAATGAGCAAAAGTGATTTCAAAATTATTTAAAAATGTTGAAGATATACTTATATTTCCTTTTTGCGAATCTGACTTTGAAAGTTTGGCAGATATTTGACCTGAAACAGCAAAAAATATAGTAGAATATTTTAGAGAAAATAAAGAATTTTTAGAAAAATATTTAAATGAAATAAATATAAACTTTGGAAATGCATCAGAAAATACTTGAAAATTATCTAGCTTAAAATTTTGTATAACTGGTAGTTTTGATTGAATTTCACGTGATGATATAGTTAAAATCATAGAAGAAAATGGATGAGAATTTGTCTCTAGTGTAGGGAAATCAACAAATTATTTGATAGCTTGAGAAAAAGCTGGTTCAAAAGCTGAAAAAGCACAAGACTTATGAGTGAAAATTTTGAGTTTGGAAGAGTTTAGAGGAATGATTTAGTTTGATTTTCATTTGATTTTTATTAAAAAAAGATTATAAAGTCAACTTATTTTGCACTAAAATTAAATATTATAAATAATACTATGAGTCAATTAGTTCCGGAGAGCGATGTAGAAGAGGTTTATGATAAAAATACAGATAGCTGGATTACTAAATGAGGTCCTAAAAAACCAAATATTCAAGTCCATACAGAAATTGAATATTGAGAAATTACGAAACCTGAAATAAAAAATCCTAATTTTACTAAATTATGGGAATCTAGATTATCTACTTTAAAATCAGTGGAGACACTTTTGGATTTTGATTCATCTTTACTAGATTCATTATCAAAAATTTCAAATTCTATTTTTCCTGTTTGAAAATGAGAGAAGAAAAAAATAGTTATTTCTTCTGATTTGTTATCACATATAAGTAAAAATATAGAAGTTGATATTCATAAATATATAAATAATTCAGAATTTAAAGAAAAAGCTTTAGAGGCTTTAAAATTATCATGAAATTATTGATTTTTTATAGAGAGAACTGATATTGATGTTTTTACTGATAATGATGATGAATTTAATCAGTCTGAAATTTTCCCAGATTCAGATACTCGAAATATCAAATTTAATTTGGTTTTACTTCCGATGAATTTGGATATAAATAAATGAGAAACTACTTATAAAAATGCAGGTATTAGTACTTATTATTTAGAATATATTTGCAATAATTTACTTCATTTAGAAATTAAAGAAAAAAGATTTGATTTTGTAAGAGAAGTTTCAAGTAAAATAGATTTATCAAAATTATCAAATGTAGAATTATCAGAGTATTTTTCTTCAGGGAATTACCTAAATTTTATATTTGAAAAACTTATTAAAGAGATTTTTATCCTTTCTAATTGATATATAGATAAGGAAATTTCAATATGAATTGCTTGATATATATTGAGATGAAATTTTGATATGGAATTTACTAATTTAAAAGATTTTTTTAATATTATCTCAAAAATAGTAAAGATTCCTTCATGAAATAATGAAATAATAGAAATAGATTTAGAAGATCTTAAAAAAATAATTGAATCAAAAAATATAAGTATACAAAAATATATATTAAACCCATTATTTAAACAAAAAATTAGAGAAACTTTAAAATTACCAAATAATTATTGACTTACAATTGATGAAGATAAGTCTAGAATTTTAATGATTCCTATTGATGATGGAGTAAAAAGATATTCTTGAATAGAAAAATCAAATGTAGAATTTATAATTTCAAATATTTTAAAGTTAGATACAAAAGATAAGAGAACATTATTTTTAAACAATATCGTTTCATCTATTGATTTATCAAAATTTAGCGAAGAAGATTTAAATGCTAGATTTTCTTCATGAAATTATATAGGTTTTATATTTAATGAGCTTATAAAATATATTTTTAATTATGCAAAAGGAAATTTAGATTTAGATATGGCAAAATCAGTAGCAGGAGCTTTATTTAGAGAAGATTTTAATTTTGTTAATTCTAATATAGCTTCTAATTTCAAGGAATCATTTTCATCTCAATTAGCTTTGAAATTGACAAGAGCTTATAGAATAGATGATGAATTAGGACAAAAATTTAGAACTTCAGTTGATTCATTGGAAGATTTATTAAATAAAAATTTATGAGTATTACCAAATGATATAGAAGTTAATAATTTTCGTAAAAGTTTTTCAAATGATATATTTACAAATTTTTCAGAAAATATAAAAAATTCCTTTAAACTTGTATGAATAACTAATATTGATGAAAATATTATTAGATGATTATTTATATATGTAGTTCATAATTGAGATATAAAAAATCCTATGAAAAATTTTGTAGATTTAATTTTTTCTAAAATTCATACAAAACATAAAGAACTATCAAAATTATTTGCGTTTTTTAATTCTCAAGTAGTTCGAATATGAAATGAAAGATATAATTATGCAAATCTTGAATTTAGAGATATAGAATTTAACGATTGAGAATATAGTGTAGAAAAAATTTTCAATATAATAAGAGAAAAATTAGATAGGTATCATGATTTATGACCTAAAATAGCATCTGTATGAAGAGATTATAACGAACTAAATCGTTTCTTGGAATTAACAAATAAAAGCATAGATAAAACTAAAGAATATATATCAGAGCAAGAGAAGTCTTTGCTAGACTTAAATTCTTGATTAGAAGTTCTTAGAAAAAATATTCCGACTTGAGTAATTGCAATTTTGAAAAAGAAAAAACATTTAGGAGAAATTTCTAAATTAGAACAAGCTAAAATAGAATTAGAAAATTCATTATCAAAAAAAAATAATAATTTAACTAAATTCATTGATGAGAAACAGTTATATTTATCTAGAATTTCAGCAGATACTTCAAGAGCTGAAGTAATGCAATTAGAACAAGAAAAAAAGCTTTTGGAAGAGCAAATAGAAAGAATAAAAGAGGATTTCTCAAATAATCTATTTTACTGACTTAGACAAGACAAAAAATAAGCATTCGAAAGATGCTTATTTTTTTGTTTTAAATTACGAGTAAATCAATATAAAAGTCAAGAAGTTTTTTTGCATGAAGAGAATTAATATGATATTCTTTTATAGAGATTTAGAAAATAATTAAAACAAAAACAAAATATGAAGAAAATAATAGCATTACTTATTCTAATTAGTTTAAATTGAAATTTTGCACTTGCTTTAGCTGATGATACTTCTACTTGAAGTTCTTTTGTTGCAGAACAATCAAATCCAGATTTGATTGATAATACAGATATTTCAGTTCCTATAAATGAAGATACTTCTACTAGTTCTGATGATTCTAGTGAAACTCCTGTAGTTCAAACAAAAACATTAAATGAAAAAATTATTGATGCAATTAAAAATAAAACTCCTGTAAAAGAAGTAAAATCTACTCCTATTAAAGCAGTAGTAAAAAAAACAAGTTCTAATTGAAAAATTTTAGATAATTTTAAAAATAGAGAAAAATCATTACTTTTTAGTAATGAAGTTATATTTTCAGGTTCTAGTCTAGATTTACTTAATACTTGAAAAAAAATGGATATTTTTTCAAGAATAAAAGAGAAAATAGCAGAGAATAGATCACAAGCAGAAACTGAAAATGAAGTTTTAACTAAAAGAATAGAGTCTTTATCTTGAGCTATATTTGATATAGATAGTGATATATCTGATACTGAAGATACTATTAGAAAAACAACTATTGATATTATAACTACTACAAATGATATATCTGATACAGAAACTGAAATAGAAAATATTAGACAGAAAGTTGAAGCAAATAAAAAAATTATTTTAGAATATTTAGTACATCTTTATAAAACAGGTAATTTAGTTTATGATGAAGGGAAATTGGATTCAATAAGAACTATTTTATTATCTTGAGATGGCGATTTATGAGATGTATTATCAGATTATTATTTTAAAAGTGTTATAGAAGTTACTGGACAAGAACTTATTGCAAAACATAGAAGTCTTATAAAAGATTTATTTCTAAAAAAGAAAGATTTAGAAAACAAAAAAGAAAGTTTAGCGGCACTTAGAAATGAACAATTAGTGCAAAAAACAACACTTTTACAAAAAAAAGCTTTGAGACAAAAAATTCTTGATATTACTCAAGGAAATAGTGATAAATATGTAGAATATATAAAAGAAAAGTTAGAGGCAGAAAAATCAGTTTCTTTGAAAATTTTACAACAAAAAATAACTTATAAAAATATAAAAGAAGATTTTTTGAAAGACAATAAATGTCCACGAGTTGATTTAGAAACTGGTGATATAACTTGAGATGTAAGTGATAGATGTAGAGAATTATCTATAGTTATCAAAAATGAAGCAGCTCTTGGAACTTTGGAAAAAGACAAATCAGGAAATTCATTTTCTTGGCCTATTGCTCCAACAAAATGAATTAGTGCATTTTTTCATGACCCAGAATATTTCAAAGCTCTTTGAAGTGAACATGAAGCTATCGATATAAGAGCTCCACAAGGAACTGATATAGTTGCTCCAGCTGATTGATATGTAGTTTATATTAATCCACCTGTTGATGGAGGATACGCTTATGTTGCACTTAAACATGCTGATTGATTTCTTACAGTTTACTGACATATTAGTGAAACAGATGTTAAAAAATATGATTTTATAAAAGCTTGAGAAGTATTTGCAAAAAGTGGATGATCTAAATGAACTAACTGAGCAGGTCCTATGACTTCAGGTCCACATTTGCATTTTGAAATGATAAAAGATAAAGATTTCGTAGATCCACTTAATTATTTAGATTTAACTAAACTTGGACTTTGAAAATTACCAGATTCAAAATATATTTATAAATATGCTCGAGATTTCAAAGCTACTTATGGTTATAATTTATCTAATGTAGATTCATATAGTAAAAATACTTTTGTTCTTAATTGAAATAGCGAAGTAGATAGACAAAAAGATTTACTTTCTAAATATGCTTCGCCTATATTTTCAGATTGGAATATTTGGGTTGAAGAATCGCTTGATGCTAATCTAGATCCTAGTTTCGTAATGTGTATAGGTTTAGCTGAAACTGGTCTTGGTAGACATTTAAAATCTGGTTATAATGTATGAAATGTATGAAATACTGATTCATGAGATGTTAGAATTTTTGGTTGAGCTAGAGCTTGAATAGATTGGATGACTAGAACTTTGAATAATAAATATTTAGGTAAATATAATGCTGTATCAATGCTTAGTAGATATGGAAATAATTCTGGCCCAATATATGCTTCTAGCCCAATAAATTGGCATAATAATATTATTAGATGTATGTCAGCATTAAAAGGAAAATCTATTCCAGATGATTATAATTTTAGACTTAGATAATTAATAATTTAATATATGAAAAAAATAATTTATATACTTCTAGCTTTTCTTAGTTTTGTAAATACAGTTTGAGCTGTTGATACAAGCTCTGCTGGACAAATGGCTTGAGACACAGGAAGTGCAGCAGGTTCTAATGCTTCAACTATAATTTTCAGTTTTTTGAATAGAGATTTCTTACTTTGACTTATTTCAGCTATAGTTGCAATTATAGCAACTTTCTTTCTACAAAAATATATAGAAAAGAAATTAGAACAATACTTGATAGAAAAATCAGGAACTTGAGAGGGGAAAGCAGAACTTTATGCTATTATTATAAGAACTACAAATATTTCTGTTTGGGCAATATGAATAATAACAGCTCTTAGTTTTATGTGAGTGGATTTAGCTATTTTTATGTGATGAATTGGTCTTTGAGTATGATTTGCTTTGCAAACATTTCTTAGCAATTTCTTATCTTGAATAATAATGGTTTTAAGTGGTTCATATAAAAATTGAGATACTATAGAAATTGCATGAAAAGTTTGAAAAATAAAAAAAATAGATACTTTTTCTACGACAGTTGAACAATTTGATTGAATAAGATTTTTTGTTCCAAATGTAGATTTCTTGAAAAATATGGTTGAGAATTATAATGCAAATGATAGAAGAAGAACAGAAATAGAAATAGGTTTAGAATATGGTTCTGATATAGTAAAAGCAAAAACAATATTACTAAAGATAGTAGATAATTTTCCAAATATATTAAAAGAACCAGCTCCGAAAATAATAGTAAATGAATTTTGAGATAATTCTATAAATGTAAAATTATGGTATTGGACCCTTATTACTGATAAAACATATTTCTCAACTAGATCTAATGTTATGGAAACTATAAACCTAGCATTTAAACAGAATGATATTAGTATCCCTTTTCCACAAATTGTTCTTAATCAAAGATAATTTCTAAAAAAAGTTAAATAAATTTGCATTTAATAGTCAAATTAATTATAATCATAAGTGTTTTATTTTATTAAACAATAATTTTTATGACAAATAACATAAAAAAATCTTTATTCGCTGCTGCTTGAGTAGTTTTAGTTGCTCAAAATGAATTAACAAATGCTGCAATTAATTTTGGTGGAAACGCTGGAGTTAGTCAAAATTTACAATGATCTAATCAATCTGCAGATCAATCAATCCAAACTCTTATTGGTAATGCTATGAATTTCTTATATATATTAGCTGTAGTTTATGGTATTTGGGGAGGTTTCCAAATATTAACAGCTGCTGGAGCTGATGATAAAGTTAAAAAAGGTAAAACTATACTTACTCAAGCTTTAATTGGTCTTGTTGTAATATGGTTAGCAAGTTCAGTTGTTCAATGGCTTGTTTGAGGAATACTTAAATAATCAATTAAAAGACAAATAAAAAAATTGGGATTATCCCAATTTTTTTATTTGTCTTTTTTAGTAATCATAATTGTCATCTTCATCTTTTTTCTTCATAATCATTCAAGCAAGTCCAAATCCGATTCAAACTCAAGTTAAAATTGATAGGAAAGTAAGAAATCAAGTATAAGCTTCAAGTAATATGAAATATCACAAACTAACATCTCACATAGCTAAATTTTCTATTACAACGATAAGTCCAATAACAAGAGAAATTCCAAAAAGTAGTTTATAAAACATGATTTTTAATAATTTTAAGATTTAAATTTTTTTCTTATTTTAAGAATTATATATTTTTTTTCAAATATATTGTAAAAAAAGCCACTTTTATTATAATAGGGCTCAAATTCTTTAGTTTTTAAATTGATGAAAATGTACAATCACAAAGAAATAGAAAAAAAATGGCAAAAATTTTGGGAAGAAAATAAAACATTTAAAGTGCAAAATGACTTTTCTAAACCAAAATATTATACTCTAGATATGTTTCCATATCCTTCAGGAGCAGGTCTTCATGTAGGTCATCCAGAAGGAATGACGGCAAATGATATTGTGGCTAGATATAAAACTGCAAATGGTTTTAATGTTCTTCATCCAATGGGCCGGGATGCTTTTGGTCTTCCAGCTGAAAATTATGCTATCAAAACTGGAACTCATCCTAGAATCACGACAGATGCAAATATTCAAACTTTTAAAAAACAAATCCAAGCTCTTGGGTTTTCTTATGATTGGGATAGAGAAATAGATACAACAGATCCAAAATATTATAAATGGACTCAATGGATTTTCTTGAAATTATTTGAAGCTGGACTTGCTTATGAACAAGATTTACCGATAAATTATTGTCCATCTTGTAAAACTGGTCTTGCTAATGAAGAAGTTTTAAACGACTGAACTTGTGATAGATGTGGAACAACAGTTGAAAAGAAAAAAATCAGACAATGGGTACTTGCTATCACTAAATATGCTGATAGATTAGCAACAGATGTTGATAAACTTGACTGGCCAGAAGGAATCAAAGATATGCAAAGAAACTGGATTGGTAGAAGTGAAGGTTGTGAATTTAGTATGAAAGCTGTAGTGAACGCGGGCCCGCGTTCACTACTAGAAATACCTGAAATCGCTGTTTATACTACTCGTATAGACACTGTTTTTGGTATGACTTATGCTGTTATGGCTCCAGACCATAAAGATGTTATGAATTTTATTACTGACTGAGAAAAAGAATCTTGTTTAGCTTATATAGAAACAGCAAAAAATAAATCTGATCAAGATAGAACAGGAAGCAAAGAAAAAACTTGAGTTTTTACTGGAACTTATGTAATAAATCTTTTTAACCAAGAAAAAATCCCAGTTTATATCTGAGACTATGTTCTAGGAAACTACGGAACTTGAGCAGTTATGGCTGTTCCTGCACACGACGAAAGAGATTTTGAATTTGCGAAAGTTAAAAATATAGAAATAAAAGAATCTATTTTAGGATGAAACATCGAAGAAGCAGCTTTTTGCGAAGATTGAATATTAGTAAATTCAGGAGAATTTACTTGATTATCATCAGCTGAAGCAAGAATAAAACTAACAGAATTTGCTGAAACAAATTGATTTGGTACAAAAAAAGTAAATTATAAACTTAGAGATTGGTTATTTTCTAGACAAAGATATTGGGGAGAACCAATTCCTTTGGTGCATTTAGATTTGGAAAATTTGAAAAAACTTCCTCATATTTCTAGTTTAGAAGAAGCAACAGACGCGAATATTGCTTATATTTTGAAAAGAAATCCAGTTGATGGAGAACAAGTTTGCGAAAGTGCAAAATGCAAGGGAATGGTGAGAGAATTAGTTATTTGAAAAAAAGTATTTTCAAAAATCTACGATTGAATTTATACAAAAATAGTTTGTGATTATAGACTTCCTCTTGAACTTCCAGAAGTTGAAGATTTTGCTCCATCTGGTGATGGACAATCTCCACTTGCAAAAGTAGATAGTTTTATTGAAGTAAAATTAGCTGACAATTTAAATTGAAATAGAGAAACAAATACTATGCCTCAATGGGGTGGTTCTTGCTGGTATTATTTGAGATATATGGATCCAAATAATGATGAACAATTAGTAGATCCAGAAGTTGAAAAATATTGGGGACAAGTTGATTCTTATGTTTGAGGTGCTGAACACGCAGTTTTACATTTGCTTTATGCTAGATTTTGGCATAAATTCTTGTTTGATATTTGAGTTGTGTCACATGATGAACCATTTTATAGACTTAGAAATCAAGGTTTAATTCAAGCTTTTGCTTACCAAAGAGCCAATGGATGACTTATTGCAAATGATTTAGTAGAAGAAAAAGATTGAAAATTTTATGAAAAATCAACTGGAGAAGAGCTTAAACAAATTATCTCAAAAATGAGTAAGAGTTTGAAAAATGTAGTAAATCCAGATGATATAGTAGAAGAATATGGTGCTGATTCACTAAGACTTTATGAGATGTACATGGCGGATTTCAAAGATTCTGCTCCTTGGAATCCAAATGGTATAGTTTGAGTAAGAAGATTTATAGAAAGGTTAGAGAGAATTTTTGAAGAAGATAGATATTCATCTGATGATAAAAAAGCTATGAAACAGCTTCATAAAACTATCAAAAAAGTCAGTGAAGATATAGAAAATTACAAATTCAATACTGCAATTTCTTCAATGATGATTTTGTTAAATGAATGAATGCCTAAAGATGAAAAATTGAAAAAAGAGTGGAAAGAGACTTTTGTAAAATTAGTTCATCCTTTTGCTCCACATTTGGCTGAAGAACTTTGGGAAAGAATAAATATTAGTAAAGATAATTCATGAATTATCTCTCCAAAATCAAAACATAAATCAATATTCCTTGAATCTTGGCCAAAATTTGATGCTGATATGGCAAAAGATGATGTTGTTGTTATCTGAGTTCAAGTTCTTGGAAAACTTAGATGAGAAATAGAAATAAACATTGAAGAAGACGAAAAATCAGTTTTAGAAAAAGCTCGCAACAATGAACAAGTTGCAAAATGGCTGGACTGAAAAACCATTGTAAAAGAAATTTATGTAAAATGAAAGATTGTTAATATAGTTGTGAAATAATAGAAAAATCCTCGCATAATGCGAGGATTTTTCGTAGAGATGTTTTTAAAAAACATCTCTACTTTTAAAAAGTCCCCCTTTGTTAAGGGGGATGTCCAATAGGACAGGGGGATTATTATTTTTTAGCTAATTCTTCTTTTAAGTGATCAAATAAGTGATTTACTAAATCATCTAATTTTTTGTAATCTTCTCTTGAAAAAGGATGAAGTACTCAATCTATTTTTACAAGTAATTTACCATCAAATAATCATTTTTTATTAGTTTTTAAGAAAATTTCAAATGTACTTTCTGCATCTTCTTTAGAATCAAATTTTGCTAAATAATGATCCAATTTATTTTCTAGATTTTCGCTTATTAGTCTATCTACAACTTCTTCCGAAATCCCTTCTCAATTTAAGTGTTTTAATACTTTTGTTGTCATAATCTCATAAAATTAAAGTATAAATTATTGCTCTTTCGGGCAACTATCATTCTAGACTAATTTTATTAAATAACAAGATTTTTTTGAATTTTTTTCATTTATTCCTATAATGAGCTTAAATTTACACTTAAAAGAAAAAAATATGACTTGAAAATATGAACTTGTAATCTGACTTGAAATACATGTAAGAGTAAAATCTCAAACTAAAATGTTTTGTTCTTGTAAAAATGCTGTTGAACTAGCGGAAGAACCAAATATAAATGTGTGCCCAGTTTGTATGTGATTTCCTTGAATGCTTCCAAAACTAAATGCTGAAGTTGTTAGACTTGGTGTTATTGCTGGACAAGCTATGAAATGTGAAGTAAACAAAATTTCTAGATTTGATAGAAAATCTTATTTCTATCCAGATTTGCCAAATTCTTTTCAAACTACTCAATTATATGAAACTATTGTTGGACAATGAGATGTTAGAGTCTTAGTAAACTGAGAATTAAAACATTTCAAAATTCATCATATGCACTTAGAAAATGATGCTGGTAAATTAACTCATGTATGAGGAAAAACACTTTGCGATTATAACAGAGCTGGAAGTCCTCTTATGGAAATTGTTACTGAACCTGATTTTAGATCTAAAGATGATGTTGTTGAATTTTTGAAAGAACTTCAAAAAATGATGAGATTTGCAAATGTGTCAGATGCTGATATGGAAAAAGGTCAATTAAGATGTGATGTAAATATTTCTCTTAGAAAATTTGGAGAAAATATCCTAAACAATAGAGTAGAATTAAAAAATATAAACTCTTTTTCTTCTATTGGTAGAGCCATAGATACAGAATTTTCAAGACAAGCAAAACTATATGAAAAATGAGAATATGTAGACCAAGAAACAAGAGGTTGGGATGATGATAAAGGAGTGTCAAATGTACAAAGATCAAAAGAAAATGCTATGGATTACAGATATTTTCCAGAACCAGATTTATTGCCAATTGTTCTGACGGATGAATTTATAGCAGATTGTGCTTCAAAAGTAGGAGAATTACCAATTGATAGAAGAATTACATATTTGAATGATTATAAATTTAAAGAAGATGATGCTAGAATCTTGTCAGCAGACAGAGATATTTCAGATTATTTTGATAGCTTAGTTGCTCTTACAAAAGATGCAAATAAATCAAATTCTTATATCACTTCAGTGCTTCTTGCTATGATGAAAGAAGACGCGGAAGTAAATACTTTTGCATCACTTAGATTTGAAATTTCTGAACTTGCTGAAGTTATTGCTTTAGTAAATAAAGACGAATTATCTTCAACAAATGCAAAATTAGTTATAGAAGAATTATTTGTAAATGGTGGAAAAACTAGTGCAATAGTTGATGCTAAATGACTTAGACAAACAAACGATTTATGAGCTTTAGAAGCTGTTGTAGATAAAGTTATAGAATCAAATCCTACACAAGTTGCCGATTACAAATGAGGAAATGAAAGAATTTTTGGTTTTCTTGTAGGACAATGTATGAAAGCTTCAGCTTGAGCTTGAAATCCTAAGATTTTTAATGATATTTTAAAGAATAAATTGGGTTAAGTCTATGGCACAAATAACAGAGAGAAATATCTCAATACTTAAAATAATAGTTGAAGAATTTTTGCAAACTGGAGAAGTGCTTGGTAGTAAAGCACTTCTTAAAAAGTATGATATGTGAGTATCATCTGCTACTATCAGAAATGATATGGCAGTTTTGGAAAAACTTGATTTGGTTTTTCAACCATATAATTCGGCTGGTAGATTGCCAACAGCAAAAGGTCTTAGAGCTTTTGTTAATTATTTTATGCAAATTTCTCCTGATTATCTGCTTGCTTCAAAAAATATATGAGTTTGAGAAAATATCAAAAAATTGGAAGATTTTATTTTTGATGTGGTTTTTAATTTGGCTAATTCTACAAAAGAAATCACTTTTCTTGCAGTTCCAGAAGACGGAATTTTGAAATATTCTGGACTTGCTTCTTTTCTAGAAAATAATCACAAGGCTCTTTGAAATAGTATTTTTAATATTATCAAAATGCTTGAAAATAAAGATAATTTCATCAAATTTATTTCTTCACTTGATTTAAATAGAGAAGTTAATGTTTTTATCTGAGAAGAAAATATTATTGCTTACTTAAAAGATTATACGATTATTATAAGACCTTTGATAATTGATTGAAAAAAGGCTTATATTTGAATTATTTGAGCTTTGAAAATGAATTATAGTTTCAATATAAGTGCAATAAAAGGGATAATATAAAAAATGTATATAAAAAGGTAAGGAACGCAGGCCTGCGTTCCTTACAAGGATTTTGTATAAATAATTTTGTAGGGAACGATTGCATCGTTCCAATAAAACCTGTTCCAATATTTTATATCAATTCCAACAAAAAAACGACACAATTTGTGTCGTTTTTTATATTATTCGTGAATTAAGCAGCTTGTGCTCATGAGAAATCTGCATTATTTGCAGGAGCTGAGTATTTAGCAGCAATAGCTTCTAAATTAGCTTTTTGTTGAACACCAACTAATTGTTCTACTGGTTTACCATCTTTGAAGATTAGTATAGTAGGAATACTCATTATTCTAAAACTCATAGCAGTATTTGGGTTTTCATCAACATTTACTTTACATACTTTAACATCTGAATTTGAATCAGCAAAATCAGCTAAAATAGGTAACATCATTTGACAAGGACCACACCATTCAGCCCAGAAATCAACTATTGCAACTCCTTTAGAGTTTAAAACTTCAGCTTCAAAATTGTTATCATTTATTACATTTACATTATTTGCCATAATAATTATAGGTTAATTAAGTAAAAAATATAAGGAGACCTCAAAAAGAATCTCCTTATATTATATTTTATTTTTTAATGGTGGGGTTGGCGGGATTCGAACCCGCGACCTTGTCCTTAAAAGGGACCTGCTCTACCAGCTGAGCTACAACCCCAAAAAAAGTTTTTGTTTCTTTTTTTAAAGCCAGGGCATTATATAAAAAATATTTGATTATGCAAACTTTTTTTGCAAAAAAATAAATTTATCTTGATTTTAAGTTCAAACTAGATAAAACTAGATTAATACTAAAATTAAAAGTTAAAAATAATGAATGAGTTATTTAAATATTTAGATGATTTTTTAGCTAAGAAATCAGATAAGAAAAAATTAGTTGTTATATATGGTCCAACTGCTTCAGGAAAAACTGCGGTTTCTATTGATGTTGCAAAATATTTAAATTCTGAGATTATTTCAACTGATTCAAGACAAATTTATAGATTTATGGATGTTTGAACTGGAAAAATTACTCAGGAAGAAACTAAGGGGATAGTTCACCATATGATAGATATTATAAATCCAAATGAGTATTATTCTGTTTGAGATTATAACATTGAGGCAAATAAAAATATAAGTGATATTTTTGATTCTTGAAAAATACCAGTTTTAGCTGGATGAACAGGCCTTTATATAGATAGTTTGATTTATGATAATTTCACTTCAAAAGCTCCAAGAGATGAAAATCTGAGAAATCAATTAGAAGCCGAAAGACTAGAATTTGGAAATGAATATATTTATAAAAAATTACAAGAAATAGACCCAAAATATGCCTCTGAATTACATCCAAATAATTATATGTATGTAATGAGATGAATTGAAGTCAAAATGCTTACAGGGCTTTCAAAATTGGATTTTGTGACTGAAAAATCTCTAGCATATGATGTATTTTTCATAAATTCTTTTAGCTGAGATAATTGAGATATAGTTTATGACACGATTAGACAAATATTTTTTTTAAATAATTTTAAAACTAGAGAAGATTTGTACAAAAATATAGATAAAAGAGTTTCTTGAATGTTTGAAAATGGGTTATTAGATGAATTTAAATGATTACTTGAAAAATGATATAAAAAAGAAGATTTTTGACTAAATAGTATTGGTTACAGAGAACTTTTTGATTATATAGAATGAAAAACAAGTTTAGATGAAACTATTGCACTTGTACAGAAAAATTCTAGAAATTATGCAAAAAGACAATTAACTTGGATGAGAAGATATGAAAAATAAAAAAAAATCCCTGGGCTTGCACCAGGGTGTTTTTAAAAATCGGTAAATTGTCCTCCAAATGAAGGAGCAATAGGTGCATAAGGAATAAGTTTATTATCCTCATTAACACGAATGCGGAAAAAAATTTTTCTCCCAGGTTCTTGCCAAAACCAGGGAGTGAAAGTATTAGCTTTATCCACACTTTCTCTAGGCCCAAGAATTTTAATTTTTTTATTGTCTGGAACAAAAGCCGTATTAGATTCATCAGTAAATACGATGAAACGACAAGGGCTTTTTCCAAAGAAAGTTGAGAAACGAATTTCTCCGTCTTGAGCTTTCATTTTGCCGTAAACGAAGAATTTTCCAGAATTTGCTTCAACTTCGTATCCGATGAAGAAGGTTCTTTTTTGAGATTCTCCTTCACTATCTCCAACACTCATTGTTGTATATCCACCAGATTGGTACATTTCACAATTTCCAGGTAGTACTGGAATTGATAAATTTACCATATCCATGTATCCACCGAGTGTGTATTCAAAGATGATATAGTCTTTGACCTTTTCAGATTTAATATCATCTTTCACCATTACTAGCTTGCTTTGAAACCATAATTTATAGAATACTTTTAGGACAATCGCTAAAAGTATAGCTATAAACGCTCCGAGTAGTAAGTACATTTTTTTCTCCTAGAGAGGAATTTTAGTTTTGATTTTGGGCTTTCGCTGATTTTATTTATAGTATTTTTTTATACTTTGTCAAAGATTTCTAGAAATTCTTTTTTTGATAAATTTTTAAATCTTTCAAAAAAATCTTTAAAATCTGTTTTGTGAAGGGCTTTGTATCTGTTTACTAATTTTTTGAATATTTCAAATTCTGAAAAAGTGAATGAAAAATGTTCTTTGTAAAAATCATAATTTTCTTCATTTTTTGTATTTTGCCCCAAATATGAACTTATATTTTCAAGTAGAGAAATATAATCTAAATCTTTCAGAGAATTTTGCATAGCTTCAATATCTACTTTTTTTGAATCTAAACTTACAAAATCAAAAGGTTTTTTTAGAATTATTGCTGGAATTTTTTCTTTTGAAGCGACAAAATCTATAGCAAAAGATTCCATATCTACATAATCTTCTAAGCTCATTTCTTCAGTATTTGTTATTACTTTTTCGCTCGATAATATAGATTTTAAATCTAAAAATTTGAAATAAATTGTAGGAAGAGATTCTTTGAAATTAGAATTATTTTTTATTCTGGCAACTTGAAAACAATCATTTTTTAGGTCAAAACTAGCTTTCCCACAAACTCAGATATTTACTATAAAATCTGTCTTATTTTTAGATAAATAATCTTTTAGTGAGTAAATAGTATTATAATTTCCAACTCAAGTTTGCAAGAAATCTATTTTCAAAGCAGTAAAATTTAGATTTTTTATAAGAGATTTTATTGTTTTTAATTCTTGAGAAAGCGCACAGGCAAAAAGGATATTATATTTTTTCATATTTAGTTCATTATTTTTATTTCCCATTTTCCTTCTGGAAGTGAATCTCAAATTATCCAAGGATTTAGTAATTTTATTGTTTTATAATTTTCATTTTGTTTTATTGCAAAATCATAAAGATTATCAATTTTTGAAACTTTTATAGTTTTAGTTTTTGGTGGATAATATTTATCTCAGATTATCTTATCTATAAACCATTTTTTTGATTCATAATCTTTCATAATATATTTTATTGCAAGAATTCTAAAAACATATCTAGAAGTTTCTTCATTTAAATATAAATCATAGAAAGAACTAACTTTTTGTTTATCCAAAGCATTTTTTATACCATTTTCTCATCTGTTGTAAGATGCTGCAACTAAAGTCCGATCTCAGAATTTCTTGTATAATTCTTTGAAATATTTTATAGCAGCTATAGTTGATTTTTCAGGGTTATATCTTTCATCTACATAATCATTTACTTGAAGCCCAAATCTCTTGGCTGTTTCAGGCATAAATTGCCAGATTCAAGCCGCACTAGTACTAGATAAAGCATTGTTTAATAATGCCGATTCAGCAATAGCTAAATATTTGAAATCATTTGGTATTTTTGCTTCACTAAGGGCTTTCTCTATATAGGGCATATAAATAGGACTTCTTTTTATATAAAGAATGTCTTGATAAACATTATAGGAATTTATATAAAATTCTTTATCAAATCTTTCTTTATTGAAAAAATAAACATCATTCATAGGGACTTTTTCATCTGCAAAATTTATATTGCTTCAAGGGTATGAAAAAATGATAGATTTATCAGAAGATGAATATTTGTTAAAAAGTATTCATATAATAAGAATTAATCCTATTATAGCTAGAATCATTAAGTATTGTTTTTTCATTTTTTTATTTCGTAATTTGTAAAAATTGAGTATAATTTTTCTCACATAATATATGCAAAAAAACTATTTTTCAAAAACTATTTTTTAGATTAGAAATTAAGTTTTTAACAGTACGGAGAGGGAATGCCGTATAAAAAACTTATACAGAAAAATGTGTCAAACAAAAAATAACAATTGACTTTGAACTATAAAAACATAAATTATCGACATCAAAAAATGTTAAAAACTTGATTTTAGTCTTTTTACAAACGAAGAACAATGGAAAAATACTACAAACTTAAAAATATATTATCTTTCTTAGTTACTACACTTAGAAAACAAGATTTTTTAGTTTATTTTAAGAAAATGACGATAGTTGATGTTGCTTGAGACGAACTTATTTTATGAGTTGTTTCTAGTTTCATGAGAGATAATATTGCAGCAAAATTTTATGATAATATTTTAGAAGCGGCAAAAACTGAATTTCCAAATGTAAAAAGAATTGATTTTATTGTAGATCCAAATATAGAAAATCCTACAAATCATAATGTAGTTGACTGTGTGAGTCTTTTCAAAGATTCGACTTCAAAGAAAAAACCTAAAAAAGAAGAAGAAAATCCTATAGTTGATAAAAATCAAGCTGGATTTTCTAGAAATACAAAAACAGTAAATGATAGATATAGTTTGGAAAATTTCATAGTTTGACCAGATAATCAATTAGCTTATTCTGCTTGTGAAGCTGTTACTAGAAATCCAGGGAAATCATATAATCCTCTTTATATTTATTGAGATGTTGGTCTTGGAAAAACTCATTTACTTCAAGCAACAGGAAATGCTATTTCAAAAAAATTCAAAGATAAAAATATCGCTTATACAACAGCTGACAAATTTATCACTGATTATGTTTCTGCTGTTAAAAGAAAATCAGTTGAAAAATTAAGAGAAAAATATAAAGAAATTGATGTTCTAATAATAGATGATGTACAATTTCTAGCTAAAAAAGAACAAACTCAAAATGAACTTTATAATATTTTCAACATTTTATATGATGGAGAAAAACAAATTATAATAAGTTGAGATAGACCACCAAATGAGTTATCAGAACTTGAACCAAGATTAAAAAGTAGATTTGCATGGGGCATAACTGTAGATATTGGGAAACCAGATTATGAAACGAGACTAGCTATCATTCAAGAAAAATCAAGAGCTAGAGAATTTCTTCTTCCAAAAGATGTTTCTGAATTTGTAGCTGCAAATGTTACTGATAATGTCAGAGAATTGGAATGAGTTCTAAATCAAATAATAGCTGAATTTGAACTTGATTGAAGCACTCCTACACTTGATAGAGTAGCTAAAAAATTGAAAAAATTAAGTTTCACTTGAGATTTACTAGGATTTTGACATGCTCCTGCTGTTAATAAAATCAAATTAAAATCTTATGAAGATGTTATTGATGCAGTTTCTGCTCATTTCTGAATAGAAAAAGAATGAATTTTATGAGAAAATAGAAGAAAAGAATTTATGATTCCAAGACAAGTATCAATGTACTTACTTAAAACAAAAATGAACTACACTTATGAAAGAATCTGAAATATATTTTCAGGGAGAAATCATTCAGCTATACTTTATTCTTGTAATAAACTTGATAGCATAATGAAAAAAGATAAAAATCTTTTATACGAAGTTAACGCTATAAGAGAAAGTATTTGACTATAGAAAAAATGACGAATTTTCGTCATTTTTTCTTTTTATATTTTAAGCAATTTCTTTTTTGCAAATTTATCAAAAAATACTAAAATAAAAACAATTTAAAACATAATTTTTATTTATGAAAAAACAAGAAATAAAAGCCTTCACATTAGTGGAATTAATTATAGTAATAACAATTCTAGCAATACTTGCTACTATTGGTTTTATGTCATATCAATCATATACAGCTGATGCTCGTGACTGAAAAAGAAAACGAGATTTATGAGAAGTTAGAAGTGGACTTGAAATATATCAAATGAAAAATTCAGTACTTCCAGATCCAGATGCACAAACTGTAATAATAATGAGTGGTGCAAATACAATATCAACTCAATGATATTTGTGAGCTAATGTTCTACAAAAATTAAGAGCATCAGGTGATATAAAAGACTATCTAGATAATAATTACTATACATATTCAGTAAACTGAACAAAAACAAAATATCAATTACTAGGAATGTTTGAAAATAGTTCTAATTTAGCAATGAATAATAATCTATTAGATAGAGCTTATGCACAAACAGATTATACAAATAGATATGCATATACTATTTGAAATAAAGTATGAATATTTTTTTCTTGAACAACAAACAATACTCCAATACAAGAAACAATGAGTTGAAATTTGGATTTAACAAGTTGAGCAAATGCAACGAAAATATTCAAAGTAATGTTTAGTAATCAAACTACAAATAGTGGAACTCTAAGTATAACTTGAGCTAATCTCCCATCTATAATACAAACAGAAACTAATAGTACGACGACAACAACAGCAACAAATCCATGAATAAAAACAACATGATTTTCGACAACACTTTATACATGAAGTGGTGGAAATCAATCAATCACTACATGAGTAGATATGTCTTCTCAATGGTGAACAGATCCTAGTCAAACTTTTTGAGGTTTAGTTTGGGGAAAAAGTAGAAGTAATGCTCAGAACCATTATTTAACTGATACAATTAATGGTGCTGGATATATTGTACAATCAAGTACTACTAACAATCAATTAAACAATACTTCATATATAACAAATTTTACAAATAATGGTTTTTCTTTAGCTTTAAATTGAGGGGATTCAAATTATTCATGATATACTTATGCTTCTTGGAATTTTCAAACTACTAATCGTATTACTGGTACTACAAATCATTCTAAAACATATACTTGTCAATATAATCCCTATACTTGATTTACGATGGTTAAATATGTAGGTAGTGGTTTAGCTTGACATGAAATTCCTAATTGTTTAGGAAAAAAATTAAATTTTGTTCTAATTAAAAGTACTAGTAACGTAGCTGATTGGTGGACTTTTACAGATACATCTGCAATGGTATTAAATACAACAGCTGCTTCTCCTAATGCTGCTGGAATAAGCGCGGTATCAAATACAGCATCAAGTTCAATATTAAATCAAAATTATGGGCAATATAATCAAAATAATGCAACTTATATTTTATATGGTTGGACTAATTCATACTATGATGCATCAAATAATCTTGTAGGTAATTATGAAATCTGAACATATAATTGAACATGAACATCAGGGAATAAAATAACTACAAAAGCTAAACCAGCTTGGATTATGGTAAAAAGTATAAATAGTATAGATAATTGGTATATATTTGACAATAAAAGACTTAATGATTGATATGTAATTTCTCCTAATTTAAGTAATGCCGAAGATACTTCTTATGATTATCTAAATTTCAATTCTGATGGATTTACTTTTAATGCTTCATATATAAATCAATCAAGTAGTCAATACTTATATATGGTAGTTTATGATAATGATAATTGATCTGGAAAATCTACATATATGTTAAAATAATTACTAATTTTAAAAATATGAACATAGCACTTGTTTGAGCATCAAACGATACATCAAAATATGGAAATAAAATTCTTCATAATTTGTTATCTAAATGACATTTAGTTTTACCAGTAAATCCGAAAGAAGATTTTATTGAAACTATAAGGTGTTATAAAAGCCTGTCAGAGATAAAAAATAAGATAGATGTAATAAATCTAGTAACTCCTCCAAAAGTGACTTTAGAAGTTCTAAAAGAAGCCTTAAATTTATGATATAAAAAAGTGTGGTGCCAACCTGGAGCATCGGATGAGAATATAATAGAATTTTTGAAAGAAAATAATTTTGATTATATTGCGGATGCTTGTATAATGATTGAGAATATAAGAAAACTAGATTAAATTAATCTAGTTTTTTCTTACACTAATTTTACAAACTTATATTAATATGCTTGTAAAATAATCCTTAAAATATCAAAATATGAAAATACTTTTAGTAGAAGATAACAATATATTATCAAAAAATATAAAGGAATATCTGAAAATAAAATGAATCACTGTTGAACATGAATTATATGGTGATAGAGGCTATGATCTAGCTTTGAAAAACCATTATGATGTTATAGTTTTGGATATAAATTTGCCTGGAAAAGACTGATTATCAATTCTTCGTGATTTAAGAACTAATCATATAAATGCTCCAGTAATTATGCTGACTTCTAGAAATACAACTGATGATGTTATAGAATGACTAAAAGCTTGAGCTGATGACTATATGTGAAAACCATTTTCTCTTGAAGAACTTGTTTTTAGACTAGAAGCAATTTATAGAAGAACTGCTCAAGATAAACAAAATCTTATAGAAATTGCTTGAGTAGAAATAGATATAGAAAAAAGGAAAGTTAAAAAAGACTGAGTAGATTTGGATTTATCAAAACTAGAGTTTGATTTGCTGAAATATTTAGTACAAAATAGAGGAAAACCTATTGATAGAGCTGAACTTTTTGAAAAAGTGTGGTGAGATTTTGATGAGCATATGTTATCAAGAACTGTTGATGTTTATATTTCTTATTTGAGAAAAAAACTTGGAAATGATTTCATAGAAACAAAAAAAGGATTTGGTTATTTAGTAAATTAATAAATTATGTCAAATAAAACAATATTAAATCTTGAGAAAAAGAAAAAACATTTAGCCGTAATATTTTCAGTTATAGTTTTTTTGATTTTGTTTTTGCTTCAGATTTTTTTCTTTACTTTTAAATATGTAGAATATCATAGTGAAATTTCGAAAAAATTGGATAATGATTTCAAAATGATAACTACGATGAGAAATATATTAGGAACATTAAGTCCTAATTGTATCGATGGAGATTGAGATTGTGAAACAGAAAATTTTTCTAAGTGAAATTTAGGGCTTAATAGATGACAGTTAAAGGACTGAAAATGACCTAGATTTAAACCTTCAGATTTCATATTGTATAACTCAAAAACAAGTTCCATTATTTTTTCAAATAATTCAGAAGATGATTTCAATACTGAACTTGTAAATAATAAAGGTGAGTATGGAATTTATGAAAATGATTTATGGGATAAAGATTATTTCATACTTAGAAAAAATATAAAAGATAATATAGATATTTTCATTTATACAGAATGAACTATGGATTTATCATCTATAATATTCGATTTATTTAAGTTTTTTATACTATCAATTGTATTTTCAGGACTTATTTATTATTTGATGATTAGATTTATTAATCGTTTATTTAAACCAGTTGAAGGAAATATAGAAGAAATGGAAGATTTTGTTCATAATGTTGGTCATGAGTTAAAAACTCCTTTAGCTAATATGAAAAGTTCACTTGAATTAGCTAAATTAAAATGAGATTATTCTGATTGTGCAATTGATAATTTCTCTGAGATAGATAAGATGAATAATCTTATAGAATCACTTCTCACTTTATCAACTCTTGATACTAAAAAAACAGCAAAATTTCAAATTTTTCCTTTAATAGAAGACGAAATTAAGAACTATTCGGCTAAACTAAATGATAAAAATATAAGTGTAAATTTAGTAAAAAATTATGATTTAAAATTAAATATTAATAGTGATCATTTCAGAATACTTTTTTCAAATTTACTTTCAAATGCTATAAAATACAATATAGAAAATTGAAAAATAGATATAATTTTAGATGAAAAAAGCTTAAGTATAAAGGATTCTTGAATCTGAATAGAAAATGAAAATTTTGAGAGAATTTTTGAAAAATTTTTTAGAGAAGAATTTGCAAGATGAGAAAATGGTTTTGGAATCTGATTATCTCTTGTAAAAAAAATTATATCTTTATATAATTGGAAAATAGAAGTCAAAAGTAAAAAGTGAGAAGGAACTGAATTTGTAATAAAATTTTAAAAAAATATAGCCTGTGCAATTTTGCACAGGCTATATTTTTAATTGATATCATTCCGAGTGAAGTGTTTCCAGTTCAAAATCAGATCATAATTTATTTCTTATTTTATGTAGTGTAACATTTATAGTGTTATTAGTTACAAATGTTTCATTGTATTCTCACCATATATATTGAACTAGTTCATCTTTTGTAACTACTTTTCATTTATTTTTTATAAAATATTCAACAATTTGTTTTTCTTTTAAACCAAGATGTATTTCTATTCAATCTTTTAATACTTTATGTTCTGTATAAGAGTATTTTATATTTTTATAATAAATATCATCTTCTTTAGAATTTATATGTGAATTTCTTCTCATAATAGCATTAATTCTTGCTATTAATTCATCAGGCGAAAATGGCTTCATTATGAAATCATCAGCTCAAATATTTAATGAATAAATTTTGTTATCAATTGATTCAAAACCGGAAATCATTATTATAGGATTTTGATATTTTTTATTTTTTCTTATGAAATCAAGTATAGATAATCATGTTCAATCACTTAGTAAAACATCAATTATATATAAATCAGCTTGAATATCACTAGATTTCATAAAAGAATTTATATCATTATATATTTTTATATTAAATCCTAGATTTTTTAGCTTTTTAGCTATTTTTGTTGCAAGAATTTTTTCATCTTCAATTATTATAATTTTCATTTGTTATAAATTTATCAAAATATTATTTTTCTAATTTATATCATTTTCCAATTAGTGTTTTTAGATTGAAAGAGTCTCACAATTTTGCTCTTATTCTAGATATTGTAACATTTATTGTATTATCGCTTACTAGTAAATTTTCATAATCTCACCGAATAGAACTTGTTATTTTAGCTTTAGTTATAAGTTTTCATTTATTATCTAAAAAAAGCTCTACTATATCTAGTTCTTTTTTATTTAAATCTATTTCTTTAGTTCATTTTTTTAATGTTTTATTTTCTTTATCATAGTAAAAATCTTTATATTTAAGAATTGGAGTATCATATGTTGTATAGGATCTTCTTATAAGTGCGCTTACTCTAGCTATAAGTTCATCTGGTGAAAATGGTTTAGCTAAATAGTCATCGGCTCATAAACTAAGTCAATACACTTTTTTATCTATATCATTGTACGCGGAAGTTATTATTATAGGACTATTTGTTCTTTTATTATCTCTTAACCATTTTATAAATTCTAGTCAGTTTCAATCAGGTAGAGTAATGTCAACTATGTATAAATCATATTTTAATAAATTATTATCAGTTTTTATACTTAATATATCATTAAAAACATTTACGGTATATCAATATTTCTCTAACTTTTTAGCTGTATTTTTAGCTAACAAATCTTCATCTTCTAATATTGCTATAAGCATAATTTATATTGTAAAGAATTAAAATAATTATTTTAAATATTACTATTATACTCATACTACCTTAAATCCATATTAAATTTTGACATAAAATTAAAAAAAAGTTACTAAAATGTAACTTTTTTTTAATACAGTAGCTTTAACTTATTTTATTAAAGCCAATTTATATGGAATTGAAATCTTATAAAAAAGCATCTGAAATCCCAAAAAAATATTTAGCGAGTTTAGTTGATGCTGAAATAGAATGTTGGTGATCTAGACCTTTTGATGAATACAAAATTTGTACTAATCCTAATTGTAAAGCCATTTTTTCTATTGAAGATATTTATGAAACAGTAGCAAATTATATAAATAGAATAAATGATGAATTAGCCAAAAATTTTAAATGTTCTTGCTGTAATTCCAAAACAGAATTAATCTATGAAAAGAATAAATTCTTGGAAATTATTAAAGAATATATCAAATGAGAAGTTTCACGAGTTTTACTTATAGATGATAATGAAAGAGTAGAAGGATTTTGAGTATTATCAAAAACTAATTTATCTGGAGCTATAAATTATGAATTTGCAACTAGGCCAGCTTCTTATGATAAAGAAGAATTACTTAAAAGTTTATCTAAAGAATTGTTTTGAACTGAAGATGCTTGAGAGGAACAAATTTCTTTATTACACCAGATTTATGTTTCACATCTTTATAGATGAACTTGATTTTGAAAACAAATATTGAACTCAATATTAGAATTTAACTGAAATGATAATATTCCTATTTTACTTGAAACTAGATATGATAGTGAATTTTATCCTATTTCTAAAACTTTGTGATTTAAAAATATTATGAATGATAAATATTGATATACATGTCAATATATTCCTAAAAAAGATTATTTTATTTTAGCAAATAAACCTACGATTTTAAAAGAAATCTCAGCCAAATTTAGTTTTTATAAGAAAGAAGCTTTGGAAATACTTTCTTTAAATAACTCATTTCTAACACAAAAATTTTATATTTCTAATTAATTTATTATATGACAATTATTCAAAATAATTCATGAAAATCTACAACTATTATAGAGTCAGTAAACCCTAAAATGTTGAGTCAAAAGGATTTAGAAAAGATAGTAGAAATAGAACAGGATATGTGGGCTAGAGAAGATAGTCTTTGAGAGTATGTAAAATGCAAGTGTTGTAATAAAATTCACTCAAAAGAGGATATTTTTTGACATTTGGAAAAAGATATAAAAATTCAAACTGTTAAAAAAATAGAAAATATTATAGATTTTGAAATAGTTTGTCCTGATTGTAATGGACAAATTAAAACTATCTATGATAGAAATGAATATATTGAATCTATAAGAAGTAGATATAATAATACTATTGAAAGTTTTTTAACTGTTTATAGAGATAATACCTGAGAAATAAGGGGATTTATGGATTGATATATAGATAATTTTAGAAAAATCTTTGATAAAGAATTATTTTTTCATTTTGAAGATATAGGAGAATTTTGACTTAAAAAATATATAAATTCTAAATGATATAGTTTGACTGAAAATTTGTTTACAATTAGTTCATTATGAATAGAAGAAGAATATAAAAATTTTTTTATTACCTTTGATCTTATTAAATATTTTGCATTATCAGTTGATTCTAAATATGATGATTTATCTTGAATATTTGAAGCTATTGTTTGAAGTAATACTTATAAAATATTCATATCAATGTGAGCAAATAGAGTTTATATAAATAATATTTTAAATAATTTTGGATTAAATAATAATGAGACAGATATACTAATACATTATAATTTAGTTAAAGAATATAAAACGAAATTTAATATTCCAGTGATGCAATTTTTAAGAGAAAATAAAAGAAAAATCCGATAATTTTGAAAAAATATCAAAAGATATATAATACTTAAGATTTTATTATTTTAACAAAATTTTAAGTATGTCATACTATATAATATTACATATTTTATTAGTTATATCTTTACTTATTTTTTGATTTTATGTTTTTGAAAGATATATAAAACAAAGTGGAATATTTTTTTTAAAATTTTCTATATTATCAGCTATACGGTTTTCTATATATATAATAATGTTTACACCTATATATGATAAATCACTTATATTATTTTTATCTAGGTTAATGTATTGATTATCAATAGGAGCATTTTATAATATGTTATTTTTTGTATGATTTTTTAATATTAATATTAAAAAATCTAGAAAATATTTAATTTTGCTAGATTTTATTTGGCTATGACTAATGTATTTGTCATTATTTACAGATACTATTATAAAAAATATGAGTTTAACAATAGAACCTTGAAGATATTTAGAAGTATATTGAAATTTATATTTTATATTTGAGTTTTTATATTTATTTTTTTTACCATTGTTTATATTTATTTGATTTAGAAAAATGAAATATTTATATTTTTTAAATAAAGTTAGAGTCAAATATTTATTGTATTGATTTATAATATTTACTTTTTTAGGTTTATTATTCCAAGTAATTTTACCATTATTCTGAATATATTTATTTGAAAAGGAAGTGATATTTTTTCTTTTACCATTTATATTATCAATTTTTTATGCTTCACATAGGTATAAATTCATAGACATGAAATTTTTTGCACGAAAAATTTTAAATTTTATATTATCATCATTTTTATCTATTTTTTTTATAAATATATTTAGATATTATTTTTTGAATTACTTAGATATTAGATTAGTTTGATTCTGGTGAATATCACAAGATTTTTGATTTTCTGACTTATTTTTTGGAATAATACTTTATTTGGTGTTTTATACTATTTTTAAGAAATATATCTTTTGAAATAATGAATATGTTGAACTGACTAAAAGAATATGAAAATTAAAGAAAAAAATACTCTTTTTATCTAATTTTTATTCTTTAAACAGTTTTTTAAATAAAGAATTTGCAAGTCTTATAAAAACGAAATATGTTAATATAAGTTTATATGATGAAAAAAACAACAATTTAGAATGATTAAAAAAATATTTTGAAAAAGACAGTTCATATAATTTATTCATAAATGATACAGTTTTTATAGAAGAAAATAAACATAAATTTGATGCTGATAAAATAGCAAAAGAAATTTCAGAAAAATCATATTTAATTTTTCCTTTGATGAATAATACTTGAGATTTTTTGTGAGTTTTTGAAGTGTGAACTAAATCTTTTAAGGATATTTATACATCAGAGGAAATAGATATAATTGCAGAATTTGCTGAATTTTTGATTTTGCAATTAAAACATATAGAGATTTATTCTCAAATTCAGGATATGAATATAAATTTGGATAAAAAAATAGATGAAAAAACTATAGAATACAATAATCTACTTAATAAACAGACTGATTTTATTGCTATGATTTCTCACGAAATAAAAAGTCCACTTGGTTCTTGTATATTTCAAATTGATAGTATTATAGATGATATAAAATCATGAAATCAAGATAAAAAATATTTGCTAAAAGAACTTGAAATATTAAATACTCAGCTCTTAAATGTATGAGATTTAACAAAAACTATGTTTTCTATAAAGAAATTTGATTTAAATAAAGTTGAGTTATTTAAACAAAAAGTTGATATAAATGTATTTTTGAATGAAAAAGTACAAAATCATAAAAAAGAAAACATTGAATTTATTTTAGATATAACAGATGATTTACATTATATAAATATTGATAAAATACAATTTTGACAAGTTATTGATAATTTGATAGTAAATGCTATAAAATTTACTAATAAAGAAACTCCAAAAATATATATAAAAGCAAAATTAGAAGAAAATAATTTGATTTTTGAAATAGAAGATAATGGGGAATGATTTGAATGAGTAGATGCTGAAAATATTTTTGATAAATATACAACTGGAAAAATAAGTGATGTGTGAATTTGAATGTGAATGTACTTATGTAAAAAAATAGTTGAACTACATGGCTGAAATATAAAGGCTTGAAATGGGGAATATTTACCCTGAGCAAGCTTCAAAATAGTAATTCCTAATATTATTGACTAAACCACTTATAATAAGCTAAAATATGGCCATATTTTAGCTTATTATTTTTTAGCCTCGTGAATATTTTAATAATAGAAGATGACTTATTTCTAGCAAGAAATATTGAAAAAATTTTTGAAAAGAAAGTAGTAACAAATAGAATAAAAATAATATCGGATTACAAGCAGTTTGCTTTAGAATTATCTATAATTAATTCTTATGATATAATACTTGTTGATATTTGTTTATGAGTAATGGAAAAGAAAACAGGAATAGATTTTATAAGTCTTATAAGAGACAAGAATAAGTCTATTCCCGTTATTGTTGTAAGTTGATATGATGAATTATCTTATTTGGAAAAAGCTTTTTCTGTTTGAGCAAACGATTATATTACAAAACCATTCAGGTTTAGAGAACTAGAAATAAGAGTATTTAAATGGTTTGCAATTTATTTTTATTCAGATTTAAAGGCTACGGAGAATATAAAATATTTTTGACTTGAATATTGTATGCAAACAAATGAGTTTTATTATAATTGAAAAATATTAAATTTAACTAAATCAAATAAATATTTACTTTCTTTATTTTTATCAAATAGAGAAATTTTACTTAAAGAAAATTATTTGATTGAAAAAATATGGGGAGATATATCTTGTATTATTGAAAGGAACTTAAGGGTAAGCATTTTAAGACTAAAAAGGGCTTTAGAAAAACATTGTTTGGATTCTTGGATTTGTAATATAAGAGGAGAAGGGTATATATTGAAGAAATAACGTTTTCTTACTTATTTTTAACTTAGTATTTATAAAATGCTACACGTAAGCTTAAAGAATTAATATTTTAAGGCAAAATAGTGGATAAATATTTATTATTAAATAATTCTTTTTCTTACATAACTCTTACTTGAGTCTTATATAATAGTATACGTAAGATATATAAAACAGCCAACTAAAAAGTAATTATAAAAAGCTCTGGCAAAATATATTTATCTCTTACATGATTTTAACATACTATATACTAAAATATCTTTCGTAATATAGAGAGCTCCTATTTTACAAATATTTTTATTTTTACTTATTTTATAATTATAGATTATATGAAAAAACAAATAATTGCCTGAATTGTACTTGCTACTTTAGCTACAACAGGAGCATATACTTATGCATCGAATACTTCAACTTGAAGTGTTACAAAAACTGAAATAATGGATTTGGTAAAGAAAGTAAGGGATGGTGTTACTCTGACAACAGAAGAACAAGCTAAACTTGATGCTGTAAAATTAAATAGATGACAAAAACATGAAAAAATATGATCTGGTTCAACAATGTCTGGTTCTATGAATGAAATGAGATGAGAAATGTGAATGGGGTGAATGATGGGGGCTTGATTTTCTACAATGACTCAACTTAGTGATGCTGAAAAAACTGCATTAACAACTATGACAGCAGATCAAAAGAAAGCATTTTTTGATGCTAAGATGACAGATGTAAAAGCAAAAGCAGAGGCTAAAGAAACAGTTATAGATAAACTATTAGCTGGAACTGCATTAACTGCTGATGAAGAAACTCTTAGACAAGAAATAATTAAAGATAGAGCAGCAATGAAAGCTCAAAAAACTGCAATGGATGCAAATATGCAAGCATGAAAATGAAGAATGTGAGGACAAAAATGAGAAAAAAGATGAATGAATAGATAATTAGACATTTTTTACAAAAAGAAGCAATTTAATTGCTTCTTTTTGGTTTTTCTTACATTGTTCTTACAAGTAAATCATATAGTAAATTTACAAAGTAAGAGATTTGTTTTTTATATAAGTGTTAAAGCCAAAAAAACAAGTATAATGAACAAATCTTAAACTTTATTTAAAAACTTAATTTTAAAAAAAATATGAAAGATAAAATTATTTCATTTGTAGCTTGAATAATTGTTTGAGCCTTTTTACTATCAGGATATTATTATACTATTTGAGCAAAATCTCAAACTTCAGGTTTTGCTTGAGGGCAAAGATGACAAATGATGGATCCAAAAAATATGTCAGATTCTCAATTAGAAAAAATGGCAACTAGAGTATGAATGACTAAAGATAAACTTAAAAAAGAGCTAGATTCTTGAAAAGATTTGAGAACTATTATACAAGAAAAAGGAGTTAATTTTGCTGGAAGAGGATGATCAGGTTCTACTAATTCTTGAAATTTCTGAGGAAGACAAGCTCAATAAAATTATTATTAAAACTACCAGTATGTTTAAAAATTTCATTTCTAAAATCTCTGTATTTTATTTTGTTTTATGAATACTTACAAGTTCAGGTATTTATTATTATGAATTTGTAAAAACTAGTTCTACAACAAGCACTTCAAAAACTGCTTCTACAACAGAAGCAGTTTCTTCTGGGTCTATAAAAGATACAGTTGATGCTGTTTGAACTGCAGAACTTGTTGATGAACAATCTCTTAGATTTAAGTGAGCGTGAACTGTAAAATCTGTTTTAGTTAAAGAGTGAAATAAAATTAAAAAATGAGATGTTATAGCTATCTTAGATGATAAAGATGGACAAAATTCAGTAGAGCAAGCTCAGATAAATCTAGATAATGCAAAAATTGCTTTGAAACAACTTTATGATACTCCGGATCAAAGTAAAATAATGCAGGCAAAAAATTCTATAAAATCAACTCAAAATTCTATTACTATAGCCCAAAAAGAACTTACAAATTTACAAAATTCTCAAGCTAATGATATAGTTCAACAGACTAAAAATATAGAAACAGCTAAAAAAGATTTAATAACTTTACAAAGCAATTTAAAAACGGCTCAAACAGATTTAGCTTTAACTCAAAAACAACAAGATAATACTTTATCAAATACTATTGTTAATAAATCTACAACAATTAAACAAGTTGAAGATAGCTTTTCAGCAGAACTTACAAGTATTTCAAAAATTATAGAACAATCAGATTATATTTTATGAGTAACTGAAAGCAATAAATATAAAAATGATTATTTTGAATCTTATCTTTGAGCAAAAAATACTGCTTATAAAACTCAAGCAGAAACAGCTTTATTAAAAGTTATATCAGAATATAATAATTTACAAATTGTAGTTTCAAACTATGATAATTCTTGAGATACTACGAAACTTATAAGCATATTAAATAGTATAGCTCTAGTTTATAAAGATTTGATAACTAGCACGGATTTGCTTTATAAAACTTTAACAAATTCTATTGTATCAAGTACTTTTACAGATTCTGATTTAGAATGAAAAAAATCAAATATTTATTCTTATGAAACAACAAGTCAATCTAAGCTAAATTCTATAAATTCTACTATAAATTCTCTTAGTACACTTAGTGATACTAATTTGATAAGTGAATCAAATAATAATACTTTAACTAGCAAGCAAACATCTGTTAATTCAGCTCAACTTGCTATAGATAAAAAATTAATTGATATAGATAATTTAGAAAAAAATCTAGATGAAACTATGGATTCAAATGCTGTTAATTTACAAAATAAACAAGATTCTAGAGATAATTTAGAAAAAACTTTAGAAATTAATAATGAATCATATAAAGAACTTATAGAATGACCAACAGTAGAAAATGTTGCAAAAGCAAATAATTCTATAGCACAATCTGAAATTAATTTACAAAATGCTGTAGAAAAGTTAGATGATTATAAACTTATTGCTCCTTTTGATTGAGTTGTGAGAAAAATAGACTATATGGCTTGAGATAATCTGGCTACAGATTCTGACAAATATGTTTATATAGAAAATCCAAATTTACTTCAAATTACAGTTAATTTAGACCAAGTTGATATTGCAAAAGTTTCTATCGGAACAAAAGCTACAGTTACTTTTGATGCTTATACTACAAGTCCCGCAAATGCTGTAATTACTTCTATTGATACTGCTCCAATAACAACAAGTTGAGTTACATCATACAAAGTTACTTTGATTTTGGACGATAAAAATTTCAAAAAAACTGTATTATCAGGAATGACTGCTGATGTAGAACTTATAGTTGCAGAGAAAAATAATGTTATAGTTGTCCCAACAGAAAGCTTAACAAGTGAAAATAATAAAACTTATGTAAATTTAGAAAAAAATTGAAGAATTATTAAAACAGAAGTAATTATTTGAATAGAAGTTTCTGGAAAAACTGAAATAGTTTCAGGATTAAAAGTTGGTGATACTATTTCTATAACTACTTATACAGCTAGTTCCAGTACTGATACAACAAAATCAAGTTCACTATTAAATTTATGATGAAATAGAAGTTCAAGTTCTTCAAGAAGTAGCAGTTCTTCTTCTAGTCAAATGTGACCTCCAGGAGGATTTTAAGAAATAATTACAAAATTTTATGATAAAACTTAAATGAATCACAAAAGATTATAAAATGTGAGAAAATATAGTCCATATTTTGAGATGAATAGATTTAGAAATTCTAAATTGAGATTTTGTTTCTATAATGTGACCTTCATGAAGCTGAAAATCAACTCTTATGAATATTATTTGAATGCTTGATACATCTACAAGTTGAACTTATAGTTTTAATGATATTCAAGTAGATACTAAATCTGAGGATGAATTATCAAAGATTAGATGAAAAAATATATGATTTATTTTTCAATCGTATAATTTGATTCCAAGAATGTCAGTTATAAAACAAGTTATGCTGCCTTTGGCTTATGGATGATATGGGAAAAAAGAAAGAGAAAAAATGGCTCTTGAAGCTCTGAAAAAAGTATGACTTACTGATAAGAAAAATAATAAACCAAATGAATTATCAGGAGGACAACAACAAAGAGTAAGTATTGCAAGAGCATTAGCTATGAATCCACATATGATACTTGCTGATGAACCAACCTGAGCACTGGACACAAAAACTTGAGCAGAGATAATGAATTTGCTCGTAGAGCTAAACAAAGAATGAAAAACAATAGTTTTGATTACTCATGAGCATGATATAGATGCATATGCTAAAAAGCATATACTTATAAAAGATGGTTTAATACAATAAAAAAATATTTATATGATTTCAATAATTGAAAATATTACAAATTCTTTTGAATCAATTAGAGCTAATAAACTTAGGTCTTCTTTGAGTATGCTGGGGATAATTATTTGAGTATCTTCAGTTATTATTTTGACGGCAATTTGAAATTGAAGCCAACAATCTATAACTTTAAAGATTCAAGAACTTGGTACAAATATTTTGACTATTTCTGCTGGATGATGAGTTGGTTGAGTAAATACAAAAGCAACTTCAAAAGATATTCTGAGTGCAAAAATAGTAAAATCTATAAAAGAAAATGTAAAATGATTGGATTCAGTTCTTCCGATAATAACATCAAACTGACAACTAGTTTATTGAGCAAATAATATGAGTGCTTCTATTATGTGAGTTACAAATGATTTTTTCAAGGCTAAAAATCTGACTATTGAATATGGTTCAAATTTAACTGATAAAAATCAGAATGATTTAGATAAAGTTGCTGTTATTGGGCAAGATGTTGCTACGACTCTTTTTCCAAATAATAATCCTGTTTGAAAAAAAGTGAAAATGGGAAATAATGTATTTTTAATAAATTGAGTGATAGCAACTAGTTCTACTTATGGTTCTTATATTTTTGTACCAATAACAACTGAAAGTATCAGAATAACAGGACAAAAATATTATTCTCAAATAATGATAGCAGTCACTGATTCTACTCAGGTAACATCTAAACAAACAGAAATTGATACACTACTTCAAAAAGAATTAAAAGTAACAGATACGAGTAATTTGCCTTATAGAATAAGAAATCAGTCAGAAATGCTCTCAAATATGAGTTCTATAACTGGGACTTTGACTATGTTGCTTGCTTGAATAGCTTGAATTTCACTACTTGTTTGAGGTATTTGAGTTATGAATATAATGCTTGTTTCAGTAACAGAAAGAACAAGAGAAATATGAATTAGAAAAGCAATTTGAGCAGGGAAGGCAGATATTTTGATGCAATTTTTAACTGAAGCAACAAGTTTAAGTTTGATTTGATGATGAATAGGAATAGCATTTTCTTACTGAGTTGTCTCTCTATTAAACCATTTTTCAATCCGAGCTATAATAACAACAAATTCTATATTTGTAAGTTTCTTATTTTCGCTTTGAATATGAGTTATATTCTGATTATTACCAGCTTACAAGGCTGCCAAACTTAGACCAATTGATGCGCTTAGATTTGAATAAAACAAAAAAGCCTAGATTTTAAAATCTAGGCTTTTTTGTTTTTATATAAGTTTAGAAAATAAATCTTTGCTATCAAGCTCTTCCCAACTTACATCATCTCTTCAGAAATGTCAGTAAGTTGCTGTTTTTTGGTATATTGGTCTTCTTAAATCTAATTTTTTTATTATTCCAGCTGGAGACAAATCAAATTCTGAATTAATTGTATTTATAATTTTTTCTCTACTTACTTTTTCAGTTCAGAAACAATCAACATAAATACTTACTGGTTTTGCTACTCAAATAGCATATCCAAGTTGGATTTCACATTTATCACAAATTCCTGAAGCTACTATATTTTTCGCTAAATATCTAGCAATATAAGCTCCAGATCTATCTACTTTTGTTGGGTCTTTTCCTGAAAAA
This sequence comes from Candidatus Altimarinota bacterium, assembly GCA_028713225.1. Lineage (GTDB taxonomy): Bacteria > Patescibacteriota > Gracilibacteria > BD1-5 > UBA6164 > JAQVPN01. The sequence goes on from JAQTOS010000005.1 coordinate 119,452, forward strand.
GCTCCCCCTCAGTGTCTACCAACTCAACCATAAGTATCAATAATTATTTTTCTACCAGTTAGACCACAATCTCATTTTGGCCCACCAATTTCAAAAATACCAGTTGGATTTATAAATATTTTTGTATCACTATCTATCAAATCTCAAACTACAAAATCAATAACTTCTTTTTTGATTCATTTTTTTAAATCTTCTTGAGAAATATATTTTTTGTGTTGATTTGAAATAACTATTGTATCAACTCTGATTATTTTATTATCTTCATATTCTACTGTAACTTGAGTTTTTCAATCTGGAAGCAAGTAATCAAGGATTTTATTTTTTCTCACTTCTTCTAATCTACGAGCTAATTTGTGAGCCAAGTTTATAGGAAGAGGCAGGTAATTATCACTTTCATTTGTAGCATAACCATACATTATTCATTGGTCTCAAGCTCATCCAGTATCTACTCAAGCAGCAATATCTGGAGATTGAGTGTTTATAAGTAAATGAACTCAAATTTCATTTCAATCGAAGCTAGATTCAGGATTATCATAACCAATCTCGCATATTGTTTTTCTAACTATTTCATTGTAATTTACTACAGCTTTTGTTGTTATTTCTCAGCTTACTATAGCTGTTCCTGTTGTTACCATAGTTTCACATCATACTCTCGACATTGGGTCTTGAGCTAAACAAGCATCAAGTATTGCATCACTTATTTGGTCACATATTTTATCTGGATGACCAGAAGAAACTGATTCTGAAGTTATAAAATTTTTCATATAAATATTTTAAAAATAAAAAAACTTTCCTCTTTTAAAAGGAAAGTAATATTTTTCTAATTTTTATTTGTAGAAATTCACATCTTTCCCTTTAAAGGGTAGGATTTAGCACCTTGATTTCTCAGGTTGCTGGAGTGTTAATAACGAGCCTATTCTCTTCCACTCTCTCTTTATGTTTATGTCTTGTATCTTATGAAAAATTTATTTTTAGTCAAATTTGATTTTATAAAATCTCTTTTTTTATTACTTCAAGTCCATCAGAAAATCTGCTTAAATTAAGCTTTTCTTTCCTATAATTTTCTAGTTTTTCTAGCTCTAATTTTAGATTATTTCATAGATTTTCTGACTCTTCCAAAACTATAGAATCAAAATGTTTTTGAAAATACATAGCATTATGAAATTGGTGATTTCAGGCAGAATTTTTTAGTGGAATAATAATTTGTATAATTCAGAAATAATATTGTTCCCAAATACTTGTGGCTCCAGCTCTAGTGATAGAAATATCAGCCTTTTGCATCACAGTTGCTAATTCTTCCTGGCTTATAAAATCATATAATTTAGTATTAGGAAATTTCTCAAAATTTTTTCTGAAACTTGTATTTTTTTCTCATAAAATAATAGTGAAATTAGTATTTGGAAATTCTCAGATAATCTCAAGTAGATTTTCAAAAATGATTTTAGAACCTTGACTTCAAGCCATAACTAGGATTTCTTGTTTTTCATTTTTCTCTAATTTATCTTGAATATTTTCTATTAATTTTGGATTTAGAATTTGAGAAGATTTTATATATTTTTTTCAGTCAATTAGAGAATTATCAAAAGTGAAAAATACTTTTGTAGCCAGGCGAGCAATTATCTTGTTTGAAAGTCACATAACAGTATCTGATTCGTGAATGTAGATTTTTTTTCCAAGAATTTTTCCAGCAATACAAGCGGGAACTGAAACAAAACCTCATTTTGAAAATATTATATTTATGTCATATTTCACTATATAATAAAGACTTTGAAATACTCAAAAGATAATTTTAAATGGGTCAAAAAAGTTTTTTAAATCAAAATATCTTCTAATTTTTCCAGACATTATAGAATGAAATTCTATGTTATTTTCTAAAGCTATTTTTTGTTCTAGAGAGTTTTTTTCTCAAATCCATACAAAGTCTAGATTTTCATTTTTCAAATGATTATAAACCGATAAAAGAGGGAATACATGACCACCAGTTCATCCTCAAGTTAGGGCTATTTTTATTTTCGTCATAGTGTTTTGTTAAATTTTTATAAGCCCTCACCCCCAACCCCTCTCCCAAAGGGCGAGGTGAGAAGATAAAAGTAATTTATTTAATTATTTTCTTAAATATTATAGAAAAAAATAGAAAAATCGCAAGAACAAGTACTATTGTTGCTCAAGTTGCTGTATTTAAGTAATATGATGTAAAAAGTCAGATATTTACTCAAATAAGTGAGACAATAAGTGCAAAAATAAAAACTTTTTTGATAGAATTTGCTAGAATTTTTCATATATTACTAGGAAGAATTAGAAAAGCTCCAAGAAGTAAAATTCAAAATATTTTTATAGAAAAAGCTACAACAAGTGCTGTTAAAATCAGAAAAGCTAAATTATAAAAATTTGAATTTATATTTTTACTTTTGGCTAGTTCTTCGCTTATAGATATTGCTAGTAATTTTTTGCTTGCAAATGCAAAAAAGATTATTCAAATTAGTGAAATTATTCCAAGTAAATATAAATCATTTTTTGTGATTGCAAGGATATTTCCAAAAAGCAGACTTGTAATATCAATTCTCAAATAAACTAAATATGAAATCAAAAATATTGAAAGTCGCATCATAATCTGAGAAAGAAGCTCCATTCGTGAATCGCTTGTCAGTAATTTGGTTTTATTTATGAAAAATATAATAAAAGAAGCAAAAATCGCTCGAATTACAGAAATTATATTGTAATCAATTCCAAGAAATAATCCCAAACTTATCCCAGCCAAAACTCGGTTTGAAATCGTGTGACTGATTTGAACTTCTCTTCTAATAACAATAAAAACACCGATTATACTTCGGATTATTGCTATCAAATTTCATCAGATTAGTGCATTTGTAAAGAAAGAATAGTTTAGTATTTCAAGCATATTTATATAATTTTAATTTTTCTCAAATATAATGATTTTTTTAAAAAAATGAAATTTAAAAAACTACTTCAAATTTGAAGTAGTTTTTTTGCTAATAGTGATTTAATAAAATATTATCATATTTTAATCTTGATGGTCAGATATTTTAAATATTTTTAAAATATCTCATTCAATGAAACAATAGGCTCTATATTTTTGATTTATTCTAAATTGATAAACTTTGTCATTTTTAGGTTTTCTGATTTTGAAATCAACTTTATCAAATAATCAATCTAATAAATATGATTTAGCTTTTTTATATTGTTCTAATAAATTTCTAGATATTATATAAGGAACAACATCCTTATGTTCAATTATTTCTTTGAATCTCATAAGCCTTATAAATTAACAAAATCTTCTATTTTAGCATTTTTTGCTTTTTTATAAGAAGCTTCTAGTTCCTTTTCAAATTTATAATTTTCATACAGTTTAAGTAATTCTTCCATACTAGAAAAATGAGTTTCTTTTAGCTCAAAAGGGATTTTATCTATTGTTAAAGTTGTCATATATTTTTATTTAAAAAATAACTAAAAATATAATAAGATTTTTAAGGTTTTAGTCAAATTTTATAATCACAAAAACAAGCTCCAATTGGAGCTTGTTTTTGTGTATTTTTCTAATACTTCTTATATCCTTTTTTTCAAGTATATGGATTATAGTTTCATTTAGCAGAATAATTATCAAACTTCACTTTATTTGCTGTAGTTTTGAAATGTCAGCTAACAAAAGTTTAATTTTACTTAATATAGCAATCATTAATTATTATATTTCCTAATTTTCAAGTATTTTTTCAAATAACAACAATATTTTCTCATTTTTTTAAATCTGCGGCTTTTGAGCTATCTTTTAACATACATTGAACTACAAAAATACTATCTCAAGTTTCTAAACTAACGAAAGGATGATCTAAAATATCTTTTCATATACTATCAACTTTTCAACTGATTTCAAGCATTTTATTCTTTGATGCATCATCTGCTCGTATTTCATTTGCTTTATATACTCTATATAAATCTACAGCACTAATGACTTGAGGGGCTTCTTCTTGTTTTATTTGATTTACTGGATTAATACTAGGATTATTAATTTCAATCATTGATTGAACCATATTAAAAGCAAGAAAAGCTATAATTATTAAAGTAAGTAGAGGATGTTTTGCTATTCAACCTCTTAAATCTTTTTTACAGTTAGGACATATAGTCGCTTTTTTAGGTATTTCTGAGTAACAGTATTTACATACTTTCAAATCTTTATTTTCCATAGGATAAAATAAATAATTAAATAATTTTTTAGTTTAGAGATTTTTTATATCAATCTTTTATAGCTTCATCTTCGCTACAAAAATAAACATAATTATAATTATATTTTGTTTTTTCTAAAATATCATTATAAAATTTAGAATTTTTATCATAATATATTTTGTCTGCAGTATTATCAGACCAATATTGAATACATCATTGAGTAAAAGGAATATTATCTTGTTTTTGAATTTGTAATTGATTAGGAAAAAAAACTCATATTTTTGAATTTCAATAATATACATCTGTTCATTTAATTGTAAATGAGTTACTAAAAGTCATTAAATCTTCTTGTATATATTCATATCTCCATCTATGATAAGATACATATATTTCTTTGGTATTATTATTGTAAAATCAATTTTCTAATTCAGTATAATAGCTTGTTTCAAATTCTCAAGTTTTAAGATTTTTGTATAACTCATATCATTTAACAATATTATTTGTTGTAATAATTTCATAAACTAAATTTTTCCCTTTATCATAGCTATAATTAGGAGCTGTTATTTCAATAGTTCAAATTGGTCTATCATCGCTTGATAATATTTTTTTATTGTCTTCTTCAGCTTGTTTTTCTAATAATTGTTTTTGTTTTATTTCAGTTTCTAAATTTTTAATTTTTTCTAATTTATCTTTCAATAAATAATTTAAATAAGATAATATATAATTATTTTTATCTGATAATTTTGTTTTTAACAAAATATCTATTTTTGAAACAATAGTATTTATATTAAGTATTTGCTTTTCTTCGCTTATTTTTGATATTTTATTTTCAAATCATTTATAAACGGAATTTATTTGTTTTTTATATGATTCTTGCTTGACAGCAGATAATTTAGTTTCTACTTTAAAATCTCAAGCAAAAGATAAACTTGTATTTAATAACATAAAAACAAGTAAAAATATAGATAATATCTTTCTCATAAACCAAAAATTTAAAAAAATAATTAAGTTTTTATTTAGTTTTTGCAAACAAAAAAGGACAACTTATGAGCCTAGATGTTTTGCCGACAATCTAATCTAAAGTTATCCATAATAAGACACAATAGGACAAAGCAACATAAGTTGCCCTTTAATACTTATTATGGGTTTATTAAATCAGATTTATCGGCTATTCATTTATATCAAATTTACAATTTTTTGCAAATTTAGATATAAATTAACTTTCACAATATTCACAAAAATCATATTTTCAAGTTTTTCTTGAAGAATAAGCCAATAATTTAAGATAAATTTAAGATTGATAAGATTTTTATTTCCTATTAAAATAAATCCTAAATATGTCAATCTAAATTTAGATTTTACTAGTTTTTGTTAATGTTTAATTAATATTTAATAATTAAAATAATGCATGTTATTTTTATATTATTAAGAATTTTTTATGATTTCACTTGTAAAATCTATCGCAGTAAATGGGCTTACTTCAAATATAATAGAAGTTGAAGTAGATATAAATAATGGGCTTCCAAGTTTTACAATAGTTGGTCTTCCTGACCAGGGAATTCAGGAATCAAGAGAGAGAATTAGGTCAGCTCTGAAGTCTTCTGGTGATAAATTGCCAGCTGCGAGAATAACTGTGAATTTGGCTCCAGCCGATATTAGAAAAGCTGGACCAATTTTTGATTTGGCTATTGCTGTGGGAATACTTGTTAATTCTGGAACTATAAAAACGGACGAACTTATAAAGGATAGTATTTTCCTTTGAGAACTTTCTCTTGATGGGAAACTTAGGTCAGTTTGATGAATACTTCCTGCTACAATTTGAGCAAGTGAAAAAGGATTTAAAAGGATTTTCTTACCACGAGCAAATTCTCGTGAAGCTTCATTTATTCCTGGAATTGATGTAATTTCTGTTGATAATTTATCAGATTTAATAGAAATTTTGAATAAAGAAAAAAAGCTAGAAATAGCTCAAAAAATGGATTTTTCAAGTTTATCAAAAACGAAATTGGATGATAAATATGATTTTAGATATATTATTGGGCAAGCTCATGCTAAAAGAGCTATGGAAATAGCACGAGCTGGCTGACATAATATAATAATGAATTGACCTCCAGGAAGCTGAAAAACTCTTCTTGCCAAAACTTTTGCTACAATTTTGCCAGAAATGACACTGGATGAAGCAATAGAAGTTTCAAAAATTTATTCTATTTCCGGGCTTTTATCTGATGAAAATCCGATAATTACATCTAGGCCTTTTCGCTCAGTTCATCATACTGCAAGTAGTATAAGTATAATTGGTTGAGGAACAAAAGCTCGTCCAGGGGAGATAAGTTTGGCTCATAAATGAGTTTTGTTTTTGGATGAGATTTTGGAGTTTCCAAAAAATGTTTTGGAAGTTTTGAGACAACCTTTGGAAGATCATCAAATAACTGTAACAAGAGTGAATTCAAGTTTTGTTTATCCAGCCAAATTTATATTACTTTGAGCGATGAATCCTTGTCCTTGTTGATATCTGACAGATCCAGACAAAGAATGTATTTGTAATGCAAGAGAAATAAAAAATTACACATCTAGATTATCAGGTCCACTTGTGGATAGAATTGATATTTTCATAGAAGTTCCAAAAGTGAAAACGGAAGATTTTAATACTAAAAATGATTATAGTGGCATAGAAAATTCCGCTTCAATAAAGCTTAGAGTAGAAAAAGCAAAACTCATGCAATTAGCTAGATTTACTTGAACAAAAATTACTTCAAATTCAGAAATGTGAACTAAAGATATAAATAAATTTTGTAAATTAAATCAAGATTCAGAAACTTTGCTAAAAAAAGCTGTAACAAATATGAATTTATCAGCAAGGAGTTATTATAGAGTTTTGAAACTTTCTAGAACTATTGCTGATTTAGCAAATAGGGAAGAGATAATTATGCAAGATATTGCTGAAGCTTTGAGCTATAGAAAAACTCGAGATTAATCTCGAGTTTTAAATTTTTGTTTTAATACAGTATATAAATATCAATTTATTAGATCTTTTATTTCAGAATTTATTAATGAGTATAATTTTTCTTTTCTAATTTTAATTTCTTCTTTTGGGGTAGACAAAAATTCTTCAATAGCTTTTTGATTTTCTAAAAAGTTGTTTTTAGAATCAACAAAATGTAGCAATCAAACTTTTTCTCATAAATAAGAAGCTAGCCAATTGTGATTATGTCTATTTGATAGATTATTACTTATAGTTAATTTTCATGCATGTAATGGTTCCATTATATTATGTTCTCTAGCTATAAATACTCATGTAACTTTATCAGCATAATATGCAGAATTTAAGTATCATAGACTATTTTCTAATGAATTTTTATTTAATTTCAAATCTCATTTTTTTTCACTATATCTAGCTAATGTTATATTTTTTACTCATATATTTTTTGTTGAGAAGGGTATTCATTCACTATTTCGTCAAATAAAGACATCCTCTTCAAAAGAATTAAATATATTATTTATTTGAGATAATTTTTCAGGATCAAATTTTGATTGTAGTAATTTAAATATACAAATATTTGGTTTTCTTTCTAAATATCGCCAAAATCATTCACTATCTACATCAATTTTATTTTTTCAATTATATTCTATTATTTCTATTTCATCTCCAAATATTATCTTGGTGTTTTTTAAGATATTTGCTAATTTAGAACGAAATACTTGTTGTACTATCTCTGAACTAGATATTCAAGGGAAAGTTAAAACATCAATTTTTAATGTATCAATTTTTAATTGAAATTCATTTTCACTTAATCAAAGATTTTTTATATAAATCTCAATTAAATCTATTCAAGGAACTATATTATTAAAATCAAATAAATTTAATATTTCAGGGATTCACATTAAAATATTTCTATTGTAGTTTCATGTGAAGAATATTTTTTTGAATTTTTCTTCTGAAATATTAGGATATTTTTGGATAAATCTTTTAATAGTTTGCTCATTATAAAATACTCAAGCATTTTTTGATTCTGGACTTTGAATAGTTTTAAAAAGTTTTTTTGCTTTTTCGTCTAAAGCTAATATATCAGATACTGAACTTTTTACTTCTTTTAAAGGGCTAATTAATTTTTTTCTATAATTATTTGTTTTAGCTTCTTTTTCTCTTCCTACTAATACATTCATAATTTCTTTTTTATTTTTATTATTTCCTTTATTATATCTCAAATCTTATATTTTTGCAAAAAAATAGGAAATAAAAAAGTAGGGTACGCAGGCCTGCATACCCTACAATAAATAATACTTTTTCTACTCAACTATAAACTCTCTTCAACTTGTTCTACCAAATACTTCAGGTGTATAAAATTCTGAAATTTGGCTTGCTTTTAAATTAAAAGTTCAAGTGTGAGTTGCTCTAATTAGATATATAAAATCATAATTTCAAACATCTAATTCTCATTTATAAGCGAAGAATCTATCAAGTCTGTATTCTGTTCTATCAAAGAAATTGTTTGCAAATTCTTTGGCTTTTGCAGTAGAAGTAGCAAAGTTTGGATTTACTATTTCTGCTCCAGATGGGATAAATCATTCAAAGGCTACTTTATCTCTAGTTTCACTTACTATTAATTTATTGTAAACTATAAGTAATTGTCCAACTTTTGAAATTTCTACTTCTTTTAAATAAGTATTTATTTCATTTGGATATTTTAATTTATCATAACTTATAGTTCCAGAAAGGTAAGCTGACCATTCTTCATTTTTCAAAATTTCTATTTTCTTATACTCGTTATAATCAAAATATTTTGTTTTCAAGTAAAATCCAGAATTTCTAGCTTTTATTTCTTTTGACGGAATATAATAAACTAAACTCATATCATAATAAGCTTTTCCAGTTCCAGTTTTTGAAATCTTTAAATCATTTGATTCTTTCATATCTTTGAAATCTTTTGTTGTTTCCAAAGTGATTAATTTATTATCTTTGTTGAAATTTTGTTTATCAAAGGCTTTTCAATTTAATTCTGAAATAATAGTTATATTTACATCTTTTAGTTCTCCAGAATTTTCTAGATAACTTGTAAAAGCTTTTATTACTGAAATATTATCAGCAGTAGAACCAAATCAAGTATCTGATTTTTGAGCAATCATCCATCTCAAAATATTTTCTATTATTGCTTCACTATCTTTGAAATTTTCAAGTCCAGCTTTACTCATAAGATAAACAAGATTTGATGTGTTTTCTATTCTATTTCATCCATCTGTTCCTGAAATATAAGATCATCTTGGAGAATAAACTAAATTTTCTGAAATAATATCTCATGCACTAGATTTTATACTTCTTCTTAATGCTTCAGATCAATTTTTATCTATTCACATTTTTGAACTTGCTGCATATAAACTTGCCATAGTTTTAGCGTTTTCTAGTGAAAAACTGCTAGAAGTATCTTTTGTAAAATCTATGAGTTTATACATTTTATAAGCTTCATAATCAGAATTATTATAATTTACTATAGCTTCTATAGCTTTAAGTCTTTCAATTTCTCAGTATTTGCAATCATTATATTTTGTTACAATACAATTTTCACGAGTATTTTTATAAAATCTATTTTTTAAATATTTTACAGCAGAATCTGTACTTGCGATATCTATGTTATATCAGATATTTCTAATTTCAGAAAGTGAATCAACTATATATGAAGTCAAAGCAAAATCGGCGAAATTATTTCAAACTGATAAATCTTTCCAATATCCAAATCATCCAGAATCTTTTTGAAATTTAGCTATATCAACTGTGTAATTTTTGATAATTTCATCAAGTGATTTTTTCTTGAAACCTTCGTCAGTTCAAGCATAATAATCTATCATTTTTTCTTTCAAATTGTATTCTATTTTAGCACTATTATACAATTTTTTTATAAATATATTTGGCATCAAACTAGACGTTTTTTGTTCACTACATCAGTATGGATAATTATTTAGATAATCAACTGAATCAGTCAGATTAGTAAGCAGAGTTGAGCTATAATTTAAACTTAAATATCCAGGATAATTTATAATATCTTTTATATCTAATTTTTCATTTTTGCTAGAGGCTGTACTTCAAGCTGAAGCAACTACTTCTCTAGTGTAAGTATTTTTTATTTCTAAAGTTTTCTCTATTTCATCACTATCTTTTGACTCTTGTGCTACTGCTTTGATATTTATTTTAGAACTCAAACTTGCAAGAATATTATTTTGTCATATTTGAGCTTCAAAATTGATAGTTTTTTGTTCTCAATTTTTGATAAATACCTTTTCTTCTTTTGAATCCAAATCCATATTTGTTCCATCAAAACTTACTGTGAAATCTTGGTCTTTTCCAGTTTTATTGAAAATTACTGGAGAAAATTTTATCGTGTCAGAACTTCCAAGAAATGCAGGCAAATTATCACTCACCATAACTTTTTTGTTTGTACTTACATATGCCCATCCAATTCATATTTTATTATCAGGACTTGTAACTATTGATTCTATATCCCAAGTAGTTAGATTATCAGGAAGAGCATCAGTTGTGATTTTAAATATTCAATTAGAATCTGTTGTAAAATCAGCTTTGAAATAAGCCGTATCTTTGAAAATTCATCTTTTTTTATTTGAATCTCATCATTTCATTTGGTCTCAAGCTCATCATTTTTCACCATCTCTTATATCTTTTACTTCTAATTTTTCTACTAAGTTTTTTAGTGAAATATAAGTTAGAGTTCCAAGATATCTTTTCATTTCATAGAAAAAAGCAAAAGGATTTTTCTTAGGATTTCACATAAGAGCTAGTAAACTTTCATCAACTACTGCTATGCTTCAGTTAGCATTTGCAATTCATCTTCAGTTTTCGTCTGTTACTTTTATTGTTAATTCTAGTTTATCACCAGGTAGGTAGCTAGTTTTATTTGGACTAATTCCTACATTTATTTTTTTAGAATTTACTACTACTTTTGTAGAAGTCAGAGCTCTTTTGTAAACTGGTAATGCAGAATTTGCAGGAGTTCCTATCAAAAATGCTTTTAGGTAAAAATTTGGATAATAAGCATCTTTTACAGGAATAGAAATTCTATCCGCATAAGATGAGATATTATGTACAAAATAATCTATAACTCAATCATCTTTTTCTATCATTATAAGAGCCTTTCCAGAGTTTATCGGAGATTTCAGAGTATAAGTATTTGTTTCACCGATTTTAACTAGAGTTTTATCTCAAACTATATCTGTGATATCATTATTTCAATTATTCCATTCCACGTAATTTTCTCCAGAAACATAAACATCTCTACTTGAAATAAATGATTTTCCATTTTCTCCAGTATAAATTGCTTTTATAAAATATTGTCAATCAGATTTTGTACTGATTTTTTTAGATATTTTACCATCGTTTCCACTTTCTAAATTAAAACTATCTTCTAATTTATCATCATAAGCATAATCATTATAGAAATTTCCATCAACTCATTGTTTCAAAACTGATTTCCATTCTCTTTTATATAATTCTACTTTTACATCTTTATTTTCTAATGCTTTTGCATTATAATCAACAACAACTCACTTGAAATCAATTCCATCTTTCTTTGAAGAGTACCAAGGAATTGAAATTCACATGTAAGCATCAGTATTATGGAGAATATTTGTTACAGAATTTGAAACCACTTTTTTTGTATCTGGATCTTCTACTTCAGCTGTAATTGTATAAAGTTTTTCTCCATCTTTAGCATCACTAGAAAATTTCCAGTTCAAATCATAATTTCAATTTTCATCAACATTAAATTCCTGAACTTTATTTAAGTTATCATTATAAGAACAATATCCCCAGTAAAGACAATCAAAATAATTATTTCATTCACCAAATTGATAATCGCCATAATCTTTTGCATCGAAGAAATAATTTTGACTCAAAACTGAATAAGTTCATTTAGTGGAAATAACTTTTCCACCGAAATAATACTCTGGATTTACTTTGATTTTTGTTCCTTCTCAAAGAGTAAAATCTTTTTTGTCTTGGCTTAAATTTACTTTGAAAACTGGTTTTACATATTCTTGTATGTCAAATGAAGCATTATTTATAATTTCTCGCCCGTTTACTGTAAATCTAAAAGAATATTTTCCAATTGAAGCATCTTTTGATAAATCAAACTCTCAAGCAAAATTTGAATTATTATCTAATTTTACATCAATAGATTTTATAGTTTTATAATTTTCATCAATTAGTTCAAGTTTTCCGGTTTTATAAGGAGCTTTTTTATATCAAGTTAGACTAAATAATCTAGCAAGTCATTTGAAATAAACTTTGTCTCCAGCCTTGTAAAGTGGTCTATCAGTATATAAATATAAGAAATCTTTAGTATATGAATCAATTCATCAATTATATCCAAAATCATAGTTTCCAGCTTGGTCAGAATTACTTGTGATTACAGCTTCTTTGTCTCATGATTTCAAGAAAATTACAGCATCGTTTAAGTTTGTTACATTTGTAATATAAACTCAAGCTTTGTCATATTTTACAGGTAAATTAATTTTGTTATATCAAGATGGATAATTTCTTGTATAAGCATCAGTAGTTAAATTTAAGATAGGATTTCCAGAAAAATCTGTAGCGAAAATCAAACTTCTATTTGAACCAGTTTGTGGATCTCAACCCCCCATTTCCATATAAGCTTGCATATCAGATCTGATAAATAAGTTTTGGAAATTTTTACCATTTTCTAATTTACTTCAAAAAGCAGTTCCGTATCACCTAATAAGTATGAAATTAGAATTAGATTTTACTCAAAGAATATCTGTTTCTAAATCAAATTTAGTATATGATAAATCCCAATATTTGTTTTTTACAGCTAAACTTCTTCTTGTTTGATTTGTACAAAGAGGAATATATCATTCGTTGTAAGAATTAGATAAATAGTCCAAATATCAAGCTTTATCCATTTCACAAATATCAAAACTGATATTATCTAGATTTACTGTTTGAGTTTTGAAAACTATAGGAGCTGTCTTTGGTATTACAGAAACATCTTTTGATATAGTAGTATAAACATATTTATCTATTTCTTTTATATCGTTTCCAGTTTTAAAAGTTTTACTTAAGAAATTTCAGATATTATTTCAATATAAATCTTGTGCATCTTTTTTTGTTTCAAATTTATAAGTAGTATTTGGGTTTAATCTATGATTTATTACATATAATATTTGTCAGGCTGGAGCCATAGGACAAAGTTTAGATAGATTTAATTTATTATTTTGTTCACTTAAAGACAATTTACTAAAAGCTTCTTGTTCTTCCCAAGATTTTCCCCAAAAATAATCTTTATCAGCACTTCAAGCTTCATATTCTCAAATAGAAAATATTTTTGCATTTGGAGAATATGAGAAATTTTTAGAATAATCTTTTATATAATTTTCTTCATTATAAGATAAATATGAGTTTGTATATAGACAAGATTTGTTATATCAAACATATTTATGACTTATTATTTTTAGTTGATTTGGAGTAGAGTATTCATAAGTTAAATTATTTTCTAATGCATTATTTGCTTTTTTGGAAACTATTAATTTGTATTTAGCTCACATTGCTAAATCTCATTTTATAGTCAAAATCAGATGTTTTTTATCTTCAATTGTTATTTTTTCTCATTTTTCGTTTATAGCATCGGTATTTTTAGAATAAGCTAAATCATAATTTACTTTATTTCATTTTGTGTCAGTGAAATTGAATATATTTTTATCCAAATTTCAAGCATCTTCATCTAAATAAATATCTAGATAAGCATTTTTATTGGCTAAACTATATATAAGACTTGAAGTATAAATAGGATATAATTCAGCTCAAGTACTTGAAAATTTCTTTTGATAAGCATTTGTGCTATTTATAAAAGAATTTGTCAGAAGATTAAAAGTTTTATCATTTTTAAATCAAAGATTTCCAAGTTTTGGTTTTAAATTTCTTTTAAAAGTGATTGAATAATTTGATGAATATTTGAAATCCCCAGATTTTATAAGGAAATTTGTATCAGATCATTTTATTTGTTCTACAGAAAAAGCTATATTTTTATTATTTCTCTGCATTATAATATTTTTCTTTAATTCATCAGATGTTATAGGGAAGTTCGAACTTATATGTAAACCAGAATTTGGAGAAAATCTATATGATGTTTCGTAGTAAGATTCTTCATTTATAGAAAAATTTAAATCACTAGTTTCTAAGTAACTTGTAGTTTCTTTTTCTAAATTATATAGAAGTCAGTCTTTGTTTGATATTTTGATTTTGTATAAACTTGAGCCATTTAGCGGAGAAGTAGGAGTAAATTCCAGCATACTTGTAGTTGTCCAAGTACAAGTTCCTTCTACTTTTGGTTCTATATCTATTAGGCAAGGAAGCATATCTCCATTATCCAAATTAGTTAATGGAACTATAGGAACATTAAAAAATGCATAAATATGAGAATTTAGATTATCCACTATAGTTTTATCATCTCACTTTTTTGTTTCAGGACTTATTTTAACGACTTTTGGAGCTTCAGCAATTTGCAAGAAACTAGAATAAGTAGCAATAGATTCTCAAGCTCGAGTTTTTATATCTTTTGTCGCGTTTACTTCTATTTCTGTTCAAATATCTAGTTTTGGCTTATCAAAAGTATATCTAATAGTATCTCAAGAAACAGAAATTTTTCCATCAATTTTTGGACTAATAGTAAAAGATTTTTCATTTACTGATTTTGCATCGATTTTTTTATTGAATTTTAATTCAATATAAGGAATATTATAAGGAATTTTTTTATAATCAATATCAAAATTTCCCGAGATTACTTGTGGTGATATAGACTGATTTGAAATTTGAGAATAAAAAGAATTTTTTCCATTATTTTTATAATCTATATAAAGATAAGTTGCAGATGCTGAAATAATAAAAAATAAAACAAATAAAGACATCAAAACTTTGTTTTTTACTACTCTATTTACTTGATATTTTATTTCTTCTTTTAATATAAAATAATCCATAATTAAATATTTAATAATTAATAGTTCTATTATAGATTATAATGGGAAAAAGCAAGAGATTTTACAAACTAAAAAAGAGCTAATTTTAGCTCTTTTTTAGTGATTTTTAAGAAACAAAGGTTTAGGATAGTTTTATTTTGTTTGTTTGGTGGAGAATAGCCCAAAGGCTATCTCCGATGTTTTTTTCTTTGATTTTTTTTGTTTTTTTCCCATGGATGATTATTCATCATTCTCCATGGTTCGATTTTGTATTTGCTTATTTTTAGACAAGAACTACTTCCTGCTCTATGGAAATCCATTACAGCAGCTACTAAAAGGGAAAGTCTTAGATATCTCATAATATGCTCCTTATCTTTTTATTAGAGAAAGAGCATATTGCTCTGACTCAGATTTTAGTGAAGATCTGCATTGAGTTTCACTTCTCGGGTTGAACGACGTATAATCAACTGTCCTGTTGTTGAATCTTGACGGAAATGAATCCCGTTGAGAGCAACAAGTTCTTTACCTTTTAATACAATTTTTCTCTCTAAGAAACGTGATTTTTCAAGTAATTCACGCATTGTCTCTGCCTTCCCTTCAATTAACATAGGGGCTATATCTCCTCCTTCAACTTCTGAATTAAGAATGATTTTTTCATCCTCATCCACACAAGGAAATTCTTCAAATGAAGGGTTAACTTGAAAAAGTTTTTCAAGTTCATTATATTCAACCGAAAACTTCGTCCCTGCCAAAACTGCGATACCAGCATCGACGATACATCCATCACCCAAAGCGATACCCGTTACCGAGTTTGCTCCAAGTAAACAGTCTTGTCCGATTGTAACTGGAATTCCATCTGTTCCACTGAGAACACCGAGAATCGAAGCTCCTCCGCCAATATCTGAACCATCTCCGACAACCGCAGAACTTGAAATACGACCTTCGTCCATAACTCCCTTATTTTCTTCACCATCTCTGCGGTTTTGTGTACCAGCATTGAAGTTGACATATGAAGCACCAGGCATAATAGTTGTTTTTTTTGCGAGTTGTGCACCGAAACGGACTTTTGAATCATCAAGAATACGAACACTGTTATCCGGAATGATATGTTGTAGATAGCGAGGGAATTTATCGACGAAATCGATTTTCGGATATGCATTGGCAAATTTGAGTTCGATTTCATTTTCGCGGAGCCATTCGAGTTCGATTGGTTGACCATCTGACCATGCAACATTATGCAAGGTTCCGAAAGCACCATTCAGATTGAGTGAGCGAAGTTCCGCTTTTGACGTAGAAAGTGCATAGAGTTTCAGGTAGGTTCCCTCAACGCTTGTGCACGGAACATCGTTGAAAAGCATAACAAGACGGAATTCAGCATCACGCATACCTTTTTCTTCAATAACATCAAGAAGTGTTTGCACTACTTGCACATTTTTGTGTGCATCGCCGAATGCTTCATCGATATATGGTGTAAATTTATCTAAACACCATTGGAGAAACGCAGAGTTGATAGGAATGATAAGTTCATCCGCTGTAAAATTAACTTCGTATCCCCATTCTTGAGCCGCAGCGATAAAAATCGCAGCAGAGCCGAAATTTTCGTTCCAGTTGATATGGGGAAACGTAGCTTGAAGAACTTTGGTTTTATCCAATTGTCCAACATCGACACGGCAGATACCAAACCCAAGAGGGTTTTTGTAGTCTTTTTGTTCTTGAATTGCTTTTACAAATGCTTTAAATCCAGCTTCGTCTGTGATAATCTTTTTCATGGTTTGACTCCTTAAGTCAAGTAATTTTGTTTTTGTGTTATAATTTTTTTGCAAAAACTATCCCACACCTTTATTTCTTATTTTTCAGTTTATTTTAAAGAACAATCTCTTAAAAAGAGAAGATTTTATAATGAAAAATAGTGATTTGTCAAAAGAAAAAAGAAGTTTATAAACAAATCTTGATTATTTCTAAAAAATCTCTATATTTAAAACTATATAATTAAATTATTTTAAATATGGAAAAATTGCACGAATTAAAAATATTTACTTGAATAGATAGAGATATTCTAGATAATTTGTTAAATAATTTACAAAAAGAAAAATTTCTTTCTGATCAAATTATTTTAAATGAATGAGATGAAACTAATTGAAAAGCTTATATAATAATTTCAGGGGAAGTTGATATTATTATAAATTGAGAAAAAATTAGCTCATTACAAGAAGGTGATATTTTTTGAGAAATAGCATTATTAAATGAAGAAGATAGAACTGCTACAGTAATAGCAAAAACAGATTTGGAATTACTTGTTATAACTCAAGATGCAATTTTGGAAATAATGAGCGAGGATAATTCTCTAAATAAGGAAATTATGAGAAGAGTTCAAGAAAATATAGAAAATAATAGATAAAAAATATGAAAACATCAGAAGAAATAATTAAAAATTTACTAGAAAAATGAGTTTCTAGAGTAATAGATAAACAAAATTTAGAAAAAAAATTAAATTCTGGGAAAACTCTTAGAGTAAAATTTGGTATAGATCCAACTTGAGCAACTGTTCATATTGGGCATGCTGTACCTATTTTGAAACTTAGAGAATTCCAAAAGCTTGGTCATCAAGTCGTGATAATTATTTGAGATTCAACAGCTCAAGTAGGGGATACTTCTGATAAAGAAGCTGAAAGACCAATGTTAACAAGAGAAGAAACTAGAAAAAATGCAGATAATTATTTATCACAATTTGCTAAAATCCTTGATATAGACAAAGTTGAAATAAGATACAATTCAGAATGGATGGATAAAATCAATTTCAATATGGTTGGGGAATTAGCTAAAAATTTCTCAGTTGCTGAGATGTTAGACCGCGATAATTTTTCAAAAAGATATAAATGATGAGTTAGAATTTCTTTGCAAGAATTTTTATATCCAATAATGCAAGGTTATGATTCTATAGCGGTTAATGCTGATGTAGAGTTAGGTTGAAATGATCAATATTTCAATTTACTTGCTGGTAGAACTCTACAAGAAGCTTATGGAAAAGAAAAACAAGATATTATGATGTTCAATCTTATAGAGGGAACAGATTGAAGAAAAATGAGTAAATCATATAAAAATTTTATAGGACTAGACGAAACTGCTAATTCTATGTTTGTAAAAATCATGGAAATTAAAGATGAACTTATAATTAAATATTTTGTTCATTGTACGACTCTCACATTTGATGAAATAAAACCATACGAGGCTAGACTTGCTACAGATGAAAATCCCAAGAATATTAAGTTAGATTTAGCTCACGAAGTAATTAAGCTTTATCACTCAGAAACTGCTGCAATTGAAGCCAAAGCATATTTTGAAAAAGTGCTTAGTGAATGAATGATTCCAGATGAAAAAGATATAGAAAAAGTGGAATTTGAACAAGAAAAAGTAATGCTTTCTACAGCTTTAAGAGAAGCTAAATTAGTATCAAATTCATCTGAAGCAAGAGATTCAATAACTTCAGGTTGAGCAAAAGTTAATAGTGAAGTAATAAAAGATTTGAAATACGAATTGAAATTATCAAAAATTGAGTATACTTTGCTTCAAGTTGGGAAGAAAAAATTTAGAATGATTAAACAAAAATAATATTTATGAAGAACTTTGATTTATCGAAATTAATCTGATCTAAATGTAGAGTAAAAATACTAGAAAAACTTATACTAGAATTTGATGCTGGAAATAATGAAGGTTTTCATATGAGACTTTTGGCTCGTGATTTGGATGAACAAATCAATTCTATAAAAAGGGAACTAGATAATTTAGAAGATCTTTGAGTTTTAAAAAGTAGAGATGATAACAAGAAAAAAGTTTTTTATATAAACAAAAATTTCTTCCTACTTGATGAATTTAAATGACTTTTTATTAAAACTTATGATCCATTTGAAGCAGTTAAAAAATATTTCAAATTACAAAATTCTCTAGATTTTGTTCTAGTTAATGAATCTATATCAAACAGAGATATTTGAAATAATTGTATAGTTGATATTTTTCTTATCTGAGAAATTGATAAAATTGATTTTAATAATTTTTTAGCTAAAACTTTTTTTAATAGAAAAATTAAATATGCAATTATCACAGTAGAAGATTTTTACAAGAGACTTGAATTTAGCGATAAACTAATTTACAATATACTTACTCAAAATTGAAATACTTTCTTGAAAGATGATTTGAAAGTTTTGGAAAAATTTAATAAATAGAAAAAAGAGAAGAATTTTTAAAATTCTTCTTTATTTTTTATATTGATATTAAGTATGGTAGTTTAACATGAATATATCTATATCAGATGATATTTATAATATATTCATCAATTGAATCTTTATCAATGTTGAAGTTTTTTTCTGATAGTATAGCACTCAATATTTTCACTTTAGTACTATTATCAATATTGTATTTAAATAGATATTGTTCAGTAAGTCTTTTTCTTTCTAAGCTCAATATGGTTATTAATTCTTTAATCTTTTCTCAATTTCCATCTACCCATTTTCTTCATTCTATATGGTTTTTAATTGATTGTAGAATTATAGTTTCTATTATAGTTATAAAATCAATTAAATCATTAAAATCCATTTCTGTTCATTTTTCTGCAATCTCATCTAAAAAATTATTAAAAATTTCATCTAATCATTCTGCTTTTACTCATACAGAAAATTTAAATATATCTTGAATTATATTTTTAATAATTGGTATTAAGTGACTTTTTTCTAAATTATATTTTTTTTCAATATTTTTAATTATTACATTGTAATTATTTCAATTTGGCACTAATCATAATATTTCAATTAATATTGAATCCAGTTTATTATATATAGTAATAAGTAAATCATTATTTTTTTCAGATGATATTTTTTCTTCTAATTTGGAAGTTATATTAGGATTTGTTTTTCATACTAATATATTATCTACAAAATCTGCAAAATTTTTTGTATAAATTTGTGTTGTAGCTTCGTCAAACCATCTAATATTTATACTATTTGTCCCTCATCAATGTGCATCAAAAGTAATGCTGTCACTATTTTTTCAGCTATTTCACCCCATATCTTTTAATTAGTTATATTATAATTATAAATTCTTTTTAAATTTGAATAACAACTATTTTTTTCGCTTTCATCACAATAGAAGATTTTTCAGATTATTCTCAAATCCATATAGATTATTTTAGCTCACATTGTATCTTTGTTTTTATCAAAAAATGCTTTTGTTTTTGATACTTGTTCATCTAGGTTTCGAGTAAGGTCAAATATATATTTTGTTCAGTTATCATCATTTACATGTAATTCTCTTTCAATAGGGAAAAAATCTAAATCTTTTATCTTTATATTAATTAGAGATCAATTTATTTTTGAAAGTAGAGTTTGAGTTTTTGTGATATCATCTTGAGATAAGATATCTTTGTAGTCAATTATTCCTAAAGTATCAGGATCTTTGAAATGAATTGTTGCAAATTTAAGTTTAGAAGAATTTTTTATAGGAATAAAAATTCAATTATTACTTACTATATAATCTCTTCCAAACATTTGAGTATTAAAAGCTCATTTATAAGAAGTTATAGATATTTTTATAGAATCAGGAAGCATTTTTCTAACATCAACTGTTTTTATATTTTTTTGATAAGATATGATTTTGTTTTTTATTTCATTTTCGTCACTTAAAATTATAGAATTTCAGTAATATTCAGATACAGCTTTGTAAGCAATATTTATGTTCGATAATTCATCAGTTCTTTCAATATATATTTTTTGAATCGCAAAATAAGAAGAATAGAAAAATATATAAATACTTCAAAGTATCAAAAAAGCCCCTATAGCAAAGTAATAAGGAATGTATTTGTTATTGTTATATCTAACAAAATTTATGTATTTTCTTGATAAACTAAAAATTTGAAATTTATTTTTCCTGCAATTGAAATCAAGTTGTTCTCATCTTCCATAAAGTCTTGCTTTCTCATTTTCAAGTTTCTTATGAAAATCTCTATTTTTTAGTTTTTTATACTTCTTTTTTAATTGTTTTAAAAACTGTTTAAACATATTTTCTAAATTCTTGTTTTAAAATTAATCTTATTCGGTATCTTTTGGTATATCTAAACTATTTATTAGACTTGTTATATTTTGACTAACTTCTCATTCTTCATCATATCTAAATCTTATTCTTGGTGTTTTTCTAAGTTGAACAACCCCGTTCATTCTTTTAATTATTCCATAATCAAATTTAGCCAATTCTTTACATAAAGTTTCTTTATTTTTCATAGAACTAACATATATGTCTAAGTATGACATATCACTTGCTAGTTTTATGTTTGTAACTGTTATAAGTCCAAATTCTGGAGCTATTTCCATACTTGCTTCTATCAAGAATTGTCTAGCCAAATCTCAAATCATCGATTGCATTTTATTTAATCTATCTTCTTTCATTTTAATGAGTTTTTATTCTTTAAAAAATTACTGCTACAATATATGCAAAAATTTAAATTTGACAAAAAATATTTTTAAATAGAATTAGGACACTTTTAAAAAAAGTATTTTTACAATTTGATCTGTCTTAAGGAGATAGAAATACAATGATATATGCTATCAGAAACGAAGCTGAAACATCTGATAAACTTTTACTTAGATACAAAAAGTTATTTTTTCAATCAAGAATCGCTAATAAAGTGAAATATGAAAGATATGTAACTAAAGATCCAAGTGCTAGAAAAACCAGAGAAAAAGCTATAGTTAGAAATAAGTATAGAGAATTGAATGCTAGAACTTACTTCTAGTTATCAATAAAATAAATCCTCAAATTTTTGAGGATTTATTTTTTGCAAATTTTCTAAAAAATATTAAACTCAAATTAATTTAAAAACTAATTTTTCTATTATGAACTTACACAAAACAAAAGCCTTCACACTAGTAGAACTAATCATAGTAATAACTATTCTAGCAATTCTTGCTACTATTGGTTTTATGTCATATCAATCATATACAGCTGATGCTAGAGACTGAAAAAGAGTAGCAGATTTATGACAAATGAAAAATTGACTTGAAATTTATCAAGCAAAAAATTCTGTATTACCAGTTCCTGATGCTCAAATAGTAAATATTTGAACTGGATCACGAGTATTAGTATATCAATGATATGCTGGCACAAATGTAATAAGTAAAATAAAATATGAACAAGTAAAAGATCCAAAAGATAATATATCTTATACATATTCAACAAACTGAGATTATACAAAATTTCAATTAATGTCTATGCTTGAAAATGGAGATTCTATGAATATTTCACAAAATCCAGTAAATACAACATATGCGGCTAATAATTATAATGACAGAAAAACATATGTAATCTGAAATAAATTATGAATATTTCTAAATCCTACAACAAATGCTCCAATTCAAGAAACACTATCTGGAAATATTGATTTATCATCAACTTGAACTACATTTAAAGTAGTATTTTCTAATACTTCTACTAATTCAGGAACTATTACTTGAACTTGAACTAGTTTGTATAACAATATTAT
>JAQTOS010000009.1 GCA_028713225.1 Candidatus Altimarinota bacterium
ATATTTTTTTAATTGTGCTTTTGACTTATGCCTTCTAGACAGACTATAAAGAAATTTTATAAGCTATCTAGAAAAAGCATAAGTACCTAAGACACGTATTTGTTTTTATTTTGTTTTTGTGTTTTTTTGTATAGGAATGAACTATTTTTGGGTAATAGAGTTCCAATCTTGAGAAGTAGCAGATTTTTTAAAGAACAAGTTGAATAAATCAACTTACAAGGTAATTATACAGGATAAGTAACAAAAGTTCCATAAATGTATATTGACGAAAAACTAAAATATGTTTTTTAGAATAATAAATATTAAAGTAATGTTTTAAATAAAGCAAAATAAAAAACTCCAGAAAAACTAAGAAATTTCTAAAAAATCATTAAAAAACAACAAAAAAAGTGCAAAAATAGTCAAAAAAATGTGAAGAAAAAGCCACTTTTGTACACAAAAATAGTACAAAAAAGAACATCTTTTAGAAAAGAGGGGTTTTAGGGGGAGGAACGATAGTGATACAGAATAGAAAGCACAGAAAAAACTAGCTGAAATTTCCTCCCCCTAAGACTTTTGTTACTTTTGGTCACAAAAGTAAGTATAGAAAATTGTTTTTTCCTAAAAAATTTATATACTCACACAAATTTAAAATTAATTAACTTTTATGCTAAAGAAAATCGCATCAAATACAATTTCTCAGATACTTTCAAAAGTATTTACAGCTATTATTTCAATTTTTTTGATAAAGGCTTTGACTACTTATTTGTCTGTTGATGAATATGGACTTTATAATAAAATTTATTCATATTTGGGAATTTTTGCTTTTTTGGCAGATTTGGGATTGTATACTATAACAGTTAGAGAAATCCGAGCAGGAAAGGAAAAAACTAGTAAAATAGTAGGAAATGTGATGACTCTTAGGATGATTCTAGGTATAGGAATTATATTTTTATCTTTGTTGATTGCTTACTTTTTACCATGATATAACTCAGAAGTAGCTTTAGTATCAGTATTTATAGTAGCTATTTTTACACTTTTTGGCTTGATGAATTCTTCTATTTTGGCACTTATGCAAGCTAATATGAAAATAGAATTTTCTCTTATTTCAGCTGTTTTAGGGAAAATATTAAATCTGGGACTTATTCTTGCTTGAGTTTACCTGCTTTTTCCTCTTATTAAATGAGATTTTGAATTTGCATTTTCTTTTATTATGTTTGCCTGACTTGCAGGAATTATTCTAAATACTTATTTGAATTATCTTTATGCTAAGAAAATTGATGATATAAGATTTAGGTTTGATTGGGATTATATCAAACATATTTTCAAAATTTCGCTTCCTTATGGTCTTGCATTATTTTTGTCAGTAGTTTATTTCAAGATAGATATAGTTCTAATTTCGCTTATTGAACCAGCTTTGAAGGCGGATACTAGTATAGCGCTTTACAGTGTTCCAATGAGAATAATTGAGGTTTTGATGGTATTATCTGGATTTTTCTTGAATTCTGTTTTACCCATGATGAGCAAGGCTTTTGCTGAGAAACATTTAGAAAATATTTGAAGAATTTTAAATAATTCATACAAGACTTTACTTGCTTTTGGTTTCTCTATAGTGGCTCTTGGATCAGTTTTCAAAGATGATATTGTCAGACTTGTGGCAACTCCAGATTATATAGACCATACAAAATATATTTATACTTCATCTGATGTATTTACAATTACTTTATTTATACTACTTTTTTACTTTATTTCTCAGCTTTTTATATATACTTTAATAGCTTCAGAAAACCAAAGAAGATTACTTTATATAAATATGTTTGTTGCTAGTTTCAATATTATTTGAAATATAATTCTGATTCCAAAATATTCATTTATCGGTTCAGCTTATATAACAGTTGCAAGCCAAATTCTACTACTTATTATGTTATTTTTCTATTCTCGCGATATTTACAAATTCAGATTTCCAGTCATGTACACTCTTCGTGTGATTTTAGTAAGTTTATTTATCTTTATGTTTTGAAGATTTCTGATAGATTTCAAGGATTTATGAGTTATTTGAAATATACTAGTTTACTGAGCAATACTTGGACTTATAATGTGAACTTATTATTTCGTGGAGTTAAGAAAGATTTTGAGGAATAGATAAAAAACTGCTTTCATTTATGAAAGCAGTTTTTGATTTTCAGGATTTAATAAATTTCACCTTAGTATATATTTTCATAGTAAATCTCTCAATTCAAAAATTATTGAACTAGAATCTCAATTATCATTATATTTAGCTATTCATTCATTTAATAAATCTGTACAAGTTTTTACTAACTCGTAATGATTAGAATAATCTTTTAAATCACTTTCTTTATCTTTATCATCTGGATTATGTACCCATTTTCAATCAAGAATATTAGATATATTGTATTTTTCTAATAAGCATCTATATTCTTTTATAAAATCTAATCATAATTCTTGATGAACTCATCAAAAATGAGATTGAGAAATCAGATTTGAAACAATAGAAAAAATTAAAACTTCTTCTATCCTTCTAAGTCAAAGTATATCAGTTCTTCAAGCTATTTCTTCTGGTATATTTGAAAATCATTCTTTTTCAAGTACTCAAGCATCATAACATATGATACAACTTTTTGTTAAATTATCCCAACTTCAAGTATGAAAAGCTTCTTTTTGATATTCTGTTTGATAATTTTTTAAAAAAATCATATTAGAAGCCAAAATTCCACATAAATCATTTGGTAATCTACCGGCGATACTAAGCTGTAATTCTATATCTCAATCATTTATTATTTTTAAAGAATGTAGTCTTTTTAACACTTCTATCATTTGAAATGGTGATTCACAAGGTGCTAATAACATGGAAGTATCAGCATGTTGCAATTTAAAAGGACTAGAAGAAAATAAATAAATTTTTTCTAAAATATTTTTCTTTTTACTTGAAATACTTTCTTTAAAATGGATTTTTCATCAAATCGGACGAAAATGTTTATCATATCAGAACATCAAAGAATTATATTTTTGTCATCAAATTTCTATAAGTTTTTCAATTTTTACTCTGTATTTATCTAAAATTACATCTAACTTATCTTTAGAAATTTTTACATCTAGATTTTTCTTTTCAAAATCAGTTAATCATAAATCAAGCATGGTTTTCATAAAAATATCTACTCTTGGATCATTTATATCATCTAGTAGCATATAATTATGGTCACATAATTCATTTATTTCTTGTTCATATAATTCATTTATTTCTTGTTTTGTATTCAAAAAATATTTTTTATATTCGATTAGTGGACTTTCATCCATTCATAAAAATATTTTTATTTGCTCTTTTGTTTTTAATTTGAGTTTTTTTTCTAAAGAAGCTTTATTTGCATCTATATTACTTATAAAAAATGAATTTTCTTTTGTATCAAAAATTATTTTATATCAATATGAAAATAATCTTTCCATATTTAATGCTATATATAATTCATGAACTTTATTTATATTTTCGCTACTCAATTCATTTATATTTTCTTTATTTATAATTTCTATAAAATCAGATATTATTTTTCATTCTGTTGACAACAGATAATGCAAAAAATTATTTTTATTTTTATATGCTTCAATAAGTATCTGCCTTACATCCGCTATATTTAAGCTATTTTTGATATCTCATAGATATAGTCATATAAGATTTCATATACTGAATTCATTCATTTTAAGATCTTTTCAATCATCAAATCATGAAAAATCCTTAATTATAGATATAATAAAATCTTTAGAATTTGGAAAATTAGGATTAAATTCTTGTTCCCTATATCATATGATGAAATCAATTCAAGATTTTATTTCATATTCACTTAACAAAACTCAATAATAATTATCAACTTCTTTGATTTTTGGAAAATTAAATCATCTTCATATTATAAAATGTCTGATGTAGTTATAAAGTAATATATTTCAAGCCTCCTCTTCTAATCAAAATAATCATCTTATTGTATTAGAATTATTAGAAATTACAATTGAATCACTTGATACACTTAATCAATTTAATCAATTTTTATTTTTATAATCTAGGGTTTTATGTAAATCAATGTATATTAAATTAGATAGATTATCTAGAAAATCTGATAAATTGATGCTTTGTTCAAATAAGTCTTTTGTGAAACATTGAGTTTTTACTCACTCTAATTCTATTTCAAAATATTTTAAGAAAAAAAGATAGGGATCATAAAAATCTTGTTTTTCTATATCCATTTTCACTTCTTTTATTTTATCACTAACATCATTTTCTGAAGCCAAAAATAGATCTCTAAATTTTATATAGAAATCATTTGGATGTTTAAATTCTCGTTTTTCCAAATTAAATAATTTTAACAAATCTAAATTCACATTATTTTTAGATTGTTTTTCTTCTTGATTTACAGGAGATGTTTTCAACATATTCATTAATTATACAATATTATTATATATTAGTCTATAAGTATATAATTAAAAAAGCTTCTAAGTCAAATAAATTTGACTTTTTTCGATAAATATTTATATATAAGTTTAGTTTATATTTTATAATCAATTAAATTTATGTGTGAAGCTCATAGACATACTGGTGGTTCTGAATGACAAACCCTTAAACCATATACTCCCAAGATAGAAACATGACATTCTGCTATTACTTGTGATGATGCTAAATTAGAAGTTAATTTAGAATGAATGTCTCCTAGTAAAGTTAAACAACTAGTAGAATTTTGTAAGAGGAAATTAATTAAATTAACTAAATAAAAAAAATCGCGATTATTTCGCGATTTTTTCTATTTAACAACCCATTCTTTTGGGAATATATTTTTCACTTTTCATTCGCTGTAATATCATCCTCAGATTTTTAAATCTTTGAAAGCAATTATTAGATATTCTTTTTCTTCTAGTTCTAGACTAGTTTCTATTTCTTTTCCTTTTAGATAATCATAAACTTCATCTAAGCTTTTAATTTCAATTTTTTTAGCATTTTTCAGCTCATAATCACGGGCTAGATAATAGTTTGGAGTAAATTCTCAGTTAACAATATTTCCTATTCTTTGACCAAGTCTAGTTAGATATAAATCATTTATAAGTTCTCAGAAATCTGGATTTCTTTTGATGGCTAGAATATCAGATTTATAAACATAAAGTTCAGAGTCTCACAAATCTAGTTCATATTTTTTTTGAAATCTAGATAATGCTTCAAGCGAAGCTTTGTCTATTTTTTTGATTTCTTTGTTATTTTTTGCTTCTCTTTTTTTGAAATTTGTTTCTACTGATTTTAATTTTTCAATTTTTGCTACAAAAAATCAGCCACTTTTCTCTACATGAGGCCAAAATCTCTTAGAATAAGTAACGCGGAAACTCTCAGGATATTTTTTTTCTATATATTCTATAATTCACTCATTTTCTAGTTTATTCAGTGTACAAGTAGAATAAAGAATTTCTCATCCAACTTTTACTGATACCAAAGCTCGTTCTAACAAGTTTTCTTGTAATCCAGATAATCATTTTATTTTTTTGATGTTCCAATGTTTTATAGTTTCTATGGCCTTGAAACCTATTCATTCTCCGCTACATGGAGCATCTATAAGGACTTTATCAAATCTTTCTGGTAAATCTCTAAAAAATACTCAATTATAGTTTGTAACACAAAAATTATTTCAGCCGATTCTTTCTAAATTTGAGATTAATTGAGTGATTCTATTTTGTGTGAATTCGTTTGCTACGATAATAGAATTCGGATAGTATTCAGCTAGTTGAGTTGTTTTTCCACCAGGACTTGCAGCCATATCTAGGATAGTATATTTTTCTCTATCAACTTTTCATTTTGATAATTCATAAACACTATATGAAGCTCGAAGTTCTTGAATATAAGTTATTCAAAGTAGGTGAGAAATGGTATTTCCAAGAGCATATTTATTGTTATCAGTTTTTTTTGTATAGAAAATATTTGGGATTGCAGTTTTTTCTAATTCAAATCCCTCATATAATTCGCTAAACTTTAAAAAATCAGAAACTGAAATTTTATTTGTGTTAATTCTCAGTGTTTTTGATAAATCTTTTGGTATGTTTTCTAGGAAATCTTTCAATTCTATTTCATTGCCTTGGAAGAAATTTTCTCTAAAATATTCTATAAATCTTTGGTTCTCAATCTTAATCATAAATAAATTTGACTTGTTGTAAAATATTGCTATAAATATGCAGCTTTTCCAAATTCTATCCAAAAGGTCGTAAAATGCAAATTAGTTCTTCTTCAAGTAGCGGATATCCCGCTAGTATGAGTTCTGGAGTTTCTCCTGTTCAACAAAGTTCACAAGCTGATGCTTTGAAAACAAATATTCAGAGTCAAAAACCTGATGAGCCTGAAATTCAACAATCTGGGCAAGAGGTAAAAGTACCTGTTGAGGGGAAAGGTGGAAATTTGGATATTATGGCATAAAACAAAAATTAGATTTAGCACAAAATTTGCTAAATCATCCTTTCGGACCTTCGCAGGTCCATTTTTTTTATTCTTAAAATTTTGGACAATAAAAAAACTAAGCATATTTGGTAATAGGGGCTTAGTTAAAGTTTTTATGTCCAACAACTCACGAGCAAAGGAAAGTTTAAGAATGTTAAGTTATCCTAAGGGAGAAGGGATCGAATTTTTGAATATTCCAAAAATATCCGTGTCAGCTTACTTAAGTCTGACAATCTGCATACCTCTCTTAGGTGATATTTTTTGATCAAAGCGAATTCACCAGGCTTTGTTTGTTTTTTATTTTTTAAGCGTGTAGCTTATATTTTTTTAATTGTGCTTTTGACTTATGCCTTCT
>JAQTOS010000006.1 GCA_028713225.1 Candidatus Altimarinota bacterium
TATAATATTAGTTATCTAAATCCAATTATGATTACAACAATGCAAAAAATCTTTCAACTCATACAAATCAATCCTTGACAATAATTGTATATAAGTTCTAATATCGAACTCGTCAGGGCCTCCATAACAAGAATTAACAAATTTTACGAGTTTCAAAAGAGAGTTTTCCGCAATGGTAAGCTCTTTTTTGTTGTCTATTGAAAGTTCGATAGTTTTAAAGTTTTTAAATAAAAAAAAGAGTGATCTATTGATCACTCAAACTCTCTTAAGAAAGAAAGTTATGTATATTGCTTTGTCTTCGCATACTCTTCAATTCTCGAATGAGTTTTGTTTGCAAAGTAACGAACCAAAGAAAATGCAATTGTAAACCCAGCAGTTAATGCAAAAATAACTAATATAATTGCTAATACTGCAGCATTACCTTTTGAATCACTTTTACTACTTCCTAATGAATCAAAAAGCCCACCAACACTTTTAAATGCTCCGCCTAGATTATTCACAGCAGAAATAGTATTGTGAATTTGAGCAAATGTATTCCAACCTGCTGTTGCAATACTTGCAAAATCACGATTTTTGAAAGCAATTCTTAGAGAGTGCGCCCAAATCGCTAATCCACTACCAAGTATTGGAAAGATTACAGCAATATACCAAAGGGAAAAAATCCATTGCATCATTTGCTTGCCGTCTTCAGGGCTCAATTCTGGTTTTTCTCCAGAAGTGAAATATGCTACGGATCCATACGCTAAAGCAATTAATATAGGCATTGAAAACCCTACACCTGATTGGATAATTCCTGACCAGAGTAATGCTTTATCAAACTTTGTACCAAAAGCCATTGTATCTTTCCAAGCTGTTCCAACAGCATATGTATTCCAAACAGAAATTAGCACATTAATTGCTAAAATCATAAAAAGCATAAAAGCTTCCATTTTTTCCTCCAATATTTTAGGTAAATATTTTATAACCATAAAAATAAGAAAGTCAATTATATTTTTATATAAAGAACTGCATTCTAATATTTTTCTTAATTTTCGATAACTACTATTTAGTTACCCTCAATAACAAGAAACAAAAAATCCTAGTGAGAACTAGGATTTTATTTATTTACTATTTTTTATACTTTGAATAATTAATTAATAATCTCATTTATTTCTTAACTTAAAAGCTTTTTGAAAACTAGTATTCCAAGATTTAGCTTTCATTTCTCTTGAAGAAAGTACAAGTTCCTTTATTTTATCTGGTAATATATCATCTTGATATTTTCTTTCCTCCTCAAAAGATTTTCATTCAAAAATTATTGCTTTAAGAGAATATTCTGCTCAACCTGGAGCATGGTCTGCCATATGAGCTGTAGAAACAGCATGTCAGGCAGCACGAGCAATCGCAATTTGTGCTGGATTAGTTAGTTCTCTTGCAAGTGCAATAACGGCAAAAGCAGCATTTCTAGCATCTCCTACGCTTGCTTCGTCTTTCGTCCATTTATCAGCTATTTCAAGTGCATATATAATACGTCAATTTATATTTTCACCATACAATGCTAATACATGTCTAATACAATCACAAGACCATTTTATCAAAAGTTTATGTTCCTCTTTTGTTAGAGGTCATCCTCTATGTTCAGCCACAAAACGTTTATCACGCATTTTTTTGATATTATGATATAAAATAAATACTTAATTCTTTTATACCTATTTTAATAAGATAAATTATAATACAAATTTCATTTACTTGTATTTGTATAATTTTCCATTTGATTAATATTTAAAGCTAACTTCCAATTA
Source organism: Candidatus Altimarinota bacterium (assembly GCA_028713225.1). Taxonomy (GTDB): domain Bacteria; phylum Patescibacteriota; class Gracilibacteria; order BD1-5; family UBA6164; genus JAQVPN01. The sequence continues at coordinate 1,782 of JAQTOS010000006.1, forward strand.
TGTACTATATCATTAATTACTTTAATTTTTTCTTTATATTCTTTCGGATATTCTAAATATAATGTTGTGCTATATCAATTTTTATTAATTTCTTTTTTTGCTTGTTTTTGGTCACGATGTGAAATAGATTTATCTCTATCATTTTTTATTTCTTCGTTAATTTTATTAAGTTTACAAATATCATCGATAATTTTATCTTTTTCAAAACATCCAAGTTCAATTATATCTAATAAAATATTTGTTAAACTATGGGCTTTTTTATCTTTATCAACATAATGCCAAATTGAAGTAAAAAGATATGAACGAGTCGCTTGAAATAGAAAAAAATTAAAATGATGTAAATCATCGGTATTTTCCTGATCAGGTTTTAATTTTAATCTTTTAATTATATTTAATGAATCATTAAGATTCATTAGGTAGTGCTCCAATCTAAAAAAATTTCAAAATATTTTATTTATTTTATCTTTGTTTAAAATTATTCAATTTATAATTATTGGTCTTAATGTATAATCCAATGTTTCAGTTTGACTTATATCTTCAAGTAATTCCCAAATCTTAATATTTTTACTAGATATATAACGAGTCCCTGTTCAAGAAATATCTTTTATAAGCCAAGTACTATTATCTTTTAATTCAATAAAAGAGTTTTGTAATAAAATATCTCTTTCAATTTCATCTATCTTGATTTTATTTTTATCAAATAGTATTTCAGTTGCCTTAATAGTAAGATATTTTGGATATTGTTTTATTAAATCATTAAGTTCTGATATTTTTGTTATTGTCATTTTTAATTTGGTCATAATTTATTTTTTATATTTAATAAAAACTAGTTAATTAAAATTGTAATAAATATTTTTTTTATTACAATTTTAAAAACAAAACTAATCCAAAATATTATGACTAGAGTAAACCTAATAAATCCAAAAGAATTGTATGACCAGCATCTTTTGTCGGAACATAGAGAGATAAAAAGAATTCCGAATGTGGTGAAATCTGGGAAGTTTGTATATGAGAATATTCCGGAAAGCTATGTTTTGTGAAAATGACATGTGAAATTCTTTTATGATAAATTGAAATTCTTGCATAAAAGATATAATTTACTGTACACGGAATGTTTAAATAGAAACTTTAAGGTAGAAAATTATGAAGAATCTTTCTTGAATTTGCCGGAAAATTTGTATAATGATTTCGTTCCTAGTGAAGAAAATGTTGAACTTAATAAAAAGAGATTGAAAGAAAAATATAAACCGAATTTTTATAGATATTATTGAGAAATTAGATAAACACTACTCTTCCCTAGAAGAAAAAATACTCTTCCCTAGAATAAAAAATAAATTTTTGACAAAAATAATTATTGAAATATACTTGACTAATCAACTATATTTCAATAATTATTTTTTTATGCTGCAAAATATTGAGTTTTTTATGAATATTGCGAAATTTTATGCAATATTATCAAAGAGTTTGGATTGAAAATTGGGAGGAATTGGATTTAATGATTTTATAGTTTTGTATCATCTGAATCTTGCTCCAGAACATAAATTGAAGAGAATAGAACTTGCTGAAAAAGTAGGACTTACAGCTTCAGGTGTGACAAGACTTTTGTTACCGATGGAAAAAATAGGACTTGTAAATAAAGAATCTAACCCAAATGATGCTAGGGTTAGTCTGGTTATACTTACTCCTGGATGAAAAATGAAACTTGATGAAGCTTTGGAAAGAATTGAAATATTTGCGAGTGATATTTTACCAACTAGCTCAAATACACAAATTAATGAAATTAATAAATTGATAAGTGAAATTTGAGGAAAAATTATGTGGAAATAAAAATTATATTTATAAAAATTAGAAAAAATGAAAAAAAATAAAAATCTAGAAATGTCCCTGGAATGACCTATACTTAAGTCAATTTTCTTGCTTACTTTGCCTATATTGTTTGCTAATTTATTGCAAAGTGCTTATCAATTAACTGATGCTTTTTGGGTTTGAAGACTTGGTTGAGATGCTGTTGCTTCAGTTTCAGTTAGTTTCCCTATAACTTTTTTTATGATATCTCTTGGTGCTGGGTTTGCTGTTGCTGGTTCTACTTTTATTGCACAATATGCTTGAGCTAAAAATCAAAAAATGGTAAATCATGTTGCAGCACAAACTCTACTTATGGTAGTTGTGATTTCTGTGATAATTTGAGCTATTTGATATGCAATTGCTCCAAATTTATTATCTTTAATGTGAGTTAGTAAATGAGTTTATGTTGATGCGCTTAGTTTCCTAAGAATTTCATTTATATGAATGATATTTGTTTTCTCATTTTCTATGTTCCAATCAATAATGAGATGACTTTGAGAAGTTAAAATGCCTTTAAATATCGTTTTATTTACCGTTTTACTTAATCTAATTATAGATCCACTTTTTATATTTTGATATGGGGTTATTCCTGCTATGTGAGTTTCATGAGCAGCTATGGCAACATTAATTACTCAAGCAATTGCATCTATTATGTGACTTATTATTTTACTTAAAGGTAAATATCATATTCATTTGAATATGTATGATTTCAAACCTGACTTTTCTTATATTAAAAAAGCTTTTTTTATTGGATTACCTTCTTCTATAGAAATGTCGGCTCGTAGTTTATGAATGGTTCTTATGACTTTTTTGATTGCTAGTTTTTGAACGCTTGCTGTTGCATCATATTGAGCTGCTTGAAATATTTTTCAATTAATAATGATTTTTTGATTATGATTTTCTATGGCTTGAGCTGTTTTAATAGGACAGAATTTAGGAGCTAAAAATATTGCTAGAGCTGAAAAAATCGGTGTAATGAGTTTATTGATATCTTTTCTTATTTTATCATTAATTGGTATTGTGGTATTTTTTGCGGGTGCATATTTGGTTAGTTTCTTTATTCCTGGAGACACTGCAATTATACAATGATGAGCTAGAATATTAACTATCACTGCCCTTTCTTTCGGTTTAATTTGAATACAAATGTCTGTAAGCTGAGTACTTCGTGCTTCTTGAAATATGAGTACTAGTTTGATTCTTACTCTAGTTTCGCAATGAGTTGTGCAATTCCCTCTTGCTTATATTTTATCTAAACATACTTCCCTGTGAGTAGACTGAGTTTGGTATGCTATGCTTGCTACAAATTTAATCATGGCAACTATTAGTATTTTGGTATTTATGAAATGAGATTGGAAAAAAAATAATTTGATTTCTAAAGAAGATAAAATGAAAGAACAGGTTTGTGAAGATGCTATGATTGAAGACGTGAGTAGATAATAATATTAAATATAAAAAACCTTATCACTTTTCGATAAGGTTTTTTATATTAGTAGTTATTTAATCTAGAATTAAATATATCAATTGCATTAGATTTGAAACCAGATTCATAAGTATTACTATTTCTTAGATAATCAATTTCTTGGTTTATATAATATTTTCTATCTGCAGAATTATAATGATTCGCTTCAATTACTTTTATTTTATCCCAAGCGTATTTATATGATTCTGAAGTATTACTTGAATCATAATTATTGTTATAAGTATTATCGTAATAGTTATTATTACTAGTATTGTATTTGTAATAAACTCCGTTGCTGTAGTAATAGTCGCTATTGTTATAATAAGTACTGTTATTATAGTTGGTGTTACAATTATTATTTATATTTTTATAATATACTCCATTGCAGTAATAATATCAATTGTTGTAATAATAATTACTGTCATAGTTGTTCAAATTAGTTACATATACTGTAGTTGAATTAGTATATTTTGTAACATTTGAATAATTATCTATTATGCTGTAAGTCATATAATAACTAGTACTTGCATATGAATTATCTAAATAAATATTAAAACTAGCATGTAATTGATTATTAGAAGATTCATATGAGAAATAACTAGTATAATAAGTTCAATTCAAATATATTTTTATATAATAGCTATCTTGTGGTTGAGTGTAAATACTGCTAACATAAAAATCCAAATTTAATTCTCTATTAGAACTATTATAAACATTTGTATTTCTTATATTTGACCAACTTATATTATTATCGTTGTAATATGTATTGTTGTTGTTACAATAATAATATGTACCATTAGAATAATAACCAGTATTATTGTTATAGCAATTACTATTTGTATTATAATAAGTGTTATTATAGTTTAGATTATTGTTATAATTAAGATTGTTATAATAATAGTTTGATACTGTTATTTGTTGGCTTGTTTTAGTGTATATTCGCACATTATTTGAATCATATACTGTGTACGAAATATAATAATAATTTCTTAAATCACTAGTATTTACACCAACTAGGAAACTTGTAGATAATTTATTATTTGATGGATCATATATCAAATCACTGTTATAAGTAGTGTTTGAAGTATTTCAAAAATTTAATTTTATAGAATAATTATTTGATGGTTTAGTTTGAATATTATTTAAATTGAAATCGATTTCTAGATTTTGATTATCTTTATCATAAGAATTTGATGTAGTCATTGATGACCAAGAAATATTTTCATTATTTACAATATTTAGTTTATAGCTAGATTTATTATAAACTAATGTATTTGTATTATTATTTATAACTGAGTATCCTATAATATAATAATTTTTTAAATCTGCTTTATTTACATCGATAGAAAAGAATGCATATAATTTTTTCCCAGCTGAATCATAAATAACATCGCTTGTATAATCTCTATTATTGAATTTTAACTTCATATAATAATTAAGATTTGGATTACTAGTGATATTTGAAAGAGAAAAAGTTAATTTCATTTTTCTATATGCAGAATCGTAAGTATTTACAAGTTTTGCATTTCCCCAATTTAATCAACTAGCATCAGATGATAGAAGTACTTTATAATTCATTTGTGAATACTCATGTACATTTCCAGAATTACTTACTACATAATAATTCATATAGTAATAATTTTTTAAATTACTTTTAGCTATAGGTATAGTCATAAAAGAGTACATTTTTCCAATAGAAGTATCATATACTAAATCGCTAGTATAATAATTCCCATTTATAGATACTTTTATATAATAATCCTGACTTGGTCCTGAACTTACATTATTTAAAATAAATGTTAATTTCAAAGCTTCCGCATGAGTATCATAAATATTAGTTATTTGGAGATTTGAGAAACTAGGAGTATAGGCTAGAGTTTGATTGTAACCTATTATTCCGGCTAGAAATATAGCTATTACTAGCAAAAACTTTTTTATATTTTTCATAAGTAAAAAGCTTAAATGATAATTTATCCTGACATTATATTTAATGCAAGTTATGATAATAATCTTTTAGAGAAAAATATCAAGTAAATTATTAAATAAAATTAAAGATAAGTAAAATATTTCAAATAAAATTGACTATTCCCTATCATTTCATATACTATTTTTTGAATTTATTACACAAATAAGATATACAAAAATGGCTACAGTTTGAGATAAAATAAGACAATTTCATGAAGAAAAAAAAGCAATTAAATCAAAAGTAATGTTTAACTGAAAATATTATAAAGAATTAGAAGATTTGATGGAGAAAATTGAAGAACTAGTTGAAAAAGAAATAGTTCCAAATTATCCTATAGAATACATAAGTTATTGAAATTCTAATATAAAAGTAAAAGTAGACGATACAGAAAATGATATAGAAAGACTTATAAATTGCGCTTTGGAATATACAAAAAATGATGAAAGATATTGATATATTAATTTAAAATTTCTAGTTACTGAGTTTTCTCAAAATAAAAAAGTTTTTGATTCAGGTAAATTTTTTATCAGAGATAAAGATAAAATTTTAGCTAAATTTCTAAATGATTTAAAACCAAAAATTACAGAAATTCACTTGTGAAATTAAAAAAAATGCGAATATTCGCATTTTTTTTTAAAAATTTTTTAGGAACGATGCAATCGTTCCCTACGGAAAATTTATTACCCCGTAGGGAACGAATATTTTCGTTCCTAAAAATTGGATTTTTTTACAATTTCTTGAAAAATTCTGTTCTAAGTACCATTTTTCCAGATTCTATTAATTCAACATTATCTGTTAATCTGATTTTCGCGAATTTATCTCATCTTTTTATGTCCGATGCTCATTTTACTTTTATATCTTTAATTGCGATAACTGTATCTCAATCTTGTAATATATTTCAATTAGCATCTTTTACAACTAGAGTTTCTTCATCAGAACTAGCATCATCTTGCCAAAAATCTCTTCACATATTCTTTAAATTTAATAAATAATAAATGGATTTTATTTATTTTTAGAGTTTTTTCAATAATTATTTTGACTTTTATTTTTAAAAGCTTATAAGACTAAGCGTGTGCGATATAAATATTTAAGGAGAATATTAAAATATATTTCACCAAAAAGAAATAAAAATAAACAAATAGGAAGGTAACGGAAAAATGTGTAAAGTAATATTAATAAGCGATGAAGAATTAAATAGAATTCTAGAAGAAGATACTTTGTATCGAAAAATTTTAGAATTAGATAATAATGTATTTGAAGAAATAAGTTTTGAACAACTTGCTGAGCTTGAAGAAGAAAATTACAATAGCTTAGAAACGGATTATTCCAAAATGCATAACAAATATTCGAGTTTCGAATTAGACGAAGAATAAAAACAAAAAGATCTTTGTACCAGAAATACAGATACAAAGATTGTAGAAAAAATGAATATTTTTGGTTTAGAAAATTCTATAATCATTAAATTGGACTGAGACTTGGGATAATGCCTAAGTTTTTTTATTTTTTTACTTGCAAACTAAAAAAAATCCATATAATGACTGCAACTTATTTTAATTTAATAATAATAAATGTATGGCAAAAGGAAAAAGAACATATGTTGGTTTTTACTCTGAAGAAACAGGAAATCTAGTACACGTAACTAATATTCAAAAGAAAAATTTCGCAGCTGGTGAAAAATTATCTTTAAGAAAATATAATAAAAGAACTAAACAACATGAAGTGTTGAAATTAAAAGAAATTAAAAAAGGTTAATTCCTTATAGAAAAGAGATATTTTGTAAACTAAAAATATCTCTTTTTTGTTGACAAAAAAATACTATCTATATACTTGTTTTGTTAATTTATGATAAATAAATGATAAAATATTTATTTAGAAACTTAATTTTAAAAAACAATATGTACAAAGTTAGTTACAATAAAGCTCAAAGAGAAAATTTAATGAACTATGTTCAAGAAAAAACGATAACAATAGATAAAGATATTACTGCTTTTATATTGGTTGATGCTTCTGAAAAAAGAATTTGAGATATCATTACAAATAAGATAGTTGATTATATCATAGATAATATAACAAGTGATTCAAAAAATATTTATGATAGTTTTTCTGTTGTTCTTGATTTCTTGAATGGATTTTTTAAATCATTTTCACTAAAATGAGAAAGTTTAGGATTACTAAATATTTCAATCTGAATACTTGAAGAAAATAAATTTCATTTTTCGAAAATATGAAAATCAGCTATTTATTTATTACAAGATGACGATTTAACTGAAGTTACTCAAGCTAGCAGTCAAGATAAAAATACAAATGAGTTCTCTTATATATCAAGTTGATCATTAAGAGTTGAGGATATAATTATAATGGCTAATGAAAAATTAACTGATTATCTAACAAAATGAGATTTTACAGAATCTGTTAATATTGATTCAATAGATGAAACTTGAGCTAATTTAGAAAATATATTAAATAATGAAAATATTTCTACTAATATAATGCTTGTATCTTTTGTTTATGATTTCGCTAGAGAAGAAATTAAAGCAAATAAACATTTAGAAAATCTTAAACATTTTTGATTAAAATTACTAGATAATAATTATACAAAAAAAAGTTTAGCCGCTGCATTAGTAATGAAAGATAAATTTAATATAAGCGATAAGATTTTTAGAAATTCATTATTCGTTGCTTGAATAGTAGTTAGCGTTTCCCTGCTTTACATAATAATAGGATCTATAGTTTCTACTACTAATAATTCTATGAATATCTCTACAGCAAAAGAAAAACTAATCGAAGCTAGAGATTATATAAGAGTTGCTAATGAAAATATGAATAATGCAGATCTTTTTGATTTAAATATACAAAAAGCTACAGAGATAACTACTGAAATAAAAGATAAGAAATTATTTTTAAATGATGTGGATAAAATAATTGATGATATATCTATATTAAAAAAACAATACGATTGAGTTGAGAGTTTTGAATCAACTACTTCAAATCTAATTTATAGAACAGAAGAAAAATGATTTATTAAAACTATTGAATTAAATAATAAAACATATTTAATAAATTCAAATTTCTTACTTTGACCTATCGTCTCTGGAGAAAAACCAAAAAAATACTTATTTGATAAATTAGAAGATGATTTTTTCATAGATTGAAAAGTGATGCGAGATAAAATAGTATTGCTTACTAAATCTTCTAGAGTTGTAACATTTGATAAAAATTTCGAATTTAAATTTGTAAATGTTATTGGTCAAGATAAATGGGAAAGTTCTGATTCAATAGATACTTTTGGAACTAATATTTATCTACTTGATAAAGAAAAAAATCAAATATTTAAGCATAAAACTGCTATAAATGGATATTCTATAGGACAATGATTTTTAGAAGATTCTGATATAAAAAGCATTGGTAAAATTTCTACAATTGCAGTTGATGGTTGAGTGTATATATTGAAAAATGATTTATCATTACTTAAATTATTTACTGCTCCTAAATATGAATTAGAAACAATTACTCTAAATAAATTACCAAAAAATTATAAATCAATGTCTCCTAGTAATTCTACAATTATAACAAGAGATGATTTAAATTATATATACATATATGTAAATAATACTATATTCGTATTTAATCCTAGTAGTAAAAGATATCAAGATGTAAAAAGTCTTACATATATTGGGCAAATTGAATGAAAAAAATATAGAATAAATTCTTTCTATATTAAACATGATTGAGAAATAAATATATTAAATGAAACTGGATTATATAAATTATGATTTGATGTTTCAGATGGTAAACTTATGTTAAAATAATATTACAAACTTCCCTATAAAAAAAGATTAGAATAAAAACTAATCTTTTTTTTGTATACAAATAATATAATTTACTCTTTAGTTTTTAACATCAATTTTTAAAAGTGTTTGAAAAAGATTTTAAGTTCTATATAATTGCGACAAGCTTTGCTTAGCTAATAAGAACTTGTTTGTAAAGTATTTGTATCAGTAAAAGCCTTAGCTAGTACAAATATTTTGAACACACTATTTACTTTGTAATATTTAAATAAAGATGAGCTTTGATAATATAATCACATCTATCGATATAGGTGGCTCTAAGATAAAAACTGTTATTTGAAGATTTGATGAAAATGATAAAAACAAATTTGCAGTTTTATGAGTATGAGTAGTTTCCTCTAATGCGATAAGAAAATGAAATATACTTGATATGGATGAATTTAAACAAAACTTAGATAAATCTCTGGAAGAAGCCGAAAGAATGGCAGGAGAACAAGTTGCTTGAGCATATATTTCATTTAACTCTTCATCTATTGAAGTTGTTAATAATAAATGAATTATAGCAGTTTCAGGAGATGAAATTAAAAATGATGATATAATAAGAGTTCTAGATATGGCTAGAAACTGAGTAGAATTACCAAATAGAGAAATCTTAAAAGTTATTCCAGATAGTTTCACAGTTGATTTAGAAGAATGAATTAAAAGTCCTGTATGAATGACTGCAAGAAAACTTGAAGTAAGAGCAAATATATTTTCAATTGGTACTAACGTTTTGAATAATATCAAAAAAGCGATTTCTGATGTAGGAATAGAAGTTCTTGATATTTATCCAAATATAATATCTGCTCCAGAATGAGTTTTAACTAAAAGACAAAAAGAATTATGAGTTGTATGTATCGATATTGGTTCATCAACTACATGAATTTCAGTTTATGAAGAAGGTTCACTAAAATTTGCATCAATCATCCCAATGGGGTGAGATAGTGTTACAAATGATATAGCTTTATGAATTAGAACATCTATTGATACTGCTGAAAAATTAAAATTAGAATTTGGAAGCTTAGCTCTTGATAGAGATGAATCTTTCAAAGATGTTGAATTAGATTTAGCTAAAATTACAAACAATGCAGAAGAATGAGTTATAAGTAAAAAATACTTATCACAAATAATCACTGCTAGATATGATGAAATAATACATTTTGTAAAAGATGAATTAAAAAGAATTTGAAGAGACTGAATGCTTCCAGAAGGAGCTGTTATCGTATGATGAGCTGCTAAAATGAAAGGATTAGTTGATTTAACAAAAGAAGTTCTTAGATTACCAACTATTGTATGATTACCTACAGAAAAAGATGTTCTATCTGGTACATTCATAAGTGATCCTAGTTTTGCTTCAGTAATCTGAGCAATGATTCTAGCAAATAGACATTCTATGGAACATACTGGTTTAAATATAAATATGTGAAATATTTTTGCTTCTATAGTAAAAGTATTTAAAAAATTGGTTCCTTAAATATAGTAAAATTCGTTTTCTTATATTTAACTAAATTATAAATTTAATTATTAATTTACACTTATATTATGGTAGTAAAAAAAGATGATAGACTAAAAAGTCTTTTCACAACTGGAACTTTATCAAACGGACCTGAAGAAGTAAACATGACTTCATTTATGTCTCCAATTGCTAGAATTAAAGTAATTTGAGTTGGTTGAGCTTGATCTAATGCAGTTAATAGAATGATTGATTCTGGACTTGAAGGTGTAGAATTTATCGCAATTAATACTGATGCTCAAGCATTATACAATTCTAATGCTCCTAAAAAAATCAATATAGGTAAAGCTGTTACTAGAGGTCTTGGTGCTGGTGCTAATCCAGAACAAGGTAAAAAAGCTCGAGAAGAATCAACTGAAGAAATCAAAGCTGCTCTAGAAGGAGCTGACATGGTTTTCATTACTTGTGGTCTTGGTGGTGGTACTGGTACTGGTGCTGCTCCAGTTATAGCCGAAATTGCAAAACAATTATGAGCTTTAACTATTTGAGTAGTTACTAAACCATTTTCATTTGAAGGACAAAGAAGATCTGCTCAATCTGTTGATGGATTCAATAAATTAAGAGAAAAAGTTGATACTCTTATCACTATACCAAATGATAAAATCCTTACTATTATAGATAAAAGAACTCCCCTTCTTGATGCTTTCTCAATAGTTGATGAAGTATTAAATCAATGAGTACAATGAGTTTCAGATCTTATAACTCAACCAGGTTTAATAAATGTAGATTTCGCCGATGTTAGATCAGTTATGCAAAATGCAGGTTCTGCATTAATGGGAATCTGATATGGTTCTGGTGATAATAGAGCTGTTGAAGCTGCTAGATCTGCAATTGATTCACCTCTTCTAGAACTTTCTATTGCTTGAGCTAAATGAATTTTATTCAACATAACTTGAGGAACTGATTTATCAATGTATGAAGTAGATGAAGCTGCTAGAATTATAACTGAATCTGTTGATACTGATGCAAATATTATATTTGGTGCAACTATCAATGAACATTATACTGGTGAAATCAAAATTACTGTTGTTGCTACTGGATTTGATGAAGATACAAATAGTAAATTCAGAGAAACTGGTGTTGCTGCTTCAAAAGCTAATCCTTTTGGAAAAAAATCAATAAATGAACCTAAGCCTATGACAACTCAATCTCCAGTTAGACCAGCTACTCCAGTTAATCCTGCTGAAGACTATGATGTTCCAGCTTTCTTAAGAAAAAAAATATAGTATTAATTTTGTTAAAGCCTTAAAAAATACTAGTAAAAATCCAAACGAAATTCGTTTGGATTTTTTTGTTTTAAAAAAGTTTGCATTTTGTAACAGATTCTACGAATAATATTTTGACTTTATTTTAATTTTCATTATAAATAACTCTTATTTTAAAATTATTATATTAATATGGAAACTTTTCAACATAAATTTAGTTCACATAATGTACTATGATTAGATGAAACAGAAAATATTAAAGATTTAGAAGATATTATTAAAAATATATGATGAAATTATGAATTATTGAATCAAGTAGAAATTAGATTTAATAATAGAATTTTGGCTTTTTATGAATGACAAATTTTGTTATTACCTAAATTAGAATGATATAATGAAATAGAAAAATATTATGAAATATGATGAAAAAGAATTTTCGTCTTTAAATATTGAAGGAAATGACTAGTTTTAAATAGTAAAAATACATGGGATATTTTGAAGTTTGACTCAGAATATAATATATCAGGAATTAAATTAATAGAATGACTTATAATATTTGATTTAAAAAATAGAAATAATTACTCAAAAACTGCTATTCTTGAAGAAAATAATACATTAAACGAAATTCCATTTAAAAGTAGTAAGTCTTTAAAAGAAATATATACTTTATGAGATAGAAAAATATTTAGAGACCATGGATTATCATTATTTTCAGAGCCTTTTCCGATGCTAAATTCTCAAAATGAATGGGAGGAATTTACGTGACCAGAAAATGTTTATGACCTAGAATTCATAAAGGAAGTGAATTGAAAAGAAATATTACTTTATAGAATGTGTCAACTAGATAGGCTATTATTAATTAATAATATTAAAATTGAATTACCTGAATGAGTATGAGAAATTGAAGATGTTGTTGAGCATAATTGAAATTTATTATTTTTATTTAAAAATTGAAAAAATACATCAGCAAAACGGCTAGAATGAATGCGATATATTTTGAATGAGAATAATTCATGGAGCGAAAAAATTAATTATCCAAAATGAAAAAAATCAATATCAGAAATTTATAAGCATGATTGAGTTAATATATTTGAGTTCTATTATTGAGAATTATTTGCGACATTAGATAATGCTAATAATTGGCAAATAACCAAAGAATATTATTCTTCATCTAAGCCAAATGAATTTAAGCTGAATAATTGAAAAACATATTATTCGTTTCGTGATGATGGATTACTTGAAGTTGTAAAGAATAATGATGGAAATATATTATTTGTTGAAACGAAATGTTATCTTTCAAGTATTAATTCCATAAAGATTCTTAATTGAATTACCATTGTTACATGATCTAATTCATCAATAATTTTAAATCAAGATAATACTGTTTTTGAATTCAATATTGAATGAAAAAAAATAAAGAATTTTCATGAAATTAAAAATTGAGATAAAATAATATATTCATTTGATATAAATTGAACTTCTAGATTATTTACACAAGAAGAATTTATGCAATTAGTTAAGATAAGTGATAGCATTGTAAATAATATAACAAATAAAGTTGAGAAAATTTTAAATTAAATTCAAAAGGCAAAATTATTTTGTAAATTTACGAATTTATAAAATAATTTTTTCCAAAAAAAATTTGATTTTTAGAAAAAAAGCTTACAATAGAAATTGTAATAAAGGAAAAGACGAGAGTTTGGAACAAATTCTCGTTTTAATTTATATATTTTAATTTTTAAAAAATTTTTATCTATGATAGATATAAAGAAAATTGAAGCTGCAATAAATTTGATTGCTGCAGAGAAAAAAATACCAAAAGAAAAATTGGTTGATATAATTGAATCAGCTATTAAAACGGCTTATAAAAAGGATTATGGAACTAAAGATGAAAATGTAATTGTAAAATTAGATGTTGATAATGGTTCTATTGAAATTACTGTTGAAAAAACTTTAGTTAAAGAAGTTGTAAATCCTTCAACTGAAATAAGTTTTGAAGAATTAGGAGATGATGCTGCTGGTTTTAAAGAATGAGATACTATTGAAATTGATGTAACTGAAGAAGTTATGAGTAAAGATTTAGAATCTAGTTTTGGTAGAATCGCATCTCAAGCTGCTAGACAAGTAATTATTCAAAAAATTGGTGATAGTGAAAAAGAAAAAATCTATGAATTATTTAGAGGTAGAGAATGAGAAGTTGTAAGTATGAAAGTAGAACTTATCGAAAGTGGTAAAGTTATACTTAATTATAATGGTAATCAAGTTGTTTTACCTAAATCAGAACAAGTTTCAAAAGATAGATATGCTGCAGATCAAAGACTTAATGTTTATGTTGCTGCTGTTATAAATGATGAAAAAACTGGACCAAGAGTAATCTTATCTAGAAAAAATACAGGTTTAGTAAGTGGATTATTTAAAATATATGTTCCTGAATTAAATGACGGAACTGTTGTTATAGATTCTATTGCTAGAGTTGCTGGTCTTAAAACAAAAATTCTTGTTTCTACAAATAATGATGAAATAGATCCAGCTGGAACTATGATTGGGCAAAAATGAATAAGAGTAAAATCTGTTATGGATGAACTTGGTGGAGAAAGAATTGATATTATTTCAAACACTGGAAATATTGCTGAAATTATAGCTAAAGCTCTTGCTCCAGCTGAAATATTAAAAGTTGAAGTAGATGAAGATAATCAAGAAGCTGTAGTTTTACTTCTTCCATCTGAAAGATCTAAAGCAGTTTGAAAAGGATGATTAAATGTAAATCTTGCTTCTCAATTAACTGGATACAGAATTTCAATAAATGAAGTAAATATAGAAGAATAATTTTTTACTCCTAATTCAATAAATTATGTACAGAGTATTACTTTTGAAAAAAGTTCCTTGAGTTGGACTTGAATGAGAAATAAAAGAAGTTAGTGATGGCTATGCTCAAAATTTTCTTTTTAAGAAAGGTTTAGCTATCGAAATAGATGAAAAGAAAGAAAAACAATTAGCTGAAAAGAAGAAAAAAGAAGAACAAAGAAGAAGGGATTTAGTTACAAAAAAACATGAATATGTTGATATGTTGAATTATAAAGTTTTAGAATTTTCAATGAAATCTAAAGAAAATTGACATATATTTTGATCTATTTGAGAAAAGGAAATTATAGAAAGAATATCTAAAGATTTCAAACTTGATTTAGAAAAAAAACATATTGATATGTGAAAAGAAGGGCATATTAAACATATTTGAAAAAGAGATATTTTTATAAAATTTTCTCCAAAAGACATAGCTAAAATAATCATAGAAGTAAAATGAGTATAATAGCAATCGATTTTTGAAAAAAAAGAGTTGGAATAGCAATTTCTGTTCAAAATATAGCAATTCCTCATAAAATAGTAGAAAGGCATCTTATAATTGATGAAATTAAAAAGATGATAAAAGAAAGAAATATTTCAACTATAATTTTATGAGATCCAATGAATATGGATTGAAGTTTATCTCAAACTTCAATGAAAGTTAGGGAATTTCAAAATACACTCTCTTCCCTATTTCCAGATTTAAAAATCATTTTAGTTGATGAAAGATTATCTTCATTTGAAGCAAGTTTCGTAAATGATAAAATCTGAGAAAAAGATGATATAGCTGCTAGTTTAATATTAGCTTCATATCTTTCTTCTAAATAATTAATTTAATTCTTAAAAAAATTTAAGACTATGAGTTATACAAGTAATAGGAATTCAAAAGGAACTCAAAAAAATATAAAAGATTATATTTTACCTATAATATCAGTTGTTTTCATCTTAGCACTTTTTATAAGTGTTTTATCTGGTGGTAAAAAAACAGCAACTAATGAACTAGTAAATAATGATTTAATTAAAATATCTTTAGTTTGAGAAAGTCCTGAAGCTTATGTTACTTTTCCTGGTTGATCTAAAGAAAAAATAGATGATTCTATAAAAAATATCAATATTTGAGAAAAAATACAAGTTACAAGTTGAAATGTGAAATTAGACTTATGAACTAAATGAAAAATGCTTTTAAATAAATTATGAGAATTAAAATTAAATGATGATAATTCATTTACTCTTAGCTCTTCTGATTTATGGGTTGAAGCAAATGCGGCTGAAAAAATATCTCTTAGTTATTTAAATGCTGAATTAAATCCAGGATCTGTAGCTAATTTTACTCAAAATGAAGTTTCAAATACAGTTTATGTTCTAAAATGATCTGTAAAAATAACTAATTTATCAGGTAATTCTACTACTTTAAATGCTGGTTCTAATCTTTCTCTTATGATGAATGAATCAAATAATCCTAGTTTAGATTTAGCTTCAAAAATTGGAACTATTGATGATTATACAAAAACAGATGATTGGTTTAAACAAAATTCTGGTATGGATTATTTAAATGCTATAGATTTATCAGCTTCTATGTCAGGTTCTACAGCTTCTTGATCTACTGCGTCTGGAACGACTATGACTTCTGACTCATGATCTACAGTAGATACTCAGGCTTCTACAAATAATTCTACTTATATAAATATAGATTTTCCAAAAGATGAATATGTTTCAGAAACTTCTACTATTAATATTAAATGAACTGTTATAGATCCAAATGTAACAAAAATTGCTTTTGATTATGATAAAGCTACAATTAGTAATTGAACTTTTGAAATAAAAAATTTCACACTTAAATCAAAAACAAATGATATAGTTTATAGAATTTATGATGCAAATAATAATTTAGTTCAAAAATGAGTTGTAACTGTTTATTATACAAATTCACCAAAAGCTGATGAAACAACTACTGATAATAAATTAGGTCTTGAAAATTACACTCTAAAACCAAGTGAATTTAGTTTTATTTCTCCTACAGAGAATCCTTATACTACTACAGATGATGTTGTAATGATTGAATGAAGAGTTCCTGCTAAAAGAGTAGCAAAGGTTATAGTAAATTGATTTGCTCTTAGTAAATTTGTTCCAAATTGAACTTACTGGAAATATTTTGCAAATGCTGCAACTGATAATCTAAAAGAAGGATTAAATCTTTATAAAGTTGAATATTATGGAGCTGATGGTAAATTCTTGTATTCAAATGTATTTACAATTATTAAAAAGGCTAAAGATACTGCAACTGATGGAAATCAAAAAGATACTACTGGAACTTGATCTGCTCAATAATATAACCAAATTAATATATGAATACTAAAATTTACCCAAAAAATACGGAAGAAAATGAAGTTTTTATAAGAGACTGATTTTGGCATGATATAGAAGAAAGTCTTGCTAAATATGCTCATATAATAATGATTGCAACAAAACCAGATATTATTAAACAAGCCCCGCTTTATCTAGAACTTAAAAAAAGAGGTGAACTTGTAATTCTAGTTCATACTGGACAACATTTTGATTATAATTTATCTAAATGAGTTTTGGCTGAGTTTGGTATGGATGTAGATGTAAATTTAAATATTTTTGGTCCAATTCATAAGAAATTTTCTCTAATAGTTGAAAGACTTGGAAATTTTCTTGTTGAATTAAATGAAAAATACAAAAAAATCCCAGTTCCCTATGTTCACTGAGATACTCTTACTGCTGCGACTGCTGATAAAGCTGCATTTTTGAATAAATTTGCAGTAGTTCATGTTGAAGCTGGTATTAGAACTTTTACTCCAAATAAAAACTTTTTCGTAGATTTATTCTATGATTTTGAAAATGGTAAATTTGATTGGAATACATATTATAAATCACTTCAAGACTTAAATGTTTATGAAAGAGGTAGTTTAGAACCATTTCCAGAACAATTTGATACTAGAAGTATTGAAGGTTCAACTGGTTATTTTGCTGCTCCAGTAGAGCTTTATAGAGATACTCTTATCAAAGAAGGTTTTGACCCAGTAAAAATTGAAGTTGTTTGAAATACTGTAGTTGATGCTATTGAAATTTCAAAGAAAAAAATGTCTTCATCAAAAGCTTTTGAAACTTTTCCAAATATGAAATGAAAAGATTTTATTTTCGTTACTATTCATAGAAGAGAAAATTGTGAGAAAAAAGAAAGATTTTTGACTCTGTTTTATGCTTTAAAAAAACTTGTTCAAGACGGAGTTCCTGTTTGTTTCCTAGGACTTTATGCTTCAGAATTCGCAATAGATAATTACGGTCTTAGAGCTGAACTTGAAGAAATGAAAGAAAAATACAAAGATAATTTTGCTTACGGACCAGCTTTAGCACATCACGCTGAAGTTATAGATATGATAAGCAAAGCTTGAGCTGTAGTAACAGATTCTGGTTCTATGCAAGAAGAAGCAAATATAGTTTGAACTCCTTGTGTTACTCTTAGATTTGGTTCAGATAGAATTGAAACAGTTTTAGCTTGAGCTAATATAATTGCTCCTCCGACTAATTCTAGATTAATAGCTGAAATTATTAAAGGTGCTATCGGAAATAAAGAAATGAGAAAAGAAAATATTTATGGGTCTAATGTTTCAGAAAAAATAGTTAATTGAGTTATGTGAATGCTAAAAACTCATGGTAAATTATTCTTACTTGATGATGAAAGATTAGGACTAGAAAGATTTGTTGATTATAAGATATAGAATGAAAGAACTTGAAACTCTAGCTTTGGAAGCTACAAAAAATATTCTGGAGAAGAATTTGCAGATATATAATCCTGATTTGATTGGGAAAAAGGTAGTGTTAGTTTATGATACTGACTCTGTTTTATCGCGTTTGATTTCAGCTTGATATATAGAAAATTTAAAAGCTTATCCAAATACTGAAATAATTCTTTATTCTAGTATAAATTCAGCTGATTTAAGAGAAAAATTAATATCTTTGGAAGAATGACGAACTGTTGTAATGGTAGAATCTACAAATTTCAGACTTGAAGAATTTAGAATTCGTATAAACTTACAAAAGAGAAAAATTGCTCAAATTGAGCATAATCATCTAGTTTATATAAAAGAACATGAAACTCAGACTTATTTAGAAGCTATAAGTTATCAAACTCCTTATTTTCAGAAAGTATCTGATTTTTTAAAAGAAAAAGTAGAATCAGGAAATACTATGAAAATAATAGCACCAGATTGAACTACAATGACTTTGGAATGAGGATTTGAAAACATGAAGCAAAATACTTGAAATTTTCCATTACATAATAGATATGGAACTCTTCCAATGTGAGAAAATTTTTCTGAAGTTAAAGATTTTTCAAAAGTTAATTGAGAGCTTTATATTCGTGCTTATCCACTAGAAGATTTACAAGTAAGGATTTGTGAAACTCCATTTAAAGTTTCTATAAAAGAAAGTATGATTACTTATGATAAAGATCAAGTTCCAGCTGAATTTTATGCCTTAATGAATAAAATAGTCGCTTCAGAATGAGAAATAATGATTAGAGAACTTGGTTTTTGACTAAATAGAGCTATAGATTTCACTAGAACTCTATCGGATGTAAACCCATTTGAAAGACTTTCTGGTTTTCATCTTTCTCTTGGAAAAAAACACAATATTTATAGAAAAAAATTAGCAACAAATATAGTTCAAAGATATCATATAGATGTCTTCCCTCTAGTTTCTGAAATCTATATAGATGATGAGTTAGTTTTTGATAGTGAAAATCATTATGCAGTGAAATAGAAAAAAGTTTAGCATTTGCTAAACTTTTTTTGGTTTTATAAACTATTTTTAATATGTATTTAATTCTTAAAGAATAAAATTTAAAGCAATTTTTTTATATATATTTAGCAATACAGGATATAAAAAAGAAAAATACAATAAAATTACTGTCAATGTAAGAACAAATATTATTTTATAAATAGAATTATTATTAATATAATCAAATATTACCTTAAAAATATTAAATTTCTTTATTTCAAAAATATAAAGCATTCAAATAAAAATAATTCAGAAAAAAATTGGTATTACATCTTTCGGTATATCTTGTGCATAACGTACAGGTAATCAAAATGTAAATGCGATTAAAAAGGCAAAAAATAAATAAAAATATATAAGAAATATCTTATCAAAGATATTTAATAATTTACTTTGTATGTATAATGTAATTTTATTTGCCATAAAAAATGTTATAAAAAAACTATTTAAAAAATTCTAAATCATCAACTACATTTTAGAAATCACATATTCTTTCCATTTTTTATAATCTTTTAGAGTATCTTTTTCTATATCAATAATCCAAATAGTTATATCTAGATTTTTTATTGTAAATAAAATTCTCCATCTTCAGATTCTTTTCCTGAATATATTATCTCAAATGTTTTTTGTATTTTTTGATTTTAATCCATTATTTTTGATGTCTGATAACTCAGATATAACTAAAGAAAAAAGATTTTTATCATTGTTTTTGATTAAATCTAGTTTTTCTTCTCGCTTTCTAGTTAATTCTAAATTATACATTTTTTAGATAATTATCGAAACTAATTCTGTATCAGTCATCATTTTTAATTTCATTTTTTACTTTTTCTTTGTCTTCTAAATCTTGCATATAATCAATAACATACAAAAATAAATCTTTTGTGTCTACAAAGTGAGTTTTTGATATATCAGTTTTTTCTATAGTTAAAGTTGTCATACTTTGAAAAATTAAATTTTATTATTTTTATTATAGAGATATTAGATAAAAGTCAAATTATACCACTTCCCTCCAAAATTCTAGGTTATTTATCTTGTTCCGTGAATCTTTGATGATTTCTTTTAGATTTTCTAAATCTTCAGGAGAATATGCTATATCTATGAATTTATAATTTCCATCTTTCCCTTCTACGAAGTCTATTGCAAGAGATCAAATCTCGTATTTTGAGATAAATTCTCTATCTAATGAACCCATCAAATCATAGAAAAGTAATTGTCTGAAATATTGACCTTCTGAATTTTGAGTTAATCATTTGATTTCGTTTTCTGATTTTGCTCTACCGGTTTTGTAGTCTACAAATCTTACAAGTTTTTTATAATTTGCTTCAAAAAGTGAAGCTTGTCAGATGCTGTTTTCTTCTAAGCATGTTGATTCTCAAATAATCTCAACTTTGTCTATTTTTCAAGTTAGAGGAATACCATCAAATAATACATTTTTAGATCTAAAATTATATTCCAAAAATATTGGAACTCATATATTTCAAGCGATATTATCGTAATATCATTCTAATCCTGAAACTCATTTTTCTGTAAGTCTTTCTAATTCATCAGGTGATAAAATTTCTTTTTTGATAAGTAATTTAAAAGTTTCACTTAGATATGATTTTTCTGGCAAGATTCCTGAATCTTTGTATTTGATATAGAAAAGTTCCAAAACTCTATGGTAAACAGAACCAAAAATTGTGAATTCATTTCCGATAAATGGGTATTTAAAAACTACTCTATGCAAGAAATCTACAGGCGAAGACAAGAAAGTATTAAGATCTGAAGCTGATAATTTATAATTTTCCAAAAATGTTTTTATATATTGAAGTTCTTCATCTTTTAGTTTAGTTTTGTGATAAGTTAAATCATTTTTCACTATTTCTACGATTTTCGAAGTATCAATTTGTTCATCTTTGATTTCTTCTAAACTATCTTTTATTTCTCACAAAAATGAAGATTCTATATAAAGTTTATTTTCACTTGATAATGGGTAAGATAAAAATAAATGATTTTTTGCTCTAGTCAAAGCTACGAAAAATAATCTTCTATCTTCTTCTTCAGCAGATTCTTTTGTTGTTTGTAATCAAGCTCAAGCCAAACTTGGAAGTTTTAATTTGTCTATATTTTTTTTATTATCCCAATTTCCATTATAAAGTCCTGGAATAAAAACTACTTCATATTCTAGTCCTTTTGATCCATGAGCTGTCAAAATTTGTACTCAAGAAGTATTTTCTTTTAGAATTTGTCTAGAAATATTTATATTATAAGTTTTGTGAAGATTTATTTTCTTCAGTAGTTTAGGGATATTTAATTCCCTATCTCTTTCATTCCATTTTTTTATTTTGTTGAAAAATGTATAAATATCTTCCAAATCAGAAAAATCTCAATTTTTTTCTACGAAATCTACGAAATTTAGTTTTTCCAAAATAAGAGAAACTATTTCATAAAGTGATTTTGAAGCAAAATTACCCGAAATAGATTCAGATATAAATTCTATAATATTTTGGAGAGCTTCCCTATTTTTGATTTCAAAATCTAGATTTTGTCCCTTTTTTAAATTAATTCGAATAATTTCCAAATACGAAAACAAATTAAGCTTTTCTTTTCTAGAATAATTTAGATTATACAGTGATTTATTGATATTTAAGATGTCTATATTATCAATTTCGCATAGTTCGCTCCTAAGAAAATTTAGAAGCTTATAATCGTCAGAAAATGGATTATCTATAATTTCCAAAATATCCAGCAATAAACTTACATAAGAATTTTTCAAAATATCAGTTTTTTGTTTTGATTCAACAATAATTCAATTTTGAGTCAGAAAATTACTCCATTCCTCAACTTCCCTATTATTTCTGACGATGATGGCAATTTCTTGAGATTCAATATTTTTCCCTATAAACCCCCTTATTTTCTCTAAAACAAAGGCTTTTTCTGTAAGTGGTTTTAGTGCTGTAAATAGTTTAGGTTTATTTGAAATATCTTTATATTTCCCTGCTGCCGTCAGATTTTTATTTAAAAATGTTAGTTTAGAAGTTAGTCTTTCTTGATTATTTTTGATTAATTTATCAGATGTATCTAAAATATCTTGATTAGATCTATAATTTTTATCCATAACTATGAATTTTGTTTCTGGATATGAACTTGAAAAATCAAGCATATTTTCTATATTTGCTCATTGGAATCTATAAATTGACTGGTCATCATCTCAAACCGTCATGATATTTGGTGAGTCATTACCCACTATCTCACTCAAAATCTTATTTTGAGCATTGTTTGTATCTTGATATTCGTCAATCATAACAAATTGAAATCTCTCCATATAGTAATATTTCAATTCTTCATCTGATGTGATTTTTTCTAGTACAAAGCTGATTAAATCAGAAAAATCATACAGACTATTTGTTCTACAATAAGTATTAAATTCTCTATAAATTTCTCTAAGTTCATAAAGTTTTGCGATTTGTTTTCTTGTAGTTTCTTCTTTATTAGCAAAAGTTTTAGTTGTTTTATTCTTAACTAAGTCTAATTCTTCTTGAAGTCTTACATTTTCATCTTCTATTTTGATTTTGAAATAGTCATAATCTACGGCTTCTTGTTTCAAAGTACTTATTCTAGATTTGATATCTCTCAAATAAATATATTTATCAAAATCTGATTTCAATTCTTTTATAGTTCCATTATCCACCATTTTATCAATCAAATGTTTGATAATTTCCAAACTTTCAATTTCATCTATCAAAGTTCCAGCCTTGAATTCTACGAATTTTTCTGGGAATGATGAAATAATATCCGCGCAAAGCGAATGAATAGTAGAAACGTTTACTTTATAAGCAGTTTGACCCAAAAATTGCACCAATCTTTTCTTAATCGCCACAACTCCAGCTTCCGTAAAAGTAGTAATCAAAATATTTTCAGGATTTGTTCCGGTTTTTAGTATTATATTAGCCACTCTCAAAGCCAAGATTTGAGTTTTACCAGCACCAGGACCAGCAACTACCATAACAGGACCATAAATCGTGTCCACGGCTTGTTTTTGTTCTTCATTTAGTTTATCATATTGTGTTTGGAAATCTGTGTTTTGCATATGAGCGGGAGTTTAATTTTTATTGTGTTTTAGAATATGGAAAATGGGAGAATTTGCAAATTTTTGGGAAAATAAAAACTCATCAAAATAAATTGATGAGTTTTCTTTTAAATTACTCATAATGCTTTATATAATCAAGAGTGTAGAATGCATTGTTGTGTCTCATCAAATGATATGATATTATTTTCTCTATAATTAAATCTATAAAAATCCATATTTTTATCTATATTTCAAAAAACTGAATAATCATAAAGTTTATTTAAGGTTTTACGCGCATTATTTTCAATTTTTTTTTCATCTTCATTAAAGTTTTCTAATAAATATATTTTTTTATAATTTTCAATATATTCATTTGCTGAAAATATTGCTCTGTTATTACTTACTGTTTTTGATAATGCTTTAATAGCTATATCTATTTTTCAGATTTTCATTAATATAGGAGTTAATTCATCTTGAATTTCTCATAATAAATAATCTGAATAACTTTTCATGAAATTCTCCCAGGAATTTGATATTGATAAAAAGTGGAAAAATTTTACAAAATCTCTAGGTCTTAAAAATGTTCTATTAAATAATCATTTCTTTATTTCTAAATTATCAATATGTTTTAGTCACAAATAAGGATCATCTTTTAATATATACGTATATTCTAAAGCATTTTTTATATATGGTGATTTATAATAATGGTTTCAGTTTCTAAATTTTAAACCATACTCTATTCTTTTTTCAATCATTTTACATAGATTTGATAGTATTCATAATTGTAAATCCGATTGCCAATCTATTTTAATCATTTCATCTTGCCATATTTTATTTAAATTTCAATCTAATCATCTTATAATCTCAACCATATCGCTTCTAATAAAAATTATTATTTTAGATTTTGATGATTTTTTACTATTTCTAAATTTATAATTTAAATCTTTAATAACTGTTAAAAAACTAACTATAATTCTATTATATACATCTCAATAACTACTCCAAAATTCATCGAGTTTATCAATTAAAATATAATAATCTTTTCAAATTTTTTCTAATGTGTTAAATATATATAATTCTAAATCTGGTAATAATTGAGAATAATTAATTTTATTAAAACTATCCTTTTCATTTTTAAAACTTTTTTCTCAACTAACAACTCAAAAAAGATTAATTCAAATTTTATCAACTAAAATTTCATCATCATTTTGTAATTTTCAATATAATTGAGAAAATGATTCAAGTCTAAATCAATTATACTGCAAAAATTCTATAATAACATTTCTATCATTTTGTGAAACCAAATCTTCATCAGCAATTATCATTAATAAACGAATTAACATTAAAAACTTTATTAAATCCCTATATGTTTTATTATCTTCATAAGTAATATTGTCAAAAAAAGTTGAAGTAAATATATCATCGAAGTTTAGGTTTAGTACAAATGTATTTGCCTTATTCTTATATTGTTCTTCAAATTGAGATTTTAGAGCGCTTTTTCAAGTTCATTTTCTTCAAGCAACTAAGAATTTCTTTGTTGTACTTAATTCTAAAAAAGCGCTTGTTTGAAGAAAATATTCTTTTAATAAATTGTCTTGACTACTTTCAACTCTCCAAATATCCAATATATCCAATTGGGGATTATTTGAATTAAATATTTTTAAATCAAGTTTTTGATTATCACCTATACTTTTTTGCATATAAAAATTTAATTAAGATTATAGTTTATTAATCTTAATTAAATTCCTACTAAAATCAAGACTTTTTCAGAGATAGAAGCCAAAATTTAAGATGGATTTAAGGTTGGATTAGTTATAACACAAATTAGTATTTTGTATTTATTATTGCAAAGCTCTGAATATTGAATTTATGAAAAATTAGAAATAATTGCTTTTGTGATATTAGATAAGTTATGTATAATATCCTTTAATATTTTTTAAAATAATCATAAAATCATGAAAGAAATAATTCTATATCAAAAACGAAATTGAGAAATTCCTGTAAAAATCTTTTTAGATGATTTAGAAATAAAAAATCCTAAATTATATTCAAAAACATGGTTAAAAATCAAACTATTAATAGTTGATAATTTATGAAATGAAGATATTAAATATATTTGAGATAAAATTTATGAACTTAGGCTTAAGCAGTCTTCAAATATTTCTAGAATATTTTATTTTACTATAAAAAATGAAAAAATAGTACTGCTAGATTGAATACTAAAAAAGACTCAAAAACTTGATAATTCAATTATAGAAAGAGTTAAAAAATTTAAAGATGATTTTTTATTTAAATAAATTTGATTTCAAAAAGTATTTCTATAATATATAGCATATATGGTATATTATTTCCTAATTATTAAATTATGGTTTATACATTCGAACAATATCAAAAAGAAGTTTTTGAAAGAAATCCTAAAATAAAAGAACTTTGCGAAAAAGAAATGTTAAATTATATAATTGCTGAAAGATTAAAAAAAGCTAGAGAGAAAAAATGATTATCTCAATTAGAACTTGCAAAACTAGCAAATACAACTCAATCAGTTATAGCTAGAATTGAGAGAGGAAATCAAAATCTTTCACTTACTACATTATCAAAATTTTTAAAACTTTTAGATTTAGAATTAAATATTACTGAACTTAAAGTTTAGTAATATTTGCAATTACATGCAAAATTTATATAATTATCTCACAATCGTCCTTCGGGATCTTCCCACTTCCAAAAGAAGTGGAGAACAAAAAACTCTCATTAATGAGAGTTTTTTTAATTTAAGATGTATAGCGATAAATTCAATGCACTTGCAAATGTTACCCAGAGTAAATATGGAATCATTATAGATCAGGCTTTCTTATCAATTTTGTAAAATAATATTATGTTGTAAATTATAATTAGCCAAAGTAATATTATGTTAACTAGTCAGTATAATGGATTTTGTAAATAGAAAAATGTAAATGACCATGAAAAATTTAGTAATAATTGTAAGAAATATACTATTTTTACTTTGCTCTTCTCTGCTCAAAATCATTTCATCCAAATTAGATAAAATGAAATTCAGATTAATATGTATAAGATAGTCCATACTGGTCAGAAAATCCAGTTTGGTGGATTAAATGAAGGCTTATTTAAATCTATGTACCAGCTTTCTATTGACCCCATTGTGAAGTATGATCATGCAAATCATACTAGTAGTGTTAATGATATAGATGAAATCATCTTTAAATATTTGTTCATAAAGATTTATTTTTAGTTTTAAAACTATTTTAGTTTATGCTTTCTTGTACATATTTCAAATCTTTTAAAATCTTTTATTATTTTCCCTTTGCAAAAATAGAAAAAATCCCTAAAATCTTTGCAAATTTATTAAGTAAATAATAACTTTATGACACAAATTACAAAATGTATAATTCCTGCGGCTGGTTTTGGTACTAGATTCTTGCCTGCGACTAAGGCTCAACCAAAAGAAATGCTTCCTATTGTTGATAAACCGGTAATTCAATATCTTGTTGAAGAAGCTGTTGCCTCAGGAATCAAGGATATAATAATTATCACAGGTAGAGGAAAAAGAAGTATAGAAGACCATTTTGATGCTTCATTTGAATTGGAAAAAACTCTTGTAGAAAAAGGTAAAACAAAAGAATTGGCACTTGTAGAATCTATTTCTAATTTGGCAAATATTGCTTATGTTAGACAACCGCTTCCTAGAGGTGATTGAGATGCAATTCTTAGAGCAAAACATTTTATGTGAAATGAACCATTTTTGGTACTTTTTGGTGACGATTTAGTTGATGGTGAAATTCCAGCAGCTAGACAACTAATTGAAGCTTATCAAAGAAAAAATTCTACAGTAATAGCACTTGAAAAAGTGTCTGATGATAAAGTATCAAGTTATTGAATAATTGAAGCAAAAGATTCTGATAATAAATTACATACTGTAAATAAATTCCTAGAAAAACCAAAAGCAAGTGAAACAACTTCAAGACTTGGTGTAATTGGGAAATATGTACTTAGTCCAGATATTTTTGATTATCTGGAAAAAGCTCCAGCTGGGAAAGATTGAGAAATTAGACTTGCTGATGCATTTGAACTTATGAGACAAGAAAAAGATATTTATGGTTTAGAAATAGAATGAACTAGATATGATACTGGTGATAAATTAGGATTCCTAAAAGCTTCAATAGATTTCGCTCTAAAAAGAGATGATCTATGAGAAGACTTAAAAGAATTCTTAAAAGCAAAAAGTTTATAATAAAAAAGAAGTTTCTAAGCAGAAACTTCTTTTTTTGTGTCTTGATTTTCAAATATTACTCGGCAAGCATCTATATGACTATCATCAAGCGGATCTAGATGAACAGTGAGAATTGAATTTGGGATTTCTTTTTTGATTTTACATTCAATTAAATCTCAAATTTGATGTGCTTCAAATAATGTTATTTCTTTATTAAAAACTAAGTGAAATTCTATGAATACACTTCCCCCGGATTTTCTAGTTTTTAGAAAATGATGAGATGTAACAGCTGGTGAGCTTGTATCTATTATTTCTTTTATTATCTTGATTTTTGAACTTTCCAGAGCTTTATCCATAAGCATTTCATAAGCCTCTTTTATAATCGCTCAAGCTCAAATCATTATATAAACTGAAATAGCTAGTGAAACGATCAAATCTATAACAAATAATCCAGTTAATTTGATAAGTATGATTGTAATAATAATTCAAGCATTTGTATATAAATCTGTTTTATAATGAAGCGCATCAGATTTGATAATCAGATTATCGGTATTTTTAGCAACTCTATTTAAATAATATACAACAAATATTGTGAAAAATATAGAAACTCCCATGAAATATAGAGATATACTAGAATCCATTTCAAAATTTCAAGTAAAGTATTTTTTCATAGCTAGAAATGCTACAAGTGAACCTGAAATAAGAATAATCACTCCTTCTGTTAATGCTGCAAATCCTTCGATTTTTGAATACCCATAATTATATAATTCGTCTTCTTTTTTAGCTGATTTTTTCAAAGCTAATCAGTTAACAATAGATACGAAGAAATCCAGTAATGAATCAATTGCACTAGAAATTACAACCAAAGACCCTGACATTATTCAACCAACAAGTTTGATTATAGCAAGTAAAACAGCTGTAGTACTGGCTATTTGTATAGCTTTTTTAGGAGAGTTAAAACTCATATTTTTTTCTTTAAGTAGTAATTTGTATATTGCTAGATAATATTCAAAAAGCTCTTTTTTACAAGCTAAAAAATAAAAGCGAAGAACTTATCTTCGCTTTTATTTTATTTTTTCTTATTTATATAAGTTATGTCTCAATTTGCTATGATTATAGTTCCATATCAAACAGGTAGACTTACTTCACAGTTCTTTTTATCTATTTTAGATTTTACTAAATTTCAGAAAACTACTTTTCAATAGAAAGGATGAAGAGCTGTATAAGCTCGTCATTTTCTAGCTAAAATATCCCAATTTTCATCAGATAAAATTTCTTCAATCAGATTTTTTTCTTCTTTAGATATTTTCTTAGAATTTTTTAGTTTTTCTAATATTTCAGCATATTCTTCTTGCATATATTATTTTTTAGGTGAATTTGTATAATCGATTTTTCCTTGCATCTTTTTAATTAATCCATTTCAATCAAATAGAGTAATTAAAAAATTATTATAATCTAGTTTTCAATTTACTAAAGATATTTTCATTTCTCAATAAAAAGGATGTTCTAAATTAGCTGAATTCTTATCTTTTTTTATAGTTTCCCATAATAAATCTTTTGATATTAATTCAACTAGTTTAATTTGTTCGGGACTTCAATTTTTTAATTTTTTAAGATTTGCTATATTTGTATTGCATTCATCTTCTTTTTCTTCCAAATCTTCATCATCTAATTCAATTTTAGATTCTTTTTCTTCTTTTTTAGGAGATTCTTTATTTAAATCAGAAACTTTCTTTTCTCATTTAAGAATTTTAAAAACATCGTCTTCTACTTTTATTTTTTCTTCTTTTGTTTTTTCAAATTCAGATTTTCATTTTTCTTCAATAAGAGTTTTATCTATAAATCTAGCTTTATAATTAGCCCATTGTTCATCTAAAAATTTATCATAATCTTTTGATTTAGAATAATCTGGATTTCATACAGCATTTGGATTTTGATACATTTCGAATCAAACCGCAGCTTTTAATTTCAAATGAATCGCACTAGCAGACTTAGTTTGCATAGCTTTGTCAAATCTATCTCAATATTTATTATGAATTATCGTTTCCATAGTTTTATAATAATACTTGAAAACTTTTTTCATATCATCTTCGTCTTTGTTTATATTAGCAATTCCTTTAAATCAATTTATATATTGAACTAAAATCATTCTTCAATCATTATTTACGTTAAATGTTTGATCATTTATTCAAAATCATAATTTATCCAAAGATGGTCATCCTCAAATATCTCATCAAAACATAAATAAAGATGCATTATCATAATCATAAAATCACGCTCATAAAGCTCATTTATCTACAGTATATTCACTAGCATCAAAATTATATAATTCGTGTAATTTATCATAATATTTTTTAAAATCAGGGTCTTTATCTTTTTCTAAAAATATTATAGGATCTTGATTAATCATTAACTTTTTAGTTAAATCTTCTCCATGTTTTTCGTAAAATACTTTAGCTGCTTTTATTCTATCTGCTTCATTAACATTATCATTAATAGAAGTTTCGAAAAGAGATTTATCTTCTTTGCTTACTCACATTTTATCTACTAATTTTCTACATACATTTCTATAAGTTTGTATATCTTCCTTAGTTTTACAAAAATGCAATGCTGGATAAGGTTTAGTGAAGCTTTTTCAATAAAGCATACTTAATGTAGAATCCCATAAAGATTGAGATAATCAAGTTGAAGTTATAATATGGGGAATCATGTTATTCAGATGAGCATCTCATCATTTTTTCCAAACTTCCTCCATAGCTCAAAGTCAGTTATTGTGGGCTAATTTAGAAAATTCTCAAAGAGAATATTCTATTATTGATTTAGCTGAAAGCATTCATTCTGTTTTAGCTTTTCAATCAGCTAATTCATCTTTTATTCAAGCTCAAATATATCAACCAAAATCCTTACCAAATTTAGATCTTCTTTTCTTTATTATTCAATATTTATCTCTTTTTTCATGTGGAATTGGAAGAGATTGTATTTTTAATAATTCTTCAAGAAGTAATTCTTCTGTAAAAGGAGTATTATTTTTTTCACATCTATCTTTTATATCATTATACAAAGTATCATTTGGTTTTCCTCCTAAAGATTTATACCAAATAAAACTTCCTTTATATTTAGCTAAACCTCACCGATAAAGTACTCAATATTTTTTAAGTATTGAAATCATAGCAGCTTCAACTTCATAATCTTCACTCGCTCAATCCTTAATTACATTTTCTATTCTTGGAATAAATTCTGTAGAATCAAGTCATATCCATTTCCCTACCAAGTCTTCAACCGCTTTTTTCTCTTCTGATTCTACTTTTGCTTGTAACTGTAATCTAACAGCATCTGGAAGATTTTTTCACAAAGCTAAAGCTAATTTAGCAGACCTTATACTTGATCATTGTTTTAAATAATCTTCAACCAAAGTAGGAAGCATTTTTAAACCTGTAACAATATCAGCTGTACAATAAAAACTAAATAATTTTTTTCAAATACTATATCATCTTTTTGCATCTTTAATTTCATCAGGTTTTCTTTCTTTTCCGTCAAGTACTGGTTTATAGCTTTCTTCTTCACTCTTAAAATCATTTATATGATTATAAAAATCTTCATATGTTACTCTTTGAGGATAAGATAGAGAAAATGTTTTTTTATTATCTTTTTCTTTTAATTCTCAAGTACAAATACTTACATAATCACTTCCCCATTCTTCCACTTTTATAGCTTTTCATGCTGAGTTAGCAAAATATTCTAATTTTCTAGCTTTTTCTCACTTTTCTACTTTTTCTATCATTTCACCATCTTTGAATTCAAATTTTCATTCAAAGGCTTTCATTTTCAAAAAATCTGCTACAAAAGGATCTCTAGCTCATATAAAAGTTCATCTTTTAGCTTCTTTTGATTCAAATGCTGTTAAAAAATCACTAAAACTAAGAGTTTCATAAACTCAAGTTTTGTAATCTTTACTTGAAAGAGTTATTTCTCATTTAGCTTCATTTATAGCAAGTATAGAAAAATGACCATAATCTTTATCTCAAGGTTTTCATACAACAAAAGTAGTTGATCATGGAATTGTAATATCTTTATCAACTCAAGCTGGGTCTATTGCATCTATTTTTGCTTTTAAATCTGCTTTATTCTCAACTCATTCTTCTTTCTCTACTTGTGGAATTTCTTCCCCAGTTTTTTCATAAGTTCAATCATCTTTTTTAGTTTCTCATTTTAGATAATGTTCGTAATCTTCCTCGCTTAAAAAATTTATACTTACATCTTCTTCATTTTGTTTAGCATTTTGAGGAATTTGTAAAAAGTTATAAAAATCATCATAAAAAAATATATCTGTTTTATCTGAACTTTTTAGTACTCAATAAGAACTAGTATAATTTGTTAATTTGATAGCTTTCGATTCTATAGAATGACCTAAATCAACAGCTTCAATTTTTTGAATAATTCTGTGACTTGTTCCATCTGGTTTTTTAGTTTCCAATACTAAAAAGTTTTTAGCCTTAAGATTTTCTATTCAATTTACTCAATCAAGTGGATTTTGTTTAATATAATCTATAAAAGATTGATTTACATTATCACTATCTCATTTTGGTGACAATTTAGACAAAATACTATTTTGATAATTTTCTTTAATAGTTTCATCTTTTAATTTATTGATTTCTTTAGCTGTAATATAAGCAAGAGTTTCTTCTAATTCAGGAGTAAATTTAATTTCTTCATGATTATCTAAAAATATATTATTTTCATCTAAATCACTTGTTTCTAGTTTTAAATTTTTATAATTTTCCTTATGCTTATCAATTATGTCTTGTTTTATTTTTTCAACTTCTGTTTCTTTTTTAAATCAAGTATCTTTTAGTGTTTTTAGTGAAATTTTTGAAATAAAATAATTATACAAAGATGTTTTTTGTTCATCATTTAAATATGCAAAAAGAATAATTAAATCATCCCTAGATATATGATTAATAGAATTAAAATCCCTTATTAAGTCTGTAATTATAATTTTATGTTCATTGTTTTCTATTTCAGAATGAACTCAAAAAACATCTTCTAGTAAAGACGTATTATTTTCTTTATATTCTATTTCAGAAGCCTTTTTATAAATACCTGATTCTATTAAAAATTTTTCTTGTAATGATTTAAATAAAGAAATATTTCTTAATTTTTCTGTATTTAATAAATTTGCAGATGCTTTAAATACATCTTTTTGTTCAGCTGATAAGTCAAAAGTTTTATCAAAAACTAGAGATAAATCATTAATTAATTTATCTTTTTCTATGAAATTTTTTTCTAATTTTTTTTGAATTAACTCGGATAATTTAGAATCTTTAGTTTTATCATCCAATTCATTAAATTTCTTTCCCAATTCTTCATTTTCTCTCAAAAAATCTTTTCATTGTAATCTTAAATGATCTTCAGTTAAATCTTCTAGTTTAGATATATTTTTGTCAACTAAAAAAGAATCTAATTTAGAATCTAGATTTAATGATTCGAATGTAGTTCAAGATTCTTTATGTGTATTATTTTGTTCTTCATTATCTAAATTTTCTTTTGGTATCATAAATCCTAATAAATTTATAAAAATATTTTCTTTATTTTAACATAAAATTGCTTATTTTGCAAGAAAAAGAAGAAAAAAGACTATTAAAATAGCCTTTTTATATTATTCTCAAATTTCTCTTAAAACTTTTGTAGCATGACCTGTAGCTTTTACATTTCTCCATTCTCTCAGAATTTCACCATTTTTAGCTACTAAAAAAGTAGATCTAATTACTCACATAACTATTTTTCAGTAATTATTTTTTTCTCCATAAACTCCTAATTCCTTATGTAAAGATAAATCTGAATCAGAAATAAAAGGAATTTCTAAAGCTAAATTAGTAATAAACTTTTTATGAGATTCTATTGAATCTTTTGAAACTCAAATTATATCAATTCCAATTTTCTTGAATTCTCACATTAAACAATTGAAATCTTTAGCTTCTAGGCTACAACCTGGAGTATTATCTTTTGGATAAAAATAAACTATAGTCTTATCAGATTTAAGTATTTCTCAAAATTTCTTAGTTTCAACTGATAAATCACGATTTACTATCACGTAAGTATTTTCTAAATTTAATTTCATGGATTATTTAAATTAATTTGTAAATTATTTATAATCTTTCTTTTTTCTTCATTGTTTCAAATAATATTTCGCACAATATTATCATTAAGACCTGAATAATCTATATTTTTTCTAACTAATTCTTTTATATTTAAATTTACTCAATTTTCAAATAATTTTTTCCTATATGTTTCTAAAATTTTTATTTGTTTCTCATTTAATCTCTTACTTGAATATTTAGAATTAAATACAAAATCCAAAGCTCATGAAAATCATTTTAAAGCATCATTAAATACAAGTGGTGTATGTTGTCATATAAATTCTATTTTTCAATCATTAATGATTATAAAAGGATAAGTAAATGCTATTTCATTAAAATATATGTTTGGATATACTTCAACTTTCCAATAATTTTGAATTACATCACAATAATCCGCATAACTTTCAAAATTTTCAAATAAACTTTCATTTAATCTAGAATATACTATTTTTTCTTTATATGGATTTACAGTATCATTTCATACATCTAAAAAATAATCTCAAAATTGTATAGCGTTATGTAAATATTCCTTATTATATATTCAATAAATTGGCTTTATAATTGTTCAATATTTTTTTAATTTTATAATTTTTTCTATTCTTATTTTTGTAAGATTTGTAAATACTTTATTTCTAATTTCTCAACAATATCATATTGGATAAAATTCTGGTTCTTTAATTAATCATTGTTTAGATAAATTGTAATCAATACTGTCTTTATTTAATCAAAATTTTTTGAAATAAATATTATCTACAGTAGTTCTTATATTTCAGACTAAGCCAATAATGTCAGGCATTAAATCAGATAAATGTTTTTCACTTATCTCAATTTGTTTCGGATTTTCAAAAATAGCTCTTCTCGCATTAGCTAATTTTCTAACTTCATGTAATGCCATAAAATAAAAACAATCTTAGTTTATAAGATTGTTTTTATAATGAAATAATTATTTTTGTCAATTATTCTTTATCTTTTAATCAAACAAAAGCTTTGTTAGAAATTCATTTTTTATTTGCAATAAGTATAACAAATATTCTACTTATCCACATTGCTGAGAATAAACTAACTACAAGACCTATACCAAGCATTAACCCAAATCATTTAATCATATTAATACCAAATATAAATAGGATTATTGCGATGATTATACCTGTTATATGAGAATCCCATATAGCTGACCAAGAATGTTCAAAACCTATTTCAACAGCTTTTTTAATTGGAGTTTTTTTTCTAAGTTCTTCTTTTACTCTTTCAAAGATAAGAACATTTGCATCAATTGCCATACCAATAGTAAGTATAATACCTGCTATTGAAGCTAGAGTTAGAACTGAACCTGACATTTTTACAAGTACAAGTAACATAGCTGTATATATAAGTAATGCTACTGCAGCTAATACTCAAGACCAAGAATATGTAAATACTAAAAATATAAATATTAATGTAAATCAAATTATTCAAGCATAAATTAAGTTTTGAAGAGAATTCATACCAAGTTTAGCATCTATAGATTTTTCACTTGTTAAATAAATTGGAGCTGGAATAACTCAAGTATTGATATCATCTGCTAATTTTTTAGCTTCATCTGGAGTATAATTACCTGTAATTACAGCTTTACCATCTCTTATTGGTTCATTTACATTTGGGGCAGTTAACATTTGTCCTCATACAAATATAGCAATTTGTTTTCCAACTAATCTAGTACTAAGTTCACCAAATATATCAGCTCAAATAGAATTGAAAGTAAGTTCCACCATTGGTTGAAAAGCTTGATTGTATTGAACTGATGATTTTGTAAAATATCTATCATCCAAACTTCTTCATTTAGCATCTTTAGCGATTATCCATTCAGAAGGAGCTGATCAAACAGCTAAATAATTGATAGTGTAAATTTTTGTTTTTGCATCTATATTAGAAATTTGAATAGCATAATATGTCTTTTCTCCTGATTTTTGTGATATTTTACCGTCAGATCACATAGCAAATGATGCTGATCAAGTTCATACTATTAATTGATCTACTAATCAAGTTTTAGCATCAATTTTAGATAAATCTATAGTTTCTTTTAATTTATCTATAGTACCTGACATAGTTCCAGCTTGAACATTTTCATTATCATCTTTATATTTATTTGCAGTAACGAAAAAATTATATTTTGATATTTTTAATTCTTCAAGTGCTGATCTAACTATATCTTTTCTAGCTTTATAATCTGCATCAGTTAATTCACTAGTTCTTTTTTCTTTAAATTCAATTTTTACTACTTTTCAAATTGCATCTTTAGCTCTTTTGATATTTGCATTATCTTCAGTTGTATCTTTCCCTTTTAATGGAATTTGTACAATTATATGTTTTTCTGTTCCATAATCAGCTGTAGTTATAACTGAATCACTTATATTTAATGATTCTATTCTTTTATCTACTATAGATTTTAATCATTCTACAATAGAATCTTCTTTTTGTTTATTATTATCTTTATCTGCTCTTACTTTATCTAAATCTACTTTATAATCTAATTCTACTCAACCTTGTAAATCTAATCAAAGTTTATAAATATTTCAAGTAAATGGCATAGTTATACCAAAAGAAGCCCATGGTATTGTGTAAAAAAGTGAAAACGCTGCTATAAAAACAATTATCACTAAATTAAAAAATCTTTTTTCCATCCCTGTTTTTTTATTAAAAATTAAGTTATTTTGCTTTCATTATATGAAAACTTCTTTTTTATCAAGTTTTTGTGAGACAAAAAATAAAAGTCTAGAAATTCTAGACTTTTATTTTTTAATTTGAGCTAAATCATATGGGTGGATTTATTTGAATTGAAGAATTGTAAATAATTACAACATTATTAGAATTGTTATTATTTAATATTTTATTTAAATCCCATCAATCATTAGATCTTCTTACATAATTTAAATCATACATCATAGCTTGATTAAAATCACTTGTACTAGCTCAACCAGGAAGTATATATTTTCAAGTACTTCATTTTACAGCTCAACCAATAGTATTTCTAGTAAATAAGCTTCATTTTATAAGAAGTTGTTTACTTAAATCATTTGTTCTAGTATCAGTATCTGAACTATATGGAATTCAAGAATCATTTGCACTTATTACTCATCAATCAGAATATATAACTGCACTTATATAAGTTACTCATGGTATTATATAAACATTCCCTATATTAATTTTTGAATTATCATCTCTTGTTACAATTATTCCAAATTTAGATTTACTTATATTTTGATCAATTATAAGGTTTCAATTTTTTATAATTAAAGTCTCAACAGATGATAAATTACTTATTTGACTAAGTTTTTTATCTCAATTAAAATATTCTACTCAATTATTTACTTTTCATTCAATTAATCATTTAGTTATAATTGAAGCATTTCTTTTTATAGTAGATCTCATAGTAGATTTAGATAAATCTGAAAAATTTACTATATTGTTTGTAGTTGTAGCTTTTCAAGTAGTTTGTGAAGTTCAAACTACCTTTATTCAAGAAATTCAAGCTGTTCAAGATAAAAATATTTTATTTAAATCTAATGGATTAATAGTAGAATTTAAATTGTATTTAATATTTTTTCAATCTAGTACATATGATATTTCTGGATTTATACTAATACTTGGAGCTATATTTACTCAAGCATTAGTTATTGCATCTATAGTAAAATTATATTTAAGATTATTTGTAGATGAAACAAGACTAGGTCAAGTTGTAAATTCATGATTAGTAGTATCAGCAAGTTTAAAACTTGAAGAAAAATCATTTATAGAATAAGTACTTAATGAACTTTTTTGACTAATTGAAAGTAAAGCATTTAATGATGGTCATATCTCTAATTTTTTTGACGCATTAGTTATAGATAAATCTCAAGTAAATGGTTTATTAAAAATAATATTTTGTATAAATGATATTTGTTTATGTCCTGATATATCTCAATTAATATTATAAGTAGGAACTATAGCATTAAATACTAAATTTTTAGAACCTGGAGAATATGATTTAACATTAAAACATATTTTAGAATTATTAAATGTATTATTATAAATATCTAATCATTCTCAAGAATTATTTATTTGATCTAAATAAAATCAATTTCAAGATATATTTACATCAATGTTTCATAAATTAGCATAAGTATTTCAATAAGAATCTGTAATATTTTGACAAAGATTATAATTATCTGAATTATTAGCATATGTTCATCAACTTGTAATTGAATTAATAGCTCAAATTTTTGTATAATCATTATTTGCTTTTATAAGTAATCAACTAGCTAAAGCTCAAATATTATTTCAATTGTATTTAAATATAATTTCCATTCAATAATTATCAGAAGGAATTGATGTTGTAGTAAGACAAGAAGCTTCAGTTCAATCGCTACAAGTAGATGTTTTATCTTTTAACACAAAAGCCAAATTTCAGAAATCTCTATCAGATATTCATTTTGTAGGAATATTTATTGTAGAAACCCATTTTGTAAATTCATCTTTTTTTATAGTTAAAGTAACTTGATTAACTTTATCCTTTACTCATCAAATTTCTCAAACAACTTGATAATATATTCAGGCGATATTAACATTAGAATCAGCAAACATTTTATCTGCTGCCAATCAATTTATTTTCATATTATCTCAAGAAAATACTGATTGAGAAATTCATGCTAGAGTTCAGTTAAATGATTCTGAGTTTAATTCATTTGTTTTTCAGTCAGAGTATTCAGTTAATGAACAGTTAATATTTACTGGATAAACATTAACTTTTGTAGTTGTATAATAATCTTGAGTATAATCCCAAAAATTTAATCAAGTTGTATAACCTGGTCCTCGTGCATTTTTATTAGATGACAAAGTAAATCATAAATTAGTTCAAGCATATGCTTCAAATGTATTCATACTAGCTGTACTTTTTGTAGTTCAAGTATTTACTCTTTTGAATGATTTTCTTTTTAAAATTATAGTTTTATTATCAGAAGAAACTGAATAATAAAATTCATTTTGAGATGCATAAACATTATTAGTAAAACTATATATAGTTTGTTTATCTCAATTAACATCTAAAATTATTTTATTATTTTGCATATCAATAGAAACATTATCTCAAGAAAAATCATAAGTATTTCATCCATATGTTATTTTTAGTGAAGATCAATTTCAATGAGATTTTCAATCTATATTAATAGTATTATCTGTTTTAAGAATAGCTAAATCAGTTTCAATTAATATAGTCTTATAATCAATATCAGATCATGTAAGATATTCCCAATTTCAATTAGCTGTTATATTACAACTAGTAGGCACAAAATTACATCAATCAATAGAAATATTTGAATTTTTAGAAACTGTAGTATGATTAGAATCAGCTATTTCTATCACTCCAGGATTATCTATTTTATAGTCTCTTTTATAATGATGATGTCCTCATAAAGAAAAGTCTGTATGAAGTATTCATCCAGCAGCAGTACAATCATATCTAAAAGTTGAAGCATTTGTAACATCAACATTAGCATTTGTTATATTTAATATTCAAAAAAAACTAAATAAGAATAATAAAATGTGTATTTTTGTTTTCATAATTTTAAAATAATTAATTATTAATATAATTTAAATTCATAATTTCACTTTTCATCTAATATTTTCATACTAGAAGTTTTCCAAACTCAATTAGTTTGGTCTAAATTCCAAAAAGGTGGAATATTATATTTATCTAAATCTACTTTAGTTAACCAAGTATTTTTAGGAACATTTACTAAATCTATTCAAGGAGCTCTTTCTAAATTTTGAATAATTCCTGTTCAAGTTATTTCTTTGGCTAATTTTAATTCATTTTCTCAAGAATAAGCTTTTATTAAAGGCATTCATAAAGTACTCATTGAACTTCAAAGTAAAGTTCAATTTTCATCAAATACGTCTAAATTAAGTACACTTAAATCTCAATCAGAAGCTCATATATCAAAAAAGTAAATATCGATATTTCCAGAAACAGGACTTCAATCTAAATTAACAAAAGAATTTGCATCTATTTTGTAATCAAATTTTTTAGTCTTGTATGAAATTTCTTTATTTGAGTCAGTATTTATAATATAGTTAGTTTTTAGTAATTTTGGATTAGTTTCAATAATAGAATCAGATCAATTTCATAAAACTACTTTTTCATACGAATCTAGATATCATTTTTTAGAAAACCTAAGTCTATGAACAAAATTATTATATAGGTCTTTATTTTGATTAAAATTAATATTTCAATCAACACTAATTTTAACTCAAGTTATTTTATTTCATTTTGTATCAGAAATAGATAATTTTAATTTTGTATCTAATTTATCACAAAATTCTTTATTTTCATTATTTTGATTTTTACATAAAGAATCTCTATAATTTAGTGAATTTTTATAATCTCATAAAAATGAAGATAAAAAAGATGCTTTTCATAAATCATTTTTTGAAACAAGATAATCAATTTTTTTATTTATTTCAGTAGCTCAAGATTCAGTATATAAAATTCAAGCTAATTTATTTATAGAAATAGTATCCAAATAATTAGATACATTAGTATTTTCTATTATTTTTTTATTTTCATAATTATTAGTTTTTCATCATTTATTCAATAAAAAGAATATAACTATTCAAATAATAACAATTATAATAATAGAGCCGTAAACAAGTTTTGATTTTTGTTTATCCATAAAAAATATAATTTAAAAAATAAATCCCTTGAATTTTAAGATATTAATCGGGTTTTGTCAAGGTTTTAATATCTAACTAAGAATTATAAATAAAAAAGAATAATGTAAAGAGATTATTCCTTTACATTATTCTTTTTTATTATCTAGTTTTTTATTCTTCCTCTTTTTTGTTTGCAAGTTGTCCACATGCTGCATCAATATCATCTCACATTGTGGCTCTAATAGTAGAAACCACTCATGCTTTTTCAAGAATTTTTTGAAATTTTTCTATCATAATTCTAGAAGTAGGTTTATATCAATCTGAAGAAACTCATTCCCCTGGATTGTATGGGATGAAATTTACATGAGCCAACTTCCCTTTTAGTAATTCTGCTAGTTTATAAGCCATTGATAAATCATCATTTACTCACTGAATCATTATGTATTCATAAAATACTCTTTTATTTGTAACAGCTGTATATTCATCCAAAGATTTCATAAGCTCAGAAAGAGGATATGTATTATCAACTGGCATTATTTGTTTTCTAACTTCATCATCAGGAGCATGAAGAGAAATTGCAAGTGAGGTTTGTGGAAAATCAATAGTAAATTTTTTGATTCCTGGAACTATTCAACAAGTAGAAATTGTAACCCTTCTATTTGCTAGATTTAATTTCTTTTGATTTGTTGCAATATCAATTGATTTTTTTACATTTTCATAGTTAAGCATAGGTTCTCACATTCCCATATAAACAACATTTCTAAGTATTTTTCACTCTTTTGTTAAAATATTTACTGCTTCCATAATTTGGTCTAAAATTTCATAAGATTCTAGATTTCTTTTTAAACCAAGTTTTCAAGTAGCACAAAAAGAACAAGCCATAGGACAACCAACCTGACAAGAAACACAAAGTGTATTTCTACCAGTTAAATGTCTCATAATAACAGCTTCTACGAAATATCAATCTTTAGTTTTGAAAAGAATTTTTGTAGTTTGTCAGTTTTCTCATGTAACAATATGATCTATTTCTAGAGAAGAATAAAAAAATTCTTTTTTCAACATTTCTCTAATCGGTTTTGAAATTGTTGTTATTTCATCAAAATCCACAACATTATTTTTATAGATTGCATTTTCAATTTGCGCGTATCTAAAAGGTTGTTCTTTTATTTCTTTTATAAATTCTTTAATTTTATCTTCATCGTGTATTGAATACATAGTTTTTTAATTATTTGTAGGGAATGAATATTTTCATTCCTATTAAGGAAATTAATTCCTATAAAATTTGAA
Source organism: Candidatus Altimarinota bacterium (assembly GCA_028713225.1). Taxonomy (GTDB): domain Bacteria; phylum Patescibacteriota; class Gracilibacteria; order BD1-5; family UBA6164; genus JAQVPN01. The sequence continues at coordinate 43,601 of JAQTOS010000006.1, forward strand.
GCTTAGAATATAGAAAAACAGCAAAAAGTAAAATTATTTGAAAAAAAAATGCTTTTGCTTATTATTAAATTAAATTTATATAAAAAATAAAAAATTTCATGTTTAAATCAAAAAAGGCAACCAGTATAGTTGAAGTTATGGTAATAATGCTAATTATTGTAGTATGAACTGTTTGAATGTATAGTATTTTTGGACAGTGACAAAAATTATCTATTACAACATCAAATAGAATACAAGCTATTCAAATATCTAGAGAATGACTTGAGGCTATGATAAATATAAGAGATAGTAATTATTTACTATATTCTGCTAATTATAAAGATTGTTGGAACACAATAAATTATGATACAAATTGTGTTTCATGAACTCCTAATAATATACGAGCTGGTTCTTATAAAATATTTCAGTGAAATGATTCAAAATGGTATTTATCATGATTTAGCAGCTGATTATATTCAGATACAACTTACAGGAATAATTTCAAAGTATGAATCGATTCTAACTGATTATATACTCAAAGTTGATGAACTGATACAAAACCATTATTTACAAGGGAAATTAAAGTAAGCTATCCGCAAACAGATGAAATGAAATTAACAAGTTTAGTTCAATGGACTGATTCTTCAAAACAATGAGCGTTAAAAGTAGAATTATCAACTACTATTACAAATTTTAAAAACAAAAATTAAATTTAAAATTTAAAATTTAAAATTTAAAAAAACCAAGAAATTTCTTGGTTTTTTATTTAAGCTAAAATAAAATCTATTTTTCATTCCATAGGACTTACTCTATCGATTTTAATATCTAGAGAATCTCATAATCTATAAGTTTTTCAGGTTCTTTCATCTCTCATTTCCATAAAATCAATATCATATAAGAAATTTCATCATAAATTTTCTATTCTTATCATTCATTCAACGTAATTTTCAAGTTCTACAAATATTCCATTCGCGATAATTCATGAAATAGTTCAAGAAAAAGTTTGTCCTATTTTATCTTCTACAAATTTTGCTTTTAGATAATCATTTATTTTGTATTCAATTTTTTCAGATTTCTCCTCTTTTTCACTTGTTATTTGAGCAACACTTGGAAGCAAGGCTCTATAATGTTTTATTCTTTCTCTATCTAGTTTCTTATTAATTTTTTCTTTGATAATTCTATGAATTTGCAAATCTGGATATCTTCTAATTGGTGAAGTGAAATGACTATAATGGTCTAATGCAAGTCCAAAATGTCCTTCATTTACTTCTGAATAAATTGCTTTTTGCAGAGTTCTTAAAACAAATTTTGAAACTATTTCTGGTTTTGGACATAATTTAATTTCATCTAATACTAATTGAAGAGATTTTGGAGAAATTTTATCATCAAGTTGAAATTTAATTCAGAAAATATGTAGCATTTTTTGCAGTTTTTCTATATCTTCACTTGCTGGATCTCTATGAATTCTATATAAAAATGGGGTTGTAGAAAACTTTTTTCAAATAGCTTCATTTGCAATTATCATAAATTCTTCAATAATTTTATGAGCAAAATGTCTAGTGTATTTAGATATTTTTATTGGCTTAAATTCTTCATTAACTTCTATTTTTATTTCAGAAAAATCAAAATCCAAAACTCACATCATTTTCTTTCTCTGTTCTATAATTTTTTTCAAATTATTTGCAGTTTGTAAAAATTCTAGTAGCTCTTTATCTTGTTTTTTCTTGGTAATATCTGCTTGAAGTTCTAATTCATTAGAAGATAATGTTTTGGTATCTCAAAGTAAATAAAAAACTTCATCATATGTTAATCTATAATTTGATTTTATAATAGATTCGTAAACTTCTGTATTTATGATTTCTCAAGTTTTCCCAATTTCCATGCAAGCAGTAAGAGTCAATTTATCCTCATTTGGATTCAAACTACAAAGTCAATTACTAAGTTTTTCTGGAAGCATTGGAATAACTTCAGATGGATAATATGTACTTGTAGAGCGATTTAAAGCTTCGACATCAAGAGAAGATCATTCTTTTACATAATGAGTAACATCAGCTATATGAACATAGAGTTTATGATTTCCATTTTCTAATTTTTCTATACTTATCGCATCATCTAAGTCTTTTGCAGTAATTCAATCTATAGTAGTAGTAAATAAATTTCTGAAATTTTTTCTTCTTTCGTTTTCATATTGATTAATTTTTGGAGCAATTTTAGCAACATCTTCCAAAACTTTTGGACTAAAACTTAGTTTCAAACCTGATTCAATAACTATTTTGATTAAATCTCATTTATTTCACTTGAAATCTGGAAGAATTTCCGTAATTTTACCATCTGGATTTTTCCTTTCCCATTTCATGATTTTTACTATTACTTTATCTCCATTTTTAGCTCTCATGGAATTAACTCAAGCAACAAAAATATCATGTTGAACCAAAGCTGAATCAACTCTAACAAATCAGAAATTTTTAGATATTTCATAAGTTCAGATAAAAATATGTTCCGCTCTTTTCAAAATTTTTGTAACAACAGCCTCATCTCTTCATTTGAAACTTTTAACTTCGGCTTCTACTTGGTCTCAATCAATAGCAGTATTTCTATTTCTCGGAAATACATAAAATCCTTTTTTTTCAGTTTCTAAATCAACAAAACCAAAATCTCATTTTCATTGGTGATAAATTCAAGTTATTTTCTGAATGTTTTGAGAAGCCGGTTCTTCCCTTCTTGTATATTCTTTTTTAAAATTATTCATTTTTATATATATGATGTGTAAAATTTTTCTTTGATTATATGAATTTTTCTAATTTAAACAATAAAAAAGCCTAAGTTGAGAAACTTAAGCTTTTTCTTAATCTAAAATAATATCAAAATATTGAAGCAATCAGATACTATGTTCTCTAGAAAATTTTGTTTTTTCCAATTTATTTAAATTAGGATTAATAGAAAAATTATAAGTTCCTGTTAAATCAGTCTTCTTCAGGTTTGTATTCAAAAAAATAGATTTTTCTAAATCACAGTACAATATTTTAGAACCTTCTAGATTCGCATTTGTAAAATCAGTTTCTTTGATTTCCGAATCCTCAAAATATACATTTTTTAGATTTAATCAGTAAAAAGAAGACAAAGAAATATTACAATCCTTGAAATTAAAATTAGATAAAAAATTATTCAAATCCACAAATTTAAATCACATTATTTTTGAATTTATAAATGAAACATTATTAAAACTCGCATTTTTTATAATTACATTTGATAAATTACACTTTTCAAAAGCACAATCATTAAATTTTTTTCACGAAAAATCATAAGCCGAAAAATCAATTCAATAAAACTGTTTATTACTTATTTCATCTAATCGTAAGATATCATCGACATTATTATTTAGTACTTTTTCCATTTTATTTTTTGTGTTTAAAATATTTTTTGACTATTATATTTTTAAACAAACAAAAAACAACTTCCTTTTATAGAAGTTGTTTTGAATATTTTATATGGTGCCTAGAGAGAGACTCGAACTCTCATGGATCGCTCCGGGGGATTTTGAGTCCCCTGTGTCTACCATTTCACCATCCAGGCATATACTTTTCTAGTTAGAAGCACCAGAAAAGTGACTGGATTATATGTAAAAGCCTTATAAATTCAAATCTTTTTTTAAAATTTTAATTTTTATATATAATGACGAAAATATTAATTTAAACAAAATTATAAAATGCAAAGATTTTACTTGGAAAGAAGATTTGGTGAACAAATGAAAATAACTGATACTATTATGTATAATCAAATAACTAGAGTTCTTAGAGCTAGAGTAGGAAATGAGTATATATTTTTCAATTCTACAGATAATATAGATTATGTTTACAAAATTGATTCAATTGATAAAAATACTGTAGTTTTATCTCAAATAGAAAAAATAAATAAATTAGAGTATAATCTAGAAATCAATCTATATCAATCACTTCCAAACAAACATGAAAAAATAGATAACATAATACAAAAATGAGTAGAAGTTGGAATATCTAATTTCTATTTCTATAAATGAGAAAGAAGTCAAAAACTCGATGTAGAAGCTAAAAAAATAACAAGATTTCAAAAAATAATGTGAGAGGCTGTGGAACAATCTGGAAGAAATAAAATGCCTGATTTAGAATTTACAGATAAATTAGATTTTAATACTGATAAAAATGAATTAAATCTTTTCTTTCATACAAATTCTGAAAATTCTCTAAATTTAAAAAGCCTAGATTTTAGTGGATTTAAAACTATAAATATCTTCGTTTGACCAGAAGGTTGATTTTCTGATAATGAAGTCTTAAACTTCGAAAAAGATTGATTTAAAAGAGTGAATTTAGGAGAAAATATTATGAGAACAGAAACTGTTTGAACTGTGGTTTGATTTTATATAAGACAAAGCTAATTTTCCCTACGGATGTGAATATTTTCATTACAAAAAAAATCAACTCCGTAGGGAATGAATATTTTCATTCCGAAAAAAGATTGAATAAAAAAGGAACGATAATAATCGTTCCCTACAAATATTTATTCTATTTCTTCTTGTTTTTGATATTCTTTATAATCTGAAACCTTGAAACTCATTTCGTTTTCTTCGTTGTGTTTAGATTTTGCAATATGTAATAATTCTAAAATAAAGAAAATAATTGATTCTAGAAGTTCATAAGCATCATTTAAAAAAGCTAATCTATAATCAAGTCTTGGTAAATATGCAATTCAGAAGAATATTGGGAAAAGCAATAATAGAAGCCAATTTAGAGAAACTAGATAGAAATAATTCAAAAGTAGAATAAGTATAAATAAACTAGTTATAGCTAAACCATTTTTGATATGATTTATGTATTTTGAGTTTTTAATAAAACAAAACATTATATTTATAATTGGAATATAAATAAGAAAACTTGGAATTTTTGTATCATTTTTAGTTGAAAGAATTGCTATATTATCTTTGGCTCTTTGTTCTTCTTTTAATCTAGTTTCAAGTTCTATAACTGAGAATTTTTGAAAGGCCGTAAAATATCTTTTTAAATATATGAAAAATGATTTAAAGAAAACAAAATATGAAAGAGTATCTTTTAAATATCTTAAATTGAAATTCAAAATATTTCATTTCATAACTATTTGTATAGAAGAAAAAACTACAAATAATATGTAAAACAAAACAAAAACTGAAGCAATATTTGAATATCCTAAAATATAAATCAAAATTATTAAAAAACTAGAATAAGAATTTAATTTGATGATATTATCTAGTAACTGGTTTCTATAATTATAATATTTTCCATAAACTAAAAATCAGATAAATGGGATATGAGCCAGAATTAAAGTCATTTTTTCTTTTTCATTCATTTCAACATTTTCAGCAACTTCAACTAAATTTTCAGTTTTAGTCATAGAACCAAAATCTCTTATAGTGAAATATTCTCATTTCCCTGCTTTATACATACCGTAAAGCATAAAAGCAAAAGTAAACAAGAACAAAATTATAGAAATAATTTCATTTAATCCATAATTTAAGAAAACAAAACCTGATAGAATAGATAAATGTAAGAATAAAAACCAAGTAACAACTAAAAATAATTGTAAAAGTAATGCTGTTTTTGTATGAGATTTAACAAAATCATTATCAATGTATTCGTTATTTTTCACGAATAAAAAAGTTGCACAAACTCAAACTAACATATAAGCAGATAAAGCATTATTTTTTGTTCTTGTATCAAACATAGTTTTTAAAATTAAGTATTATTTATTTTTTAAAAGATTCATCTAGAATAGAAATAAGTTCTTTAAGTCCTTCTTTTGTTACAGTTGAAAAATTTATAATTTTTTCTCCGAAAAATACCTGGCTAGCATGATTATGAGATTTATTTGCATCATTTTTACTAAGTTTATCTATTTTATTATTTAATATCAGAATAGGCATATTTAGTTTTTTTAGATACAAATACATATCTTCATCTTGTTTTTGAGGTCCTAATTTTGAATCTACTATCATTATAGCTTGTTTCAAATACATACTTCTAGCTTCTGTATACCAACTTATAAGAGCATCTATTTTATCTCTTGAAACTATACCAAGTTTAGCAAAACCATAACCAGGTAAATCTGTAAAATAATATTTATTATTAACCAAAAACATATTTACAGTTTTAGTCGACCCAGGTTTAGAACTAGTTCTAGCCATAGATTTTGTATTAAACAAAGTGTTTAGTAGACTAGACTTCCCTGCATTAGATCTTCCCAAAAATATTATTTCTTTTCTTTCATCAAAAAATACGTCTTTCGTTTCTATATTTAGAACTTTATAAAGTTCTACTTTTTCTATTTTCATTTATGCTTTTTTATTTTATAATCTATTTTATTTGGCTTTGATTATATATAAAAATCAAAAATAGTAAAATTTAAATAAACACTCATTAAAAATTATTTGACTTTTTTCCCATTCCTCTTATACATTACAAGTCCCAAATAGGCAATTTGAACTCTATTTTATACTATCCATAGTATATGATAGAGTTCATAAGAAAAACAAAAAAAACAAGGAGAAGAAGAAATGGAACCTGTAAAAATTGGAAAATGGCCAATTAAAATTCCTATTATCCAAGGTGGTATGGGAGTTGGTATCAGCTGGGATGGACTAGCCGGTGCTGTAAGTATAAATGGTGGACTTGGAGTAATTAGTTCCGTTGGGACTGGCTATTACCAATTCCCTAAATTTGCAGGAAAATTAATTAATGGAAGACCTAATGATGAAAATTTTTGCTCATCTGAGGCTCTGAAAGAGATTTTCAAAAATGCTCGTAAAAAATGTGGTGATGCTCCTCTTGCTACAAATATTATGCACGCACTTACTGACTTTAAAGCAGGAGTGATTTCAGCATGTGAGGCTGGAACAAATATTATCATTTCTGGTGCTGGTTTAGCAACATCTCTTCCTGAATATACAAAAGATTATCCAGATGTAGCACTTGTTCCGATTATTTCAAGTGCACAAGCTGCGAAAATTTTTTGTAAAAAATGGTCGAAAAGTTACAGCCGACTTCCTGATGCATTTATTGTTGAAGGACCTAAAAGCGGTGGGCATCAAGGTTTTGCTTTTGAGGATTGTGAAAAGCCTGAATATCAACTCGAAGCAATTATTCCAGAAATTTTGGAAGAAGTTGCAAAATGGGGAGAAATTCCTGTATTTGCAGCCGGTGGAATCTGGGATAAAGCGGATATCGATAAATTCATTGAAATGGGATGTGTTGGTGTACAAATGGGTACTCGCTTCATAGCTACACATGAATGCGATGCTCCAGAATACTACAAGCAGCTTCTTATTGCTTCAAATGAAAATGATATCGTTCTTGGCGAAAGTCCTGTCGGTTTACCAAGTCGCAGACTCTACACAAATTTACATAAACTTATGGCACGAGAAAAGGCACCAAAAATTGCCTGTATCTCAAATTGCGTAAGCGCATGTAAACATGGAGAAGGAGCAAAAAAAGTAAAATACTGTATCGCAGATAGACTTGCTGATGCAATTATGGACAAACGCGAAACAGGTCTTTATTTTACCGGAACAAATGGTTATAGAGTAAATGAAATTATCTCTGTACATGAACTTCTACAAAAACTCACGCAAGGAGAGTAAATTTTAGCTGGCCAAATATGGCTAGCTTTTCTTTTTTCAAAAATTTTCTTTACATTTTATATTCCTTATCTATAATGCAAACTTAATTTTAATAAAAATTTAAGATATATGTGAATAAAACTAGATAATATTCCCGTTTTTGATGATACTATTTTATGACAATATAATGAAATTGCTTGAAATTTAAATGGTATACAAGAAGCTATTTATGAATTATTTAGTAAAGAAAATGAAAAAGGTGAATCTATTCCTTTTGATGAAAATGACCACGAATTAAATATGGATTTTTCATATTCTGATTTATTAAAAGAAGATTTAGAGTATTTAAAATGAGAATTAAATGCAGAAGAATATGCGAAAATTGCTGATTTTTATGCTATAATAGATGATAAAAAAGAAAAAGCTGAAGAGATAAATATAGCATTTGCTCAAAATTTACAAAAATTATTTAATTTAATATGAAAAATTAAAAAAGATATAGATAATAAAATGTTAAATGAATCTTTATATTTTTTTAAATCAAATATAGAAAAAATTATAAAAGAACAATGACAAATATTTGAAGTTATATCATCAAATGCAAATATAGACTTAATAGAGATAAGTAAATCTCCATATTTATATATATTTAATAAACTAACAAAAGAAGCTCAAAGAATAGCTAAATCTTATGAATTTGCATGCTTAGAAACTGATATTTATGAAAGATTAAAACTAATTGAACATATCTATTTTTCTGATTTAAACTTAGTTGCGAAATTTGAAGACACTATAGAAAAACATGATTTAAATCTATGAAGTATAGAGATGCTTGTATATTATACTCATATGTTTGAACAAAATATAAAAAATATGTGAGACAAAATTTCTAGCTCTAAAATTATAGAATACAAAACAAAACTTCTTCAAATAACAGAAACAAATATAGAAAAATTTTGATTCAGTGATGATTTTAATCTAGATGATTTTGTTGAAAAAGAATTTATGTGACACCTAGAAATATTAAAAGAAAAATTAGAAGATGATATAAAAGCACTTTGAAGTTCAATTAGTAAATATGATAAAGAATTATTAAAATTTCCAAATTTAAGCAATATTATAAAAATATATAATATTCTGAATACAAGAAGAAATAAAAAATTAAACCATATTTCAGAAATGATTGCTGAAATAAATAACATAGATATTTCAAAACTTACAAAAAAAGAAATTTCTGAAGCAAAAGTTGAACTAGATAAGATATTTAATAATTGAAGTTTATTATAAAAAAGTTCCTGAAATTTCAGGAACTTTTTTCTTAATATTCACCAAGTGTTAAAGTCAAATTTTTAGTAGATCAATCTCATCTCAAAACTTTTAATTTTATTAGGTCACCTGGAATTTTGTTTTGAATAATATCTGATAAATTAGTTTTTTCATCTATTTTCATTCCATCAGCTTCTTGTATAATATCTCCTGCTTTAATTCATGCTTTTTCAGCATTTGAACCAACAACTACTGTTCCGTCTTTATTTGGGATATAATCTCAAGTTTGAACAGATAAATTATAAGTTTTAGCTAAATTAGCATTAAGTGGAATATATTGAATTCCCAAAAAAGCTCTTTTGATTTTTCCTGATTCATCTATAGATTTCAATATATAATTTACTTTTTGAAGAGAAAGAGGAATTGCAAATCATAGATTTTGTGAATTCCCTGCTATCGCTGTGTTTATCGCCAAAACTTTTCAATCCAAATCAATAAGTGGTCATCCACTATTTCCTGGATTTATAGCTGTATCTGTTTGTAATAATCATGATAATTTTTCACTTTGTGTTCAATCTGATGATGTACTAGCCTCTATACTTCTTCATTTTCCGCTTATTATTCAAAAAGTTACAGTGTTTTGAAATTCAGCCAAAGCATTTCAAATAGCCATTACAAATTGTCCAATATTTACTGGATTTTTCTCATCCAGAAATTCAAGAGGAATAATTTTATCCAAATCATTTTGACTTGCTCAAACTAATTTGATAACAGCTAAATCAGTAAGTGGGTCTTTTGCAATAACTTTAGCGTCAAATTGTTTTCCGTCACTAGTAATAACTGTATAATCAGCATTATCATCGGCTACAACGTGTTTATTTGTTAAGATTGTACCATCTTTTCTAACAAAAAATCAACTTCATCCACCAACTTGTCTTTTTTCTTTTCCAACTGGAGTTTGAAAAAAGCCAAATGGATCAGCTTGATAAACTACTAAATCTTTTTTAATTATTATACTTACAACTGATGGTGAAGCTGTTTTAGCTAAGCTTGTTATTTGGCTTTGTAAATCAGTTAAATTAATAGTTTTTGTTATAATATTACTTGTTATTTTTTCTCATAAATTTTCAACACTTGCTGTAATTTCTGGCATTTTCCCAAGAATATAAATCATAAAATATGACCCAATAAATCCAGAAATAAGCGAAAAAAATATTATATAAATTGCGAGTTTTTTGTGATTCATATTAGTTTTTATTTAAGTTCTAAATTAGAAATTATTATATTTTAGAAATTATAAAAATCAATATTAAAATAATCTTAGAAAAAAGACTAGAAATTCTAGTCTTTTTGTTATGGTCTTAGATAATGACCTGATATTCTAGTTTGAAGACCTCATTGCTGTAATGTAGCAGTTCCTCCATTCCAAAAATAATATCATTCTAAATAATCTGTAGTTCAATTCATATAGACATCAGTATCAACATTTAATGATTGATAAAATCAGCCTGTCCGATTTATTAAATTTAAATCCCATTTATAAGCATTACCATTTTTATATAATGATACATAATATGTACTTCATCAAGTTCAAACTCAATAAAAAGTAACAGTAAGAGATATATTATAGTATCCTGCTTGTGTCGGCTGAAAACGACTATTTGTTGTATCAAAAGCATTACTTGTATCGAATTCTTTAGCATTAAATGGAACTTTAGTCCATGTATTAATAGTTGAGGATCGTGCTTGATTTAAGTTAGCTGAAAATATTGGAAATGTTGTTATTCTAGTATTTATATCGTTTGTATTATCTATAAGAGAATTTACTTTCGCAACCAAATTATTCCATATACTTGCATTTAATGTATCATTATTTTGCTGAGTTGGAATAGTAGCTGTAAGACTAGTCCAAGCTGCATATCATACTATTGATAAAAATGTTGTTGAGATAAATGCTATAGCAAAAATAACTCATTTCAGAAAAGTTTGTCTCATATACTAAATATTATGTTAAATAAAACTTAGATGATTTTATATTATTCATATAAATAGTCAAATTTAATAATTCACTTTAATTTCGCCATAAAATCAATAAAAATCTGACATAGTATCTTTTATAATTTTCATATTTTCTGGAATATTTATAGTATCAAAATCTGATTTAGAACTAGCTTTTATAGTCAAAATATCATTTTCTAGTTTGATTTCACTAGATTTAAGTATTGGGATTAATGTTCAAGAATAAGATTTTTCGATAAAATTTATGAAATTTGTTTGAACAAAGTCTTTTTTTGGAGGAAGAGCCATCATTAGTCACATAGTCATTGGCATAGTTCTATCTGCTGAAATATCTGCTGTCATTCAAGTATCTTGAGTTCAAGAAATGGAATCATTTGCTTGAGTTTGATTATCTTGATTTGTTGGAATTGATTTGAAACTTGATGAAGTGTCAGAACTTGTATTACTAGGAGCTATTTTCGCCATAGCTAAATCAGAATTTTTAGTTTCACTTGTTTTATTATCTATTTTTTGATTATTTTCAGGAACTGGCTCTTTTATCTCTGTATTTGCTTTTTCTGTCTTTAAAACATTTGTTTTTGGACTAATTTTAGCTAAAGGTTTTGAAATTTCTTTTGGGCTTGATATGATTTTTCCTGAATCCTTTAAACTTAGTTCATTTCCACTAATTTCACTTCAAGTATTTGTAATGTTTTTGATATTATTAATTGGTTCACTTGGATTTACTGTAATAAAAACAGCATAAGAAAAAGCTGCTCCTGATAATAAAAATCCTAGAGTTTTAAAAGGGAAAAAATTAAAAGCTTTTTTATTTCTCAAAGCTATTTCTTTCATAATTTCTTTTTTCAAATTAGCTTTGAAAGTTTTATTTTCTATTTGTGGTTTAGCTTTAAGCATCTGAGAAACGATGAGTTTCAATTTCTCATCTTTTTCGTTTATTTCAGGATTTATGAATTTGAGTTCCCTCAGGATTTGCTCAATATTTTCTATATTTTTCATGATTTATAAGGTGAATAATATTACAAGTAAGACCATAGTTATACTTTCTTTGATTTTCCCTAGATTTCTAGAAACAATTTTTTTACAATTATCAACAGAGAGTCCTGTAATTTCTCGAATTTCTCTATAAGATAAGTCATCCCAAAATCTCATAACAATAACATCTTTTTGATTTTTAGGCAAAGTTTCCAAATATCCCAAAATTTCTTCTATTTTCATATCATTATCTAATTTCTGAGCATAATCTTCATCAAATCACAAAGTATCTTCTATATCTTCCATTTCCACTCTCTCCCCTTTTTTTGCTCTATAATTATCCACAACCAGATTATAAGCCATACGATAAATCCGCGCAGACAATTCCCTTTCTGTATTACCAGGAAATTTCTCTATACTTTTAAGCAGCTTAAAAAATACTTCGCTCACCAAATCCTCCGTAAGTTCATGGTCAAAGGTTTTGTTGTAGCAGAAATTGTATATTTTTTGCACAAAAGTATCGTAGATAATCGCGAAATTATCCATTTTTCACTTCTTACAAAGTTCTATAGCTTCATCTATGTTTTGTAGCGACATAAAGGTAGGAGTTAATGTTTACAAATATTAATACGGAGATTGTGTTATTTGGTGACAAGATTATATTCAATTTTAAAATATATCCAAAAATACGTGATTATTTGAATATATTGTTTACATCATCCTCCCATTTTAAAGGATTATCAAGGATATATTGCCTTGTTTTTTCTAATTGGTCATCGTTTTTTATAAGGATATCGTAAAATGATTTTTGCCAGGAAAATTGGAAATCATTGTATTGGTTTCTTATTTCTTTTGTACATCAAATTTTAAATCATTTAATTATATTTGAAAGATTTGGTAGGGAACGAATATTTTCGTTCCTATTGTTTTGATTTACATTATTTTCATCTCCATTGTTTTGTTTTCCATTATTTTTGTACGTATTATTATTTTGATTTTGATTTCAAATACAGGAACGAAAATATTCGTTCCCTACGGGGATTTCATTTCAAAAAATCATTGTATTATCAATAATAATTATTCCGTGAAAATGATTAGGCATAATCATAAATTCATCAATTATAACATTTTGATAATGTTTTGTAATTTCTTGCCAAGATTTTTCCACAATTAATCCATATTCATTCAAAATCATTTTTTCATCAATTATTTCGCCAAAATAATTTTCTCTATTTTTCGTACAAATTGTAATAAAATAAAATCAATTTCTAGAATAATCATAATTTGAAAATCTTAATTTTTTTCTTTCTGGTCAGAAATACATATAATCCTATTTTATTAATCTAAATGGTCTTTTATGGTATCTATATAAGATAAATCGCAAGGACAATATAGAATCGCTGCTACCTGATTTTTTATATATGGGGGGATTTCATATTCTGAAAAACAAGTAGATAAAATAATTGCTATTTTGGAATTTATGCTTTTTATTTCTAAAATTAATTTTTCTTGTATATCTTTTCAAGAATAATTTAATAATATTAGTTCTGTGTTTTCAGCAATAGCATCTAATAATGAATTTATATTTGATATATTATTTATAGTTTTCCCCGCTAAAAGAGTAGATATTTGATGTTCAAATGAATATCGCATATGATTATTTTCATGAAATATTAATATATTTGTCATACTATATTTTATTAAAATTAAATAATTTTATTATACAAATCCAAACTAAAAATCAAGACTTTTTGTTTTTATATAGCCGAAATTTAAGATAAATTTAAGGTCATTTTCTCTAGCTGTTTTACTAATCAGAAAATGCAAAACAAAAAACAGCACAAAAAAACACCCCGAAATGGGGTGATTTGTGTAAATCAGGGATAATTGATAGCTACCAAGTTGATTTCTTTTGTAAACCGACTAATAGTATATTTTATTCCGATCTGATCTTTTGTGTCTAGACTGTCATAAAATTTTTTATCAACAGAGAAATTTTCAATCGCACTTTCAAAAGCGATTACTAAAATCCATTCATCTTCATGGTATGAAATTATTGGGTTTATACCATTCAACATCATACTGAAAAGATTGGCATTTTCATGTTCAGGAATAAATTCTTTTTCCAAGACTATTCCAACTGCTACTGCTCTGGGTAAAAAAGCCGAATTAGCGATTAAAAACAATAAAAATAAAGTAGATAATCCGACTAATGTTAGCATCATTCCAATAAACAAATGTTCTGACATGACGAGCTCCTTAAATTAAGTTATTCTTTTATAATTAAATATTAATTTTTGTCAAAATATTTTGAAAAAGATATGTCACCTTTTAATATTTCATTCGTATTAAAGATTGTCGTTAAAGGCCTTAATGAATAAAAAAGAGAAACTTTGTAGCAAGTTTCTCTTTTTTATGTTTTATATTTTTTCTAATTTAGTTCAAGTTCTATCATCAATTATCTTGTATCCAAAAGCTAAAAGTTCATCTCTATATTTATCAGCAAGTTCAAAATTCTTATCTGTTTTAGCTGTATTTCTAGCTTCAAAAAGTCCCGCTATATTATCTGGAATAATTTCATCTTCTTTTTCAAAAAGTGAGAAATCAATTATAGATAATATTCGATTAAAACTTTTCAAAAAATCAATTGATGCAAGTATTTCTTTTTTTGTTATTTCTAGACTATCTATTTTAGAATTTAGATAAGTAATAAGTTCATTGAAAACACTTATAGCTATTGGAGTATTTAAATCATCTTCCATAGCATCAACATAATCCATCATAAATCCTTGTAAATCCATACTAAAAGCTTTTGATATCTTATTATTTTCTTCTCACAAGTTATCATAAGTTCTTTTTAATTTCTTTAGAAGTTCATCTATTTTTTTAATAACTACGATATTTGATTCTAGTTTTGAAAAAGAAAAATCAATATTTTCTCTATATTTTCCATTTAAGAAGCTTAATCTAATAGCTCTTGTAACTACATTTTCAGGAGTATCTTTGTATTTAGAAATCAAATCAGATAATGTATAGAAATTATTAGCAGATTTTGCCATTTTTTTACCGTCTATCATCAAATGTCCAGAATGTAACCAGTATTTAGAGAATTCTTTTCCTGTTAAAGCTTCAGTTTGAGCAATTTCATTTTGATGATGGGGAAAAATTAAATCAACTCCACCCATATGAATATCAATTTGTGGTCCAAAATATTTCATATTACAAGCACTACATTCTATATGCCAACCTGGTCTTCATTTCAAAACTTTTTCTTCTCCATTTATCATAAATTTTTCTTCCCAAAAATTTTCTCCATCTTCTTTTTTCCAAGCTTTCCATAAAACAAAATCAGATGCATTTTCTTTGTCATATTCATCATTATCTACCCTAGCTCAAGCTTTCATTCCAGCAAAATCTATATTTGCAAATTTTCCATAATCTTCAAATTTTGAAATATCATAATAAATACTTCAGTCTTCTCAAACATAAGCCATTTTTCTAGTAAGTAATTTATTTACTATTTTTAGCATTTCAGGCATAAGTGAAGTAACTGGAACTATTTCATCAGCTCTATCTATATTTAATTTAGCAATATCAGCCAAAAAAGCATCAGTAAATTTAGATGTAAATTCAGCTAATTTTAATCCTGCGGCTTGGCTTCCAGCTATAGTTTTGTCATCAATATCAGTTATATTCATAACAGTTTTAACTCTATGTCATAAATATTTCAAAGTTTTTATAACTAAATCTTCAAAAACAAATGTTCTTAAATTTCCAATATGAGCATAATTATAAACCGTTGGTCCACAAAAATAAACCTTAACCATATCTTGTTTAAGTGGTTTAAAATTTTCTATCTCTCTTGTCTTTGTATTATAAAATTGCATATTTTTTTGTTAATTATTATCCTAATCTATTATTTATTTTTTCCATCATTATTTTCGCAGCTTTTGCTGGGTCGCAGTAGTTTATTTCTTCTCAATCTATAGAAATATTTGGTCATTTTTTACAAGCTCCAGTACAAGCTCAATGTTCTATAATAACATTCTTTAAATCAAATTTTGCGATATCTGAATTAAGTCTTTTATCTATATAATTACAAAATCTATCTTGGCAAGCTTTCCCTTTACATATTACTATTTTCATCTTTTTTTTATTAGTTTATATCTCTATTTCTAAGCGAAAGTATATTTAAAAAGCTATTTTAGACAAATTATATTTTTTAAATAAATTTTGATTTATTCTAAATAAGACTTAAAATGTGCCCGCCTTAAATTTTTATTACAATAAAACAAAAACAAATATGAGCAAAATGGATTTGAGTTCTGATGAAAAAATAGATTTGATATATGATATGTTAGACAAACAAGAATCAAGATATAAAAGAAATCTAATTTGAAAATGGATTTTTAGAGTAATTATTCTAGTATTTATAGTAAGTTTTTATACAGTAATCTTACCTAAGCTTGATATAAATAAAATAATAAAAGAAGTTATAGCTCCTAGAATGAGTCAAATTATTGCTCCAATGGCAGCTGAAAGTATGAAATCTATAAGTGCTGATATGTTATCTGGATGATTAAATTGAGCTTCAATTAATATGACTGATATTCAAAACATACAAAATAATTGATGAACAGATGCAAGTAAAAAAGCTGAACTTTTAAAAAGATTAAAAGCAATGCAAAATAAATAATTTTTAAAATATACTTATGTTTATAGTAAAACTAATTTATGCAATTTTACTTATTACAGGATGATACTCAATTGTGAGATATAGAAGAAATGTTCACGAATGGACTGGTAATTTTGTCTGGGCTGAACAATATTTAGGTTCTGGATGAACTTATATAGTTATAACATTTGCATGACTTGCTCTAATATTCTTCTGAACACTTTATCCATTCTGATGAATTGCAATAATAATCTGAAATTAAAAATTTATCCTATAATAAATAAATTAAATGAAACAAATAAAATATATAATACTATCACTCATAATAAGTCTTTCTATTTTAACAAGTGTAAATGCTAGTCAAATAGATGATTTAAAATCTACAGTAATTAAAGAAGTTTGAGTATCTGATTCAGGAACTACACTTACTAGAGCTGATGCATTTAATTTCTTTTCAGATTATTATCTAACAGATTTAGCTAAATCATATAAATATATAAATCTTAATTTTAAAGATGTTAAAAAATGAACTAGGACTTATGAAAGTCTTCAAAAATTAGTTTATCTAGATCTTATTGATAATAAATCAGTAAAAATAAATCCTACATATAAAATATCAGCTTATAATTTCTATTTTCTGTCTGAAAAAACATTATGAGAAAAAATTATAGATCAATCTGAAGTAAATAAATTAAGAAACAATTCTGCTAATCTAGTAGATATGTATATTGTTAAACAATTAATAGAAGATAAAAAAAATACAGATAATACTATTAATTTAAACAGTGATGCGCTTCAAAATCAAAAAGCAATTTTTGATGATGTTTATAATACAATATTAAGTCGACATTATAATAAAGCTAATATTAATTCAACTGATATGATGTATTCAGCTATACAATGATTAGCTGCTTGATCAAAAGATAAATTCACTACTTATTTCCCTCCAGTTGAGAAAAAACAATTTAATGAAATGCTATCTTGAGAATATGATTGAATAGGTGCTTATGTAGATATGGTAAAACCTGGGGAATTTAGAATAATTTCACCTCTGTCTGGATCTCCTGCTGAAAAAGCTTGAATTAAAGCCAATGATATAGTTACAAAAATAGATAATTTCGAAATAACTACTGATACAACTAGTGATGAAGCTGTTTCAAAAATCAAATGACTTGCTGGAACAAAAGTAAAACTTACTATAGTAAGATGAACTGATACTTTAGTTATAGAAGTAGAAAGAGCAAAAATAACTCTTAAAGATGTTGAAGGAAAATCTCTTAGCGATGATACTTATTATATGAATATTAGAATATTTGGTGATAATGTAACTTCTGATTTCAAAACTAGTTTAAATGATTTAAAAACAAAAACTAACACTAGAAAATTAATAATTGATTTAAGAAATGACCCGGGTTGATATTTAGATTCTGTTGCTGATATTCTTAGCTATTTCGTTCCTGCTGGAGAAAATGTAGCAGTTGTAAAATATCAAGGAATAACACAAAATTATATGTCAAAATGATACACTGATTATGATTTTTCAAAATTAAAAATAGTTCTTTTAGTAAACTGAGGGTCTGCTTCAGCTTCTGAAATAATGGCTGGTACTCTAAAAGATTATTATCCAAATTTAAATCTAGTTTGAGAAAAAACTTATGGAAAATGATCGGTTCAAACAATAAAAACATATTTTGATTGATCTAGTCTAAAATATACTATCGCTCATTGGTTTACAGGAAAAACTGAAACTGGAATAGATCAAATAGGAATTAAGCCAGATATTGAAATAAAATTAGATGAAACTTTGATGAAATCATGAACAGATAATCAATTAGAAAAAGCAAAAAGTTTATAAGCTTAAATAAAAATTAATGGAAACAACGAAAGAATTGTGAGAATATATATGAAAAGTACACCAATCACTAATTAAGATTAAAGATATATTAAGTACAACTGATACAGAAAGAGAAACTCTTATATTTGTTGAAAATATTCATAGAATAATTTTTGCTTGAGGAAAAGCTACAATGATAATAAATGATTTAAAAAATGTATCAGACTATTGAGTAGATGAATTAATAGCAGGATTAAAAAAAGACATTTTGGAATGATTAAAAAATTTTAATTAAAATAATTATGAAAAAATATATATTGTCATTTGTAATATTTTTGGGATTATTTCAAATAAGCCCAAGTTTTGCTGATACTCCAAGTTATATAACTCAATTAATTAAAAATACTGATTCAAATTATTATGAATTAAATAAATGATTTGAATTTACTGATGAATCTGGAATAAAAAATAGATTAGCATCTTATTCTTGTTATAAAATAGACTCTTCAAATTATCCAGCTTTTACTCAAAAATGATATATATTAAAAACATATGATTGAAATTATTGTTTTGCAAAGACGATAAATAAAGAAAAGAAGATCCTATATACAGATGCTTCCATTTATTTCAAAGTATTAAATTTTAGTTCGCCTGTAAATTTAGAAAATAATTCTTATTATGCTTATAAATTTACTACATATTTTATTTTTCAAGATAATGAATGATTCTATTTATCTAATTTTACTAAACTTTGATATACTCAAGATAATACAATAATTTTAGTAAAGGATTGAAAATATTATATAGCTAAAGATTTTAAAAAAACAAAATTATTTGATGCGAGTTTAATATCTGGAATAAAAGACAAAAACAAATTTTTAAGTTATGTTTACGATGATATAAAAAAATCTGATATAAATACTAATGATATAGAAACTAATTTGAAAAATATAAAACAGATTACTTCTAATTTCAAATCTACAGATAAAACAGAAGATGCTTATTCA
The DNA here is from genome assembly GCA_028713225.1 of Candidatus Altimarinota bacterium. Taxonomy (GTDB): domain Bacteria; phylum Patescibacteriota; class Gracilibacteria; order BD1-5; family UBA6164; genus JAQVPN01. Next base: position 62,977 of record JAQTOS010000006.1, read on the forward strand.
TGGATATTATCAAATATAAGTTATTTTACATGAGATCTAAATGATAGTAAAAATAATTCTATATTTTCTTGATTGTATACATTTCAAAATAAAACTTGAGTATGTGACTGATATACAAAAATTTTCTCTTATCTACTTATGTTTTCTTGAATAGAAAATCTTGAAATAAAAACTGGATTCGTATTAAATAGTGACTTATTTCCAAATTTTTGACATGCTTGGGTGAAAGTAGGAGATTTTTATTATGATCCGACTTTTGATGATCCGATCTGACAAAAAACAACAAAAACTGAAACTGATTATAAATATTTTAAACTTCCGAGTAGTATACTTTATGCTGATAGAATTGATTGAACTAATATAAGTGATTCTATTAAAAAATCATCAAAAGCATTAAGAGATTTACTAGTTTCAAAAAGATTTTATGATGTAGGAAAAAAATATAAAAATTCTAATTATTTAATTTTAAAACCATATATAACAAAGATAAATTTATGATTAAAATTTAATGAAAAATTAGATACAAGCAAAGCAATAAAACTATTTTCATATCTAGAAGCAAAAAATGATTATAGCGCTGTTGATGCAAATTGAAATAAAAAATATATAAAAAATATAATATACTATAAAGTTGATAATAGTAATTTAGAAAATATATTTGCTCAAGTTTTTGCGTATAATACTGCTTGAGTATATCTAATTAAATGGGATTTATGAAATGGGCAATATGAATACAGATTATCAAATAATATAAAATTTTAAAAAAAATGTCTAGATTTAAAAAAAATAATTCAAAAAATAAATATATTAAATATTCCCGAGCAATTTTAGTAATAGTATTACTTTTAATTCGTTTTATTATTTATGATAATGCTATAAATAAGCCACTAATTAACTCAAATACTAGTATAAAAATAGAAAAAGGTGATACTTACTATTCCCTATCAGATAAACTAGATATAAAAAGTATTATATTAAAAGTATATTTAAAATTAAATCCACCAAAAACTGATTTAAAAGCTTGAGTTTATCAAATGCAAGCTTGAGATAATTTAATTAACATAATATCAAATTTACAAAAAGAAGCTTCTAGTTCTGATTCAAATTTAACTTTACTTGAATGACGGAATATTTATGATATTGATTCCTATTTATCAAATAAATGATTAATAAAAACTGGAGATTTTATTACAAAAACTTCTAGTGTAGATTCTGGATTAATTAATAAATATCCTTTTTTAAAATGAGCTATAAGTTTAGAATGATTTTTATATCCTGATACTTATAGTATTGAAGAAACAAATTTTAATTTAGATACTTTTATAGATAGACTTTTAAATAATTTTAAGACTAGAGTATATGACAAAATTTTATTTAGTTTTGGAAATAAAGAGATCTTGGATATAATAAATTTATCGTCAATAGTGGAAAAAGAAGAGAGAGACCCTTTGCAAAAAGCAATTGTGGCTTGAATTCTAAAAAAAAGACTTGAAGAAAATTGGTATCTGTGAGCAGATGCCACAGTATGCTATCCTCATAAAGCAACAAGAGAAATTTGCACCCCTTCTTTTGTAGTAAATCATATTTATGAAAAAAACTCATACAATACAAGAACTTTGTTATGATTACCCCTATCACCTATTTGTAATCCTAGTTTAGAAACAATAGAAGCCACCATAAATATTAAAGTGACTCCTTATTATTACTATTTGCACGATACTACTTGAGAAATACATTATGCTACAACTAATCTCGAACACGAGAGAAATAAAGCCTTGTATTTAAAGTAACAAAAATCAGAAGTTTTAAAATATTTACTATAAAATTTCCTCTCTTTTAAAAGAGAGGCATTTGCTTGTATTTTACTTTTGCTTATTATTAAATAAACTAAATTAAACATGTTGTTTGAAAACTTAAATTTAAAACCTGAAGTAATGAAAGGACTAGCTGATGCTGGTTATACCACTCCAACTCAAATCCAATTTGATGTAATATCTGAAATCAAAAATGGTAAAAATATTATTGGACAATCTCAAACTGGTACAGGTAAAACTGCTGCTTTCGTTGTTTCTCTACTAGAAAAATTAGATATGGGGAAAAGAGGTACTCAAGCTCTTATTCTAGCTCCAACTAGAGAACTTGTAAACCAAATAAGAGAGGAAATTCTTCTTTTATCAAAACATATGAATGTTAGATCTCTTCCAGTTTATGGTTGAAGTCCAATATTCAAACAAAAAGAAATGATTAAAAAAGGTCAAGATATCATCATTGGTACTCCAGGTAGAGTTATTGATTTGATTGAAAGAGGTGTTTTGAAATTAGACCAACTTGATTTTTTCGTTCTTGATGAAGTAGATAGAATGCTAGATATGGGTTTTGTTGATGATATAGATTTTATCTGGGGAAAAGCAACAAATCTTAAACAATCTATGGTATTTTCTGCTACTATCACTGATGATATGAAAAGAATTATAGAAAAATATTTAGGTCTTGATTATACTTATATCAAATCTACAACAGCAATTACAACTGAAAAAATCGACCATTCATTTATAGAAGTTCCTCATGTTGATAAATATGAAATGCTTCTTAAATTTATAGAAGAACATAAAGATCAAAAAACTATTGTTTTCTGTCAAACTAAAAGAGATACTGAAGAATTAGCTGATAAATTATTAGATGATAATATCAGAGCTTCATATTTAAATGGTGATATGAGACAAAGAGAAAGATTTAAAGCACTTAAAGATTTCCAAGAAAATAAAGTTGATATTTTCGTAGTTACTGATGTTGCTGCTAGATGATTAAATATGAAAAATATTGAATTAGTAGTAAACTTTGATGTACCATTAGACCCTGAATCATACATACATAGAATCGGTAGAACTGGTAGAGCTGGTGCTTCTGGTAGAGCTGTAATGTTCGTTTCTGATAGAGAAAGATCTTCTCTAAGAAGTATTGAAAAAACAAACAAAATCAAAATAAAACAAATTGATAACGAAGGAAATGAAGTAGAAAGAAAAGAAGAAAGAAATGGTGGAGGAAGATTCGGAGATTCTAGAGGTGGAAGATCTGGTGGAGGAAGATTTGGATGAAGAGGAGGTTCTAGAGGATGAGATTCTAGAGGTTGATCTAGATTTGGATGAGATAGAGGTGGTGATAGAGGAGGAAGTAGATTTGGTTCAGACAGAGGTGGAGATAGAGCTCCTAGATCTGGATGAGATTCATACTTCGGCAGATCTGAAAGCGCTGCTCCTAGAGGAGAAAAAATAGGTTTTGAAAAAAGATTTGAGGCTGGTAGATCTGAAAATGGTGGAGAAAGAAGAAGTTTTGGAGGCGGAGAAAGAAGAGATTCTGGATTTGCTAGAAGAGACGATAATAGAGGAGGTGAAAGAAGATCTTTTGGTGATAGAGGAGGAAATGATTCTTTCAATAGAAGAAGTTCATCTGATAGAACTGAAAGAAATAATGACAGAGGAACTGATTCTCCAAGTTATTTTGAAAAAAAAGAAAGAGCAGATAGAGGTCCATCTAGAAGAGATGACAGATGACCAAGAAGAGATGATAGAGGTGATAGAGGATCATTTAGAAGATAAAAACATAAAAATCCCATTAATGAATTTAATGGGATTTTTTTTGAATAAAAAAAATGGCATAGGGGAGTTCCCTATGCTGCTTTATTGGAAGGTAAATAATTAAAAAGGTAATTGTTATTAGCGAAAATGTCTTTCACCAATTCAATATTTATCTTTCCGTTTTGTTGAATTGCTTGAGATTGAATTCGTTTTAAAACCAATCTCTTTGCTTGTCTATTCCGCTTAATCGCGGTATGTTTTTTCTCGTGCAAGATTTCACCATCGGTTTTCATACGAGTACGAGTAATTTCCGGTAATTCAAAAATACATCCTTTCCCTGCTTGAATATAATCTTCTGCGGTTAATTTTGCAATAAACTGCAGTCTAGCTTCTCCTTCTGGAATTGGATTTTTGTAAGATTCTCTAGAACTACGCATAGTACACCTCCGAAAATAGTTTAGCTTTTATAAGCAAATCTTTTATAATGATTTAAAAGGATAAGTCAAAATTTAATATAAATTTAATGTTGAAAAATAAAAAAACAATATTTCCAAATGGAAATATTGTTTTTTTTATTATAATTTTGATGTAATTTCATCTCATAAGCCTGATATAAGAACTTGTACTTTTCAAGAAATTTCTTTCTCTATATCAGATGCCAAAATTTTTCTATTTTCTCATCAATGAGTAAGTATTACTTTTGCAGATTTAGCAAAAGTTAAATCTTTAGTAATATATTTAACAGTATCAGAATGTGAAGGATGAGCCGAAAATCATCAAACTTGTACAACTTTACATCTAACATTATAAACTTTATCATCTATAATAACCTGTTTTTCTCAACTTATTAATTTATTTCATAAAGTTCATTCTGCTTGGTATCATACAAAAAATATTTTTGAGTTTGGATCTTCTAGTAATTCTTTTATATGATTCAATCCAGATCATCATTGAGCCATTCAACCTCAAGCTATAATAGTATCTTTTGCTCTTATTCTTTCAGCTGTATATAAATCTTTATATTCTCATTTTTGCAAAGTCCTTGTTATCTCTTGTGTAAATATCTCAGTTTGGATATCTGTATCAAGTAGATAATACTTTTCAGGCATATGTTTCAAATATACTTTTTTTATTTTAATAGCCAAAGGTGCATCAACTATAATATTTCCTGTGTATATTCATTTTTGAGATTCTGCTATTTTAGCATTCATAATAGAAACAGCTTCAGCTAAATCTATTTTGTCCTTAATTTCTTTTTCAGTCGGATTTTCTATTTTTGAAAGACTACGTAATCTTTGTTTAAGAGGTTTAATAGATTCTCTAAAAGCTTTAAACTGAGGAAATTTATCCATATTATCTTCTTTGTTCTTAAGAAGCATAAATTCCACTTCTTGTTCTCTATCAAGAGAAAAAGTCAAAATAAGATTTTTTCAAACAGTAGAATTTAATTCATCAACAAAATTATCAAACTCTATATATTTATCCGGATGTTCTCTACCTGCATAAGTTGATTCAAAAATTCAAATATCAATTTTATGTGGTGAAGCAAATGGTGAACCTGATAAATTTGGCTGAGTGATTTTTCATAAATCCCCACTATAAAGAATATTATTAAATGATCTTTTAAATGTTGGATTATGATTAACTTTATTAAGTGTATGTTCAACCTGTTTTGTAACTATTGTAACTTGAGCCTGAGTACTTCATGCAATATGTCCAGCTTCAAAAAATCTAAGTTTAAAAGATTCTATTACTTTTTGATTTGGGTTTTTAAAAACTGGTTCTAAAAATGCTGAAGATATTTTAATATCTTCTTTTGTAATAAAGCTATTTCTTTTAATTTCAATTTTATCTTTTTCTGCTTGAATAAAAGCTAATAAAGATTTTTCATCCGAAATATTATATTCACTTAATAAAGAAGAATATTTTTCAAAAGCTATTTGTTCTGAATTATCTTGAGGAATACCATCTAAAGTAATCGTATCTATTCTTTTATTTAAATTACTTAAAGCTTTTCATTTATTTTTTACCTCGATTAATCATTTTTTTAAAATAAATTTTATTTTATCTTCATTGTTTTTATAAAAATCTAATAATTTCTCATCTTTTGTATAAGTATAAAAAACAAAATAAGCTTCTAATAATGATTCTTGATAAATACACCCTTTATCTAAATTTATAATATCCTCTAAAGTACTTATATTATGTTTTAATAAAAGATTTTTTGATTTATTATAGGTATTTTTAGTAGGTGATTTATTTTTTTCATATAAATTATTTAAATATAAAATAAAGTCTATATTATTTTCTAAATCATCTACAAATTGTACTTTATTTGAATCAACTAAAGAATTAAAAGTAACTTTTTTTTCTAATTCACTTTTTTCTACATTTGGTTTTATTTTTTTTAATTTTGTTTTTAAACTTCAAATTAAATCTAAAAATTTATTAGATTCAATTATAAAATCTTCTTTAGTATTTAAAAAAGAAAGATTTTCATTTATAAAAGTAGTTAATTCTTGAGTATTAAAAGATTTTCATTCATCATCTATTAATATTTCTAATTCTGATTTCTGCGATTGTAAAAGTTCCAAACTATCGGTAGAAATAACATTTTCTTCTTTGATATCAACTTTTTGTTCTCTTGATTTTAATCAATTTTGAAATGTTATAAATTCCAATGCTGTTTCTAATTCTCTTGATAAATTGTCTAAAGTTTCTTCATCCTCTTTAATTTCTTTTGTTAAAGTTTTATTATTATCTAATTTTTTTCTCCATTTCCCTATAATAGGCTGTTTTAAAACAGGTAATATGTAAATCTTTTTATCATAACCTCATTTTATTAATTCTGGAATTTTATCTATATTTTCATCATCTAAACTTGATATAATCATTCTATTATCTAAATCCATTTCATCTCAAAACTCTAAGGTTTCAATCATAGACATAGTTTTTTTGATATCATCTTCATCATAAAGAAGTTCAATTTCTTGAGTTTCTATAGCTTGAGCAATATCAGATTCTTTTAATATATCTTTTTTAGCTAATTCAAGTTTAGCATATTTTACAAATTCTTCTATACTAGAAAAACTTCATTTTAATCAATTTAGAGTTTTTAATTTTGCAGTTTTATCAGCTTTTTTTAAATCTTTATTATTTTTTAATTCTTCATCTAACTTAATCGCTTTTAAAAAATCTTTAAACTGAGCCCCTCTTCTTTTTTTCATTTCCTCTTGTTCCTCTATATTGTTTCTAGTTATAGTAACATAATCTTCTAGCATTATAGGAATCAAATCTTTAGTTAGAGAAGTCATTATGATTTTTCATTTAAATCATTTTTTTACTAGTAGAGCAAGTCTACCAATATGATCCATATGTCCATGAGTTATAATAACATAGTCTGCTTTTAATGCTCGTTCATCTATTAGTTTATTATATTCATCATCTTTTCGTCATCATTGAAACATTCCTATATCCGTAAGGACTTTTACCTTTGAAGTTCATAAATCAACAGTTGTTAAAATAGAAGAACCAGTTAAACTAACTCATTTTTCCCTATCTTCAACACCTCATAGAAATTTGATTGAAATTTGATCTTTCATATTTTTTAATTTTTATTAAACTAATTCAAAATTTATAGTTAATTTTTCCTTATCTAATGAAACTAATCTAAACTTAGATTTATCTCAGATTTTTATAATTTCTTGACTTGGAGTAAGGATTTCAGCAAGTCATTTATCTATCTTATTATAAGAATATCAGCCAGCTTTATCTAAATCTAGACTTCATCCGATATTTGCATCATTAAGTTGTATTTGAGTTCATCTCTCATTTATCATCATAATAGTTCCATCAAATTCTTGGTCTATTTTTGGTTCTAAATGTTTTATATGATATAGAGTATTTATTTTTCTTTCTATATTTTCAGCTCTTTGTTCTTTTAAACTACAATTCATCGCAACTTCTTCAAGCAACTCATTATAATGCTTTTCATCTAATTCACCATGAAGTGTTTCTTTGATAATTCTATGAATTTGAGTATCTGGATATCTTCTAATTGGTGATGTAAAATGACTATAATTTGTAAGAGCTAAACCATGATGTCATTCAAGAGTATTAGTATATTTAGCTAATTGAAGAGTTCTAAGAATAAGAGTAGTTAAAGCTTTTTCTTTTTCATGTCCTGCTACTTTTTTAAGTAGTTTATCTATATTCCCAGCATTTATATCGAGTCATTCTATATCTATTTCTAGATAAGCTAAAGTTGTTTTCAGTAATTCTATTTTTTCTTTTTTTGGTTCTTGATGAGTTCTATGAAGAAATGGTCATTTTCAGTAAAGAGTTGAAACAGTTTCATTTGCAGCAACCATAAGAGCTTTTATTAAATCATTTGATTCATAAGTCTCATATTTTTTAAATGCTATTGGATTTCTTTCATCATCCAAACTTATTTTTATTTCAGAATTTTCGAAAATTAATTCTCATTCTTTTTTTCTCAACTCATTTAATTTTCTTGATAATTCAAAAGAATTTTTAACAGTTTCTATTAGATTTTCATCAACATTTTTAGAAAATTGCATTTCATCTCAAATCCCTCTTTTATCTTCAAATATTTCTTGAACTTCTTTATAAGTAGTTTGCGCATTTGAATTAATTACTGATTCATATACTTTTGAGCGAGTAAAATCTATTTTACCATATTTATCAACTATCATCTCACAAGTCATAGTAAGTTTATCTTCGTTTGGATTCAAACTACAAAGTCCATTACTAAGTTTTTCTGGAATCATAGGAATAACTTTATCCACGAAATATATACTTGTTGCTCTTTTTGCAGCTTCTTCTCATACAAGAGAATCTTCTTTCACATAATGAGTAACATCGGCTATATGAACATAAAGTTTCATTTCTCAATTTTCTAATTTTTCTACACTTATAGCATCATCAATATCTTTAGTATCTGGTCAATCTATGGTAATAGTATATAAATTTCTCAAATCTATTCTTTTTGCAATTTCATCATCTTCTATAACTTCACTCATTGCATCAACTTCAGCTAAAACTTCAGGAGAAAATTCTATTTCTACTCCAGCTTTTAAAACTATAGCAAGCTCATCTAGAGAATTTTGCCATTTTGGATGAAGTTTTGATTTAATTGTTCCGACTTTTCATTCTCATAATTCAAGAGAAACTACTTCCCCCTCAACTAATTCAAAACTATTTAAATTTGATATTTTGATTTCTTTCTTTTCATCTCCATCAAGTAAAATTTTTCAATTTTTAAATATTCAATAATGATAAACTTTTGATACTTCTAAAATTTCTTTTACAATTGCTTCTGATTTTTTCCCAATTTGTGTAATAACAAGTGATACTTTATCTCCGTCTTTTGCTCAAGATAAATTATTTTTCGCTACATAGACATCCGTATCTTGTCCTGCAACTGTAATAAATCAACCTTTCTCATCATGCTTTCTATAAACTCAAATCAAAGCCTTTTCTGCTTTTCCTGAAGTAGATTCTACAAGATTTTCTACTGCAGATTTTGGACTAAATATTATTTCTATAACTTTATATATTCGAGTATTTGGATTATCTCAAATTTTTTCAATTTTAACAGTATCTCAATCTTGAGCTCAATTAAAATGTTCGAGCATTACTATTTTATTCCCAACAAGTCATAAATTTGCAGTCATTTGTATAGTTCAAGTAAATTCTCTAGTTTCTGGACTTTTTGGTCTATTAAATTTTGCCATATTCTGCCTCGTTTTTTATAAAAAATAAGAGTAACTTATAATGATATAAAATGGATTGTCAAATTTTTGCAAAAGAAAAATTTTTATGATAAAATAAAGTTATAATTTTATATTATTAAATAATTTATTTATGAATAATTGAAATAAATCATTATCAGATGAAGTAAGAAAAGCTGAAAATAGAGTTCTTGCTTTATGAGCTATGTTTCCTAGAGAAGCGATGCTGGAAGAAATATGAGAAGATGAGGTTAAAAAAATGGAAGAAAGCATTGCACGTATTAATGAAATGATCATAGAATCAAGAAATAAAAGAGATGGTGATTTAGGAAAAGCTAAAACTCTACAAGAAGCAATTTTAGCGTGACAAATGGATTTAGTAGATGAATTAATATCTGGGAATTGAGAAATTCCTAATTCATTTATGTCTTCTAAAGCAAAATTAATGGAAGATTTTTCAAATCCATTTTTAGATGATATATCTAAAACAACTTATGATTCGCCATTTTCTGTTCCACATAAGACAATAATACATGAGAATTTTATAATTCCTTGAGATTTAAGTAGATTTAGAATCAATACACCTATACTTAAATTATCAGATGAAGAGAAAAAAGAGTTAGATTTAAGTTTAGAAAAAATTGATTCAGATTTTAAAAAACCAAAAATAATATTTGAAAAAATATGAGTATTTGATAATTTTGATAAATATGATATTTTATCCGATGAAGAAAAAGAATTATTAAAAAATAAAATTAATTTAAGTTTTTTAAATGTAGATTGAAACTCTAGAATTTTTGTATATAGAAAAGATATGATGATTAAGAGAGAAAAGCATTTTTGAGGCGATTATCCACAATTAGTTTTTAGAATTGATGTTGCTGATAATTGAGAAATTATATCATATCATAATGAAAAATGAGTTGGTAATTGAACTAGTATAGATACAATAAAAATGTTAGATGGAATTCCATTTTTTAAAGATTTAAAAGAAAAGTACTCTATTTAAAAACAAAATATTTAGTTAATATTTTTCAAAACAGACTTTTTCAAAAAAAATTGAAAAAGTCTGTTTTTTGTTTATATTAAGTGTAAATTAAAAGATAAAGCACGAAAAGATGAAACTAATACTTTGACTTTGAAATCCTTGAAATGAATATACTTATACTAGGCATAATATTTGATTTTTATTCTTGGATTTTTTTGCATCTAGAAATGGATTTTGAAGTTTTAAATTGGAGTCAAAATTCAAGTGAGAAATTGCATTTTGAGATATAGATGGAGAAAAAACGATTTTACTCAAACCAATTACTTATATGAATCTAAGCTGAGAATCACTTAAAGAAGTAATGAATTTCTATAAGATTGAAAAAAAAGATTTTATAGTAATTTTCGATGATATGAGTATGGATTTTGGGAAACTTAGATATAGAGAAAACTGAAGTGCAGGCTGACATAATTGAGTAAAAAGTATTATTAAATATTTTTGAGAGGATTTCAAAAGAATAAAAGTTTGAGTTGGATTTAATGCAAATTTTGAAGTTTCAGATTGGGTTTTATCTAAATTCACTAAGACTGAATTAGAAGAATTAGATAAAAATATTTTCTTTGAAGTAGAAAAAATGCTTGAAGAAAAAGTTTAATATTAAAAAATAAAAAAATGTATAGTTTAACAGAAGCAACAGAATTACTAGAAATATCAGAAAAATTCTGATCTTGAAATACTGGGGATAAATGAATTTTATCTTATAATGCTCATAAAGTTAGACACACTTTATGAGTTTTAGAAGTTTGAAGACATATAATCATAAAGTTAAAAGAAAGGATAAATTTATCTGATGAACTTATAAATAAGGCTGAAATTTGCTTTATGCTTCATGATTTAGGTAGATTTTATCAAAACAACTGAGAAAGAGTTTTCAATAATGAAGAATTCGAACATTGAGACAAATCTTATGAATTAGTAGAAAAAGCTGGATATGAAGCTTCTATATATTTAGCTATAAAATATCATAATAAATATAGTACTAGCTGACTTTTTGAAGAAAAAGATTATATTTCTATGAGTAAAGAAAATAAAGAAGAAGCTGTGTTTTTAACTAATATTCTTAGAGATGCTGATAAATTACAAAATATGCTTTATTCAGTATTTAATATATCTCATTTACAAAGTTTAGATGTTTATTGAGATTCTCTAAAAAATGAAGATATTTCTCCTATAAATATAGAGGATGTAAAAATTCATAAATTAATTGATAGAAGAAATATAAAAACAATTTGAGATTATATTTTATCTAGCCGATGTTTTGCTTTTGATATGAATTTCAATGAAACAATAGAAATATTAAAATTTTTCTGATATTTTGATAAAATTTATGCGCTACTTGAAGCTAATTCATGAGTAAGTAAAGAAAGTCTGGAAATAGTAAGAAATAATGTATTAAATTTTAAGATTTAAAAAAATGGAAAAAAAAGTTTATATAATTTGAATTGGTTGAATCGGAATTTCAGCTATTGCAAGATATTACAACGAAAACTGATACCAAGTTTTTGGCTCTGATAAAGTAGGAAGCGAACTAATAGAAAAACTAAAATCAGAAGGAATTAATATAATTATTTGAGAAGATGAATCTAGAATATCTTCTGATTTTAATATTGTTGTTTATACTGAAGCTGTTCCTGAGAATCAAGAAGAATTAGAAAAGGCTAGAAGTTTATGAATAGAAACTATTACTTATCCAGAAAGCCTAGCTAGAATAGCAAACGATAAAAAACTTATAGCAATTTCAGGAAGTCATGGAAAATCAACTACTACTTCCCTGATTTCTATAATGCTGAAAAATTCTTCTCTTGATATAAATACAGTAGTTTGAACTTTGCTTAAAGAATTTGATGGAAAAAATGCTTTTTTCTCAAATAGTGAATATTTTTCTATTGAAGCCTGTGAATATAAAAGGTCTTTTTTGAGATATAAGCCTTATATCTGAATAATTACAAATATTGATTTAGATCATCTTGATTATTACAAAGATTTGGCTGATTATGAAAGCGCTTTTACTGATTTCATAAAAAATATTAAAACCGGATGATATGCGATTTTGAATTGAAATTGTGAATCAAGTATGAAAATGCTTCAAGTAAGAAATGATATAAATTATGTAATAGTTTATAATAACTCTGAAATAAAATTAAATAATGAAATAATAAAAGTTCCTCATATAAATATGCAAATCCCTGGAGATCATATATTATTTGATGCTCACATCGCTTTTGCTGTTTGAAAAATTTTATGACTAGAAGAAAATGAAATAATTAAATCTCTAGAAGCTTATACTTGAGTTTGGAGAAGATCTGAAATAGTTGGAACAACAGAAAATGGAAATATTTTAATGAGTGACTATGGTCATCATCCAACAGAAATTTCTCTTACTCTTGATGCTTTAAAAGAAAGAAATCCAGACAAGAAATTATTTGTAGTATTTCAACCACATCAATATTCTAGAACTCTAGAATTGCTTGATTGATTTTCTCATTGTTTTAATTCGGCTGATACTTTAGTTATTCCAGATATTTATGAATCAAGAGATTCTGCAGAATCAATTGCAGCAATGAATACCGAAATATTACTGAATCATATAAATCATCCAAATAAAATAAACTGAAATTGACTTAAAAATACTCTAGAAATCATAAAACAATATGATATCGAAAATCCAAATTCCTCTATTATTTTACTACTTTGAGCTGGTAATGTAGATGATTTGAGATATGATATAGAGACTAAATAATCCAATTATTTATAGCTATACCAAATTTATATAATTTGTATAGCTATTTTTTGACATAAAGTAAGTCAAAAAATTTCTTTTAATCTCATAAACTGCTATAATAGTCTAGAGATAAATTAAACATAATTATTAAATAAAAAATATTACTATGGTTTACAATAATTTTTCTGATTGATATAAAGAAACTTTACTAAAAGCTGAAGAAAAAGTAAAAGGAATTTGATTCAAAGATTTAAAAGAAGAAGATGTCTTACTTGAAATGTTAAACTCTCCTAAATGAGCATTAGAAGAGCTTTTTTCTGTTTATTGAGTAAATATAAAACTAGTTATTGAAGTATTAAATACTCCAAATTTTAACAAAGATTTAGCTTCAAGAAAATGAGTTTATAGTGGTTTATCAAAAGAATTAAAAGATACAATTTTGGCTTCAGTTAAAACTGCTGCATCTTTTTCTAAACAAAAAGCATCACTTGAGGATTTTTTAATTGCGCTTCTTAAGAAAAAAACTTGGTTTTATAAAATGTTTGATTTTATAGGTGTTAATCCACTTGATGTTGAAACTAATCTGATTGAATTAAATAAAATGTGAGTTATAGATGGTTGAAATCTAGATAATTCTGTTATTAATGATGCATTACTTGAAAAAGGGTTTTGAGACCTTATTTGAGCTCTTGCTAAAAATATTTATTCAGCAATTCCTGGTAGAAATACTGAAGATGATGATGAAGAATGAACTACTCCATTTGATAATAATCCAAATTCAAAAGATAAAACAAAATCAGATTCTACTACTCCTGCCCTAGATTTTTTCTCTACAAATTTAACTGAAGAAGCAAAAAATGGTAAACTTGACCCAGTTTTGGGAAGAGAAGATGAAATAGAAAGACTTATTGCTATTTTGAATAGAAAAACAAAAAATAATCCAGTTTTAGTTGGTGAACCTGGTGTAGGTAAAACTGCAATTGTAGAATGACTTGCTAGAAAAATCGCATCTTGAGATGTTCCATTTTCTATGAGAGATAAAAAAATTCTTGCGCTAGATATGACTATGCTTGTTGCTGGAACAAAATTTAGATGAGAATTTGAAGCTAGAATTAAACAAATCATAGACGAAGCTTCAAAAGTAGAAAATGAAATAATTTTATTTATTGATGAACTTCATACTATTATTTGAGCTGGTTCTGGAGAAGGAACACTTGATGCTTCAAATATTTTAAAACCTGCAATGTGAAGAGGAAAAATCTCAGTAATCTGAGCTACTACACTAAAAGAATATCAAAAATATATAGAAAAAGATACAGCTCTAGAGAGAAGATTTCAAAAAATAAATGCAGCTGAACCATCTGAGGAAGTAGCTATACAAATAGTAAAATGATTAAAAGACACTTTTGAAACTTATCATAATTTAAATATAAGTGACGAAGCTGTAGAAGAAGCTGTAAGATTATCTCAAAGATATATTACAGATAGATTTTTACCTGACAAAGCCATAGATTTGATTGATGAAGCTTGTAGTCTGAAATCAATGAAATATAATATTGATGAAACTGAAATAGTTAAATTAAAAGAAAAAATAGCTGCAATTCAAACAAAAATTGATGCTGCTGTTATGAGTCAACAATACAAAAAAGCTACAACTCTAAAAGAAGAACAAAAAGCTCTAGAAGAAGCAATTTATTCAAAAAAGAAAAAATTTGATATTCCAAAAGATAAAAGATATTCTATTGAAGAATGAGATATACAAAAGGTTTTGAGTATTTCTACAAAAATTCCTGTTTCAGATTTGAGTAAATGAGATATTGATAGACTGAAAAAACTTGGAAAAACTTTAGAACAAAAAATAATTGGACAAAAAGAAGCAATAGATGCTGTAGTTTCTGTTATTACTAGATCTAAAGCCGGAATAAATAGTCCAAATAGACCTACCTGATCTTTCTTATTTTTATGACCAACTTGAGTAGGTAAAACTGAACTAGTAAAAACTTTAGCAAGCGAATATTATGGAAATCCAGATGCATTTATAAAAGTTGATATGAGTGAATATTCAGACAAAACTTGAGTAAATAAATTGATTTGAGCTTCCGCTGGTTATGTATGATATGAAGAAGGTTGATTATTAACAGAAAAAGTAAGAAAAAATCCTTATAGTATAGTACTTTTTGATGAAATAGAAAAATGAGATTTAGAAGTATATAATCTGATGCTTCAAATAATGGATGAATGAGTTTTAACAGATTCAAAATGAAGAAAAATCAATTTCAAAAATACTATTGTAATAATGACTTCAAATATTTGAGCTGAAGAATTTAATAAAAAAGCCCAAAAAATCGGTTTTGATATAACAGAAACTGAAGAAGAAAAAGTATTAAATGATTTTACAAAAGCAAAAGAAACTATTAAATGAAATCTGACAGAATATTTTTCTCCAGAATTCATAAATAGAATTGATAAAATTTTAGTTTTTTCTCCGCTTGATAAGAAATCAATCAAAAAAATCGTAGAACTTCAATTAAATATTTTAGTTGAAAGATTGGCTTGAAAATCAGTTAAATTAACTTACAATCCAAAAGTTTTAGAATTTATAGCAAAAGAAGTTTATAATCCTGAATTTTGAGCAAGAGAAATTAGAAGATATATTGCTGATACTTTGGAAGATAAAATTGCTAATTTATTGATTTTTGGTAAAAAAACTGATACAATGAACATAGAAATAGTTAAATGAACTTTAATAATCAAATAAAAATCATGAAAAAAATATTGCTTACATTTTTTGTAATATTTTCTAGCGTTTTAGCGAACGCTAGTTTTGTTAATGCCTGATTTCTTGATTGAGATGATGATTTAAATATATATAAGAAAATAGATGAAGGAGTTTATAAATTACATGCTAGCCTACTATCAAATCAATTAAAATGAGGAAAACCAGATTGAGATATTTGAAAAGTATTAAATTCTTATACAATAGAAAAATGTTTTAAAGAAGATTGAAGTATAAAGGATGATGAGATGGCAAATATACAGGCTCAAACTTGAGCTTATTTAACTAGTATTTATTCGATGTTAAAAGATGAGTGCAAAAATAATTGATCTCTTACTTATGCTCAATTGAGCATTTATTCAGACACTATAAAAAATCATTATAAAAAATCTGATAACACAGCTAAGAAAGATGCTGATGCAATATATAAAATATCTAGAATAGGTCTTTATTCTGATTGAGTAGATGAAAATTCTCCTTTTGATTTGATGAGTGATATAAAAGATATTAATAAAATAATTTTCACTGAGGATATTCCTTATGAGTGAGTAAATAATATGAATAATGATTCAGCTCTTGCTGCTTATTTGAATTGAAAACTTGGAAAAGATATATTAGATGCAGCTCAAAATCCAAGCTTCTTAGCGAGTAATCCTAATGCTTGAAATTCTTCAAATACTAATTCAAATAATAATATAGTTTGAGATAATAATGATTCAAGTTATGCTTGTAAAACTAATGAATCTGGATTAAGTCAAAAACAATTAGATTCAATTATGCCTACTTGGTGAACTGGTGCTAATTTAAATAAAATAGATAGTGTCTGACTGAATTCTAAATTAGACCCAAATAGCGGATGGAGTTTTTCTGGTAATAAAAATGTATCTGGAAATACTTATTCACCATTAAATGATAATAGTTTATGGCCTTGCAATGAGTTTTTTTGTATAACAATTAATTTCAAAATGTATAGTCAGAACTTGCTTTGAGGTGGAAAAACTAATTCTATACAAGCTCTTATTGAAAGATCTAACTGACATTTAAAAAAATTTACAAATAGTTCATTAATCCGATCTCGTCAAACAACAAACAATTTTCAAATTGGTTTAAAAGATTTGAGTCTTCCTGATTTGTTTAATGTAAATTTTGTTATATCAAAAAAAGCTCCACCAATATTAAATTTACATTGATGAAAAGAGCTTGCTAACACTCCAAATAAAGATAATATAACAAAAACTTTAATTCAAGAATATTTCAAAAATTATTGAATTGAATATAATAGAGTTAATGATTTAGATATTTTTGAACAACAAGAATGTGAAATAGCTTCAGTTATAAATTCAGCTGAACAACAAATTAACAAAAGTCCATTGAAATTTAATGATTGTAAAAATAATCAATATAAACAAAAATTAAATGAAGTAATATCTCAAAATATTGATTCTTCTTTAATGGCTGATGATTTAAAAGGTTTTAACAATCAATTTGTAGAACTAGCTTGATTTCTGGCAAATTTCCCAGATTATGCTAATAATATAAAAATAACAGTAAGTAAAATGTCAAAAAAATGAACATGATCGAATTAAAAAGAATTATATTTTTAGTATCAGTTTTGATATTACTCGTTCCACATATTAGTCTAGCTGCAGATTCTAATGCCACTGATTGTTCTGTTAAACCTACTTCAGATGCTATTCTCGATTATATAAAAGATGATAGAAAAATTGTATCTAATATAATAAGTAATCTAGACGGATGAAATGATGCATCAACTTTATGATGAAAAACAGTTGATACTTATGATAAAATTAGGTCAAAAATGATAGGATTATCAAATTCTATATTTTCATGGAACGGCTATGAATCATATTTTAAATTTTATGTTACATTACCTCTATCTCCTGTTGAACAAGAAATTCCATATGAGATAATGAGAGATCATAAAATTATTCAAAATGAAGGGAAAACTCTTGAAAAAATTTTACAAAAATTAGTAAAGAATGGGACAGATAGTTCTTCAGTAAAAAATCTATGTGATTGAGTAGCATGAGATTGATGTAGTTGATTAGAATGAAAAACCGCACGAGACGTAATCACAAAATTAATGGAAAATAATTCTAATATTGCTGATTTATATAGATTATCAGTTTTATGAGAAGTTGCTAATTTTAAATGAGATTTATTTCTAATTGATAAAGATAAATTAACAAGTTATTATAAAGAAGATAGGGTTACTACATATTCACAAAATTGTTGATTTGCAAAAAAGTGAATGGATAAAATTAAAGAAATTTTAGATTGGCAAAAAATAACAAAACAATGATTAATTCAATGGGATGAAGCATTACTTAGATTAAGATGTTCTTGAGTAGAATCAGCTTGAGTATGTAGTGATAAAGATAGTAAAAAATATAAAGAAATTGAAAAAAACTTGCTAAAAAATGAATTACGAAGACAATGATTATCGTCAAATATGACAAAAAAAATGCTTCAAAATTTGGATAATTTCAATAATACTTGCATGTGAAATGATTTAGCATCAAACGCAATATGTGCCGGTAAATTAGCCCTAAAAAATTCAGCAAAATCAGTTTATAATTGGGATATGCAAAAATGAGAAGACTGATGATTTATACAAAATTTTATCGATACCGCAGATTGAATAATCTGACAAGGACTTGGTAAAAAAGAAAATGTAAGTATACAAAAATTAGCTGAATACCAAGATAAACGAGACCATGAAGCTTTAATAAAAAAAGAATTGAGCGAAGTATTTCAAGCTTGATTATGATCTATTTGACAAAGTACCGATGAAGAAGATAAATTACAAAGTAAAATAATAGATATACATTTGAATTTAGTAAAATCTATAGAAATACTTAATGATACTGCAAAAATATCTTGTGATGTATCTAGAATGCAATGAGCAAGTCTCCCTGATTGATGTGTAAAATAAAGAAAAAATTAAAATTTAAAAAATTAAAATATGAGCTGATATAAAGCAAAAACTCCAAGAGAGTTAGATGTTATGAGAAATAATGCTAAAATTCATAAAATAGTATTTGATGAAATTAAAAAATTGGCTATGCCATGAGTAAATGCTTGGGAAATAGACCAATTATGTTTAAATATTTGTAATAGACATAATGTTTTACCAGGTTTTCACTGAGTTTATGGCTTCCCTGCAAATATTTGTATAAGTATAAATGATGCTGTTGTTCACTGAGTTCCAACAAAAAAAATGGTTTTCAAAGATGGAGATGTAGTAAAATTCGATTTCTGAGTAAAAGATAAAGAACTTGGACTAAATACTGATGCTGCTTTCACTATGATAATTTGAGAATCAAAAGATAGAGAAGTTGAAAGATTTCTAAAAGTAAATGAAGAAGCACTTTACAAATGAATAGCAAAAGCAATTCCTGGAAATAGAGTTTGAGATATTTCAAATGCAATTCAATCTCATGTTGAAAAAAACTGATTCCATATAGTAAAAGACCTGACTGGTCACTGAATCTGATATAAACTTCATGAAAAACCTTATATTCCAAATTATGGTAAGGCTGGGACTTGAGAACTCCTTACTCCTTGAATGACTCTAGCAATAGAACCAATCATCGGTTTTTCTACTGGAAGAATAAAAGAAGTTACTGGAAAATGGGAAATTTTTATGGCTGATAATTGACTTGGATGCCAATTTGAACATACGATTCTTGTTAGAGATTGATATCCTGAAATAATAATATAAGAAAAAATAATTCCAAAATTTGGAATTATTTTTTTGTATTTTAAAATTGTAATTATTACATATTTTATTAAAATATACTTAACATAATAATTAAACAAAAACGAAAATGGAAGCCCTATTAATAATAATTTGAATCGTATCTATAATTAATTTTTTCTTATTTAAAAAAGCCGTAAAAAAAGAAAATCTTGAATTAAAAAATTCTAGTATAAATCTAGCTTATTTTTTTGTTTTCATTTTTCAAGCTTTGATAATAAGTTTTCTTGCTATTTCATTTTTAAATGTATTTGCATCAATTGCTTTGAGTTTGTTATTATACTTTAACTTGATATATTTAGTAAGTTCAAAATTACTCAAAAATATTGAAAACAAAAAAGATTTGGCAACAACTATTACAATTAGATTTTTGAAATATTTGGTGATTTTTGAATGAAGTATTGCTGTGTTAATATGAGCAATTTATGTATTCTCTCTATTAATTTCTAAAATTTAAGTAAATGAAATTTAGTATTGCAAAAATAAAATTTCTAAACTGGCTTGAGATAATAAAAGCTAAATCACCAAAAACTGTTGAACAATATAATAGACATTTAGAAAAATTTGAAATATATATGAAATCTAGCGATTTTGAAGTTGAAGATATAGACTTAGATTTAGCAGAATGATTTAGAACTTATGTTCATAGAAGCTGAAAAATTGTCAGCATCAAAACAGCAAATGCTTATATGATAAGTCTTAGAAGTTTCCTAAAATATTTAGAAAAAACTTGAGTTAAAGCACTTTCTCCAACTTCTATTGATTTGATTAAACAAGAACAAAGACAAGTAGAATTTCTAAACGATGAAGAACTTTATAAATTATTTTTGGCTCCAGATAAAGCAACATTAACTTGAAAAAGAGATTTAGCGATAATGACTTGTATTTATTCAACTGGACTGAGAATTTCAGAACTTACAGCACTAAATAGAAATGACATAAATCTAGAAAAAAAGGAATTTGTAGTTAGATGAAAATGAAAAAAACTTAGAATAGTTTACCTAACAAAAGAAGCGATTACAAAAATAAAAGATTATCTAGAAGCGAGAACTGACTCTTACTCTCCCCTATTTATCAGACACAATTTTGACTCAAAAAATTTCAAAAATCTAAGTGATGAAGATGTAAGATTATCGAGATTTTTTATCACAACGATGATAAAAGAAATGGCTGTAAAAGCGTATATTCTAAAAGATATTTCAGCTCATACTCTAAGACATAGTTTTGCTACAACTTTGCTTAATAATTGAGCAGATTTGAGAAGTATCCAAGAATTACTTGGACATTCTAGCATCACAACAACTCAGGTTTATACTCATGTTACAAACCCAAAACTTAGAGAAATACACAATAAATTTATGAAATAATAATTTTAAAAAATGTTTAAAAAAATAGTTGGGCTTGCTTTTTCAAATAAATGAAAAAATGCCAAAGATGTAGAAATGTATATAAAATGATTAGTTGAGTGATGAGCGACTGAATTTTTTACTGGTTATAATCCACCTTATTGGTATGAAAAATTTGGTTTTGAAGTTAGTCCAAATGGCAGATTTGCTGAACATGAACAAATTACTGATTTTGAGTTATTAAAGCAAATAGTAATTGAAGTTCATAAATACAATTTAGAAATTTTTATCAATTTGAATGCTTGGTATTACACATCTGAGACTTTTCCTCTTATCAGACAAATGGTGGAAGAATTTATTAAAGCTTGAGTAGACTGAATTATATGCTGAAATATAAGCATTTTAGAATATTTAAAAACTATAAATTACTCGGGGAAAATAAATATCTCAACTATAATGGCAGTTTATAATAATGAAGCTATTAGATTTTTACTTGAAAATTATAAGATAAACAAAGTAATTTTAAGCAGAGAAGTGACATTAAAAGAAATAGAAGAAATAGTTACAAGCTTCCCTAAAACTAAATTTGAAGTTTTTGGTGAATGAGATTTTTGTAGATATAATAACTGACTTTGCTTTGCTGAACACAAATATGAAACAAGAGATATTTGTACAGTAGTTTTAGATAATATGGAGATTAAACATAGATTTAGACCAGATTTCAAAAAACTGGTTCTTGATGAAACTATATCAAACGAAGAAAAAGCAAATTTACTAAATATGGAATATAAATCTGATACTCAAATTTTGGAAGAGATTTTTGAAAAATTAGATTTATGAATTGAAGATAAAGAAAGTCTAAAAAAAGAAATGCTAAATCTAGTATTAAAATCATCAAAAAAATCTGATTTATTTTTTGATTGATTAAAATCACCTTTTTCAAAAGAAAATAAAAATATTTTACTTATTTTTAAACGAGTAAAATATTTAATAAGAGAAAATTTCAAAGATGAAATTCTAGAAAATCTAAAAATTGAGCTAGAATCAAATATAAACTCTGGGATGACTTACTACGCAGAAAAACTAAAAAACATTGGCGGAGAGGCAAAAATTAAAGCTTTAGAACTGCAAAATCTATATAATAAATGAGATAACTTAAATTTATACTCATATTTATTCTTTTCAAAGTTTCCAAATATAGAAACTGTGAAATTTCCAACTAGATGAAGAAATTATAATGAAAAGTTAAAAATAATCGAAGAAGTTGTAAATAATAAAAAAATAGATGGAACATTACTAGATAGATGAATAAGTCCAAAAAGAACTCATTATGATTTATCTTATTTATTCGGCTGAGATAAACTATGGTTTAGAAAGCTTTTGAAGAAATAGTTTAATATGAAAAGAGTCGCTTATTGCGACTCTTTATTTTTTAAATCTAGACAGGTTTTTACATTATTTCTACCTGAATTTTTTGCTAAATATAAAGCCTCATCTGCTTTTTTATATAAAGTTTTTTCATCTGTAAAATATTCTTTCTTATTATTATAACAAGCGACTCAAATACTAATAGTAATATTTCAAATATCATCTAAATTTATATTTTCAATAATTCTTCTGAATTTTTCTGATAAAGCCCTAGCTTCTTCTGCAGAAGTTGATGGTAAAATAATTGCAAATTCTTCTCATCACACCCTAGCTTTAAAAGATGTTAATCAAAAATTTATCTTTATATATTCTGCTACTCTCTTAATAACAATATCTCAGATATTATGTCAATATGTATCATTAATTTTTTTAAAAAAATCTATATCTAACATAACTAAAGCCAAATTTGTTCAATCTTTTTTTGTTCTATTATATTCTTCAAAAAGTCTTTTATCAAAACTCCCTCTATTTTCAAGTCAAGTTAAAGCATCCGTTAATGACTTTTTTTCTAATATTGAATTTTTTTCCATTAAATCCTCAGTCATTAAACTCAATTGTACGTTATTCTCCATAAGTTCTAATTTTTGTTTTTCCGACTCTGTAATATCTGTACGTACTACTGTAAAATATTCAACTTCTCAATTAAGCATTTTTGGTATAATTGTAGTCTCAGTCCGATAATAATCCTTCCTTTTAGTTTGATTTTTTATAGAGCCTTGCCATATATTTCAAGCTAAAACTGTATTCCACAAATTATCCCAGAATTCCCTTGGTCTTTCCATTGAAAAATCTCATGAAAGAGTTTTTGTTTCAATTCAAATAAGCTCATCAATAGAATATCAAGAAATATCTGCAAATTTTTTATTTGCTGATATTATTTTTCAATCTAATCAAACCTTTAAATATAATGTAGAATTATTTATAACTTTAAAATAATGATTTTCTAAATCTCTGTCCAATCATAAAATTTCTTCTATTTTATTAGCTAATCAAATATCAAAGAAATCCTCTGAAGACTTCATTTTTTCAAGTAATTCAAGTTCATTAAAATTATCTAAAGCTAGATTTAATTTTTTTGAAAAATATTTTATTCAAGTTAATATTTTTTTTCTTGAATCATTATTGATTGAATCTCAATTTTTTATAGATTCAAATGTTTGTGAAAATTCTTCTTTAGAACATGTTATATCTTGAGGTTTTATTGATTTTATCATAAAAAATTGTGTAAATAAAAAGATAAATTATTTTAATTATTTACAAAAAAAAATCAAACTAATTATTTATTTTTCTAAATCTGGTGCTAATTTAAGTGGTTCTATTTCATAAGATTTAAAATCTACAAATTTATATGGAACAACGATTTTTCCAAGTTCTGGATGATTAAATTTAGACAAATATTTATTTTCGAAGAATTTTGGATTTGCAATCAAATCAGTCATTGATGCTATTTTACCACAAGGGATTCATAAATCTTCTAATTTTTTCACCAAATCATCTGTTTTATATGCATCAAATTGATATTCCATATTCTTAACTAAATGTTCAGAAGCTGCCATTCTTAAAGAATTTGAAGAATATTTTCAAGCAATATCTGGAATAATATTTTCACAAAATCTTTCCCAAAGCACATCATTTCAAATTGCAATTGATATATTTCCATCACCAGTTTTATAAAAACCAAAAGGGAAAATAGAGGTATCTTGATTTCCTGGAAAATCTGGATTTTTGCCACTTATACTAGTTGCAGTTATATTTTGTTTTAATAATTGAAAACCGCAAGCAATCATAGAAACATTTACAAAATCTCAATTACCAGTTTTTTCTCTTTTATATAGAAGTGAAGCAATTCCAAGAGCCAAAGAATTACCAGAAAATGCATCAATCATAGCTGTAGCATTTTTAATAGGTTTATCTTCCCCATTAAATGAAGCTATTCAACTTTCTGCTTGTACGATAACATCATATGCTTTTTTATCCCAATTTTCTCAATATCCGTTTACTGAACCATAAATAAGTCTTGGATTTATAGTAGATAATGTTTCATAATCTATTTTTAATCTTTTTTTTACACTTGGTGAGAAATTTTCTACAAAAATATCAACTTCTTTTATCAGTTCATAAAATAAAGCAAGTCAATCTGCAGTTTTAATATCAAGATTTATAGATTTTTTTCATCTATTTAAAACTTCAAAGTAACCACTTTTTCAATTTTTAATTGGATAAAATAATCTTGATTCATCAAAAAAGTTTTCAGTTTCTATTTTCAAAACATCAGCTCAATAATCTGCAAAATATCTTGTACAAAAAGGTCCAGAAAATATTCTAGAGCAATCAAGCACTTTTATTCAAGTAAATAGGTTTTCCATTTTTTATTTTTATCAGTTTAAATTGAAATAAAATATAGCCGAAAAGATTAGATTTACAAACAAAAAAAATAAAATCATAAAACTTTTAAATTTTATGATTTTATTTTGAATATTTTAATTAATATTATCCACAATGACCTGAACAAGAACCGCATCCTCCTGATCCACAAGAATCAGCTCCAGTTTCTTCTCCACCACCAATTATACTCATAAACATAGAAGTAATTTCTTCTTTTTCAGGAACAATTCCTTCGAAAATTACATCTTTAAATTCTATAGATTCTTCTTCTATAATAAAAGCTGGTTCAGCAGTAATTCAAAGTTCAGTTTTTACATTTTCATCACTTGATGTTTCAAGAGCAATAAATTCACTAAGTCCTAAATCTTCTAAAGATTCTTTTACAATATTTAATAAATTTGTAGAATCTGCATTTGATCAATATATTATTACTTTCATCTTTTTTTTGTTTTAATTATATAAATAAAAAAGCAAACATATTTTATTTATGTTTGCTTTTTTTCCTAATTTTTTTCTAAATTTAATTAAGCAGCAGCTTCAACAGTAGCAGTAGCAACTTCTTCTTCAACTTTATGAACTTTTGGTTTATCAGCAACAACAACAGTAGCATGAGCATCTGTTACAACTGTAAATTTTTTATCTATAACTAAGTCTGAAACTTTTATAACGTCACCTACTTTAGCTAATGCAGATAAATCAACAGTAAAATTATCAACTAAGTCTTTAGGTTCACATTTTACTTCTAATGATTTAAGATGTTCTTCTAAAACTGCACCTTCTTTAGCAGCAGCAGAATCTCCAACAAAAACTAGAGGAATATGAGTATGAACTTTTTCACCTTTAACAACAGCGATAAAATCGATATGTTGGAAATCTCCAGAAACTGGTTCTCTTTGAATATCATGAACTAGAACTTCGATTTTATTTTTTCCGAAATCAAGAGTAATAACATGATTTTCTCCTGAGATTCTAAACATTTTTAAAAATGTTGAATAATCCATTTTTACCATTATTGGTTCTTGGTGGTGTCCGTAAACAATACCAGCTAACATTTTTAAAGGTTTTAAAGCTTTAGGACCTTCTTCTTTTGTTCTCACTTCTACATTTAAAACTAAATTTTCCATAGTTATTTTTGATATATTAAATAATAATTACGGGGGGATTTTATACAAAAAGCAAAATTTATCAAATCTTTTTTAGTAAAAAGTATTTTTTAGTATTTTTTTAAAGCTGAAATATATAAGTTTTTTAATAATTTATTTTCTTTATTCCGTCTTTATACCAAAAATCAGATTCAATATTTCTAACATTATCTTGGTCTCAATTTAGTTCAAGTCAAAGTCTTTTTGCTAAGTCTTTTGTATATTCATCAAAATATTCATCTATTGGATCATCAACTTTTCCAGAATAATACATTTTATATCTAGATAATTTTTTATCACTTCAAATAGTAATTAAACATCTTCCAAGTAAAACTCAATTTTCATTTCTAATATAATAAACTCATTTATTCGCGTCAATAGTATTTGATATAGCTGAATAATAGTTTCAAACATTTGAATAAAAAGACAAACAAGAATTATCAACCCAATTTCACATCATAAGAGAATTTATAGGATCTAATTCTTTTTCTATGATTATAGAACTTGATTTTTTAGCATATTGACTTGAATTTTGTGTTTCTAATTTCGAAATAGCATTCATCTGAAATTTCAAATCTTCATACAGGTTTGAATCTCCTATTTTTGATTTTATTTCTTCCTCTTGTTTTTTCATTACTGTATTGAAATATTTTTTAAGTTCTCATTTATTTTCAAAATTTATTTCAAATTCAAATCAAAACTCATTTAATTGTGAAATATCCTTTATAATATTTTCTATATGATTATTTATTCTTGACTCTATATTTTCATTTCAGCTAACATCTTCGTTATTTCCATCAATTTCATCTTCTAAAAGTATTTCTTTTCTGTTTTTAGAATGCCAAATTTCCTGTTGTTCTTTGCTTAAATTTCTGTCTAACCAATCTATATTTCTTGAAGTTTTATATTGATTTAAATCTTCCAAATTATCAAATTTTCAAGTCAAATAATCAAGTAGCAATTTATTAATTTGCCTTTTATTATAACTTGGGTTAAGTGACATTTTATAGGCTTCAATAAATTCTGCTCTATCTAATTTAGCATTATCAATAGAATTAAAATCTATATTTTGGCTTCATAAACTAGATTTCATAGTTGAAATTACTTTGACTTTTATCTTTTTATAATAAATATAGTCAAAATATTTTATCAAATTATCCATAAGTAATTTCTCAAGTCCTTTTATATTTTCCCAGTACACAAAATTATCAAATTGATTCAATAATTTTGCCTGTTTATTTTCATTATTTATTTTCAGAATTTTCTCGAAATTTTCTTTCAATTCTTCCCTTTTAATATTTCAATCCTCATCAATAAAATCATCTAAAGTTTTGAATTTACTTATATCTATATCAAGTCCAAATTCTTGTATAAAATTCATTTTTTCCATCATAGAAACAAGTGCATTTTGTTTATTTTTCAAATAGTAAGCAAAAAGTTTATTGAAATTATCACTTGGAGGAATTTTATTTTCTATAAATACTTTTGTATTATGTTTTGAAGGACTTATTTTTTTATCCACAAATTCCGCTAACTCTTCCCATAAATCTAGATTTTTTGTAGAAAAATTAGAAATTGCTTTATTTCAATCTCATGGAATCAATCAAAATTTATTAAAATCTTCCAAATCAAATGAATTTACATAATCTATTCTCTCTGGCTTTTCCATAAACCAAGCTTTAGTCCAAGGTTTTGTTCAAGTAAATTTTGTTCAAGTTTCCTCAAATTCAAATAAAGTATCATCGTCTTGCATAAAATCTAGAAAATTTGAACTATTTACAGGAAAATTTTCATAATATGTTAAATGTGCTCAATACTTTGGTCAAATAATAAAGAATCGAAATTCTGGTCAATATTTATGATTTATTACTAAATCGAAATCATTTCCTAATCTATTCAATGGTTCTGATGCATAAACTTCACTTATTATTTGTCTTTGAATATCTTTATCAAATATTTTAATAATATCAAATCATTGAGGTTTTAAACTTCTTGCAATATGAGAATAAATTGAAGCAAACTTATTTAAATTACTAATCCCATTTATTCATTTTTTTACTTCATATAAATCCAATAAATAAGCTAAAATGTCACTATCTATATTTATTGATAATTCTAATATATCATTATTAAATGAAAATATATTAAAATTAGTTTTATCTATATCTAAAAAATCTACAATAAGTTTTAAAGTTTCCAAATTTGATTCTTCTGATATTCTTCTGATATAATCATTACTAATAAGCTGCTCAAATTCTAAGCCTGTTTTTATTTCCAAAAAAGAAATCAAATAATGTAAAACTTTTGTTAATGGATTACTTAAAATTGTCTTAATATTTTTATTTTCATATAGATACTCAAATTCTAATGGTGTTTTACATAATTTTATAATTAATTCAATATTATTATCTGGTATTGATCTTAAAAGTTGAGCAACATTAGGATTATTTAAAATAACCAAGAATTCATCTACTGTTTTATATAAATCTGTAAGAAATTTAATTAGATTTTTATCAATATATCTTAAATTATCATTTGTAGCATATTTACAAAGTTTTTCAAAATCATTTTGATTCTTACAAATAGTCGTAATATATCATATTTTTTTCTCTTCTAAAATATTTAAAATAAGTTTTACTTGAATATTATTCCAAAGGTTATTAAAATCTTCTAAACTTTGTCAAAAATATAAATATTTAGCAATTTTAACAGGAAAACATTTATTTGAAAATTCACTTTTAAATATCTTAAAATAAGGCTCCAGAATACTTATTTCATCCTTAATATCATCAAAATCCTCTTTTTCAAATTCATCATTATCTTCCAAACTAGACTGAACTTGTTCTCTAAAATATTCTTTAAAACCAGAAATAGCCTTATTTTCTTTTAATAAGGCTTTTATTTCAGCAAAATATATATTATCTAGAGTTTTTTTAGGAAGCTTAGTCATATTTTTGTTTTTATTTTTGTTATATTTCTTTGTTTATTTTACTATATTTTGCTTTAAAACACAAATAAATAAGCACTTTTAGTGCTTATTTATTTTAATACTCAAAATTCTTTCTTTTTTCGTATTCCAAAATCATAGAACCATATATTTCTGGAATATTGTAAGTTTTAGAATCTATATCCATAAAAAATCTATTTTCATATTTCTTTTGCATATTTTTGATTCAAGAAACTCTTTTTGTGAGAGAAATTTGATTATTAAGTCTGTGTTCTATTTGTTCATCACTTAAATTATCTCTTTGTTTAATTCTTTTTCTTTGTTCTGACTTATCCGTTCCAATATGAACAATATTTTCATCAAAAATATAAGTAAGTTTTCTATCGAAAATTATAGCTCATTCAACCAAAATTATTCAAGGATTTTTTATAGAATCTACTTTTTTTCTAAGAATGTGAATCATCGGTTCTAGCATAATTTCCATCAAAATTTCCATTTTTTCTTTTGATGCAAAAACTATATCTCAAAGAGTTTTTTTATCTGTTGTTCAATCAGTATTTAAAACTTTTTTTCCAAATTTTTCTGCGATTTTATTTCTTATATTTTGAAATAATGGAAATTCAAAACTTTCATGTAACTCCTTTGTAATTTGGTCTAAATTTATATAAGTTATCGCTAAATTTTTATCCTTGCTATAATCAGCTAAAGCATTACATAAAGTAGATTTTCCTGACGCAATTCATCAAGTAACTCAAACTATAAACTTCCCTGTTTGTCTCATTCTAAGAGCTTCTCTAACTATTGGATTAGCTAAGGATGCTATATCTCCAGAAAATTGAGAAATTGCTTTTAGAGAGCTAGAACTTATAGTATTTTTTAATGGATCAAGTTGCGGAATTATTATAGTTTTTACATCTCAGGCAAATTTCTTTGAAGCCAAAGCTATTTCTTTTTCATATTCAAAATCTTTTCAGTCTCTTACTCATTTAAGTATTCCAGATTTATTATTTTCATAAACATAATCTGCAATAACTCAAGAATGAATAATTACTTCAACTCTTTTTTTGATATTTTCAGGAATAGTTTTTTCTATCAATATTTTTCTTTCAGAAGCTGAAAAAGTAGTCTTTTTATTTGGATTTACTCCTATCAAAATTTCTACTTTCCCAACTGGATTTATATCTAAATAATCTCGCACAACAGCTTCGTGTCAGTAAGTCCAAGGGTCAAAAGATCCAGGGAAAACAATTGTATTATCTTTTTTCATAATTTTTTAATTTACTACAAATCATTGTTCTGCGTAAACCTTGTTTTCAAACTCTTTTAGGTAAGAATTTGCTATCAAGAAATTTACTTTTAATCTAGATTTTTGAACTATTATATCCACATCTCATCTGTAATTTTTAAGTACAGTTTGGTCATCTGCAAATATTGATAATTCAGGTTTTCTAGCATTATTTTTGTGTACTTTTACTATTTGTTTATTTGGGAAAACAATAGGTCTTATTCATCGCGGTTCAAATACATTAAGTCCTGTAGCGATAAAAGTATTTGCATTATGAGGTAAAAGAGGTCATCCTGCAGATCTATTATAACCAGTAGAACCAGCCGGAGTAGAAATAAGTAAACCATCTCATCTCATATTTATACTTGAATATTCTCACACGATAATATCTGTATCAACCATTTTTGCTCAAGTTGCTTTTATAGCAATTTCATTAAATGCCTTAGCTTGAATTTCAGTTTTTTCAGTAAATACTTTTATATCAAGAAGTGGATAAGATTTTCTTTTAAATCAACCATGATTTTCCATTGCTTCTCTAGAATTAAGTAAAAATCATTTTGTTCAGAAATTTATAGGTAAATAATCTACTCTTTCTTCTGCTGTTTCTCAAATTGCTTTCAAAATAGTACCGTCTCAACCCAAAATCATATAAACATTTTGACTTATTCAATCAAATATTTCATTTAATTTCTCTTCCCTAGCTAAAAAATTAGCTATATCTATATCTTTATTTTTTATTCTATATTTATCAACAAGAATATTCTTCCCTGCTGAATGATTAATCAAAACTAAATCTTTCATAATTTTTATTGATTAAGGAGTAATTTATTTTTCTTCCCATTTTCCAATTACAAGTGGAGCAATGCGTTCATCCATAAATTTTCTTGCTAATTCAAAATCTTTTGAATTTAAAGCATTTCTCAAATTTGTAGCTGAAATATCAAGTCCATTTGGAAGTGTAAAATGGTCTCTTTCTACTTGAATGTAATTAACATTTTCTATATTTAATCTATTTTCATAATCTCTAATCGCATTTATTGCTCTATCTTCCTTGAAATCTCATCCATAGAAATTTAATTTTCAATTAAAACCTGGAACTAAAACTTTTAATTTTTCTCACAAATTTGCTGTCCAATCTCCATCATCTCAACAATCATCTAAGTAACTTAAAATAAGTTTTCCAGACGCTATTTCGTCAAAAAACACTGCCTCTAAAAATTCTCATCTTGTTTCAAAATCAAATGGATTTTTTTCATTTACTACATTTGCTGAACCAAGAAAAATTACTAATTTATCATTTTCTCTAAGTGCTTGCCTAATAACTCTTAAATGTCCAATATGTGGAGGATTCATTCTCCCAATCATAACAGCTAAATCTCATTTTTTGAAAAATTCTTGAGTTTCGAATTTTTCGTTTGAAACTCAATTTAATGCTAATTTATCTTTGATTCTATACATATTATCTTCAATTTGTTTTTTAGATAATTCTTGATTTAAGTGGAATAATTGTCAGTGTTTTCAATCAAAAGTAGAACTAAAATGACAATCAGATCAAAAAGTTAAAATCAAATCATATTTATGTCCAAAATAAGTAATAACATCTAAGTATTTTTTTGTAGCCATAGGATTTACTTCAATTGCATTTATTCAAAGGTTAACTAATTTTTCAATTTTACTAGAAAATTCTTCAATATCATTTTTAAAAGTTACATTTGGATGAGCAAGTGAAACTATAGAATTTGGAACTCTAATTTTATTAAAATCCTCTATATTAAATTCATAATCTCCTACATCTATATGTCAAATATCAGCAAATTGTCCTCATCTTTTCATAAAAGATTTATAAAAAGCATCCGCAGTCATATCTTTTTTTCCTGAAATTTTAGCAATATTATCTAAACTTATTTTTTTTCTATAAATATAATGAGCTATATGGTAAGCTACTAAATTTTCTACATTTACTCATTTTGATTTGTAGTAAGAAATAATTTCATCATAATTTATATTAAATCCATTTTCTATAAGTTTCTGAACTTGAATTTGTATTTTTTCTTTTCTAGCATTTCTTATACTTTCTAGATTTGGATTAAGTCGATTATTTATTTCTCTAGAATAATGAAGTATGTGCATACTTTTAGAATCTATATAATCACAAGCTGAAATTTCTGTACTATAAGCTGTTGCAATTCACATATTTTCAAGCGATTTTTGCATATTAACATTAACAATATCATGTTCAGTTACAGCTAAGAAATCTATTTCTTTAGGATTTATCATTTTTAGTATATCTTCATTTGACTTCTTTCAATCAGAAAGAGTTGTATGAAAGTGCATATCTATTTTTTTCATAATCTATTTTTGATTAAAATATAAATTTAGAAGAAAAGTATTTTTAAAGCTTTATAATTATTTTCTTAAATGTACTATATGAAATAAGCAAAAATGTAATAATAAAAAACTATAATCTGTAAAATTAAAATAAAATATAAATATTTTTTGCTTTAAAATAAAGAAAAAATATAATATAAAAAAGTGTAATATTAATTTACAAACTTATGAAATACGAAAATATATTAAGTAAAATATGATTATCTCGTGAAGAATCTACAATATATCTGGATTTACTTGAAAATAATGAATCTAGCATAGTTGATATATCAAATAGAACTCATATCAATAGGCCTGCTTTGTACAAAATTATTCCTGCTTTGATTGAAACAGGACTTGTTGCAAATGTGGTTAAATGAAAAAGAAAAGTATTTAAGGCTGAATCTCCTAATAATCTAAAAAAACTATTTGATAATCTATCTAATAGTTTTACAAATATTCTCCCAGATTTAGAAGAAATGCACGATTCTAATAACTCAAAACCAAGTATCAGATTTTTTGACTGAACAAAATGACTAAAATTTATTTTTGAAGATATTTTATCTACTCTTAAAACTTGAGATACATATTACAGATATAGTGCCAGAAATGTATTTGATAGAAAATATTTTCCAACAGATTACAATACGATTATAGATGATAAATGAATTTATAGATATCTTATAACAAGCGAAAAATTAGCTAGTACAAAGACACCAAAAGCAAGAAGAGAAATGGTTGTTATTCCAAAAAATTTCGATTTATTTGAAGATAATGTTTCAAAAATAATTTATAAAAATAAAGTTGCCATAGTTGATTACAATTCACTAACTGGTTTTATTATAGAAAATCAACTTTTCGCAAAATTCGAAGAAAAACTATTTAAATTGTTATTTAAGTTAATGAAAAAATAAAAATATATTTGACAATTATATAATTTTAATTAAAAGTTAATTTGTATAGTTTTAAATTATACAAAACCTACAAGGAGAAGACTGTGAATAAGTTAAATTTTTCACAAAAAGAGTTATTAAGTAAAGTTTTATTATTTTTTGGATTTATCTTACTTGCCGCATCTATAGGAGTAACTTTTTACTTTCTAATAAATGTACACTTGTGGGATAAATTATGGAAAATAATGATTCATAACTTTAACTTTTGGATAGTTATATTTTTAGGTGCTGGATATACCATATGGAGAAAAATCAAAAATCCATTACAGTTTATCTGGCAAGAATTTTTTATTCAGCTTTTTGCTGGCATAATCGTCACAATAGCGATTTTTGGAACTTTATTTTTTTGGTTTTCTGGAATATCTGATACTGAAATTCATAATTCATATGCAGTAAATACTGAATATTATGAAGAATGGACAGAAGAAGTCACTTACACAGAAGAAGAATGTAGTGGTAGTGGGGAAAATAAAACTTGTCATACTGTAACAAAAACAAGACACGATTATCATCCCCCATCTTGGCAAATAAATACTTCTACAAATGAAGTTATAAAAATCGATGAGACTCAATATAAAAATTTCGTTGCAAAATTTAGAAACGAAGATAAAAAGTTTTTATATAGAATTAATCAAGTAAGTTTTGGTGACGGAAATAAGTATGTTACTACTTGGTCTGGCGGAGAAGAAAATAAAGTTCCAATAGCTACTGAACATACTTATGTAAATTATCTAAAAGCTAGCAAGTCAATTAAAAAAAGACAAGGAGTGAAAAAGGCTTATGATAAATTACTAAAAGAATATCCTAAAACTTACGAAGGAGAATACGGAAATATTGAAGTCGATAGAATTGTAAATGCTGGTGTAAATTTACCTGTTAATTGGGTAAAATCAGTTGATTCTAAACTTGATTCTTATTTGTCTAATGCAGGAGCTAGAAAAGAGTTAAATATTCTTATTTATACTGTAAATTCAAAAGATTCAGGTTTTATACATGCATTGGAGGAACACTGGATATACGGAAAGAAAAATGATGTAATAATCGTTATGGGAATAAATCAATTTCCTAAAATTGAATGGCTAGAGATAATGGTTTTTGCTGGAAATGAATCTCTAAAAGTAGAATTACGCGATTCTATAAAATCTTTGAAAGATATATCAAATCCAGAAGAACTAACACAAATAATAAAAACAAAAGTTGAGCAAAAATATAAAAGAGTCTCTATGAAAACTCTTGAAAAGTTGCTTTATGATATAGATTTACCGATTTGGGTAATACTACTAGCTATGCTATGTGTTGCTACAATTATTGGATTCATATCAATTATGTCTGAAAACAACTCAAAAAGAGATTATTCAGACATATTACAAAAAAGGAGTTTACGATGAAAAAATGGGGAATTATTGGTGCATTAGCACTGATTGCATTGGGACTTTATGTAATCATTACGTATAATGATTTGGTAGGCTTGCAAAATACTCTCAGAACGACAACTGAAAACAATCAAAATGTATATTCAAGTGTTTTGATGAAAATGAAGCAAGCCGGAATTATTGCAAAAGAAGAACGTAATACGCAAATTCAAGCATACGTTGATTCAATCAAAGCTCGTTACGGCGATGGTGGTTCAAAAGGTGTTATGACATGGATTCAAGAACAAAATCCAAGACTTACTGGGGAAATGTACAGTAAAGCACTTCAAATTGTTGAGTCCGGCTACAACGAAATTCAAGCAAATCAAACTACTGTAATTGACAATAAACGTCTTTACTATAATAAGCTTGATAAAATTCCTTCAAGCTGGGTAGCAAAATTACTTGGCTTTACAAAAAAAGAGATTGATAGTTACACTATTATCCTGAAATCAGAAGCAGCGAAAGCTGATTACGCAACAGGCACTATGAGTGAGCAGAATATCTTTAAAAAGTAAAAATTACCCTCTTCGTTAATGAAGAGGGCTTTATTTTTTTATAAAATACCTACTATTTTAAGTTCATTATCTGAAAAACTATATAGTGCTGCTGGCCTATTTGTAGATTTATCTAGATTTCAAGTATCTTTTAATATATTTAATGATGCTATTTTTTTTCTGAAATTTCTTTTATCAAGTTTAGTATCCAAAATACTTTCATAAACTGCTTGCATCCTCGATAGGGTAAATTCTTGAGGCAAAATATTTTTTACTATATTTGTATATTCTAGTTTCCAATCAAGTCTTTGTTTTGCGTATTTAATAATTTTTTCATGGTCATATCATATAGAAATCTCATCTATTCTTGAATAATCTATTATGTGAACTTTTGTAAGGTCTACATTTTGCATAAATAAATCTGATGAAACAAGAGCATAATAAGTAACAGAAACTACATGTCATCTTGGGTCTCTATTAACATCTCAAAAAGTATAAAGTTGTTCTTTGTAAACTCATTTTATTCCTGTTCTATTTTGTAATATGTTATCAAAATTTTCTTCCAAAGATAATCCACTTCTAACTATTCAACCAGGAAGAATATATTTTCATTTTTCTGGTCAATCTTCTGTTCTTTGATTTAGAAGTAAGTAAAGACTTCATTTATAAACAGTAAAAATAACAATATCTATTGCCAAAGCTGGAATAGAAAGCGAAAAAATATCTGGAGTAAGATTATTTGATGTCATATATTTTTTATTTAAATTTAATATAAGTGTATTATATACAGTTTTAAATATTTTAAAAGTATTTTTTAGAAAAATAAAATCCATTTTATTTGCAAAAAACAGAGCTTAAATTTGACTTATTTTTATTTATAATTATAAATATTTCTTATATTATTTTCTCGTATCAAAATAATGAACTCAATAAAAGATATTACTTATAATACTGCAATCTTTGTGAACTCAGATTCGGCTTGCGAAAATAATTGTCCTGGATGTAGATTATGAGTTAAAGAAGCTGATTTATCTAAAAAACTTCCACTATCTGAATTAAAAAATAGAATAGATTATTTATCTGAAAACATTAATTACTGATGAAGTCTTATTTTTCAGCCTTGAAATATTTTACTTGAATATAAAATTGACGAAATCGAAGAATTATTCACTTATACATCAGAAAAAACAAATAAATTAATTCAATGGGAAATTGCTAAACTTGATTCTAGAATTCTTGATTTTTTAGAATCAGAAAAAATAAAATCATTAATCCAAAATCAAAAACTCTGTTTAAATGTTTGATATCTAGTAAAAGATTTAAAATTATTAAAAGAAATTTTTGCAAAAGTCTTTGTGTTGTGAAGAGAAAATAGAAAAAATCAGATAATAAAAGAATGATTTCAAGATGATTTTTTAAATTTAAGCGATGAAGAATATCTACAAAAACTTAGCCAGTATGCAAATACTTGAAAAATAAATGAAAATGAAAATAGAATGCTTTTTAGTATCCATAACTTATGAAATCTAGACAATAATATAGATGACTTTTGGAATTTTATAGATTTTTGTGGCTTTGACCCAGATAAAAATGAATTAAAATATGCTATAGAAAATCATACTTATTTTTCTTCTCTGGAATCATGAGTGAGTATACAATTTATATATTTAGAAGAAAATAAAATAGTTGATTGAACTGTAGTTTGGGCAACTACTTACCAAAAATGAGAAGAAAGATGTATTTTAAATGATGGTAGTGAATTAGATATTTTATGAGATTGAACTATTAGTTTTCATACAAATCCTTGTAATTCTATAGCTTTGTGAAATATAAAAGAATCAACTTGATTTGATGTAGAAAAAGCTTTTGAAGAACACAAAATAAGAATCTCTAATATTCTTATAAAATATTCTGAAACGGAAAATTTCAATCAATCTCAATTATGCAAAAAATGCTTAAACTGAGAAAATCCAGAAGTAAGTTTTTATGAAGAATTAAAATTTTTCGTAAAAAAAGATTTAAAATCTATAAAAAAGAAAATATTCAGAATTTTATCGATATAAAATATATTGAAATTCCAGAAAATTTCCAAAATAATCCTGTGGATTATTTTCTAAAAAAAGCAGTTTAAGACTGCTTTTTTTAGTTTATCATCTCCCCAACTTTCGCTCTTACATTAACAGCTAAATCCAAAATCATATTATCAAAATTAAAGTCAAACAATGAATCCAAAGCTTCAAATCCTCAAGCTCAAGTAGTGTAAGATCCTGCATCAACTCTGAAAAAAATTATAAGTAATTCTACAAAAGTTTTATCATCAAATCAAGAATTTTTAGCTCGTTCTTCTATCTCTTTTTTAGCATCAGTTAAGCTGATTTTATCTTGTAAATATTCTCAAATAACATCAATTCCTATCAAAGATATAGCAAATTTTTTATATTTTTCTTCTATTTTCATTTCATCAAAAAATTTTTCTATCATTTTAGTAGTATATTCGTGTTGAGCCTCTTTCCCTTCATTTTCTATAGCTTGTGGTTTTCCTATATCGTGAAGAGCTAAGATAAGTTTAAAAATCTCTCTATCAAAATTTGCAGGAAATTTCTCTCAAACAAAGAATTTTTCAAAATTTCTTAAAACCATAGCTGTGTGAGTACCAATAGAATATTTTTCCCAAACTCAAGCATCTTTTTCGTAAATATGATGATATTTTTCCTTTATTGCATTTGCAAAATCTGCCTTTAAATATCTATTAAAAATCTCATCTATTTTATCTTTTTTGATGATTTTATCCTTTAATTCTCTATATTTTCTAGTGAAATAAATAGGATTTTGTGCTTCTCTTAAATCTGTACCAAAAGCTCTTTTACTCACTCGTATAATTGGGGGACTTTGTATTCTTTTGAAAAAATTATTTTTCATCATCTTGTAAATCTTTTCAATATTTTCTACAAAAGCTAAATTTGTAGGGAAAATTTCTGGAACAATTTGTCTATTAATTTTCAATTTTTCTTCCAAAACTCCAGCATCAAAACAATTTAAAATATAATCTAAATCTTTTCTTTCCTCAATAATTTGATACAAAATAGCATCAACAAAAGGATAATCAAAAGGATCTCATTTTCACTCATCTACATCTTGATGTTCTGATAATTCTGCTGATGGCATAACATTTATAACATCATTCAAAATTCATCATTTTTTCTCATCTAAAAATCTTGCTAATTCATAAACTTGAGTTTTATACAAATCTCAAATTGGGGTAAAAGCTCAGGCAACATCTCAGTATAAAGTAGCATATCAAAGAGCAATTTCTGTTTTATTTCAATTAGCTGTAAATATAGCATTTTCTTGACTTGCAATTCCTGCCAAAACTCTAGCTCATCTATCACGAGCTTGTATATTTTCCAAATTCAATCATTTCACTTCTTTTCCCAAAGCTTTTTCAATCTCGTTTTTCGTCATATCTACAATATTTTGAATAGGAAATTCGATATATTTTATTCCTAAATTATCTGCCAATTTTTTTGCAATATTTTTTGTAGTATTTGAATTAAATTTACTAGGCATATTTATAGCTATCACATTTTCTCGTCCAATTGCATCAACCAAAAGTGTAGCAACAATCGCACTATCTATTCATCCACTCAAACCTATAACAACTTTTTTTTGTTTTATAGAAATCATAAATTCTTTGATTCCATAAACTAAAACTTGGTGGATTTGTTCTGACATAGCCCTCACCCCCGGCCCCTCTCCCAATGGTAGAGGGGGGATAGTTTGTTCTGTCCCCTCGCCCATTGGGAGAGGGCTAGGGTGAGGGCTGTTCTTGTTAGTATGAGGTATTATCTTATTTTCCAAAAAATATCATCCTCAAATTTTTTCTCAATTTTGAAATACACTAGATTCTCAATCAAATACAAATATATTTTTACCTGTATTTTGCACACCTGTATTATTTGCATAAATAAAATCTATTCAGTCGCTTTTTTCTCTCATTATTTTTTCTCTTTTCGCTTGTTTATTTAGAGAAAAAGGAGAAGCTGAAATATTTACAATAATATCAGATCAATTTTCTTTTAATAAATTTACAGGTTTGATTTGATAATCTGTATCCCACATATCCTCACAAACAACTATTCAAACATTTCTTTTGATTCCATTTATAACAATTTCAAAAGGCTTAAAATAATTTTCCAAAGATTTTCACTCTTCCCTAGCTAATTTATCCAAAGAATAGAAATATCTTTCATCATCAAATTGTTTGTATTTTGGCATAAGTGATTTAATAGTATATCAATCAAAAACTCAATTTGATATTTTTTGCCCATTTTGTGCTATAAATCAAGCATTATATTTTCTCATAGAACCATCTTCATTTTTTTTAAGTTCATCAATCAAAATATTTCACCAAATTGCTCGTGCACGATTTTTCGTAGTGTCTATAATTTCCTGATTCATATCGTGACATTCTCTCACAAAAGATTCATTTTCAAAATCATCTCCCAAGAAATATCCAGGCACAGCCATTTCTGGAAATATAATCATTTCAGAGTCTGTATTTTTTATAGCACTTATAATATTTTTCAAATTTTTCTCAGGATTTCCAGGAATAACTTTCATCTGAGCGATATTTATAGTATTTGTTTTCATAGGTATGAAAGTTAAAAGATATTTTAGATTAACCCATCCGGCTTTCAGCCACCTTCCCTTAAGTCTAATGGAAGGATTTTTACTTTTGTTCTATTCCCTTCCCTTAGATTTAAGGGAAGGGCTAGGGATGGGTTATTAACTTTTTTATTTGACAAATATATTATTGTAACTATAAAGGCTTTGTCTTTTACTATTCTATAGCGTCAAAATAGACTATAGGAAATTCAACTCAAAGGAGTAAAGGATGGAAGAAAATAATATACTTCTTGAAGTTCGTTACTCTGTAAATAGAGTATCAAATTTCTATGTTGGTGCAGTTAGTGTCTATAAGGCTAATGTATTTCAATATTTTATAATGAATTCACATTTAACCGATACAGATGAGACTATAGCTATATCAAAAACAAAAACTACTGCGGATATAATTCGCCAAAATATACTTTCGCCAAAAGAGTAAGGATAGTCTTTTCTAAAATCTGTGTAAAATAGACGGAAAATTTAGTTAGAAGGAAAAAGCATGAATAAAAGACTATTTGCAAAAAATAATGTTGTAAAACATCAACTTTTGTCTAGAAAAAAGTTGTTAAAGCTAGGATTAAAAAAACTAGCTATACTACTAAGAAGTGAGGAAATTCATTTTCCAAATGAGGAAAGTAAAGTTTTAAACAAACTAAATACTTTACAATAAATCCATAACCCGCATTTGCGGGCTTTTTTATTCCCAAAAACTTCTAAGCTCGCATAAATCTAGCTTTTACTTCTTCCCTAATTCTGTTAGTTTCTTCATCTCTTTTTGTTGCTAAATTAATATACTTCATAGTTTCATTTACTCTTGTTCTAGCTTTTTCTATATTAGCTACAATATTTTTATCAAAAATTTCTCATTTTTCATAAATTGGTTTTAATAATCTTTCTCCAAATTTCATAGTTCTGTCTTGTACTATATATCTAGCATCAGTTCTAATTTCTACATTTAAATCACCTGGAA
Source organism: Candidatus Altimarinota bacterium (assembly GCA_028713225.1). Lineage (GTDB taxonomy): Bacteria > Patescibacteriota > Gracilibacteria > BD1-5 > UBA6164 > JAQVPN01. The sequence goes on from JAQTOS010000006.1 coordinate 104,032, forward strand.
TTGCTTCTTTTATAGGGTCATTTGATAATTTACCAGTGTATATTTCTCATTCTTTTGTAAGTTTATACCCAGCAGAAACTTCATCTCTTGTTTTATTTTTTGTTACAAGTAATCCTCCAAGTCCATAAACTATAAATTTTTCTGGGTCAAATCCTGTTTCTCTGATTTTAGTTTCTATTTCAAATATTTTTTCTTTTGAACTAATATCTGCAATAACTATTTTGTCTTTGTTTGGATCTAAAAATCCATTTTCTTTTTGTTGTTTTAAAGCATAAATAGCTTGTTCTAATAAATCTCAGCTATCAAGTCTCATATTTATTACTTTGTTTGTGAATCTATATTTTTTCTTTAATTCTATAATTTTGTCTATTCATCTAATTGAATCTACTAAATCTACAAGTAAAGCAACTCTATCCATTTTTTCTATAGCATTATCAAATGCTTCGTCTTCTGTATCGTAAGCAGCTAAGTATCTATGAGCTGTAGTTCCAGCAGATAATACTTTTGAAAGAGCTAAAACTGCAGTATCATTTGATGTAAATTTCAATCATCCTCACACATATAGTGCTTCAATTGCATCAATATGAGCTTCTTCATTTATTGCAGCTCTTTTCCCAAATTCTACTATTCTTCCTTCTCAAATGAAACTTACTATTTCATGAATATCAGTTGCAACAATAGTTTGATAAAATACTCTTAAAAATAATGGTTCAAATACTGCTGCAAGTTCAGCTGGTCCACTAATACTCATAATTGGTTCACCTGCTTTCATAACAGTTCCATCTTCGACAGCTCTCACACTAAGTGGTAAAAATCCATTATTTTCATCTATAACTTTTTGCCACATTGCTTTATCAAAATAGCTATTTCCTCATGCATTTTTTTGATTTGCATAAAAATCTCGTGCAAAATCAAGTTCATTTTGAGTAATTGGCATTAATAGAATATCATCTATGATTTTCTTAATACCATAAACCACATTATAAAGCCCATTTGGAGATTTTCTAAGAGTCATAGTATAAGTTTCCATTGTATTCTTTTTTTCTTCTCATTTTAAATGAGTCATAGTTCTATTATAAGTATCAGTTGAAACTATTTTATTTTTCTTTGCTATGTCTTTTCTTATTCTCAAATCTTGAATTTCTTCAAAATCTTGGAAATTTATTTCCGGGAAAGCAAAATGTTTCTGCTTATATTCCCTTTCAAAGTTTATTGTTGCTGTCATAATTAGTTATGGTTAAGGAATAATCCCCCGGCTTTCAGCCACCCCCTTAATAAGGGGGACTCTTTATTTTTCCAAGTCCCCCTTATCAAGGGGGTGACGAGGAACGAGTCGGGGGATTTGTTCTAATTTATTGTATATTTTACACTTATTTTAAGTTATTATTTTTGCTCACATTTCTTTCATTTTCATAATAGCATCTGATGCATCCCGTGGATTTACATTTACTCATTTGATTCAAGTTGTATGTAATTTTACTTCATATCCTTTTTCTATAGCATCTTTTACTGTATAAAAATCACAATATTCTGTTGCAAGTCCGACAATATTTAGTATTTTTACATTATTTGCTTTTAGAATTTCGTCTAGTTTTCTTCTAGCTTTTCCTTCTATAAATTCTTTTCCTCCAAAAGATGAATAAGAATCTATATTTTCTTCAAATCATTTGAAAACTTTATGAGTAACTAAGTGTTTTGCAAAACCTTGCATAAAATCAGCTCCCCAAGTATCTGCAACACAATGGTCTGGCCATTTCATTTCTCCATCAATAATTTCAAATGGATTTTTATCGAAACTTGAAGCAAATGAAATATGATTTTTTGGATGCCAATCTTGGCTAGTAATTACAAGTTCTCGTTTATTTTTTGCTACTCTCATGATGGAATTTATATAATCTAGCAGAGTTTCCCCACCGTTCACATAAAGTGCTCCATTTTTATCTGCAAAATCGTTTTGATAGTCTACTACTATCACAGCTGCCCTGTCTTTTGTATTCATAGTCTAAACTAGATTATAAAATAATATATTATTGTATTTATTACACTTACTTTGTTTTAAAAAAAATATGAATTTATTTATATCTGAATTTAGTTTATTACTTAATGATATTAAATTCTTATCTCTTTTAAATTTAAAGTGTCTTATTTACACTTGTATTATATTTTTATACTATTATTTGTCAAAAGAAATTTTCTAAAATCAAAAAAAGCCTTTGGTAAAAGGCTTTTTTTGATTTTTAATTTAATATTTTATATAGTATTATTAATTGATTTAATATACTTTTCATATAACTTATTTTCTATAAATAGATTTACTATATTAGAATCTATAGTTCCAGTTTCAACTTCTTTATTTAATAATGTTAAAACATCATCTATTGGCATAGCTTTTTTATACGGTCTATCAAAAGCTGTAAGGGCTTCAAACATATCTGCTATACACATTATTCTTGCTTGCAAGGAAATATCCTCAGCTATTTTTTTATTAGGATACCCTTCTCAATTAAGTTTTTCATGATGATCTCCTGCATACAGAGGAATATTTTCCATAGAGATTGGAAATTTTATAAGTTTCAGAATATTTTGTGTATCTACTATATGCTTATTCATAATAAATCTTTCTTCAGTCGAAAGATTTCATCTAGTAATAGATAAAGAATGCAATTCTTCCTTTGTTATATAATGTTGTTTATTTCAATCTATATCATAATATTCTTTTGAATATATTTCATTTAATTTTTCTAAATCATTATTGGAAATAGAACCTGAATTATTTATTTTATCTATAAAATATAAAAAATTTTCTATATCACTGAATTCTTCTTCTTTAGAAGTGAGTCTAAGATGATATTTAATACTTTGAAATCTTTCACGAATTATTGCAATATTTTCTTTAGATAATTTAGATCCCTTATCTAAGATAGCTTCTGGAACAGAAATTTTACCAACATCATGAAGTAAAGCTGCATATTTCAGTTCTAACATTTCATCTTTTGAAAATGAAATATCTGCAAAAAATCATTCCTTTGAATTACTTATTGTTTCAGCTATAAGTAAAGTTATATCTGCTACCCTTTTAGAATGTCATGCTGTATGAGGACTACGAGAATCTATAGCTTCAGATAAAGCATCTACTAAAGAAGCTGTTAATTCTAAATGTTGAGCAAATAAATTCACATTTTCTATAGAAACTGCAGCTTGAGATGCAATAGAAAGAATTATATCCTCATATTCTTTACTAAAAGGAATTACATTTCAATTATTTGATAATTTGTTTATAAGTTGTAAAACTCATAAAATTGTTCAATCTTTTGATTTCATAGGAACAGCTATCATAGAAGTAGTTTTATATCAAATTGATTTATCATAACTACTATTGAAATTATATTCTTCAATTTCTGAAATATTATAACAATCATCTATATTTACGATTTCTCAAGTTAATGCAACATATCCAGATATAGATTCTTTTTGCAGAGGGACATCAAAGCTTTGGAATTTATTTAAATTATTTTCATCTGTTTCTAAACTTAAAGTTCTAGTTATTTTGAAATTTAGTTTATCTGGCTGATATTCTCTTATATAAATAGAACAAGCATCACATAAAATAATTGATAGTAATTCATCTACTATTAAGGCTAGTAATTCGTCAATATCTTTAATTTCATTTAAAGCTGCTCATATTTTATTAAAAACTCATACCAAATCCTTATAATCTATCTTATGTTCTTTTTGTTCATTACTTATAATTGATTGAGTAAGATCTTTTATTGAAACTTGAAAATTACTTATAGTTCATCTATAAATAGTGTGTGTTCTAGGAGTATCAAATATGTAATTAGATAATGAATTCATATTTATTTTTTGATATATTAGTAAAATATCATTTATTTTGATAGTTCTTTATATATAATTTTTAATTTTCTGCAAATAATAATTTAGATAATATATAATTATATTATAAATTTATAAATCATCTATTAACTAAAAATTCATTAACAAAATATGAAATAGCATTTAATATAGTTTTTGTATCTGAACTTTTTAATGAAGTTTCTATCATATTTGCATTAGGATTAAAATCCTTTTTTTTATACAAAATAATAAAATTTCATTCTCCTATATATGAAATATAAACATCTTTAAGATCATAAAAGTTTAAATGTAATTGTTGTCTATCTATTAATAAATCAATGTTTTTCATTTCAAATGCATTAAGATTAGCCTTATTTGCTTCATATAATTTAGCTAACAAATCATCAACATATTTCTTGCTTGAGTTTAATAAAGAATCATCATCTTCTCAATCCTTATTTAAAAAATGGTAAATTTTAGTTAATTTTTTAGATTTTTTATTTTTAGAATTATTCATTTTTAAAACTAAAACATCTTTAAATATTATACTATTAGAAAACATTTCATTATTTAGAATATCCTCAAATTTATCAACTTTTACAACACTTCAAAGCTGTTTAAAAATTGAAAATATTATATCAAGTAAAGCCTTAGAAAAAAATAAATTAAGTACTTCTTCTTTTGTCACATTATCATCTTCTATAGAATCTTCAAACAAATCTATGTATTCCATAGCTTTAGCTGCTCAAGGCTCTTTTTTTTCTAAAGCTTTTTCTAAATTTGTTCTTCTTGGTCTTGTAACATATTCTATTTTATTCTTTTTAAAATTTGATATATAATATCTTATAATATCTATCAAATCTCTAAGTATAATAGATGCCTTTTTTATATTTAATGCTTTTTCCATATCTGTATCTCATTTTGGAACAGAATCATTTATATCAATAAGTAAATAAAATTTTTCTTCTTGAAGCCCAATTACATCATCATGATTATTTGTATTTTTCAGCATAGTAAAAACTGCTGTTGCGAGTAAAAAATATGAAATTTTAGTTTTTTCTGACATATTTTTTGATAAAAGATTTTCTCATTTTCTTTTTTTCTCTTCATGTAATCAAATAAGTTCTTTTACCGTTTTAAATTCATTACGATCCATTTTTTTATTATCTGCTCTTCTATGAGGATTAATATAATCGTAAAATGGATTTAGCGATGGTCTTTTATTTTTGATTCATCCTTTTTCTATATACATTCTAAGATTTGCGATATATGCTTTTCATTCTAAAAAACATTGTTTATTTATCTCATCTACTATTTTTTTTATAAGCGTTCATAAAAAAGCTTCTCTATTAGCTTCTGCTTGGTTATTTATTTTCTTTTTTATAGAATCAAAATAATAAGTTAAACCATTTGATAAATCAAAATTAGATTCTTTTTTATCTGGTTCAGTTTCAACATTTGAAATAGTTACAACTTCAAATGTTGAATCTAATTCTTCTTTTAAATTAGATAATACTCTTGAAGTTTCGCTAAAAATATCTTGTTTATCATTTTCATATAATACTGATACATAATCTTGGAGTTCCAAAAGAAAATCAGATGATATTTTTATAGCTGTATTATCAGCTTTTTTTAATATAGCCAAAATATCTTCTTTAGTTCTTTTCAAAGAAGCTTCCAAAGATTCATTTGCTATTATTATATTTATTGAATTTAGAATATTTTGAAGTAAAGCTTTTACATTTTCATTATCAACAAATGGCAAAATAGATTCAAATGTTGATTTCAAATTTGAATATCAAAAATTTTTAAATAAATTATCATTAATATCTAATCAACTAGAATCTAAAGAACTTAATTCATCTGAGCTATTCATCTATTTTTTATAACAATATAAGCACTTGATTGTATTTTTTTTGATAAAAAGTCAAATTAAAACTAAAATTTCTTGAAATAATCTCTAAAATCACTAATATAGCAGAAATTAATACTTAAATAAAAAAACATTATGTGAAGAGGTCCAGTTTTAGAAAAGAAAAAAGGTTTAGTTAATGCAGCAAAATGAAAAGTTTTTGCTATACACGCAAAATTAATAGCACTTGCCGCTCAATCAGGATGAGATCCAAATATGAATCCTCATTTACACGAAGCTATAGAAAAAGCAAAAGCATCAAATGTCCCAAATGAAAATATAGAAAGAGCTATCAAAAAATGAACTTGAGAAGATAAAACTGGAGTTCAACTTATGGAAGTAAATTATGAATGATATGGGCCAGGTTGAGTTGCAATTATAGTAAGTACAATTACAGACAACAAAAACAGAACAGCTTCAGATGTTAGACATATTTTTTCTAAATTTGGTGGAAATATGTGAGAACCAGGAAGTGTTTCTTTCATATTCTCAAAAATGTGAGTTATCTATGTAGATTTATCAAAATATGATAAAGAAAAAATAGAAGAATTAGTTTTAGAAACTGAAGCTACCGATATGCTTGAAGAAGCAAATTACCTAAAAATAATTACCGAAATGACTGATTTGAAAAAAACAAAAGATTTCCTAGAATCAAAAAATATAGAATTAGAATCAGCTAAAATTGATTATATTTATTCAACTGCCGCAAATGTAACTGACTTTGAACAAGCTTTGAAACTTACAAAAATGCTTGATTCATTTGAAGAATCTGATGATACTGAAGCTGTTCATTGTAATGCGATAATTGATGAAGAACTTCAAACAAAAGTTTATGATTTCATAGAAAAAAATACTTTTAAGTTTTAATTATGATAAAAAGAATATTTTTCTTAGTATTATCGCTTACTTTATTTATAAATTTTGCTCAGGCAAAAGAAAACATAATAACAAGTGATAATCTAGAAATAATAAATTATAAAAATATTGATGAAAAAATAAGGGATTTAATTCAAAATAAATCTCTTTATTTTGAATCTAGTTCTTGAATAGTAAATTGTGAAAATGATAAATGTATTCTTGATAGTTCTTGAATTTATGATTGAATAATAAAAATAAATACAAAACTTGGAGAAAAAATTTTGAAAACAGATTATTACACAGTAAATAAATATCATCAAATAGCCAATTCTATAATTTTTAGAAAAAATAAAACTCTGATAAAAGATATAGAAAGTGTTTATTCTTATGCAAAATTGGATTCAAAGGCCAAAGAATATCTAAAAAATTGAACTATTTTCATCACTTCAAATAGATGAGAAATAAAATGTCAAAATGAAGTTTGTTTCATAAATACTGAAAATATACTTTTTTGAGATGTAAGTATAAAAATAAAATCAGCAAATCAGACATTTAAAGAGATTATTTTAAAAATAAAAAAGTTTAATGATAATCTAGATATATCTGATGAATTCACTTATAAAAGATTACAAAAATATAATTTAAGTTGTGAAATTAGTGCTGCTGCTGATATAATTTCAACTCTAAAATCAAAAAAAATTGAAGAAGATGAACTTATAGACAAACTTCCTAAAAGTAGTTTTTATGATAAAAAACCAATTTCTTTCAATTGACAAAGACTTTGGTGAAATCCAAATGACTGATTTGTTTGAAAAATCAGTAATGCCATGCAAAATGATTATACTTGATACTGAGTTTTAGAAAAACCAATAGCTTCATTGTATAACAATTATTGACTAGAAACTAAGATAATAAATAAATATTCTTATAATTCTTGATATAAACAAACTGAGCATTTAAGAGAATTATTAATAGAATTAAATAAATGAAATTTTGTTCAATTATGGTGAGATTATACAACTAATCCTGATGAAGAAGATTGAACTAAAAAGCTTGTAAAACAAGATGATGTTGATAAATGAATATCTGGAATAAATTATTCAAAAAATTGGGCTAAAAATAGAAATATTTCTTGGAATTTTATGAGAGATTCAAAACTTTATGAATATGTTTGATTGAGTTGAGAACACGCTTTTTACTTACTCGGATATGAATGAGAATTAGAAAATCCAAGCAAAATAATAGTTTGGGATACACTAACTGGTAAGCATAAATATTCACAAAAAGAATGGCTAAGAAAATGGAATTTAATGCAAAACAGAAGTCTTATTATATATAGAAAGTAGAAGAAATAGAAAAAATTTTGATATCGAGATAAAATAAGTAAAATAAAAGAAATTAATAATTTATTTTTAAAAATATGTGCGAACAAGAAATAAAGAAATTACAAGACGAAATATCAGATTTAAAGAAAAAGCTTAAATCAGCTCATCTTTGGATGGAAAGAGAAGTAAAAGCAAGTGTACATAAAATAAGTAAGAAAAAAATTTCTAGATTTTCAGAGGATATAAAAGAAAGCTTTTTGAGAGAAAATATAGAAGATGTTATAAGTTCTAGAATAAATAATTTCTTTTGAGATTTACTTCTTTTAAATGCTCCACATTGAACTATTGAATCTATAACAAACAGTGAAATTGCTTATTTTAATATGACCAAAAATCCAAATACTGATGGATTTTCCGTTATTTCTGGTTATCATAAAGTTCTTGATCTTTATATAGAAAGTTTTGTTTCAAATAATTTCAGAAAATTTTGTAAGAAAAATAATCAAATAATTCTAAGAGTAAATGATCCTCTTGAAAAAGCTCTAAATCTAGTAGTTACAAAAAAATATATACTTTCTGTTGGGAGATTTTACGCTCTTATCAAAATGATAAGAGAATGAGATTCCCTATATGATTACTGAATAGCTTTCAAAAAATATACAGAAAAATATTCTGATTTAAATGCTTTAGTTTGGGATGACGATTTTTTTACTAAAATGACAGCTTTAAATAAATCTGAAGTATTATCTAGCAAAAGACATTCAGGAAATATCACAAAAAAAGAAACTACGGAAGCCAGAGATTTACTAATTTGAGATTTCAAAGATAAAAAATCTATCCTATACAAACTTCTTGAAACTCAAGCTGTTAATTATTAGGATAATCCCCCGGCTTTCAGCCACCCCCTTAATAAGGGGGACTTGCAAATTTAGACAAAAAAGTCCCCCTTATTAAGGGGGTAACTCGTAAGAGTTGGGGGATTTTTTTTAAAATTTTAATAATCCCAATTTTTATGTTATATATTGTAGCTACACCAATCTGAAATCTGGAAGATATGACTTTTAGAGCTGTGAGAACTTTGAAAGAAGTTGATTACATAGCCTGCGAAGACACTCGTACATCGGGAGTTTTACTGAAACATTATGATATCAAAAAACCACTTATTTCTTATCATTCTTTTTCAACTGAACTAAAACTTGATAAAATAATGGATTTATTAAAAGACTGAAAAGATGTAGCTTTGATTTCTGATGCTGGTACTCCTGGTATTTCAGACCCTGGATATATGCTTGTTAGAGAAGCTATAAAAAATGATATTCAAGTTTCTCCAATTCCTGGAGTTTCAGCTTGTATAACAGCACTTTCAGCTTCTGGATTACAAATGAATCATTTCTTGTATTTGGGATTTTTACCAGTAAAAAAATGAAGACAAACTCTTTTTACAAGTCTGCAAAACAAAGAACAAACTGTTGTAATTTATGAATCAGTTCATAGAATTCTTAGAACAATAGAAGATATTATAAAATATTTCTGAGAAAATCACTATATCGTGGTCGGGAGAGAATTAACAAAAAAATTCGAAGAATTCAAGAGATGAGAAGCATCAGAAGTACTTGAACATTTCAAAAAAAATACAATGAAATGAGAATTTGTAGTAATGTTTTAAAAATAAATTTATGCAAGTAGCAAGAAATCCTTTAGGACAAATAGAAAATATACTGTGAAACAGACTCAGACATAAAGATTTGGAAGAGCAAACAATCAAGTCTGTTTTATGGAAAACAATAATAGATGAATATAAAAATCACAAAAATATAGATATTTCTTCTTATTTGATTTCTATCTCTATTTCTGGGTCTACGCTTTTTGTAAAAACAAATAAACCTGTTATAAACAAAGAAATTTCTCTAATTGAAGATGTAATTTTGAAAAGTTTTTTTTGAAAAATAAAAAAAATTGGTATAAATAGACTCGACTTTGAAATTAGATACTTATAAGAAAATCCTTGAAAAACTCGCCTTTTATTTTCTAAATAATTAATTACAATAATTTTATGAAAAAAAGAATTCTACTAACTATGTTACTTATAATTTTTGCAGTAAGTTCATTTACGCTATTTTTAATAGTAAATTATATGAATCCTTACTCTAGTTATACCATTTCTATGATTGCAATAATCACAACTTCCCTACTTTCAGCGACTTCATTTCTAACTCTATTTTTATACTTTTTCAAAAAGGTATATTACAGATGAGAAATATTTTTAGGTCATATTTTTTCATCACTTAGACAAGCTTTTTTACTAACAGCTTATGTTATTTGACTAGTTATTTTTAACAGAATCTGAGTAATATCATTTGAAACAGCTGCACTAGCTTTTCTAATACTTGCATTCATTGAATTACTTGTACAAAATTTAATGTATAAAGAATAAGCATAAATCCTGAAAAAATCAGGATTTATTTTTTGCATTTTTTTATGGCTTCTATATAATCAAAACCACGAATAAAACTAATAATTAAAAAAATGAGAAAAAACCTAGTTTGAGCTTGAGCTAGAGAGCTTAAGTATGAGATAAGAGAGATAGTAGAACTTGCTAACCAAATCAAATCTTACTGAGTAGATATTACCCGGGAAAATATCTGAGATCCTGTTGCTAAATGAGAACCAATTCCAGAGTGGATGAAAAAAATAGTAACTGAAGCGTGTAAACACGATTCTACTTATGGTTATTGTCCTACAAAATGACTTGAATCTGTTAGAGAATTTATCGCAAATAGAAGAAAAAATTTAAACAAAGATGATATAATCTTTTTTAATGGACTTTGAGATGCTATCAATAAAATATATACAAACCTAGCTTTTGATGCTAGAGTAATTGGACCAAATCCAGCTTATTCTACACATTCTTCAGCTGAAGCAAATCATGCATGATCTGAGCATATTACATATTCTCTAGATCCAAAAAATGGATGGAATCCTGATTTAGAAGAACTTGAAAACAAAGTAAAATTCAATCCAAATATTGCCTGAATTCTTGTAGTTAACCCAGATAATCCAACAGGTGCAGTATTCAAAAAAGAAGTTTTGAAAAAAATAGTAGATATTGCTAGAAGATATGGACTTTTTGTAGTGTTTGATGAAATTTATGAAAAACTTACTTACAATGATGAGGATAGAGTAATTTTATCTGATATTATTGAAGAAGTTCCATGAATTGCTATGAAATGAGCAAGTAAAGATCTTCCTTGGCCGGGAGCTAGATGTGGTTGGATAGAAGTTTATAATGCAGATAAAGATGCGAATTTTAGAGAATATACAAAAGCTATTTTAAATTCAAAAATGCTTGAAGTTTGTTCTACAACTCTACCTCAAACTGTATTACCTGAAATTTATGCAAGCCGAGATTATGAAATTTATAGACTTCAAAGAATAGAAAAATATAAAACTAGAGCAAAATTAGCAAGTGAAATTCTTTGAGATTTAGATTTGATTTCTGTTGTTGAACCAAAATGAGCATTTTATCTAAGTGTTACTTTCAATACTGAGAAATTTCCAAGTTCAGCTAGTCTAAAAATAGATAACAAAGAATTAAAAGATTTCATAGAATGAAAAATGTCTGGAATCAGATTTGATAAAAGATTTTGTTATTATCTTCTTGCTTCTACTGGTATCTGTTCAGTTCCACTAAGCGGATTTAATTCTACTTATAATGGTTTTAGAATAACATTACTTGAAGAAAATTTAGATAAATATAAATGAATTTTGCAAACTATAAGAGAAGCAATTGTTGAATTTAGTAAATAATAAAATATTATGAACATAGTTTTTATTGGTTGATGAAACTGACAATCAAATATACTGAAATGAGTTAGAGAAGTATTTCCAGAAGATATAAATGTGACTTCAATAGTTAGTATGTCTGACGATGGTAGAACTACTTGAGTTTTGATGAATTTATATAATACGACTTTTTGAACTCACTTACCACCACCTTGAGACTTAAGAAGATGTTTATTTTCTCTATCTTTTTCTAGATACAAAGAAGAATTTTCAAGATATATGGAATACGAAATTCAAGATGAAATCTATATAAATGATTTAACTGTTCTTGATTTATTTGCTTTAGTAACACCTGAAAATCTAGAATTTTTGAGTTTTATACAAAATAAAGTAAATAAAGAAATTCTTGATTTCAAATTAGCAATTCCTGCTTCAGCTAAATGACATAAAATGTGAAATTTACTTATGGCTAATCTTTATCATAATTTTTGAAACTATGATAAAATGATTGAATTTATGGAATTTTTACTAGAAGTAAAATGACAAGTTATTCCAGTTACTACTTGTAAAGCATATATCAAAGCTAAATTAATTGATTGAACAGTAATAGAAAAACAAGATAATATATCTAATGTTGCTGATTATAATTCGCCTATTCAAAATCTAGAATTGATGAGTTGTTCGAAAGAAGCTAAACCTTCAGAAAAAGTAACAGAAGCAATTAAAAATGCAGATTTTATAGTTGTTTGACCTGGTGATATTTATACTTCTGTTGTTGCAAATCTAATTATTTGAGATATTAGATATGACCTTAGAAATTCAAGCGCTAAACTTATTTACATTTGAAATAATACAAATAAATGATGAGAAACTAACGGACTTAGAGTTCTTGATTTTATAAATATTATAGAAAGATATTTATCAAAAAAACTTGATTATATTATCGTGAATAATTATTTACCTAATTTATCAAGTGAACAACAAGAAAAACTAAGCAAAGATATAAGTGTAAAATGATGAGATTATGTTTTCCTAGATGAATTTGATAAATACTTAATAGAAAGCAAAAATACTAAAATAATAGAGGATAATTTTATAGATATGGAAAGTTTATATAAACACAATAATATAAAAATAGCTGAAACTTTACTTAATATAATGAATAATAATCAATAATCAAAAAAATATGACATTCAAAAAAATATTACACCTGCTATTTTCTAAAGCTTTTATGCAAAAATTTATTGCATATTTTTTACTTGTTGCATTTTTTTATATTTTCTCAGATTTTCTTGGAATTTTTTTCCTAACTTTTATCTTCTCATACTTATTTTTTGCACTTTGAAATTTTTTGAAAGAAAAATATGATTTAATGCTTGATAGATTATGTGCAGTAGAAAAAAGAAGAATATTTTTGAAAAAATTTTTTAATATAAATATAATAATAATTTTAGAATATTTAATTTTTGTATCAGTTTTATTTTTTGCAATTTATGATATAGTACCTAGATTAACAAAAGAACTATCAGAAATTCCTAGGCATATACCAATTTTAGCTGATCAAATAAGTTCAATAACATCTAAATTAAATGAGATAAGAACTTTTAACACCCAAATTGGTTGAAATATTGAACAAATGTTTTCATCTCAAAATTATGCAATTGCAATTCAAATTTATGAGAATTTAAAAAAAGCTGGTTGAGTTCTTTTACAATTAATTTTAGCTCTTATTCTAAGCTACGTATTTATAAGTGATAGATCAAAACTTGGACACTATTTAGAATGAATTAAAAAATCAAATTTCAGATTTCTATATGAAGAATATTCAGTAATTCTAGAAAAAATTTCTAGAAGCTTTGGTTTAGTTTTCAAAGCCCAAGCTATAATAGCTACAGCTAATACAATCCTTACTATTGCTTGACTTATTCTCATTTGATTTTTCTTTCCTCATCATTTTCCATATATATTAACTCTTGGAATATTTGTATTTTTACTTAGTTTCATACCAGTTCTTGGAACATTTATATCATCAATTCCACTTATCATTATAGCCTATACTATGGTTTGATGAGTAAATGCAATTATTGCTGTAGTTTTACTTGTAGCAATAGTTCATGCTGTTGAAGCTTATTATCTAAACCCAAAAATAGTATCTAGCTTTATAGAAGTTCCTGTAAGTCTTACTTTTGTAATATTGCTTGTTTCAGAGCATTTTATGTGATTTGCTGGTCTTTTAATATGAATAAGTATATTTTATTTAGGAATAGAATTACTTACTGATATTGATAAAATTATAAGTAAAACAAGAATGAAAATTAAAACAGAAAATGGTATAATTGATGATACAAAAGAACATATTGAAAATGAAATAAGACTAAGTAGAAAAAGATAAAAATTAATTTAAAAAACTTATGATTTTTGACACACATACACATATTTATTTATGAGATTTAGTTGATAGAGAAGTAGAAATTCTTGATAATATGAAGTCAGCTTGAATCTCAAAAATTACATCAATTTGAATAGATATACCAAGTTCATTCCAGTCAGTAGAACTAGCTTCAAAATATGATTTTGTATATGCTTCTATTTGAATTCATCCAAATGACACATATTTATATGAATGAAAACTCGATGAAACTATTGCAAAATTAGAAGAAATTTATCTAAAAAATATTGATAAAATAGTAGCGATTTGAGAATGTGGTTTTGATTTTTTCAGAACTTCTGAAGAAAATTTAGAACATACGAAACAAGAACAAGAAAAATTTTTCCGTGCTCAAATAGCTTTGGCTCAAAAATACGATTTAGCGCTTGTTGTACATACAAGAAATGCAAAAGATGATACATTAAGAGTATTAATGGAAACATGATGCAAAAAATTTATACTTCATTGTTTTTCAGAAGACCTAGATTTTGCTTACAAAGCTCTATATTATTCAGACGAATGTAAAATAAGTTTTTCAGGAATTGTTACTTATCCAAATGCTATAAATGTAGCAAGAGTTGCATCACGAATTCCTCTTGATAAAATCTTGGTAGAAACTGATTGCCCATATCTTGCTCCTCAAAAGAAAAGATGACAAACAAATGAACCAGCTTATGCTTCTTACGTACTAGCCAAAATAATAGACCTAAGAGAAGAAGAACCTGAAATTATAAAATCTCAAATTTGGAAAAATAGTTTAGAAATATTTTGAATCAAAGAATAATTCTTTGATTTTTTTTATTTGCAAAAGTATAGATAAGATTTATACTTCAAGAGAAATTTATATTTTTAATTTTACCATTATGAAAAAACAACTAAAACAAAGTTTTCTTTCTTGACTAGTATTTGCAGGAACTGTTCTACTATCATATGTATGATTTGCTGCTTTTACAGCTCTTCCGACTCAAACTGATAATACAACATTAACTTCTACTATTTGGAATAATTTAGTAACTGCTATCAATGATATTTGAGCAAGAACTGATTGAATTTATAATAGTTGAGGAAATATAGGGATTTGAACTAGTTCTCCACGAACTAAACTTGATGTAAATTGAAACCTGAATGTAAATTGAAGTAATTACGTAGAAACAGCTATGTTTTCAATAGATGCTACATCTAAAGCCAATATTATTAGTGCAAATCGATGATATGTTAATTTTATACGACATACTAGTTGAAAATATTATAATCCCAATATTTTTGAAATTACTACAGACTGAATAAAAATAAAAAAGAAATGAACGATTTCAATTGATATTAACCAAGATTATATGTCTTCTTGAACTATATGATATGTTCGAGTAAAAATAACTAAAAATAAAGTTGCATGAACAAGTATAAATTCATTATGATGAGCTACAAACTGAGCTTGGGACTGATTAATATGAAATGCTAATATTGATGTAAATGCAAATGATGTAATAAATGTTTACATTTTATGATATAATACTACTATTACATCTTTAGATCCTGGTGCATGGAGTAATTATAGTTTAATGTTTACATCAAACTAATCTTATATATATCCTTATCAAAATTTGATAAGGATTATTTTTTGATAAAATCATTAAAATCAATATAATCAGAAAAAATATAAAAAAAATAATAAATGCAAAACCTAGAACAATTACTACAAAATAAATTCTGACTAGAATCTTTTAGAGAAGGTCAGCTGGAAATCATAGAAAGTGTCATTAAGCAAAATGACACTCTTGTTTTTATGCCGACTGGTTGATGAAAATCTCTTACTTATCAATTCCCTGGAGTTTATCTTCCTTGATTAGCGATAATCATTTCCCCGCTTATCTCTCTTATGAAAGACCAAGTAGATAAATTGAATTCTCTTGGACTTAGGGCTGAACTGATAAATTCTACTATTTCAACTATGGATAAAGAATTTATTTTGGATGAAATAGCACAAAATGATTCTGAATCAAAATGACGAATAAAATTTTTGTACATAGCTACGGAAAGACTAAACGATAGCTATTTTTTATCAGTTATAAAAAATATTGATATCTCACTTATTGCTATAGATGAAGCCCATTGTATAAGCCAATGGTGACATGATTTTAGACCAAGTTATTTGAAAATAAAAGGGTTTATTGATACTTTAAGAAAAGTTAAACACTTCCCTATCCTGGCTCTAACAGCAACAGCAACAAAAAAAGTAAGAGAAGATATAGTTGAAAGACTTGGACTTACAAAATACAATATTTTCACGAAATGATTTGATAGAAAAAACCTGATTTTTGTTGTAAGAGAAATATCTAAAACAGCTGAAAAACTAGAAAAATTACTGGAAATTATAGAAAAAACTCCTCCATATTGAATAGTTTACTGTTCTAGTATAAAGGCAGTTACTGAAGTATATAATTTCTTGCTTTTAAACTGAGTAAATGTAGGAAAATATACAGGAGAAATGAATGCTGGTTTTAGAGAATCTGAACAAAATAATTTTATGGATTCCTCATACGATGTAATTGTTGCTACAAATGCCTTTGGTATGGGAATAGATAAAAAAGATATCAGATATGTAGTGCATTATAATCTACCTTGAAGTATAGAAAATTTTTATCAAGAAGCTTGAAGAGCTTGAAGAGATGGTAAAAAATCTTATTCTATAGTTATTGCTTCATATCAAGATTCTATCATTCAAGAATTTTTCATAGACAATGCTTATCCACCAGAAGATGATATTTTCAAAGTCTATGATTATCTATATGATGGCTTTAAAATCTGAGAATGAAGTGGACATCAAATTCTTAAAACATACAAGCTTATAGCTCGAGAAACTGGACTTAAAAATGACATGAAAGTTTGAAGTATTATAAAAATACTAGAAAAATATAATATCGTAAAAAGATGATTTGATTGAGATTCTCAAGAAAGTGATAATTTTAGATGAAGATGAATAACTCTGGTT
Source organism: Candidatus Altimarinota bacterium (assembly GCA_028713225.1). Lineage (GTDB taxonomy): Bacteria > Patescibacteriota > Gracilibacteria > BD1-5 > UBA6164 > JAQVPN01. Next base: position 121,182 of record JAQTOS010000006.1, read on the forward strand.
TTAGCCAAAAAAACTCATAAAGAAGTGCCTATTTTATGGCATCATCAAAACCTACTTAAAGAAGAGTGATATTTTAAATTAGAACAAATTAAAAAATTACTTTTCAAACCAGGTTGCAGGAAAAAATTCATTTTGACTTATTTTTGAGATGAAGAGGATTTAAAAAATCTATGAGAAAACTGTGGAGCTTGTGATTATTGTCTGGATAAAAACAAATTTCAAGCATGAGAAGTAGAAGAAATTATTCACTATACGACTTTCTTGATTATTCTAGAATTTATAAAAAGATTTGATAACAAATTTGGTTTAAATACTCTTATTTGAGTCCTAGTTTGAGCAAAAGAAAAGAAAATTTTAGAGTGGAATCTAGACACTGACAAAGATTATTCAGTTTTATCAGAACTTAACAAAGATGTAGTTTCAGCTATTTTCGAAGCTCTTCTTGAACTTGGATTTTTATACAGAAGTTTCGGTCAATATCCAAAAATCTGAATTACAGAAAAATGATTAAATACTATTTATCATAATGATTTATTGCTAGATGAAAATGATAGTATGCAAGCTATGCTTTACTGAAAAATTTCAAAATACAAAAATGCTATAAAATCTGGGAAGCCAAAAAGAGAAAAAGTAATCAAAATACCAGTTGAAAAAATTGATACTTATAGTCAAACTCTGACTCTCTTAAAAATGGAGAAAACTATCAAAGAAATAGCAGAAGAGAGAGGTTTTGGTACTCAAACCATAGAAGATCATATAGTAAAACTCTATAATTTTGATAAATTAAGTTTAGCTGAAATAATGAAATTTTCAGACTTTTCTAAACTAAAAAAAGTAAAAGAAATTATTGAAAAAAATAAACTTGATATAACAAAACTCTCTCCTATAAAAGAACTTTGTCCTCCAGATATTGCTTATTTTGACATAAAAATAAGTCTGGCTATGATGGATAAGAAGGATTTATAAAATAAACAAAAAGACAAGATAAATATCTTGTCTTTTTGTTTGCAAAAATTTTAAAATAATATAAAATCCAGAATATTAAATATTAATTTTCATATTATGAAAAAACAACAAATAAAAGCCTTCACATTAGTGGAATTAATCATAGTAATTACTATTCTAGCAATTCTTGCTACTATTGGTTTTATGTCATATCAATCATATACAGCTGATGCTAGAGACTGAAAAAGAGTAGCAGATTTATGACAAATGAGAAACTGACTAGAAATTTATCAAACAAAAAAATCTCTATTACCAGTTCCTGATGCTCAAATAGTAAATATTTGAACTGGATGATCTATATTAGTATATCAATGATATGCTGGAACAAATGTAATAAGTAAAATAAAATATGAACAAGTAAAAGATCCAAAAGATAATATTGCTTATACTTATTCAACAAACTGAGATTATACAAAATTTCAATTAATGTCTATGCTTGAAAATGGAGATTCTATGAATATTTCACAAAATCCAGTAAATACAACATATGCGGCTAATAATTATAATGACAGAAAAACATATGTAATCTGAAATAAATTATGAGTATTTCTAGATAATACAACAAATGCTCCAATCCAAGAAACTATATCTGGAAATCTAGATTTAGCATCAACTTGAACAACATTCAAAGTAGTATTTTCTAATACTTCTAGTAATTCTGGAACTATTACTTGAACTTGAACTAGTTTGTATAACAATATTATAGCTATAACAAATACTGTAGCACAAACTCCAATAGTAATTCCAGTTACATATAATTGGTATTTATCAGGAAGTTCATGGATATTTAAAGATTCAAATAATAATATAACATATCCTACAACTTGTAATAATTTACTAACAAATTCTTGAACTTTTTACATTGCTTGAAGTTTAACAGCAAGCTGAGCTTGATTTAAAGATTGAGTTTATACTATTAAACCTGATTCAAATCCTGCTTTTGATGTTTATTGTGATATGAATAGTGACTCTGGTGGTTGGACAAGAATATACAAAGATTTAACTAGTTCAGAAAATTTTTCAAGACTTAGAAATTGTAATACAAATTGAAGATATTTTGAGACTAATTTTGAATGTATAAAACCAACTATTTGAAATTTTACTATTGTAAAATTTACTAGATCAGGTTATACCCCCCTTACATTTAATCCTTCATCATTATCATTTGTTGATTCGTCTTGTCCAAGTTCAAATACATGACGATGATGTCGGGCATGATGGCAAATTTCACCTGTATCTTGATCTCGGTATACTATGCGGGAGTACAATAATGCGTGATCATATAATGCTGGTCGGTGGGGCCCTACTCTTTGAACATTTCAATCAGCAATTATTGTTTATTGAAAGTAATATAAAAAACTTGAAAAAAATGGATTTTTCAATAAAATCTGGACTTAAGGCATATGGCGATAACGAGTTTCCTCCTTTTAACTTGGGATTGCTGTATGTCTTTTGTAATCAAAATAAAATTTTAAAATATCATTAACTGTTAATTAATTATTATGTCGAAGAATTATTACGAAATTTTATGAGTAGAAAAAACTGCATCTGAAGAAGAAATTAAAAAAGCTTATAGAAAATTGGCTATGCAATATCATCCAGATAGACATGCTGGTGATAAATGAATGGAAGCAAAATTCAAAGAAATCAATGAAGCTTATGGAGTAGTTTGAGATGCTCAAAAAAGAAGAGAATATGATACTTATTGAAGAGTAGGTGGATGAAATCCTTTTGGTGCTTCTGGATGATTTGGAGGTCAAGGTTTTGATGTAGATTTAGGAGATTTATTTGAAAATTTCTTTTGAGGATGATTTAATGGATGATGAAGGGCTAGAAAAAAATCAAGCTCTCAAAGATGAGAAGATTTGGAATATAAACTAGATTTGGATTTACAAACTAGTATTTATGGATGAAAGAAAACTATAAAATTTTCAAAAAATATATCTTGTGATTCTTGTAATTGAGAAGGTTGAACTGGTAAAAAAACTTGTTCTAATTGTGGATGAGTTGGTCAAGTGAAATACAGACAACAAACTATGTTTGGAACAATTGAACATACTTGAGTTTGTGAAACTTGTCATGGAGAATGAGAAACAATTGAACATGTTTGTTCTAAATGTAATGGTAAAAAAAGAATTAGATTAGAGCATACTATTGAACTTGATATTCCAGCCGGAATTGATAATGGAATGATTATCAAAATGCAAGGAGAATGAAATGACTGAATCAAAGCTTGAGCTTGAGATTTGTATATAAAATTTGCAGTAAATTTAAAAGAAAAAAATCTAACTAGAAAATGAGTAGATTTATATTTCGATTTAGATATTGATGTTATAGAAGCAATTTTAGGTACTAAAAAAGAAATCACAATTCCAGTAATTGGAAAAAGAACTATAGAAATAGAAGCTGGAACTCAAGTTGGAACTGTTATAAAAATATCATGAGATTGAGTGAAATATATAGACAAAGATAAAAAATGAGATTTATTTATTACTCTAAATATACAAATTCCTAAAAAACTAAATACAAAAGAAAGAGAAATGTATGAAGAAATAGCAAAAGAAAATAAAATAAATTTCAAAAATAAAAAAGGAATTTTTGAACAAATATTTGGCTAATTTTTTTCTTATTTTGTTTTTCTCAAGTTTTTCATATAATAATGCACGAATTTAATAAATAACTATCAAAAATGTTAGGAAAAGTTACTGTAATTTGAAGACCAAATGTTGGTAAATCAAGTTTTTTCAATATGTATACAGGTCATAAAATAGCAATAGTTGCTGATGAGGCTGGTACAACAAGAGATATAATAGAATTTGAATATAATGATAGAGATAATGATATAGTTTATATTATCTCTGATTCAGGATGATTGGATTTTGGTTCAAAAACTGATGAAGTTGCTGTAGATATCATAGAAAGAACTATTAGAGCAATTGACGAAAGTGATATGCTTTTATGGCTTATTGAATATGATAAATTTACCGATTTAGATGAAGAAATTCTAAGAACTATCAGAAAGAAAAAATATCAAAATGTAGTAATTGTTGCTACAAAAGCAGATAATGAAAAAAAAGAAATGGAAGCTTATTCTTTAGCTTGAAAAGGTTGAATTGATAATTTTTTCGTTGTTTCAACTTCTCATAATAGATGAATAAATGATATAAAAAACTTTATTGCTGATAATTTCAAATCTAGAGGTCTTCATTATGCTTATGATGAAACTGATGATACATTTATCAAACTTGCTATGATTGGTAGACCAAATGTTGGTAAATCAAGCTTAGTTAATGCGATAACTAGAGAAAATAGAGTTATGGTAAAAGATATGGCTGGTACAACTAGAGATAGTGTAGATACAAAATTTGTTTTCAAAGATGAAACAACTCCTGATGAAGGTCAAAATTTTGTACTTATAGATACTGCTGGTATTAGAAGAGCTTCAAAAATTGGAACAAGAAATATAGAAGATTGGTCAATAATGAGAACAGATAGATCTATTTCTAGATCTGATGTTGTTGCTGTTGTTATAGATGGTTTTGATTGAATTGTTCATCAAGATATGGCGATTATAGAAAAAGCTTTAGAAGAAGGAAAATGAATAATTGTTGTAGTTAATAAATGGGATAAAGTACTTGCAAAACCAGGAATTAATAAAGATACAATAATGAATAAATATATTGATTATCTTAGACAAAAAATAGAATTTATGTCTTGGGTTTCTGTAATATTTGTTTCTGCAACTGAATGAAAAAGAGTTGATGAAATACTTAAAAGAGCTATAGAAATCAAAGAAGAAAGACAAAAAAGAATTAAAACTGGTATATTTAACACATTCTTAGAACAAGTTATATATAAACATCCACCAACAGGTAATAAAAAATCACATAAACCAAAAATTTATTACGGATCTCAAGTTGATGTTAATCCACCAAAATTCGTAGTAAGTGTTAATAATCCAGAACATTTCCATTTTTCATATAAAAGATATTTGGAAAATAGAATCAGAGATAATTTCTGATATGCTGGAACTCCAATTTCAATTGAATTTAAATGAAGAGGAAAAACTAAAGATATAGTTAAATAAAAAAAGTGAACTGTTTAAAACAGTTCACTTTTTTTATTTGCAAAACTTTATAAATATAATAAAATCAAACTAATTTAAAAACTAATTTTTCTATTATGAACTTACACAAAACAAAAGCCTTCACACTAGTTGAATTAATCATAGTAATTACTATCCTAGCAATTCTTGCTACTATTGGATTTATGTCATATCAATTATATACAGCTGATGCTAGAGACTGAAAAAGAGTAGCAGATTTATGACAAATGAAAAATTGACTTGAAATTTATCAAGCAAAAAATTCTGTATTACCAGTTCCTGATGCTCAAATAGTAAATATTTGA
>JAQTOS010000007.1 GCA_028713225.1 Candidatus Altimarinota bacterium
AGAGTGAAAGATGAATATCATTAAGAAATTACTGTTCGAACTTTTAGTGAACACTAAAAAAGAGCTTCAGATTACTGAAACTCCTTTGTTTAGGGCTTATAAAATGTTAAAAAACCGATATGGAGGTGCCTAGCGGGTTCGAACCGCTGTGAAGGGTGTTGCAGACCCGTGCATAACCACTTTGCTAAGGCACCTTGAAATCTAATGTGGGAAATAAAACCCCCTTAGAAGTGAGGGGATTTTATGTAAAAAAAGCGAAAAATCAAATAATTTTATTAAATAGCCTTTTATTTGATTTTTAACTTCGCTTTTTATCTAGCACAGCATCAACTTGTTTATTATATTTAGATAAAGCTGATACTACTTTTATCATCATCTGATTTATAGGAATATTTTTTTTATTATATTTTTTACAAAAAATAGTAGGATTTGATTGTCAATTTCTTAATATACTTAATATATATTCCAAATTTTCTCTAGTTAGATTTTCAAGCTCTCTATTAAAAGAATCTAATTCTTTTTTTACTAGAGACTCTACATTTATGCGATTTGTATTTTGTGTTTCAGTCATAATTTTATAGTTAATTTCTAATTCCTAAGAATGATAATATATTTAAAAAAAAATTTCAAGAATTTTTTGTTATTTTTGTTAAAAACTATATAATATCTAGCAATTTTAAATCTAAAAGAAGAAAAAATGTTTAACTTAAAATGAAAATATAAACCAACTTGAGACCAACCTAAAGCCATTGATGAACTTACAAAATACATAAATAATTGACATAAATATCAAACTTTATGGTGAGTAACAGGGAGTTGAAAGACTTTTACTATGGCAAATATTATAAACCAAATTCAAAAACCAACTCTGGTAATAGCTCATAACAAAACTCTTGCAGCACAATTAGCGGGGGAATTTAGAGAATTCTTTCCAGATAATGCAGTTCATTATTTTGTTTCATACTATGATTATTATCAACCAGAAGCTTATGTTCAAAAAACTGATACTTATATAGAAAAAGAAGCAACAATAAACGAAGAAATTGATAGACTTAGACATGCAGCAACTGTATCGCTTCTTACTAGAAAAGATGTTATAATTGTAGCTTCTGTATCTTGTATTTATGGTATTTGAGATATAAGTGCATATATGGGTTCTACTTTTGATATGGAAGTAGGGAAAACTTATGAAATGGAAGAAATTTTAAAACAATTAGTTTGAATGCAATTCAAAAGAGCTAGTTCAGATTTCAAACCTGGAACTTTTCATGTTATGTGAGATGTTTTGGAAATATTTCCATCAAGCGAAGAAACTATTTATACTATTGAATTTTGGTGAGATGAAGTAACTTCAATAACTAGAAGAAATTATCTAACTGGAGAAATTTATGAAAACTTACATAATATCACTATATTTCCAGCTAAACATACAGTAACAACAAAAGAAAGAATAGCTGAAATAGTTCCTGAAATCAAAAAAGAACTAGATGAAAGATTGGCATTTTTTAATGCGAATTGAGATTTATTAAAAGCTGAAAGGTTAAAGTCAAAAGTAGAATACGATTTGGAAATGATGAGTGAAGTTGGTTATGTAAACTGAATAGAAAACTATTCTAGATACTTAGATGGTAGATGAGATTGATTAGCTCCAGCAACACTTATAGATTATTTTGGTGATGATTTTCTGACTTTTATAGATGAATCACATATGAGTATTCCTCAAATTGGTTGAATGTACGCATGAGATAGAGCTAGAAAAACTAATCTTGTAGAAAACTGATTTAGATTACCGTCAGCTATGGATAATAGACCGCTTAGATTTGAAGAATTTGAAGCCAAACTTGGACAAGTTATGGCAGTTTCAGCAACTCCTGGAAAATACGAAATAGCGCAAAGTGTTGATACTAAAGATATAGAAAAATTCTTTGAATTTGATCCAGAAACAGATGGAGAATGGATAAGTTCTGAAGAAAATAGAATTGTTCAACAGGTAATTAGACCAACTTGATTACTTGACCCACAAATTGAACTCATGCCAATGGAATATATGGTCGATGATATTATGAAAAATATATCTGAGGTACTAGATAATAATGAAAGAATGCTTATTACTACAATTACTAAGAGATCAAGCGAAGAATTAAACGATTATTTACTAGAAAATGGTATAAAAACTAGATATTTACACAGTGAAATAGAAACTCTAGAAAGACTTGAAATTTTAAAAGATTTGAGAACAGGGAAAATAGATGTAATAGTTTGAGTTAATTTACTTAGAGAATGACTTGATTTACCAGAAGTTTCGAGAATTGCGATTATTGATGCTGATAAACAATGATTTTTGAGATCAGAATCAGCTCTTATACAGATAATTTGAAGAGCAGCCAGAAATAGTAATGGTAAAGTTATAATGTACTCTGAAAAATATAAATCAAGATTAAAAGATTTGGATTCAACTAAATCTACTATGAAATTCGCTCTTTGAGAATTATATAAATTTGATGAAGGGAAGTGGATAAATCCTGAAGGTTTAATTATTTCAAATGCTATGAGAAAAGCAATAGATTTAACTTATTACAGAAGATGAGTTCAAAATAAATATAATGAAGAAAATAATATTACACCAACAACAGTAATTTCTGAAATAAAAGAAAGCTGAATGAATAATAAGAAAAGAGATTATAGTCAAATAGATTTTCAAAGCATAGAAAAAGAAATCAAAAAATTAGAATTTGAAATGTGAGTAGCTTCATCAAATATGGATTATGAAAAAGCTCGAGACTTGAGAGATACAATTATTGAACTCAGGAAAGCAAAGAAAAAATAATTTTGATTTTTCTTAAATTTCTTTTAAAATAGGGAAGAATTTAACATAATAAATAAAATAAATAGATGAAAATTAAAGTTTTGGTATTTTTACTATTATCACTGTTTTTCAAATCAACAAGCGCTGAAAATGTAGAAAACGTTTTTCACGATATAAATAAAGATTATATTTATTATAATGAACTTCAAAGTCTTTATGATAAATGAATGATTTTCCCAGATTCTGATGCTAAATTTAATGCAAATTCTCTAATAAAAAGAGATGATTTTGTTTGAATTACTATGGAAGTAAATTGTATGAAATGTATACAACCAAACACTCCTCTAGATTTAATTACAAAATATTCTTGATTAACTCCTTTTTTTGACGTAGTTCAAACTAATAAAAATTTTTATTGTATTTCAGAGTGAAAAGAAAATTGATTTGCTGTTTGATATGATAAATCCTATAAATGTGATAATTGAACTACAAAAACCGGAGATGAACCTTTTTGTATAAATAATAATATCACAAAAGAAGAAGCTTTAGCTATAATGCTTAGAAAATCTTCTATTTTCACTCTAGCTGACAGTGATCAAATTATAAAAGATATTTATAACTGAACTATTAGTGAAAATTTAGCAAATGATGTCCCAGCTAAAATAAATGGAAATCCCTATACTTTTTACTGATATTTTAAAAAAGCATTAGAATACAAATTAGTAGAATATGATACTGCTTGAAATAAGCATGAATATAAATTAATAGAAAAAGATTCAAATGGGAATCTAAATCCTAAAAAAGCTATAACAAAACAAGAATTTTTAAATTGGGCCTATATATTACTAAAAGCTAATTCTTGTAATATTTCAGCAAATCAAACAAAACTAAATATATGAGTTGACTTAAATATACTTGATAAATCTTGTAATAAAACAATTTCTAGCTGTCCTAAATCTGATTTAAAAAACTCATCTGAAACAACTTATGATTTAAAAGCCATTGTTGGATGAGTAGATTTATCAAAATTAACAGATAATTCATATGTTCGGCAATTATACAATACAGATACTTGAGAATCTGCTATGATTTATTGAGTATATATTGATAACTATAAATTCAACAATTGACATCGGAATATAAATTTAACAGTAGTAGATTCTGATTGAAATATTTGAAAAGCAAAATGAACTTTGTACGTAAATAATAACAATAATAATTGATTTTCAATAGATATGACAGCAAATCCTGTTTATTGAAATGCTTATTTATGAGTTAATTTTACATCTACAAATTCTGACACTATAGGGAATTATACTTATTCTTGGAATTTCTGAGACTGACAAACTTGAGAATGAATGAATATAGACCATATATACCAAAATCCCTGAGTTTACGAAGCTGTTTTAATAGTCACAAATACACAAACTTGAGAAAAAGAAGAAGCTCGTGTTACAATAAAAGTTGATAATTTTATTAAATGCTCTAATTCTTGTTCTTGTGATAAGGGAAGTGTATGTACTACAAAAGATCCAAAAGTTTGTGCAGTATCATGAATTTGTATAAAAGATACTGACCTCGATTGATTAGCTGATAACGTCGATAAATGTCCTGTGGTTTATTGACCAATTATAAATCAGGGTTGTCCTATATTATCAAATTCTTGTTCATCAAACTGTGCTTGTCCAAAATGATCTACTTGTAGTTCAAAAGATTGAAGCGTTTGTTCAAAAATATGAATTTGTGCTCCAGATAATAGATGTAATAGCGATTGTTCTTGTGATAAGGGAAGTGTATGTTCTACAAAAGACCCAAATATCTGTTCAAAAGAATGAATATGTGTTCCAGAAAATTCATGTTTATATCCAAGTTCTGGTTCTAGTATATTCTGAAATATGATATGTAGAACTTGTCCTTGTGATTTAAACTTTGATTTCTTGGCTTCAGTAAGGAAATGTGACACTATTTTCCCAGCTATAATATCACCAGATAAGCAAACAATATATTCAAAATGAAATAATTACTTAATTAAATAAAAAAATGTTAGATTTACTTGAAATATTTAAAGAATTCAGAGAGGAAATTTATTTTCTTAGTTTTGCTGCTATAATATTTAGTATAGAATATTATTTTAGAAAAGCTAAAAAATCAATAAAACAATCTCTTCATGACAAATATTGAGCAATAACTGAATGAGAAGAAATCTCTTTGGAATCGGACGAATTCTATATAGATTATTATAAAAAAATGCAATTAATCGACTTAATAAGAGTTTCTCTTATTTTTGTCTTTATATTTGGTTTGATTTTATACAAAAGTCCTTCAGCATTCTCGTTTTTAGCGATTGCGGCTTGAGCAATTATAATAACTTTTAAAGATGCAATTCTATCTTTTCTAGGATTTTTCTATATTATGACAAATTATAAAATATGAGATGTTATAATAGTTTGAGAAAGCATGGGTGAAATTATTTATATAAAACCACTTTTTGTTGGAGCTATATGAAAAGATTCAAATTGAGAACATAATTGACAATTCTATATGTTTCCGAATTCCAAGTTTCTAACTGATACTGTTAAAAAAGAAGAAATCAAAATATCGAATTTTCAAAGAGAACATATTGATATATTTTTTTCAAAAGATATATTCTGAATTGATTTTTTAGAATTCAAAGAAAAACTTACATGATATTTAGATACAAAATTCGAAATAAAAACTGTAGATGATGTTTGAAATTATAAAACATATATTGGTTATAAATATAAAATGAGATTTAATTATGATAAAGAAAATTTACATATAAAATTAACATTTATCGAAAAACCAATTAATAGTTTGATATTGAGAGAGGAAATTTTTACATATATAGAATGACTTAAAAAATAATGGCTTATATAAGCCATTATTTTAATAAAACTTAAAATTTTTCGATTTAAGCGTGTTTAAATAAAAAAGACGATATCTTTATCATAAAAATATATAAAATAACAAGGATTTTTAGTATTTTTTCTTAAAAATATAAAAAATAGAGAAATACCTGACAAATATGTTTTTAGAAATTTTATGAAATTAAATTAATTCGAAAATAGAAAAATCATATATTAAAATCTGAATTAAATATTTTAAAAGTAATTTATATACATATAAAAGACTAATCCCATAAAAGCATTAAATTACTTAACATAAGTTATATTATGTTAAGTAATTTAATTTGAAATATTCTATTCCCCAAATCTATAAAACAATATTTTTTTATAGGATATTTTTTATATTTGTCTAAGTACTTATGGCATATAAACTTTTAAAAAAAGTTTTTTTGAATATAATAGATAAACTACATTTCCCTAAATTAGGAATTGTGTAAATTCAACAACCAAGGAGAATCATCTTATGGATGTAATCAGGCGAAGCTTCCTTGCATTAATACTTGTTTACTCAAGTTTATTTGCAGGAACACCAAAGGAAATATTTATTTCTGGGCTTATACAAGCCATAATGAAAGCAAAGAAGTCCTTTGCAAATGATAATATTATCATAGGGATTCCTAATAGTCTAATATTAGGACAAGCATCATTAGAATCTGATGATGGGAATAGTCCTTTGGCTAGGAAATTTAATAACTATTTTGGTCTGACCGGTCAAAATGGTTACCTAAAGTTTGATAGTATGACTGAATCTGTTCGTACTTATTTAAAAACTTTAAAAACTCATAAAGCTTATAAAGGCTTTCGTAATGCTCGTTTAAGAGGCGAAAATAATCCCCACAAACTGATTGATTACATTGCGAAATCATATGCCGAAGATAAGAATTATGCAAAAAAAGTGAAAGGGAGAATATCCGAACATCTTTTTACAAGATTTGATTTCATTCCTCTTGTACCTAAAAAAGATTCAGAAACAATAAATCATTCTCTTTTTGTTAATAACGAGATATGTGTATCTGAAGATAATACTTTTGATATCAATGAAGCTTTAAATATGAGTAAAAATACTCTTAAAGTCTTTAATGAATCAATTCAACAAGAAAGCCCGCTTTAATGCGGACTTCTTTTTTATTTAGAATATTTCTCTATATATTTTTTAAATTGCTCAGCTTTATCTAAATAATTTTTCCAAACTGACATACTTGGCGCTGCATTCGACATTAAACAAGTCTTCCCTTTAGATGTATTTTTATAAGAAAATTTTATAGCCTCTTCCATGGATTTTGTTTTGAAAAATTTTATTCAATTAAAATCTATTTCTTTTTCATCTTCTTGTTTTTCTAATTCTGGATAAATTTTTATTCCAGTATCAGGAAATAAAACTATATTTTCTATTTTATTTTCATCAATAATTTGTCTTAATTCCGTGAAAGTAAAACCTGAATCTTGACCTCATAAAAACAAAGTCCCTATTTTGTTTCAAAATGTTTTTATCGCAGCAATAGTCGATTCTGGTGTAGTAGCCATTGCATCATCTATAAAAGTAATTCACATGTAAGTTCAAATATCTTCCATTCTATGACTAAGCCCGGAAAAAGTTTTTAAAACTTCTTTTAAAATATTAAAATCTATTCATAAAATATCACAAACTCATATTACAGAGCTTATATTTTTCTTATTATGTTCACCAAGTAATACTATTTCTTTATCATCAAAAATTTCATTTCATTGTACAAAAAATTTATTTCACGCGAAATTATATTTTCAGTCAGTTCCAAAATATATAGGATTTTCTATTTCAAATCTGTTAAAAAGTTCATAATTTACAAGTTTATTTTCACAATTGTAAAACAAATTAAATTTGGCTTTTGTATAATTTTCTCTTCATAAATGCCAATCTAAGTGTACATCATAAACATTATTTAAAATTCCTATAAACAATTTTGGTTTCAAAACTTCTAGCATATAACTAGATAATTCGTAAACTATGAAATCATATTTTTCTCAAGACATAACATCTACTTCATCCAAAACTGGTGTTCAAATATTTCATACAAGCTTAACTGAAAATCAAGCTTTTTTCAAAACCTCATAAACCAAAGTTGAAGTTGTTGACTTCCCTTTAGATCAAGTTACTCAAATAACTTTTCAATTGTAATTATCAAAAAACATTTGAGTTTGGCTAGTGAATTTATCCCTATATGGAGCCAAATTCTCGTTGTAAGGACTTAGACCTGGAGATTTAATAATTATATCAAAATCTTGCAAATTATCAGCATAATTTTCTCAAGAAATGAAATTTACTCATAAATTATCACTGACTTCTCATTTATCTAAAATTGTAATATTTTCTTTTAAAATTCAGTTTTTTAATAAAAAATTCAAACTACTCTTCCCCTCTTTTCAGAATCCTAAAATTGCTATTTTTTTATTTTCTAAATCTGTTATTTTCATGAGTTATTTTGTATTCTAATAAAGTAAATAAACCAAGACACAATAGCAATTACAACTATTATACTAATTTCACTTGTGTATTTATGAAATATACCAAGCATTCATTCTCACAAATAATATCAAACTAGACTTAAAACAGCTGACCACATCGTCGCTCAAACAAAAGTTAATATTGCAAACCATTTAAAATCCATTTTAAAAATTCAAGCTGGAATTGAGATAAGATGTCTTACAACTGGGATAAATCTACCTAAGAAAGTATATAATTTATCATTTTTTAGAAATAAATCTTCTGCTATATGATATTTTTTATGATTTATGAAAAAATATTTACCAAATTTAAGTAAAAATGGTTTTCATATAAGTTGTCATAAAATATAGTAATTCACTATAGCTCAAAGTAAACTTGCTATTCATCAAGTCAAAATAACCAAGTAAATGTTTAAATCTCAAGTTTTAGCTAAATATCAAGCTGGTATCATAACCGCCTCAGATGGAACTGGAAAAATACTTGATTCCATAGCCATAAGTACAAAAATTGACCAGTAATTTAGTTGTCAGAAAAGTTCTATTAAGTGTTGCATATTTTATTTTTTAAACAGTTATAAATGGAGCAAAAACGAATCTATTTAATTCATTTTTTGTAAATTCATCTGGAAGATAATCTAGATTTAATTCTGATCTATACGCACTATTCCCTCTTTGTATAATATTATATCAAACAGTTTTTAGTTTATAGAAAATATCGTACCTGTTACAAGTCCTTGGACAAATATCATCAGTCGCATAATTTCATCTGTCAGGATTTTCTATTGCTGAAGTATCACAAAGTCTACCAGTAAAAACCAAAGCCCAAGGATAGTATAAATCAGTTCAAATCGTAGAATTATTTTTATATAAATCATCTCTTTTTTCCATAAAATCTAGAGCAAGTCTTTCTATTTTATATCTATCGAGAAATCCTATATATTCTTCTAAACTCATTTCAGCAGAACTATAGAATTTCAATTGCCATTTAATAATTTCAGCTTTTAGCAATTCTATATCTGATGCTTGTTTATTTTTGATTAATTCTCAAGCTGGATGTACTCAATATCAGTAAGTATCAATAAGTGGAGTTTTTAATAATTTATGAATAAGTCTTCAAAAAACTGGTTTTAAATTTGTATATTTTGTATTTAGAAGTCTCAAAACTCATAAATCATTTACTACAACTTCAATCGGGTTTTTGATTGATAAATTATGTAAATATTCAAGCGTTTCTTCTAAATGTGCTAACATTTTATTTCCTACATATGGAGTAACTAGTGTAAAAGCTCTAGTTTTGTGAGGTGGATATATTTTATTAAATTCTTTGAATAAACTTATAGCTTCTTCGATTTCGTGTTTATATGGGGCTAAATATTCACAATTATCAGAACCATAATATATTCAATCAATTTTTGAAAATACTTCTTGTCCAAATTTCTTTTTAATTTCTCTGATTGCCATGAAATTTATTTCATATTGTGGAGATATGGTTTCAGCTAGTTCTCCAGGAAAATTTTGCAAAAAGAATCAGGCCAAATCTCTGTCAGATTTCCCTTTTGAAAGTAGATTTCATTCATTTAATAGTTTGAAATATTCTAGATTTGTTCAAATATGCAAAAAAAACTCCATAAAATGCTTTATTTAAAAGTAAATTATGGAGATTATATTGATTTAAAAGCTTTTTTCAAAAGTTTTATTAATCTTGATTTGCTATTAATTTTTCTAATCAAGAAGCTTGAGTGGTAACTGTTTTATGATGTTCATCATGTTCATTATAAATTCTTGCTACATGACTTGGATGGACTGATAAAGAATTATTAGCAGGCTTAATAGAATCGCTTATTTCTTCTAATAAAATAGTTTTATTTCAATTTGTCTTAGCTAATTCGATAATTCAATCTATTCTTGCTAATTGTTCATCTTTAGACACATTTAATCGTTTTTGTTCAGCTAGTTGTCTTTTTAATTCTTGAATTTCTAAATCTTTTGTAGATATCTCTGTTCTAAGCTCTTCATTTTCACCTATTAATTCATGGTTATCATTAATAGTTCTTAGATTAATTTGTAGTAAATCTTGATTTTCTTGTTCAAGTAAATCAATTTCAGTAATTCTACCAAGTTTATTTACTGAATCAAGTAGTTTGATATATAATTTAGTGTAATTATCAACTCTTCATTTTAGATTTTCTTTGTCTTTTTGCAATTCATCAATAACTTTTTGAAAATGAAGGTTTCATTGTTTTATTGGTTCAAATTGTCTTATTTGCTCCTGAAGATTCTCAATTTTTTCGTTTTTTATTCTTTTATCCAATAATTTAGCTTCTCTTAATAATCGATTTAATTCTACTATATCTTCACTTTTTTCTTGCAAATCTTCTCAATATTTTAAAATATTAGATTTAATTTTTATAACCGCCCTTTTTAAGCCCTCAGCAATTATATCTCGTTCAGATTTTAAACTTATTTTTTCTTCTCTAAGAGTTTTTACTTCATTCTCTAATTCTTGCCTTTCTTTTCTTGCTTTTAATTCTGAATTTTGAAGATTTAAAATAGATTTATCTTTTTCATTAAGTCTTAATTCATAATTATGTGCTATATTTGATGAAGTATGCGATACAAAATCATTTCTTTCTTTTAATAATTTTACATACTCATTATATTTATCAATGTAAGAAATAATATTATCAACATTTGAACAACTTGTTACTCAAAGTATTTTTGAAACTGATCAAGTTGCACTTGCTAAAATCTCCTTTAGAGCAAATGATAAATTTTGAGTATTCAAAAAAGGAGCTAATTCTTTTTCAAGTTCAGCTATTCTTCTGTCTAATTCTTGAGGATATTCTATAGTTTTAAATGAATTTTGACTATTCATATTTTTTAAATTAATTATAATTACTTTTATTTTAGCATAAAATCTGATAAAAAACAAAAATTTCGCCTTTATGAAAGACGAAATTCTATTTAAAAATCAAAAAATAACAAATTATTTTACTCAAGTCGTTCCAAATCAACCTCTATCCGAGTTATTCATAGTTTCTACAAGTTCAAATTCAGCTCTTTCTATTTTCACAAAAACTCATTGACCAATTCTTGTTCCCATCTCAATAACTTGTCTTTCTTTACTCATATTCATGAATGGAAATTTGATAGTATCGTTGTCTCCACAATAATCTTGGTCGATTATTCCAACTGAGTTAACTTGTATAAGTCCATGTTTTTTAAAAGTTGAACTTCTTGGTTGAGTTTGTAATAGATATCCAGCTGGCACTTCTACAACCAAACCTGTTTCAACTAATTTAAATTCACCTGGTTCAAAAACGACAGTTTCAGTACATTTGAAATCAAAAGCACAAGCTCCAGATGTTTCATAAGCAACTGGTAATCAATCATGAGTTTTAATTCTTACTTTCATTTTCTAAAATTTAAAAAAATAATTCCACATATTTATATTTACAAATCTAAAATAATCAATTTTTATTTATAAATATATCAAATAACAATACATGAACTTACTGCAAAAGTTATCAAAATTGTCTTTTTTGTCGGTTTATCTCAAAACATAAAAAAAGATAAAATCAAAGTGACAGAAAGACTTAAAAATCCAAGTAAATTCGAAACTATAAGTCATAAGTTTGAAATCAGAAATAGTGAAATTATAGAAGTTAAAGCCCCAAGCGCACTTGTTGTAAATCTTTGTTTTAAGAAACTTGGGTTTGATTTTTTGATTGTAAGAAAATCTTTACTTATAAATAAAATTACAAAAATATTTAATCCTACATAAAATAAATTATTTAAGATAAATGCGTCAGTTACTAGTATTTCTTTCAATATGTATCACATAGAAAGTCATTTTATAGCCCGGATTCGCTTAGTTATAAGTATTAAGTAAATATTTTTGGGAAATGATATTTTTTTATAATCTAGACTTCAAAATGTTATTATTAGTACAGCAATAATTGCCATAATAAGCGAAACTACTGATTGTCCTGAAAATCGGATAAAACTTATTATAATAATAAAAATAGAATCCAAATTATTAAAAGGAGCGAGAGTAGAAATTTTCTCTTCTTTATAAAGTTTTTGTTCTATAAGTATAGCAAAACTAGATGTAATATTTATAGCTAGAAAAATAGCTAGAATAAGCAAAGGAGTATGTAATATATCTGTAGGAACAAAGAAAAATAAACTAATCCCAACAATTAAATAAACCATATTTCACATCCACATAAAGACGTTTTGTGAAACAGGATTACTTGCTACAGATTTTTTATAAGTAATTTGTGATAAACTTCCTATAAAAGCATTTATTATTCAGAAAAGAATTGAAGTCATATTTAAGTATTTTTTGTAATTAAATCGTTTTTTATATCTATAAGATTTTCTTGAACTATAACTAAATTTTTATTAAAAAATGTAATTATACTAGCTAAATTTATGATACTATAATCAGCAAAAGGATGAGTCGTATTATATAGATGAACAAGAGAATTATCTATTTTTTGAAGCAAAATTTTCTTTTTATCTTTATCAATCAATGCATTTTTTATTTCTTCTTTGTTTACTCTCAAATTAATTGGCAAAATATGGTCTATATTTTTAATATTTTCCATTTCATCAATTTTATCAAAAATAGCTTTTATTTCTATATCTTGGTCTATATTATCTAGTGAATTTGATAATATTTTAGCTAATTCTACACTTATAAAACCAGCTTCTACACTGGCTTTTAAATTATTTATTTTCTTTGTTGCTTCAAGTTTTTCTCTCAAAACTTCTTTTTTCTCAGAAAATTCTAATCTCTCTCTGATTTTTTCTTTTTCCTTTTTTTCATCAAATTCCTTTGATTTCTTTTCTTTCTCTGTAAATGCTTCTATTCCCATAATTTATTTGATTATACGATATCTATTCTCGCAAAAAGCGCATCTCACTTTTCTTTTATATTAAATACTGGAGTTTCACTTATAAGAGCTTGTAATTCTCAGTTTTCTAATCTTTCTTTGTAATTTTCAAGTCCCAATTTAACAAACATTTCGCTCATTTTTTCAGGAAAAAATGCATACAAAGCCAATCCAACTTGTCTAAGTCATTCAGCAATAGTATACAAAACTTCTCTAGTTTCTTCTTGTTTTCCTATATCTTTTATAGTTTGCCAAGGTTGTTTATCGTCAGCAAATTTATTTAATGTATCAAGAAAATAAAAAGATTCATCTAATGTTGATTTTAATTCATACCTTTTATAATTATCTTTAATTATTCCATGATATGTTTCTATAAAGTTTTTAAAATTAAGTTGAACTATGGCTTTATTTTTATCTGGATGAAGTAAATCTAAATTTCTAATTCAATAATTAGCAAATTCAGTAAATCAATCAATATTAATAATGTAGTTATCATCAATTCGTCATTTTAAAATTCAAGGTTTTTCTTCTAACTTCAAACTCAAAACAACAACTCTGTTTACTAGATTTCCTAGATTATTTGCAAGTTTTGCATTGTAAGTTAAAACTGCTTGTTTCTCATCAAAATCTCAATCTTGACCGATATTAAATGAAGATAGAAGATAAAGAGTAAGTAAATCTTTACTATATTTTGCACTAAATTCTACTGGATCTATAGCATTTCCTAGAGACTTAGAAATTTTTTGTCAGTTTACTGTAAAAAATCAAGTTGTTAAAACTTGCGCAGGTAATGGAAGTCAAGCTGAATGAAGCATTGCTGGCCAATAAATAGCATGGAATCTTATAATATCCTTCCCTACTATATGTAAATCTGCTGGCCAAAATTCTGATTCATCTTTTCCAGAATCTGATTCTCTACAAACTGTAACATAATTAAATAGAGCATCATACCAAACGTAAGTTACTTGAGTTTGATCAAAAGGCAATTTAATACCAAATTTATTTGTTTCTCTTGATATAGAAAAGTCTTCTAAACCTCTTTTTACAAAAGCTTTAACTTCATTAAATCTATCTCCAGGCACTACAAATTCTGGATTTTTTTCATAATAATCTATTAAGAAATCTTGATATTTTGAAAGTCTGAAAAAGTAGTTTTTTTCTTTGATAGTTTGAGGAGTTTTTAGATGATCTGGGCACACTTTTATGATATTTTCTGATTCTTTAACTTTGTCACTTATTGGAAAAGTTTCACCTGTAGTTTTGTTCATAAAAACTAAATCTTCATCTTTTTTAAAAGATTCACAACCAACACAATACATTCATTCATATTCACCTTCATAAATATCCCCATTATCAAAAGATTTTTGTAATACTTCAGATACAAGTTTATGATGTCTTTCTTCAGTTGTTCTTATAAAATCTGTATATTCTATTTTTAGTCCATCCCAAACAGCTTTATGTTCAGCTGCCATATAATCAAGATATGGCATAATTTCCATATTTGCTTCCGTTGCTTTATCAAGAGCTTTTTGAGAGTTTTCATCTACTCAAGTAGAAAATTTTACTCTTTTCCCATTAATTTTATTATATCTAGCAAGAGAATCTGCTATTATAGAGCTATAAGCATGTCCTATATGAGGAATTCCATTTGTATAGTAAATCGGTGTAGTTACAAAAAAAGTATCTTTCATTTATTTGTATTTAATTATTGAATAATTTTGGCTTTGAATATAAGCTTTTTAGAGAAAAATGCAAGAAAAAAGATAAGCTTTAACTTATCTTAATTTAAAATTTCTAAAATCTCATCAATTTCAGCTACACTATTTATTTCATATTTATCTTTTCAAAACTTCCCTATTCTTATAAAATCTATATCAAATTGACCTGAAAAAAGTTTATCTCATTCTCAATCTCATGTATAAACTGCTTTTTGACAGAAATCATCATCACAGGAATAGCGTATAAATTCTTCTATATGGTCTCTTCATTTAAGTAATTTATCACTTCCAAGAATAATAGCAAAATTATCTTTTATTCAGCCTTCTTCTAAGTGTTTCATAGCTGTAGGAGTTGAATTTCCAGTTGTTAGAAAAAGTGTATAATTAGCTGATAATTCTTTTATTTTTTCTATTACTCAAGGGAAAAATTCTGTTTCTAGATGTAATAATTCTTCATATATCTCATCTGTGATTTTTTGATGATTATAATCTCACTCAAAAATAGTTTCAATTTGTCTTATTAGTGGAGTCCCCATAGTATTTTCGAAAACATATCTAGATTTATCAAGTAATTCTGAATCAATTTTTTTAATATAATCATAAATAACTTCCATACTGGAATTCATACTGTGAACCAAAGTTCAATCCATATCAAAAATTAGGTACTCTTTTTTCATGTGTTTTATTTTTTATAATTCTATAATGTCTATATTTTCTGTTTTCATTTCAAAAATTAGATTTTTTCTTTCTATAATAAACTTATAAGTTACCCCGTTTTTCCTGTATTTTTCAAAATCTTTTAAAACTGAAACTTCTGGATTTACAAAATAAAATATTGAATTTTCTGAAAGATTAGATGATATTCAATAATCAGCAATAGTATCTCACATTCATCAAATTATATTTTCATTTCAGGTTTCTTTTTTTAAATAATTTATAAAATTTGTTTTATGATTTCTTGAGAATAATGGAATACAATGAGAATTATTTAATCCAAAATATGTTCAAAATCACTCTATATTTTTAGAATAATCTATTCAAGTTTCTTCTTCTATAAATATTTTAAGTAAATCTATGTAAATATCTAATGCGAAATTAGGAGCTCATGAAACAAATACGAAATCATCCCCATTTATTAAAACTTCTTTTATTTTTGCTAAAGAAAATCTAAATGGATTTACCTTTTGTTTTTTTATAAAACTATTTCTTAAAAATACTAAAAATTCTCACCAATTTACTAAATCTCTGTATTTAAAAAGTAAAAAAGTTCCAGCATTTATATATTCATTATATTTTATTTGTTTATTATAAGCCTTCTTTTCAAGATTATTGAAATATAAATTGTCATCTAAAAATTCTTTTACTTTTGAAGTTTCAAGCGTAGTTATATCCTTGCTCTTTACAAATTTAAAAAAAATAGAAAATATTTCTTTAGTCATAGTTCACCTAAAGAATGTACCATCTAAGTCCGAAATAAATATTTTTTTATTTTTTAATGAGTTCAATTTATCTGTATAATAGGGTTCTTTTGAAAAATTTTCTTCTATTTCTATTCAAAGTAATTCTAAAATATCAGTTTTTCATTTATTATTTTGATGTATTTTTATAGCCTCTTCAAGTAACATATTTTTAGTTTTTAAATAATTAGATTTTTATTATATTAAAAGATTTGAAAATATTTAAAAATTAATTATTCGTAAGTATAATCTTTTAGTTGTTCCAAAGGAATTAGTTCTATCATATCTCATTGCACTTTTTCTATCTCTTTTCAATTTTCTAATACTAAAATTATATTTTCTAGTATTTCTATTTGAGTTGTTCATATTTTTCTTACAAATCATCTCATTATAGCATGAGAAATATGTGGAATATTTCGTCTAAACATTTTAGTATCTCATGAAGAATTATAAAATTTTTCCATAATATATTTTAAATAATTATAAATCTACTTTAACTTGATAATCAAATCATAAGTTAATTAGTTTTTGATTCAAGAGAGTTATATTATCGACTGTATTTATTTTGTCAAAGTTAAATTTAGTTTTTGCTTTGATATGAAGTTTATTATCTTTTATATAAGTTTCGCTTCATTTTATAGCAAGGCTTAAAAATGCTTTTCCTGCTTCTTTTTTTAGTTCTGGAAAAAGTAATTCTATATTAAAATTTCAAGAATTAGTATTTTGTGTTTTTGGTTTTTCTTCTATAATAGTAGTTTCTCATACAGTAGGATCTTCATCTCAAAATACAGAAAAAATATCATCCATATCTACATTTTCTTGTTTTTCTTCCTTAATTTCCACTTTTTCTATTTTTTTAACTTCTGGCTTTTTAGATTCTGATTGTATTTCTTTTTTAGGAGTAATTTCTTCAACTAAACTATCACCTGAAATAAAAGTAATAATTGCTATAAAAAATGGGAGAATCTCATCAAAAGAATTTTTTGTTTTGATAAATGCTTCAGATAATAAATTCAAAAGTTTTAAGTTTGATGATTTTTCTTGTCAATTTATAAAATCTTCTATAAGTTTATCTCTAAGAAAAAATAAAATATCTTTGAATAATAATTTCATATTTACTCAGCTGTCTTGAATTTCTTTGATTTCATGAAGAATTCTTCTGTCTTTAGCTAGAATTTTATCTACTATTTCTTCTATTTTTTCACTTGATACAAGTCATAGGTTAGCCTTGATAAAATCAAAACTTATTTTTCATCAGATTATAAATTGTTCAAAAAGACTTATCGCATTCCTAAGTCATCCATCACTATTTTTAATTATATAATCTATAGCTTTTGGATCAGCTTCAATTTCCTCTTCTGAGGCTATAAATTCAAGCCTTTTTTTGATGTCATTTTTAGTGATTTTAGAAAAATCATATCTTTGACATCTACTCAAAATAGTTTCAGGAATTTTGTTTACTTCTGTTGTTGCAAGTATGAATTTTACATGAGATGGTGGTTCTTCTAATATTTTAAGTAAAGCATTAAAAGCTCATTTACTTAGCATATGAGTTTCATCTATTATATAGATTTTGTATTTTGCAATATTTGGTTGAAAAACTGCTTTTTCTATAATTTCTTCTCTAATATTATCAACACCAGTATGACTTGCCGCATCTATTTCTATAACATCAGTCATTTTTCCATTCAAAAA
Organism: Candidatus Altimarinota bacterium; assembly: GCA_028713225.1. Taxonomy (GTDB): domain Bacteria; phylum Patescibacteriota; class Gracilibacteria; order BD1-5; family UBA6164; genus JAQVPN01. Next base: position 17,986 of record JAQTOS010000007.1, read on the forward strand.
TGATTTACAATTATCACACTCTAAACATGGATCTCAGTCATTGTTATTTAAACAATTTAGTGCCATAGAAAAAATTCTAGCACTAGAAGTCTTCCCTGTTCATCTAGGACCACAAAAAATATAAGCTCAAACTGATTTATCTTCACTTATAGTTTTTTTCAAAGTTTCTTTTATAAATTCTTGACCAACAAGTGAAGAAAAATCTTTAGGACGGTATTTTAGATATAGAGACATCTTATAAATTGCTAAATATTAATAATTTAAAATGATTATATTTAAAAAGTATATTCTTTCAAATAGAATTAAAATAAATCCTGAAGAAATTTCCTTCAGGATTTATTTTAATATTACCTTACCATAATTGAATTAACTTTTAAATAAGCCCGTCAAGATCGACAAGTACTTTGTAAAGTTACAGCATAATTACTTGAATCTTTAATAATTTTAAAAATTAAATCTGCACTATTAGTTTCTCATCAAAATCACCGTCATGCTCAAGGTCAATAATTATTATCACATCTTCATAATGCTCAAACTGAAAAACTATTAAATTGCATTAATCAAGTTTGTCACATTCAGTACAAAACTCATCAACAACGAGTATCTCAAGATCGATAAGATTTTACATTATATAATACTTCTGAAAAATTTAATGCTGAAATAAATGCTGTAGTAAAACTTGTTCTTACAGGAGTATCTGTACATGAAGCACTACCAAGTTTATTAACTAAGGTTCAATTAATTTTATTAGTTGAAACTCAAGTAGTTGATATTCAATTATTCGCAGTTAGTGCTACGATATTTCAGAAATTATAATTTATATTAGTCCATCAACCTCAATTAGTAGTCATATCACAATATACTTGAAAAGCTGGATTTGTATCTGGTTTAATCCAATAAATTCAATCAGAGGAACTAGTTAATTTAGTTTTTATATCCAAACAAGATAATCAAGGTAATGTAGACACAGATCATATAGCAGTACATACATTAGATATATTTGTATATCAAGTAGCACAAGTAGTAGTTTCAGCTCCATAAGATAAAGCTCAGTTTGTACATGTTGCGTCTATATTAGATGTTCATCATGTAACAGCTTTTGATATAGTTTGAGTTATTCAGTGATTTATAACAGGAATACTATATCAATTATATGTTGTAGCTGTACAATTTAGTGCGTTTACTGGTGAACAAATATCATATTTATAACTTATATCTCAAGATAAAACTCAGTTATTACAAGTTCTTGAAATAGGGGTACAAGTTTGATTATATGCTACACTAGTTGTATTATATGAGTTTATTTGTCATCAGTTTGTTACTACTGTATTTCATAGTACACATGAATTTTGGATTATTGATATATTCGTTAATAGACTTTGTCATGAACCTGATATTGTTCATGAGTTTGTACTATTATTTGAAAAAACTGCAGTATAAGTTCCTGTATTTGTTGTTAAATCTATACTTCAAGTAGATATTCTTTCATTTACTGGAGAATTTGTTAATGTATCTAGTAGTATTCCTACTTTATCTCAAATAGTATAGATATATCTACTTGTATAATCTATATTTCAAGCAAATGCTTGATTTAAAAATGGATTATTTTGAGATAATAGTAATTTATTATTATTTTCTAAATATCCTGATAGTTGAATTTTTTTTCAGGTATAGTCTAGACTGTACAAAAATTTAGTATTATCTTTTGGATCTTTAAATCATTCTCATCTAATTGATTTACTAACTGTATCTCAAATATATCATTGTTTTGATACTCAAACAATATCTATATAGTCATCTGGACTTGGATATATTTGTTTTTTTACATATGAGATTGTTAATCAATCATACACTGTTTTTAGACTAGTTATTCTTGAAGAATCTCTAGCATCAGATGTATGTGATTGATATGACATAAAACCAATAGTAGCAAGAATAGCTAATATTGTAATCACTATGATTAATTCGACTAAGGTAAAGGCTTTTGTTTGATGTTTTTTCATATTATGAAATTTTATTTATTAAATTGTTTATGATTTTATAGTAATTTTATATTTTTGCAAAGAAAAAAGAACTAGTTATTACAAACTAATCCTTCTTATTATATTTTTCCCGGAAATCTTTTCTAAATTCTTCAAATTTTCCTTCCAAAATTGCGACTCTTGCTTTTCTTGTAAGATTTATAAGAAAATACAAGTTATGATAAGAAAGTAGTTGCATTCAAAGTATTTCTTCTTCTATAAGCAAGTGTCTTAGGTATGATCTTGTATAATTTCTACAAACTTTACAATCGCATTCAATATCTAAGTGATTTTCATCTTCCCTATATTTTAGATTTTTTATTTTAATATTTCAATGAGTAGAAAAAGCTACCGCATGTCTACCAAGTCTAGTTGGAAGAACACAATCGAACATATCAACTCATCTAGCAATTCATTCTATTAAATCTTCTGGAGTGCCAACTCACATTAAATATCTTGGTTTATCCTCTGGCAACTCATCTTTCATAACATCCAGTATTCTGTACATATCTTCTTTTGACTCTCAAACAGAAAGTCATCCAATTGCAACTCAAACTGTTGGAAGATTTCAGATAAATCTTGCTGATTCTCTTCTTAGGTCATCATAAATTACTCATTGAACTATTGGAAAAAGTGCTTGTGGATGAAGTCATTTTTCTTTCCTTATTTCATTGTTTTTTTCAACTTGTGCTAAACTTCTCTCCGCCCATCTATGGGTTCTATCCATGGCTCATTTAGCATATTCGTAAGTACTATCCCCAGGAGCACATTCATCAAAAGCCATTATTATATCAGCTCAAAGATTTGATTGTATATCCATAACTTTTTCTGGAGTGAAAAAATGTTTAGATCAGTCAATATAAGATCTAAAGTGTACTCAATCTTCCGTAATTTTTACAAGCGATTCTTTATTTTTATATCATCCTCCAGAAGTTTGCCCCAAAGAAAATACTTGAAATCCCCCACTATCAGTTAATATTGGCATTTTTACATTAGCAAATCAGTGAACTCATCACATTTTTGCAACTAGTTCATCACCTGGTCTCAAATATAGATGATAAGTATTTGCAAGTATTATTTGAGCTCACATTTCATCAAGTTCTTCTCTTCGTATTCATTTAACTGTTGCCTTTGTTCAAACTGGCATAAAAATAGGAGTTTCTATACTCCCATGTGGTGTTTTTAATATTCAAGCTCTAGCATAGTTTTCTGACTTTTCTAATTTAAATTCAAACATTTATTATTTAGTTAATTCTTGTAATTTATATATATTATTTTCCTTTGTTTCTTCTCTTTCTTTTATTTCAGAATTAGAATAAAATTTATGTTTTTTAACAAATTTAAGAGAATAATGATACCAATCAGGATTAAGAATTTTAATATTTTTAATAGTTTCTAATTCTTTTTTTAATCTAGATCATTTATCAAAAAAATCTTTTCTACCTAAATTATCTGTATCAGCATCTTTTATAATAGATTCTAATAAATTTTCGGGTTGCCTTACTACTATTGTAGCTAAAATCATTTTTTCTATTTTATCTATTTTTTCTTTTGGATAAAGTATAGAATTTAGATAATTTTTTGCTATTTTTGCTCAAATAGGTTCATTATTATCATATTCTATAACAAATCACGTATCATGAAAAAGCGAAGCTATTGCTAATATTTCTATATCATCTATTGATAGATTTTCTTCTTGTCCTATATAAAGAGCTCTATACATAACTTCAAGAGTGTGTTCATAATGATGATAATAATGAAATTCTAAAGGTCAAAGTAAATTGTTTACATAAACAATTATATTTCTTATTAAATCAGAATTTATTACTTTTTTAATATTATCATTAAATAAATCAATATTTATTTCAAGTCAATTTATTTTTTCTACTCACATATTTTATTAGTTGTTTATAATTCTACTAATATCATTATAAGCTATAATAATACTTAATCAAATCAAAAATACAAAAAATCAAGTATGAATTATAGCTTCTAGTCTTTCGTTTATTGCTTTTTTTCAAAATAATCTTAAGACAATTCAATTTATAGAAAGAAATAAAAATCTTCATCAATCAAGTGCTGGAATAGGAAGTAAATTAAATATTCCTAAATTTATGCTTATAATTGCTCATATTACGAGTATTACAATAAAACCTTGTGGAACAATTTTCGCAATAACATCTACTGTTCAAATAGGACCAGAAACTGAAGCAATTGCATCTTGTCTATCTTTTGGAGTTTCGGGATTAAATATTTTTCTAGATAATATTCCTAAAGCTTTTAGAGTTAACATACTTTGAGAATATGTTTCTATTGTTCAATATTTAATAGAATCGACTAATCCATATTTATATTCAAAATTTTTATTTAATTCAAGATTTTCTCAAATATAAGTTCCGATTTTTCATTCTTTACTCGGAGTAATTTTTATTTCTTTTTTGTCTTTATCTCTTTGTAATTCCAAAGTTATTTCTTTAGAAGCATTATCTTTTATTATTTTTTGAAAAAGTTTTAAATCAGAAATTTTTTGAGAATTAATTTTTGTAATTATATCATTATCTTGTAATCCTGATGTTTGTGCCAAACTTCAAGTTAATGGAGAAACTACTATTCATTCTTTTTTTATAAAAATTCCTGACTCTTTAGCTTGTTCTATAGTAGGAATAAGTTTTATTGGAAGAGATGTATCAATTTTTGTATTTAATCAAATTGGTTGTACTCAAACAAAAAATAGTATTGAAAATACTATTATTGCGAGCATAAAATTCATAGTTACTCAAGCTAAAATCACTATAGCTTGTTGCCAAGCTGGTTTATTTAAAAGAGATTCTGGAGAATTATTTTCAGCTAACAGTGATTTCATTTCTTCAACATTTCAAACTGGAATTTCTTCTCACTTATCATCATAAATTTTCTTTCCTTCATTTATAGCTTTTTCCAAATCTTCATTATTGAAAAGATTTCCATCTTCATCATAAACTTTAAAAGTATGGATATTTTCTCAAGCAAGTTTTACAAATCAACCAAGAGGAAGCCAATTTAAACTATATATAGTTCATTTTTTATCTTTTCATATTTTTTTCGCTCTTGGTGGAAGTCCCAGTCAAAATTCATATACTTTTACTCAAAATATTCTAGCTGTTTTAAAATGTCCATATTCGTGAGCTAAAATTATTATAGAAAACATAAGTATAGCTACAATTATTCAAAGAATCATATTTTTTTATTTAATATTTAATTACTGGTCTTATAATAATCAAATTTTTTAAAATACCAAATTTTTTCTTGACTTGAGAAAAAACTATACTAAACTTTGTTAAGCAAAATAAATTTGCTAATTATTATTTTTTAAACTATATAAGTTTATGAAAACAAGAAATAAAAAAGTATCTATAATAGTTGCTTCTGCACTATTTATATATCCATTACTTGCTTCTGCTGATATGTCATCTAGTGATAATAATATGAATATGGATAATACAAGTACATCAACTATGCCAGCTCCTGTTCCACCTATGTCTCCAATTGGACAATGACAAATGATGATGTCAGGTTCTAGTTTAACAGGTTCAGGGTGGCAAACAACTAGCGAAGATAGAACAAAAATTGATTATATTATGAAATCTTTAGAGGCTCAATTGAAAACAATTAGAGAATCTCTAACTAAAGATAATATGACTGAAATGAAACAAAAAGCTATTGATTTACAAGCTACTTACAAAGCAAAAATAGCTGAAGCTTTTCCAGATAGAGCTGCTGATGTCCAAAAAATAGTTGATTATAGATTTACAATTTTCTTTAATAATCAATTTAAAATAAGGGAACAAGTAAAAGAAATAAAAGATAATGCAAAAGATCTTGTAAATAAAGCTAAGGATGCTTGAAAAGAAGCTATAAATAGAGCTAAAGAAATGGCTAAAAATGCAATTGATGCAGCTAAAGATGCGAAAAAAACAGAAAATAATCAAGTTAGAACTGAAAAAAAAGAAGTTAAACAAGACTTGAAATCTCAATATAAAGCTAAATTTATAGCTCAATTAAAAGATAAACTTGATAATATTCCAGTTGAAAGATTACAATTATTAGTTGATAAATTAAAAGTAAAGAGAGATGAAATAAATAATAATGATACTATAAGTGATTATAAAAAAGAGAGATATTTAGCTCAAATTGATGCATTGCTTGAAATATTAGATGAAAAAATAAATCCAACAGCTAGTACTGATTTAAATTTAAATCAAATTATAAATGATACTATAAATGGATGAACTTGAACTACTAATACCGGTTCTACTGTAACTCAATAATTTTTCTAGAAAATAAAAAAAAATCGGATTTCTCCGATTTTTTTTATTTTCATTTTTTATATTTAATAAAGTCTTTTACGAAAATCTGCATAATCGCAGTTAATGGAATAGCTACGATTATTCATACAAGTCCAGCTAAAGTTGCTCAGATTGTCATCATAATCAGTACTAAAAATGGTGATAAATCTAGAGATTTAGACATTATATATGGAACAAGAAGATTATTTTCAAGTTGTTGAATTACTATATATAATATCAAAATAACAAAAAATGTAGTTGGTCACATAGAAATAGCTATAGCTAGAGCAGGTATAAGAGCAAGTATTGGTCATAAATAAGGGACAAATTCCATAAGTCCTGAAATAAGAGCTAATGTAAAATTATTTTGTAAGTCTATTCAGAAAAAACTAAGAACAGTAAGTGATATATAAACTAAAGTAAATATAGATACTGAAAGTAAAAACTGTCATTTAAGCCATTCATATAAAGAATTTATTATGGCTCATTCTCTAGTTTCTATATATTTAGATACATTTGTTGGAATTATAGTATAGAAAAATGATTTTATTTGAGTTCTTTCAAGTATTATAAATAATGTCATTATAAGAACCATAAAAAAATCAAATAATGCTAGTCAAATTGAAGTAATTATATTTGTTCAAGCTGATGCTACATCTCAAATATGACTTGCAATAAATTTACTCACACCTGCAAAATTATCTTTTAATACTTGGAAAATAGCATTAAAATCGATATTTACTAAATATTTTTTAGATACAGCTAATACTTCTTTAGGTAATCCAAGTCAATCAATTCAATGTGTGTGATAAGATATTGCTAAATCATTTACATAATTTTGTAAATAATTTATAAACATTGAAGTTTGAGTTAAAAGTATTGGAATTATAGAAAAAATTGCTATAAGTATCAAAAGAATTAGAGCTATATAAATAATAATTATTCAGATAGCATCTGGAATTTTATGTTTATTTAATTTATTCAAAAATGGAGAAAAAAGTAGTGTCAAAAAAATAGAAAAAAACAGTAAATATAAAAAACTAGCGATAGAATAAAGAAAATATAGAATCAAAACAAAGCCAATTATTATAAGCAATTTTATAGAAAATACTTTGTATTCATTTTCTTTTATAGTTTTATCTTTTTGTATAAGCATAAATAAAGGATAATTATTAAATAATTATCCTTTATTATAAAAAAACTTATGAAAATACAAATTTAAAATTTAGTAATTCAATATAAAATCTTTTAATTCTTCAGTTTTTGGCATTTTACTTAAATGAGCAGCAATATATTCCTCAGATAAAATTGCCTTATTTTTAGCTAAAATAGCTAATATATCACGTATATATTTTGTAGTTAATTCTTTCAAAGCATTATCTACTTCATCTTCATTATTTAAAATAGTATTTTCAACTGATTGAATAATATTTTCTGTTAAGTCAATAATTCTTTCATTTGGTTCATCTTCGATTATTTCAAGATCATCTAAGCCTTCAATATCCTCAAGAGGATTATTTGCAAAATAAGGATCTAGAGATTCAATATCATCTTCGATTATTTCAAGTTCATCTAAACTTTCAATATCTCTAGAATCTAGTTCTTCTTCAAGATCTGAAAAATTTGATTTATATTCTTTAAATTCACTTAATAAATATCAATCATAGTCATCTAGTAAATCAAGTATATATAAACATACTAAAGATTTAGTGCTTAAAAGTCTTTCAACAAGTAAATCAATTTTTCAAATATTTTTAAAATGATTTACAAAAAAATCTTGATATTCAAAAGATTTAGAGAAAAAGTTATCGTCTTCTAAAAATAAGTCAGATATAATATCCTCATCTTGCTCTTTTATAAAGTCAAAAAATGCTTCTAAAAATAATTTATTTGAATTTTCCCTATCTATTAAATCAAATAATATTTTTGAATCAGCTTTTGTTCTAAATTTTAAAAAATTAGGAAAAAAAGTTTTTATATTTGTCTCAAATTTAATTTTTTCTAAATCATTTGAATGATAAGATATAGCTTCTGCAACTCTATAGTTTCCTCAATTTTTATGGTAAATTCTACCTGTAGAATTAGTTACAGTACTAGATTTATTTGAATCATTTGCAATTTTTGTTCATTTCTTAGTTTCATTATATCTTTTGATAAAATTATCAAATTCTAGTTCAAGTTTTGGTTCTAGATGATTTAAACAAGGATTATCTAATGTATTTTTATCATTTTTTTCTAGTTCTGTCCTAAAAAATATTTTTGATCTAATTCGTTTTACTCTAGTAATTAAATTAATTCACTTTCAAATTTCTATTTTAAGTGATGTTAGTCTAAGAAATATAGATTTCAAAATATTTACTGAAAGATTATTTTGATGAATAGTCTGAGCTTCTAATCCAAGTAGTTTTAAAAAATCTTCTTCGCTAGATTTTGTAACAAATGAAATATAAAGACTTTCTGGTAAAATTTCAAGATTAAATCTCCTTGATTTTTTAAATTCTAAAAGTCTAGAGAAAAAATCAATATCCGCAGTATATTCCAAATTTGTATCATCTACTATTTCAAAATATTTTCTATCTTTTATTTTATATCATTCTTGTGATTTTTTTCTAGCTGCAGTATGTCTTTCTATGAAATTATTATATTGAGATTCTAAGTCCTTATTAAGAGAACTAGATTTAGTTTTTGCTAAAATTTTTCATTTTATCCCGTCAATTCTTCTTTTAAGATTTATTCAAGTTCAAAAATCTATATCAAAAGTCATTAATCTTAAAAATATAGCTTCTAATATATTTAATGATAAATAATGTTTATTTATTGTTAAAGCTTCTATATCTAATAATTTAAAAAAATCCTCTTCGCTAGATTTTTCTACAAATGATATATATAATTTTTCTGGAAGAATTTTATTATTAGATCTTTTAGAAAATCTAAATTTATCCAGTAAATCGAAGAAAATTTCAGATTGTGTATTTATAATTTCAGCAAAATCAATATCTTCAGAAATATTTAAATCTAATTTTTCTTTTTTAGTAGATTCAATTATTTCTATACCTTGTTCTTCCTCAATGTTTTGAATTTCTGAAGATTTAGTATTGTTTTCTATTTTTGGAGTTTTAGGGTTTTTTATTCATTTCCCTTTTCATTTTTTAATAATTATATCATCAAGTTTAGCTATTAATTCTGAATTATCTACTTTTTCAGGATTTGTAATTATTTCATGACTTATATTAGAAACTTCAGATATAATAGATTCCAAACTTTCTAAATTTAAAGTTTTTGGAAAATCAATTATTTCTATTTCATTAAATTTTAAATCTGCCTTAGATAATAAAGTTTTGAAATTTTGAATTAAAACAGTTTTTAAATCTTTTCTATGATTTGCTCAATTTAAAGATATTTCTAAATCTGGATAAATAAATAATCCTATACTTTTAACAAACGATAAAAGATTCAAAACTCTTGCTATATTTGTTTCAAAAAGAAATCTTGAAAAAACTAATTTAGTAATTTGTAAATTAGTTATAGGAATTATTCAATTTCTATAGAAATCTTCAATATCTTCTAATTTCAACTTTTCTACAAGACGAGCATAAAAAATATCTTCTAATTTTTTATTATTTCAGATATGATTTTTACAATCTGATAATGCATTTTTATAGAAATTTGGAACAGCCTTAATTACTTCTTTTGTTTGTCAGCGATCTATTCTTCTAAGTAGTTTTTCTTCAGTTTCAGTCAAAGTTCATGAAATATTTTGTAAACCTATTGTCTCCATAAACATTGGCTTACTACCTGGATAAAATTCTGCCATATTAATTAATTATTTATTATATATTTATCTAAAAATGAAATAAATTCCTTGGTGTCTTTATCTTCTTTTGTTAAACTTAATGATAATAAAATGAACTTTTTAAAATATTCTCTATTATTAATTTTATTCCAAAAATCTTGATTTGAATCAAGTAAATTTAAAATATTTTTATAATCATGATTTATAATTAATGCATTTAATATTGATTCGAATTTTTCTAATTCTTCATCTACATACTCTGTAATAACAAAAGGGTCTTCTTTAGTTATTAGAATAGTATTATTTAATATAATTTCTGATTCTTCTATTTTTACATCTACTCACTCTGTAATAGAAAAAGGATCTTCTTTGCTTCCTATAGTATCAGTTTTTATACTTTTAGTTCATATTCTAAGTCATCAATCTTCTACTTTTGATAATTGAGTATTTGATTTTGAAGAAACTCCAGTATCTACAGGATTTTCTGAGTTTTTTTCACTTTGAATAGCTTCTTCTTCTATAGTTTGTGCTAATTCTTCAATAATTTTTATTTCTTCCGTGCTATTTTTTTGACTAATTTCTTCTGAAACTTCAATTTGTTTAATCTCTTCTGGTTTTCCTATTTCTTTTATTTCTTCCAGCGTATTTTCAATAATTTCTGTAGGAATAGTTTCAGCTTCTTTTATTGTTTCAGTATTAATTCACAATTCTTTATCTTTAGTTTTTACTAATTCTTCTAAATATTTTTCTCTAGTTTTTATTAATAATTCAAAGTTTTTATTAAGCCCATTTATTTTTTGTAATTTTTCTTCTAATAACTTTTTTTCTCTAAGATACTCAACTGCCGTTCTATTTTCTCAAGCCTTAATTCATTTTATTAATTCTTTATAAGATTCTATTTCTAATTCTAATTTAGATAAATCAATACTTTCATAAGATTTAATTTCTGATAATAAAATATTTTCTATTTTAGAAACAAAATCACATGTTATTTCTGTTAAAAATTTAGATTTTTCTAATTTAGAATGGATTTTTCATAAATTTGGATTATGTCATTTTGAATGATCTAAAATTAAAAGAATTGAGTCATTTATTTTACTAATTTCAGAAAAAATATCATTAGATAAAATGTCTTTATGTGATTTTAAAAAATCTAAAATATGCTTTATATTTTCATATCAACTCTTATATAATTCCTTTGATGTTAAATTTATTTTATTATTCATAATTTTAAATTAAGATTTAATTAATTCTTTTATTGTTTTTGTTTCGTTATCTAGTAATTCATCATAATTATAAGCTTTTTTAGCCATATCTTCTAAAAAAAATTTATTTTCTGAAACATTTTCACTTAAAGATAAAGAATATAAAAACATTCCTAAGGCATCTCCAGAACCATAAAGTGAATCTTCTGAATCATCAAATAGTGAAATTAAATAAGCTTTCAAATAAGAGTTAAATGCTGTTCTATTATTCTTTCATTCATAAAACTCTCCTTCCAATAATAGATATTTATTATCAATATCAACTAAGTTATCTAGAATTTTTCTTTGAATTTTTCCATAAGAATAATTTAAATCTTCAATTTCTGTTGAAATTTTCATCTGAAATGCAAAATCATATTTTGATTCCTTTAATGTTATATTAAAATCACTTATTTTTTCGCTATAATTTAAATTATTAAATTTATATAATTCTAGTAAAATTTCTTCCTCTAGATCAATATCTTTATTTTTTTGTGCATATTTTATAATTTTTCCAGAAGTTTCTATAAGATTATCTTCATCGGCAATTTTTATATAAAAAATAAAAAGGTTTTTTAATCAATAAATATAGTTATTATCATCATTATGCATATATGCTAAATCAGATAAATTTAAATATGATGAAATTAAATTTTTATTTCTATCAACTAAAGTGTATAATAATCGAATATCTGAAGAAAAGATATCTCACAAATTTTTATAATAAGTATAATCTTTATTTACTTCTATGTGTAATTCATATAATTCAATCGCATTGTGATAAAATCCTATTTCTTCATAAAAAGATCATAATTCTCAAATGAATATAGTTTTTCATAAATCTATTGCCTCTTTATAAAGCTTTTCTATTTTTTGTTTATTTTCATCTATAAATTCTTTTTTTTCTTGTTTATTTTCTATTTTTCATAAATCAAGTAAAAAAATATCTCTATGTAATTCAATGTATTTAGCTAAAGAGTTATCTGATCATTTTTCTATTCATTCATTTAAAATTTTTTCAGCTGTTTCTAAATCTTTTTTATATTTATATGTATAATATCAATAATCTCAATAAGCTTCTTTATTATATTCACAAGCATTTTTACACTCTCAAAGTAAAAATTCTGTATTATTTTCAGCTGAAAAATTTTCTCATTCATCAACAAGTAATTCAGATGTATATAAATTTAAGATTTTTTCATAAACTAATCTATTTCAATATTTTTTTGATTCATTATAAGAGTCTAAAGTTTTGTAATAATCTCATAATTCCCAAAGAAAATCTCCTAAATTTTCATATAAAAATGCTTTATGAAAATCTTTTAAATTTTTTTCATATTCTATAGCTTCTTTTATTATTTTATATCAAGCATAATAATCTCAATTTTCTTTCATAATGGCTATAGATTGAGCAATTTTTTGTATTTTTATATCTGCATCAAGAATTTCATTAAAATCTTTTAAAACATCTAATTGTAATTTATTAGCAGTATTTGCTTGATTAGAAATATTACTATTTTCATTTAATTCTTCTTCATATCATAAATTTGATTCTTTATTCATAATTTTTTCTTATAAATAAGATAAGGAATTGTTTTAATTAATTTTATCAATAAGTCAAATTTTAAAATAAGAATAAGTATATTTTTATTCTAGTTTTTATTCTAGAGTTTATTGTCTTATAAATTTAAATAAATTTGATTTTTTCTTTTTTTTTCTTATAAATTACTTATAATTTACAAATTTTTTATTTTAATTATTTTTTATCGTCAGTTTATGAAAAAAATTATCATCTTAGTTTTATCTATATTTTCTTTACTATATTTAAATACAGCACTAGCTTGAAGTCTATGAGTTTCACCTCTTAAATACGAATTTACCGTTAATTCTTGAGATTCTAAATCTTGACTAATAAAAGTATCAAACAATAGTGATTCTCCTATGACTCTTTATACTTCAAAAGAAGATTTTATAGCTTGAGATGATACAGGTACTCCGAAATTTGTAAAACCTGAGGATCAAACTTATCCTGAATTAAGTCTAGCTAATTGGATAAAATTAGAAGAAGAAAACCTTACTCTAGCTCCTAGAGAAACAAGAGAAGTAAAATTTAAAATAAATGTTCCAAAAGATTGAGAACCTGGATGACATTATGGTGCGATATTTTTTTCTCCATGAGTATGAGCTTCATCTCAAGTTTCTATAGTACAAAGACTTTGAGTATTACTTCTTATAAATGTTCCTTGAGATGTTAAAATAAGTTGATTTGTTGATAAATTTTCAGTTTGACAAAATAAATCTGGAAAATTTGAAGAAAAAACAAATTTTGCTAACTTCCCTATAAATTTTGATTTATTATTCAAAAATGATTGAAATGTTCATTTAAAACCAGTTTGAAAAATAGAAATATTAGATGAAAATAATATTCCTTTGAAAAATATATGAAGAGCTACTCTAACTTCACCAGCTTGAGCATATATATGAGAAAAAATGGTGGATTTCATTCCTCTTAATGAGACATTATGAAATGTTTTACCAAAATCGGAAAGAAAATTTGAATCTTCTTGGGAATGATTTTGATATACTGTTTTAAATACAGACTGAACTAAATCAGTAAAATTTAAAAACCTTAGTGATTATTATGCTGAAGTTGCATCAGAAAAACAAGCTTATCTAAATTTTTGGGAACAAGTACATACAAGAACAGTTTCAAAAAATATGAAAGTAGTTATGACATTGAGTTATGAATGAAAAGATAAAGAGAAAAAAGATTTTAAAGAAGAAAAAACTATAAAAATAGCATATGATGAAAAATATGTTTGAATAAATTATTATTTGATTTTTATATTAATTTTATTAATATGAGCTCTTTTCTATTATTTCACACAAGTTGCTCCGAAAAATCAAGCTAGAAAAGAAGAAGAATTAAAAAGAAAAATAATGGAAGAAATGAGCAAACATAAATAATATTTACTAAAATTACTCGAAAATGAAAAAAATAATTTCAATATTATCGCTTACAGCAATTTTGTTTTACTATTCAAACTTAGCCTCAGCATTAAATTCAGTAGTAGTTTCTGCTGTTGTTTGAAATTTAAATCATTCTCCAGTTGTAATAAATGTAGTCCCAAACAATAATCCAAAACTACTAAAAACTAATTCACTTCAAAATTTCAGTTTATATTTTAGAGATGATGAAAAAGATATAATTTATTATACAATAACACCTAAGGATTGATATACAAATCCTATAAATTGAGTAATAAATACAGCTAATTATGATTCAGCATCATGAGCATATATAAACTTTTCATATCTTGCTCCATCATTAAAAGTTTGAACTTCGAACGTAAATATCATATTAAATGATTGACCTAATATTGTATCTAAAGATATAAATTTATACATTTATTAAAATCTAATAACTATGTCTAAATTTGCTAAATTATCCCTTGTATTAATATCACTATTTTTCTTAGTTTTTATTTCATTTTATGAACTAAGAAAAATAGATTTTTTTGATACCAATTCTATTTTTGATTTTATTATAAAAAATAATTCTAATGATTCTGGTGTTTGAAAAGATGTTTTTTATAAAAAATGAGATAATATTGAATATACTTTTTTTATGAAAAAGGATTTTGATTGAACTATTTCAATTAATACCGATAAATTAGATAAAATAATGAAAGATTATGATATCTATATAGATGATGAAAAAATAAGTAAAGATGATTTAAAAAATATAAAAATCAATGATAAAAAAATAATAAAATTCAAATGAACTGCTCTAAAAGATAATATAATAAAAACAAAAGATGAAACAGTTGATGATTTAGTTGATATAAACATAATTAAAGAAGAAGAGAAAAAAGATGATGTAAAAATATTAACTTGAGCATTAGCTAATGTAAAGCTTTCTAATCTAAGTTTCAATTCAAATATAAATAATCTACTTATTATCTCTTGAGATAATTTATGAAATATTCAATATGTAAATATTTGATGAAAAACATTTACTCCAAAACTTGATAACAATAAATTATATATATGAATAGATAAAGATTCATTTGCTAGTTGAGATTATTTCTTATTATTTCAACTTAAAAATAATCAAATACAAACTTATCAATCAAAAATAAAATTCACTTACGATTCAAATTCTATAAATATATCACAAATAACTCCATCTTCAATAAAAAACGATATAGATAGATATCTTGTAATTCAATGAAATAACCTATCAAAAGTTATTAGAGTACAGTTAAGTAATAATGTTATATTAAAAGATACAAGTTTTAAAGTAATAAATAATAATGTAATAACTATAAAAATTCCTGCCTGACTTAATCCATGAAATTATTTTATAAATTTTATGTGAACACAGTGAATATTTGAGCTAAAAAATTCTCAATTTACAATTACAAACTAATTAAATTTAAATTATGAAAATCATGAATAATAAAACAAGTATCCTTGGGGTAAAAAAAATATCTAGCTTATTAGCACTTATATCAATATTATTTTCTATTACTAGAATAGATTTAATTAGTGCATCAATTATAGCAGGGCCTGATTTTAATGTAAAAATATCAGCAAATAATGATTCTACATATACAACAAGTTTAACTAATGTATGAGTAGGAACTGCTTTAAGCTTCAAAAATGTTGCAATTTTAGATAATTCTGGAACTACAAACTGAACTTATAGTGTAAACTTCCCTGCTTGATTTACTTATAATTCTTATGATGCTTCACAAAATACTTGTGGATTTTCTCTGATATCATCAACAAATTCAAGTTTTAAATATTCTTATTCAAATTCTTGAGCGATTTGTAATTCAGTAATTATTTTAAATTACACAGTTAATTCGAGTGCAACATCTGGATTAAATAATATAAATCTTCTAGATACAACAGATATAGCACATCAAAATATTATTTGACAAGTATCTGTTGATGTAAAAACAAATAATTTTATATCTAGAGCTCAAACTCTTGATTTAAACTGAAACTGATATATTGATGCCTATAAATTAAATTTAGCAAATTCAAATAATACTTGAACATTATCTTGATTACAAGTAAATTGAGTTTCTGTTTGAACAGTTTATTCTTCATGAACTTCTTACATACTTCCTTTTTCTGATGATATTTGGAATACTTGAGATTTACCTCAAATAACTTGAACTTTTGATTGACTTACAATCTGAAATAATGACATAAATGAAGAAGATCTAGCTAGACCTAAAATATTAAAAATCAATTCGACCCTATTATCTACTCTTTGATCTCAATCTTTAAATATATGAACTTGAAATCTATTGTTTGATATTTCTGAAAATCTAATCCCTAGTAGTACTTGATCTTTTACTTTATTAAAATGAACTTGAACTATTACTTGAACTTTTTCTTTCTTAAATGATAATCTAACAAAGCTTTATTTTGTTACAAGTTCATCTCTTTCAGTATGAACATATACATTAACAGCAACATCTTGAGCTAAAGATTGGTCATCTAATTGAAATATTATTGATGTGAGTATTCCATCTTTAATAGTAGCTGACTCTAGTGCACCAACTTGAATTGCTATTTGAACTAGTACTTGAATAAGTATAAATGATTGAGCTTCATTAACTAATAACAATTATGTTCAATTAACTCTAGCAGCAATAGATGATATATGAGTTAGTCAAATGATGATTTCAAATGTTTCTAATTTTTCATGAGCATCTTGGGAAACTTATAATACTAGTAAATTAAATTGGGATTTATGAACTTGAGCTGGAACAAAAACAGTTTATATAAAATTCAAAGACGAAGCTTGAAATATTAGTTCTACATATAGTGATTCTATAGAATATGGACCAACAAATAATTATATAAGTTTTAATAATTTAAATTCTATTTATACAAATAATTCTAGTATAGATTTATCTTGATCTTGTAATTATATTAGTAGTACTTGATCTACATTATGAACTACTTTAAGTTGATCTGTAAATTGAGTTTCTATCTGATCTATAAATTGTAATTCTCAAATTTGGTCTCATACTTTTAATTTAGCTGATAATACTACAAATCTAATAAGATTAGAATTTGATAATAATTCAAGTATTAATAATGAAATAAGTATAATAAGGCCTATTCCAACTTGTAGTACACCATCTAATGCGACTTTAGTACCTTGAACTACTTATCCAACTTGTGATTTCACTTGTAATACAGGATATACAAAACAATGATGATCTTGTATAGCAAAATCTACCGCTATTACAACTGCTATATCAAATTCTCGTACATTTAGTTTCACAGCATTTACACTTTATTATAATTCTCCTCAAACTAAGTCATCACTACCATTATCAATTGCAAATTGAACCTCAACTCTTACAACTACTTTTACTCTAGCTTCAAATTGAACTGATGTTTCTCTTTCAAATTCATCAGAGGCTATATCTTGTAATTCATGATACCACGTAAGTTGAACTTCTTGTGCAATAAACCAATCTTCTTGATGAGGAGGTGGTGGATGATCTATAACTCCAACTTGTACAGATACTATGTTACAATGTAGTCTATATAATAATTCATATATTTGGACAAGAAAATCTGGAGTAAGTTGTACTTGATGAAATCTATGATTATCTTGTATTCCTGCAAGTCAAACTTGAACTACAAATACTTGAACAACTACTACTCAAACTGGAACCACTAACACTAGTACATGAAATACTAATCAATGATGATGAACTAATACTGGAACAACTACTACTCAAGTTCCTGAAATAATAGAAATAGTAAAAGCAGATTGAACAAAAATATATTTAAATGATATAGCAAACCACTTTGCTAAAAATTATATAATAGCTCTTGCATCTTCTGGAATAGTAAATGGTTATCCAGATAATACATTTAGACCAGATAATAATACCTCTAGAATAGAATTTTTAAAAATGCTTCTAAAATGACTTGGAAAAGATTATTCAAGTTATGCTGGACAAAAAAATCCTTTCTGGGATGTAGATGATAATTCTTGGCAATCACGAGTAGTGGCAAAAGCTTTAGCTCTTTGAATAATTAGTCAAAATAAATATTTCAATCCAGATAAAACTATATCTAGAGAAGAAACTATGAAAATGTTAATTAGAACTTCTTGAATAAATTTACTGAGTGTAACAAATTCTAGTTTTGCAGATTCAAATGGATGGGCAAAAAATTACATAGAAACAGCTTATAAGGCCTGAATAATTAGCTGACAAAGTATATGATGAAAATTAATCTTTAGACCTACTGATAATATAACTAGAGCAGAGGTTGCAAAAATAATAGTAAAAAGTATAGAATTACTTAATTCTTGATTAACTAATCAAACAAATACGAGTACAACTAATACTATAATTAATAAAGTAAAAGATGCTTATACTTTAACAAAAGAATTAAAATTCTGAGATTATGGTGATGAGGTATGATATTTACAAGATATAATGAAACATTTCAATTATTTTGATTATGATTCTACAAAGTACTTTTGAAATATAACTAAAACAGCTTACATAAACTTTGCAAAAGATAAATTATGAATTATATCTGATTGAACTATGTTGAAGTCGGATATAAGTAAAATAATGGAATTAAACTGGTAAAACAATAAATAAAGCTTTCACTTATTAAGTGAAAGCTTTATTTATTGTAGAAAAAAATTGTACAATAAAAAACTCTTGGAAATTTCCAAGAGTTTTTTATTTATTTAAGATTGCTATGAATAGCGAAAAATTAGAATGAACCTACAACTGTAAAAGTAATAGTATCAGAGTAATCTGAAGCAGCAGCTGTTTGTTCAGCTGATTTAGCAGCAACTGTAAAAGTTACATCATTATTAGTAAGATCAGTTTTTTCTGGTCTATTTGATGTATATATAACTACATCTTTAGCACCAGTAGTAACTTCAGTAGCAGTAGTAACAGATGAAGTAAAATCAGCAACTGAAGAATCTACTACACCAGTAGAAGAAGCAAAAGTATATGATTCTTGTACACCATCAGTTAATTCACTATTGATTATACCTGAAGCAGTATTACTAGTTAAACCACCATTAGCAGAAGAAGCTGTAACAACTATACCATTAGTAGCGTTAGTTCCTAATTCCATACCAAGATTTGCTGATTTACCAACAGTATCTAAAGTACCTAGAGCTAAACCACCAGTAGAAACAGTCATATTTAAAACTGGATCAACAGAAGCAGTAACGATAACTGGAGTTAATACTCAAGTTGCAGTTCCTGGGAAAGTTCCAGAAAAATCTATAGATGAAGTATTTACCCCAGTAATAGTACCAGTACCAATTTGTGCCGCCATAGCAACATTCATAGCTAACATAGAAACTAATCCTACAGAAGCTAAAGTTTTCTTAAATGTTTTCATAAACAAAAACTTAAAAAATAAAAATACACGCGTGTCTTTATATTCAAAGACCACATTATTATGGTGATTTTTTGGAAAAGTCAAGACTAATTTTGACTTTTCCATTTTTTTATCAATAAAAAAGTGTAAAAAACTTGACATTTATAGCTAAATGATGTAAAATAAGGAAGTATTTATATTTTTATTAAATTTACTATGAAAAATAAAGTTACTAATTTTATTGCAGGATTAGGTCTTGCAGCACAAATTGCATCTGGACAACCTCTTCCAGATAAAACTGTTGAACAACCATCTCTTGATCAAATTTTAAAATGATCTCCTGAAAATCCTGGGTTTTGAGATATAACAAAAACAAAAGTTACTGAAATAATTGATATGGTATCGCCAGCAAGTATAGTTGAGAATATTGATACTAATTCTTCTGAAACAAAAATTTCTATTAAAAATTGAACTTCTTTAGAAACATGATTAGCTAATAATTTTTTAGATAATAATTGAACTTCTTCTAATATTAAATGATTTAAAACTAAATCTGATACATTATTTAGTGTTTATTGAGTATCAAAAGAAATTACGGGTACTTCTTATAGTTGAGTTTGATTAGATATTAGAGGAAAACAATTTGAAGTAAAAGCAGAAAAATGAAACAATCATACTTTACTTTGAGGTGTTTGAGTATTAAATGTAAATGAAGATGTTTATATTAAATGATGAGCTGGATTATTAAATTTAGGTGATGTTCCATTATGAACAGAATGAACTAAATATGATTTAAAATCTACTAATATAGGAGCTGCAGTTTGATATAGATGAACTATTTCAGATTCAACTCATACAAATCTAGAGCTTTGAAGAGTTGCTAATACTGTTACTTGAACTTTTGGTAAAGTAACTTGAAATACTGACTTTATTGAAGCGGCTGTAGAAATGGATTTTAAAAATGATATGAAAGCTAGACTAGCTTGAAGTTTAGAAAGAAGTACTGCAAAAACTAATTATGGTGATAATTTTAGTGATACTACAGCTGGTGTTTCTACTACACTTTACCCAACTAAAGATTTAGCATTTGAAATTTGATATACTGGTTTAGACTTACATAGCTGAGATTATAATGTAAAAGCATGAGTAAGCTTCCCTTTTAGTGAAAAATGATTTGAATCAGCTAGACCATTTGTAAAAGCTGATAAAAATATTTGAACTCATACTACTGCTTGAATTACTTATCAATCAGATATAGCAAAAGTAGATATGTCATTAAAACATACGTTTGAAAGAAATGTGTTAGCAACAAATATAAATCCTACTATGTCTAAATGAGTTGATTCTCAAGCTAAAAAATATGAAGAAGAACAAAGACTTAGAAATACTACTCCTCATGCAGTAAACGATACTACATCTACTGCATACAATACAGCAAAAACTTGAATTGATGTTTTAGCTAATGATACTTATACTAATTGAATAGCCCCTACTTTAACTGGAGTTATAACTAACAAAGTTGGTGGTGATTTCGTAGTTAATAATTGAAAAATTGACTTTACTCCTACTAATAATTTTTCTTGAGCTGCGTCTTGTACATATGAAATTCAAGGAACTAATTGAGTTAAAACTACTGCTACATTAACCGTTAATGTTTGATCTGATAATATTGCACCAAATGCTCCAACATGATTATCATTAAATTCTTGAGCTACTTATACTAATTCTACGACAGTTAACTTAGATTGATTAACTTGACCTGGAGATGCTGCATATTGGTTTGTTTCAGAATCATCTTCAGCTCCTCTTACTTGAGATGCTGGATGGGTTTCTAGTAAACCTACAAGTTATACTATGAGTTCTTGAGATGGAACAAAAACAATTTATGTTTATGTTAAAGATGCTGCTTGAAATGTGCAAAGTGTTTGAGTTAGTGATACTATAATTCTTGATACAGTAGCAGTAGCAAATAATAGTGTTAATTTTACTCAGGTAAATGAATGAGCTTGAATTAATCAAAATGAAACAATACCTTCTTGAGAAGCAATAAAAATTGTGTCATGAGCTACAATAGGGTGAGCTGTAATCCCAACAACTTGAATATATGAAACTTCTCCAGTAGTAGCGATTACTTGAACAGCTGGCTTATGAGGTACTTACTCTTGAACAATAACTGTTGAAGATCAAGCATGAAATCAAAAAATTATTACTATTAATTTAGTAGTAAGTACTCCTATATAAAGTTTTTAACTTAAACAAAAACAAAAACAAAAAAATTGAAAAAAAGTAAAAAATGTTTATTATCGATTCAATATACAAATTATAATAATGAAAAATATGTTTAAAAAAATCTCAGTTTTGTTTTTGATAGTCTCTTTTATATGTTCTAATATTTTAAACATTCGAGTTTTTAATATTAGTTATGCTGCGTGAATAGATCTTTATCAACAAAAACTAAGTAATGATACTAGTTCTGCTTTTTCTAATCCTACAGATAATTTAGCAATACAGCCTGATCAATATTTTAGATTTGAATCATATCTAAGAAATAATGAAGCAACTACTATAACAAATGTATCATATTACACAAATTTTCCATCGGATATAGTTTATAGTGGAACAACAACGGCTGCAACTCAAGTTAATTGAGTTTCGACATATGTTGTACCTATAACATCATTCAATCCTCCCACATCTATTCCTAATTATATAAATTGATTAAGTAGTCTTACTACTTGATCAGTTTATGCTGTTAGAAGGGTATTACTAAAATTCCCTACAAATCACGGTGTTTATAGTAATAATTTATCTACTTATTTTACAGCTAATTCTTGATTAACATCAAATACTAGAAATAGTATTGTATATGTAAATGTAAAACCACATATAATAGATTATAGTTTTTCAAAATCATCTATAGTGTGAAATGGTAGTGATTCTACAGATTTAACAGTTAAAGTAAAAGATTATAATTGATGTACAAATATTGATGGCTGAGTAATTACAGCTAATTTATCTAGTTTATGATTATCTAGTACTGAAAGTTTAACATATGATTCTTGTGATATTGATGGAAAAACAGCTATATTTAAAAAAATATGAATTACTAGTTTGTCCGCTGTATGAGATAAAACTTTATCTTATACAGATTTTTATGCTAAAGATGAGGATAACAATCTAACAGATCCAAATGATACAAATACAAGTTTCTGAACTGAAGATAAAAAAACAAATTTAGTATTAAATATAGCTAGTTCAAATGCACCTGTTATTACTCTATGAGTACCTAGTTTATCAAAAGTATCAACAATATCACCATATAATACTTCTGATATGAGCTTTTCTTCAAATCAAGTTGGTTTATATAAGATAGCTTTATCTAATTGTAATAATACTGCTATACGAACTTGATCTTATGATACAATATGAGCAAATTTAACGTATACTATAAATTCTTCTTTATTACGAGATTGAGATAATACAATATTTGTTTGTCTAACAAATATTAATTGAGACGTATGATCATCAAATGTACTTATAACAAAAGATACAAGTGCTCCTAATATTTATTCAATGTGATTATCTCCATGAGCTGTTGTTTTAAATAATTCGACAGGGAGTATTTACTGTTCAGAAGATTGACAATTCAGATTTTGAGTTTGATCTAATTACACTTCTTATAAAACAAGTGTAAAAGATATTAAAAATGATGACACTATTCTAAATTCTTGGTTAACTTTATGATCTAATACTGTTAATGCTTATTGTAAAGATAATGTATGAAATGAATCTACAACAAGTTTAAGTATAACAAAAGAAGCTTTACCTCCTGCTATGAGTTCTAGCTGATTAACTTTAATTGATAATGACATTGCCTGGGACTGAGTTGATGGTAGAGATTTAAAAGTAACCTGGGATGCTAGTATTTGAGCATCTTATTCATCATTTGAATCATATAGAATATATGTATTACCAGAAAATACTGCATTTACTTGAACTTGGATATGAGCCATTTATGATAAAAATATTAATATGTGGACTTGATCAAGTAATATAGTAAACGATAGTTTATGAAATCCTCTTGCATGATGAAAATATATAACATATGTTGCAATAATGTGAACATCGTTAAATCTTTGAAATCCAGCAAGTGCAACGTGAACTTTAGTATCAGATATAGTTCCTCATCCATCTGTATTATCTGCAACATTCACAAATACTCAAAATTTACAAGTTAAATTTGATGCTCCATTAAAAACAGATTTAAGTATACATAGTGCTAGTTGATTTATTTTTCAAGTAGCTTGAACTACTTATACATGAACTAGTATAAGCTCAGTATCAAATGATACAATAAATGTTACTATTCCTAATATTATAAATACCGCTGCAACTTGAACCCTTAATGTTCTTACTTGAGCTACTTGGGGTGTTCCAGTTGATGGATCTTATAATAATGCTACTTGATGAGTATTAATTAGTGATTCTATAGCTCCTAATATTAGTAATTTTGCAACTTGATCTACAGCTTATTATCAAAATTATTATTCTTGAAGTATTGATTTTAATTATACAATTTCTGAAGCGTTAAAGTCTTGATGATCTACAAATATACAATTTACAAGAGTGTGAGGAAATAATGATGCCTTAAAAACATACTATATTACAAATATCTCTAATCTAACAACTGGTTCTCATACTGAACATATTAATTTAGCTAGTTTATGACTTGTTTCATGAACTTATTATGAAGTTAGATTTATTGCCCAAGATTTAATTTGAAATAATACAATAAGTTCCCCAGTAACTATAAAATTTGATAATGCTTGACCAAGTATAGTAAATATAAACCCTTTTGGTCCTCAAAAGGTACTTGGTATATTAAATCCTACTTTTACATGGTTAACATCTACTGATGACTCTTGAAATGGATCTGGAGTAAAATGATATAAATTAAGAGTTTATACTTGAAATACTTCTTATACTTCTTGGAATACATGTACTTGATCATATACTGAATATAATATTACGAATTTATTAGATTTATCTAAACAAGCTACATTAGCTAATTTATATAATTATGCTTGGTGAGTTTTTGCTTATGATAATATGGAAAATATTTGAACAACCTCTACTTGTGATAATTTCTATATAAATAATCTAGTTCCTAGTTTCTCAAATAGTTCTATAACAGATACTATATTAAATACTACAAGTTATACTAAATGATGAAATAATCTAGTTATTAAATCAACTATAACAAATTCAAATTCTTCTAATATATGGTTAAATGCTTCTAGTATAAAAGATAGTTCTTATTCTAATATTTCTTGTTCTAGTCCAGTATCTGGTGTAACTTGTAATTATAGTGCAAATATTGCTACTTATACTTTTTCAGCTTGAGCTTTAGCTTCCATATCAAGTTGAACAAAACAAGTACAATTCACAGCTGCAAATACGTCATGAATAAATACTTGAACAACTCTAGCGTCAATTACTCTTGATAACACAGTACCTATTGTTGCTAGTGATACTTTAACAACTCCTATTTCTTGAACTATAGGTTGAACTACAACAAATATTACTTGGACTCCTAGTAAAATAAGTGATAATATATGAGTTTCTTATGTAAAATTAGAATATTCTTCTGATTGAGGTTCTAACTGGAATCTTATTTCAACGTGAGCAAATTCTGGATCTTATCCTTGGGATATATCAAGCTTAACTTCTTGATCTAATTACAAAGTAAAAATATCAGCTTATGATTTAGTTTGACAATCAGATTTTGCTATTTGATGAACATTTGCTATAGATAAAATAGCTCCTACCGTCCCCTCTACCAGTATAACTTATCCAAGTAATACTTGAATAAAATTAAAATGATGATCAAATGTAAACATAACTTGGAATAATGCTTGAATAACAGACAATATAGGACTTGCTGCAAATCCTATAACTTTATACTATTCTATTGATGGATGAACTAATTACACTCAAATAGCTACTAATTTAGTAAATAATTGAACATATTCTTGGACTGTTCCTAGTTTGAATAATACTACAATGAAAATCAAATTAGAAGCATCTGATAATGTTGGAAATAAATCTTTTGATATATCTGATAATAATTTTGAAATTGATTCTACTGCTCCTGTTTTAAATATTACTTATGCGTGAAATGGGTGAAATACTCCTCAAACAAATAAATATATTAATAATTCTTGAATAGATTTAAGTGCTACTATTACAGATACAAATTTATCTTGATGAGATGCTACTTACTCATTTTATGATCAAACAACTAATACTTATTGGAATTGAACTACTTATGTAGGAACAGAAGTTTATAATACTATAACTTCTCTTAATGCTGCATCTTATAATTTAGCAAATACTATAAATCCTAGTATAACTAATTGAGATACATATAAATTGAAAATAAAAGCTAGTGATATAGTTGGAAATTCTTTTACGACTACGCAAATAACATACCAATGAGATACAGTTAATCCTAATGTATGATTTATAAATTGAAATACTGTTTATTCTAGTTGAACTGTACTTATTGCTTGAACATCTAGTGATGCTAGTTCTGGAGTAAGTGCTGTAAAGTTAGAAATAACAAATTGATCTAATTATTTTGATTGATCTTCATTTCAATGATCTTTAACACAACTTGCAACTACTACAAGTAATTCTTATACTAATTGGAATTATAATTTTACTATTCCTGGGATAGTAGCTGATTGAACTAGTATAAATGTAAAATCTATTGCTTATGATAAGGCTTACAAAACTCCAAATTTCTGATCTGGAAATATAACAGTAATAAAAGATACAACTGGGCCTATGATTTCAACTTGAGTTATAACATATCCTGCTGGATGAGAATCTTTCAGATGAGGACAAAATATAAATATCACTTGGAATACTTGAGCAATAAGCGATGCTGTTTCTTGAATAGCTACAAATTCTATATCTTTGGAATATTATAATTGAACTGCTTGGCTTCCTTTAGCTAGTGGTATTCCAAACTCTTGATCTTATAACTGGAATATTGCAACTATTGATTACAATAATGCAAAAATAAGAATTACAGCTACTGATAATGTATGATTATCAACTTCTCAATTAAGTGCATGATTTTTGGTAGATAGTCTACCACCTCATGTAAGTAATGTAGAAACTATGGATAATGATGCTAATGGACAAGTTGATTGATTACTTGTTAGTTTTAGTGAACCTATAAAAGATAATTCTATAAATACTAGTAAATTTTCTATCTCAAATTGAATAAATATAACTTGAACTGCTACAGCTTGAATTACAGATGATAATCAAATAACTTTATATTTCACAAATACTTGATCGAGTAATCTCACACCAACTTTGACTTATACTTCATGAGCTGTAACAGATTTCGTTGGGAATAATCTTATTCCTTGAAATATGTTATCAGTAGATAAAGTTGTTCCTAGAGTGCAAAGTGTCCAAATTTTTGATACTAATGCAAACTGAAAATTAGATAAAATAGAAGTTGTAATGAGTGAGGCTCTTGCTGCAAGTTCTGTAAATAATTGATGGACTATAGATAATGCTTATAATTGAATGAGTATTGCTTCAGTAAATACTTCATCAAACAAAATAAATTTGATATTAAATGAATCTAGTGCTTTTAATACAGCAACTGGGAATTTAGCGCTTAGTTTAAATAATTCAACTTATAGTGATTTAGCTTGAAATTTAGCTTGAAATATAACATCTACTCCTATAGAAGACAAAGCTAGTCCTGTTTTACTAAGTTCTAGTACAAGCGACAATAATTCAAATTATAAGGTTGATAAAATTGATTTATTATTTAGTGAAAATATAGCAAATATTACTCAGAGTAATTTAAGTTTATCTTATTTATCTACTTGATCTAGCATAACTAGTCTTACATGAACTGGAACTTCTACATTAAGTTTAAATCTAGCTGAAACTAGTTCAGATAATGATTCTTCTTATAAACCAAATGTAATTTATAGCTGAACTTCTCTAAAAGATTCATCAAACAATACTACTGCTAATTTTAACAATACTGTTACAGATTGAGTAAGCCCTAAAATAATTTCTAGAGAAACTCTTGATTTAAATAATAATGGGAAAGCTGATGCAGTTAAAATAAGTTTTAGTGAAAATGTTAATTGAGATATTTCATCTACTGTTGCTTGAGTAAATTCATATAATATAGCTTCTTATGCAACTTGATCTAATTATATAATTGCAAATGTTGATGAAAAAGATACTATAGATACTTCCCTATTACTTGATTCGAAAATCATCTCAAACTCATCTCTAAAAGATTCTGATTGAAACTTAGTATTAGCTGAAGTATGATATTCTAGTTCTACTGATAAAATGTGACCCGTTATATCTTTTGCTAGATTTGATTGAATAGATAAACTATATCTTAGTTTTAGTGAGAATATTACAAATGCTAGTTTGATTCCTTCAAATTTTGTATTAAATTGAAGTACTGCAAGTATAATATGAGTAAATTTCTGAGCTTGAACAAACTCAGCTATATTAACTTTGAATTCTGCAAATATAACATATGCAACATCAACTATAAGCTTTGCTATAAATACAGCTATAGATTCATTATGAAACAAACAATCTAATCAAGTATTTGCTCGTATAAGTCCATCTGTTGTAATAAATGAAGTGATGTATTCTAGTACTCAAGCAAATCAATATATAGAACTTAGAAATATGTGAAATACTTCTGTTTCTATGTCTGGCTGGGTATTACAAAATACTGCTAATTCTGGAACTACAAATATAAGTCTTCCAGCTTGAGCCTCAATTGGAGCTAATTGATATTATTTAATAGCAAACTCAAGTTCAGCTATATCTATATTATCTTGATCTATAACACCAGATTTAATAACAAGTTCTTTGAGTCTAAATAGTATAAGTCAATCAAATATTGTTCTTAAAGACAGTATTTGAACTAATTATGATTCAGCTGTTGCATCTCCTTGGCCAGCTTGAAATGCAAGTCAAAATATATCTATGGAAAGAAAAAATGTTCCTTGAAACTGAACAGTTGGAACAAATTGGTATAGTGCAGTAGCATCTATTTGATTTGATGATACTAATCCTAAGTGAACTCCGGGATCTGCTAATAAAATAGATGTAACTCCTCCTGTTATTTGATCATTTAGTCCTTCTGACAATACTCTATTCCCTATCTGAGATAATATAAATTTAACTTATAATTATTCTGATGATATAGCTTGAGTATCAACTTGAACTTCTAATATAGTTATAGAAAAATATAATTGAGCTTCATTTGATATTATAGCTTCTCGAATAAGTACTAGTACTATTGACGTAACATCTGCAAACTATACTTTAAATCATCTTAATTTTGGTAAATATAAAGCAACATTTACTATAGATGATAAAGCTGGGAATACTGTAACTCAAGTTATAAATTTCTATGTTGATAAAGTAGAGTTTGTAGTTTCAACTTGAAGTATAGATTTATGAAGTGTAAAAGCTAATATATGAAAATATGCTACGGTAGAAGAATCTATAACAGTTAAAACACTTTGAGCATGATTTAATTTATATAACTGAAAATCTGGAGCATTAAGTAAATGATTAACGGATATTCCTGATTATTCTTGAGCTACTAATTATTGATTTGGTTTTGATTTATATAAAAATGAAGCTTGAGTTATAACAGATTATAGTTCAATTATAAATCCAATAAATAATACTATTGTTTGAAATTCTATAAAAGATGTATCAACTTCAGATTGAACACAAAAAACGTATTTTTATAAACTTAAATATTATGTTAAGGTTTGAGATGAACAAGCTGCTTGAAATTATTCTACAAATGCTAATTTTAGTTTAATTCTAAATTATTAAAAAAAAGAGAGATTTTAAAAATCTCTCTTTTTTTTAATTTAAACACAATAATATAACAAAAAGTCAATATTTATTATTTAGTATAATATAGATAATATGTTAGAATACTTACAAATATATTTAAACTAATAAATATGGAAAACTATAGTTTTAAAATACTTGGAAAAAAATACTATTTCAATAATGAAAATGAGTTAGCTCAAATAATGCAAATCTTATCTTGAGATGACAATATAAGTGAATTAATTCATTGGAATATAATAATGCAATTGAATGATAAGCTTTTAGATATAATAAAAACTCATAAAGGGCTTTTGAAATTGCTTAAAACATTAAGTAGAAAAAACTACATGCTACTTTTGCTTAAAATATGAGATAATCTAAAAGATATAATAGGAACATCTAAACATTTATGAGAAATCTTAGCTAGAATACCTGAAGAAGAAAATAAAACAGTTTTAATAAAAAGACTAAGATTAAAATGATTAAAGTTGTTTATAAGAGATGCTCATGATTTGAAAAATATATTTGAATTCGTATATGGAGAATCAGAAACTGAGTTACTTGAACTTCTTTGAGAAGATTTCATAAGAGAAACTTTTACTAGAACTAATGAAATAATAATGACTCTTCATTACTTAGCTAATGATAACAAAGATAAACTTATAAATATGCTTTGACTTAATAATGTATATAAAAAAATCAAAACTTACAAAGATTTACTAGTAATGTTTAAGTGATTATCATTAAAGCAAGCAACAGATTTACTTAAGTTATATAAAAAAGAAGAATTAGTTAACTTTTTCTTAAATGATGAAGAATTTCATTATTTTTTACTTAGACTACCTCATGATAAAGAAAAAATATTTTTAAATTATTTATGAACACAAGTATGACAATATTAAAAAAATCATTAAATAAAACCAATAAAAAGATTTTATGAGCTATAAATCCTAATTTTATAGAAAAAAAAATAAAAAATGAAGTTAAAAAAAATAAAACTAAAACTGTTTTTTTAGAAAAATTAGAAAAGCTTGAAAAGAGTATAGGTCCTAAATATCCTATTGTTGACGCTCATGTACATATAGTTGATTTTTTATGAGAAACTGAGTGACTAAAAAATTTACTTTATTATATGAATAAATCAAATATAGATAAAGCTGTAATTTTTTGAACTTCTGTAAAAAAAATATGGTCTGAAAATGAAAGAGAAAGGCCTGAATATTATCTAGATGATGATAATGGATGTTATTATGATTCTTCTACTGATACAACAGTAGCAAATGAATATAATAAATTATCGAAATCTGATAAAGATAGATTTTTCCCTCTTATGTGCTGATTTAATCCTATGGATATAGATGCTATAAATTATATAAAAAGAACTTTTAAATATAATCCTGGAGTATTTTGTGGAATTTGAGAAATTCTTTATAGACATGACGATTTAACTTTCCAAACTCAGTGAGAAGCTCCAAGAATGAATACAAAAGCTACTTCAAAAATATTAGAATTTGCTTCAAAATATGATCTACCTGTAATGATTCACAATAACATCACTTCCCCAGGAGTTTCTGATTATCCAAAATATTTACATGAAATGGAATCAATGTTAATGGAATATCCTAAAGCAAAAATAGTATTTGCTCATTGCTGAGCATCTAGGAGATTAAATGCTCCATATTATGCTAAAATGATAGATAGATTACTTAGTGAATATCCTCGATTATACGTAGATTATTCTTGGGTAGTTTTCGATGATATAATTTCTATAAATAATGTAAGCGTGGATGAATGGTTAGCTTTGACAGAAAAATTTTCTACTAGAGTAATGATTGGCTCTGATATACTTGGAAATGGATTTTATAAAATTTGAGCTACAAATTCTAGATTTAATAATTTTCTTGATGCACTTAGTCCTGAAACTAGAGAAAAAGTATGTAGAACAAATGCTATTAATTTATATCAAAACGCAAGAAATAAAGTAGAAAATTGATTTGAAATAAAATATCCTAAATTAAGCGAGATTAAATAATAAAAAATCCTTACTTGAAATCAAGTAAGGATTTTTTATGTTTGCTTTTTAATGGCTGGGATGGTAGGATTCGAACCTACGAATGGCGGAGTCAAAGTCCGCTGCCTTACCACTTGGCGACATCCCAATATTTAGTGCTGGCTTATTATATAAAAAAATAGAGAAAGTCAAAGTTTTTTTTAGAAAAATAAGGAGCTAACGCTCCCTATTTCAAAAAGTTTAGTATTTTGTCTATATTTTTATTAATTTCTATAGTGAAATTCTTTATAGCTCCTGATGGATTTATTTTCGTAGAGTTTTCTAATCTATTTATTCTTGGAGATTGATTAAAACTTTCTAAAAATAATCTATTTGGTCTTTTTCAAGGCAAAGTAAATCCATCTGGAAAGCTTTTAAATTTTTTAAATATTTTAAATTCGTAAGTATTTAAATTTTCATTATAAGATATATAAAAATTATCTTGTTTGTTTCAAATTTTTACAGTCTTTCTCATATGTTCTAATCATTTGATTTCATTAATTTCTTCAGTTTCATATTTAAAAAAACGTTTATTTGAAATGATATTTTTCAAAACATCTCAAAGTTCTTCATATTTAAGTCATCTAAATCCTCTTTCAAATATTTTCTTCAATTCCCTATTTTCCGGATTGTATTTAGTTTCTAAAAATAATTCTATAGAATGAGTTAATGCTTCAAAGTTATCATTTGGTATAGCTAAATGAAATTCTCAATTATAGAAGCCTAAAAATGGTGATTCTTCGGCTGTTTCCATTTCAATATCGTGTTTTATATCATTTCATAAAATTCTTCAAGCAACTGTAGTTCTCTGATTTGTACTAGTTCGTCCTGCATCTCTCAAACTTGTTAACATATGAATATGTTTTTCTTTTCAGGTTGATTCAAAAAAATCAATCATTCATCATGAAGCTAAAACAATTTTACTAGAATCTTTTATCTCAAAATTAGCTCAAGCTAAAGTTTTAATATTTCATTTTGTTAATGAATTTAAATCCAAAATAGAAACATCTTTATTTTCATTTAATCATTTTAGATTATCTAATTGATTTTCAAAAGCAACTAAACAATTATCAAGTAATTTTAATTCAATTTCTTCGTCATTTTCGCTTATAAGTTGGTAAACTCAATAAAGTTTATCATAGTTTAATTCAAGTAAATTTTCTCTAGAATTAGAATTATTTAAAGTATTGATATTCATATTTTTATTTTTTGAGATATTAAGATTTTCTTAAGTTTAACATTTTAAAAGCAAAAAATCAAATATTCCCTTATTTAAACTTAAAATATATCCTTGATTTATCTCAATTTTACATATAATCAAATAAATCTAAAAAATAAGACAAATAAAAAAAATGAAAATAAGTATTTTTGGTACTGGATATGTATGACTTGTTAGCTGAGCTTGTTTATCAGAACTTGGACACGAAGTAATGTGTATTGATATCGATGAAAAAAAGATAGAAAACCTAAAACTTGGAATAATCCCCATTTATGAACCTGAACTTGATGAACTTGTTAAAAGAAATTATAAACAAGGGAGATTATCATTTTCTACTAATATTCCTGAGTGAATAAAATTTGGGAAAGCTATTTTTTCAGCTGTTGGAACTCCTCCAGATAAAGAAAATAATAATAAGGCTGACTTGAAATATGTAGAAGAAGTAGCTAAGACTTTTGGTAAAAATATATGAGAATACAAACTTTTTATAAACAAATCTACAGTTCCAGTAGGAACAGGAAAAAAATGTAGAGATATAATCAAAAAAGAAATTCAAAAAAGAGGCAAAGATATAGAATTTGATGTTGCTTCAAATCCAGAATTTCTTAGAGAATGAAGTGCTATATATGATTTTCTAAATCCTGACAGAGTAGTTTGCTGAGTACAAAATGAAAAAGCTAAACAAATAATGGAAGAGATTTACAAACCTCTAGCAAATAAAACTGAAATCATAATAACAGATATTGCTTCAGCTGAAATCATCAAATATGCAGCGAATGCATTCCTCGCTACAAAAATCAGTTTCATAAATGAAATAGCAAATTTTGCTGAAAAAGTAGGATGAAATATTTGAGATATAAGCAAGTGAATCTGAGCGGATAATAGAATATGAAATAAATTCCTAGAATCTGGAATCGGTTATGGATGATCTTGTTTTCCAAAAGATATAAAAGCTTTTATAGAAACTTGAAAAGACTTCAATCACGAATTCAAAATAATTAGAGAAACTGAAAATGTAAATGAAAGACAAAAAACTATAGTTATAGATAAACTTATTGAAAGTGCTTGAGATTTAAAATGAAAAAGTATAGCTATTTGGGGGCTTGCATTTAAACCAAATACTGACGATATTAGAGAAGCTCCAAGTATTTCAGTTATAAATAGACTTTTAGAACTTTGAGTAAAAGAAATCAAGACTTTTGACCCAGCTTGTATGACTCATATGGAAGCAGTATTTAAATGAAATAATGAAGTCCAATTTTGTGAGACAAATTACCACGCACTAGAAGATACTGATGCTCTTATAATATTAACTGAATGGAATGAATTTAAAATTCCAGATATCAAAAAAATAAGAAAATCTATGAGATGAAATATCATAATAGATGGTAGAAATATCTGGGCTGATGAAAATATGCTGGAGGAATGATTTATCTACAAATCTATCTGAAAAGCTAGTAAAAAACATTTATAAAGACCTCACCCTAACCCTCTCCTCAGAGGAGAGGGAAGAAAAGGAAATTTATTTAATAATACAAACTTATGAAATTAATAATACAAATTCCTTGTTATAATGAAGAGAAAACTTTGCTTTCAGTTTTGGAGGAATTACCGACTCAAATTGATTGAGTAGATGAAATTGAAACTATGATTATTGATGATGGTTCTAGTGATAAAACTATAGAAGTTGCTACAAAATTTGGAGTGGATTATATAGTTAAACATATTGGAAATAAAGGACTTGGAAATAGTTTCAAATCAGGAGTTCATAAAGCACTTCTTGAAGGAGCTGATATTTTGGTAAATACTGACTGAGACAATCAATATCCAAGTAAATTTATTCCAGATTTGATAAAACCTATCTTGGAAGGAAAAGCTGATTTTGTTATGTGAAATAGACAAACTAAAAAAATCTCTCACTTTTCATTTTTAAAGAAATTTTTTCAATGGCTTGGAAGTGCTATGGTAAGATATTTATCAGGAACAAATATTCCAGATAGTGTTTCTGGTTTTAGAGCTTATTCTAAGGAAGCATTATTAAAACTAAATGTAACTTCTGATTTTTCTTATGCTGTTGATACACTTATTCAAGCTGGTAGAAAAAGAATTAAAATAGTTGATGTTGATATTACTACAAATAAACCAACAAGACCTTCAAGATTATTCAAAAATATGTGGCATCACATGTATAAAACTACTCAAATTATGATTAGAGTTTATGCTATGTATAACCCAATGAGAATATTTTTTGCTCTTGGAACACCATTTTTAGTTTTAGGATTACTTGGACTTTCTAGATTTATGTATTTCTATATGATGAATCCTGTTGATACTGGTAAAATTCAATCTCTTGTGATTTCTGGAGTTTTCCTAATGATTGCTATACAATTTTATGCTCTTGGTATAATCTGAGATTTGATAGCTAAAAATAGAAGACTTATAGAAGATGATTTGTATCTAACAAAAAAACAATATTACGAAAAAAATAAATGATATTAAGAAAAAAGAGCTGAGATTAAAATCTTAGCTCTTTTTGATTATTATTTCAAAATTCTTCTCTTCCCCACTCTTCAAAATAAGTGGATTATCAAGTAAAGCATCTTCATCTCCATAAACTGGTTCTATACAGATAAAATCTTTTCCTATTTCCGACCGTATCCAAAGCTTCTTATATGAAGAATCATAGTTTAATTCAAGAGTTTTTCAATCCGGAAAAATAACTTGTATACTTCCTGGATTATCTAGATAAACTGTTTCTCAATTTATAAAACTATAATCTTCTAAAAGTTTTTCTCAAAGCAATATTTTTAAATCCTTTTTATCATCATTTCTCACGAAATAATATGGATGTAAGCCTACTCGTGAAGGCAAATCTATGCTTCCAGTATTTACTATTTTTTGAGTTATTTTTACTATTTTATCAGAAATTATTTCTGAAATTATTTCTATTCTAAAATCAAAAGGAAAAACTTCTTTTGTTTGAGAATCTGATTCCAAAAACATCATAAATTTAGTATCAGATATTTTTTCTGAGTTCCAAGATTTATTTCTAGCAAATCAATGTTGAGATAGATTATAAAGAGAGTTTTCTCTAAGTGGTCAAGCATTTGGAAACATAACAGGAATACCTCCTCTTACGTTTTTTTCTAGATTATGAAGTGTTTCTTCATTTAGAAAAAGTATCTCTTCAAAAGCTAATTTAATAGATGTTATTAATCATCATCTTTCAGGAATATGAGAGATGGAAGTTCACTCTTGTGAAATTATGTGGATTTGCATAGTGGATTATTTAAAAATACTATTATAATCTAATAATAAGTTTGGATTTTTCAAGTTTTTTCTTATAAATAAAGTAATTAATACAATACAAAATATGGGGAAAAAAACAATTTTAATAATATTATATACACTTCATCGCTCTAGATGAACAGAAAAAATAGCAACAATACTTGGAAATAATTTTATTGAAATTTGATATAATGTAAAATATCTTACTTTTTATAATAGCACAGATAAATTTGATTTTATATGAGAAGAATTTTGTTTAAATCAAAGAAAATCAAAGAATTTATTTATAGAAATTATTAACTTCTTTAAAATATCATATAAAATAGCTAAATATTGCAGAGAAAATAATATAGATATTTC
This sequence comes from Candidatus Altimarinota bacterium, assembly GCA_028713225.1. Taxonomy (GTDB): domain Bacteria; phylum Patescibacteriota; class Gracilibacteria; order BD1-5; family UBA6164; genus JAQVPN01. The sequence goes on from JAQTOS010000007.1 coordinate 54,616, forward strand.
TTTTTCTCACTGAGAAGAGGCTAATTTTCATAATATAATTAGTAAAATATTTTTCAGAAATCCTTCAAAAATATTTATACAGATACATTCTGCTGTGAATGCTTTAAATAAAATTCAAAAATATTTTATCAAAAAATTATATAATTATACAGATAGAATAATTACAATTGTAAAGGAAGAAGAAAGCAATTTGATAAATAATTATAATATATCAAGTTCTAAAATAAAAACCATTTATAATCCTGTTGATATTAAAAATATTGAATCATTAAAAAATGAAGATTTATGAGAATATTATGAATTATTTGAAAATAAGAAATTTACTTTTATAAATATTGCTAGATTATCTCCAGAAAAAAATCAAGAATTTTTACTAAACTCATTTGAAATATTTAATAAAAAATATAAGAATTCTCAACTAATAATATTATGAGATTGACCATTAAAAGAAAATCTTAATAAACAAAGAGAAACCTTAGAATCAAAAGAAAATATACATTTTTTAGGAAATCATAAAAATCCTTACAAATTTCTAGATAAAGCTGATTGTTTTGTATTAACTAGTAATACAGAATGATTACCATGAGTAATACTTGAAAGTTTAGCCTTATGAATTCCTATTATATCAACAGATTGTAAAACTTGACCAAAGGAAATATTAAGAAAGACCATTAATAATTTTGGTGAAATTTCAGATTTAAGCCTAGAAGAATATTGAATTTTGATACCATTAAATAATGAAAACTTATGTTTTGAAGCTATGGAAAAAATATATTTAGATAAAAGTTTAAGAGAAAATTATAAAATAAAATGATTAGAAAGAAGTAAATATTTTCAATTTGATAAAATAATGAAAAATTGGAAAGAAATTTTATAAGAAGTTTTCTAATAATAAGTTTGATTTTATCAAGTTTTTTGCTATAAATAAATGAATTTATTTTTTAAAAAATATAGATGTTAAAATATATTATATCGATTTTACTATTTATAGTTTCATATAATTTATCATATTCCTATGAGAATCAATGATTTGTAAATTATAAAGAATATTGAGAAAATACATCATTTAAATGTGATAAACAGTGTTTTGTTGTTATAAATAAAAAAGATGTAAATAATTATCTTGAAATAAATTGAATTATAAAATGAAATTGAGTTATTTGATATTGATTTTTTAATTGAAAACAAATTATTCCTGGAGAATTTATTGAGATTAAAAATGATAATAATTTAGATAAAAAATTTCTATTCAAGAATCTAGCTTTTTATGATCAACTTGTTCCTGAAATTCCTGTAGTTTTAGTTATGCAATGAAATATAGAATCAAATAATCTTTCATTTAATCTTTGAAAAACTACTTTTTCAGAAAATATCACATGAGCTTGGGAAAATTTCTGGCAAATAGAAAGTCTTACTCCATATACTATAAATCTAAGATATTGAGTAAAAATTAACTGAACATCTATTATATCAATATTCTATGTATTATTTTTTATAATTTTCATAATCTTATTATTTATCAAAAAATATAGAAATAAAGAAAGTTTTATTATTTTATGAATAATATTTTTTATGTTTGTATGATTTAGAAATCTTTACACATATTGAAATATTGTAAATGACTGATTAAAATCATATACTTTTCAAAATTATGAAGACAAAACTTTTTTTGATTTATGAGATTACTTAGTATTTACTGATAAAATAAGAAAAGAATTAAATTTAGATACTGAAAAAAATAGAAAATGTAGTATTTATGCTGAAAGTTTCCAAGATTGGCCTTTTATAGCTCATTGGAATTTATATCTAAAACCTTGTAAAATCACAGCTGATATAAAAACAGCTGATTACATAATATATTATAAAAAAGAGCTTCCAAAAGACTTAAATGCAAAAGTATTAATAAACTGGAATAATAATTATCTTTTAAAAAATAATAAAAAATAATATGTTTGAAACTTCTATTTTGCTTTTACTAAAAGCCCTTATAATAAATATTATCATCCCAATAATTACTTGAATTTTATTTATATATTTATTTTTCTGAACAAAATTTAGAGGAATTATTTTATATATAATATCATTTTTTATCTGAACTTGAGTTATAGCTTTTAGTTTATTTAATCTACAATTTATATATTTTTGAATCTGAATTTTAGAATATTTGTTATTGAACATATTTTTACTATTAGCTTTAATAATAAAAATTTTCTACAAAAAACAGAATTTTTGAAATTATATTCAAGCTTTAAAAATTAGTTATGAAAATATTAATTTAAATGAAATAAATTTAAGCCAAAAATTAGTTGTAATATTTTGATCTATATTTGTAGTTATATCATCTATAATAAGTTTTTTATATGTTGCAAACTTCCCTAGTTATGCTGATGATGCTTTTTGAAATTGGCATATTCCAGTTTTGAATATATATGAAGATTCTTGAGTAAAAATATTTTGAGATAAATCCGAAATACTTGGGAAATGAAGGCTTGGTTATCCTATTTTCATACCTATATACAAAGTAATAATAGCTGATTTTTTCTGATGAATTAACGATATTTATATAAATTTATGGCAATATCTTAGTTTTATTTTATTTTTGATATTTGTATTTTATATATCTATAGAAAAAACGAAAAATCCATTTTATTCTATACTTCCCTTGATTTTAATACTTTGATTACCTTTGGTATTTTTTCATAGTGTAGAGGGGTATTTAGATTTAGCTTGTGCTATATATTCTGTATTTAGTATATATTTTTTATACTTATTTTTAGAAAAAAAAGATTATGATTATTTGAGTATGTGACTTCTTTTTTGATTTATATTATCTAGTATAAAAAATGACTGATTAGTTGTTTATTTCGCATGAATTATTATAGCCTTTATAATAATTCTTGTACTTAAAAAAGAATTTAAAAAAATAGTTCTAAATTCTATAAAAGAAAAAACAATGATTATAAAATCTGGATTTTTTGCTTTATGGTTTTTGATTCCTTTTATTGCTATAAAATCTTATTATTGATTAGGCTACAATCAAGCTGCTTGAGAAGCTGCATGAGTATGAGTTTCGGATAAGATACATTCTGAGATTTTTTCTATGTTTAGTCCAATATTTTTAAAAATGGATAACTTCAATCTTGCTTTGATTTTTATTGCTATAATCTGATATATTGTCTTGAAAAATATAAAGAAAAATATAGAAAACAATAATCTTTTTATAATCCTTAGTGCTGTGATGATTTTCTTAGTTTTGATAGCTGTATTTTTGTTTACTGAAAATTATCTATGGGTTATGAATCAAACTACAGTAAATAGAGTTTTTACTATGGTTTTTATTATATTATTTGCTTTTACTTGATTTTTATTACATGAAAAAAAAGATTAAAAAATTATTTTCTCAGAAAATTATAAAATACATTATTTGATGATGAATGGCTGCGCTAATAGATTTGGCTTGTTTATATATAGCTGTAGAATTTTTCTGATTATACTATATAGTTTGAGCTATTTTAGCATTTGTTGTATCATTTATATTTTGATTTTTATTCCAAAAATATATAACTTTTTCGAATTTCGATAAAAAACATCTTCATCAATGATTTTTATTTTTTGTTTTTCAGATAATTTGATTATGATTAAACATATTATTACTTTTTGTACTAGTTGAAAAATTTTGATTTCATTATATGTATGTAGCAATTTTTAATAAATTTATTGTATTTATATGGAATTTTTTAATGAATAATCGCTTTAATTTCAAATAATAAAATGAAGAAAAAACTATCTATAATTATCCCCTTTTTAAATGAAGAAAAAACTATAAAACAAATTCTTCAAAAAATAGTAAATCTAAAAAATTTAAATTTAGAAAAAGAAATAATTCTTGTTAATGATTGATCTAGTGATAATAGCAAAAATATCATAAATGAATTCATTTCTAAAGAGTATGAAAATACAAGTTTTATCTATATAGAAAATGAAACTAATAAATGAAAATGATATTCATTAAAAGAGTGATTTAAAAAATCAACTTGAGATTATTTAATAGTACAAGACGCTGATTTGGAATATAATCCTGAAGATTATTCAAAAATAATAAAAAAACTAGAACAAGAAAATCTTGATTTTGTATATTGATCTAGAACTAGATGATATTTTGAAAATTGATTTAGATATTCTTATTTAAGTTTCTTATTTTGATGACTTGTTATATCTTTTCTAAGTTCATTAGCAACATTAAAAATTATAACAGATGAACCAACTTGTTATAAACTATTTAAGTCTAGTCTAAAAGATTTACTTATAGTGCCTACAGAAAATTGATTTGAATGGGAACCCGCTATAACTGTTTTTTTGATAAAAAAATGATTCAAATACTCTGAAGTCCCTATAAGTTATTTCCCTAGGAAAAGTAGTGAATGAAAAAAAATAAAATGGATTGATTGAGTAAAAGCAATACAAACTATAATAAAACGGAGAATTAAAAAAGACTAGAATAATTTCTAGTCTTTTTTAATAATAAGAACTGTAAGATATCATTGAAAATTGAAAATTCTATCTAAAAATTTAAATATAAATTGAAATCTTCACCAAAAATCAAAAATATTTTTCTTACAAACAACATTTCTTTCAATTAAAGTTAATCAAGATGCAATAATTTCTTTTTTTAAATCATAAATTTTATATTCTTCTGGATACTCCCATTTATTAAGAAAATTTGATAATAAATAAGCTAATCTATATACAAAACTATAATGATTTGGAATTGCTATTATAATAAATCAATCATTTTTTAATATTCTTTTATATTCAATTAATGCATTTTTTATATCATCTGATAAAAAATGTTCTAATACTCAAGCATTAAAAACTATATCAAAACTTTCATCTTCAAATGGCATATTAAACATATCAGCTACAACAAAATCTGCAGTTTTTCACATATTTAAAAATGTTGATTTAGCTTTATCTATAGCATTTATATCTAAATCTAATAATGTCTTTGATAAATCATTATTTAGCACAAAGCTATTAACTCAAAATTGACTTCAAACTTCTATTATTTTAGACCCATTTTTTATATTTGGTAATTTTTCTATAATATCCTTTAATTTAAGATGAAAACATTGTGGATTATTATATAAATAATTAATCTCTTCCATAGAAGTTTTATTTGACATCTCTGCCCATATATCTTTTTGTATCATAAATATAATCTATATTAATTAATAAATTTTATCAAACTATTCCAATCATATTTTTTTCAATATTCTTTTATATTTTTTATATATTCTTCTGATTTAGTTTTTTCTAAAGCTATCTTTATATTATCCAAAAACTCATATTTCCCTTTTGAAATAAAACAATAATCCGAATGTTTTAATATTTCGTAAAATCATGTTGTTATAACTGGCTTTCATTGAACAAGATATTCAAAAAATTTAACTGGACTTACTCAATCTGTAAGTTTATTTATTTTAAATGGAATAATTGATACATCAAATAAACTTGAATAATACTTTAATTCTGAATATGGTTTATATCATATAAATATTAAATTTTTATATTGTAATAGTCATTTAGTCTTTAAAAGGTTTTTATTATCAATTCATATTATTAAAAGAGTGTAATTATTATTTTTTAATATTTCTTCTAATATATCAAAATCTATCCAATCTTCTATTGCTCAATAAAATCATATAATATTTCAATGTAAATTATACTTTAATTTTATATCATTAAATTTATCAATATTATCTATTTCCCAATCATTCAGAGATACTCAATTAGGTACGTATAGAACATCTTTTCTATAATTTAAAATTTGATCTTTTAATTTATCTGCTGTAGTACAGACTAAATCTGCTGATAATATTGCATTTATATGGTCTTTTTCTATATCAATATCACTGATAGAAATATCATCTAAATAATCATATATTATTTTATTAGTCTTAAAATAATATTTAAAATTATTTATAAAATTATTATAAAATATATAATAATAATAAATAATATCTATAGTATATATTCAATTATTCTTTAAAATTCTTTTCAAATAAGAAAAAGAATTTATTTGCAATATATTATAGCCATCTATTCTTTCAATACTTGGCTTAATTCCTAAAAATGGAATATATAGATATATTAAATTATATTCTTCTCAATATTCATTTAAAAATGCTTTAGCTAATTGTTGTGGCCTTTGAGTCATTATGTTGAATGGTATTGTAGAAAAAAATATAGCATTTTTCTTTTTTTTATCTAAAAAATCATAAACTATTTTTTTTTGATTCCTATAAAAAATATATCATATAATTCAACGTAAATTATCAAAAACACCAAAAACAAAAAAAATTGTTTTTTTTTCGTTTCATAATATTAAAATAAGTATTTTTTTTATTATTTTTATAAACATATATAATAATTATTTTTTACATATAAACCAAGGATCTAATCATAAAAATTTAAAAAATGGTTGCATTAATTTCAAATAAGTCTTATTAGAGCTTAGTAAACCATTAAAATATGTTTTATTAATATTGAATCATGTCTTTTTTATTATATATTCCCATCATTTATAATTCATAGCATAATAATGTCATTCAAAATCCCAATTATTATATATTTTTGTATCGCAATTAGGAACTCCTAAAAGTAATATTCCTCCTGGTTTCAAAATTCTATGACATTCAGTTAATGCCAAAACTGGTGAGTATAAATGTTCTAAAACATGTGAAAATAATATAAAATCAAATGAATTATCTTCAAATGGATAAGGATAATTATTTAAATCATGCTTAATTATATTATTATAACCTTTAGCTTTTAAATGTTTTATATTTACATCAGTTAATTCTATACTAGTTAAAGATTTTGAATTTTTTAAATATTCATAATAAACTCCTGTTCAAGATCATATTTCAAGAGAATCTCAATTAAGATATGTTTTCAATTCTTCAGCCAAAACACTCCACATATGTTCTGGAGTTTTTGTATTTAATTGAATGGTTCAAAGTTCCTCATTCTCATAAAAAGATATATTTTTATTTTCTATCATAAAAATTAAATTAATTTGTAAATATTTTCTAGTATATTATTTTTAGATTTAATACTAAATTTTCAATTCTTAACTTTTTCAAATCAATTTAGTATAAATTCATTTCTAACTTCTCTATTATTAATCAAAAACTCCAATTTATCAACTATTTTATTAATAATATCATTTTTTTCTTCATTATTAATTTTTTCTAATAAAGTATCTATATTTAAATTGTATTTATCTATATATTGATATTTCATAGTGTGAAATTTATTTTTATAATCAATAACAAATCAATCATTTCAATCATTTATTATATTATTAATAGCAAATGTATCTATACTTATAGGAATAGATCAATAAGTAAATGCTTCTAAAAAAACCATTCCAAATATATCCTGAATAGTTGGCATTATATAAAAATCAGATTTTTTAAAATATTCCATAACTTCATCTCTAGAAATAAGTCACAAAAAATGTATTTTGGTACTATTTTCATATTTTTTTAACATATCACTATTTACTTGAGAAATAAAAGTAAAATGTATATTTTCATATTTTTGAATTAAAATATTAGCAATATCAAGGAGTATATGTCATCATTTCCTTTCAAAAAATTGTTTTCAAACAAAAAGAATATTAATATTGTCTTTTTGTTTCCAATTTAAAATATTTTCAATAGTATGATTAACTTTTATAGCTGGATATAAAATTTCTAATTTATAATCTAAATCATTTCATAAATATGATTGAAATCAAATCTTTGCATTATCTGACCAAAATACTATTTTTTACACCTTTTTTGTTTTAATAAAAATTTTACAATAAACTTATTTATAATATTTTCAGAAATTTTATTACTAAATCTATTTAATGATTCATAACAATCTAAATCCAAAACATAATCTCAAAATAATGGAATTGATTGACAAGAAAAAATAATATCTCAAGGTAATTTTTTAAAAGTTATATTTGGTAAAAAATAATATTTTTTTATAAAATTAATTATATTTTGTTTTAAAAGTTCAATATTATTAAGGTTATTAGTATTATTTATAGCAGTTTTTTGATAATTTTTTCAAAAATCATCTTTATTTATATATTCAATTCACTCTGGTGGATTATCAAACATTTCTTGATAAACTGGATGAATATTTCAAGGGATATGATTAAAATATACTTTTTTCATTTTTATTTATTAAAAATAAATTCACTAATTTTGTTAAAATAAGTATCTGAACTAAAATTAGTTTTTACAGAGTCTATAGAATTTATAATAATTTTTTCTTTTTCATTTTCAGAAAAATCAAAATATAAATTAATCTTTTTAACAAATTCATCTATATTTTTCTCTTCACATAAAAATCAATTATATCAATCTTTTATTAATTCTGTTAATCCTCATATATTTGATGCTATAACTGGTATTCAACAGGCCATAGATTCTATAGCGGATATAGAAGTAGCTTCTATTACTCAATTAGAATTTATGCTTGGAATAATCACCATATCACTTATGCAATAATAATCTTTTATTTTTTCATTAGAAATATCTCAAGTTAAAATAATTTTACTTAATACTCATAAATTGTTTATTTTATCTAAAACCTTATTTTTTTCTTGTCATTCTCATGTGATAATAAGTAAAAAATCTTCAGACAGCTTATTTATTATATCAATTGTATAAATTACTCAATTTTTTTCTACTAATCTTCTAGGACAAAAAATAACTTTTTTATCTTCTAAAATTCAATATTTTTTTCTTAAATTATTTTTTTCATTAAATTCTATTGGTGAAAATTTGGAAATATCTGTGAAATTTGGAAAATTTTTTATTTTATCCGAATTAATTCAAAAAGAAATTGCATGATTTTTTAGTCTTTCATCTACTGCAATAATTTTATCAGCTAATTCATATCATGATTTTTCTATGAATAAGCTATAATCATATCATTTAGAATTATTTTTAACTATTTTATCTGATAAATTCATATTTGTTAAATCTCAATGAAGAGTTAGAATTTTTAGATTATTTTTTGATAAATATTTAGAAATATAATATAGACTAACTACATCTTGAAAATGAAAAATAGTATTATTTATATTTTTATTAGAAATTTGTTTATAAATAATTTTTGATAATATAAAATAATATAAATTTATTCACTTGTTATTATTTATTAAGTAAATAATTTTTGAAATAAATATAATAAATAAATTAAAAATACTATTAATAGAATATGGTGTTACTATTTCAGAATTTACTCAATTTGATAAATATAAATTATTAAGATTTTTTACATAAGTAGATAGTCATCAACTTTTATTTATATCATAAATAGTAATTACAAATATTTTTTTCATTATTATTTTTATTATTTAAATAATTCAAGATTTCATTATTAATTCAATGGCATTATTAGAAACTTCACTATTATTAATATCATTTAATTCATTTAATTTATTTTTATCTATTTTTTCTAATTCATTCTCATCTAAAAAATATATGTATAATAAATTATAAAAATGTCTATCTGAAAATTCTTGAAATCAAATAAAATTTAAACTTCAATCTTTTGGAATTAATCATATTTTTGATTTTAACCTAGAAATCACATGTTCTTTAGGATCTGGTAATCAATTATTATCTTTTGATACTTTTGGATTAAAATAACCTCAAATTACATCTATTTTTCAAGAATCTTCTTGAGAATCATCAGGTCTTTTATATCAATAAAATTTTCAAGTTTTTCTACTATATAATAATACTCATGCAGACAATGGGTTATATTTAATTTTTTCTGAAAGTTGACCAGAATTAATTAATTTTAAATAAGCATGATAAGTATGAAAATATCATTCCTGATAAGATTTTATATTTCAATTAGAACTAAAAATAGGATTTATAATAATTTCTCAATTAGTTGTTCAAGAAAATAATGGATCATTATATTTTAATTTCCTTTGAGTTTCTAAGACTGTATCAACTAAGGACGAAAAAGTTTGTCTAAAAAATGCTACTGAAGATATAGAATTATGAAAAATATTTAAATCTCTTCTTAAAATATGTATTTTATCTGCCATAATTTTATTATAAATTATAAATTCTAAACTATTATACTATTTTAATCTAGATAAATCAAAAATTTTCTCTGCGCTTTTTCAATCTCAAAATGGATTATACCAGTTTATATCTTTTTTTTCTAATTCTCTGAAAGCTTGAATTATTTTTTCTTTATTATTTCACACTAAAATTGCTCATCAAACTTCAAGAGTTTCAGGTCTTTCAGTATTTTCTCTAAGTATTAAAGTTCTTTTTTGTAATATACAAGCTTCTTCTTGTATTCATCAACTATCTGTTGCTATAAAATAAGCATTTGATTCTAAAATAATATTATCAAAGAATCAAACTGGTTCTATTACTATAAAACTATCTAATAATCATTCTAATCAAAATTTAATAATATTATTTTTTGTTCTTGGATGAATTGGAAATAATATTTTTTTAGCTGATATATTACTTAATTCAATTAATGCTTTTAATATATTTTCAATATTTTCTTTATTATCAACATTACTTGGTCTATGAGAAGTTAATAAAATATAATCATTTTCTTTAATTTTATATTTATCTAAAACTTTATTAGTTTGAGATTTTGATAATTCTTTTATCATATAAACAGCATCGACTACAGTATTTCAAACTACAAAAATTTTATTTTCATCTATATTTTCTTTTAAAAGTATTTCTTTTTGTCTAAGTGCTGGTGAAAATAAAAAATCTGATAAATGGTCTGTGCATATTCTATTTATCTCTTCAGGCATACTTTTATCATAAGATCTAAGTCAAGCTTCTATATGAGCTACTTTAATTCATAATTTTGAAGCTACAAGTCATCAAGCTAAAACAGTATTTGTATCTCATTGAACATATACAATATCTGGTTTTTCATTTAATAATATTTTTTCAATTTCTATCATCATTTTACCAGTCATTTCTCAATGATTTCATCAATTAATTCCTAAATTATATTTTGCTTCTGATAATTTTAATTCATCAAAAAAAACCTTATCCATATTAGTTGAATAATGTTGATTGGAATGTATAACAAAATAGTCTAAATTATTTTGTTCTGCATATTTCAGACAAGAATAAAGTTTTATTATTTCTGGACGAGTTCAAAGAATAAAGCAATGTTTCATTTTTTATTTAGTTATTTTCTTATATTCATTATAAATTTTATCTCCTATAATATCCCATGTGTAATTATTTACTACTGTATTATATCGATTTTCTTTTATTATATCTAAATTACTTATTTTTCAAGTTATAAAATCAATTAGAATATTTTTTAAATCTTCTATATTCTCTTTTTCTATCAAAAATCAATTTTTTCAATTTTCTATTATATCTTCTGGTCATCCGCATTTAGTGGAAATAACTGCTAATTTTGAAGCCATGGCTTCTATTATAGTCATTCCAAATCATTCTGTTCTACTAGGTAATATAAATAAATCACTTGTTTTGTATTCTCTTATCAAATCATCTCAAACTATTTTTCACTTGAATATTATATATTTTTCTAAATGGCATTTTTGTACTAATTTTTTATATTCATCTTCTTGATATCAGTATCAAACTAAATGGAATTCTACTTTTTTTTCCTCAAGTATATTTTTATCTATTTTTTTTATTGATTCAATAAGTAAATCTATTCACTTAGTCCATTCTAATCTTCACACAAAAAGTATTTTATAAATATCTTCTTTCTTTTCTTCTTTTAGATTTTCAAACTCTTCTATATTTACTCAATTTCATATAACAACTATGTTTTTATTTACATTTGGATATTTCAAAAAACTAGATCAAACAGAAATTATAGTATTATATTTCAATTTAGTTAATAAAAATTTTTCTATAAAATAATAAAAAGTTTTGTTTCATACATCCATTAAATTAGCTCAATGAATAGTTGCTATTATAGGAATATTTAAAAATATTGATGATAATTTTCCAGATAGTAGTCATAAAAAAGTATGAGCATGAATTAAATCATATTTTTGTTTTTTATTCTCTTTTAAAACTCTGAAAAATATTGAATAAATAGATAAAATTCTCTCTGAAAAGTCAAAAAAATGTTTTACCCTACCACATCTGATAATTCTTAATTTTCAATCTAATAATATTTCATCTTGATTATATATTTTTTCGTCATCTCATTTCAAAGATCTAACAAATAAATCAATTTCGCAATTTTTATTTTTTATAAGTTTCTCACAAATATTTCTTACATGTATTTGCCCTCATCAAACAATTGGCTCCCAAGCATCAATTATCATTGCTATTTTCATAAAACACTTTTATTTTTAATAATATTTACTTGCTAATTTTAATAAAAAGTAAGTTTTAACAAGTATGCTTGTTAAAACTATAAAGTTATAGTCAATTTCAAAAATTATTTATGGTTTTTTCATGAGTGATAATAACTTTTAAAAATACTTACTGAATTAAACTTCCCAAGGATATAGTATATTATATCTATAATTTTTTCTTTTCTCTAAAGTAATTATATTTCATATATTATTGTATTTTTCTTCAAAATAATTAAATATTTTTGGTAGTAGGGTATATAAAATATTTAATTATTTTGGTAGTATGGTATATTTTTATTATTGTGTAATCAATTGCTATTCTCATGAAAAAGCCTCTAAAAAACAAAAAATATTACAAATAGATATTGTAATATTTTCAAGAAATCAAACATTCTTGATTCTTGTCTTTCCAATTTAAAATATCTTTCTTATGTATATCCCATGATAAATTTTCTCAATAATTTTTATCTTTTTTATCAAAAATATTTATAAATAAAATTATTAATTCATTCTTGTCAAAAACAATAACTAGCCTATATGTCTTATTATTTGTCTTTAATTTTATTTTTACATAAGGATCTTTAAAATTTATAAAATTCTTTGAATTTATATTTATTTTTAAAACAAGATCATTTATACTCATATCACTAACAATTTTATTAAATTGCTTTTCAAAAAAATCAGTAATTATAAATTTCATTATGCTTTTCTCATAAGTGATAATAAATTTTCATGTTCTTCTGATCATAAAACTTCAGCACTTCATAATATAGATTCAAATTCTATATCTGATTTATTTAGTAAACTTTCATACATTTTAATATCTATTAAAACAGCTTTTGGTTTATTGTTAACAAAAATGATTTTATTCCCTGTTTTTTCTATATTATTTATATAAAAAGAAGCTTTTTTTCTTATATCAGTGATAGATATAAAATTGTCTACAAATGTCATATTAAATTTAGTTACAAATATACTACAAATTATTATAATCACATATTTTATAAATCAAATCTATTTTAAAATTTCCTTATAAACATCTAAAGTTTTCTCTATATTTTCTTCCCATCTAAATTCTTTTTTTGTGATTTTAGTACATTTTCAATTTTTGAAATCTATAACTTTTTTTACTATATCTGATATATTTCCAGGTTCTACGAAATTCACATTTCAGCAAGCTACTTCTGGAATAGCAGCAACTTCTGTAGTTATTAGATTTTGCCCAAGAGCTGAAACTTCCGCAACAGCGAAGCCAAATCATTCTACAAGTGAAGGAATTATTACAAAATCAGAAACTAATATATAATTTGGAAGTTCTAGATTAGAAACCGCTGGAATAAGTACAATATTATCTCTTATTTTTAAATCATCTATTAGATTTTCTATTTTAGTAATTGGATTATTAGAGCTATGTGGAACAATTAGTAAAGCTTTGAATTCTGGAACTTTTTTAACTATTTCAGGAATAGCTTTTATATAATATTCAAGTCATTTTGAAATCCCTGGCCTACCATAAAAAAGTCATACATAATTATTTTCTAGTCATAAATCTTTTCTTATTTGAGAAAAATTTTCTATATCAAAATTATCTCTATTCCAAAAACTATAATCAATTCAATTATAAATTGTAATAAGTTTAGAATCATCTAATCAAAAATGTATCCTAAGAGAATTTTTCGTATAGTTTGAAACACAAATGTATTTTTGATATGGAAATTTAAAAATAAGTGATTCGAATATTTTGAAAAAAAATCATTTAAATCACATAAATTTGTACCATAATTGTCCAAAAATTTCATGAACTGTTAAAACTACTTTTTTTCATGAAAACATTCAAATAAGCGATGCTGGAATAGCTGAATTATAAGTTGTTGTATGAATTATATCACATTTTTTTGCTAGTTTTATTCAAGTAAAAATACTATAAAACATAAAATCATATCTATTATTCCCTACTCTATATATTTCTATATTCCCGTTTTTTTCGTATTTTTCCAAAGATTTATCATATTTTGAAGTCAAAACAACTATATCATTTCATGCAGAAGCTAGTCTAGAAATAATATTTTCAAAAAGTATTTCAACTCATCAAATATGAGGTTTATATAAATCTAGTATAAAAAGTATTTTCATCTTTTTTTTATTTAAAAAATTTAGTCCAAATCATCTTTAGTGCAATATTAATAGCATTAGAAGACTTTTGTCATTTTGACATACTGTAAGTTGTATATTTGATGTTTACAGGCACTTCCATAAATGATATTTTTTTAGTTGCGATTATATCAATCATTTCAGATGCATATCACATATCATCTATAGTTAATCTAATTTTATCTATTATTTCTCTTCTAAATACTCTATAACCATTATGAGCATCTGTAAGCTTGATATTACTTATAAAAAATGTGAATAATATTCCAAGTTTTAAAACTATTTTTCTAATTAGTCCTACATTTGTATTTGTCTTAGTAATGAATCTAGAACCAAGAACTACATCTATATTTTCGTTATTTTTTAGTACATTTAAGAAATTATCTAAATCATTTATATCGTGTTGCCCGTCAGCATCAAAAGTAACAATATATTTATTTTCTGAATATCTTCTAATATATTCAAAACCAGTTTCAAGTGCTGCTCCTCATCATCTATTTTTAGAATGATTTAATAGAGTAATTTTATCCGAGTATCAAGTTAATATTTTTCTTGATTTATCAGTTGACCCGTCATTTACTATAAGTATATCAGTATTTTTTTGAGAAACTAATTTGTTAATAGTATCTTCCAAAACTTGTTCTTCATTATATACTCTAACTAGGAAACAAACATCTTGAGATAAAATTTTCTTTGAGCTATTTTCTATAGCCATTTCTCTTATAAGTCTACTTATATCTTCCCTATTATTCTCCACTTTTGAAAGTAAAAGTAGCGAAAAATAAAGTAAAAATATAATTGAAGCATAAACTAGCAAATCAGCTCATCTTTGTAAGCCAAAAAATCAACCTAAAGTATTTAGAAAATTTGGGAAAAAAGTAAACAAAGCTAAAGCAATTCAAACTGAAATAAAAATCAAAAAATGTAGAGCATTAAATTTTTGCTTTTTCGCTATATCAAAAGCAAGTATGAATATGACAATAGCTGATACTATGAAAAAAACTTGTAATAAATTCATTTTTTGAAAAAATGAGATAAATAAATAATTAGAAGAAATCCCCCGCCCTTTGGGCATACCACAGGCACTTCCTTTGGTCGCCCACTTAATTAAGGGGGACTTTGAATATGAACTAGATCCCCCTTATTAAGGGGGATGTCCATTTAGGACAGGGGGATTTTCTTCTATTACTTCTAATTTAATAAAAAAACTTGAAAAATCAAAATTTAATTGTATATTGTAGATGATAATGAGAAAGATTATCATTTTAATTAATAATTTTATAAAAATATGGAAGAATTCGTATATGAATTTGCAAAAATTGATAATGTTGCGCCTAGATTTGAATTACCTGCTTATGATCCAGTTAAAGATGAAGAAACTAAAGTTTCTCTAGAATCTATGAAAGGAAAATGGACTGTATTATTTTTCTATCCTGCTGATTTCACTTTCGTTTGTCCAACTGAATTAAAAGATATGGCTGATGCTAAATCTACATTTGATGAAATGGGTGTTGAGATACTAGCTATTTCTACTGATACTATTTTTTCTCACAGAGCTTGGGTAAAACATGAAAGACTTATGCAAGGATTTCCTTACAAAATGTTGGCTGATCATGCACTAGAAGTTTCTGAAGTATATAATGTACTTGATGAAGAATCTGGAATTGCTGGAAGAGGAACTTTTGTAATAGATCCAGAAGGAATTATCAGAACTATAGAAGTAGCATCTGGTCCTCTTGGAAGAAACTCTGAAGAATTAATCAGAAAATTATCTGCACTACAATTTATGAATAAAAATCCAGGTGTAGCATGTCCTGCTAAATGGGTTATGGGAAATAAAACTCTAACTCCATCTATCAAAATTGCTTGAGAAGTTTATGAAGCCTTAAATTAATATTTTGCTTAGATTTTTTACAAAAGTAGTGAACGAAAATATTCGTTCACTACTTTTTTTGTATTTTTCTCTTGCAATAATCTCAAAAATAATTATGTTAATCTCTTTTTTAATTATTAATAAAAGAAGATTATGGGAGCAAAATGATTAAATTGAGGGTGAGATACTCCAAAAGAAAAGAAAAAAGATGAACAAGAAATAATATTTTTAGATTATAATAAATTATCTCCTGAAATAGAAGATATTCAAACTAGACTTAATAAGTCTGTTATATGACAACATTCAGCAAAAAAACAAGTAATAGATGCAATATCTCGTACACTTGTACCAAATCCAAATAGAAAAGAACCAATATGTGTACTTCTTTTTGCATGACCTACTTGAGTATGAAAAACAGAAATGCCTAGAGCTTTATCTAATATTTTATTTTGAGGAGAATATTGAGACCTAAAAGAAAGCAAAATAAGCTGTGCTAATTATACAGATAAATCAGATTTATCTGATTTAATATGATCATCTCGTTGATATGTATGATATTGAGATGCTCCTAGATTTGCAGATATAAATATTTTCAAAAAATTTAATAATGCTAGAAAAGAATGAACTCTTCATCCTATATTAAAAGACTATAATGATTTTTCTATAATAGTCTTTGACGAAATAGAAAAAGCTAGCCCATCTCTATTAAAACTTTTACTAAGTATTCTTGATGATTGAACACTTGAATTAATGTCTTGAAAAGAAACATATAGTGATTCTTGAAATTGAAAAAAAGAAGTACTGCATTCTCAGTATACAAACTTTAGAAATTCTATAATAATAATGACATCTAACCTTTGAGCAAAGGAAATACAAGAAAAATTATCTTGAAAATGAGAAATGTGATTTTCTTGAAATAATAAGGATAATACCATTATCCCTGAAAAATTTTATAAAGATAAATTTAGTGAAGAGTTTGACCATGAATTTATATGAAGATTAACAGCTCTTGTTCCTTTTAATTCTCTTACAAAAGAAGAATTATTTGAAAGATTAAATTTGGAAGTAACAAGATATAAAAAATATATTTGAGATATAATAGATTTTTCTATTTCAGATAGTGCTAGTTCTTTTATTGTAAACTCAGCATATGAATCAAATTTATGATGAAGAAATTTGATTCATCAATTCAAAAAAGAAATAGTTACAATAATTTCAAAACTTATTTGAAATTGAGAAATAGCTAGAATAGAAGAAAAAGTATGAAAACCAGTATCCGAAATAATAATAGACTTAAATGATGATATAAGTAGTCTAGATAAATATGTTGTTAATCCTAAATTTTGAGAAAAAATTGAAAAAAGGTTTACAAGAAGAGTAAAAGAACAAGTAAGTGAACTAAATTCTGATGAAATAATTTTATCTTTAAAATGATGAAGTATAATAGAAACTTTTAAAGAAATAATAATACCTAATATACAATATCTAGAAATATTATATAGAGAAAGAGATAATTTTATAAAAGACTTTGCAGCTGAAATAGAAGAAGTTGAAAAAATGTTATTAAATTATTGATTACCAAAAAAGGATTTGATATTGATTTCAAACAACCAACATAGACATAGATTTGAAGAATTACAAGAATTATTTTCAACATTTTCATGAATTAAAATTTGGGAAAAAACTTGAAATGAAAATATAGATTCTAATATGAGAATAATAACAAAGATAACTGAAACTTTTTTAAAATATAATATTTATTTAGTTAATTGATGAGCTACAAAACTAGAAGAAATTAGCGAAGTTATAAATAAAATATTAGAAAATGCCTTCAAAAGGAAATTAAATCTTAAAGAAACTGATTTAATGATTAATATAATACATAAAGAATATTTAAATAATCATTCAAATCATCGACCTAGAATGGCAAGCGAAAGAAGAGAAATTGAAAACAATACAAGAAAAATAAAAGAAACTCAAAAAGAAGAAAAAAAAGAAGAGGTAAAACAACTTCCTCATAAAACTAGTGGAAAAGAGAAAACTATAGATAAAGCGATAATAGAAAAACCTCCAGTAAACGTAACTATAAATTTAAATTTTTATAATTCAAGTGAAGGAGTAAATAATATTAAGGCTAATATACAAAAACGAGCTAATTTATTTCAAGAAAATTTAAATTATGTTTTAATTACTATAAAACAAAGTCTAAATAATGAAGAAAATGATAATGATTTAGTTTTAGTATTTGATGAAGTATCACAAATACTAACTAGAGAATTATGAAAACTTAATAGTAATCAAAATGCTATTATAAGTTCTTTAATACAAGAAGAGTTGAAAAAAATTGAGGAATCAGAAAATAAAGAGGAAAACTAAAATTTCCTCTTTATTTTTTTGCAAAAATCAGTAATATGCAATCAAATTAAATATAATAAAAATACGAAATGACAGACTTAAAAAATCAAATACTAGATGAAATAATCATAGAATGAGTGAGAAATCCAGGACAAAGCAAAGATGAATTTCATAGATTGAAAAATAATGTTTATAAAAATTACGATGTAGAAAAACCATTTGCATCAATAGAATTTATAAGTAGATACAATGAACTTGTAAAAAATTGAACTATTATAGCAAATCCAGAATTTCAAAAACTTATCAGAAAAAGATGAGTAAGAAGCTTGTCAGGAGTAACTGTAATAAGCTTACTTACAAAATTTTGGTGATGTCCTGGGAAATGTGTTTATTGTCCTACTTTTGAATGACTACCAAAATCATATATTCCAAATGAACCCGCAGTTCAAAGAGCCGAGCTTAATGAATTTGACCCAATTTTACAAATCCATAATAGACTTAGAGCACTTGAAGTTACTGGGCATAAAATAGAAAAAAATGATATCAGAATTATTGGTGGAACTTGGTCAGTTTATCCAAAAGCTTATCAAGAAGATTTTATAAAAGCGACTTATGATGCTTTCAATACTTATGATGAGATGAAAGAAAATATAGAAGAGACTGATTTGGGGTCTGAAAGATTTGCTTCATTTAAATTAAAAGAGTGATATAAATTGAAATTATCTGATTCTCTAGAAGAAGCAAAAAAACTAAACGAAACTTCTAGGTGTAGAATTATTTGAATAGCTATAGAAACTCGTCCAGATTGGATAAATCCAGAAGAAATTGCAAGACTAAGAAGATATGGAGTAACAAGAGTAGAAATCTGATATCAATCAACATTTGATGAAATAAACGAATTAAATAAAAGATGACATGGAAATAAAGAAAGCACTTATGCTACAAAACTTCTAAAAAATGCTTGAATCAAAGTAGTTGCACATATGATGCCAAACTTACTTGGTTCTACTCCAGAAAAAGATAAAGAATCTCTAGCAAGAGTTTTTGATGACCAAGCGTTTAGACCAGATGAACTCAAAATTTATCCAATGGTTGTAACAGATAAATCAGAACTTACTGAAATTTGGAGAAATGGTTGATTTCAGCCTTACGATGATGAAACTCTTATAGATTTGACTGCAGAACTTGAAGCTATGATTCCAGAATATATGAGACTGAATAGAACTTATAGAGATATTCCTGCTTCAGAAATCCTAGCTGGAAGTCATGTAAGTAATTTAAGACAAATAGTAGAAGCAAAACTCAAAAAGAAATGAATTCATCTTGTTGATATTAGACACAGAGAAATCAAAGATAAAATCAATATTGCAGCAAATGCTACAATGAATATTTTTGATTATGAAGCATCAGACTGAAAGGAATTTTTTATGACTTTTGAAGACAAAGAAGACAGAACAATTTTTAGTTTATTAAGGTTGAGATTACCTTTTACTCCCCCTGCTTCGCTTGACGCTCAGCTTCCCCCTCAATGAGGGGGACTTGAGGGGGAGCTCTATTCCCTTCTTCCAGAATTAAAGTGAGCTGCTCTAATTAGAGAAATTCATACTTTTTGAGACCAATTAAGTATATGAGAAGCTGGCAGCACTTTTGGGCAACATCTTGGTTTTGGGAAAAAACTAATAGAAAAAGCAGAAGAAATAGCAATAGAAAACGGATACAAAAAAATGGCTGTAATAGCTGGAGTATGAGTAAGATGATATTACGAAAAAAGATGATACAAATTAGAATGAGAATATATGGTGAAATATTTGACTTAATTAAATAAAACATTATAAAAGATAGCTTACAACCTAAATTTTAGTCTAAGAAAGATGATTAATGAAAAAACTATAGGAAGAATTAAAAATTTAAAAGAACAATTAAATAGTAGTATCCCAGAACTAAATTCAGAAGAAAAAATAAAGATAGAAAAAATTCTTGATTTAGCAGAATTATGATGAGACATAAATAGCCTGAAAAGAGAAATTGCCCCTTTAAATGAATCAACCAATATAATAATATCTTGAATTATAGCTCAAATAAATAAAATTTTCTGATTAGCTACATTTTGTACTAGATTCGAATCAGATTGCCACTTGGATCTTAAATTACATGAAAAAATAATAGAAGCTAATCCTATACTAGAAATATCATGGGATTTAGATTCAAATACAGCTCAAAAGGTAAGTAAAAATATACAAACTATTTTATGATTTTCACAAGAAGATTTATATTTATGAGAAGTTAAATATCTAAGCTTTATAATTGATGAAGATAGGGATAGAGTAAGAGAAGAAATTGAAAAAAATAAAAATAATAAAAATTGAGAATTTTTAATTGAATACAAAGCTAGGAAGAAAAATTGAGATATTGTATACATCTCTGAAAAAGTATTATTTATTTATAATAATAATTGAGAAATTATAAATCATTACTGATATTTAAGTGATATAAGTAAACAAAAAGAATTGGAAAATGAAATAAAAGAAAAATCTTACATAGATGAAAAATCAGGCTTTCCAAATATGAAGAAATTCAAACTCGATATAAAAGAATGATGAATTGATACTATTGTAATGCTAAAAATAAATAAGTTTTCAGAAATAAATACTCTTTATTGAAATGAAATTTGAGATAAAATTTTAGAGAAAACTATTCATTATATAAATAATAAACTTTCTAAATTTGATGCTAAATTATATAAAATATGAGAATTAGAGATTTGAATAATTTTCTGAACAAAAAATATTGATATTGATAAAATAGAAGCATTTTTAGATAAATATTCTAATGTATCTATTTACTGTGAAATTACAAAACAAAAAATTCCAGTAAAATTTTCTATATGATCTGTTTTGAAAGAAAAAGAAAAAGACAAAATAATATGAAAATGTTTTTATGCCCTTTATGAATCAAAAAATAAATGAATTCATGTAAGATTCTCAGAAGAAAATTATGAAAAAAGAAAACATGAGATATCAAAAAATAAAGATATAATAAAAAGGATTAGAGAAGCTATAAAAAATGATGAAATAGTTCCATTTTTTCAGTGAATAAGAGATAATAAGACTTGAAAAATTGAAAAGTATGAAAGCTTAGTTAGGATACATAATACTAATGAAACTATAAGCCCATCTGAATTTTTAGACCAAGCAAAAAATGCTTATCTTATGTGAGAAATAACAAGAATAATGATAAAAAAAGTTATTGCTAAAATGTCTGGTAATAATTATAAATTTTCAATAAATTTAACTGAACATGATTTAGCAGATAGAGAAACTATAATATTTATAAAAAATACATTAGAAAACAATTATTGTGTAAAAGCCGATAGACTTATAATAGAAGTTCTTGAAGATATTACAAATTCTGACGATTTAATTAAAAATATTAATGAATTGAAGGAACTTTGAATAAAAATTGCAATAGATGATTTCTGATCTTGATTTTCAAATTTTGATAGAATATTAAATTTTTCTCATGATTTTTTAAAAATAGATTGAAGCTTAATAAGGTGAGTAACTAAATCAAATAAAAAAAGAATGTCTGTATTAAAAGCATTGGTGAAAATATCAAAAATAACTTGAGCTAAATTAATAGCAGAATTTGTAGAAACTATTTCAGAACAAAAAATAGTAGAAAAATTATGAATTCATTTTAGTCAATGATACCTTTATTCAAAACCAAGTAAAGATTTGAGAGAATAAAAAAGAGCTTAAAGCTCTTTTTTATTCTCTAATTTTTGCATTTTAAAAAAATAAATGTTAAAATTAAGAAAATATAACTTAATACAAAAAAATGGATACAAAAAATACAAATTTTGATAATATAAATAAAATATATACTGAATCTAAAATATGAAATTGATCCAATCTAGATAGATGGGCAAATAGTGTTTTTGGGAAAAGAATAGAAGAAATGAATAATGAAGAAAGAGAAAGAGTTATTTCATATATAATAATAAAAAATGAAAATATATCATTTAGATGACTTGTAAAAGACCTTGCTCATGATTTAAACAGAGACTATAATACAAAATTTAGAGCATCTCTTTATAATATTTTTTATGAAAATGAAAAATATAATTGAACTAAAGAAAATAGAACTGACTTATTACATAAATTAGTTTTTTTAATCAAAGTTGAAAAAAATATTGATCTAATAAAAGAAAAATTTGGACAAGAAAAAAATGAAATAATAAAAGAAACTAAAGATGCTAAGAAAGATTTAAATGAAGAAATATATAATATTCCTGAAAAAACAAAAATTCATTATTCTAAAAAAGTTTCAAAAGAAGATTTGATGAAATATAAAGATGATTTAATAAAATTATGATTTTATAAATGAGAAAATACTTGAATTATTGGAAAAGATTTTTTAGAAGCAGTAAAAAGTTTTCAAAAAAGTAAATGACTTGTTGATGATGGAAGAATTTGAGAAAAAAGTGCAAAAGCTTTAGAAAATGAAATTTCTAAAATTACTAATTCAGTAAAAAAAGTAGATAAAAAAGAAGAAATAAATCCTATAATTATAAAAGAAGAAATATTAAAGCCTAAAGATAAAGAAAATAAAGTAGAAATATTATCAGAATTAAAAGAAGAAAAAAGGGATATAGAAAAAGAATCTGAAGATATATTAGGTCTATCTGAAATGAAAAAATTTAAAAATAAAAACTGAGCCAAAGAAAATAAGATTTTACTAGAAATATGTGAAAATTTCTTAAAAGATGAATGAATAAATAAAAAGATACATACTTTATTCAAAGAAAAATTCTGATTAAATTACGATGGAAGTTTCGAACAAAATAAAAGATTATTCACAAATTTATATTTAGAGAAAACAAAATTTGATTTAAGAGATTATATAGAATTTTTATGAATGAATTATAGTGATGAAGCTGTATCATATCTATGAAAAAATATATTGTGAAACTTTTCTTGATCAGATTTAGACAAAGAAAAATTACTTATAGAATTAGTTTATTTATATGAATTTACAAATTCAGATGAATTGGAAGCAAGTTTAAAATGAAATAAAAAATCAGAAAATGATAAAATCCAAGAAGCTTCTACAAAAGTATCTAAATTTAAAGAAAATTATTTCAAACTAAATCCTCCTCCAGCATTAATAAAAATAGATAAACCATTTTGTGAAGTAGAAGATAAAACAGAAAATAAGAAAACTATTCTATTTGCTCCCGCAGTAAAATCTACTTGAAAAATTCCTGGTAAATGTGTAGTAACAGCTAGAAATACACTAAATAATGTATTTAACATAAATAATACTACTCCAGATTATGAAGCTCCAAAATGAGATGCAAAACAAATCATAAGAGAAAAAGAAATTAAAGGTGAAATTTTAGAATTAACTAAAGATGAAGCAAAAAACTATATGTTAGAAAAATATAAAGCTTGAGAATCTAATGTATTTGAAGTATATGTAAAAACTAAAAAAAGACATATAGCCATAGCATTTATATGAAAAGATTTATGAGTTTATATACTAGATCCATATTTTAATAGCTGAACAACAAAACCTATTTCAATAGATGAATATTGAGCTTTTAAAAATCATAAATACTTATATATATCTAAATCTCAAGATTTATATAGTAAACATAAAGCTTTGGCAACAATAGCAATGAAATAATAATTATTAAAATAAAAAATATGACAAATCAAATTAAAAAAGTAGAAACTATAGAATCTAGTAATCTACTAAAATTAATTCCTGAAAAAATAGAAAGATATAAAGCTGCTTTCAATTCTCTAGCTTTATGAGTTTTACTTAGTACATGAGTTGCAAGTAATGAAGCAAAGGCTGCTGATACTTTTGATGACCTTAGGGCGGCTACAATATATTATAATTCTATGAATGGTAGATTAAATAAAGTAACTGGTAGAGTAGAATATTTGGAAAAATATGCTGATAAAAATAATGCTAGAATTGATGCACTTGAATTAGAAATCGATGCACTAAATAGAGCTAATAATGCCTATAAGAAAAATACTGAAATAGAGAGAAAAAGTAATTATTCAATAAAAGTTGATGTTAAAATATGAGATCATATTTTTGCAGCTTGAAGTAGTTTAGAATCATCTACAATTAAATGAAATCTAGTAAAAATTGATTCAGCAACAGATTTAGAATGAAATAAATATACTTTCACTAAAGAATTTTGGATTGAAAGACAATATATAGATTTAAACTAGTGATAAAAAGCAATTTTTGAAAAATTGCTTTTTATTTTTGGCTTTTTTAATATAATACTCCAAAATAATACTAAATGAGAAAAATAATGCAAACAAAGGTTTTTTGATGTAAGGTAAACAAATATTACACTGATAAATGGATGAATACAAGCTATTTAAAAGACAAAAAATGAATTTTCATAGCAACTTGTGTAGTTACAGACAAAGCTAAAAGAAAATGGCTAAAATATGTTCGTGATGAAGCTAAAAAATTAAATCCTTGAGAAATGCTTTTTTTGAGTGGTTGTGGAAGTATAAAAGATTGAGAAGTACAAAAAGATTTTTTTGAAATTTATCCAGAATTAAATGAAATCAAAGATAAAATAGAACTTCTTCCAGAAGATACTACAAGCAAAGAAAAAGAAAGCTTGAATGAAAAATTAAAAAATGCTGCAAAACTTAACTTAACAACTAAAAAATTTGTACTAATTCAATCAGGTTGTGATAGCTTTTGCTCATTTTGTCTAACTGTAAAAAAGAGAGGAAAACACTTTTCAAGAAGCAAAGAAGAAATAATATCTGAAATCGGGGAATTTGAAAAATCTGGTGGAAAAGAAATAGTTTTAACTTGAGTAAATCTATGTGCTTGGTGACTTGAAACTACAAATGATATTGGGCAATCTAGATTTGCTGAACTTTTAGAAGAAATTCTAGAAAAAACTCAAATTGAGAGAATTAGAATTAGTTCACTTTGACCTGAATTTGTCGACGACAAGGTAATAAAAGTTTTATCAAATTCTAGAATAATGCCTCATTTTCACTTCTCTGTGCAATCTGGAGCAAATGCGACACTAAAACATATGGGAAGACATTATAGTTGAGATTATATGAGAGAATTACTAGGAAAAATAAGAAATATAAAAAGAGATGATAATGTAGAAATTGGGATTTGAGCAGATATAATTGTAGGTTTCCCAAATGAAAGTGATGAGGATTTTGAGGATACTTTGGCTCTTGTAAAAGATTATAAAATCACAAAAGTTCACTGATTCCCTTTTTCTCCACACAAATTTGGTGAAGACGTTCCTGCTGGAATTTTTCCTAATCAAATAGATGAAAAAGTAAAAAAAGAAAGATTAAATAAATTGCTTTCTTTAGCCGAAGAAGTCAGAAATGATTTTATAAGTAGTCAAGCTTGAATTATTTTAGAAGCTTTAATTGAAGCTCCAAGAAACTGAAATTTTGGATGATGGACTTCAAATTATATTGAAATAAACAAAGATAATTTTGAAGTTTTAGAGTGAGAAATTAAGAAAAACTCTATTGTTAAATGAAAACTTAAATAAAAAAATACTTCCCGAAATTTCGGGAAGTATTTTTTTATTTGTTTAATATAAATTTTAAAAGTTTTTTCTTAACATCTTCTTTTGTTCATCACTTAGCTATAATTTTATCTCAAAAAACTGTCCAAATAGCTTCAGTTCATTGGTATACAACCATAAATTTACCATCGAGAGTTTCTAAATTCTTTTCACTTGCAATATCAAGAAGAGGTGTAGTTCCAGTTTTTGTAAGATTTATATCACTTACTATTAATTTACTGTTTAATGAAGAAAATTTGTCTAGTAAATTATTTGTCATAAAAATATTTCATTCTTCTCAAAGAGAAGCTGGAGCTAAACCAGATAATTTTTCAAAATCTCAATCTGCTCATTTTGTACTAAGATTTATTATAGCATCAAGTTTATAATCAATACTTGAAACTGAGTTCTCATCTCAAACTTCACAAATCCCAGGTTTTATAACATTTAATTTATCTGCGATATCAGATGCTTTTGAAACAGTTCTATTTAATATAATAAGTTTTTTAATTCATCTATTTACTAATTCCAAAGCTATTCATCTAGCTGTTCATCCAGCTCATAAAAGAAGTATAGTTTTATCTGTTATATCTTCTCAAATTTCCTTGAATTTATCTGTTAAACTTTCCGAGTATCAAGTTGCATCAGAATTATATCCATGAATTTCATCTCAAAAATGAGCAACAAAATTAGTAGATTGCATTTCATCTGCAATAGGATTCACAAAATATCACTCTTCTCTATTCAATAAATCCCAACCAGTATCTTTGAATCAAACACCAAATCAACCTCAAATATATTTATTATTTAGTTTTAATACTTTTAATATTTCAGCCAAATTTTCTCGTTTTATAATTACCATAGAATTTTTTATATCCAAGCTATATTCTGAAGCTATATAATTCCACATCTTTGGAGTTATTCCTGCATAATCATGGTTTATAAAAGTTAAAGAAAAATTATCTGCATTTAGTAGTTCATCTATATTTTTAGTATTATTTTCAGGTAACTGAGCAAACTTCATAATTCAAGAATTAAATAATTCTCTAATTTCAGAAGAATTATCAATTAAGTTACTAGTATTTAATGCTTGCATATTTATTTGAGTTAATAAACTAAAATCATCTCTTTTTGGATAATTTGTTTTAAGTTTAGATAAAACGTGTTCTTTATTTTCTAAAGAATCTAAATCTAAAATTTCTACAGTCTGTATCTTAATTAATTTTACTTCATCAGAAAATACTGGAGGAAGTCATTTAGAATCATCTCATACTTTATCTATAACTCTAGCTTTTATTACTTCACCATCCTTATATCACCTAGTTTCTGGATACATGCGATTACCAGGACGATAAACAACAATATTATCTTCATCTAAACAACATTTTTCATTTTCTCTAAATGCCATATCTGATCTATCTAAGTACATATTTATTTAAGTTTTAAGTTTAAAATTCAAGTATTTGATTATAATAATAAAAATCAAATATTCAATGTGATTTTACAAATTCAATGTTAGATATAAGTAAAAAAGCTAGATAATCTAGCTTTTTTACTTATTTTTTAATACATTCCCATCCCTGGCATTCATCCCATTGCTGACATATCTGGAAGAGCTTCTTCTTTTTTTGGAATATCTGTAACTGCAACTTCTGTAGTTAAAAACATTCAAGCGAGTGATACTGCTTGTTCCAAAGCAACTCTTTCAACTTTTTTTGGATCTATAATACCAGCTTCAAGCATATTTTTAAATTCATCATTTGCGGCATCATAACCATAATTTATATCGGAATTTGATAAAACTTGACTAACTATAACTGAACCTTCTTTTCAAGCATTTTCAGCGATCGTTTTGATTGGATAAGACAAAGCTCTAGCAACAATTTGAGCTCATATATTTTGGTCTTCATTTCAGAAATTTATTCATTCAAGAGCTTTTGATGCTTTAAGTAAGGCAACTCAACCACCTGCAACAACTCATTCTTCAACGGCTGCACGAGTAGCATTTAGAGCATCTTCTATTCTAAGTTTTTTCTCTTTCATTTCTACTTCACTTGCTGCTCATACTTTGATAACAGCAACTCATCAAGCAAGTTTAGCTAATCTTTCAGCTAATTTTTCTTTATCGAATTCTCATTTTGTATTTGAAATTTGAGCAGCGATTTCTCTTACTCTTGCTTCAATTTCTGATTTTTCTCATTCTCAACCGATTATAGTTGTTTTATCTTTTGTTGATGTAACTGATTTTGCTCTACCAAGATGTTCCATAGAAGCATTTTCAAATTTTAGTCCTAATTCTTTTGTAATAACTGTTGCTCAAGTCAAAATAGCTATATCTTTTAGCATTTCTTTTTTTCTATCACCAAAACCTGGAGCTTTGATAGCTAAAACATTTAACACTCATTTCATTCTATTTAGAATAATTGTAGTAAGAGCTTCCCCATCTACATCTTCAGCAATTATTAGCAAATCTTTTCTTCCAGAACCAAGAAGTTGTTCCAAAAGAGGAAGAATATCTTTCATATTTGATAATTTTTCATCAGTGATAAGGATAGGAGCATCTCTCATTTCACTTATCATTTTTTCACCATTTGTAAGCATATATGGGCTAATATAGCCTTGTTCAAATTGCATTCATTCTGTAAGTTCAACAGTCAAACCAAAAGTTTGTCCATCTTCAACAGAAATTACTCAATTCTTCCCTACTCTATCCATAGCTTCAGCGATAATATCACCGACTTCAGAGTCTTGAGCAGAAATAGAAGCAACTTGTGCTATTTCTCATTTTGTAGAAATTGTTTTTGAATTTTTTTCTAGTTCTTGCGCGATTACTACAGAAGCTTTTCTCATACCATTTTTTAATTCAACAGCATTTACTCAAGTTCTGATATTTCTAAGACCTTCTTTTGCAAGAGCATAAGTAAGTAAAGTTGCAGTAGTAGTACCATCACCTGCTATTTCGTTTGTTTTATTTGCAGCTTCTTTTACAAGTGCAGCTCACATATTTTCAAATTTATCTTCTAGTTCGATTTCTCTTGCAATAGTAACTCAGTCGTTTGTAACAAGAGGTGCTCAATATCATTTATCCAAAATAACATTTCTTCATTTTGGTCACATAGTAACAGTAACAGTTTTCGCAACCATTTCTATTCATTTAAATATTTTAGCTCTAGTATCATCTCAAAAAATTATTTGTTTTGACATTGTTTGTTAAATTAAGAAATAATTCCCAAGATATAATCCTGACTTACAATTTTGTATTCATTTCCATCTACTTTCACTTCATCTCCAGAATATTGTCCACTTAGAACTTTATCTCCAATTTTTACTTGCATATTTTGAAGAACTCAATTTACTTCTTTTCCTTGTCATACAGCGACAACTTCATAGATAAATGGTCTTTCTTTATTAGCTGATTCTGGTATATAAATACCGCTTTTTGTTACATTTTCTTGAGTAATCGCTTTCAAAACGACTCTATCGCTCAAAGGTTTTATGTTCATACAATTTTATTTTAGTTGATAATTTGGCTTCTATTATATTGTTAGATTAAAAAAAGTTAAATGTTTTTTAAAATTCATAAATATGTAAATATTATATATGTTTTATTTTATTTAAATTCAACAGGAGAACTATTAATTTTAATAAAAATAAAAAATAAAAGAATAAGGAAAATTAGGAGTATAAGTATTATAAATTTTCATTGAATAACTATTCATAAAAAAGTTTTATAATTTCTTTTTTTAAAAAAATTATGTAATCAAATAAAAATTAAAACAATTCAAAAGAAAAATAATAAAACAAATAAAACAAATAAAAATCACCGAAAAAATATATTAGTAAAATAAAAATGATTTAATATATAAAAATCTATTATAGCAAAAGTAGTCAAAAAAATACCTAATTTTAGTTTATTAAAATTAATCATATAATTTAAAATTCGTAAATATAAACTTCTTCTTTTCATTTATCATCGTAAATTATTTCTTTTGGTGTAGCTTTTATTAGTTTAAAAGCATTTGCAATAACAATAGTTCAAGGTCTTGCTTCTTGTTCTAATTTCTCTTCAATTTTGGCTACAAGTTCAGGATAAAGATATATATAAACTATATCAAAATCTGCTAAATTAGTAGTGAAATAATTTCATCTGATAATAGTCGCATTTAGCTTAAATATTTTGTTAAATATTCTAGCAATAAGTGAATTTGCTAAATCTATTTCATAACCTGTAGTAATGCATCCAAATTCTCTTTCAAAAAATCTAAGCATTTTTCCTGTTCCAGATCACATATCTATAAGTTTTTTTCACTTCAAGTTATATTTCACAAGTCATTTTCTCATAACTCTTAAATCTGAATTAAAACTTGCAACTTGTGGAACTTTATAAATTATAGAATTCACAATAGAAAGCACATATAAATATGCTATAAATATTATTGCAATTAATGCAATTATTCCAGCGATAAATTCAATTGTTGGCATTTTTATTTTATTATTTCTCTAAATTTTTCTATACTTGTTGTTTTTCCTGTATTATCATCTATTTCTAGATAAACCCCCGTTATAAGAGCTGGTCAGTTTAGTTCTTGATCTATTTTACCTCTAATCATCCCAGTTAGAAATCTATTTTTTATAAGCTCATAATTTGCTCAAATAATAGAGTAAAGTGGTCAAGTCATACCGATATCTCAGATAATTGCAGTTCATCCTGGGAAAATCATATCATCATTTGTTTGGATATGAGTATGAGTTCCATAAACAAAACTTACTCTAGAATCAAGAAAATTAGTCATAGCATAGATTTCTGCGGTAGTTTCTCTATGAAAATCAACAATTATTCAATTCACTTTTTCGTTAACTAGTGATTTTAATATTTCATCGACTTTTAGAAATGGATTATACATATCATCTTTCATAAAAACTCATGACATCAAATTGATAACAAGAAGTTTAAGTCAGTTTTTTTCTATGATTTTATATCATGAGCCAGGAACCTTGAAAAAATCAGACTCATAATAATTTGCAGGTCTGATTAAAATAGAGTCTTCCCTATCCATATATCAATTTAGTCTATTTTCATTGTCCCAAATATGATTTCCCGAAGTAAGTAAATCTACTCACCAAGCCTTCATTTCCAAAACGTGTTTTTCTATAGGACCTCTTCCAGAAGTCAAATTTTCTCCGTTTGCTATAGTAAAATCAGGATTATATTTTTCTTTTAATCTAGCAATATTCGCAGAGAAAACCTCTCTTCAAACTCTCCCATATACATCTCCAAAAACCAGTAATTTCATTTTTATTTTTTTAAATTTAATTATAAAACTTCTTCATCATCATCTTCAGTTTCTTCTTCCATTACAATTTTATCAGCTATTAACATTCTTCTATAAAAAGAAACAAATAACATAGTTTCAACATTTCCTAAGAATAAGAAATATAAAATTCCCCAAACAGTTGTAAATGCATTATATTTAGTCAATTCATATTTCAAATCATCATCATTATAATTGATGTATTTTTTTTCTAGTATTGATACTTCATATTTATTATCTTCCGTCATAGTTTTCTGAAAAGTTTCATCAGTTTTTGCTGAAACTAGTAATTGTAATTCATCTTTTGTTCCTGAAATATTTGCTTCAATATAGAAAAATGGAGCCATTATTACAATCATAGAAATAAGCAAAAGAATATATTGTCCAAAAACTTTGAAAGATTTTGTAATAGAAATTGAATCTTTTACGTAATATTTAGCTTTTTTATGAGTATCATAATATTTTTCATCTATAAAAGAAAAGAATGCAAATTGAGTTCTATAAATTATATAAAAGAATAAAACAGCTGATATAATGAAAAATAAAAATGTGAAAATAGAAAATATATTTACAATAGAATGTTGCATCATTAATGATATTGAATCAAGTCAACCAAAAATAAAAACAAGAGCTATAATAAGTAATATGAAAATCAGAAAAGGGATAAGTAAGTATAATGATACCCATCATAAAATACCTGTATATTTCCAAAGTTTTTTAATTGAAAAATAATTATTCCCTTTCAAAAAAATTCTTTTTTCTCCATCTATATAAGAAAGATAAAGTTTTGAAATAAGTGGATATTTATAAGAATTTCCTAGAAAAAATGCTAAAACTCAAAATACAGCTAGAAATATAATGAAAGCAAAATAAATTATATTTTTGAAAATCTCTCACAAAATAAAAACATCAACTGAATTTCACATATACAAAGCTCCAATTATACTTCTCCAATCAATAGGACTAAGATATCCTATCAAAGCAGCAAGTAAAATAAAAGGTAAAGCAACAAGTATTCCAAAGAAAAAAGAAGCTAGTGATATAATAGTTTTTGAAATATTCCAATGAATAAAATTCTTATAAACAGTTAATATATCCAAGTAAACTTTTGTAAACATAATTGTATTTTTTAAAAAATAAATCTTTAAGTAAATATAACTAGAAAGCTTTTATTTGCAAAAAAAATATAAAAAAAGATTGAGACAAAAATCTCAATCTTTTTAACTTATTTATTTAGATATTGCATAATATAAATAAGTTCAATTTAATGCGTTATTCCTATAATTAGTATAATTTACTGTAAATCATAAATCATACTTATTTATATTAGGTTCTCAAGCGTCTACTAATTCAACATTAGCTAAATTTGCAAATAATAAATTATTATTTCATGTATAATTTAAATTTCTTTTGTCATCAAATATTACCCAATCTCATATAGCATCAACTCTTTTAATCATAACAAATGCTGGTTCAAATCATAAATCTATTTTATTTCAAGAAATACCAGTTCATTGATATGTTCAAATTTTTGAAAATCATGGAACTGAAGTAAAAGCGTATGAAATATAATTATGATTCAATTGATTTGTTAAGTCACTTCAATCAACAGTAAATATATTATTATTTATAAAAGATGAATTAGAAAAATCTGAAAATGAGTTATAAGCTCAACTATAAGCATCTGAAGTATTTAATTTTAATATCTTAGGAGTATTTGAAGCATACCCTGAAAATAAACCTCAAACTGACCAATTTTCAACTTCTCATCTATCTTTTATCATTATTAATTCTGGTGTTTTCCCTAGATAATGTGGAATTTGACTATTATTAGCTCATTCTCAAACATATGAAACAATAGAAAATCCAGCTCTAGCATTGTAATTAGCAGTATATGCTTTTCAATGATTTGTTACTCATGATGCTTTATCAGTAGTTTTCCATGACCAAGCTACATAGTTATTGGATGCAGCACCTGATTCCAAAGTTCATTCTGGTCTAAATCAATTGCTATTAAAATTTAGAATATTTCATCCTCAAACTCAATTATCAGCAGATGTTGAATTAGAAACGGTTCTAAGTCAAGCTCACCTAACAGTATCAACTAAAACATTCTGAGCCACAGCTCATTTATTTTTAATCCAAACTAATCATCAATTATTTCAAGTAAACATATCTAAGCCATTATTTACATCAAGTGTTCATCAATTTCAAGCATATGTAGTAACTGAAAAATGTTCAGATGGGATAAATGGTGCTGGTGTATTTTGAACAGGAATACTAGCAATAGTCCCTCAAATAACATTACTAGTAACTTTGCTAATATCTCATCAAAAAGAAGCAAGAATTACTCAAGAGAAAGTATTTCAAATATTAGAACTAGTAATATTTGTTATATTTACTCAAGTTAATGTTGCAACTCAAGTTCAAGTTATTTCTTGAATTATAGTATTAGCATTTTTTGTTCAAATATCTGTTGTTGAATTTATTTTATATGGAAGATTTGTCTTTTTATCTGCAATAAAATATGTTCATGTAGAAAGTAAATTTACAGAACCAGAATTATTCCATAATAAACTTGGTATATTAGCAATATATAATTGTCATCAAGTTGAATATTTTACATATCAAGGATAGTTTCAATTTACCTTTGCAACTACTCATAAATCGGCATAAGTAGTATTTGCTATTGTATTTATTTGAGCTACTGTATTATTTTCCAATACAGCTGCAATTTGATACTGAGTTTGATCTGAATTTACTCAATATGTGTATTCATCTTT
>JAQTOS010000010.1 GCA_028713225.1 Candidatus Altimarinota bacterium
AAGAAATAAAAGAGGCAACTTTTTATGCTGTTTCGGGTTGAAAAAGAATTAGATCTATTTTAGCTTTGGAATTTTATTTAATATTAACTTGAAAGGAAATTAATGATTTGACTTTAGATGATGATATAGTTAAATTTTGTATTTCTTTAGAATTAATTCATGCTTATAGCTTAGTACATGATGATCTTCCAGCAATGGATAATGATGATTTTAGAAGATGAGAACTAACAGTTTGGAAAAAATTTGGTGAAGCAAATTGAATTTTAATTTGAGATTTGTTAAATACTTTATCTTTTGAAATTTTATCAGAAATTAGTAATGAAAAAATTTGACTAAAACTTGTTAAAATTCTTTCAAATTCAACTTGATTTTTTGGTATGATAGGTGGACAAGTAGAAGATTTATATTATGAAGAAAATTTTGATAAAATAAATTTAGATAAACTTATATCACTTCATAATAAAAAAACTTGAGCTTTAATTACTACTTCAGTTTTAGGTTGAATTATTTTATCAAAAAAAGAAGTTAATCTAGAATTATTTGATAAATACGCTAAAAATATTTGATTAGCTTTTCAAATTAAAGACGATATTTTAGATGTAGAATGAACAATTGAAGAAACAGGGAAGTCTGTCGGATGAGAAGAAAAATGATTTGTATATTTTTTAGGTCTTGAAAAATCAAAAAAATATTTAGATGATTTAATTAAAGAAAGCTTAGAAGCAATTAAAAATTTAAATTCAGATAAGTTAGATTTTTTAACTTGATATATAGGAGAAAGGAAAAAATAAAAATTGCAAAATAATAGGAATGTTTATAATTAAAATAATAGTTTTTTATTTTACATAAATGCTTTCAACTCCTCTTACAAAAAACTTACTTCATACAACGGATAATTACATAAAATCTCTAAATAAATGAGGTATTTTAAGTGTATGAGATTTACTTAATTTTTTACCAAAGACAATTGATGATAGAACAAATGTTTTAGAGAGTTTTTCACTTATAAATATCAAAGAAAAAAATACTATTTTAGTTAAACTTATTTCAGTAGATAATTCAAGAACTTCATGATGAAAAATACTTACAAAAGCAATTTTTGAAGATAAAAATTGATTTATGAGTGAAGGAGTTTGGTTTAATAGAAATTACCTAGCTACTCAATTAAATAAATTTATTTGAAAAAAAGTAATTCTTTCTGGTAAAGTAAAATATGAATATTGAAAATTGTCATTTATTTCTCCCGAAATAGAGACTGATTTATCAAAATCTGCTTGAGAAATTTTACCAATATATAGTGATTTTAACTATATTCCTGGAACTTGGATTGGTTCAAAAATGTATAATTTAAGAAATTATATAAAATTAATTTCTGAAACTCTACCAGAAAACATAATAAAAAAATATAATTTTATATCAAGAGCACAGGCAATAGAAAAACTTCATTTTCCAACTTCTAAACATGATTTTGAATTGGCTCGCGAAAGACTTGCTTATGACGAACTTTTTGAAATAAACTATAAATCAATTTCTAAAAAAATTGATAAACAAAATATGTCTGAATGAAAAAGTATTTCTATTCCACTAAATTCAGATTTGGTAAAAGAAGTTATTTCGAAACTTCCATTTGAATTAACAAATCATCAAAAAATTTCTCTTTTTCAGATATTAAAAGATATGGAAAAAACTCACTCAATGCAAAGATTACTTCAGTGAGATGTTTGAACAGGTAAAACTATAATTGCTGCAATTGCAATAATTCATTCAGTTTTGGAAAGTTCTAAAATATGAGTAAAAATTCAGGCTTGTTTAATGGCACCTACAGAAATATTAGCTAGACAACATTTTGATTGACTTGAAAAATTATTTACTTCTTATTGACTTAATTCAGCACTTTTAGTTTGAGGTACAACTAAAAAACAAAAAGATATTATTAAAGAGCAACTTAAATCTTGAAATATTGATATTATAATTTGAACACACGCACTTTTAGAAGAAGATGTTTTATTTAATAAATTATGATTTGTAATTATTGATGAACAACATAGGTTTTGAGTTAAACAAAGAGAAATTTTAGAAAAATATGCCTCAAAATGAATTTTTCCGCACTCTTTAAATATGACTGCAACTCCAATTCCACGTACATTAGCCTTAACTTTATATTGAGATCAAGATTTATCTATTATAAATGAATATCCAGTTTGAAGAAAAACAATATTTACAAAAGTAGCAAAAAATGATGAGGATAGACACGGAATTGAGCTTTTTGTTAGAAACCAAATTGAATCATGAAGGCAAATATTTTGGATTTCACCATTA
Organism: Candidatus Altimarinota bacterium; assembly: GCA_028713225.1. Classification (GTDB taxonomy): domain Bacteria; phylum Patescibacteriota; class Gracilibacteria; order BD1-5; family UBA6164; genus JAQVPN01. The sequence goes on from JAQTOS010000010.1 coordinate 2,320, forward strand.
GTAGAAGAGTCAGAAAAAATAGATTTGGCAAATGCTATTTCTACTTATGAATCTCTTACAGAAATATTTTCTCCATTTAAAGTATGACTTTTACATTGAAAAATGAAACCGAAAGAAAAAGAGGAGATTATGAGAGCTTTTTCAAATAATGAAATTCAAATTCTATCTTCAACCTCTGTAGTTGAAGTTTGAGTAAATATACCAAATGCAACAATTATGTGTATAGAATGAGCTGAAAGATTTTGATTATCTCAACTTCATCAATTTAGATGAAGAGTTTGAAGGGGAGAATACCAAAGTTATTGTTATTTATTTCCAACTTCTTGAAAACCGACAGATAGATTAAAAGCTATGGAAAAAACAAACGACTGATTTGAATTAGCTGAAGTAGATTTAGAATTAAGATGACCTGGAGAAGTTTATTGAGTAAGACAATCTTGAGTTCCAGAATTTAGGATAGCTGATATAAAAGATCTAGAACTAATTAGTCAGATTAGGGAAGATATTGAAGATCTTTTTAAAAAGTAATTAATATTTAATTTTAAAAAAAATGTGAATAAATGATTTTGTTGATTTATGAAAAATAATTAAATCAAATTTATCTAAATTTGAATGAAATAATTTTTTTATTTATCTTTTTTCTTGTATAATCTCTTTTTACTTAACAAGCTTATATTTAGATTATCAAAATAATCAACTATTTTTTTTAAAAAATGTTTTTTTATTATTTTTATTACTCATTATTGTATATTTATTTATAAGCTTTTTTATTCATATATTTAGATTATTTTTATATAAATGAAAAAAAATTCTTTATATATCATCAAATAATTATTCTATAGAAAATAATATAAAAACTATTTTATCTGAAGAATCTAAAAATTCAAAAATATCTTTATCATGATTTATTTCTTATTGAAAATTATTCTATATTTCAAATATAACAGATGCAGAATATTATTATTCAAGATATAATTTAAATTTTATAATTTATATTGATGATCAAAAAAATATTTTTTATAAATATAGGTGAAGTTGATTTTATTTCAAAATATTGCTAGAATGAAATAATGTTAATATAGAATATAAAATACTTATATTAACATTATTAAAATTAATAGAAGATAATAATGATAAAATATGATATTATATAAAAATAATTAAAAAATATTTTTGAGAATCTACTAAAATATCAAAAAAATTAGTTAATTACGTTATAAATAAAGATATTACAAACGAAGGTATAAAAGTAGTTTTTGATAATATAATAAAAAGTGATAAAGAAAATTATATACATTACAATATTTTAAAAAATTATTGTATTTCAAAAACATTTAATAATAGTATTTGATTAAAAGAGATATATTTTAAAAAATTATTTTCAAATAATACTCCTATATTTCCAGAATATGATTTAATATTAGAAAAACTTATATGAAATATATTTAGTGATAATTTTAATTTTTTACAGCTAGAAAATTATTTTCTTGTTATTTATAGATGATATTTATATAATTTATTATTAATAAATAATAAATCTTATTTTAATAATGAAGATATATACAATAATATTTTTTTCATGATTGAATCATTATTTTCAAACTCTTTTATATCTGAGGACAATAAATATTATATAATATTTCATTATTATTTATATTGAGTAATTAGTAAATATTCTTTAGATAAAGAAAAGTTTATAATTTTTTTAGATAAAAAATGACTAAATAAAGATATTATTGAAAAGTATTTTATTGAAACCTTACTAGGAAATATTTATACAATTGAAAGAGTTTTTGTATATTCATATATTTTTAATAATAATATATTTTTAGAAAATTTTAAAATACTTACTAAAAAAATACATAAAGATTATAATAAAAAAGATTTTGATTTTTATTTAAATTTAAAGATATAAAGATTATTTTTTAAAAAATAATTAACGGCTAAATTTTAAAATTTTTTCAAATTTTTCTTTATAGTTTTT
>JAQTOS010000011.1 GCA_028713225.1 Candidatus Altimarinota bacterium
ACTATATTTTACTTATATATATTTGTAATTTGAACTATATTTTGAAGTTTTTCTTCTGTTATAATTGATAGATTGAAAAATAATAAATCTTGAATAATAACTTGAAGAAGTGAATGTCCAAAATGCAGGCATAAATTATGAGCTAAAGATTTAATACCAATTTTTTCATTTTTAAATACAAAATGAAAATGTAGATATTGTAAAAGTAAAATCAGTTATCTATACCCTATTTTAGAAATAAGTATGTGAATTTTATTTGTACTTAGTACTTATTTTTTAATAGATATATCTTTAATTTTAAGTTGAAATTTAGTTGAGATATACAAATTATGTTTTTATTTGTTATTTTCATTTCTAAGTTTAATATACGTAGTTTATGATATACTTTATTTAGAAATTCCAGATAGCATTTTGGCAATTTTAATTTGAATTACTTTTTTAACAGTATCATTACAATCTATTTTCCCAAATTTTCAAATAATAAATATTTTACATAGTTATACAAATGCGTTTTCATTTAAAGAAATACTTTGATTTATAGGTCTTTGAATAATAACTATTTCAGGATTTTATTTTATTATGCTTAAATGATTAAGAGAAATTTTTGATGTTGCTATACTAAGTGTAATAATTTGTACAATAGTAATAATAAAATTTTATTTTTGAATAAATTTAGAACAAACAGCTATTTGAAATGCTATTTTGTGAAGTTTAGCAATATTTTTATTTTTATTTTTACAAATACTTATATCTTCTTGAGCTTGGATGTGAGGTTGAGATCTTAGAATCTGAATACTTATATGACTTATAGTTTGACTTGGATTTAGTTTCCATTCTATGATGACTAGTTATTTATTTTGAAGTTTTGTTTGAATTTGATTAATAATTTATGGTAAAATAAGACAACATTGTAACAAAAAGAAATTAAACATAATAAGTAGAATAAAAAAACTAGTATGAATAGAAGAAAAGAAAGTAACTTTAGACACTAAAATGCCATTTTGACCATTTTTAGCATTATGAATATTTGTAATACTATTTTGGTGAAATTTAATAAGCGAATACTTAAAAAATTATTTATAACTATTTAACTTAAGTTGTAAATATATTTTCCTTTTACAAAATTATTATTTTGGAGTAAAATACAAAGCAATTATCCTAAAAGGATACCTAAAATATTAATTAATATAAAAACAAAATGGAACAAAAAAAGATACTAGCAATAAAAGATTTTATAGAGTCAGCTGAAAAATCTATAAGAAATGCAAAAAAATTATTAAGTGAAGTATTAAAAGAAAACAATGTAGACTTAAATGAAGTATCACTTGATACATCAGGATTAAGTGATTATAAGAGTGATGATTCTAAAATTGTTGAATGAGTTTTTACTTGAGAAGAAATGCTTGGTGCTGACTGACATAGATACCCTGTTCCATCTAATTATTCTTCAAAATCAAAATTAGTTCAATGAGATAAATTAAAATTGACTATAGACCCAAGTGGAAAAATGCTTTACAAACAAATTGCACCAATTGAAAGAGAAACAAAAGTATGACTTTTAGTTAAAGAAAATTGAAAATATCAAGTAGTAGCAGAATGAAAAACATATAATTTATTAACTGCTGCGGTAACTCATTTCAAATGAGAAATCTGAGATAGCTTAACAATAATTTTACCTATGTGAAAAGCTGCAACATTTGCAGCAATTGAAGCTGTGATTCCAAAAGAATAAAAATAAAAAAAATAGATGTTGCATTGCAACATCTATTTTTTTTTATAATGATCCTCTAATTCTAATTTTTTCTATATTTAAACATTTTCTAGTTTTTTCGTCTATATCAACAACACAAGCACTAACTACATAATCTTTTCATAAAGCTTGATCTATTTTTCAAGTTAATACTCATGATAAAAACCTTGATTTTATACCTTCAAAATCAGCTCATATTACTGAATAAAGAGGTCCATTCATTCAAACATCAGTTAAAAGTCATGTTCATCCTGGTAATATAAGTTCATCATTTGTTTGAATATGAGTATGAGTTCCGTAAACAAAACTAACTTTTCCTTCTAAAAACATACTCATAGCATAAATTTCTGAAGTTGTTTCTCTATGAAAATCAATTATTATTCAATTAAATTCATCTAAATTCATCCCCTTTAACATTTCATCTACTTTTAAAAAAGCATTATACATTTCATCTCTTAAAAAAGTTGATGACATAAGATTAATTACAAGTAATTTTTTCCCATCTTTTTCTAATATTTTATATCATTTCCCTGGAAAATAAACATGTTCTGACTCATAAAAATTTGCTGGACGAATAAGTTTTGAATTTGGAGCATCTAAATAATCTTTTATATCATTATAATTATCATAAATATGATTACCAGAAGTATAAACATCAATTCATAAACTATCTATTTCCTTAATGTGTTTCATAACTGGTCATCTTCAAGATGATATATTCTCAGGATTAACAATTGTAAAATCAGGATTATATTTATTTTTTATGTCTAAAAAATGCTTTTTAAAAGCATTTCTTCAAACTCTTCCGTATATATCTCAAAATATAAGTACTCTCATAAAATTCAAATTACTATTATTAAAATTAATCTTTTTTCTCAATTCAGTTATTATTTAACATTACTCTTTTATAAATACTAACAATATACATTTCAAATAATCCTCAAATAGTTAAGAAAAGTATAAGTGAATAAAGTAGAACTATCGCTTGGTGTCTATTTTCTACTAGACTTCCTAAATAATCAAATGGTATCATAAAGATACTAAATATAATAATTAAAAGAAGGAATTTAAAAATTTTTAATCCTGATGTTATATTAAATGATTCTTTAACATAAAAAGAAATTTTATTTTCATCACTATAAATATCTTTATCTAAAAATATAATATATGAAAAACTTAATCTATATGCTAAATAAATAAAAGCAAGTATACAAATTAGAGCAAAACTTCAAAGTAATACAGAAAATATATTAGTCTCTCCAGAATTAAGTAAGTTAAATACGCTATCTACTCCTCAGAAACTATAAAGTAAAATTATAAATGATATAATAAAAATGAAAACTGGGATTAATAATATTAATATAACTAAAAATAATAATTTTAAATAAGAAAATATAGTTTTAAAATTGAAATATAAATTTTTTAAATACTCTAATTTTTCTCATTTTAAATATGATAAATATAAATTAGTGATTGTTAAATTTTTATACGAAAATCAGAAAATAAAAAATATAAATCATAAAAATAATATAATTCATTCTATAATTAAAATAATGTAATTGTTATAAACTTCAGCCATTAATGACATTCATATAGATCATCAAGAAGAAAAATAACTTGAAATAACATCTTTCCAAGCAATCGGATCAAAATAAATAAACAATGCTAAAACTATAAAAAATGGTAATGATAATATTACTCAAAGAAAAAATCAAAATACAGTAATCAAAACTTTTGAAATATTCCAATGAATAAAATTTTTATAAACTAAAGGCAGATCAGATAATATGTTTTTAAATTGTTCTAACATAAAGTAAAAATTATAAACTAAATTTATAAAAAATATACCTTTTTTTTGTTTAAAATCAAATAAAAAAGTAGGGAACAAAAATTTCTGTACCCTACTTAATATATTTTAATAATTATATTTTCTTTCTTAAAAATGCTGGAACATCTAAATCATCTTGTTCTTTTGAAACTTCTCTAGATGAAGTAGTTTGAGGTCTTGATTCTCAAACGATTTTTCTAGCAAATGGTGAAACTTTTGCAGTTGCCATACTTGAAGAAAAAGTTTTGTTTGTATCTTCATCAAATCCTGTTGCTATAACTGATATTTTAATTTCTCAAGTATAGCTTTCATCTAATGAAGTACCAACTTTAATTATAGCGTTTTCATCAACTGATTCAGTAATAATTTTTGCAGCTTCATCAATTTCAAACATACTTAAATCATTTCCTCAAGTTATGTTTATAA
>JAQTOS010000001.1 GCA_028713225.1 Candidatus Altimarinota bacterium
AGAAGGCATAAGTCAAAAGCACAATTAAAAAAATATAAGCTACACGCTTAAAAAATAAAAAACAAACAAAGCCTGGTGAATTCGCTTTGATCAAAAAATATCACCTAAGAGAGGTATGCAGATTGTCGGAAGTAAGTACTCTGACACGGATATTTTTGGAATACCCAAATTTCGATCCCTTCTCCCTTAGGATAACTTAACATTCTTAAACTTTCCTTTGCTCGTGAGTTGTTGGACATAAAAACTTTAACTAAGCCCCTATTACCAAATATGCTTAGTTTTTTTATTGTCTTTTTTTCGAAACTGAGTACATTTAAAAATATTAAAAATTAAATAAATAAAATGAATAATCTTAGCCAATATATCTTTTTGATATCAGGACTAATAATATGAGTATTTTTCTGATATATAGTATGAAAAACAATCAAACATCTAGAACTCAAAAAACAAAGATGATTATCTGTAAAGAAATCTCGTGAAGTAATACTATGAGAAGTTTATGAAAAAGTTGCCCCAATGCTAGAAAATTTCCCTTATAACCATAAGGATTTAACTTTTGTTGGTAGATGAATAGATTATATAGTTTTTGACTGATTAGCTGAATGAAATCTGAAAAACATAGTATTTTTAGAAATAAAAAGTGGTAAATCTACACTAAACAAAAATGAAAGAGATATAAGAGATATTGTTGAAAAATGAAAAGTAAGCTATGAAATTTATAAAATCTAATAATATTATAATATGAAACAAAAAAAAGCCTTTACACTCGTGGAAATAATAATTTCTACAATCATTCTTACTGGATGAGTTTTTGGTATTTATAAGTTGCTTTCTATAAATACAAATAACTTAAATAATTATGATAATCAGTTTCAGATAAATAGTTTATTTGGGAATATGCAAGAATGTATAAAATCAATTTGATATTCTTGATTTTCTGCATGAACAGGTTCTTTCAATTTTTGAGCTGATAACAAATGATGTTTTACTTGATCTTATAATCCTACACTCAGTTTTTCATGAGTAAGACTTGATAATAAAGATTATTTTTTATATTGAAATGCTTCAGTATCAGCTAATAAAATAGATTGGAAACTTTTTATAGAAGAAGCAAGTACGGTAAAACAAGAAAAAAATTTTGTGTTATATAAATAAAAAATAAACGGTTTTAAAACCGTTTATTTTGTCGTAAGGAACGCAGGCCTGCGTTCCTTACATGATTTTGCATTAATATTTTTGGAACACGGGCCCGTGTTTCCTACATGAATATTGGAACGAAAATATTCGTTCCCTACAATTTGTTATTTCTATTCAACAACTGTATCTTTCCTTTTTGCTAAATCCTTATCAAATAATCAAAAATCTATAGAACTTAACATATCTGTTATTGCTTGAGCCTTTGTATAAACCAAATAATAAGTTTTATTATTTAGATTTTTATCAACTTCAACATAATATTTAGGATATTTTTTTGATAAATTTTCGATTTCTTGTTTAGCTTTTTTTGAACAAGCAATATAATTTCAAAAATTCTTATTTTTATCACAAGAATATTTATTTACTATATTTGCATATTCTATGGAGTACATAGTAGAATAATCTCACTTGTATGAAAAAGATACTAATTTATTTTCATAAATTGGACTATAAACTAATTTATTTGCACCAATATAATATTTTACTTCTTTTGTAGAAAACAAATAAGAACTATAATCTGTATAAAAATCTCGTATATTTATAGCTTTTTTTCCATATATTGAAGTTCTAAAATTATCTATTTTATCTTTTTCTACTTGGAATTTTGGTGTATCAATCATATTTTCAAATCTTGCTATATTTTCATCAGTAAATTCTCAAATAGAAACTCAAGCCAATTTATATTCCAAATATTTAGGAAAATTATACATATTATTACTCATAATATATTCATTATAATCTATTCCCAAGTCTTTAAATACCTTATCTAAACTAACTTGTTCTCAATTTATTTCTAGTTTATATGATTTAAACATGCAAGTATAATCTGATGATTTACAAGTTGCATCAAGTTTAAAATTATAAATTGCTTTTACATAAAGATTCAAATATTCTCACCATTTTAATCATCTTTCTCAATCAAATTTATCTGAATTTTTTATAATTCCATAACGAACAAGCACTTTCAACATATTTTTATATGAATCAGATTGATTTCACAAGTCTTTGAATTTTAAATCAATTTGATTTTTTAGAATATTTGGTATTGATACTGTGTTATCATTAGTTCAAACATCCATATATTTTGTTATAAAATCTATAGTTTTATCTATATCTGCTGACAAATTATTTTTCTTTGCAACTATATCTATATTTATAAAATTATGTCTATTTAAGTCATCATTTTTCGGAAAAAGTATTTTTATATTACAGGTTTTTAAATCTACACTATTCCCATTTTCATCAAAATAAGAACTGTAATAATTAGAATTTGCTGAATAATAATAGTTATAATAACCGTTATCTGAACAATAAATATATCAATCTAATCATTTAAATTTGATTTTCGCTTTTTTCGAAACGTCTATATCTTTAAGTTCTACATCATAAATCTTGTCCATAGTTTCCCCTTTTCAATTGTATTCATACAGTTCTCAAACTCACACGTTCATAAGTTCATACAAATTTTTATCGAAGTATAAACTATAATTTCCCGTATCAGCTATAGCTTTTGGAAAAGATTTTATAGAAATTTTTGGAATATTTATATCAAAAGAAAAATCAATTTTATCTAGTTTACTAGTATCAAATTTCAAACCTGATAAAACTAAATCCACTTCTTTTTTTACATCTTTATTTTTCTTTTCATCATAAAATGGAGCTTGAACATCAAGAGAAATCATATATTTTCATCCGCCGATTATTGCTTTATAGCTTTTGCCCCAAGATGCTTCTCAATTCGATAAATCAGTTTTATCAACAGTCATATAAAAACTTATTCCATTTATATCTTTTTTGATTAATTTTGAATAATCTTTGTTATAGAAACCTGTTTTTTCTAGATAATAATAAATTTTTTTATCTGTATCCAGATTTGGAACTTTCTCTAATTTTACTCATAAATTAGTTACTCCAGTATCTTTTTGTCTTTTCAAAACTATTTGAATTGCATTATCTTTGATATAATTTTGAACTTCATAATCACTTGAAATAGAAATATCAAAGAAATTATCTTTTATTTTATTTTGAGAATTTAAATCTTCTATACTTTTTCTATAAGAATTGAAATCTATCAAATTTGTTATAGGATTTTTCGTAGATTCTTTTGATAAATTTTCTTCTATAAATGATTTTGCTTCAGAAATTGAAAGTGCATATCACATAGTATTATCGCCATTTCAGCCCATTCCAAAAGTTGGTATTCCTATAAGTTTGCCATCATGAACAAAAGCTCAACCAGAATTTCCTCAAGCAATTAAAGTATCCGTTTTAATATATTTATAAGAATTATATTCACTTACTCAACTCACTATTCATTTTGTCTCGCTTATTGTATCAGCTCCAACCCATGGGTAACCAATCGCAATAGTTTCATCTTGTACTTTTGCAGCATAATCAAAATCTATATCTATAGTTTTAAACTGTGAATAATCTACTTTGTTCCCGTAAATATCAACTGGGTCTATTCTAAGCATAGAAACATCCAATTTATCATCCCTATTTATCAAACTTGCCGTATAATCACATTTAGGTTTTTGCCCGATTTCTTTTGTGATACAAACAGAAAAAGCTGAAGCTAATGCTCAATTTCCAGCATCAACTACATGGTCATTAGATATAATAACTCAATCACGACTTATAACAGAAGCTGAGCCCCATCACATCATCATAGGATATTTTCCATAAATATCATAATAAGAAATTACTTGCACAACAGGAGAAATATTTATACTATCTTGTGCTTTTACTTGGTCAATTCCAAACAAAGAAAATGCTAAAAATAAAAGAGTATATTTTTTGTAATTCATAAAATATTTTTAAATAAATAATTAAACCAAATAAGTATAAGAAGTTTCTATATGTTTGCAAAAAATAATTTTCTATTAAAAAATTAATGTTTTATTAAGATTTGATAATTATAATGAATTTTTTCATATATTAGTTTTTGGCTTACCAATCAATAAATTAAACAAAAATATTTTGACAATATTTTTTAAAGCAATAGAATATCTAAGATTTTGCAAAATCATTTTATATTTTAAATTTTTTAATTTTATGAAAAAACTAATTAAAAAAATTATGGGAACATTTTCTATGTTAATAGTAATGTTGTCTATAATATGAACGGCTTATGCAAGTAGTTATTCAACTTCATACCGATTTTCTGTTTCAGTTACATGAGCAACTAGATATTTTGATGGTTCAAATATTACATTTACATCTCCATATGCAAGTTCAACTCCTTGGAAAAATAACCTTAATAAGACATATAACGTTGTTCTTTATAGAGATAGAATTATTGATGATTATATCGGTACTGTAACTCTTTATAGAGATGAGTCTGGAACAGCAAATTGGAATAATGTATGAGCTGGGAACTATTACTTTATTTTATCTAAAGTAAATGACTGAGTAACATTAGTAGACAACAAAGTAACTATTAAAAATTAATAATAATAAATATGTTAGATTACGAATTTTTATATATCATTTCTGTACCAATTTATATAGTTTTTCTTATAATATTAATATTAAAGAAAATAAAATTAAATAAACTTATAGTAAGCTCTTTCTTTTATTTTTATATTATTTCGTTATTAGCTGTAACAATATTTCCTATACCGATACAATGATTAAAAGAAATATGAATGTATTGATGACAAAATAATAATTTTATGCCATTTGCATCAATTTTAGAAATACTAAGAAATGAAGCCTTAAGTAATTTTATAAAAATAAAACAAATTATATGAAATATAGTTTTATTTATACCAATGTGATTCTTCATTCCTTTTATTTGGAGAAAATACATTTTTATTAAAAAAGCTATATATATTTGAATTATATCTTCTTTAACAATAGAAATATTACAATATATAATATCTATAATATTATGATTTAATTATAAAAGTGCTGATGTAGATGATATATTACTAAATACTATATGATTTATTTTCTGAATTATATTATTTAGATTATTTCATAATTGATTTCTAAATAATTCTTATGAATAAAAATAGCATACTAATAATTAGAATAACATTATATGTAATTATAGTAATTTTATTAACTATTATAATATATTCTAAATATCATACTCCAGAAATGGATATAAAATTAGCAAATTTCATAAGTAGTTTTCATAAAATTCCAAAAGATTCTACTGAAATAAAGTTATATTAATATGAATAAAAGTAACTTACTAAAAATTAGAATAACATTATATGTAATTATAGTAATTTTATGAACTATTATAATATATTCTAAATATGCACCTAAAGAATTAGATATGTGGATAGCAAATCATGTTTGAGTATTCTAGTTTCTATATTTTAAAAAAAATAATCCTTACTTTTCCACAAGTAAGGATTATTTTTTTACTTTTTCCCTTTTTTTAATATAATCCTGTGGCTTAAAAAATTAATCTCAAAAAATATATATGAAGAAAAATGATGTAATAGAAAATCTAACTGTTGAAAAACTAGTTTTTGGTGGGAAATGATTCACTAGAATGGAGGACGGAAAAGTGATTTTTATCACTGGTGGAGCTGTTCCTGGATCTGTAGTAAATGTCAGAATTATCAAGAAAAAAAGCTGATTTATAGAAGGACAAATTATAGAAACTGTGAAAAAATCACCTTTAGAAAAAGAAGCTAATTGTGATATTTTTTGACTTTGTGGTGGTTGTAAATGGCAAACTATAGATTATGCTAAACAATTAGAAATCAAAGATGCTCAAGTAAAAGAAAGTCTTTTCCATTTGGCAAAATATCAAGAAAATATCAATATTGAAGCAATCGAAGCTAGTCCTGTGATTTGGGGTTATAGAAACAAAATTGAGTTTTCTTTTGGTAAATTTATTTCTGATAAATTATGAGTAAGAGAAGATTTTAATGTAGGATTTCACAAACAAGCTGAATTTTCAAAAATAGTTGATTGTTCTTATTGTCATCTTATAGATACTGAATCAAATGCAGTATTTAAAAAAATTAAAGAATTCGCACAAAAAAGTTGATTACCTGTTTATGACCAAATGAGACAATCAGGTTTTTTTAGACATTTAATAATCAGAAAGGCTCATTTTACAAATGAAATGATGCTAATTTTGGGTTATAATCCTAAATATGATAACTGAAATTTTGATTTAGATTCAATTAAAAAATTTCTATTAACTCTAACTAAAGACTTTGCTGAAATAAAATCTATTTATCTGACTTCAAATGCTAATTTAGCTGATGTTGCTCTAGGAGATTTGGAATTAATTTATGGAAATCCTGTTATAGTAGAAGAATTACTTGGACTAAAATTTGAAATTTCACCAAAAAGTTTCTTCCAAACAAATAGTACCGGAGCTGAAAAACTATATTCTATAGTGCTTGATTATGCTGACAAAGAACATTTAAAAGACTCTACAGTTCTTGATTTGTATGCTGGAACTGGAACTATTGGTATGACTTTTGCTCCATTTGCAAAAGAAGTTTATAGTGTAGAAATGGTAAGTGATGCTTCAAAAGATGGAGAAAAAAACGCTATATTAAACAATATAACAAACATGCATTTTGTTAATGCTAAAGTAGAGGATTTCTTGAAAGATTTCACACAAACTGGTATAAAAGCTGATTTACTTATTATAGATCCGCCCCGTGCTGGAATGCATCCAAGTGCTCTCCCAAATATTTTGAAATTTGATGCCGCGCAAATGATTTATGTAAGTTGTAATCCTGCAACGCTTGCCAGAGATTTAGAATTTATCCTTGCAAATTCGCAGTATAAAATAGAAAAATTAAAAGCAAAAGATATGTTTCCTCATACACATCACATAGAAACTGTTGTATCTCTTAAAAAATAATATGACTTACGCTGAAACTCTTAAAAAAATACTCGAATCTTACAAAAATTTTACATGAACAAGGAAATTTTATTTTCTTGTTTTTGTTTGATTGATTACAACTATAATAGCCCGATTTGAACCACTTTTTGCTGCAAAAATAATAGCTTATATAGAAAATTTTATAAAGAATTGAGTATTTAATACAAATGAAGTAATTATATTTTTCATTGTTTGGATATGATATATAATAATAAATTCTCTTATCAGATATTATTTTAGATATAACTTGGTAGCCGAAACTGATCTTTATTTTTACACAAACCAAGCAAATATTTATAAAGACAAAATTTTAAGAATGACTGAATTAGAATTCTTAAATAAAAAATCTGGAAAAATATATAAAATTTTTGATAGATGAATGGACCGAATGTTTAATGTTATTTTCAACCTTTTTCTTGATATATTTCCTTCTTTTATAAGTATATTTTTCATAAGTATTTTTCTTATAATAGTAAATCCAATATTAGCTTTAGCAACTCTTATTGTTATTCCAATTGCTGCATTAATATGATATCATTTTGGAGGGAAAACAAGTTTTCTTCAAAATGAATTAAATGTAAAACGGGATTCCTTTTTTTGAAAATTATGAGATGCTGTTACCAATCTAACTTTAGTTAAAACTCTGAATTTTGAGAAAAATATTTCGCAAGATTTAGAAAATATACAAGAAACTTGTCTAAATTTACAATTACCAATTTCAAAAAGATGGGCAATATCTGATATTTATATGCAATTCCTTATAAATATTTCTAGATTTTTAGTTATATGAACTGGGCTATATCTTATAAGTAAATGAAGCCTGAATTTTGCAACTTTATTCTTGTTTTTCTCTTATATTTGATATATTTATTATCCACTTGGAGCAATTTTTGGACAATTACAAAATATCCAAAAAAATCTAGAATGAGCTAAAAAAATATATGAAGAATTTGATAATATTGAGCAAGACTCTGAATTAGAAAAATCGAAAGATATAGAAAAAATTATGTGAAAAATAGAATTCAAAGATGTAAGCTTCATATATAAATGAAGTGAAGAAGAAGTAATAAAAAAAATAAATTTTAATATAAATCCTGGAGAAAAAATAGCACTTGTTTGAAGTACTTGAAGCGGTAAAACAACTATTGCAAAATTACTTTTAAGACTTTTTGAAATTAACTCTGGAAAAATAGAAATAGATTGAATTGATGTTCAAAATATTACAAAAAAATCTCTGAGAAAACATATAGGAATAGTTATGCAAGACAATACTTTATTTAATACAAGTATTCTGGAAAATATGCAATTTGCCAAAGTTGATGCAACAAAAGAAGAAATAGAATCAGCTCTTCACAAAGCAAAAGCAAATTTCGTTTTTTCGTCAGAAAAATGACTTGATACTATTATTTGAGAAAGATGATTGAAACTTAGTTGATGAGAAAAACAAAGACTTAATATAGCAAGAATTTTCTTAAGAAATCCTGAAATACTTATTCTTGATGAAGCAACAAGTGCACTGGATAACAAAACTGAAATGGAAATTCAAAAGTCACTAGAAGAACTTCTTGAATGAAAAACTTCTATAATAATAGCCCACAGACTCTCAACAATAAAAAAAGTAGACCGTATTTTTGTTCTTGATAAAGGGAAAATCGTAGAAACTTGAACTTACTCTGAGCTTATAGATAAAAAATGAAAATTTTTCGAACTAGCAAACCCAGATAAAATGATTTTGAATTAAATAACACCTACTAAAATAGTCAAACTAAATATTTGGCTATTTTTTGTTTATTATGTTAGACTTTTAAAGTATAAATTTTAATAAACAAAAATATGACAATCGCAGAATTCTTTACAAAAATACTTGAAATATCAAATGAAAATAAATACCCAGATATCCACTTTGGAACAGGGAAAAAAGTAATTATGAGACATCATAATTGAGATTTGGAAACTGTTGAAACTATTGAAATTGATGGAGCAAGCATAGCTACTCCTATTTTAAGTTTAGAAAATATAGAAGAAATTATCACAATAATCTCAGAAAAAGAATGACTTGAAAAATTTAGAGCAAATTTTGAGCTTGATACTTCTTATAAATATGAAAACAAAGCAAGATATAGAGTAAACTGTTATATGGATACAAATGGTTATTCTATTGCAATGAGAATCATTCCAACTGAAATCCCTACATTAGAAGATTTGTGACTTGGTGATACTATAAAAGAAATGTGTAATAAAAACAAAGGTCTAATTCTAGTAACTTGACCAACTTGAAGCTGAAAATCAACAAATTTAGCAGCAATGATAGACTATATAAATTCAAATTTTAAAAAACATATAATCACTGTTGAAGATCCAGTGGAATTTTCTTTTGATTCAAAAAAATCTCTAATAAATCAAAGAGAACTTGGAAACCATACAAAATGATTTCCAGAAGCTATAAGAGCAGCTTTAAGAGAAGATCCAGATGTAATAATGGTATGAGAAATGAGAGATCCTGAAACTATAAAAGCCGCTATTACTTTGGCTGAAACCGGTCATCTTGTACTATCAACTCTGCATACAAATGATACAGTACAAAGTATTGATAGAATCATTGATGTATTCCCTTCTGGACAACAAGAACAAATTAGAATGCAACTTGCCCTAAGTCTTATTTGAATAGTTTCTCAAAGACTTGTTCCAAGATGTGACAAAGATTGAAGAATAGCATCTAGAGAAATTCTTATAAATAATGATGCAGTTAGAAATCTAGTAATTACAGGAAAAACTCATCAATTATATTCTGTTATAGAAATTTGAGGAAAAGAATGAATGATAATGATGGATAAATATTTATCTATACTATATAAAAAATGAATTATAGATAAAGCAACTCTAGAAAGTTATGCTCGTGATAAAGAGTGAATTTATATGCTTTAAAAAATCTTTAAAAATAAAGTTTTATGGAAAAAATAAAAACAAATGAATGCATTAATGAAATCAATGTATTTGATGAACTAAAAAATGAAATATCTCCTAATATAGATAAAAAATCACTTAATAAGAAAAAATTAAGTACTTTAAAGAATGCTATTTTAAAACATGATGAAAATTTCATTCTAGCAAATATTGAATCATACGAAAAAAGTCCACTTTTTTCTAAAAAAAATCTAAAAAAATGAGAAAAACTTTTTGAGGAAGGAGACTTTGATTCTAATTTATATATAATAAAATCTGGTAGATTATCAGTACAAAAATATACTTCTCTAGATAAAGAAAATGTAAAAGAATTAGCTGTATTACAAACTGGTGATTTTTTCTGAGAATGATCACTAAAAAAGAATGAAGAAAAAAAGACCAATATAATAGCAATAGATAAAACAGAACTTCTACTTATAGAATGACAGAATGGATTAAAAAATTATATAAAAGAAAATCCAGAAAGCTGAACTGAATTACTTTTTCATATAATTGATAAAACAAATAATAGACTAAATGAAACCAATGCACAAATAGCTATTAATTATGAAATTGATACGACAATTAGAGAATTAAAAAGTATAGATCAAAATACAATAATTCCAATTATAGACAAAATTCAAACTCTTATAAATGCTGATTATGCAATCTATATAGAAAAACATTCCGTTGTAAAAAATTATTTTACAATAAAATATGATTCTAGAATTGCGTGAAAATTTCTTAATATTTGAATAGAAGCTAGCTCTTCTATATTAGATTTAAAAGAATTATACAAGCTTGCGAATATAGATGAAAAAGATTTTATAAGTATAAATAAAATAAGTATCGGATGAGATGATTTATGATTCTTACTTATATGAAAAGAAACTAGATCTTTTTCAAACAATGAAAAAATTATAGCAAAATCAATAGCAAATTCTCTAGCTTGAGTCATCAAACAAATATTTTTAAATAAAGATGAAAAAGAAATACTAAGTTTGAAAAATGCAAAAATGGAATATTAAAAAACTAGAGACAAAATATTTTTTGTCTAAAAAATAAGTAGAGATGTTTTTAAAAAACATCTCTACTTATTTTTATTTTTGTCTAAACATATTGTCTATATCCTCTCTAATATCTGAAATCAAAGCTAAATCAGTAAGTGATGCGATTTTTAGGTCTGGAACTCCTGATTGTTTTACTCAGTAAACTTCCCCTGGTCATCTAAGATTTAGGTCAATTTCCGATAATTCAAATCAGTTATTTGTTTTTTCCATAGCTTTTAATCTATCTGTTTTTTGCCCTTTTGATGGGAAAAGATAACAATAAGATTGATATTTTCATCTTCCTACTCTTCATCTAAATTGATGAAGTTGTGATAAACCAAATCTTTCAGCTCATTCTATACACATTATCGTTGCATTTGGAATATTTATACCAACCTCAACTACTGAAGTTGATGACAAAATTTGAATATTATTTTCTGCAAATTCTCTCATAATTTCTTCTTTTTCTTTTGGCTTCATTTTACCATGAAGTAGTCAAACTTTGAAAGGTGAAAAAATATCAACTAAACTTTCATAAGTGCTTATAGCATTTGCTAAATCTAATTTTTCTGATTCTTCTACAAGTGGCGAGATCCAAAAAACTTGTCTTCATTTTTCTAGTTCATTTCTAACAAAAAGTTCTATTTGTCTTCTTTCTCATTCACTTACTAAAACCTTTGTATGGATAATTTTCCTGTCTTTTGGATATTCATTTAAAATAGATAAATCTTGGTCTCAATAAATTGTCAAAGCCAAAGTTCTTGGAATAGGAGTGGCTGTCATATTCAGAGAATGTGGAACAATATAGCTCAAATTTCCAAGTCATTTTTCCAAAACTTCTCTTTGTTTTACACCAAATCTATGCTGTTCATCTATAACTACAAATCATAAATTTTTGAAAACTACAGATTCTTGTAAAAGTGCATGAGTCCCAACAACTACATCTATATTTCCTTGTTTTATATCAGCCTTTACTTTTTCTTTTTGTTTAGCTGTTGTACTTCATACAAGCAAATGAGATGAAATTCAAAATTGTAAAAGCATCTCAGAAATCCCTTCAAAATGCTGACGAGCCAAAATTTCTGTTGGAGCCATAATTGCTAATTGAATAGAATTTCAATTTTTTCTAGTTTGCAAAATAGCATGGATTGCCGCAATTAAGGCAACTATTGTTTTACCAGTTCAAACATCTCATTCAAGTAATCTTTGCATAGAATGAGTTTTTTCCATATCTTTTAAAACTTGGAAAAGTGAAATTTTTTGAGCATTTGTAAGTTCAAATGAAATTTTTGATATTATCTCTTTTACAAGCTCCGGATCAAGAGGAATAGCCAGAGCTTTCCCTTCTGAAAAATTTATATTTTCATATTTTTTCTCTATAGAAGTGAAGTTGATATTATAAAGTTCCTCATAACCGAGCCTAAATTTAGCAATTTCTATATCTTGTTTTGTTTTGGGAAAATGTAGTAACTTGTAAGCTTCTTTTTTAGAAATGAAATTATATTTTTTAATTATGTCATCTGGTAAAGTTTCATCTATATAATCTATATATTTAGCAACAAGCTCCATTTTTCATTCTATCCATTTTCCTGGAATATAGTTCAAATCTGGATAAATTGGAACTACTTCTCAAGCAATTTTTGATAAATCTCGTTCAACTTCTGGCGAAACAAAACTAAGTTTTCCATATTCATATTTTACTTTTCAAATAACAAGAACTTGTTTGTTTGTATGTTTTTCTAATTGTCTAGATAAATAATCTCTATTGAACCAAACAGCTTCAGCTAAAAAACCATTTTTATCCTCAAAAATTGCTTTTGTAAGGACTTTATTATTTGCAGTTCTATTGTTTGAAATATTTATAAGTTTTAATAAAATTGTATTTTTTTCTTTGATATTGATAAGCGAAAAAGTATCCAACACATTTGTTCTATCTTCAAAGTCTCTTGGAAAATGATTAAGTAAGTCTCAAACACTCAAAATACCGCCTTTATTAAGCGATTTTATATAATTATCAGTTGTGTGTAGCAAAGATTTTGAGATAAGCGTAGAAAGCATATTTTTGTATGTTTAAATATTTATCTGATAATAAGAAAAATATAAATAAATTCAAATTTTAAAGAAATAAAAAAGAGCCGGTATTAACCGGCAAGTGTACGAACTGTATTTCCCAGGTTCATATAAGTCATAGCTAAATATGAATCGGTTGTTACAAGTTCTGCATTTCTGAAGAAAACCATATTATTGTCCCCCTCTTCTTTTTCGCAAAGTGATGTAGTCATTGCGAAAGCGAAACTCGCTCCTTCAAGAACAAACATTTCACCTTCAAGTTTAGGAATTTTTTTACCTTCAGACATAATATGTCCTTTCTGTTTTTTATTTTGGATTTTATTTATAACTTTTTTTATTTTTTTGTCAATTCTATTTTAAAGAAATTAGCCTATAATTTTTGCTAGATATACATAAAAATGATAAAATAGACTCGAACTTAGAAAATTAACGAAAAAAATATGAACTTAATTATAGTGATACGAATAGTATTTTTGATTATTTCTTCTGCATTTATAGCTTTTTTATATATGCTTGAAAATAAGATAAATTTACTGGAATCAAAAATAAGAGATTTATTTAAAAAAAGAACTAATCTAGCTCCTGCTTTGTTTGAAATAAGTAAACATTATATAGAAAAAGAAACTGAGGTATTTGCTGAAATAAATTACTTAAGAAAAATAGAATTTTATAATTCTGGAAATAATTCTAGCTTCTCTGAATTTTTAAATAATGAAAAGAAAATTCATTATGAAATAGAATTTTTATTCAAAGTATTTGATAAAAAACCTAAATTACAAAAAGATTGAAAATTTTTATACTTAAAAGATTTAATTATAGAAAGTAGTTCTAATATTTGAAAAAATATTTCTATATACAAAAATATAATACAAACCTATAATTTACTAGTAAATTTTAAAAATTTAACAATAATTTGATTAATTTTCCCAATATACAAAAAAACAAATATATAAAAAATCTCCAAATTAATTTGGAGATTTTTTATGCGCGTTTTTATATCAACTTAAATCTTTGTTTAGAATTAAGAAATTTTCTTTCTATAACTTATAACTATTAATCCAAGAATCATAGCAAGAGCAAAGATTAAAAATTGTTCTGGACCAGTTTTTGGTAAAGCTTTTGCATCAGTAGCAACTGCAGCAGCATTTCCTGATCAGCTAGCAGCATCTAAAGAATCTAAAGTTTCAGGTGTAGTAAATGCAAATTGTCCATCTACTCCAGCTTGAATACTGTTTCCATCTTTATCATTTAATGCTAAAACTGTTAGATTATAATCTTTTGAAACTTCAAGAGGAGAAGCTAAAGTCAAAGATAATTTATTAGTATCTGTCAATTCAACAGAAGAAACAACTATTTCAGCACCATCTTTTGAAGATAATTTAAATTCTCTTTTAGCTGCAGGAGAATTATCCAATTCAGCAGAAAATACAACTTCTAATTTGCTAGCAGATGTAGCATTAACTGATTTAACTGAAAGAGCTGTTGCTCCTGAAGCTGAATTCATATCAGTTACAGTTGCGCTAGCATCAGTAGTAGTAAAAGTTATTTCATCTGATAGAGGACTTTCATTTGCATCTTTATCATAAGCAGAAACAGCTACATAGTAAGTAGTTTTAGCTTCTAATTTATCTAAAGTTGCTCATGTTTCAGTAGCGTCTATAAGATCTGAATCATTTTCGTATTTTCCATCAGCTTTAGCTGATACTTTACCATAATGAACCATATATCCTGTAGAACCTTCTACTTTATCCCAAGCTATTTTAACAGAATTACCTGTTATATCAGATGCAACTGGAGCAGCAGTAAATGCAAAATCAGCAGTAGCTGAAGTAGTAACAGTAGTAGAACCAGTAGCAGCAAAAGCAATAGAACTAGTACTAGTTACTATCATCAAAGCAGCCATAAAAATCGCTTTTTGTGTCTTTTTCATAGTTTACAAAAAAAGATTAGAAAATAAAAATAAATTTGTATTGCGAGGACAATTTAATAAAATAATAAAAAAACACAAATGATTTTTTAACATTTTTTTAACAATTTGCAGCAATATGATTCCAAAGCCAAAAAACGAGCTTGACAATAATGTTAAAATATTGTCAAAAACTGCCTTTACTTTAATAGAAATTTTAGTAGTCATAGCAATGATTTGAATACTTCTAATTTGATTATCAAAAATAGACTTATCAAAATGACAAAATCAACAAAAATCTCTAGCTTTTGCTAATAAAATTCAAGTACCTATAGAAACAACTATTACAAATGCTTTAATTGGAAAATGAGTATGAACAAATCTAACAGTTCCTAATTCTTGGAAAATAGAAGTTTCAAAATCTGCAATTACTAACTGATGAACTTGAATTCTAAATATTTACTATAATACTTGATGAACAGATATCTTAAGTACATCTATAAAAGCTGAAAAGTTTTATGAAATAAGTAAAATAGAATGTCTTGATTTAAGTTGAACTACAACTGATACTTTCAATACTTGAACTTGAATTATTTCTATTAGTTGAAGCCAATTATCAACAAATTGTAGTGATCAATGAAAAATAATAAAAATATACACTAGATATAAAAATACATTTTCTCATACGATAACTATTAATTCTGTTAATTGAATAATAGAAAAGGACTAAAAAATGAAGCTTTTTGCTTCATTTTTTTGATTTTAATATGATTTTATGATAAAATTAAGGAAATTTAATAATAAAAATAAAATTATGGCTGAAAATTTAATGCTGAAAATTTCTAAAACCTCAGATTATAAAAAAACTGAATTAGAAAAATTGGAAACGAATATATCAGGAATTTCTGATGATGCAAAAAAAGCATTACTTTTGGAAAGATTAGCTAAAATAAAAACAGAATATGAAAATCAAAGAATATCTATATCAAATGAAACTCAAAATGAATTAAATTTATTAAAAAATGATACTTTTGCTGTTTATTGAATAAAGATGGAATATCAAGATTTATCATCAGTATCGTGAAGTGGTGATTTATCATACAACTATATAAACCTAGAAGGTGTTACAGATAAAGATAGCTTGTCAAAAGTATTAAATTTAATTAAAAACAATAAAGAATTAAAATTAGCACTTATAGATTCATTACAATCTCAAAAATTTTTAAATTCTTTAAATAAACAAAATAATTCAAATTTTAGAAATTTAATATCTGAAAACTTAGATGATATATTAGCTGCAGCTTGACTATGTAATGAGACTCTAGTTTTATCAATTAGAAATATTCGAGAATGATTTTGAAATTTTGAAAAAAGTAAAGAAAATCTCATTAAACAATTACCTTTGGATAAACAAGAAACTGTAAAGAATGAAATAGACCTATTTATTAAAAGTACTGGGGTTTGTTCTAAAACAATAGCTTTATGAATAAAAGATATTTTAAACAAAGAATGAGTAACAAATATAGATGAAGCTAAAATAGCAGAAATAATAAAAACTGGTGCAAAAATAAAAGGATTCCAAAATGCTAATGAGCTTGCCATCTTACAGGGAAAATATAGTGTAAAAGATAATGTTTGATTAGAAAAATTAAAAAAAGATGGATTACTTGAAAAAGAAGATGCTGATAAATATGCTAAAATAATATGAGAAAGTCAAAGATTAGAAACAATTAGTAATGGCTTCACAGCAAAAGATGTACATATTGCATTAAATTCAAGTGATGAAGAATATAAAAATTATATGAATAGATTAGATACTATAGTATTAGCAAACCAATATCTATTGAGCAAAGATTGAGAAAATAGGTTTTTAGGGCTTGCAAAAAAAATATGATTTTCTTCTATGGAAGAACTTGTTAACAACAGAGATTTAGCAATTTCAAAATTAAAAAAACTTAAACCAAAACCGTGAACTAAAGAAGCTGAATTATTAGCGATCTTATGAATAACTATAGATTTTGAAGAAAAAAATGAAAAATTAGAAAAGAAGATAGAAATACAAGACAGTGAAAAAGAAAAAATAAAATCAGATGAAGTTAAAAATCAATCATATATACCAAATATTTGAGAAACAAGATATATATCAATTGATAGACGAAACAAAGATATAAAAATATCTGTGCTAAATACTTGAGAGAAAGATGTTTATTGAGAAGAAAAATATATAGTTAAATCTGGAAAATCTGAAGAAATATGCTATTGAGATAAAGAAGTAAAAAATACAATACGTGCTTGAAAATTCATATCTAATCTTTGATTTTGATTTATTATGAATAATGCAGTAAAAATCAAAAAATTACTTATTGATAAATGAATTTTAGACTTCAATCAAAAAGATTGATTAGATGAAAATGAAAAGAAAAAAATGCTTTCAGTACTTTTATATTCTGTATGACAAAAAGAAAAAGAATGAGAACCTAAATTTATTAATCAAGAAATTCAAGTTTTGAAATCTAAACTTAAGACTATGAAATGAGAATGAGAAATAATTAGTAAAGCTGAAAAAACTTGAATAATGAATGAGTGAATATTCTCAATTGAAAGATTTGAAAATATTATAAGTTCTAATATAGAAAAACTAAGAAGTTAATTTTAACTAAAAAATCATTGCAAATTGCAATGATTTTTATTTTGCGATTTAAAATTTAAGATTCAAGTTGAAAAATAAATGAGTTTCCCTATAATAAACAAAATTATATTTAACTAAACGAATTTTATGCAAATTAACTCTAACGATATAAGACACAAATTTTTAGAATTTTTTAAAACAAAAAACCACGCAATAATCCCTTCAGCTTCAGTTGTCCCTGAAAATGACCCAACAGTTTTATTCAATACTGCAGGTATGCAACCTCTTGTTCCATACCTACTTGGAGAAACTCATCCTCTTGGGAAAAGATTGGCAAATTATCAAAAATGTATCAGAACTGGTGACATTGATGATGTTTGAGACAATACTCACTTAACATTTTTTGAAATGCTTGGTAATTGGTCACTTGGTGATTATTTTAAAGCTGAATCAATCGCTTGGTCATACGAATTTTTAACTTCAAAAGATTGGTTAGGAATAGACCCAAGAAAAATAGCTGTAACAGTATTTGAATGAGATAAAGATGCTCCAAAAGATGAAGAATCAGCAGAGCTTTGGAGAGCTCAAGGAGTTACAAATATTTCATATTTAGCAAAAGAAGATAATTGGTGGGGCCCAGCAGGTTTAACTGGACCTTGTGGACCTGATACTGAAATTTTTTATTGGGTTTGAAAAGAAGAATTTCCAACCGTTTGAAGTACTGTAGGAAATGATGACAAAAACTGGATGGAAATCTGGAATAATGTATTTATGGAATACATCAAAACTGCCGAATGAACTTTCGAAAAAGCTGCTCAACAAAATGTAGATACAGGAATGGGACTAGAAAGAATAACTAGAACTCTGACTTGAACTCCTTCAGTTTATGAATCTGATGTTTTTGCTGATATTATTGCAGAAATAGAAAAAACTTTATGAGTTACTTATAATGACGATACAAGAAAATCAATAAGAATAATTGCTGACCACTCAAGAACTGCGACTATGATGCTATCAGACGGTATCAGACCATCTAATGTTGACCAAGGATATATTTTGAGAAGACTTATCAGAAGAGCTGTAAGAGAAGGATACAAACTAGGTACTTCTTGAGCTTTCATGACTCCAATTATTTGAAAAGTAATAGAGAAATTTGAAGAAATTTACGAATCAGTAAAAATAAACAAACTTGAAATTATTACTGCCCTAGAAAAAGAAGAAAAACAATTTTCAAGCACTTTAGAAAATTGATTAAAAGAATTTGATAAATTAATGTTTGGTTTCAAAATAGCTTTTGAAAGAACAGGACAAATTGTTGATACAATTTCTTGAGACAAAGCTTTTAAACTTTATGATACTTATGGTTTCCCTATTGAAATGACTGTAGAACTTGCGACTGAAAAAGGTTTAAAAGTTGATACTGATGGATTTAATGATGCATTTAAAAAACATCAAGAATTGTCTCGTGCTTGAGCTGAACAAAAATTCAAATGAGGTTTAGCTGATGACTCAGAAATAGTAACAGCTCTTCACTCTGCAACTCATTTGATGCTAGCAGGTCTTAGAAAATATTTAGGAGAACATGTTCATCAAGCTGGATCAAATATCACAGCTGAAAGACTTAGGTTTGATTTCACAAATGATGGAAAAGTAGATGCTGAAATTCTTAAAAAAGTAGAAGATTTCGTAAATGAGGCTATTTCAAAAGATATACTTGTTGATTTGAAAAATATGCCAAAAGATGAAGCAAAAGCTGCTTGAGTAGAAGGAAGTTTTTGGGAAAAATATCCTGATACAGTAAAAGTTTATACTTTTGCTGATAAAGAATGAAATGTTTATTCTAAAGAACTTTGTGGATGACCTCATGTTGAGAGAACTGGAACAATCTGAAAATTTAAAATACAAAAAGAAGAAGCTTCTAGCTCTGGAGTAAGAAGAATAAAAGCAGTTTTAGAAAAATAATTTTAAAAAAATAATTAAAAATCTAGATAATTTCTAGATTTTTAATTTGAGATATTTCACAAAAAAGAAAGAGATGAATAAAGATATTTTCCAAAATTTACTGAAAATTGATCGCGACTTAATTAATGCTGATACAAAATTAAGTATTTTAAAGCATTTTACTCCAATAAATATAGAAGAAGAAAAAAAGAAATTTATAGATTCAAAATGAACTTATATTCCCAAGTTTAAATATAAAAAACTAAATATTAATTTAAATGAAGTATATGAAAAAGTTTCTGCAATAAAAATTCCAAGATCTGATTTATCATGAATTTATAAAAGAAAAAAAGAAGAAATTTTAAACGAAATAATGCTTTTAAAGGCCTTTGAAAAGCAAGATATAAAATGATTGAATAAATATTGCAAACATCTTTACTGAAAAGTTAATGCAAAAAATCTAGAATATTCTAATAATATATTATCTCAAAAAAAAGATATATATAGAGAAACTGATTTTTTGAGTTTCAATGACTTAGAAAATATAGTAGAAGAATATAATAAAAAATATGATATAAATCTAAAACTAAAAGAAGCAAATATCGTTTCTAGATTTACAATAATATTTAATGATGTTTTACTCGTAAAATATTGATGTTTAGTTGGTAAAAAGGAAATAAAATCAGTTATAGCTCATGAAATAGAATGACATCACCTAAGAAGAGAAAACGCAAAAAATCATAAATTAAAAATATTTTACTATTGAACAGCCTGATATGTAGATACTGAAGAGTGAATTGCTACATATAATCAAAATAAATTTATTGACACAAAGGATGAAAAGTATTATTTTAATGCTGAGAGATATTATTTCATAAATTTTATGCTTAATAATACTTACTCTAAAACTCTAAAAGAACTAAAAAAATATTATAATGATGATTATTCTAAGATATTTGATAATATTCTTAGGCTTAAAAGATGACTTAAAGATATAAGTCAGAATTATTGTTATACAAAGGATTTAATTTATATAAATTGATACCTTGAACTTCTAGATTTTATAGATAATTGATGAGATATAAAAGAATTGTATTTCTGAAAAATATGAGTAAAAGATTTGGAAGAAATTAAAAATTCTAAATTGGTAAAAATAGACCTGAGTAAACTAAAAATTCCGCTATTTTATTAAAAATAAAAAAAACATGAAAATAAATAATATTGATGATGTGAAAGCACTTTTAAGTCAAACTGATAGAAAAATATTTTGAATCTGAATAACAGCATATATGAGAGTATTACCTGCTTTATTTTTATGAAAAAACTTTGAGATTTTATGTTATAAAAACAGTATAGATAATGAAATTTTAAGAAAAATTACAAAAGTTCATTCTCTTCAAGAGAACTGAGAAGAAATTCAAAAATTATCTACAGCTGATATTCTTAACTCAAATTATGTAAAAAATCTTTTCACTCAAGAAAAAGAAATAAATTTACAAGTTTATAAAACTACTCCTGAAATAGAAGATTTTGCAGTAAGAAATTGATATAATATCATTTGAAATAGTGTAGAAAATAGAGATAGGTATGAAAATAAAAAAGAATTTAGAGAAATTTTGGCTTCTATTTGAGTTGAAACTATATCTTGAGAAAATATGAATTATGATGATTTTATGGTAAAAAATTATGATTTTTTTAGTCAAAAATACTGAAATAAAATAGTTATACAATTGCCAGATATAACTATTTGATGAGGACTTTGAACTATATTTATAAATTCAAATGAAGACTTCATAAAATTCAAGGAAAAAATCGCAAAACAAAGCTATAAAAATACTAAGATAAATTCTTTAAATGTAACAAAATTTATAACTTGAATAAGTTCGAGTATAACTTGATGTGCTACAAAATTCTGAACACTAAGTACAAAAATACAAACTCAAGTTATAGATATTCCAGAAGTTATCAGCTTAAAAAAATGAAATTGAGTATTTTGCTGACATGATTGGTCTTTTAAAAAATATAGTGATACTGTAAATAAAAAAGCTTCAGAAATGATAGAAAAAATCTGAAATTTTATGTATCAAAACTGATATAAATGAATTTTTGGATTGGATTTGATAGTTAATGAAGAAGAAGAACAAGTCTATATAGTTGAATGTAATTCAAGATATACTTGAGCTTTCCCTATGATTTCATTTATAGATTTGAAAAACTCTATAATTCCAATGGATGCTTTTCATATTATGGAATTTTTATGAATTGACTATGAAATAGATTTTGATAAGATAAATTCAAGTTATAAATATGATAAAAGCTGAAGTCATATAATTCTTTCAAACAAAAATGATGATGAAATTACTATAAAAAAAGACTTAATCCCTTGAGTATATAGCTTCACTTGAACTGAAATATCATATTTAAGAGAATGAATTTGATATAGCGATATCAATTCAGAAAATGAATTTATAATAATTGATTGAAACCCAAGTTCTGGAGAAAAAATAAGATGAGCTTGAGAATTATCTAGATTTTGTCATCTATTATTCCCTTTTTCTATCATAGAAAATGAAAATACTTTAAATGAAAAAGCCAAAACTATAATAAATATTATTTATAAACAATATACTTAAATATGAAAAATATACTATTTAGTTATCCTCATTCTTCTTCTAATATTCCACAGTGATTAGAAAATAAATTAAATGTTTCAAAAGAAGATTTAATTATAACTATGGATTTTTGAACTGAAAAATTCTTTTCTGGTCTAGATTCACAAAAACTTTTTGCAGAAGTCCACTTACTTTTTTGAAACTTAAATAGAAATATTTCTGGTTATCATTTATTTACATGAGAAAAATATAATACTGCGATGTCACTATTTCCTTTAAATCTTCCTCATAATTGAAAAAATATTTATAAAGAAGGTGAAGAATTAAGTGAAGCAGAAAAATTGGAAATTGCAGAAAAATATTATATTCCATATTATAAAAAAATAAGTGAATTTATACTTTCTTGAAAAATAGACCTTTTAATTGATGTGCATTCTTGTGACCCTGTTGCGTCAGGAAATCAAGCTTGAAATTGAGAAAGAGCTGATATAATTTTATGAAATCGGTGAGATGAAAACTGAAACATAAAAAATTGAAGAGACTATGTTACTTTCAGTCCTGAACTTATTCAAAAATTGAGAAATATGCTTGAAAAACATTGATTAAAGGTTGCTATAAATACACCTTTCTTATGATGAAATATAACTCAACAATTTTGATATAGTGAATGAATTGATTGAAAAATTCCAACTCTTCAAATAGAAATCAATAAAAAATTGTATATGGAAGATGATTTATTAAAAGTAGATGAAACTAAATTTGATAATATTAATAATATATTAAGTGAAAGTATAAAAAGTTTATAATTTTTGCTTTAAAATAAGCTATATGATAAAATAAGGTCATATAGCTTTTAAAATAATGAAAAATGTCTAATTTTATAAAAATTACCACTCAAATCCAAGAAATAAAAAAAGATTTCACTACTCCTCTATGAGCAATGGCAAAATATAGCAAATGAGAATGAGTATTTATAAATGAAGATTTTTTCTGAAAAGACAAAAAAGAAATAACAGATACAGATATAGCCGAATCTTTGCTAAAAATAGAAAAAGAATTAGAAAATATTAAGAAATTAAAACTTAGTTTGAAAGATGATGATTTAAGCCCCGTAGAAAAAAAATTTGTACTTAATTCTCTGAATATTGCTTGACTAAAATTTATAATGTTTAAATCAAGTGTATATCTAGAAGCCGAAAAAGCTGGCTATAAATTAAGTATAGAAGATAGAGGAAAATATTTACAAACTACAAATAGACTTCAAAATATATTTTATTGACCAGAAATCAGTGAAAATCCTGAAGAATCTGCTCAAATAATATCTTCTCTGCAAGATTTGCTTGATAAAAATACTGATAAAATAAGAAGTGAAGAAGCTGAAACTCTTCAAAATTTCATAGATAGTTTCGGAATTCCAAAAATAGAATTAAAAGAGAATAAAGACAAAAATAATTTTAAAGGTAGATTTATTTCAAAAGAAAAATTCAAACAAGTTTTTACTATGGTTTTGGATTTATATACCCTGGATGGATGGGAAATATCTATAGAAAATGTTGATAATTTTTCAGTAAAAAAAGAGAAAAAACAAATAGTTTGTCCTGAATCTAAATTAGAGACAACTCATCTAAAAAGAGTTTTTCAGCTTATGGATCACGAAGTGTGAGTACATTGAAATAAGTGATATAATACAAATAAAACGACAAAATCAACTTGAGAATGATATACAGAATGAGAAGAATGATTTGCCACAATGACAGAATTACTTTTTGATAATACAATAGATGAAATTACTGTTTTGCCAACTATTCATCACATTACTACTTTTATAGCTGAAAATAGAAATTGAGAGGAAACAAGAAAAATTCTGGAAATTTATTTCAAATTAACTTGATTAGGTGAAGAAAAAGCCCAAAAAGAAGCACTTGATAGAATGCTTAGAGTAAAAAGATTTGTTAGTTTAAACGAAATTTGAGCAAATAGAAAAGATGTATCATATACTAGATGACAAAGCCAAATTGTAGACTTTTTTCAAAAAGCTAGTGATGAAACAAGAAAAGAATTTTTAAAAGATTTTTATTATTCAAAACTTGCTTTTGAAGATATTTGACTCGTAAAAGAATTCAGAGAAAGTTTAGCAGTAGATGAAAGCGAGCTTAGATATCCACTTTGGGTTTGAAAAATCTTATATAAAAAATTATCTGGTGAAAAAATATTTTTAAAATCCTTACAAGAAGAAGATTTTAGGTTCAAAAATATAGAAAAACTTGAATTTAGTACAAAAAGAAAAATAATTAATATTTTAAATTTATTAAAATAAAAATCTCATGAAAAAAATACCTGAATTTTTGACTTATTTTCTAGAAGATTGTTTATGATGAGAGCAAAGTTTTTCTGTAAAATCAATGTTTTCTGGCTACTGAATCTATAAATACTGAAAAATTTTTGCGATTTACCGAATGAGCGAATTATATTTCAAAGTTTGAAAAAATAACCTAGAAGATTACCAAAAACATAATTCAAAGATTTTTGAATATCAAAGAAAATGAAAAGCTGCACATATTTCATATTATACTCTACCTGAAGAAATTTTAGAAAACAGAGAAGAATTAAATATTTGGATTAATAAAAGTTTAGAGGTTTAAACCAGAAATATTGACAATAAAAATAAAATCATTATATATCATATTACATTTTAGCGAAGAAGGAGTCAATATGAAAAACTTATTTACAAGTCTTTATTTACTTGGAAATAGTGAAGCTAGTGATGAGAATTTTTTAGAAATTCTCAAACAAGCCAAAGAATTAGGACATGATGCCACAGAATGTGGAAATCTTGCTCTCAGAACAATCAACGAAGCATATTTTCCAAAATCCTTACATTTCCTGATATATGAGTGCGGAGTTAATCCTTGTCACTATATGCATGAAGGAAAATATTCGGATTATGCGGCAAGAGATGGATTAGCTACATATGCTAAAATAATGTTAGGGGCAATCGCACCTGAACGATATTTAGAATATTGTAAAGTGCTATTTGCTCATCCTAACAGTAAAAAATGGATTTCGGATAATTTTTCAAGCTTAGATGAATATATTCGGAATTTTCGCAAATTAGATTTTGATATTAACAAAGTATTGGAATTATAACTACATTTACCCGCTTTGCGGGTATTTTTTTTATAATTCTTTGATTTTTTAAATTTAATCATAAAATAAGAAAAATTAGAATTAATCAAAAACTCTATGTTATCTTACCTAAAATGAAATCTAATAGATTTGGAATCAAACTCAGTTATTGTACTAACTGCTTCTGGAATCTGATATGAATTAATTATAAATGAGCTTACTTATGCTAGATTATTAAATGAAAAAGAAACTGAAATCTATGTTTATCACCATATTACAGAAAATTCTCAAAGTCTTTTTGGTTTCCTAGAAAAAGAAGAAAAAGAACTTTTCAAAGAACTTATAAAAGTTTCAGGAATAGGGTGAAAAGTAGCAAATAATATACTTTCTTTAGGTATAGATAAACTTATCCAAGCCGTAAAAATGGAAGATGAAGTGACTATTACTTCTATTCCAGGAATCTGAAAAAAAATGGCTTCAAAAATGATTTTGGAACTAAAAGATAAAGATATTTTTAAGCACGCGAATTTAGAAATAAAGAAAGAATGAAAAACTACAAGAAAAATAGAATCGTCTCTCGGGTCAACAGTTATAGAATCACTTACTAATATGTGATACAAAAAACAAGATATTGAAAGAGTTTTACAAGTGCTTCCAGAAAATATGACTTCAGTAAGTGAAATAATTCCTTTTGTTATTAAAAATATTGGGTAAAATGTCAAGAAACTAAAATTTGCAATAAAAAATAAATGACTAAAATTAGCTTTATAGTCATTTATTTTTTACTTTCATTTCATGAACTTACACAAAACAAAAGCCTTCACATTAGTGGAGTTAATCATAGTAATTACTATTTTAGCAATATTAGCTACTATTGGTTTTATGTCATATCAATCATATACTTGAGATGCTAGAGATTCTTCAAGAATAACCAGTCTAAAAACAGTGTATGATTGATTAACAATCTCTTATGTAAAAAAACAAACATATCCAATACCAGATGACTATATAGATATTGTTTGAGTATCAAAACAATGATATGTTTGAGATACAGTTACAAAATCAATCAGATGAGATTCATTTAAAGATCCAAAAGATAATACTAGATATTTGTATAGTCTTGATTATACAGGAAAGAAAATAGAATTATCAGGTTTTCTAGAGAATAAGAATAAAATACTACTATCACAAAATAATAGTCTATTTGTGAATCAAGCATTTGCTTGAAATATAGATTATACAAGTAGATATATCTATACTATTTGAAATAATGTATGAATTCTTTTAAATTCAACAACAAATGCTCCAGTAAATGAAACTATTTCTACTTGAAGTATAGATTTAACAACAAATACAGGAAGCTATACTGTGATATTTGCAGATACAGGGGCTATTTCATGAAGTGGTCAAACTCTATTAACAAATATTTCATCTATCCAAAATGCATCTACATCTTGAACATCAGAAACATCAAATATACCTAGTACTCCAACAACACAAACGTATACTTGTACATGATTACCAACAAATGCATCATGGAATATAGTATCAAGTTATACGCAAACATGGGATTGAACATCTTGGAGTCCTGCTAATAGTACAGCAACTTACAATACAACAGCAAGTACAACATCTTGTAATTATACTTGTAATACTTGATATACTTGGGATAATACTAATTGTTATAAGTTAGCTTGTACAAGTTGAACTTATAATTCTTCTACTAATAAATGTGATACAACAATAAGCACCACTTGTAATTATACTGCAACTTCAACAAATTGATTAACTTGGGATAATTGTGAAGGTTGAAAATGAAATCGGTCTACATTATCTACATATTGTTCTTCTAAATGAATGAGGTTAGCAAAATTATCTGAAGTTATTCCATCATGATGAGTTGTTCCATCTTGTTCATGACCAACTTGGACTAGTACAATAGGTATATATTTTTATGATTACAGGCAATGGAATTGAAGTACAATAATTTATACAAATCGAACAACTGATATAGTAAATGTGTATTGAAGATGTGTTGTTGATGCAACGTCTTATTCTTGTCCATCATGATGAACATTATCTTGAACAACTTGTTTGAATACTTGTAGTACGACTACATCTGTATCTCCAGCTTGTACTACGCCAGTATTGAATTGATGAATACGGAAATGTTATTAAAAACAAAAAACCAGAAGAAAATTTCTTCTGGTTTTTTTTATAACTTCCATTCTTTCCCTTTCACAACGCTTACTACAAATATTGCTATTAATATTCATCAAAATACGAAGAAAGTTCCGGCGTAGCCAAATACTCATACTAGCATTCATCAGACGAAAAGTCCTAGTACATTTGCCAGATTTAGAAGCATTTTTAGTGGTGCTGATGAGGCATTTGAATCTATTTGTTTTAGTTGTTTTTTATCTGCATAAGTATTGTTGTATTCAGTTGAAAATTCTCATTGTGCTGTTGGCATACCTGCTGCATAACCTATACTATTTAAAAGTCCTAGTAATAAAACAATTAAGAAAGTATCAAATAATCAAAATAAAAATACTGAGACTCAAGAAAGTAAAACTCAAGAAAGGATTACCTTCATAACTCAAATTTTATTTCAAAGAGCAATAAGCGGAATTTGTGCTCCATAAGCTGGAACTGCTAAAAGTGCTATAAATACATAAGCTGAAATAAGTGTTGGAACCTGATTAGTTTTTAAAATTCAGTTTAGAAAATCTATCAAGAATGATGTTACAAATGTATCCCAAAAACCAAAAAGTGTCAAAACTGCTCACATTATAAGAAGTCTATAATTATAAGGAGCTTGGAATAATATTTCAAAAAAATTATGAATATCCGACTTTGCTATAGTATAAACTTCCGTCCAATTTACAGAATTTTTCATCTCAATTGGTTTCAAAAATAAAACTTTCGCTCATTTTGCTTTTTCAATTATTTCATCTTTATTCAACACTTTTGTTGTATAATCCTTTATAGAATTCAAAACATTTTCTTTTGTAATATATTTTAGCTTTTGTATATCTTTAAATTCTATGTGATTCTCTGAACTATCAAAATATTTTATTATAAAAAACATAAATAAAGATATTATGATAACTAATATTATTATAGCTACAAGAGTATTAAAAGACAAAATTATACCAGATGATACAAGTCAAGTTAGAGCTCAAAGACCTGCAAATATGTTATTTTTAGAAAGTAAATCTGAATATTCACTTGGATCTGCATTATTCATTATATAAGACAAACTAGTTACATCACTTAGTTCCTTTATTATTCAGTAAAACAAAACAGATATCAAAAGTAGGATAACATTTATAAAAGAACCAAATAAATTTTGCAAAGCTACAACTGAAATGTCCATATTTTGAACAGCATCTGTAAGCGGAAGATTATTAGCTTTGTATATGAAAAATACAAAAATAAGAGCAACAATAAACATCAAAATATTTCAAAATAAAAATATTTTTTTAGGTTCAAAATACTTTTGTAATACTCAAATTGGACTATCAGCCAAAAATGAAACTAGATTTCATAAAGCCAAAAATATACCAACTAGCATAGGACTTTGTAATTGTAACAAAAAGAAAAATACAAGTGTAAAATGGAAACACATCCAAACAAAAGAACTAATAAAAGAATAAAAGAAAAAGTTTTTTCTCTTAATCTCATCAAATTCAGATTCTGTAGT
Organism: Candidatus Altimarinota bacterium; assembly: GCA_028713225.1. Taxonomy (GTDB): domain Bacteria; phylum Patescibacteriota; class Gracilibacteria; order BD1-5; family UBA6164; genus JAQVPN01. The sequence goes on from JAQTOS010000001.1 coordinate 29,049, forward strand.
TATATAATTTTGCATAAATTCATATTAAGGATTATCTATTTCATTATATCATTTTAGTCGCGAATTTGCAAAAATTTGAAATAAAAATATTGTTTTAAAAGCTCTTTTTCATATAATCGAAGAAATAAACAAACTTATATTTTAAAATACTAGAAAACGAAATGAAAATCTTTGTATTTGATACTGAAACCACTTGATTTATAGATAAGAAAAATCCTGACTTAAATGCACAACCAAAAATAGTACAATTTTCTTGAATAATGTGAGAAATAAAAGACTGAAAATGGACAGAACTTGAAAGAATAGACCAATATATAAATCCAGGAATAAAAATACCATTTGAAACAAGTAAAATTCACCACATATATGATATAGATGTGAAAGATGCACCAAAAATGGATGAAGTTATTGATAGAATTCTATATTTTTTAAATACTCCTGATTTGCTAGTTTGACACAATATTGAATTTGATGAAGCGATGATAAAAGTTGAATTAAAAAGATTAGAAAGAGAACACGACTATAAACCAAAAGATACTTACTGTTCTATGAAAAATACAGTAGAATTTTGTGCAATTATGTGAGATAGAGATAGATATAAATATCCAAAACTTGGAGAATTACACAAAAAACTTTTCTGAGAATACTTTACTGGAGCTCACAATGCTATAATAGATGTAGAAAATACTCTTAAATGTTTTCTGTCACTTTACGAAAAATGAGTTGTAAAAATAGCAGAAAAAAAAGAAACCGTAATGAGTCTATTTTAAAAATACTCAAAAAAATTAATAAAAAATTAATATTTCCTAATTAAAATAAATTATGCCAAATTATTCAGACCTTATAAATATCGAAGAATTCGGGGATAAAAAAGAAGGTTTTAACCCAGAAAGATGAGATGTATCTTTTTATTGTAAAGACTGTAAAGAAATAGTAGAAACTGATAGACCAAATCCAGATAAGTATGTATTTATTTGCAAAAAATGTGGATGAAAAAATATAGTTTTGGGGACACTAGAGGGATTGAAATCAAATTACAGAATAAAATAAAAAAATAATTTGCAAATAAAAAAACTGTGTATATACTCAAGTCTGTAAATATATACTTTCGTGTATATGAGTATATAAAAATTATTAATTAATTATTTTAAATTATGGCTTTTGACAAAAATGAAGCACTTGCAAGTGCATTAGCTCAAATAGAAAAACAATTTGGTAAATGATCTGTAATGAGACTTGGAGATAAAGAAGTTCAAAAAGTAGAAACTTTTTCATCTGGTTCTATTGGACTTGATATCGCTCTTGGTGGTTGATATGCAAAATGAAGAATTGTTGAAATTTATGGACCAGAATCATCTGGTAAAACTACTCTTACTCTTCATGCTATTGCTGAAGTACAAAAAATTTGAGGAACTGCAGCTTTTATAGATGCAGAACATGCTCTAGACCCAGAATATGCTAGAAAAATAGGTGTTGATACAGATAGTTTAATTATTTCTCAACCAGATTATGGAGAACAAGCACTAGAAATAGTTGATGCTCTTATTAGATCTGGAGCTGTTGATTTAATTGTAGTTGATTCTGTTGCTGCTCTTACTCCAAAAGCTGAAATAGAAGGTGAAATGTGAGATTCTCATATGGGACTTCAAGCTAGACTTATGAGTCAAGCTCTTAGAAAAATCACTGGACCAATATCAAAATCAAATTCTACAGTTATATTCATCAACCAAATAAGATCTAAAATCTGAGTAATGTTTGGTAGTCCAGAAACTACAACTTGAGGAAATGCTTTAAAATTCTATGCTTCTCAAAGACTAGATATAAGAAGAAAAGATAAAATCGAAACAGGAACTTGAGATGATAAAGAAGCTACTTGAAACAAAACTAAAGTAAAAGTAGTAAAAAATAAAATTGCTCCTCCATTCAAAGAAACTGAGTTTGATGTTATGTATAATGAAGGTATCTCAAAAGTTTGAGAAATCATTGATACTTGAGTAGATTTATCAGTAATTAAAAAATCTGGTGCTTTCTATTCTTATGCAGAAACTAAACTTGGTCAAGGAAGAGAAAATGCTAAACAATTTTTGAGAGAAAATCCTGTTTTAGCTAAAGAAATAGAAGAAGTAATTAGAAATAGTTTGTAGTTGCATACAAAAATAAAAATCCCTTAAGGGATTTTTATTTTTCTTTCTTTACATTTTTATAACTTATATAAAATAGAATTAAAATTAACAATTAATAGATTATATAAAATTTATGGAATTAAGCTTATTAAACCCCTTATTATCTCTGATTTTTCTACTAGCAGCTTCTTGTATAGCCTTTATTTTTTCAAAGAAAATAAATTTTCCATATACAGTTATGCTTGTTTTGGTTTGAATATTACTTGTTCCATTGATAAAAATGTGACATCTTACATTTATTAGAGATTTTAAACTTACTCCTGATATGTTATTTTTCATATTTTTACCAATTCTGATTTTTGAATCAGCATATAATATGAATTATAAAGATTTACTAAAAAATTCACTTCCAGTATTTTCTCTTGCTATTGTTTGACTTATTATATCAGTTGTTGCAATTGCTAGTATAATGTTTTTTAGTCTTTGATTTTTAGGAGTTTCTATCCCTTTTATAGTGTGTTTACTATTTTGAGCAATAATTTCTGCTACTGATACAGTTGCTGTTTTATCACTTTTTAAATCTGTCTGAGCTCCAAAAAGATTAATAAGCATATTTGAATGAGAAAGTCTTTTTAATGATTGAACCGCTATTGCCCTATTTTTGGTAATTCTTTGAATAATTTCTGAAAGTCAAAATATAGATTTTTCAGTTATCTCTGAATGAACTGTTTCTTTTCTATCTATGTTCTTTGGTTGAATATTATTTTGAGCTTTTACTTGAGTATTATTTTCAAAAATTATAGAAAAAATTAAAAATAATGAATCTGTAGAAATAACTTTGACTATGATACTTGCTCATCTTACTTTTATTATAGCTGAACTTATTAAAAATGTGAGTATATTTTGACATAATATTCATATTTCTTGAGTTATAGCAACTGCTGTAGCTGCGATTGTTATGGGAAATTATGGTAGGTACAAAATAAGCCCAAAAGTAGAAGAGTATATGGAGAAATTTTGGTGATTTTTTGCATTTATTGCCAATTCTCTAGTTTTTATACTTCTTTGACTTATCTTATCAGATATAAAAATGGACTTGTTTAACTGATTTATAATTATAGCATTTATCGCTATAGCATCAGAAATTATTTCTAGAGCACTATCAGTTTATATTCCAATAAATTTAGTAAATTCATTTAAAATTACCAAAAAAATACCAGCATCTCGGCAACATATATTTGCTTGGGCTTCACCTAGATGAGCATTATCAGTTATGATGCTGATTATGATTCCTAGTGATTTGACTGTCTCTTGATGGAATATGCCTTTTTCTGTTCAGGATTTTCTTACTCTGACTATTATCTCTACGATAATGTTTAGTTTATTTGTAAAAGTACCTACTGTTCCTCTTCTGATAAAAAAACTTAAATTAAATAAATTAAATAGATTAGAAGAACTTGAACTAGAATTAGCTAGAATAATAATTTTTTTAGAAGATATAGAAAAACTTAAAGAATCTTATAATAAATGAAATATAGGGAAAATAGAATTAGAAACCTTAAAGAATAAATTTGAAAAAAGAATTGAAAATTCTAGAGAACTTGTTAAAAAACAAACTTCCAGTAATAGAAATAATATAATAGAAAGAGCTATTTCTCTAAGTGCTCTATCTATGCAAAAAAAATATTTGATAGAATTACTTACTTTTAATGAAATAGATGAAAGAAATTTCAAACATTTACTTGTAAGATTTGAAAATAAAATCAAGAAACTAGAAAATGCTGAAGATTTTGTAATTAGTGACTCCGATAATTATACTTATAATATTTTTGAGAAACGAACAAATATTTTCAGAAAACCAAAAGAATCAGATAGATTTATCAGAAATAGAGCTAGAAAAATAACTATAAAAAAAGTTTTAAAAGAGCTATGAATGTTAAAAAAAATAGATTTCTGATTTGATTCAAGTCATTTTGATGAAGTTATTTCTATATATAATAACATCTATACAAATATTCAAAAAGAATCTATAAAAAATGATGATTTAACAAAATTAGAAAATAATTTATTTGAAAAATCACTACTTAAGACAACAGCAAATACTATAAATGAGCTAAGAAATAAATGAATAATAGACCAAAAATTATATGATTTATTTTCTGAAAAAATAGAAGATAGGATATATGATAATAATTTTTAAAAAAGTTTCAAAAAAAATTTGACTTATACAAAGTTTTAAATAAAATCTGTCTCGCTTAATTAAAAAAAGCAAGACAGAATAATAGGCCACTTTAGCTCAGCTGGTAGAGCGCCCGCCTTGTAAGCGGATGGTCGTCGGTTCGATTCCGACAAGTGGCTCCATTATAAAAATAACGAAAATTACGAATTACGGATTTTTTTCTAAAACAATCGTAGTTCGTAATTTTTAATTAAAATCTATGGGTAGGTTCCAGAGCGGTCAAATGGGACGGACTGTAAATCCGTTGGCTACGTCTTCGAGTGTTCGAATCACTCCCTGCCCACCATTAAGTTTCACTTGCGATGATTGACGAAGTCAAGAATCGGAAGAAAAGTTACATCGAGCGATAGCGAGATGAACAGCAATTTAAAAAGCCGGAATGGTGAAATTGGTATACACGTTGGTCTTAGAAACCAATACCGCGAGGTGTGAGAGTTCGAGTCTCTCTTTCGGCACCATAAAAATCCTTATTTTTTGCATCGTATTTAGCGAGCAACTAACTAAAATAAAATTATGAAAACTTGAATACACCCACAATCAAGACTAGTAAAATTCGTATGTTCTTGTGGTGCATCTCACGAAGCACAAAGTACAGTAAAAGAAGATCTACTTAGAATAGAAGTTTGTTCTAAATGTCATCCTCATTATACTGGTGAACAAAAAATACTTAAAACTGGTGCTGTTGATAAATTTTATGCTAGACAAAAGAAAACTGAAACTCTTAGTAAATAATTTGCTTTTTGTTTTAATCTGCATAAGATACACTAACTAAATAAACAAAATTTTAAAAAAATAAATCGTAGAAAGTAGGCATCCCTTAAGTCCTGCCGAGATTTAGAGAATAAAAATTGTTTTCCCTTTTTATCATGAACTGGAAAATAAAAAACTCTAAACCCTTTGGCTTAGAGTTTTTTATATTTTAGTTTTATTGAAAAAAGATATTTATAATATTAAAAAAGATACACGATTATGGCTGTAACTAAAGAAAAAAAAGTAGCAATACTTGAAGACCTAAAAGCTAAAATGGCTTGAGCACAATCAATAGCTTTCACGAAAAATGAAGGATTAACTGTTGAAGAAATAACTAAAGTAAGAGTAGAATTAAGAAAAGCTAATTCATCATTTACTCTAGCTAAAAAAACTCTTATCAAAATTGCTTTGAAAGAAGTTTATGGAGCTGATATTGATATGTCTATGCTTCCTGGACAAGTTGCAATGCTTTGTTCAAACAAAGATGCAGTTGAAGGTCTTGGAAAATTAAATGAATTAACTAAAGAAATCGTAGTTAAAAAAGTACCAAAAATGGTTTTCGTAGCATCTTACTTCGAAGGTTCTGTAAAAGGAGCTGATGAAACTAAAGCTATTGCTAACTTACCATCTAGAGAAACTTTACTTGGAAGATTGGTTGGTTCTATGATGTCTCCTCTTTCTGGACTTGCAAGATTTCTTGATGCTGCAAAAACAGAACTTGAAACTACTGGAAACTCAAAAGTTTGAGATCTTATCGGTGCTGTTAAAGCTGAAAAAGCTCCAGTTGCTGAAGTAGCTGCACCAGTTGAAGCTCCTGCTGTAGTTGAAGAAACTCCAGTTGCTCAAGCTGAAGAAGTAGTTGCTGAAACTGCTACTGAAACTACTGAAGAAGCTGCTGCTTAATTTTGTAATTAAACACTTAGTTTCTGGTAATTTTACTAGAAACTAAGAATTTAGCTACAAAGCTAAGTTTAAAATGTATTTTTAAATATTTTTATTTTGTAATTTTAGAACAATATGTCTGAAATAACTCTTGGTGCTAATGCACAAAAAGTAATTGATTTAGTTGAAGGTTTAACTATCGTAGAATTAGCTGATTTAGTTAAAGCTATGGAAGAAAAATTTGGTGTTTCTGCTGCTGCTCCAGTTATGATGGCTGGTCCTGCTGCTGCTGCTGGTGACGATGAAAAATCATCTTTTGATGTTATCTTAACTTCTGCAGGTGGTAATAAAATAGCTGTAATCAAAGCTATCAGAGAAATTACTGGTCTTGGATTAAAAGAAGGTAAAGACTTAGCTGATAACGGAGGTGAAGTTAAAAAAGGTGTTTCTAAAGAAGAAGCTGAAGAAATCAAAGCTAGATTAATGGCTGAAGGTGCTTCTGCTGAAATTAAATAATTTTTTAAAAAAATTATCAAAAAAAATCGTATACGAAAGTATGCGATTTTTTTATTGTTCTATAAATATGTAAAAGAATTTGACAATTAAAAATATATAACTATAAATAATTAGCTTTTTCAAAAAAAATATAAAAAGGAGAGCAAATGAAAGTAAATTTGCCCACAATTGACATTAAAAAAGCTAGTAAAACTAGCTTGGAAGTTACGGCTTGCTTGATAGCTATAGCACTTGAAATCAAAAACAAGAAAAAAGAAAAAGCTTGTAGCTATCAGTTAAACAAAAAAGAAGGTAAACATCTTCCCGTAATAAGCTCTTATTTGAAAGAACAGAACTATTCCGTAGAATCGGAGAAAAAAACTGTTCTCAAAGATGCTTGTGGTACTGAGGAAGTTATTCAACTAAGTATATCTTGGTAAAACAAAGGGGCTCTTTAGCCCCTTTAACTATGCAGCTTCATCTAAAAGTTTTAAAACTCTTGCAAGTATATTACTTTTTTCTGGCTCATATTTATTATTATCAAATTTTAATACTTTCGTATCCTGATAATTTTCATCTACTAAACCATTTTTATAATAAGAATTTATTAATTCTGTTATCTTAATAACTCATTCATCTATATACTTTCATCTTTTTGCTAATCTATCAATTATTATATTAGAATCAGCTTGAACCTCTATAACAATATCTGGTTTTGGCAAACTATCAAATTGAGCCTCATACATAGATTTAAATGTTTTTAAATAATGTCATTTTAATTTTATATCAGCAAAAATAAGAGTTTGAGATAAAGCAAAATCAAAAACTATTGGTTTTTGATTGGCTTCTATAAAAGCTTTTGTAATCTGAGATACATCTGTAGCTAAAAAATAATTTTGATTATTCAACCATAATGTAATATCATTAACCTTATAATTTGTTGCATCAATGGTTTTTAAAAATGGATTTGTAGCTGGAAGTTCTGTGTAAATTTTTGCTCACAAATATTTTGCTAATTCTTTAGTAATAGTACTTTTACCTATTCAAGCTGGTCAAGTAATAGCTATAACTGGATATCTCTTATAAGTTTTTAAAAAATCTTTTAACACCATATCTACTTCTGGTGTTCTTATAAGAGCGATATATTCTTCTTGATTTATTGTTTTCTTCTTTTCCATAAAAAATTGATAAATTTATATTTTCTATTTGATTATATTATATTTTGCATAAAATATCAAAAATTGATGCATTTTAAACAAAAAAACTTATGAAAATAGCAATTTGAACTACAGCAGCTCCAAAAGTTGCAGCAATAGAGGAAGCAGTAAAGAAATGTCCTTATTTTGAGGGACTTGATATAGAAATAATTCCAATGAGTGTAAAATCTGGAATTTCAGATATGCCACTTTCTGAAGAAGAAAATATGACTTGAGCTAGAAATAGAGCAATAGCTTGTAAATCAGAAATAGAAGCTGATTTTTATGTATGAATGGAAGGTTGAACTACAATGATTTGAGAAACTGCTTATTTATTTTGAGTTGTTTATATAATGGATAATTCTTGAAAATGACATTTTGGATTTTCAAATAGAATGGAAGTTCCTGAACTTTTCAGAAAAAGAATTTATGATAATTTAGAAGATTTAGGTCCAGTTTTGACTGAAATAACTTGAGTTGAATGAGCAAGTAAGAAAACTTGAGCATTTGGAGCTTGGTCAGATGATATGCTTACTAGAAAAGATCAATTTTTACTGGCTTTCTTGAGTGCAATTCCAGCTTTTTACAATAAATACTACGAAATGTAGTATTTTATATTCGGAATTCGCCAAGCGGTAAGGCCGAGGACTCTGAATCCTCTATCGTAGGTTCGAATCCTACATTCCGAACCATAAAGAAAACACATAAAAAAAGGACTTTGGAAGTCCTTTTTTTAATCTATAAAATTATCAATTTTTAAATATCTTTCATCCATATAATACTTTTTATTTGTTCATGGTGTTTTAAACTCATGTAACTTAGATTTGAAATATTTATAAAGACCTAAAGCTAAAATTTTTTCATTTTCCTTATTATATTTTCACAATTCTTGATCTTTTATAAATCATTGTTCTTTCAAATCACTCCATAATTCAATATAATAATTTTCTTTAGTTTTATTTTTCTTTTTCAAAACATAATCTATTTGTTCAAAAAAAGCATTTGTATAATTTAAAATATCAATTTCTCTTATTGGTAAACCAAGTCTAGATAATTCTCTAAATCTTTTTTGATAATCATATACTGACTGCAAGTTTAATCATTTTTCATTATCTTGTCAACCAATGACAAATTTTATTTCTACTCAAACTGGAAATCTTGAAGCTTCTTTTCATTCTTCAAAAGGTAAAGGAATATTTCATACTAATTTTATTTCCCTGTAATTATCTGATGTAGTTTTTTTCTTTGTATTCTTTCAAACAAAATTATCTATTTTGTCCTTAAATCATTTATTTAATCAGGCTTTTTTAACATCTTCCTCTGTTATAGCATTTTTGTTATCTATTTTAGCCGTTCATTCAAATATCGTCTGGTCTATATATTGCATAACAAGTAAGGCATCAGTTTCATTTTCTACATAAAAAGTCACTCAAACTATATCCTTAAATTCCTCTACAGAATAATATTTTGGGTCTGAAATCTCTTTTCAAATAATAGAATTTATTCTTTTTTCACGAGCAATTATAGAAAAATTTATTATTTTTTGGTTTATTACAACCAGTCATTTATCAAATATATTTCAACACTTATCTTCATAAGACTCCAATATTTGAAAAGGTTTTTGTAAATATTCCTCTACAAATTTTTTATCTAGCAAATGCCTTCTTCAAATTCTCTCATTTGAAAGTATATTTTCTACTACATACACCATTTTAGAAATGGCACAGTTCAATATTCAAGTTTTTTTAGAAGTTTTTGTTTCTTTTATAAATTTTATTATTGAATCACAAGTAGAAAATTTCATTTTTTCAAATTTTGCTGGAACCTTTCTCAAATACCTTTCTCTATAATATTTTATAGCTTCATTAAATAAGAAATTTATTTGTTCTATTCATTCTTTTTCTTTTATATTTATTTTTAATCTATCTTTTATAAACTTAATTATTTCTTCTTCTTTCTCAAAAGGTAAATTAAATAAATCCAAAATAGTTACTTCCATTTTATCCTCAGATTCTCCTATATTTATAGGTTTTAAATGTTTTAAGATTTCTGGAGTCTGTTTTAAATTAACTTCTGTCATATCATTAAATAATTCTTCGGATGATATTTCTACCTCTCATTCTGCCTGTATATCATTATTATGTAAAGCTAATCTATGCATATTTTTAAATTTTTAAGATTTAAAAAAGCTCCAATTATGAAGCTTTCTAATTTTATTTATTTTATCACATTTACTGCACTTTTTGCAAATATTTTGCCTATTTAATTTTTAATTTAAAAATTTCTCTACCTACAAGTTGATTGTCTCTTTTATAAAGCAAACTGCCAGCTTTTGAAACTTCTATAAAACTATGATATTCTCATACTTCTCTCTCTTTTGCTTTTTCCTGGTTCCCAAATTCTAGATTTTTTGGAAGTAATTCTTGCACAATACAGAATTTGTTAACTATTTCGTAAACTTCTTCAAAGTAAAAATATTTTTTATTCATTTCCCAGAAAGGAAAACTTATAACTATATTTCATTTAAATTGTAAGCGTTGAAGCCCTGAAAAAAATCAAATATATAAATCTCGTAATTTTTTCTTTTGAGCATCAATTCTCTCTAAACTTATATTTTTTTGAGTCATTACTTCTCATAAATAACCTTCTGTTACTATAGAATCTACTTCTTTTATGAAGTCTATTTCGCTGATATATTTAGAATTTTGTTCTATTATTTTGTGAGAAAAATCTCCTCTTAATCAATCTAGATTTCTAGAACTTGTAATCACCATTTCTTTACTTAAATCACTTCAAAAAACTTTTTTAGAACCAGCTAAGGCAGCTTCAATCAAAACTGTTCCAAGTCAAACAAATGGGTCATAAATAGCTTTTCATCCTGCTAAATTCAACATAATTTGAGCAAGTTTTGGAGGAAGCATCCCAGTTTGCATACTTCTTTCTTTATCAAAATCTCTTTTCCCATATCATTCTATATCTTGCACAAAAATACTTGTAGCAAAATATACATTTTCTGAATCAAAAATGAAATTCAAATCTGTCTCTTTTCTGATAAGTTTTTCGTGAGTTATTTGTACGCTCGTTATGTTTCTAAAATCTTTATTTACAAATCTTGATGAAATACTATTTGCTTGAAGGATTTTTTTTGTATCAATAAGAATTTTCTTAAGTTCTGGTTTTTCAGGAAAAGTATTTATTCCATAATCGATTTTACCAGTTTTCCCTTCAAAATAATCTCTAATAATTTCAGGAATTTTTGCATCCTTTTCAAAAACTTCTCTGATTTTCATAATTTTTATAGTTCCTCCAATTTTCAAAGCTTTTTCCATAAGAGTTTCTTCACTTACTCCATCAAAAATAGTTACTCATTTAGAAACTGAAACTATTTTTATTCCAGGAAAAACTGCCAAAATTTCAGCTATCGATAATTTAAATTCTCTTCCGTTTTGTATTGCAAACATTTATTTAGTATTATTTTTAATTAGGTCTTGATTATATGAAAAATACTATTAAAAGCAAAAAAATGATAAATTCTTGAAAAAACTATAAAATAATATAGAATATCTTGGAATTTATATTTTTATTTTAATATTATGAAAAATTTAAAACATTTTTTCTTATGATGATTAGTTTTTTCAGGAACAGTTATTATTTCTTTTATTTGATTTGCTGCCTACACAAGTTTACCAACTCAAGAAAATTGAGCTACTTTAAACAAAGATATATGGAATACAGTAATTGATAGAATTAATCTATTATGAACTGATTTAGATTCAGTAAAATCTTCTTATTCTCAACTATGAGTATGACAAACTCGGCAAGCTATGGATATAGTTAATACTAGTTCACCAAATTATAGAGCTATATGAACAACTTATACAAATAATACATGAAAACCTATTATTGTATCTGTTTTTTCTCTTATAGATTCAAATACAAAAACTTTTTCTCTTACTGTATCAGGAGTAATTATAAGTTCAGAAGCAATGACATCTTGATATAATTCTCGTGTACAATCTATTGGTATTGTACCAAATGGTGCTACTTATAGTATATCAGCAAATACAGGGATACAAACCTGGGCAGAACTTAGATAAAAAAAATTCGCAAGAGAAATTTCTCCTGCGATTTTTTTTTATATATATTTTTTAAATCCAAGTGCTATATCTGAATCAAGTCAAAATTTAACATAGGTTTTATGAAATTCTGTATGTCTTTTGTTTGATAAAAGTACCATTTTATAACATCAGTAAGCTTTTGCTATGCTTTCAGATTTTTCAAGTAATGCTTTACCAATACCAATTCATCTATATTTTTCATCTACACAGAAATTATCTATCATCATATATGGTTTTTTACCAGCACTCAAACACATACTCAAACTTATAGTTCAAACAAGCTTTTCATCAAGTTCGTAAGCGAATAAATAATCTCTTGGAGAATTATAGATAAAACCTACATTTCTAGATGAAATTTCATAACCTTCACCAAAAATTTTGTATAATTTTGATAGCTCACTCAAATCTTTTTCGCTTGTTGTAACTTCCCTGATTCTTGAAGTTTCTATTTCTTCCAAGTTTAGGGCTTTTTCTATTTGTTTGTTTACTTCTTCTGGTTCAAGAGATGCATCTATATCTATTACTTTTCACTCTTTTCTATATGATTCAATAACTGGAACTGTTTGAGCGAAAAATATATCAATTCTTTTTTGTAGGGCTGCATCATCACTATCATCTACTCTTACTCATAATTTACCTCAACATTTTTCACAAAATTTATGTTCATAATTTCTTGGATAAGTCGCTCGACAAGAAAAACACATTCTTCTTCCGATTACCCTATTTTCTCATTCTTCTTTTGATAGATTCAAATAAACTACTTGAAAATCTTTTACTACTCTATCAAAAAAAGTTTTTTGTTCTAAATTTCTTGGGATTCCATCAAAAATTATATTAGCATCAGGTGAATGATTTGCTATGAATTCTCAAACTACTTTTTCTAAAATTTCAATAGTAACTAAATTTCAAGCATCTATTGTTTTTTTAATTTCTTTTCAAAGCTCAGTATCTTCTTTTGCTAATTCTCTAATATGTGCACCTGTATCAAAAATCTCAAAATTATATTTTTTCTCCAAGATTCTTGCCTGTGTTCCTTTTCCAGATCATTGTATTCAAGCTAAAACTATGTACATAAAAATTGTTTATTATTTATTTTTTAAAATTGTGAGAGTAATAAGCCGGATTCTGTATCTCGATATCAATCTATCTAGGCTTATAATCACTCATAAGCTCAAGCCGAGTATATTTTTATATGACAATAGGGAAAGTGAATCTCATAAAAATACCATTCTCGTTGCATCTCCTAAGGTTTACCAAGCTTCTTGCATTAAACAAGTCTCCAAAAATAGCAGATAATATCTTACTTGAAAATAAATCTCAAAATTAGTTATTATTACACTTTTTGGCTTTTCACTTTTCGGAAGTAAACTTCCTAGTATTGTCTCTGTGGCACTAGCTGTATCCTAATTTTATTGATTATTATAGGACCGCAGTTGTTATCTGCTAGGATTTTCCCATGATGTCCAGACTTTCCTCTCGCTAAGTAAATAGCCAGTAGATATCTCCTCTCACGCACAGCATTATATTGATAAATTCAAATTTCTGAAATTTTTATTCTGCGTATTTTTTTAAATCTTTTTTTTTCTTGACTTTTTCAATAAAAAAGTATTATTTAAGAGCACTAAATAACGCAAAATCATATATAAAAAACTAAAATTATAATAGAAGATTAAGCCGATTTTTTAATTAATTACTACAAAAATAATGTTACAAGCAATACTTGTGTTACTATGACTAGTTCTTGGATGAGCTGTCACTTTTGCCGCGCAAAAGATAATAGAAGATAAAAATGCCAAAAATGGTGTTTCTAAATCTGAAAATATGTTAAAAGAAGCTCAAAATAAAAGAGAAGAGCTTATAAGAGATGCTGAAAAAAAGAGAGATGAGATTCTAGACAGTGCTAGAAAAGAATCTTCTGAGACTCTAAATTCAGCAAAATCTGAATCAAATGAACTTCTAAAAAAAGCTGAAAAATTAGAAGAAAGACTTCTGGAAAAAGAAGAAAAGCTTGAAAAAAAATTAGAAGAAATAGAAAAAAAACAAAATTTTATTCTAGAAAAAGAACAAGAAGTTGAAGAATCTAAGAAAAAATTAGTTGAAAAAAATAATGAACTTGATAATAAATTAGCTGAAATTTCTAAATTATCTGAAGAACAAGCGAAAGAATTATTTTTAAAACAAGTTTCAAGTAGATATTCTGACGAAGGAATTGCATTAATTGAAAATGCTAGAAAAAGAGTAGAAGAAAGAAAAGTAGAAATGGCTCGTGAAATACTAATCAAATCTATTCAACAATATGCTTGAGATGTTACAAATGAAGTTACAACTACTGTTATAACTCTTCCAAATGATGAAATAAAAGGTAAACTTATCGGTAAAGAATGAAGAAATATAGTAGCTTTTGAAAGAGCAACTTGAGTAGCTTTGATAATAGACGATACTCCAGATACTGTATTTATTTCTGCTTTTGATTTATTCAGAAGATATATTGCAAAAAAATCTCTAGAAAAATTACTAGAAGATGGTAGAATTCAACCAGCTAGAATAGAAGAAGTAGTAGAAGCAACAAATGCAGAAAGCCAAAATTTATTAAAAGAACTTGGACAACAAGCTGTTGATGAACTTGGAATTACAGATATTCCTTCTGATTTACTTCCTATAATTGGTAAATTAAGATTCAGAACTTCTTATGGACAAAATATTTTGAAACATTCTATAGAAGTTGCTGTTATTGCTGAAAGCTTAGCTAAAGACTTGAAATTAGATGTAAATTTAATCAAAAAATGAGCTTTACTTCACGATATAGGAAAAGCTCTAGACCATGATATAGAATGAACTCATCCTGAAATTTGAGGAAAATTAGCTAGAAAATATGGAATGAATGAAAAAGTTATTGATATGATAGAAAATCATCATGGTGAACATTTTTCTATTTCTATTGAAGCTCTTGTAGTTCAAATAGCTGATGCGATAAGCTCTGTTAGACCTGGTGCTAGAAGAGAAAATATTGAACAATATATAAAAAGAGTACAAGAAATGGAAGCTTTAGTTCAAAGTTTTTCTGGAGTATCAAAAGCTTATGCAATAAGTGCTTGAAGAGAAATAAGAGTTATAGTTGATGCTGATACGGTAAACGATATGGAAGCAATGGACTTGGCTCGTGAAATAGCAATGAACATAAAAGATAATCTAAATTATCCAGGTGAAGTAAAAGTAAACCTAATAAGAGAAAAAAGAGTAATCGAATACGCTAAATAATTTAAAACTTAACAAAAAAATATTATGATATCTGGATCTGAATTAAAAAATGGTAAAAAAATAATCTATGAAGGAGTTCCTCATGAAGTTACTTCATCTGAACATTTGAAGGTAGCAATGGGAAAATGAATGGAAAAAATAACTTTGAGAAATCTAGTTACTTGAAATTCACTTTCTGGACTTACTTTTAGAGAAGTTGATAAATTTGAAGAAGCTGAAGTTTCATCTTCTAATTATGAATATTTATATTCTGATGGAACTGAATATTTTTTCATGAATAAAGAAACTTATGACCAGGTTTCGCTTAGTGAAAAAGTAGTTGGAACTGCTAAATTATTCTTAACTGAATGAGATAAAGTAGTTTTACAAGAATATAACGGATTACCTATAAATATCACTTTAGAACCAAGTGTAACTCTAGAAGTAACAGATACTCCACCAGGAGAAAAAGGAAATACAGCAACAGGTGGTAAAAAACCTGCGACTCTATCTACTGGTCTTGTTATTCAAGTTCCACTATTTGTAGCTATCTGAGATAAAGTAAAAGTAGATACAAAAGAAAAATCATATCTAGGAAGAGCTTAATAAACCAAGCAAAAAAGATGGAAGACTAAAAGCTTTCATCTTTAATCTTTTAAATTTAATAAATAAAAATCATGTTTCCATTTTTTGAATTATTTTGAATAAATATCTATAGCTTCTGACTTGCTCTGACTATGAGTTTTTTCCTATTTTTATGGATGCTGAAAAAGCTTTGTCATAGATTTGGGATAAATGAAACTTTCTTTTTAAATAGACTTATCTGGTATTTCTTATCAGTATTCTTTTTTTCAAGACTTTTTTATATAATCAGCCAATGGAGTGATTTCAAATTTATAAAAAATCCAATAGAATTTTTCATAATGTCTGATTATAATTTTTCGCTTGTTTGAGCTATGTTTTGATTTTTAGTAATGTTATTTACTACATTAAAAATATATAATCTAAAAAGTGGGAAATATATAGATGCTTCTGTTTTAGCTTTCTTATTTGTAGCAATTTTTGCTTATATTTGAGCTTTCATGTGATGACAAGTTTATGGAAAAGATACAAGTTTTGGAATAGAAATGCTCTACACAAACCCTTTCTCACCAGTTCCTTATGAAGTACCAATTTTCCCTCTTGCATTATTTTATTCTTTTTTTAGTTTATTACTATTTTCAGGATTTTATATACTTGCACTTTTTGTGAAAATTAGATGATTAATAGGATATTTAGCCATTTTTGTATTCTCTAGTTTACTTCTGATTTTAGAAGTTTTCTCAGGAAAAATTGATTTTTTCAAAACTTACATTTGAATAAATTTCACACAATTTGTAGCAATATTTTTTATAATATTTGCTTGATATCAACTATATACAATATACAAATCTCCAAAAAAATACGAAGCTGTTGATTAAATAAACCTCACCCCTAGCCCCTCTCCTTTCTGGAGAGGGGGAAAAGATTACAAAATAACTTCTTTTTAAGATGATAGAAAACAATATAAAATTATATCACTATAGCTTTGTATTTTTTATATCATCTTTTATTTGTGCAATTTTTCTGAATAACATAATATCAAATTTTTATATTTCCCTTATTATTGTAATAATATCAACTATTTTTATGTTGATATTATTTTTGTATTCAAGAAAATTTTGAGTATTTTTTATTATAAGTTTTATTTGAATGCTTTTGTGACTAGCTTATTCTAGCTATAATTTAGATAAAATAGAACATTCTCAAAACTATATAAATCAATATATCTGAAAAAATCTTGAAATTGAAGCAAGTATAGAATCTCTTTATAAAAAAACTCCTGATTATACTAGTTATATAGCTAAAATAGAGAAAATTAAATCTCGAGATTTTAAATGAAAACAGATAAAAGTTCTTCTTAAAATTCCTGGAAATTATCCACTTGCAGATAAAAGTATAATAAAAACGAAAACGAAATTAGAAAAAATAGAAAATTTCTCGCAAAATTTCAATTATGAAAAATTTTTAAATTCAAAATGAGTTTTCGCTACAAGTTACCTATATTCTTATGAAACAATCTGAGCTTATCCAAAAAATAAAATAGAAACAAGTCTTGATTTTATCAAAGAAAAATTCTTAAATTCTATAAAATCCATTTTCCCTCCTGATGAAGCAAATCTACTCAGCTGAATTTTGATTTGAGAAAGGACTGAAACTTCAAAAGAAATCCAAAGTGATTTCAATAATTCTGGATTAACTCATATAGTTGCGGTAAGTTGATTTAATATAACAATAATAATAGTTTTCTTAAGTTATATTCTGAAAATTTTTCCAATGTTTTTCAGAAGCACACTCATAAGTATTTGAGTTATATGATTTGTAGCAATAGTATGAGATAATATTGCCGCAATTAGGGCTGCGATTATGTGACTTTTAGCTTATTACATACTCGTTTCTGGAAGAAGTTGAAATAGTTTTGTAATCTTGCTTATTTCAGCTTTTATAATAGTTTTATACAATCCTTTGATTCTAAATTATGATATAAGTTTCCAACTTAGTTTCCTAGCTGTTCTTGGTTTGATTTATACAAAAAATTTCTTTGATAAGATATTTTCTTTTATTCCAAAAATACTCGCAATAAGAGAAAGTTTCGTTTTAACTCTATCCGCTTTTTCTTTTACTCTTCCCATAATGATAGTATATTTTGGCCAAGTTTCAATTCTATCACCACTTGCAAATATTGCAGTTTGATGGACATTACCTTTTACTATGTTATTTTGATTTATATCTGTAATTCTAGATTTTTTCTCTCATCAAGCCTCCTATATTATCTGATTTATTGCACGGGGATTTTTGGCTTATATACTAGAAGTTACACATTTTTTCTGAAATTTTTACTATTCTACTTTGAAAATAGATTTTGCTGAATATTCTTTTTATTTTCTAAGTTTCTACTATATAATTTTAATATTTTTGATTCTCTGGTTTTTGCCAATAAAAAAAGAAGCCTAAGCTTCTTTTTTTTATGATTTTTTTTCACTTGCTACTCATGGATTTTTTTCTGAAACCATTCATTCTAATGGATTTCAAGTAGGTTTTTCTTCTTCCGGAGTTTTTACTTTTAATTGAGCTGCAACTTCTTTCATTTTTTTCTCATGATTCCCTTTTAAAAAAGTATCCAAACTTTTAACTGCATCTAATAATTTTGTATATTTATCTTTATTTTCAGTTTCTTTGTCTTGAAATCATTTAGTAGCTGCTGCATTTTCACCACCCTCAGTTCCTAATTTACCATCTATTTTTTTATAAATATCTGATAATTCTTTTGCTTGATCATCTGATAATTTTCATAATTTAGCATATTTATCAAATCATTTTATAATTTCTTCTATTTCTTTTTTTGTTTTTTCATCATTTATATTTGCTGTTTTACTAGAAATATCTGATTTCATAGCATCAACAACATCACTTCATTTGGTCTTATTCAAAAATTCTTGTGATTCTTTTGAATCAGTATTAAAATCAAGAATTCATTTCAAAGTTTCTTGTTCTTTTTGTTTTTGTTCTTCAGGATTTTGTTCAAGTTCTTTTTTTTCTATAGACATAATTTTTTAATTAAAAATAAAACTAAATACATTTTACTATATTTAGTTTTATTTTGCAAAAATTTGGCATTTTAATCTTCAAATCATTTTGGAGATATTTTTGAGTAAGGAGTAGAAGTTTCAAAAACATGAGCGATTTCAAGTAATCTTTCTTCTTCAAATTGAGGAGTTAAGATATGTAATCATACTGGTAATTCTTCTTTTTCAGCATCTTCTGAAATGGCAAAACCAGCTGGAACTGAGATTCCTGGAAGTCCTGCTAGAGAAGCTGGAATTGTGTAGGCATCTGATAAGTACATTTTTAATGGATCATCGATTTTTTCACCTATTTTCCAGGCAACATTTGGAGAAACTGGAGAAATTATTGCATCAACTTGCGTAAATGCTTTATCAAAATCTTCTCTGATTAGAGTTCTAACTTGTGAAGCTTTTTTATAATAAGCATCATAGAATCAAGCTGAAAGTACATAAGAACCAAGAATTATTCTTCTTTGTGCTTCATCACCAAATCATTCTCATCTATTATTTTGGTAAACTTCTTCTAGGTTTTCATGAGGCAAAGTACTATTATGTCCATATCTAATACCATCATATCTAGCTAAATTTGTAGAAACTTCGGCTGGCATAAGTATATAATAAGTTGCAATTGCATATTTTGTCATTGGTAAGCTAATATCTACGATTTCAGCTCACAATTCTTTCATTTTTTCTACTGATTCTAAAATTACTTTTCTAACTCCCTCATCTAGTCATTCTTCCATATATTCTTTTGGAAGACCAATTTTATATCATTTTAAATCTTTTTTATCCCAAATACTAGGATTTATAGTTTGTTTCCCTTCGATTGAAGTGTCTTCTTTTTCGTCGTATCAGTTCATAATATCATATAATAAACCTGCATCTTTTACAGTTTTTGTAAATGTCCCTGGACAATCTAGACTCGATGCCATAGCCATTACTCAGAATCTAGAATTTCTACCATAACTTGGTTTGAAACCTACGATTCCACACATACTTGCTGGTTGTCTAATAGAACCTCCAGTATCAGTTCCAAGCGATGCTGGAGCCAAACCTGCAGCAACTGCGGCAGCTGAACCTCCTGATGAACCACCAGGAATTCTATTTATCCCCCAAGGATTTTTTGTTTTTCTAAAAGCTGAACTTTCTGATGTAGAACCCATCGCAAATTCATCCATATTTAATTTTCCAAGAGAATTCATCCCCGCTGTTTTCAAATTTTTGATAACTGTAGAATCATAAGGTGGAACAAAATTTTCTAGCATTTTTGATGCACAAGTTGTAGGAATTCATTTTTCGCAAAAAATATCTTTTACTCAAACAGATACTCAAGCCAAAGGAGAGTTAATATCTGCTTCAATAAAACCATTTTCATTTACAAAATTATAAGCTTGTACTTTTTCATCATATTTTTTTATTCTATTTGCAAAATAATCCCAAACTTCCTTTTGAGAAGTTTCTCCTGATTTAATTTTTGCTATTATTTCTTCTAGACTTAAATCTTTAAAATTCATATTTATTTTTACTTAATTTTTAAAATTTTGGCTTATTATATTGCAGATTGCTTTTTTTGCAAAAAAAGCTTAGAAAAAAATTATTAATGCTATTTTATTAGTCTTGACTTAATTTTAATTAAGGATATAAATAATCTTGCAAAATAATACCGAAACAAAGGATACAAAATGGAAAAACTTTTTCCTATTCCAGCAAAAGTAAATTTTTTCGAAGGAGGTTGTGACTATGGTTATTTAATCTATGCCGATGAATGGTTAACCACAGAAAGTAATGATTTTGAAAAAAAGTTTCTCGGGAGATATGTTATTATCCCTAGCTTATTCTCAAATAATCATAACTTCAGTTACAAAAATGTTGTTATTGGCAGAGAAATCGGCTTCTCTTCCAACGGTGAGAGAGCTCTAAAAATTGGAGTTTTGTTAGGTACTAAAAAACCTAATCTGCTTAGAAAAGAAAATTACAATGAAAGCTTTAGTATAAATAATCGGTTCAATTCTAAAATTGATACTGAAACTTTCAAAAATTGGGCTTTTTCTGATAAAAGTGCGAATATACCCGATGAGGAGCTTGAAACGAATTACTATATTCAAATCGGAAATAAAGTAAGTCGTGATGTGTCTAGAATCAAAACAGTAGATATTGAAAACTCGGTTTTTCTACTAGATGAAATTCTAGAAAATCCTGTTGAACTTGACCGGTTAACAAAAACTTACAGTTTCTCAAATATATTGAATACGTTCAATGCATTAATAGAAGAAGGAATTTTGGAGGATTTTCCTTCATTAATAAAAGAAAAATTCGCTCATGTTTTTGATGCTATAGATCTCATCAATAACAATGATGCTTACGAAGTATTGAACTTGTCAGAATATGATAAAATTCAGTATATACAAAATTGTGACGAACAAAAGTAAGTTGTTTTTCACAACTTAAAAAACATTGGTGTAGCATTAATTTGCTGCACTTTTTTTATTAAATATAGATTTACCATCAAATAATATGGTTTATTATATATAAATTGCTTAATATTTGCGAAAATGTCAAGAAACTAAAATTTGCAATAAAAAATAAATGACTAAAATTAGCTTTATAGTCATTTATTTTTTACTTTCATTTCATGAACTTACACAAAACAAAAGCCTTTACCTTAGTGGAACTAATCATAGTAATAACAATTTTAGCAATACTTGCTACTATTGGATTTATGTCATATCAATCACATACATCTGATGCTAGAGATTCTTCAAGAATAACTAGTCTAAAAACAGTTTATGATTGACTAACAATCTCATATGTAAAAAAACAAATATATCCAAGTCCAGATGATTATATAGATATAGTATGAGTTTCAAAACAATGATATGTTTGAGATACAGTTAGTAAATCAATCAGATGAGAATGATTTAAAGATCCAAAAGATAATACTAAATTTTTGTATAGTCTAGACTATACGTGAAAAAAAATTCAACTATCAGGATTTCTAGAAAATAATAACAAAATAGTATTATCTCAAAATAATCCATTCGTAAATCAAGCTTTTGCTTGAAATATAGATTATACAAGTAGATATATCTATACTATATGAGATAAAGTAGGAATACTTCTGGATTCAAGTACAAACTCTCCAGTAAATGAAAGAATATCTACTTGAAGTATAGATTTAACAACAAATACAGGAACTTATACTGCAGTTTTTTCAAATAATAGTACAAACTCATGAACAATATCAGGTTCTGGACAAAGTCTATTAACAAATATTTCAATAATACAGAATTCATGTGTACTTGGAAATACAGTAGTTACAAACTGATGACAAATAAGTGCATATAATACAACAAGTGTAGCTTATAATCAAACTTGTATTCCTATTTCTAGAACTTGTAATGCTTGAGTATTATCTTGAGATACTAGTTATAAATATGATATTTGTTCGCCTGCTACCGCATTAAGTTGTACATCTACAACATATAACTGATATACTATTCCTGCGATAAATCATGGAATAACACAAACTATATCTAAAGCTATTACTTGATGAACATCTAATATAGATACAACATGTACAAACTGAACTTTATCTTATGGAACTGAAACTACTACTTGTAGCACAAATTACACATTAACTTGAAATTCTTGTGTAGCTAATACAAGATTAACAACTTGTTGATGAACTATTCCAAGTAATGCAACAGCAGCTACACGAACAACATATACACAAACATGGAATTGAACTATATGGACTCCAACTACTAGTTGGTGACAAAGTCAAGCTACATGTGATTTTAATTGTAATACAAATTATACTTGGAATTGAGCTTCCTGTGTAACAACTTGAGCTTCAAGTTCAAGCCCCTGATTATCTTGCTTAGATATAAAAACAAACATACCAAGTAGCACTGATTGAATTTATTGGGTAAAACCAGTTTGAGTAGCAACTTCTTTTCAAATTTATTGTGATATGACTACCGATGGTTGAGGTTGGGGTCTAGTTGTTTATAATACTTCTAAATTTTATCTAAATCAACTAACTGCAAATATTACAACACCTTCTTTAGAAGGAATAAATCAAAATAGGCAATATATCCCATCTGATCTGAATCAATTTAGGATCCAATGATATTACAATTCAAAACTAACTAGTGTTTATACTACAAATTCAAGCATAACAAACCAAATAAAAAATTGAGCTTGAGTTAATATATGAAGCATTACATGGACAGCTTGAGAATGAAACCAATGTACAACATTGCCTGCATGAACATATAATGCATTTGACGATTCATATCATTATTATGTTTTCAACCATACATTATGATCTCAAACGTGAATAGTAACAATAGCTTGAACTTATATGGTATCTTGCAATATAGTATTTACAAGTTGATGATGGCATAGAATTTGGCTAAGGTAAAAAACAAAAAAAGGCTTATTTTAAAATAAGCCTTTTTTTGTTTTTCCTTTGCTTTTTAATCAAGTTTTTTTATAATAGCAGTCGTAATTTAAGTAAGATAAAAATGGCTAAAAAGAAAAAACAAAGTGCTAATTATAAAATCCCAAAAGAACAAAAAAAAGCAATCATTGCTTTAGTATTATTTTCGCTTTCACTTATGACACTATTTATAGATACAAATAGTGTTATTTGAAGCAATATGTACTCTTTTTTGAGTGCTGTTTTTTGAAGTTTTTATAAAGTGATTTTTTCTCCAATTCTATTTTTACTTTCTATATTTTTATTTAAAAGAAAAGATTTGAGTTTCAATTCTGTAAGATTTGTTGGGCTTATCTTATTTTTCCTTTCTATCACAAGTTTAGTTTGAAGTATTTTTAGTCCTTATGATGCGATATTAAACTTTTATTGAGAATTATTTATCTATTTTGGACAATCAACAACAATTATATTTTCTGTGATAATCTTATTTTTATCTATTTTGATAACATTTAAATTATCTTTTGCAGACTTCCTTGAATGACTTTTAGTTTGAGTAGAAAAAGTAAAAGAACTTAAAAAAGAAGAATTTGAAGAGAAAAAATCTAAAAATAAATTAGAAAAAGTATCAAAAGAAAAAAATCATAAAGAAGATTCTTATGACAAGAAAAAAGATGAATTACAAGCTATGATTGATGACTTAAAAAAACAAAAAGAAAGTACAAATAAAAAACAAATGACTATCGAAGAAGCTCCTAAAAAAATTCCAGTTGAGAAAAAATGAGATTCAATTCTAGGAAATATTTTCGGTAAAAAAGATGAAGAAACAAAAAAAATAGCAGTAGCTGCCAAAAAAGAAGATGCTTATTCTCCTGACTTCTCTAAATGGGTTTTACCAAGTTTAGATTTACTAAAAACTAGAATAGAAAAAGTAAAAACCGATGAAAATAGCATAAAACAAAAAATGTTAGAAATTCAACAAAAATTGCTTCAATTCAAGATTGATGTAACAATGGAAGATTACAGAATCTGACCAACAGTTGTGCAATATAGATTGAAACCAAAAGAATGAATCAAATTAAATAAAATCGAAAATTTAAAAAAAGATTTAACTCTAGCTCTTCACGCAAAAAGCATTAGAATACAAGCCCCAATTCCTGGAGAGTGAGTAGTTTGAATAGAAGTTCCAAATGAAAACAGACAAGTAGTTTCCCTAAAAGAAATTTTGGCAAGTCGCGAATTTAACGATTCAAAACTTGAATTACCAATCGCAATGTGAAAAGATGTAAATGGTGATATAATAGTTTGAGATTTGACGAAAATGCCTCATTTACTTGTTGCCGGACAAACAGCATCTGGAAAATCTGTATGAATGAACTGATTTTTGATTTCTCTTCTATATAAATTTTCACCTAGTGAATTAAAAATGATAATGGTTGATCCGAAAATGGTTGAACTATCTATTTATAACGGAATTCCTCACTTACTTTGTCCAGTTGTAACTAATCCTGACAAAGCTACGAATGCTCTAAAATGGGCTGTTGCAGAAATGCTTAGAAGATATGATTTAGCTAAACAAATAAATGCTAGAAATCTAAAAGAGTATAATGCAAAAGTAAAATGAAAAGATAAACTTCCTTATATTGTGATTGTTATTGATGAGCTTGCTGATCTAATGATGAGCTGAAATAAAAAAGAAGTTGAATGAAGTATTGCAAGAATTGCACAAATGGCCAGAGCCGTAGGAATGCATTTAATTGTTGCAACACAAAGACCTTCAGTTGATGTAATTACAGGGCTAATAAAAGCAAATATTCCATCTAGAATTGCCTTTACTGTAGCAAGTCAAATTGATTCAAGAACTATTATAGACAGAGCTTGAGCAGAAGATTTACTTGGTAGATGAGATATGCTTTATTATCCAACAGGTCGAGCTGCCGCAGCTAGAGTACAATGAGTTTTGGTAGAAACTGATGAAATAGAAGATATCGTAAATCATATTAAATTAACAGTAGATCCAGACTTAATAGAAAATATGTATGATAATTCTATTATGAACTGAACTAGTACAGCTGAATGAAGCTTACTAGAATGAATGGAAAATTCGGATGAAGATCCAAAAGTCTTAGAAGAAGCAATAAAAGTTTTAAAAGAAGCTTGAAAGGCTTCAACTTCACTTATACAAAGAAGATTAAAACTTGGTTACGGAAGAGCTGCGAGAGTGCTTGATATACTTGAAGAAATGTGAATAGTATGACCTGCAAACTGAAGTAAACCAAGAGAAGTATTTATAAAAGATTAAGAAAAAATGGTAGTACAAACTAATTCTCATAATTTGGCAACTTTTACTACAGTAGAAATTATGAGACATAAGCTTATAGCAAAAGAGTCTTTAGAATTAGAAATAATAGATATACTAAGTAAAGAAAATCATATACAAGAAGTTTATAAAAGAAAAGCTAATTTTATTTTATGAGTTTATCCTGAAATTTATAAAAATATAAAAATATCAGATTCTGATAAAATACGAAAGATAATACCTAAAGATATAGAAATAGTTAATAATGAGGAGATAAATAAAGAAAATTTAAATATATGGTTAAGGAAAAAAATGATAGAGCGATGTATTGAATGAAGAACTTTCTATGCAAAAGAAGAATTAAAAAAATTAAGAGATAAAAGATGATATGAAATGATAAGTGTTGATGATTTTGTTTCCAAAATAATTTCTGGGGAAATTGTTTTAGAAAAATATATAAAATATAGACCATTAGAAAATTATGAAAAAATAGAAGATAAAAAACTTTTTAAAAATATAAACTCAATTAAAAGTAATTTAAATGCTATTATAAAAATAATAAATAATGACATTAAAAAACATCATTATTTTCTTGTAGAACATTTAAGCGATATAACTCCTTTAATTGCAAAAATACAAAGATCATTACAAATACTAAATAGAGAATCTGATAAAATAGATGATCATTTTAAAGATTTGAAAGATGAATTAGTTAAATGATTAAATATAGATGAATGATTCATAAAATCTTGTTTATTTCAAATAAATCAAGTAATAAATACTTTATAATAAAAAAACATGGAACAAAAAAGAAAGAAAAGACCTACTCCTTATATAATACATGATGAATATTTTCATAAAGCAAAACGACAAGGATATAGAGCAAGAAGTGCTTTTAAATTACTTGAATTACAGGAAAAATATGCTTTAATAAAACCAGGGATGAAAGTTTGTGATGTTGGGCGAGCTCCTGGTAGTTTTTTGCAAGTTATAAGAAAAACTATTTGAAAAGACTGACTTATTGTATGAATAGATTTGAAAGATATAGATAAACTTAATTATGACAATGTATTTACATTAAAACATGATATTTATGAGTTTGAAACTCTAAAACCAAGAGTTGATGCTATAATCTGAGAAGGAAAACTATTTGATTTGATAACATCAGATATTGCTCCAAATACAACAGGAAGAGCTGATGTAGACCAATATGCAAGTGTAGAATTAAACATTTGAATTGTGAAGTTTGCTGATGTTTTCTTAAAGAAATGATGAAATTTAGTATTGAAAGTTTTTATATGAGAAGATTTTAATGATTTACTTAAAGAAATAAAAAAGAGTTATAAAAAACTGAATGTTTATAAACCTTTTGCTTGTCGTGACAGAAGTCCTGAAGAATACGTTATTTGTTGGGATAAAATTAATTAAAAAAATAAAAATATTTATGCAAAATATAATAGAATTTTTTAAACATACTCTGATTCAAGATTATATATTATTTTTTGTATCTATTTTTTTGGTTCTAATATTTTTTGCTCTTGGAATAAATAAGTTATATAAAGCTATTTTTTGAGTTTTAATTTGATTTTTTCTTTTCCTCATGTTAAATATGTGATTTCATTTTTTGAATACAAATGCAGATCTATATATGTTGAATTGACTTAGAGACTATCTAAAATCACATAAAGATTTTATACTTGTATTATCATTTTTCTCTATTCCTATTTTTCCAATAATGATGATGTTTAACAAAAGTGTAGACTTTCATTCTAGAAGTAATAAATACCTTAAATACTTTAAAATTTTTATCGGGTGATTATTTCTGGTTCCATTAATTCTAGCAATTTTAAACTCAATTTTAAAAAATAAACTGCTTTTTTGAATAGATTATTCTATTATAGAAAAATTAAATTCATATGAATTTCTAAGAAAATTTATAGATTATTTTGCATCATCACTTATTTATCAAAATATTGATAGATTTGGTTATGTATTACTAGTAATTCTATTAATATATGTATTTTATGAACTAATATTTTCATGACTTTTTTCTTTTATATACACAATACTTAGAAAAGTATTTATTTATATTGCAGAAAAAATAAAAGCAGATATGAAAAAAGAAGCATCAAATGTTCATGAAGAAGATGATAATGAAGAAGACGAACACTGACATGATAATCACTACACACACCATTAAAATATAATTTTAAAACATGACAAATACTGAAATAAAAAATAAAATAATTGCTGAACTAAATAGAACTGATTTTCCAAATCTAGAATTTTTATTTTCTAAAGAAGTGCTTGATAATGCTCTAGATTTACTTAGAGAATTACTTTCAATAGAAAAAGAAAAATTTGAAAAAACACTGAAAACTCCAAATGAAAAATTAAATTTTATAGAAATTTTTTATAATCCTGAAGATAATGATAATCTTGGATATTTTTGGGCATTATTAAACCATTTATCTGCTGTGAATGATAGTGAAAAAATCAGAGATATTATAGATAGTTTTGAACAAGAATACCAAGAATTTGCTGATTATGTAGGATTTAATAAAGCTTATTATGATAAAATAGTCTATATTTTTGAAAATGAATGCCTAGATGAGGAACAAACAAGAATAGTATCAGAAACTATAAAATGATTTAAACTAAAATGAATAGATTTAAATGAGGAAAAAGCAAACAAAATCAAGGAAATAAATATAAAGTTGGCTGACATAACAAATAAATTCAATAAAAATTGTCTTGATAGCCAATCAGAATATGAATTTATAATCACAGATTTTGAAATTATAAAAGAAATGCCTGCTGATGTTTTAAAATTAGCTGAAAATCTAGCTAAAGAAAAAAATATTGACGGATGGCTATTTACTGCTGACCCAACTTTTTATTCAAATTTGATGAGTTATTGTTCAGATGAAAAAGTAAGAGAACAATTACTAAAAGATAGAGCTAGTTTTGCATCATCTTGAAAATTTGATAATAGAGGGATCATCTTAGAAATTTTGAAATTGAAACTAGAAAAAGCTAAAATTCTTGGCTATAAAAATTATGCAGAATATAATATGCAATCAAAAATGGCATCTAGTCCAGAAGAAGTAATAAATCTAATAGAATGAATTTCAAAAAAAGCCAAAGCAAAAGCCAAAAAAGAAGTAGAAAACATAAAGGATTACTTTAAATTAGATAAATTAAATCCTTGGGATCTTGGATATTTTGAAACTAAACTTGTAAAAGAAAAATATGAAATAGATGAGAAGGAAATCAAGAAATATTTTAAATATGAAGATGTTTTAGCTTATTTATTTGATTTTGTTTCTAAATTTTATTCTCTAGAATTAAAAGAAATTAAAACTCCTGTATATAATAATGATGTAAAAGTTTTTGAAGTATGGAGAAAATGAAAATTTATATCTTATTATATGATAGATTTATTTTATAGAAAGGAAAAAAGAGCTTGAGCTTGGGCTGATAATTTAAGAAGCAGAGATTATTCTTGAGAAAACAAGAGAGAACCTCTAATAATAAATTGTTGTAATTTCCAAAAACAAACTGAAACTGACACTCTAATATCAATGAGAGATGCAGAAACTATTTTCCATGAATTTGGACACGCTCTTCATGAAATGTTATCAGAAAGTAAATATTCATCTTTGTCTTGATTTTCTGTAGAATGGGACTTCGTAGAATTACCTTCTCAAATACACGAAAATTGGGTATCAGAAAGAGAAAGTTTGAAGTTATTATCAAAACATCATATAACTTGAGAATCGTTATCTGATGAAATTTTAGATAAATTTAAAAAATTAAAGAACTTATCTAGTTGATACTGGACAATTAGACAAAATGAATTTGCATTACTCGATATGATGCTTTATACATTAGAAGAAATTCCAGAAAATGTATGAGAACTTGATAAAATGATTTTGGATTTTATAAACAAAGTATGATTTTTCAAAAGATGAGAATATTATAAAACATATGCAACATTCTCTCATATATTTTGATGATGATATGCAGCTTGATATTACTCTTATATGCGGGCTGAGATACTTGAAGCTCAAGCTTGGGAACATATAAAGGCAAATGGTATTTTCGAACCAGAAATTGGCGAAAAATTCATTTCTAGCATACTTGGGCAAGGCTCTAGAAAAGATGCTTCAGAATTATTTAAAGATTTTGTATGAACAGATGTTTCATCAAATGCTTTTATGAAAAGAAAATGATTGGTATAATTTTGTAGAGAACGGTTTAAAACCGTTCCCTACAAAATTAAAACAAAAAAAAGATGAAATTTAATTTCATC
The DNA here is from genome assembly GCA_028713225.1 of Candidatus Altimarinota bacterium. GTDB lineage: Bacteria > Patescibacteriota > Gracilibacteria > BD1-5 > UBA6164 > JAQVPN01. The sequence goes on from JAQTOS010000001.1 coordinate 58,788, forward strand.
TTTTTTTATTAAGCTTTTAATTGATAAAAATTTCTTCAAACTCTTTCAATATATTTTCTATTTTGTAAATTCATATAAATAGTAGTTGCTTTAACTTTTCTTATTTTTTGAACTTTAGCGATTACATCTTCTGTAGTCATAGGGTCTTTGTTTTTTCTCATTATATCAGAGATAACATCTATAACCGTTCCAGGTTTGAATCCCCATTCTTTTAAAGCATATATTCATCTACCAACTAAAACGAATTCTTCGTTTCTGATAAGTTCATTATGTATAGTATTTACTTTAACTGATTCTCAAGTTTGGTTTGTAATCTTATTTGCGATATCTACGAAATGCATAGGAAGTTTTTCCTTTTTCATTATGTAAATAGCTTTATCTTTAAGAGTTTTTGGATTTAATATTTTCCATTTTGATAGACCAATAAGAGTTTCTTCTCATTTTACAACATCTTCAAATAAATCTAAAACTGAATCTATGAAAACATTTTTTAAATCAGCAAAATCTTTTTTCAAATCTAATTTAATCATTTCATAAAGATTTGTCTTATCCATTATGTCTTTTCTCTTTTTCAGTATTGAAACAGCTCGAGAATGTATTGAATCAACAGATTTTTTATTTATACTAGGTAAGAAAAAATAAGTGTTAACTCAAAGTTTTGGTTTAGATTTTTGCATATTGAAATCAGATTGAATTATGATTTCAATGATTCCTTGTTTCATAGAAGCATCTAAACTTAAATCTTTTATTATAGCATTTATAAGTTTATCTTTAACTAAAACTCCTCCATGCATTGATATTATTGAATTTGCAGCCTCTTGAATAGCCGTAAGACTAGTTCATTTAATAACTCTACCTATTTTTTTGATTCAAGAATCTTCTATTTGTCTAACTCTTTCTCTAGTTATAGCTGGTTTAAAAGAGTCACCTATACTTTGAAGAGTTTCTTTTTCTCCACTAAGTCAGATTCTTCTTTCTATTACCATTTGCTCTTTATCTGTAAGAGATTGAAGCATACTTGCAAAAGATGTTTGTAAGTCCTTAGAATTTATTTTTTCTGCTAGCATCATCTTGAAAAATTATTAAGTATATAAGTTATAACATATAAGTATTTTTATTTAAAAGTCAATTTAAATTTTGACTTTTTTTTAAAAAGGTAGTTTCATATTATTTTTATCTACGATTCAATTGTTTATATCACTTATTTCTGAGCTTGTTTCATTTGAAAATAATATATCTTCTGATATATCTTTATAAGTTTTTATCATAGAAATAGCTCAAGCAAAATTTATAATGGCTCAAACAAAAGCAATTATTATTCAATTCCCAAAAACTATATTCTCAGAAAAAGCAAATAATCCTTTAGTAAAGCTGAAAACCATAAAAATAGTAAGTATTTGAAATATAGCTCAAGCTAAAAATATATTTGGTTCATTTATTTTCATAGGTGAATTTAATTTCAACTTTTCTTTACTAGAAGAAGATAAAAGAAAAAACAGATTTACTCAAGAATTTAATATAATAAAATATCAAATATATCCTGTTAAACTAGAAAAAGCTGTATTTGTAAGATCTAAATTCGTAGAATATGACCAAACTAGGAATAGTGAGATTAAAACTAATATATTTCAAATTATAAGTAATTTGAAATATGCACTAGAATTTGCTCCTCTAAATTTCAATGCTCTTAAGATTTTTATTATTTTTGCTTTAAATTTTCTATTTTTAGCACTCAGCTTATATGACATAAAATTTCTTTAATTATTTATAACTGCTATATTTTATACATAAATTTAAAATTAAGTAAAGTTTCTAAATATTTACTATATTTTATTATCTAGTATAATAGAAAAAATTAAAAACTAACAAACAAGTAATGATTAAGCAATTAAAAGAAAAAATCGATAATAAATTTTTAGACTTAATTTCATATATACTAAGTTTAATTTTATCTATTTTTAGAAGTGTTAAGTTATTATTTTGATTTAAAACACAAAATAATTGAAAATTTTTAAACTTTTTTAATTTTCTGTTTATAATATGGCCAAAATATTTTTGGGAGAAACCAAGTGCTTATAAAATATTTTCATTTGGTGAAAAATTTATAGATTATATTTTTTATAATAAAAAATAGAAACATATGTATATACAAAAAAAATGATTTACTTTAATAGAAATAATGATTTGAATAACTATATTTTCAATGCTTATTTTAGTTTGATTTCAGGCTTTAACTCGAGTAAATATAGGAAAAATTAAATTATATACTGAAACTGATATAGAAAAACAAGCATTTTATTTTTCAGAAAAAATGTTTGAAATGATAAAATCCGCTGGTAGCATAGATTATGAAGAATATTTTGATAGAAAAGTTATTTGAGACACAAATTTTTCATCATGACATTTTTCAGTTCCTAGCTGATTTGGTAATTTCTGATCTTGATGAAATTTAGCAAGCTCTACTTATTGAGATTTATTTTATTATTGTCTTAGCTGAAACTGAACTTCTATGTGAACTTGAGGATGTTATGATAATAATTTTAATAATTATTCTTCTCCTTTAACATGAATATATCAAAGATTTTGAGAATACTATTATCAATTTATCGATTATAATTCTAATCAAAATTGAGACTCTTGAGATGAAGATTGAAACTGAAGTTTTATATGAGATGATGATGATGAATATCTTGGAAACTGACCAGAAATATTTACATGAGGAACAAATATTCATGAATTATATCTAATAACTAAAGATAATAAAAAAAGAACTTTCTTCAGATGGAATGTTATAAATGATCCTAAAAAACCATCTACTGTTGCAAATTGTGATTTTACAAATCCAGAAAATCCTACTTGATCTGGATGTCTTTGAAATATACAATTTTTAAAATTGGATTGAAAAGATTGGTGAGTTTCACATAATAAGTCTTGAACTTGATTGTATGATTGAATAACTGATACTTGGCTTTATGATGAATCAATTTATTGAAGCTGAATTATAGCTTGAGTTTGAAGTGATTCACTTGATAAAAATTGGATGGGTTTATTTCCCGATTATATAAATGTAAAGAATGTGCAATTCTATGTTTATCCAAATAAATACAATAAATATGCCTGGGCAGACTCTGATTCACAATCAAATATAGCTCCATATATAAGAATTAATATGATTCTTAGTCCTTCTCGGGGAAAAAGATGATGAATAAAATGAACTGTTCCAGAAATAAAAATATCAACTACTATAGCTCTTAATTCTTTTTAAATTATGTTACAAAAAAATAAGTGAGCTTTTTCTATAGTACTAGCTATGATGCTTGTTATTATAATGCTACTTGTAGCTTATAATTTGCTTGATTTTTTAATACCTTTCTCAAAAAACACAAAAGGTATAGAAAATTCTTCAAATGCTTATTATCAATCTTACTGACGAGTAGAACAATCTATAAATTTTATAGCTAAAAATCCTATTTGAAGCGCAACTTGAACTAGCATGGCTTCAAATGCTGTATGATATTCCATTTCTATGGATTCATCTGGAATAACAATTCCGAAAGCTTGAAACTGAAATAGTGAATTTGATTCTAATCGGAATAGGATATGACCTGGAGAACCTATACAATTATATATAAACTGAACTCAGACTTTTAAAAAATTTAGATTTAGAGTACCTGATTTAAATAGAAATTGAACTCTTGACTGAGCTAGTGAAACTCTATCTTGAAACTCTAGTTTCCCTATTATAAACTGGCAAATATCTGGTTCATGACTTACTCTTAATGCTTCTTGATCTCAAATAATAGCTAACAAAATTTGAAATATATGATGAACTACTAATATAGATATATCTTGATATAATTGACTAGATTTAAATTGATCTTGATATACTTTAACAAATTTCTATTCTAATACTGCATTATTAAATAAATGTATTTCTGCTCCATGTTCACTAAAACTATCAATTGTAAATCAATTATCAACAAATAATTGAACTCAAATTCCATATTTAGAATATCAAATAGATTTTGATACAGCAGTTCCACAGCAATATGTAGATATAACAAGTGAGTGAAAATCTTACTGATTTAAAAAAACTATAAACACAAAATATAGAGTCGATACTACAAGTGAGGCCTTTGATTTTACAGTATTCCAATAATAAATAATAAAAATGAAACAATTTACGATAGAAGAAAATGATGCAAACCAAAGACTTGATAAATTTTTGAAAAAACTTTTTCCTAGTGCTACAAGAAGCTTAATATATAAGCTAAATAGAAAAGGTAATATAAAAATAAACTGAAAAAAACAAGATAATGAATATAAACTTCAAATATGAGAAGAAATAAAAATTTTTGTATCTGATGATGATTTTATAAAAATGTCAGCACCACCCCTTAATCCCCTCCTTGATAAGGAGGGGAAAGTTAGCGAAGCTAACAGGGGTGGTATTGATAAAAAAGATATCGTATTTGAAGACGTGGGACTTCTAGTAGTTAATAAAAATCCTGGAATGAATGTACATCCTGGAGACCATAAAACAAAAGAGCTTTCACTAATTGCTTTGGTTCAAGATTATTTTTCTGGTAAGTTAGATAGTTTGACTTTCAAACCAAGTTTAGTTCATAGAATAGATAGAGATACTTCTGGAATAATAATGATAGCAAAGAAAAAAAATGTGCTTGATTCTATGCTCTCTCAATTACAAAATAATAAAATCAAAAAAACTTATTTTACTCTAGTTTTCGGAAAACTTCCTGCTAAATCAGGAACTATAAATAAAAGACTTAAAAGAATAGAGTGAGCAACAAAAGAAGATAAGGTTCAAGTAGCAGATGACGGACAAGTTGCCATTACTCATTATAAAGTTATTGATGAGAAAAAAGCTTGAGACTTAATCATTTCATCTGTGGAAGTTACAATTGAAACTGGTAGGATGCATCAAATAAGAGTACATATGGCCTCTATGTGAACTCCTGTTGTTTGAGATGATAAATATTGAGATAAAAAATTAAACTCCTTTATAAAGAGAAATTATGGACTAGCAAGACAAGCTCTTCATTCTTGGAAAACAGAATTTATAAATCCTAGCTCAAATAAAGAAATAAAACTTGAAGCCAGATTAAAAGAAGATTTGACAAAATTTCTAAATTCATTATAAAAAGATGGAAATATTTTATATTATAATTTTAAGAATTTTATGGCTTTAGATTGAACAGACTTTAATGATGATTGTGCTCATCTTGATACTTCTAATATAGAATTATTATGATCTTGAAAAGAACATTTATGTAAATGAAGTGTTCACTCATCTTGTCCTAAAGATTGTGAACTATATGTAAAAGAACAAACAATGGGAGTTTTAGAAAAATAAAACAGTGAATTTGTAAAAAAGTAGTGAACGCGGGCCCGCGTTCACTACTTTTTTATTTTATAAATTCTTTAAATATATGCATATTTTTATTAGATTCCTCTGTCATTGCACCGATATGTGGAGTAATGATACAATTTTCTAAATCTTTTAATTCCTTTTTAGGATTTTCTGGTTCTTCCTCCCAAGTATCTAAAAAAGCTCCCGAATTTGGATTAATACTCAAAAATTTTATTAAAGCATTTTCATCAATTATTCCTCATCTTGAAGTATTTATAATTTTTGCATTATTTTTAAGAATCAAAAATTCATCTTTTCAAAGAAAATTTTTAGTTTCAGGAGTTAATGGAATATGAAATGATATAATATCACAATTACTTAAAATTTCATTCTTGTCTGAGATTTTTTTTACTTCTCATACATCAGAATCAATATATGGATCATAAAAGAAAAATTCATTAGTTTCAAATCCAGAAATTCTAGATTGTAGCTTTTTTGCTATATTTCCAAAACCAATAAATCAGATTTTTTTATTTTCTAAATTTTCTCAAAAAAACTGAAATCTATCATCCAAACTTGTCCATTTATTAGAAGTTTTTCTAAGAAGAGATAATATTCCCCAAATAACTAAATCCGCAACCGAAGCAGAATTTGCTCATGGAGTATTTATAACTTTTATTCATCTCTTAGTACATTCTGGTAAATCAATTTTATCAAGTCATACTCAAACTCTGCAAACATATTTCAAGTTTGGATAAGAGTCTAATAAATGCGAATCAACTGTTATTTTAGATCTAATAATTATAGCATCAACAAGAGAATTATCCATATCTGAATTAAAATCTTTTATAATATGTCAATCACTTTTTAAATATGACAAATATTCTGATTTTATCTCATTTTCATTTTCTAAAATTAAAAAAATCATATTTTTTATTTAGCAAATAAATCTATATAATACTGTTTTCCATCTTTTTTCAAAAATACGAAACTATTTAGAACTTTTAATTCTTCTCAATCAATAAATTTGATAAGTTGTCCTCATTTGTAATAAATATATATTTCTTTATCATTTTTGATTATATAAACTCATTTTTCTTGAGTAATTTTGAAATTATTTAAATTTTTTAAGAAACTTAGATCAATTTCATAATTATATAATGAATCCAACAAATTAGCTATATATTTTCCATCTTTTTTACCTACCAACATTGATTCTCAGCCAAAATCATAAGCATATTCTATCTTCTTTATATTTGGAAGAGGAAAGGTTTTTATAATATTATTATCAGTCAAATCATAAAGAGAATATAAAATTCCATCTTTAATTATATAAGGTAAACCTTTAATATGAATTAAATTGTCAGCACTTCTAATATAATCAGTATTTATTTCATAATTATAATATTTTCCAGAATAATTTGAAGAAATATATTTAGTAGTAATATTTATATCTTTATTTATTTTTATAAGAGTATCTTTTCCTGGACTTATAGAAAAATTAGTCAACATCTTATTAGTATCAATACAATATAAATCCTTATCATAAAGTTTTGTATTTTCACAAGTATAAATTGTTCCATCTTTTTTAAGTAATGGTACAACCACATTATTATCTAAATCATAAATATATATATTTCACTCATTTGTAAAATATGTATAACCTATATATTTATATGAAATATTTAATTCATTTAGTTTCTTAAAAGAACTATCATAAACTAAATAGCCCGTAGAAGTATGAAATAAATAATTATCATCCATTTTTTCTACTCTATCATATTCAAACGGAATTTCATTTAATTTAGGATTTTTTATAAGATAAATATTATTTGCATAATATTCTAATTTTTTATTCAAAGTAATATCTAATTTAACTCCAAAATAATCTATTTTTTCTATATCAATTTTATAATTTCAATAGTCAAAAATCCATCTCAAAGAATTATTAAATCATTTATCATTTATTTGTATACTGTTTGATTGAGGTAAAACATTTAATTCTATAACTCAAAATGGTTTTATAAGATTCCCATTATTAGCTTCTGAATCTGAAGAAGAATTATTATTAAGTAGAACTCTTGTATCTATATAATATCATTGAAAGAAAAAGTACAAGAAAAAAGTCAATATAATAACAAGTATCCAAAAAAATACTTTTCTTATATTTGCAGTTCTAACATTCTCTTTATAAGTTTCTATATGCATAATTTGTGATTTAATTATTATTTCTTTCTTGATAGTTTTTTTGTAGTTTCAAAATTATCTAGCCTTTTTCACATAAACAATCTAAATTGACTTTCTATTGCTGGAATAGAAAAAAGTGTCATTTTCAGAAATGGGATAAGTATCCATTGAGCCATATTTATAACATAATCTCTTTTTCTAAACTTAGTATATTTTCTCATTATTAAAGTAGATAAAAATGAAGGTAATATAATCGTCAAAAATAAAAATGATGATATAATAGATATCGAAATTGGTACCGTGAAAGTAGATATAGAATCCGTTATTCTAAAAGAAAAACCAGGAAAATATCAAATTAATAAAAACAAGAAAGAAGCCGAAGCCCAAAACATATGGTTTATAAGTAAATAAACTGTTTTTCTTATTTTTTCAATTAACTTTATTTTATTATTTTTATAGAATTCTGGAATAACATATTCTACATCTGAACACCCCCAAGACCATCTTCTTAATTGTTTATATTGAGATTTTACAGATTTGAAGAAATTTTCTTCTTCAACTAAATCCATCTTACAAACAGCTGGAACATTTACTATACGGAATTTAGAATCAAAGGCAAAATATGATCTCCAATATTGAAGTCAATCTTCTACTATAGAATCAAGTGACCAATAATTTGATTTTTTTAAACAATATAGTGATTGCCCATAAACTGCAAAATTTCTATAAAATTCTGGATTTTGGCTTTCTCCAAGTTGCCGAAATGTAGTTCAAACAGCAATCAATCTAGAGAAGAACGTTCCTTTATGCCAATTATTTGAATAAACAGGCATATATTGATAAATTGCATTATCTCTATAATCAGTAGATAAGAAAATATAACTAGATATTAAAAAGAAATTTTTCTCTAAATTAGTATCTGTATCAATAGAATGTACAAGAGTTAAATGTGGATCTAGATTATTATTTTTTTCATATTCACATGTAGCATAAGTAATATTTGCTCACTTCACTTTTGATTCTCATGGTAAATCAGCTGGATGTAGAACCATTTCTATCTTTACAGGAGTTTTTCAAGATAATTTTTTGATAACTTTTCTTGCATTATCCGGAGCTTCATCCCATCTTTCTTCTACTGCCAAAAGTACTGTTATATTTTCTTTAAATGGGTAATCATTTTCCAAAACTGATTTTACACTATCTTCAATAACATCATATGGTTCAGAATATACAGGAATCAAAACCACATGCTGTAAATCTTTTGCTTCACTAAGAAGGGATAAAAAATGTTTATAATCTTTTTTATTTATTCAAAGAAGTTCAAAAAAAGATTTCAAAATAAAATAATAATTTTGAAATGCTTTTATACTCCAATAAGCAACATAAAAAGCTATAAATAGAAGTCCTATTTGATAGTTTATATTTATTAGAACAATTGGCACCAAAAATATTGTTATAAACAAAGTAAATGGTACTTTTGATAAGAATTTTATATCTGTAAAAATATATTTTGATAAATTTTTTAATTTTGATTTCATGAATATCTTAGTTTATTTTTTGATTCTAAATTTTTGTGCCCTAAATATATTAAAAAACTTGATAAAATCAATTTTTTAATAAAATAAGTGCAACTTTTAAAGTAAAACTGATTTTATGATTTTTTTAAAATAAATGAGAACTGTTCGAAATCCCAGATTTTGCGAAGCAAAATTGGTTTAGTTTTCGAATTTATTGTAAAAAATTATAAAATCCAAAATTTTAAATATTAATAAGATAAATTATGTGAATATTTGATATGTTTGATTCTAATGCCTGTAGTATACAAGGAAGAAATAACTGACTTGAAGCTTGGACTTGGGATGAGTATGATGAAAAGAAAAAAGAACTATGAGAAAAAGTAGTTTTGGTTGATATGATAAATCACCCAGTAGCTGGAAGTGTAGTTATCTCTGATAAACTATTTTCAGGAATATATCCAGAAGGAACAATTTTTGCACTTTACTGTCATAGCGGTTGATCTAGCTGATACCTACAAAAACAATTAGCTCCAGCTATGCCGATGTATCAATTTGTAAACATTAGATGAGGAATAATGAGTAAGTAAAAATAAAAAACATTTATAAACAAAATATAAATGTTTTTTATTTGAAAAAATTTTTTAATAATATAAAATACAAAAGAATTTTAATTTTTTACTACTTATTTATGAATAAATTTAAATATCATTTCATTGGAGCATTTATATTCTTATGAACAATATTCCTATGATTATGAGTTTATGCTCTTGATTGGTCTGGTTTAACAACAGTTAAAGATTGAGATACACTGAATGCTAATGTATGGACAAATACTATGAATAATATTAAAAATAATATTGAAGCTTTAAATGCTTCTATTACTAATATAAATAACTCTTTGACTACCATAAACAATCAATTGAATTGAACATCTAAACTAGTTTGACGAACTAGACAATATACAGATGCTAGTTTTGATTGTACATTTTGATGAGAATTTCCAAATTGAGATACTTCATTTAAATATAATTTGTGAAATTGAGTTTATAAATGTGAATATATGTTTCCAGTATGAAATGCTAATGATGAATCCAGTTTAGTATGGGTTTGTCCATCAAAGTGATTAAAAGATGCTGAATGAATAAAAATCCCCTTATCTTGGAAAAAAGACCCAACTACATGGTGAACAATGTGGACAAAGGCTAAAAATACAAGTGCTGTATGATATTGAGAATTTCTACTTTTATGAAATGCTTGAGATCGGACATCAGGTCATTATATGTGAATGAACTTAATATTTAATTCTAGTCAACCAAATAAAGTACTACCTCAATATTGAAACCGGAATGATTGATGAGTATGGAATACTCCTGCTGCTAATTGATCTCAAAGAGCTGACTATGCTACTTATTGATTTGTGATATGTGAATTATAATTTTTAATTTTTTACTAATATATTTATGAATAAATTTAAATATCACATTCTTGGAGCTTTAGTTTTCCTTGGAACTTCAATTTTATGAATTGTTGCTTATTGATTTGATTGGTCAGGAATAACTACAGTTAAAACATGAGATACATTAAGTGCTTCAATTTGGAATGATACTATAAATAACATAAAAAATAATCTAGAAGAATTATCGTCAAGACCTTGAACTATAGCAAATGTAGTAACTGTTCAAACTAGAGATAATACTATTTTCACAGCTCCAATAACGGGCAATGGTACAGAAGTAACACCATTAAGATTATCTATTACTCCGAAAAAGGCTTGAAATAAAGTAATTTTAGAATGGATTGTTAACTGAGAAATGAATAATAATACTGTTTATATAGTTACTCGTAATTGAGTTTTACTTACTGACACAACAGATGCCTCAAACAATCGTTGGGCAGGAGTAACAGCTCAAACTTATGATACAGATACTAATAGTACTCCTGACAATACTATAGTTAAAATTATTGATAATAATAGTTTAAATACAGCATCTACATATGAAATTAGAGTTAGGGCATCTAGTGCATCTGCTTATTCTTTATATTTAAATAGAACCGTTTGATCAGCCTGAACTGATCGATATGAAACAAGTTTATCAACTTGAATAGCTACTGAAATTTGGCAATAAAATAAAGCATCCAGCTCTGGATGCTTTATTTTTATATTTCTAGAATAAGTTTGATTTCCTCACCCGTAATTCAAGTAACTTTTGATAAATCTTCAATAGTTGAATATTTTCAAGTATTAAATATATCTTTAATTAATTTTTTATTAGCTTCAGAAATAGCTGCTTGTTTTTCTTTAAATCTCTCTTCTTTCATTTTTTTTAAGTCTTCAATTGAGACTCAAGTCATATTTGAAACATCTCATATCCCATAAATAATTCATCATTGAAGAAAATTATCAAGAATTACTTCTGAAAATAAATCATTTCTTTTTTCACTTAGATCTTTTATTCTTGAGTTTTCTTCAGTTAATGAATCTAAAATCTTACGTTTACGTTCTAATTCATTTTCAGCAGCATTTATAAATACTGGACCGATTGATTTAACTATTTTAAGTAATTTTATAGGATTTAATTTTAATAAATTTTCATCTTTTAAATCTTCTATTTTTAATCAAAGTTCACTAATTTTACCTTTTATAATTTTAAAATCTTCTATTCAAATTATCATTGATTCACCTCTAAATTCATTATTTTTTACAAATCTAAGATAAGTTTTTCAATTTTCTCTATACGCAAAATAACATTCAAAAAACGTGTCTATTTCTGAAATATCGTCAAAAACTGATTGTTTTATTTTAAAAGACTTTGTACTTACAAGTAAAATACCTTTTTTATTAGTTTTTTTATCATATACCATTTTCTTAGAAAAACTATCATCTTCATAAGATTTAATTCATAGTTTTCAATTTGAACTCTTTTGAAAAATTTGATTAAAGAATTTATCTTCCCATTCAGCATCTGTAAAATATAATGATTCAGCTTTTTCAGCTTCGATTATAGAACTTTCCATATAATTTCTTATATCATTTTCTGGATTTTTTAAATATTCTATAAGTTCTTTTTCAAAATAACTTAATTTTGTATCTACTCACATTTGAGCATAAGGATTTCTATTTATTCAACTCATATAAATATATAATTTTATAAAAAGAGATATTTATAATTATTTATAATATTTTGTCAAATAGTTTTTCCCAAACAAAGTATCATACTGAAGTAGTGCATGATTTTTGTCATATTCTAGACAAGTTTTTCTGTCTTTGTTTCTGATAACTCAAGTTTCTTTTGTAAATGATAGAACTGGAGAATTGGCTTGTAAACATTTAAATTCTTCACTTATATAATCAAAATAAGTTCATTTAGATTTTATCATTTCTGCATCAAGAACATAATTTCCCAAGTATGAAGCTCAAATATATCATAAATCTTTGTTTTCAAATTCTCATTTGTTTGACCAAATTACGAAATCTGGACTATACATATTTTCTAAATTATCTTTATTCCATTTCTTTTCCTCTCGCTCATTGATATATTTAGTTTCTGTATATCAAATATTATTATCTCATAAATTAGGTAGGTGATCTCAGAAAAACAATACAACTGTATGTTTTTCCCTTGTTTTAAGATATTCTAGCAATTTTCACAAACTTGCATCAGCATCGTGAATTCCTTGAGCATAATTCGTCAAAATATCCGCTACCTTTGGACTAAAATTGTTTTTTAGCTTAACTGAAATTTCGCTCTTTTTATATTTATTTTCATAAGAAAAATGATTTTGCATAGTAATTCACATTATGAATTTATTTTTATCATCAGAATCCAAATGTTTTGTTAATTCATCTACAAAAGTATCATCAGATATAAAAGGTCATTTGTATTTAGGATTTTTTATAGAATCTTCTCCATAAAAATTATCAATTCAAATATGTGGATATGCATTATTTCTATTAAAAAATGTTTTATCATAAGTGTGAAGAGCTAAAGTTTTATATCAATTTGCTTTAAATATCCAACCAATTGCAGGAATATCTCTATTTACATATTGAGTATAAGGAATACTTCAGACAGGTAGATTTTTTATCAAATCCCCAGTCATAAGCTCAAATTCTACTAATGCAGTTTTACCTCAAAAAGTTGGACTAATCATTTTTCCATGATAAGTTTGGGTTTGTAATCTATGCAAATTTGGAGTTAAATCTTCTCCAAAATCGATTCATTTAATTCTAGATAAATCAAAAAATGCTTCTGATAAAATAAATATAAAATCTGGTTTATCATCTGCTGAATTTTCAGAAACTATAGTTTCTTTTTTATTATTTTTGATATTTTCTACTATTTTATCTATTGCTTCTTTGTTATATCACTCAGGTTTTTTTACATAAGCATTTGATATATTTATATAAAAAGCCGTTATAAAACCATTTGCGTCATAATTATAATTTTGTCTCCAATTTACCCCATCCAAATCGTATCCTATAGTTTTCAGTAAATATTTTTCTCTGAAATCATTTGTAACAATAACAAAGTAAAAAAGCATAAAAAATACTATAAACAAAGGCAGTCTAACAATAATTTTTCTGATTTTAAAATCCTGAAAAAATCTAAAATATGCAAAATTTACTAAAAATATAAAGAGAAAAAATAAAACCACTCAAATACTTATTTTGAAATGAACAAAAGAAGCAATATCACCAGATTGCCCAGCTTGAGCTATTATATCAGTCAAATACAAAGGTTCTCAAAGAATTTGTCTTTTAAGCAAATTTACAATTGCAAGAATTACAAAAAATATAAAACTAGCATAAAAAGCATGTCTTGAAATAAGTAGATATAGCATATAAAATACTATAAATACTATGAAATATGAAAACAAAAAAGCTCTTGATGATCAAGTTATAAATTCTAAAAGTCCAGAAAAACTTTGTTTTTGTACAAGTTCCACAGCTAAAACTAGTAAAACAGGGAAAACAAAAAACAAGATAATTTTTATTATCTTATTGTTTTTTGCGAAAAATGTTTTTAAAAAATTGAGTGTTTTTGTCATTTTTTTTATCTTGTTAAATAGAAAACCCCTCGGCTTTCAGCCACTCCCCTTGGGCCCTAAAGGATACACCTTCGGATAAAGGGGAGAAATTAGAAATAGAAAAACTTATGTCCTATTTCTTCCCTTTCCAAGGGAAGTCCCCCGAAGGGGGATTGGTTTACTCTATTTTACCCAACCGTCTATGATATCAGATATAACAGCTGCTAATTTCTCTGGTTTATGTCTAACGAAATCAGTTTCATTAAGTAAATCTCGTTCTATTACTTTGTAAGATTTACCTTCAAAATCTGAAATATCTTTTAATTTTACTGGTTGTTTCATATCTTCTTCTTCATATTTTTCTACCATTTCTTCTGATATATATCAGTTATTCACTATTACATAATCTAGGTTTCAAACTCAAAGATATCTTTCAACTACATTTACAAAATCTATAACTTCAAAATTTGTAGTTTCACCATGTTTTGTCATGATATTACAAAAGTAAACTACTTTAGCATCACTGTTTGCAATAGCTTCTTTAACTCATTTTACAAGTAAATTTGGAATAATTGAAGTATATAAATCTCAAGGACCAATTATGATAATATCTGAATTTTCAAGCACATCTTTAGCTCTTGGATTTACAGAAACTTCTGGTTTCAAGAAAGCATCTATAATAAGTAAATTAGCATCATGAACAGGACAATCAATATTTGTTTCTCCTTCTATTATTTCTCAGTTTTCTAGTTTTACACATAAATCTGATTTTTCTTTTGTAACTGGAACAACTTTCCCTTTTACTCTAAACATTTTTGAAACTTCTTGTAAACCAGCTTCAAAATCACCTGTTATATCAGCCATAGCAGTTATAAGCAAATTTCCTACAGTATGTCAACTAACTGAAGATTTTTTTTCAAATCTATACTCAAAAAGTTTTCTTAAAACTTCTGATTCTTGACTAAGAGCCAAAATAGCTCTTCTCAAATCACCAGGAGGAAGTATACCAAATTCATCTCTAAGTACTCAAGTACTTCATCCACTATCACTCATAGTTACTATAGAAGCCAAATTTAAGTTTTCAAATCCTTTTAATCAAGTTAGTACATTATATGAACCTGTTCCTCATCAAATTGTTGTTACATTTACTTTGTTTTCTAGCATTTTTTGTTGTTGATTTTATATTATAACTTTAGTATTTTATGTAATTTCTGAAAAAGTCAATTTTTGAAATTTTTATATTTGAAAGAAAAGCTAGTTTAAATATAATGAGCAAAATAAATATAATATAAAACTAAATAAATATGAAAATAGAAACAGGAGAAAAAAATGAAATACTTAGAACTGTAAGCACAAAAATCGCAAAAGACGAAATAAAAAAATATGCTGCAATCTGAAAAGAAATGATAAAATATACAAAAAATCCAGATCATGGAGGAGTTGGACTTGCTGCACCTCAAGTCTGAATAAATAAAAGACTTATAGTTGTTAGTTTGCTTAGAAACCGGGATGATGAAAATTTTTCAACAATTATGATGATAAATCCAGAAATTCTAGAATTTTCTAACGATTTAGAAACAGAAAGTGAGTGATGTTTATCAGTTCCTGGAAAAAAATGAAAAGTAGAAAGGTATCATTCTATAAAAATCTCATTTTTAGATGAAAAATGAAGCGAAAAAGTATTGAAACTAGTATGAGTTCCCGCTCGTATAGTTCAACACGAAATAGACCATTTAAATTGAGTTTTATTCACTGATAGAGTTTGAGAAAAAACAATAAAAAAAGAAGTTCTGGTTTAGAACTTCTTTTTTTATTGTTTAATTTTTATCTGAATTTATCGTAATCGTACATCTTCATTTCAGTATCAACTTTTCTAATTAAGTCTAGAATAACTGAAACTATGATTATAAGACCGGCTCCACTGATAAGTAGATTAACACTTTGTCCCATTAATTTACTCATAACATATGGTAAAACTGCAATTATCGCAAGGAATCAACCACCAAATAAATTTAATCTAGCAGAAACTTTTGAAAAATATTCAGATGTTTCAACTCCTGGTCTGATACCTGGAATATAACCACCTCTTTTTTGAATACTTTCAGCAACTTGGTCAGTATTGAATGTAATAGATACGTAGAAGAAAGAGAAAAGTATAACAAGTATAAAATATACAGCTATAAATGCCCAACTTGGATTATTCATACCAAAGTATTTTACCAAGAAATCTCAAACATCACGAGCAGCATATGAACCACTAGTAGAAAGGATTTGTCCGATAATAGAAGGAAATGTTACAAGAGATACAGCAAATATGATAGGCACCATTCATGCTTGATTGATTCTTATTGGAAAATAAGATTTTTCTTCACCTCAAGTTCTAGTATATATAATTGGAATTCTTCTGTTTCATTCAGTAAATCTTATGATTATATATATGATTATAAGAGTTAAAACTAGAAGTCATGCAAATAAGCTATATGCACCAGTAGAAAAATAGTTTATTATCATACCTGGAACTCAAGCTAAAACTCAAGCAGTGATGATAACTGATATACCATTACCAATACCATATTCTGTCATTATTTCACCTAACCACATCAGAAACATAGTTCAAGTAGTAATAACAAGCATTGCAGTAAATACAACTGACCGATCTGTAGTATTTATGATAGAACCACCAGCTAAATTATTTAGTAGAAGAATCATACCATAAGATTGTACGAAAGCTAAAGGTAAAGCTAACCATCTAGTAATTTTATTGATTTTCTTTTGTCCTTGTTCACCTTCTTTTTGCATAGCTTCTATTTTAGGAACTATAACTCAAAGTAGTTGTACTATAATCAAAGCATTGATATATGGAGAAAGTCCCATAAGAATAACAGAGAAATGTTCTATTCATCCTCCCATTAAAGCTGAGAAAAAAGCAAGACCTTGTTGTTGTTTAATAATAGCAGCAAGACCATCAGTGTTTACACCCGGAACAGGTATTACAGATAAAAATTTAAAAACTAGTACTGTAGCAAGAGTAAAGATAATTTTTTTTCTTAAATCTTTTACAGCAAAGATAGATTTCATATGTTTCAAAATCATAAAAAACTATTTATATTAAATAATAAATTCGCTCATCAGTATAAGGAAAAATAAAAAAAGTAAAGTTTTTTTGAAGACAAAAATAAAAAGCTAGAAAATTAATTCTAACTTTTTATTTATTTGATTGAAATTAAGCAGTGATTAGTTCAACTTTACCACCAACTTTTTCGATTTTTTCTTTAGCAGCATCTGAAATTTTATCAGTTTTGATAGTTACTTTAGAAGTTAAATCTCCGTTTCCTAATACTTTAAGACCAGCAGATTTATTTCTTATTACTTTGTTTGCAAGAAGTACTTCTTTTGTTATTTCAGTTATACCTTTAGAAGCAAGAAGCTCTAAATCATCTAAATTAACAATGTTATATTCTGTTTTAAACATAGCATTTGAGAAACCTTTCAATTTTGGCATTCTTCTGAATAAAGGAGTTTGTCCTCATTCAAACCAAGCAGGAACTCATCCACCAGATCTAGCATTTTGACCTTTACAACCTTTACCACAAAATGTTCATTTACCTGATCCATTTCATCTACCAAGTCTTTTTGATTTATTTCTGGCACCTGTATTAGGTCTTAGAGTGTTTAATAAAACCATAATTATTTTTTATAATTAATAATTAACAATTAATAATCAAGAAGAGTAGTAACAAGTTGCAAGCTACAAGTATTTTCATTCTTGCGACTTACTACTTATTACTAAAAAACTTCTTTATTATTTAAAACTAGATAAAGCTTTTATAGTAGCTCTAGCATTGTTTATAAGGTTGTTTGAACCATATCTTTTAGCTAAAACGTCTGTATAACCAGCAACCGCTAAAACTTTTCTAGCAGCACCTCCGGCAATTAATCCAGTACCTTCTGAAGCAGGGTGAACCATAACAACAGCAGATTTATTTTTAACTTTTACGTCATATGGAACAGTACCATTTTCGATTTTAACTTTCGTTAAATTCTTTTTAGCATTGTTTATAGCTTTTGCTATAGAATCAACAACTTCCCAAGATTTACCAGTTCAAAGACCAACGTTACCTTTACCGTCTCCGATAACAACTACAGCTCTAAACCTTAATTGTCTACCTCAAGCAGTAACTCTAGTAACTTTGTCAATCGCTAGCAATTCTTCTTTAAACTCTTTTTTTTGTTCACTAGAATTCCTAACTGGTCTTCTAGTTACTTCTTTTTTATCAGTTCAAGTCATAAAAAATCGTAACTTAAATAATTAAAATTTTAATCCACCATCTCTAGCAGCATCAGCCAAAGCTTTTACTCTTCAATGATATTTAAAACCACCTCTGTCAAAAACAACAGCATCAATTCCTTTTGCTAATAATTTTTTTGCAACATCTTGCCCAACAGCTTTAGCCATTTCAACTTTTGTTCCAGATTTAGTTAATTTTAGATCTGAAGATGATTCTATAGTCGTACCTGTAGTATCATCTATGGCTTGTACATATACATTAGAGTTACTTCTGAAAACAGTTAATCTAGGTCTAGTCGCAGTTCCTGTGAATTTAGATCTAACTCTAACTTGTCTTCTAACTCTTTTTAATACTTTTTCTAACATAAATTTTGTTTATAAGTAAATAACATTATTTATTTATTATTTTTTCTTACCTGATTTTCAAGCTTTTCTTCTAACAACTTCATCAGTATATTTAATACCTTTACCTTTATATGGTTCAGGTTTTTTCTTAGCTCTAATTTTCGCAGCAAATTCTCCAATAAGTTGTTTATCAATACCTGAAATATGAAGAGTATTCTTCAATTTTTCATCCATTGCTACCTTTATTCAAGCAGGAACTGGCATTTCAACTTTATGAGAGTATCCGATACTTAGAACTAATTTATCTCAAACAACTTCGAATTTGTATCAAACTCAGTTGATTTCTAATGATTTTTTAAAACCAGTAGAAACTCATTCAACCATATTTGCTATTAATGCTCTTGTTGTTCCCCATAAAGCTAAAGCTTTTGAGTCAGTATTATCTACTGGTGATACAACAATTGTATTGTTTTCTTTTACAACATTAACCAATGAAGTGAATTCAAAATTCAAAACCCCAAGAGGTCCTTTTACTTCTATTGTTGATGCTGCTAGATTTGCTTCTACTTTGTCTCCTAAAACTATAGGCAATTTACCAATTCTAGACATAAAAAACACTTATTAATTAAATAAATTCTAAATTAGAATATTTCACACATCAATTCTCCACCTACTCATAGACTTCTTGATTCATATCAAGTAATCACTCATTTAGGAGTTGAAACTATGTAAATTCATTTACCATTTCTTGATTTTTTAATATCTTTTGCAGATATATATATTCTTTGACCTGGTCTTGAAATTCTTTTAAAAGTAGGGATATATTTAGTAACTCTTACATCATTCAATGTAACAATTAAAACTTTTTTAACACCTTCTTCTTTGATTTCAAAATCAAGAATATAGTTATTTTTCTTTAATATTTTTAAAATATCAGATTTTAATCTTGAAAACGGAATTGAAACTTCTCTTATTCTAGAAAGATAAGCATTTCTCAATCTAGTTAATAAATCTGCTATTGGATCTATTATCATACATATAAAAACTTAAAAACTAAACTTTTTAATCTATTACCAACTTGATTTTCTTACACCTGGCAATTCACCTGCATTAGCTTTTTCTCTAATACAGATTCTACACATATCGAATCTTCCGATGTATCATCTAGTTCTACCACAACAACTACATACATTAAAAACTTTTGTAGCCATTTTTGGTTTTCTTCAATCCTTAATTGCTCTTAAAAACTTTTCTTTAAGTTTCGCAGCTTTTGCAATTTTTGACTTTCTCATTTAAAGTAAAAATTAGAAATTAAAACTATTTAGCAAATGGTACTCCCATAAGTTCAAGTAACTTTCTTCAAGAATCCTTAGTAGTATTCTTAGTAGAAATTGTTATTTGTAAACCATGAGTTTTTACTACATCATTTTGAGGAACTTCTGGAAATATAGTATGTTCTTTAATTCAGAAATTATAATTTCCTTCATTATCAAAACTTTTCTTAGGGATTCATCTGAAATCTCTAACTCTTGGTAAAACAACGTCAATCATTTTTTCCAAGAAATTATACATTTTTTCACCTCTAAGTGTTACTGATAATCAAACAGGCATTCCTTCTCTAAGTTTGAAGTTAGATATAGATTTTTTTGCATATCTAACAGTACAAGCTTGACCAGATATTAGATTTAATGCTTGTTTTAGTGGTTCAAAATCTTTATTTCCTTGTTTGATATAAGTACCAATTCACATATTCAAAACAATTTTTTCGATTTTTGGAGCTTGCATTATATTTGCATATCCTTCACTTTTCATAAGTTCTGGAAGAACTTGTTTAGTATACTTTTCTTTAAGATACATCTTTGTTAAAATGTTATAAAAATAATCTTTTATTATTTGATTATTGCATCCTTCATTGCTTTTCAAGCTTTGATAGCTTGTTTTGAATATCTAAATTTCTTAGATATTCCTTTTTCTTCAACTAAAGTAAATCAAACTCTAGTAGGTTTTCCTGTAACAGGACAAATTAGCATTACATTTGATGCTTCAACTGGTTTTTCAAATTGTACAATTTGACCAGGAGTATTACCAAACTTTTTAATATGTCTAGTTACAACATTCACTCATTCAAGTAAAACTTTTTCTTCTTTTATAAATGCTTTTAGTACTTTAGTTTCCTTTCCAGCATCTTTTCAAGACATAACTTTTACTTTATCTCAAGTTCTTATTTTCATAAATAAAAAATTTTTAAAATAAATTTATTATAAAACTTCCGGAGCTAAACTCACTATTTTTTGATATCCAAGAGCTTTTAATTCTCTAGCAACTGGACCAAAAATTCTTGTTCATTTTGGTTCTCCTTTTTCGTCTATTACTACAGCAGCATTATCATCAAATCTAACGTATGAACCGTCTTTTCTTCTGATTTCTTTTGCAGTTCTAACAACTACTAATCTTACTACTTTTTTCTTTTTGATAGTTCAATCTGGAGAAGCTTTTTTAACAGAAGCAATTATTACATCACCCACTGAAGCATATCTTCTTTTAGAACCACCAAGAACTTTTATACATAAAAATTCTTTAGCTCAAGTATTATCAGCAGATACTAATCTTGATTCAGTTTGTATCATAAATAATTAATAATTAATAATTAATATCAGAGTAATAACCTTTTCAAATTATGCAGTAACTAAAACCCATCTTTTTAATTTAGATAATGGTCTAGTTTCTTGTATAACAACAATTTCACCTTCAACAGCTACATTGTTTTCATCATGAGCATAAAATTTCTTTGTTACTCTATATCTTTTTTTATATATAGGATGGCTTTTGTAAGTATAAACAGATACTACCGCAGTTTTATCCATTTTATTACTTGTAACAATACCTTTAATTGTTCTCATAAATTTGTATATTAGATTTTTTAAAATACTTTAATTCTTAGTTAGAAGAATTTGAAATAGTTTTCACTCTAGCAACATATCTTCTTAAAAATTTTACTAGATGAGTTTGTTTAAATTCATTTAAGCTTAATTTCATTTCAAAAGAAAATAATTTTTTTTGAGCATCTTTCAATTCTTTTCCAAGATCTTCAGATTTCATTTTTCTTAAATCTTCAAGAGATTTTAATTTTAAATCTTTTAATTCTTTCATTTGCTTGTTTGATTAATCAACTAAGGTTTTAGTTTTAACTGGTAATTTGTAAGAAGCAAGCCTAAAAGCCTCCCTTGCAGTTTCTGGTGTTACTCACGTAAGTTCAAAAAGAACTCTACCAGGCTTTACAGCGGCTCTATACATCTCAACAGATCATTTACCTCAACCCATCGGAACTTCCAATGGCTTCTTAGTATAAGGTTTATCTGGGAATATTCTTATCCATAATTTTCCTCATCTTTTTATATGACGAACGATTGCTTTTCTAGCAGACTCAATTTGTCTAGATGTTATATATCATCTATCTATAGTTTTTAAACCAAATTCTCCGAATGAAATGCTAGAACCTTTTATGGCAAGTCATTTCAATCTTCCTCTCATGGCTTTTCTATATTTAGTCTTTTTTGGTTGTAACATAAAAAACTTGTATTAGTATATAAATAAATTTAAAAAGTCAATTTTATTATTATTTTCAAATTTTATTTCTTAAATATATCTCATTTGTAAATCCAAACTTTAATTCAAATTGTTCCATAAACTGTTTCAGCTCTAGCAGAAACATAGTCTATATCAGATCTGATTGTTAAAGTAGGAACACTTCCTTCTTTAAATGTTTCAGCTCTAGCTATTTCAGCTCAGTTCAATCTTCCTCAAACTTTAACTTTTATTCATTTAGCTCATTTTTCCATAGTTTTTTGAATAGCTTGTTTAATAGCTTTCTTATATGGAGTTCTTTTTTCTATTTGGTTAGTAATAGAATAAGCAACGATTTTAGCATTTAATTCAGGTTTTTTAATTTCTTTTACATTAATGCTAACTTTAGCATTAACTTTAGAAGAAAGAAGAGCCTCAATCTTAGCCAAATTTTCGTTATTATTTCATAAAACCAAAGAAGCTTTAATTGTAAAAATATCGATAGAGATATTATCTTCTGTTCTTGATATTTTTACATCGCCAGTAGGTATACCAGCTAGTTCTTTTTTAAGAATTTCTCTTATAGAGTTATCGGCATTGATAGAAGCAGCATAAGCTTTTTTATCAGCATACCAAGATGAACCCCAGTTTTTTATATAAGGAATTCTAAAAGCAATAGGACTTACTTTATGTCACATAAAACTTTTTAAATTAAAAATAAAATATTATTTTTTTACCTGTAATTCTACCGTTACATTAGTAGTTCTTTTTAGTATTCTATGAGATCTACCTCTAGAGATAGCTTGCCCTCTTTTGTAAACTAAACCTTTATTTGTTATAATAGTACCTAAGATTAAATCTTCTTTAGATTGTCCATCATTGTTGATAGCATTACTCATTGCTGAGTAAACCAATTTGTAAAGTAGACCTGCTCATTTAGTAGGAGCAAATTTCAAAAAATCTAGAGCCTTTGTTACATCTTGTCATCTTACGATTTCAGCAACAACTCTTAGCTTTTTAGGAGAAATTCTTATATTGTTTCAATAAGCTTTCATAATACTTTTTAAAATTATTTAGATAAATTTTATTTATTTCAAGAATGACCTTTAAAGATTCTAGTAGGAGAAAATTCACCTAATTTATGTCAAACCATATCTTCAGTTACGAAAACTGGAGTATGAGCTTTACCATTATGAACTCAGAAAGTGTGTCATACGAACTCAGGAGTAACTGTACAGTCTCTTGCCCAAGTTTTAATTAACATCTTTTTTGATTCAGTATTAAGTTTTTCAACCTTCTTAAGTAGTCTTTCATCTATATAAGGTCATTTTTTAAGACTTCTAGTCATAAAATCAAAATTATAAATTATTAAATTACTTTTTCATTAATTTTCATTTTCTAGTTCTAAGTATCCATTTGTTTGTAAAACTCTTTTTACTTCTTGTTTTTTTACCAAGAGCATGTGCTCCCCAAGGAGTTTTTGGATATTTCATTCAAATAGATGAATGTCCTTCTCAACCACCATGTGGATGGTCAACAGGGTTCATTGATTTACCAAGAACTGTTGGTCTCTTTCACATATGTCTAGCTCTACCGGCTTTACCGATAACAATTAAACTATGATCTGGATTTGAAACTTGACCTAGAGTAGCAAAACATTTTTTGTTAACTAGTCTTATTTCTCCTGAAGGAAGTTTAACTTGTGTATACTCACCTTCTTGTGAAACTATTGTAGCAGATGAACCAGCAGATCTAACTGATGATGCTCATTGTCCTACGATAAGTTCTACATTGTGGATTTGTAATCAAACTGGAATATTTGATATCATCATTCTATTTCCAGAAACAAGTGGAGCTTTTTCAGAAGTAATTATTTTGTCTCATACTTTTACAGTGTTGTGAGCAAGAATATATCTTCTTTCTCAATCAACGTAACATACAAGAGATATCCAAGCTGTTCTATATGGATCATATTCTACTGTTTCTACTTTAGCTGGAATATCCAGTTTATCATGGAAATAGAAGTCAATCAATCTATATTTTTGAGCATGTCCAGAACCTTGATGTCTAACTGTAATTCTTCAAGTATTATTTCTACCTGCGTGATTTTGCAATTTTACAGTAAGTGCTTTATGCGGTTTTGAAGTAGTTAATTCTTCAAATGTATAACCAGTCATTCACCTTCTACCATTTGTAGTTGGTTTAAATTTCTTGATTCCCACGGTTACAAAAAATTAAAAATTAAAATTTTTAATGCAAAATATTTAAATATTGTTTTCTTAAATATTTTTTCGGGGCATTATTTTACTGCAGAAAAATCTAGAGTTTGAGATTTATCTTTTAAAGAAATGTAAGCCTTTTTTGAAGGTTTTCTTTTCATAGCAACTCCTTTTTTTAAGAATTTGAATTTTTCTCTAACAGAAACAATTCTTACATCAGAAACTTCTATGTCATATATTTCTTTAATAGCTTTCTTAACATCTATTTTTGTAGCTCTGCTATCTATTTCTACTGCGTAAACACCATTTATTCAAGGCATTTTTTCAGTAACTATAGGTTTTTTTATAATATTATACAGACTCATAGCTTTGTTTATTATTTAAGAAATACTTCTTCAATTCTTTTTACAGAATCTTTTAATAGAACTAGTGTATCGTATTTTAATAGATCTGCTATATTCAAGTAATCAGCTCTAGTATATTTTGCGTAAGGGATATTTGAGATAGATTTTTGTAAAACATCGTCTTTACCCGGTATAGCTAATAGTAAGCTTTTTGTATATGGTAGATTAGATAAAATAGAAACCATTGATTTTGTTTTTATTTCAGCTAGTGAAATAGAATCAACAACAATCAAGCTATTTGTTCTAAGTTTTGAAGATAAAGCTGAAAATAAAGCTAATCTTCTTTCTTTTTTATTCATTGAGATTGTATAGTTTGTAGTATTCTTAGGACCAAAACCAACTCACCCTTTTTTTCTTACTGGAGATCTAGCAGAACCTGCTCTCGCCTTACCAGTACCTTTTTGTTTATAAATTTTTCTAGTAGATCATCTTCTGTCTCATCTAGTTTTAGTATGAGCATTAGATTGTCTAGCATTTGCTAATTGAAGCATAAGTAATCTATGCATCAATCATTTGTCCACAGGAACTGAGAAAATAGAATCATTTAATTCAATAGTTCAGATTTCTTTTCATTCCTGATTTAATAATTTAGTTTCCATTTTTTGGGCTTATTATTAAGAATTAAAATTTAATCATAACTAATGATTTTCTAGCACCTGGAACTGGACCTTTAAGTCCTAGAACATTTAAGTTCTTGTTCACTATTTCTACACTTATATTTTTAAGAGTAATTTGTTCATTACCCATATGTCCGTGCATTTTTTTACCTTTATGAGTTCTTCTTGGTTTTCTATTACCGATAGAACCAAGAGCTCTATGGAATTTTGAACCATGTGTAGCCATACCTCAATGGAAATTATGTCTTTTCATGGCACCGGCAAAACCTTTACCTTTTGAAAAAGAAGTAACTTCAACTTCAGTAACTCATTCCAATAAATCCAAAGTAACATCGTCTCAAACATTGAATTTATTCAAACTAGATGCATCCTCTAGTCTAAATTCTCTAATTCTTGAGAATTTGTTAAAACTAAGTGCTTTGTTTCAGTCCTTGATAGAAGCATCAGCTCCATCTTTCAAGATCCCTACAACTAAAGCATTGTATCAATCAGAAGCAACATCTTTTTTGTATACCACTTTTAAAGTTGGTATTTTCAAAAGAGTCACAGGGATAAAATTATCTCATTTTATCACCCTAGTCATTTCTAATTTATAAGCTAGTAATCAAGCCATAAAAATAAAAATAATTAAAAAATATAAAGTTAGAGGTTAAACTTCTGTTACCAGGTAACGGAGTCTAACTTAACCTCTTCAAATAAAACTTTCAATAAAATTTTACAAGCTGTAGCATTTTATGAAAAAGATGCTAAATGTCAAAAGAAAATAAATTTTGGTTTTGTGGTGAGGAAAATGAGGGATTTTTAAGACCTCACCCTAAGCCTCTACTTTCTGGAGAGGGAATAAAAAAAACAGAGCTTTTATTCTCTGTTTTATAGTTTTTGAAAAATAAATAAATGTTCGTGCATGATAAGTAGAAAATTTGCTTCTTTGGATTTAGTAACCCAAAAACCTGTTGCTTTACAATTATGTTGAACTTTGATAATATCTTCTTTTAGAGTAAAACCTGATTTCAAAAATCTTTCCATTACTTTAAATGCAAGTGGTTGATAGAGTTTGTTTCTTCTAGTGTCTCACATCAAAACTGCACAGAATTTTCAAGGTTTCAAAACTCTAAAGCTTTCTTTTGCGACTTTCTCTATTTCATCACAAAATTTATCTATATCATGAATATTTGATAAATCCTCCTTGATTTTTCATTCACTATATTTGATAATATCAACATAAGGAGGATGCATAAGTACAAAATCCAAACTATTGTCTTTTAATTTTTCATTTCTTAAAGTTGCATCATGATGAAGAATTTCTATTTTAGGACTATTCTCCACTTCAAAATTAATAAAACTTTTTGTAAGTTCTATTGCATTTGGATTTATATCATAGCAAAGCAGATTTCTATTCAGAAGTTTTGCTTCAATAGCCGTCGTTCAACCTCAAATCATCGGGTCAAGCAAATAATCTCATTCTTTAGAATATCTTAAAATCAGATTTCTAACTACTTCTGGAGACCAGTTTCATCTATATTTAGAATTATGAGTCATCCAGTTTCATCTGCGAGGGAAAGACCAAACAGAAGTACATTCTTGTTCAAAGTCTTCTGGAGGAAGTTTTAGTTTAGGCATATTATGAATATATTAAATTTAAATCTAGTTCCTCATCATAATCTATCCATTTAGGATCTTGTTTAGAAAAATCTCATTTTACTAATTCTACATTTTCTATTTTTTCACAATTCTCATGAACTTTTGAAGTAAAGTAAAATCCCCAATTTGCTCAACAAAAAACAAAGTTTTTAAAATCTATTTCTTGTTCTATTTCCTCATCTATTGATTCTAAATAATACAATTCTTTAAATTTTGTTTTCATCTTTTTCTTTTAATGAAATAATAATTTCCAGTCAAAGAAAATCTAATATTTTTTGCAAACTTGGATTTTCAAAATTTTTAGTTCTAATTGCTTTATAAAAATTTTGTTTTGAAATATCAAGCTTTGTATAAACATCAGCTTGTTTCAAATTATTCTTTTGTAAAAAATCTTTTATCTCTTTTTCTAGCATAATCATTATATTCATTTAAAAATTAAAGTCAACTAAATTAGTTTACTTTTTTATCTAATATTTCTTGATTTATTTTACTATGATATTTTAAAATATTAAACAAAAATATAAAGAAAGTTATTCAAACTAAGAAAATCATAAACAATCAAAAATAAAAATCTGCCTCTTTTCATTCTAATTTCTCTTTCCCTCTAATTATATCCATCACATAAAATGTAGCAAAATAAGTTATTATAGCAACTGTTAATCATAATAAATTAAATGTATTTACTCTAGAGCTTATTTGTTCTTTATAATAATCTATTTTATCATTTGTATCTAATTCATCTAAAGTATTATTATTTTTATTATTAACTAGTTTTTTTTTAATAAAAACTACTATACTTATAGTCATAAATATTGATATTAAATTTCAAAAAAGGCTATTAATAAAAAAATCATAGTAATAAATTCATAATACTATCAATAATGATACTAAAAATATTAATATATTTTCTATTAAAAACACATGTATATCTTCTATATTAAAATAGTTTTTTAAACTTTCTGTAAATTTTTTTGATTTATTTTCCATAATATTTTAAAAATTAAAAATTAAATTAGTTTATCTTTTATATAATTATATATTTTCAAGTTTTAACTAAATCAATAGAATTATAATCATTTTCATCTTTAAATTTATATTGCCAAATACAATATTCTTTTCACCTTTTTTCAAAAAATAATAGAAATACTTCTTTTTTAGTGTTAGTTTTCCATTGCTTGTACGGATAAAATAACTGCCTAATTATTGTATTATTAGTTTTACTATTTTTAGCTTCAATTAAAACTATTTTATCTTTTCATTCATATCAAGCATCAACTTCAGTTTGAACACTTTTTGTTTCTATTAATTGATGTCAAACATTAAAAGAAAATTCAGGAGTATATTTTCTCCCTCTTATAGTAAGAACTAAACTAGGATCTTCCATAAATGTACGAATCAAACTTGATGCATAAGCAAAATCTAAATGTTGCATTTCAGAATTTCAAACCTTTGAAGATTCTAATTCAAAATCAATTTTAGAATTATATATTGTTGGTTCTCATTCAATATCTGGAATGTCGATATATCAATCTCATTTAACTATAACATAATCTCAATTTTTTACAGGTAGTAAAAATAGTCAATTTGTACTCATTATATCAGGAACATCACTTCTACTATCTTGTTTGCACAAAATACGAACTTCTTTTTCTGCTGTATTCTTAAAATCCTGAACTGATTTTTTAATCATTATACTCGTTAAAACAAAAGGACATTTTGAAAAATCATGTTTTAAAATTTCATACTCATCAAATATTTTTTGCCACGAATTTGAATTTGCCATATTTTTATAATATTATTAAATGTTAAAATATTTATTAATGAATAACTGTTCAAAACATAGTGTTAATAATTCTAGTTATTAGAATCTTATAATTCTCTAAATCAAGATCAGTAACCATTGGTGATGCTTTTTGATGAATAAAATTATTTCTTATCAAATAATAATAATTTGTAGCATTTATATCTGCAATTAAATCAGGTCTTCTTTTCTTTAATTCATCAATTACCTTAGTTCTATTTTCTTTAATTTCATCAAATTTAGAATTACCTATTTTTTCCTCATTAACTAAATACTCTTTCATTCAAATCTCAAAATTTGAATCTAACACAATAAATGCTATTCTATTTTTTTGAATTAAACCTGTTCTTAATATTAAATCAACAGCAATCATTCATTCTACTAATCATCTAATCCAAGGTTTTTTCTCTATTATGGAATTATTATCATCTAAAATTTTTTCTGAATATGATTTTTTTATTTTTCATATTGGTAATTTATATGATTTTCATGCATCAATATTATTTCAATTTATTTTTTGAATAGTTCAGGTATTATAAGGAACAATATTTTTTGTCCAAGATCATTCTTTTTTTGATAAATATTTAGCTGCTTTAGAAAAATTCACAAGATTTTCTACAATCTCATCTTTTATCAACTTATAAATTTTTGATTGATAATTTATTCATGATTTAGTACTATTCCAAGGAATTAATTTAGATGGTCAATTAAAATAAACTAACATATGAAAAATTGACATTTCAGGATGTGGAGCTCATGCTCATCATTTATAATATCAAACTTCTTCATCTTTTGTATATTTGCAAATTAATCTATTATTTCAAAAAAATGTTACTCAATATTCATTAGTACTTCATTTAATCTTTAATCCTGTTTTAATTATGACTTCAACATCTCATTCTTTATATTTATGTATTTTTTTTATTTCCTTTGGTTCAAATCATTTCGGGAAAGCCCATTCTGAATCAAATGATGTGATAAAATTTATTTCTTTTCAATTTAATTTAATAACAACTTTTTTATTTTGAATAATTAGTCAATATACATCTGGTAGTCATTTATTAAGTCTATCAATTAATTCTTTAATTTCTATTGCTCTTAATTGAGATAATTCGATAATAGTAGTTCATAACTCAATATTATCAACTTCATAATAAGGAATTTTCCAATTATCATCTTGTACCCAATCTTCATCATATTCTATTTTATATGTTTTGTTATCATTTACACTATGTGTTACTATTGAAATCTTTTTAGCCAAAGAAATAACTCATCTTTTACTTCAAACTCAAAAAATTCATATATTATTTTCATCTCAAGAATTTCAACTTTTTCATGGTGAAACAATATTTTCCAAATCTTTTCATGAAATTCATCATGAATTATCTTTAATGGTAATTGAATTGTCACTTAAATCTAAGTCAACACATATTTCTAGTTTTGAGCATTCTTTTGAATTATCAATTGCATTATCAATTAATTCGTAAATTGATAACTCTGGAGTATAATCTGCTATTATAGAGTGATAAATTCTTTTGGATGGACTTGCATCTAATTCTCATAAAAGTTTTTTCATACTTATAATCTTAAAAACTAATAATTCATCACCACAATCTCCTCAACTTCTCACCTTCAAGCTCAATTACTATTCACATTTCTTCTTGCTTTCACAATTTCAAACTTAAATCCTGCATAAATCTCTCTGATAAATGGAGTATTATGATTACTCATCATAACTTTACATCACATTTTATCTAGCTTCACAAAAACATCCCTAAGCTCTATTTGCATATTACGAGCAAATCAAGATTCATTGTAACTCGTAAAGTTGGCAGTTTCTGATAATGTATCGTATGGAGGATCAAAGTAAACAAAATCTCAAGATTTGGCATTTTTCAAAACATCTTTGAAACTTTGAAGTTTGATTATTGCTTTTGTTTCTTTTAATAATTTAGAAACATTCGTTATATTTTCCTTTTGTACAAAATCAGGATTAGCATAAGAACCGATTGGCACATTAAATTGTCATTTACTATTTACTCTGTAAAGTCAGTTAAAACAAGTTCTGTTCATATATATAAATCTTCCTGCTCTTTGTACATCAGTAAAATTTTCTTGCCAGTTTTCTACTCTATCCCAAGCTCTAATTTCTGTAAAAAACTCTTTGCTATGAGTACAAGATTCTAAAAATTTTATTAATTCTTTTGGTTTATCTTTGATAACTTGATAAGTATTTATAAGCTCTGCATTAACATCACTTAAAAAACTTTGTTTCTTTTGAAGTGCGAAAAATACAGCTCATCCACCCAAAAAAGGTTCATGATAATTATTAAATTCTCAATTTTTAGGAAATAATTTCTTTAATTGTGGAATAATTTGTCTCTTTCATCCTACCCATTTTACAAAAGGTGTAGCATTTATCATTTTTTTATTTACATCAAAAAAAGACTTTGCCTCTTCAAATGAAGCAAAATTCATATGTTCAAACCAAGATTTAACTAAATAAAAATCAAATCCAAATTGGATTGAAAATCTTAAACTATTTAATGCAATTGAAGTCATATTTATATCTTTTTTATTAAATTTTTTCTATTATACATTTTTCCTAAATTTATCAAACTTTTCTCCCACAGTTCCACAAAAATTTGACTTTTAAACTTGTTTTTCATATAATGGATTTACTTTAGTAAGATTTAATTGCTTACATTGAAGCCAGCAGTTTCTGCTGGTGGACAATTTAATTAGAGATTTAAGAGATTCTTAAGCCTCTTTTTTATTTCTAAAAATTGTTTTCTTTCAAGTTTTCATTCATTTACATAAAATCTATTTTTATTTAACATTTTTATTTGATATAAAAGTGCTGAATACTGAACTCAGTCTACTTCATACTTAGCAAACCAAGTTCAATCTTTTAATTTTGTACTTAATGGAATAATTATAAAATTTTCGTGAGATAATTTTCTTAAAACTAAAACAGGTCTTCTAAAATCTTTTCACTTTCAACAAGATTCAGTTTTTATATTTAATCAAAAATTAGTCCACCATATTTCTCATTCTTTTATAACTAAATCAACTTCTTTATCTTCTAATTCTTTTTTAAAAATATTCCATTTATCAAAGTCTTTTTCCATAAAATAATCTTAATAACTAATATTTTATCAAACTTTTCTCCCACAGTTCCACAAAAATTTGACTTTTAAACTTGTTTTTCATATAATGGATTTACTTTTGGGGATTTCCCACCGATTCCAGTAGAAATACTGGATGATAATATAATTAGAGATTTAAAAGTAATTTTAATCTCTTTTTTATTTCTCAAAAATCAGTTTCATCAATTTCTCAAACTCTTCTTTGAAATCTACTTATATCAAACATTCTTATCTGGTATAATAAAGCTGTTAAACTTTCACCTGAATGCTTATAATTAGCAAACCAAGTACCTGTCTTAATCTTTGAACTTAAAGGAATTCATATAAAAGTGGTCGTTGATAATTTTTTTAAAATTAATATAGGTCTTCTAAAACCATCTCCCTTACCACAAGATTCTTGCCTTATATTTAATCCTAAACTACACCGCCGGATTTCTCATTCTTTAAAAAGAAATTGTTTATTATTAATTTCTAAACTTTTCTTTAATTCATTCCATTTATCAAAATCTTTGTCCATAAATTTTATCCAATGCAAATAAAACTTTTGCATTATACTAATAGCACCTTAAATCCGCATTAAATTTTAACACTAAATTTTAAAATCAACTAGACAAAAACAAAATAATCAGTCCTGACGGACTGATTATTTATATTATTTTTTTACTAAAAGTTTTTCTATAACTCATTTTGTTTTTCAAGTTAACGTATCTGAAAGTGAAGGCAACTCTGCTCTTTCTTCTTCTCTTCTTGCTTCTACAGGATTAAATCTTCAAAAATATATTATCTTATCATAAGTTTCATCAAAGTTATCTAATTCAATTTCTAACTTTTTTAAAGCTTCTCTGTTTCATTTAAAATT
The DNA here is from genome assembly GCA_028713225.1 of Candidatus Altimarinota bacterium. Lineage (GTDB taxonomy): Bacteria > Patescibacteriota > Gracilibacteria > BD1-5 > UBA6164 > JAQVPN01. Next base: position 91,778 of record JAQTOS010000001.1, read on the forward strand.
TATGTATTCTACATATTTTTTAATTCAATCAATTATAAATAGCTTAAAATCATCTAAGTTATTAAATTTAGTTTGATTTTGAAAGTAAAAAAGAACTACTTCCTTGGCTTCTTCCATAAAAGAATCCAAATTTTTAAACTTATCTATAGAGGCTTGTCATTGTTCATTCATTATTTTATTTGCTTGTAGCATATTACTCTCTTCCTTTATTGCATCGTATTCTGATTGATTCATCTTTTTATCTATTTACCTGATAATAATTTTCGCACAGCTCCAGTAATTCATCAAATTACTCAATTTGTTTTTGGATTTAGAGTTTCTGAAATTGATGGGACATTTTTCATTTCTTCTTCTCTTCTTGCTTCTACAGGATTAAATTCTCAGAAATAAATTATTTTATCATATGTTTCATCTATATAATTTAATCTATTCATATCTTTTTCTTTTCTAGAAAGAGAAAATGATTTTAAATAAAATTCTATTTCTCACTTCAGATATAATTTAAATTCCTCAATATTTTTATAAACAGATTGTAATAGAAAATAATCTTTAATTATATCATCTGTAATTAAAAATAACTCATCTATATTATTAAATTTAGATAAATGGATTTTTATTTTATTCTTCATAGAATTAGATTCTGTTAATATTTCATCTTCAATTGTTTTTTTTGCTAACATAGTTATTATTTTTTAGTTGATAAATTTGGGTATAATTTATAATATGATTTTATTATGTTTTTATCGTAGATTTCTAATATATTTGATCTATATACTTCTTTTAGCATTTTATCATTTCATACTTTTCATAAACTTTTTCTCATTTCATTAAAACTCATTCTAAAATCTTCAAGTCTACTTCTATCTAATCTCATTATCAAATCATGATTCTTATCTATATAATCACACATACTTTCAACTATATCAAGCATTGAATCAATTCTTGCTGGGTGATTAACTAAATATTTTACATCTATACTTTTTGAAAATTCTTCTATTTTTTTGCTTGCTGTAATTATATTCAATCATTTAATTTTATCCAGTTCATAAGTTCCTTTCATTTCTAGAGTATCTGTTTTTGTAAAATCAATTGCTTCAGGAATCTTCCCACAAACTCATTTTTCTAGTAATAATTTTCTCTCTCACTTAGTGAATCAAGCTTTTTCAAGAATTTTAAGCTTTTCAGCTTTTTCTGAAAAATTATAATTATATACTCCTGCTCATTCTCTATTTTCTCAAACTTTATGAGCTGCTATTATAGCATTCTCTTGATCTTTACTAATCTCTTTTTTAAAATGGTTTTTCATAAAAAATCTTGCCACATCTAATTTATCAGAATCACTCATTTTTGCTATATCACTCACAGATAATTTATCAAAATGATGTTTTGGAACATCTATATGTTTCAATTTTTTTATTCCAAACTTTGCTATTTTAAATCCCGCAAAAGCTCATGTTGAAACTAATCATAATTCTACAAAACTTTTTCATTTTTCATAAGCATTTCAAGTAGCTAATTTTACAGCACTTTCTTCCAATCATTTAGCCAAAGCTTTCATTCACTCAACACTCATTAATTGCTTAAGTGCATCAAGTAAAACTTTTCAATCTGTTTTTATTATTTCTAAAATTAAATCTCAATTTCCTATAAATTCATCTATTACTCATTTTGCGAAATTTTCTTCTGGAGAATTTTTATTTTGATTATCATCTATTCCCAATCCATCATAAAGAAATCTTTTTGTTTTATGAATTAATTTTTCTATCCATAAATGTTCTTTTGTTTCTTTTCTTACTTCTTTTGTTTCTTTTTCATAATTTATAAATAATTTTTCTTTTTCTGCGTTATGTTTCTTTTCTAAATGTTTATTATTGCCATAATTCAATGGTTTTTGACCATTTAAATAAGGAATTTTTGCTTCCTTTCTATTCGGATCAATATAAATTAAATTTTCTTTTGTTGTCATATTTTGATTTTTATTTTTGTTTAATTTCCTTAATTCTAACATATTTTGAATTAAAACACAAAAATAGAGCAATTAATTGCTCTATTTTATTATAAAAATCTCTCTTTTTCCCAAATCTTCAACTTATCCAAATTTTCTATAGAAAATTTTGTGTCTATTTCTTGTCATCTTAGTTCTATGAAAATACTTATATCTCACTTATATTCATCAGCCAAGAAGTCTTTCAAATCCAACAAATCCTGTTTACTTGCAGAAGTCGGAATAGAAACAATATATTTGTCTATTTTCTCTTCCTCCTGAACTTCTAATTCTTTTGCTTGTTCTTCTTCCAAACTATCAGTAACTTCACAGAAATCTCCACAAACTTCCAAATTTTCTTCATCATCTTTAACATCATCTCTTTCTAAATCATCTTCTAGTTCTTCTCCCCTCGCCTTAGGGAGAGGGGCTGGGGGTGAGGGCTGTTCTGCAACAAAAACTTTTCAGATATATTTTACATCATCAAATACTTGCAAGTCCATAGCTTGTTCTCTAATCATAGACAATCAAACTATTTTCATATCTTTTACTTGAATATTTTTTCTCTTGTATTCTTGGTTAATACTCAAATATCCGTCTACTATAACGACCATATCTTCTTTTACTTTGTCTTTGTATTTGTCATGGTCTTTGTCAAAAATCGTGATTTCAAAATCATAATTAAAACTTTCTACCGCTAAAAATATCATTTTCTTTCCATTTTTTGTGATAGTTCTTCTTATTTCTTTGATTACTCAAACAGCTTGAATTGATTCTCTTGATTTTATAGTTTCGTTTTCTAGTTCTTCAAAACTCATTTTCAAATATTTGTCATTTTTCGTTCTTTTTGCTATATATTTTTGAAGTCAATCAAGCGGATGTCCAGATACTCTAAAACCAAGTACATCTTTTTCTCTTTTTAATCTATCTTCAAATCAAAAATCACTAGCTTCTTCCAATTTCAAAGCATCTGAATCAGTATCTCCTGAAAAATCAAACATACCAATTTGAGATGATTCAGTTTTTTTCGTATCAGCTTTTGAAAATCTTGTTATGTTTTCTATATTTGCAAAAAGTTGTCATCTTGGACCAAATTCATCCATAGAACCCGACAAAATAAGTGATTCTAGAGATTTTTTATTTACTACATCTTTCCCAACTCTTTTTATAAAATCTTCTAAATTACTAAATTTTCATCCTTCTTTTCTAGCATCAAGTATAGCATCAATTGGCCCATCTCAAAGTCATTTAATGGCTTTTAAACCAAATCTTATATTATTGTCATCAATATAAGTAAAATGTTTTAGAGAAGCTTGTACACTTGGTGCTAAAACATCAATTCATTTTGATTTTGATTCTGAAACTTCCAAAACAATTCTTTCCATATTTTCCTCATCACTCGTCATCATCGCAGTCAAAAATTCTGTAGGAAAATATGCTTTCAAATAGGCTGTATGATATGCAATAAGCGCATAACAAGCCGCATGAGATTTGTTAAATGAATAATCCGCCGCTGGCATTATCATCTTATCATAAATATAATTGGCAGTTTCTGGCTTATAATTCCTAAATTCTCAGGCTTTTTTAATAAATTCTATTCTTATCGCTTCAATAACATCTTTTTTCTTTTTTCAAACTCATCTACGTAGCATATCGGCTTCAGCAAGAGTAAAACCTGCCATTGATTGTACAAGTCTCATAAGCTGTTCTTGATAAACCGCAATTCAGTAAGTCACGTTCATGAAAAATCCTAAATCTTCAAAAAGCTTAGTTCTTTCTATTTCTATTATGTCTTTTCAATATTTTTTTGTCAAATCTCGAGCTAGTTCATCGTACATATATTCAATTGCTTCTCTTCCTTGTTTTCTGTCTACATAGTTTGGAATAAAGGCAATAGGACCTGGACGATAAAGGGCAACCATCGCAATAATATCTTCAAAAGTATTAGGTTGCAAGTCTATCAAATATTTTCTCATACCATCAGATTCAAACTGAAAAACCCCAGTTGTATCACCTTTTGCAAATATTTCAAATACTTTTTGGTCTTCCATATTTATTTTAGACAAATCTATGTCGATGTCTTTTTTTGCTTTTACTATTTCTCTTGTTCTTTTGATAATTGTCAGGTTTCTAAGTCACAAAAAGTCCATCTTCAAAAGTCCCAAATCTTCAAGCGGATGAGCTGAATATTGAGTAATAATTGAATCATTATTTTTTGGTGGATATTGCAAAGCCGTGAAATTCGTCATCGGTTCTGGAGCGATGATAACAGCACAAGCATGAACTCAAATTTGTCTAACATTTCATTCTATTTTCAGAGCATCGTCTATAATCTCCTTGTATTTTGGATTATTATCATAAGCCTCTTTGAATTCTATAGATTCTTCAAGTGCTCATTTTAGCTTTGTTCCTGGTTTTTCTGGAATAAGTTTAGCAAGTTCATTCATTTCTTGAAATCCTATTCATCTAACTCTTCCTACATCTTTAACGGCAGCACGAGCAGCAAAAGTACCAAAAGTACAAATTTGAGCAACATGATCTGCACCATATTTTCTTCTACAATAGTCTATAACTTTATCTCTCGCATCATCGGCAAAATCAGTATCTATATCAGGCATAGATACTCTGGCAGGATTCAAAAATCTCTCAAAAAGCAGTTCATAAGGAAGTGGATCTATATCAGTAATCCCTGACAGATAAGCCAGTAATGCTCCCGCTGCTGAACCTCTTCATGGTCAAACTGGAATATCATTATCTTTTGCCCAATTTATATAATCGGCAACTATCAAGAAATATCCATCAAATCACATTTCATGAACTACCAAAAGTTCATATTCAAGTCTTTCTAATTTAGATTTGAAATCTTCATTTAAAGTTTTAATTTTTTCAATTTTTTTATCAGTAAAAAATTTCAAAGCCAAAGTTTGAAGTTCTTCTACTCAAGTATCTTGCAATTTTCAAGCCAAATGTGGTCATTCTATCTTCTTGATAAATTCAAAAATTTCATCTTCTGATAAATCGAAATCATATCTTTTGTTAAGTCACAAAAAACACAAATACCTCAAATACCATTCAGACATTTCTAGTTTTTGTATTCAAATTTCATTTTTTTCTAATTCTAGTGCTTTTTTATAAATAACTTGGTCGTTTTCTGGTAATTCATATCTAGGAATAAGTACTCATCCTCTTGGAATTGTAATACTTACCATATCTGCAATTTTTTTTGTATTATAAAGAGATTCTGGAATATGCCCAAAAAGCATTTCCATTTCTGATTCTGACAAGAAAGAATAATCTCAATTTATAAGAGTTGGTCTGTCTGGATTTTCCATTTCGTGCCCTGTTCAAAGAGCCTGTATAACGTCTTGTGTTGTCTTGTCTGATTTGTCTATATAATAACAATTATTTGTTGCAACAACAGGAATAGAATAAGTTTTTGCCAAGTCTATAAGCCTGTCAGTTATCATTCTTTGTCTAGGAATATCTTCGTGATAAATAAGTTCTAAATAATAATTTTCTGCACCGAAAATATCTTGATAAAATCTAATTCTATCAACTATTTCTTCGTCAGATTTCCCTGAAAGTATAAAATAAGCTAGTTCTGAAGTATGATTTCCTGATAGACAAATAAGATTTTCACTATGTTTTTTAAGCATATCAGTGTCTATTCTAGGAACATCTTTGAATCATTCCAGATTAGAAAGAGTAACTAAATCTATGATATTTTTATATCCATCTAGATTTTTAGCCAAAAGTACAAGTGAATGAGGGATATTATCTCTAGAAACATCGGAAATTCATTTTGAAACAACATAAAATTCACAACCTAAAATTGCTTTTATTCATTCTTCATGACAGATTTCATAAAATTCATGTCATCCGTGAATATTTGCAGTGTCAGTTATAGCAACTGCCTCCATTCACAATTCTTTAGCTTTTTTTATGTATGCTTTTGGTTTTGGTAGTCAGTTTAATATCGAGTAGTGTGTGTGGTTGTGTAAGTGGACAAACATTGTATATTGCTTTAAATTTTATTTCTATTTTATTATAGAAAAAAAGAGATTTATAGCAAGATTTTTAAAAAACAAAAAATCCCAAATTCGTAAATTTGGGATTTTTTTTGATTATTAAACTTCTGTAATTATTGGAATTATCATCGGTTCTCTGTCTATTTTTTGTAGTAAGTATGATTCTAAATCAGCTTTTATGATTTTTACCAAATCTTTTTCTTCGATTTCTGGTACATCCATAACAGTATTTTCATAAACTGTTTTAGCTTTTTTGATAATCATTTTATGTATTTGTCTAACTTCATCTATATAAACTAGTCCTCTTGTTTCTATTTTTAGAGGTCCAACAATTGCTTTTGTTTTACTATCGATTTTGAAACCAATAACTAAAACTCAAGAGTTCATCATTTTTTCTCTAGCTTTTATTACATGAGATCCAGCAGTACCAATACCATTACCATCTACAATTATTTCTTGAAGAGGAACTTGTATTTTAGATCTAAATATTTTTCCATCTGGTTGAATATCTAGGATATTTCCGTTATCTGATAAGAAAATATTTTCATCTTTATGTCATAATTCCATAGCTGTATTTTTATGAGCAACTCTCATGAAAAGTTCACCATGAATAGGTATGAAATTTTTTGGTCTAATCAAATTTAACATTATTTTTTGTTCTTCTTGAGCAGCATGTCCAGAAGCATGTATATCTAAATTATCATTTGTAACTAATTTAGCTCCAAGTTTGATAAGTTTATTCATAACTTCAACAACTGATCTTTCATTACCTGGAATAGGAGTAGAAGATAATACAATCGTATCACCTGGCATAACTTCTATACTTGGATGAGTTCCTTCAGCAATTCTATAAAGTGCTGAAAATTCTTCTCCTTGGCTTCCTGTTGTAATAATTACTTGTTTATTTAAAGGAATTCCTTCTGTAGCTTTTCCAGTCATCTTTTTGATAGTAGATTGACTAGATTTCACAAATCCTAAATCACGAGCAATTCTTACGTTTTCAACCATAGATCTACCACTTAGGAAAACTGTTTTATTATGTCTTTCACAAGCTTCAACTATTTGTTGAATTCTTCAAACTAGAGATGAAAATGTTGCAATAATCATTCTACCTTCAACACCTTTTTCTATCAAATGGTCTAAAGATATTCCAATTTCCTTTTCTGATTTAGTAAATCATTTTTTTGTAGAATTTGTAGAATCACTCATCAAAACAGAAATTCATCTTGAACCAATTCTTCCGATTCTAGCCAAATCAGCTGGTTTATCAACTGCTGGAGTAAAATCAAATTTAAAATCTCAAGTATGTACTATTTTAGCAGTAGGAGATTCTAAATAAATACCCGTAGCATCTGGAATAGAATGGTTTTCTCTAAAGAATTCAACATTCCAATTTCACATTCTTACAAATTCTTCTTTGTCTTGATCTACTTCTATTAAAGTAGCAGAATTCAATAAATTATTTTCTTCTAGATTCTTTTTGATAAATCCAATAGTCAATTTTGTTCCATAAACTGGAGGCATTCCAAGAGCAGGAAGTAAATGTTTCAAAGCACCGATATGATCTAGATGACCATGAGTTATTATGAAACCTTTGATTTTATCTTTATAAGGAATCAAAAATGAAATATCTGGGATAGAATATTTCGCACCAAGCATATCAGCTTCTGGAAATTGCATACCGCCATCAATAAGCACAATATCATCTCAATATTGATACATACTCATATTTTTACCAACTTCATTATGTCCTCAAATAGGTATCATTCTAGTATAACCTTCTCTTAGAGTAGGTAAGTAAAATTTTGTTTCTGGGAAATTTGTCATAAGAGATTGTTTCAAAGAAGTGAATTCTGAATCAGAATTATTAGATCATTCTTTGAAATCTTTTGTATTTCTAGAAAATTCTTTCTTGAAACTTGATTTTTTTTCTTCTGTAGAAGCAACAGTTTCTGCTTCAGCACTTTCCATACAGCTTTCTGTAAATGATTCATTTACATCAATCGCTTCACCTTCAACAGTATCATCTTCTATTATTTGTATATCATCTTGATTGAATGAATTGTTAGAAGTATTAACTCCTTTTAATTCATTATCTAGATCGTCGAAAAAATCTTTCATATTATATTATTAAAAAATTAAAGAGTGGTTTTATAAAAAACCTGTAAATTATAAAGTAAATAAAACTATCAAAATAATGATTTTTTTAAAGAGCAATTTAAAAAATTGCAAAAAATATTAAAGCACCAAAAAAACTTGATAACTTTATAGACTCTATAAATTGTTTTTGAAAAAAGATATGTTCTTATATAAATGTTGAAGAATAAAAATTATACCTTGATTGTTTGAATTTCTTTTTACAAAAAGATGAATGCTCTAATTGCAAAAAAATATTTTTAAAACTTTACGAGCAGTATTATATCTATTTTTTTAAATACTGCAAAAATTTATTATAATTTACTCATATTTTTGTTATATCCCAATAATAATCTTTAATTTTATCGTTTGTAGCAAAGCTAGTATCTTTAAATTGTCCATCAATAAAAACATATTTAGAAAAAAATCTGTATTTTTGTTCCAATTTATCGTTTTTCTCAGCTTTTATCAAAAAAGATTTGTTGTGTAAAACATAATAAGCAAAACTTTCTGCAAAATCTTCATATTTGTTTGTCATAGAATAACCAGAAACAAAATCCTCTCATTTAGCTCAAGCCTTTAGAGTTTTCACTGATTTCCAAGAAATATTATAAAAATTATCACTATCATCTCCTATAATATCTTTTTCCAAAATATAAATATCTATATAATGCCCAAGTTCATGAATATACACTGATAAAAACTCTGATTTTTTCATAGCTTCTGGAGCAAATATATGAATTGCTCTATTTTTCATTTTTCCTCTTACATCAGCCTTTTCTGCATATAAATCTGTTTCTACTCAAGAAATTTTATCTCTAAAAACATTATCAAACAAACTAGATTCAAGTAAATCTTGAAGTATATAAAAATAATCTTTATCTATTTTTGCTCCATAATTTTCTGGCTCAAAAACAGCCTCTAATCTAGAAGCAGATTTCATTTCCAAATTTGTCTTTTTTATATGACTTAGAAGTGCTTTTTTAGCTATTATATCTGGATTTTTTTGAATTGCACTTCATCAAGAATCATACAAATTGTCTCATAATTGTCTATCTATAAAACTTTCTTCTTTTTGATTATTTTCATCTTTATAAAAAAAAGAATTTGAAGAAAAAATAATTACAGTGAAAATTGATGTCAAAATAACTAGGGCTTTTAGATCTTTTATTCTCATTTATTTTTTAATATTTTGATAAATTTTAGGTTTCATTATATATTTTTATAAATAATTGCAAACTAAAATAAATCTCTCTTTCTTCATATTACAAAAAGTAAAGCAAGAGCAATTATTACGAGTAAAGTTATGTATAATATTTGATTTTGTTTAAATCATGCAGAAGCTGTTTCTTCTATTTTACTATCAGCATTTGCAGTATTTATAATATTATTTGTTTCTTTTATTTTAGCTTTGGATTTGGACTCTTTTGACTCAGCTCAAAGAACTTCTACTATGAAATAAGCTATATTTTCTAATTTTTCAGAACTTACTTTTAGTGAAACTATCTGTTTTCATTTTAAAAAAGTATAAGATGCTGGATTAGCTTTTGTAAATGTTTTACCATTTCAAAAGTCCCAAAGATATTGCAAAGATTTTCCTCATTTGCTGGCCCTTCAATCGAAATTAACACTACAGAGATCTGCATAACAAACTATTCTGTTCTTTGATAATACTTTATCATCACTAATTTTTCATTGCAGCTCAATAACAGCTTCGAGATTTGTATCAGAGCTTATCACTTTTTCTGCTGAATCTGTATTTATATAAGCAATATAATCATTATCCACATCAAAATTAGAGATTTTTGGAATCTCAAAATTTGAACTATCAGTTGATTTTATAGATGAAACTACCTCAAAAGATCCAATACTGGGATTTTTTATAAGAAGTTCATATTTCCCCTCGCTATCTGCTGCAAGTTCATAAACGTCCATTGAACTAGCATAAGTTTGCTTGAAAAAGAAATCCCAAAAAGATAAATTACCCTCTGCTGATTTTTTTACTTGTATCAAAACTTTAGAGTTTGGAATAGTATTTCCATAAATTTTTATTCATTTTTTCTGTTTTGAAATTTTTTGAGTAAATGAACTTGCTATAAAATCCTTTATTTTAGATTTATCATTGCTATTTGTATTTGCCTGTTTCAATAAATCATTTATCAAAGCTTTATTATATTTTTCCTGAGTAATACTGTTTCAATCAGAAAAAGTAAGAACAAATTTATTTTTACTTTGTAGATTTTCTATAGAAATAATTTTTGATTTTAGAATCTCTGGACTAACAATAAATCATTCAGCAGTATCAAAATTCCATGAAACATTATCTATAAAAATTCAATCACAAACTAAATCTAATTTTGCTCACCCAGTATTTTTGAAATTTAAGGCCGTATCAAATTTATAAAATTTTAGACTTTCATCTGAATTCAAAAAAGTATCAGTTTCTATTTTATATTTTTTAACTGAAGATTTTAATTCATTATGAAGTTCACATCATTTCAAATTTATTTTTTCATTTCAGGTATTTTTTAGCTCTATCCATTCCAAATCATCATTTCAGATTGGATTTGGCAAAACTTGAGATATTTTTAAAAATCCTGATAAACTAGATATTTTATCTAAAATTTCTGACTTTATAGCTTCAGAAATTTTAGTTTCTTTTACTGGTTCTACTTTTTCTATTTTTGCATTAGTGATTTTATTTGAAAAATTTAAATAAGACTCCTTATAATTTGATTCATTTAATATCTCATATACTTTTAAACTAACCTTAAACTCTCAAGTAGGATATTTTATGTAGCCTGGATTACATTTTTTCTCTGTTCAACTCTCATAAGTACCGCCAGGAAAAGACCATAAACAAGCTTCTTTTGAGTTTTTAATATCATAAGACAAATTTATACTACAACTAGCACTTTTACAATTATTATTTTCATCCAAACCTCATTGAATATTGATTTTTGGAATATTTATAGAAATAGCTGAAGTAGAAACACTTGATGCACTTGTTCAGCCTACATATATTATTTTTGTTGTAGAATCCTCTTTAAATCACTCATTTTTTATTTTTATTTCTTTTGAAATATAATTAGCAGGATTTGATTTTTGGATAATTTTATAAGTTGTTTTCCATTCTCAAACAGGATAAGTGATAGTATTTGGATTACATTTATCTTCTTCTCCTGTAGTTCTAGAAAATCCAAAATTCCACTGACATTCATAATCTGTTGGAATAGATTCAAATCAGTTTCCTAAATATATATTTAGATTATAATTTACCTTACAATCACTTTTTGTTCTATCACAATTAAATATTGTAGCCTCACTATCATCTTTTTCTAGTAAATAGCTAGGAGACTGAAATAATAACTTAGTTTCATAAGTAAAATTATTTGTATATCAAGTTAAAATTTCTCCACTTGAATCATTAGTATATTCTTGTTCATCACTCGCTCAAGAAGCTGTTTCAGACGCATTCTCATAATTATTTATAGTCCCTGTATTTTCATTAATTGAGCCTGTTTCTTCTGATATTTCAGGAATGTTTGGGCCTGTTCATCAAGTAGATGTATCAGGAAGAGTATTTTGATCTATAGTTTCGTCATTTGTTGTATCATCTATTATATCTTGATTTGGATTTACTTTGAAACTCACATTTGTATAATTAGAAAAACTACTTGTATAAAGCAATTTTATTTCATTTCCAAATGTATCTTTTATAGCAACTCATGCATTTGTTTTGATTCTTAAATGACTAGAAGTAGTATTATCTACGGTAAGACCAGTTAAAAAATTGTTTTGTTCAATCAAATTAATTCATAAAATATTTCCAGATAAATAATAAGAGCTGAAAATACTAGCTCCAGAAACTGAATCAAGTTTAGAACTAGATAAGCCTCAAGTATTTGAATATAAAAATAATTTATCCATATTCAAAACTCAAGTTAAACTATTATTAAATTCTATTTCAAGTTTATCAATTTTCCCATTATTATCAGTATCCATATAATAAAGATGAGTTTCTGCTAACACTGGATTATCAGAAAAAACAAATGTATTACTAAGAATAAGTAAACTTAATAAAATTCAACTAATAATTTTTTTCATAAAAATATAAATAAAAAATAAAAATATGAAAATATATTATTCAGCAAATATTAATTAATCATTAATTATTTTAAGATTTTTCTAAAAAAGTATTAAAAAATATAGTATTTATTTTGCAATATATTTTTTAGACACAAAAAAATCCCCCGCTTGCGCGAGGGGATTTTTTCTTAAAAACATAAATGTCTTTAAAGTCTAAACTAGTTAGAAATAGTTTCAACAAATGGGAAAGCACCAGTATTTAGGTAAGCTTTAACACTTGAGATTGCTGAAGTAGCAACATCATCTAATTTCAATTCATAAGAAATTGTATTAGCTGAACCATTTTTAACTGCGTTATCAACAACTGCGATGAAAGTTACAGTAGAACCAGCATCAACAGTATTGTTAGCAGAAGAAGTAACTTCATTTGCAGCAGCAACACTATCTTTATAAACTCTTACTGTACCAGTAGAAGTATATCCAGTAGGATTTTGTGTAAATGTAAATCCAGATAAAGTAACAGAATCTTTACCAGCAGCAGTTACAGTAAATCTCATAGCTGAAGTAGATAATGATTTGTTTGCGTTATCAATTTTAGCAACAACTAAAGTGTTTTCAGCAATAGCATGAACTTTAGAATCTACAGCAGAAGCATAAACTGTACTTTCTGTACCGTTACTAGCTTTAATAACAACTGAAGCTAAAGACATAGCAATATTAGCTACATTAGTATTAGTATTAGCATTAGCTATTAAATAATAACTAGTTGATTTATCCATAGCTGTACCAGTAGTATCAGATACATTTTGGAATACTACAGAAGAATCTGAAGTAGTAGAAGCAACTCCGATTGAACCTGCATCAGTACCATCAGTACTAAGTCTGAAGTTAGAAAAATTAGATAAACCAGTACCAGATATAGTAATATCTTTTAATTTAACTGTATCATTTCTAGCAGTTAATTTAAATGCAAATAATTTGTTATTTGAAGTACCAGATGTAAGTAGAGTAGCTTTTGGATTATTATCACTTGAAGCTAAAACAGCACCAGCAGCAAGGATAGTAAAAGCAGGACCTACTAAAGCAGTTTCATTAACATTAGCAGAAGTTAATGAATCAGTAGCATCAAATGCAACAGCAGAAACATTAAATGTACCAGCAGCTATAGCATCATTAAAATCAGCTTTTAATTCAATAGTAACTGGACTAGCTGTATTAACAGTAGCATTTAAACCATCAAAAGAATAAGAAGTTGCAGCAACAACTGATTTTGTAGATTTAACTACTCCATTAACATATAATGAAACAGTTACATTAGCACCAGTTTGAGATAAACCTGAACCAGCGAAAGTAGCGTTAAAATTAGATAAATTAACAGCATTACCTTGTGTTTGAGAATATTTACCAGCAAATATAGTTTGAGATTTAGCACCAACAGCTAAGTTAGTAGCACCTAAACCATCAACTCTAGTACCATTTAATGCAGTAGTATCAACAGTAACTAATACTCAAGCAATTGTACCAACAAAAGAATTTATAGTATTTTGATTAACTGAATATTCTTTAGTAGTTTTAAAAGAATCTAAAGTCATGTCAGAAACTTTAATAGTAGTACCTGCAGAAGCATCTTTTAATTTAGTATAAACTTTAACAGCAGCAGTACCATCAACAGTAACTGAACCATTAAATCTAAGAGTTTCAACACCAGCTCCAGTAGAAGTAGGAGTAGCTGAGAAAGTAGAATTACCTATTTGTAAATAAATAGTATTTGCTGCTTTAGATAAACCTGTACCAGTAGTAGTAACAGCTAATTCAACATCTTCTAAATTAACAGAATTTTTAGCTTCAATTGTACCTTTCATAAGAACAACATCAGAAGTTCCTGGAGCAACATTAGCTGATTTAGCAGTAGCAGAATCAGTAGTAAAAGTTACATCACCACCTTTAACATTGTATAATCCTAGAACAGGTAATCCTGAAACAGTAGATCTGAATCCAGTTTTATTTTCAATAATGTTTATATCAGTAGCTTTCTTAAGATATAATTGATATACATCTGTAGTAAGTTCTACTCTAGCGATATTAGCTCTTACTAGGTAAGTAGCAGTAACACCATCTTTGATAGTATCATTAAGAGTAACTGCAACTGTTTTACCAGAAACAACAACATTAGAAGAAACAACAACACCATTTCTTTCAACAACGATATTAGAAAGGTTGTCTAAAGAAGCTGCACCAGATTGGTAAAGCATAATAGTTTGGAAAGTTTCGTCTCTAGTTTCTGAATCAGTATCAGTATTAGCAACTGTGAATTTACCTAATTCAACTTTATCATTACTAGCATTGTAAGTATTACCACTAGTATTTTGAGCAGCTATAGTTGCACTAGCAACAGTATAATCAGCAGTTCTTAAAACAGGAGTAACAAATGATCCTGAAAAATCAGCAGCTGAAGTAGAGATTTCTACTGAAGCAAATTGATAATCAACACCAGTTGAAGCAGATAATTCAACATACATATCTAATGTAGCAGTTTCACCAGCTTTAACTATGTAAGCAGGAGCAAATGATATAACAGCATCTCCTTCAGAAGAAAAAGAAGCTTGAGATGAAACTCTAGTACCATTTTTTTCAAACCATACTTTAGAAACACCTGAAGTAGTATTTAAACCTTGTTTTGCGATTTTTACAGTGTTAACTAAAACATCTGAAGAACCAGCAGTAAAATCAACAACAGCAAATCTAACTGTACCAGCTTTTGGAACTAAAGTACCATTAGCAGGAGAAGTAGGATTTAAAGAAACACCAAGAGAACCAGCTTTAACTACAGTAGTAGTATTTCCAGTAGAAGTAGTATTTCCAGTAGAAGTTAAATCACCTAGTAATCCTCCAAGACCTAAATCAGAAGAAGAATCAGTTGCGTTAGCAGCTGCAGTGAAAGTAAAACCTCTTTTAGAAGCAGAAGAATAATCTGAGAATGAAGCAGAAATTAATCCAGCAGTAACTGCAGCATTAACGTAAGCAGCTTCCCAAGAAGAAGCAGAAGCATCTTTAGCGATACCTTTAGCTTTCATAACCATTTTTAAAGCTTCAGCTTTAGAAACGTTATCATTTGGTCTGAAAGTTGCGTTAGCAGCAAGGAAACCTTTAGCTAGAGCAGCTTCAGCATATTTACATCCCCAGTCAGTAGCTGGAAGATCTGTAAATTTACCTTCACATTTATTTTCAACAGTTGAACCATTAAGATTCATCATAACTTTTAACATTTCTCTTCTAGTAATAGTATCACCTAATCTATAAGCAGATACAGTAGAAGATTGATCAGCGATAACACCAAGACCAGCTAATTTATTAGCAGCTTCAGTTTCAGCAGTGTTAGCATAAGTAGAGCTAACAGAACCGATAGTAGAAGCAACTATAGCAGTCAAAGCAACAGCTGAAGTAACTTTTTTCAATAAAGAATTACTCATAATCGAATAATAAATTAAAAAATAATTAGGATACGGGTGATCAAACCCATCCTATATAACAAATTATTACTATGAATTCCTATAACATATATATAAGTATAATTTTTCCATATTCTCCTTCTCATTAATAATGTAAAAAAGATATGTATTAATGAAGTATTATATATGTATTATAAAAAGAAGTAAATTAGTCCTAGTAATAACAAACTAAAATACCGATGGTTAAAGCCTTAACCCTTGTTGTTTTTGCTTAAGCACAACGAAGGGATCCTAGCCTACTAAATTTTAATAAGCAAAATCCCTTTTTTGTGCAAAAAACTTGAACAAACAAAGTAAATCTTTAAATGTATTTTTCAGATTATGTTAAAGAGCTAAAACCCAAGTGTGTTCGCAGATTTTACTACAAATGCAATAAAAAAGCAAAAAAATGAGCTTAAATTATAAAATTTACTTGCTTAAAAGACTTTTCTAGCCTTTTTAGACAAGGAGATTATAGTCAGTTTGCATAAAAGTCAAATCTTTTTGCTATAGTTTTGCTATTTATCTTGTTTATTTATTCCTTTTTTATGTTATAATTAATATTATAAAAAAATAGCTTCAAAAAACAATCTCTCTATGTAAAATTATATTATTATATTATTTATAACATATATAATTCTAAAAATATAGCTGTAATATTTAATAAAACCTAATAAATTACTAGCAATTTATTAGGTTTTATTAAATATTACAAAATAATCTATTCTCTAAACAATGGCTATTTAATAAGAAAAATCAAATTAATAACAAATATTAAATAGAAAATAAAACTTTTTTTGATAAAAATTTTGACAAATACTAAAATCTATGTTTTAATATACTTGTCTTACTCAGTGATGGTGAATCAAATCACCGGAAACAAAAACAAAAATAAATAGTATGGCTAGATTTAATCTATCTGTGCAACACGCAAAACAAAATACAATTTTCTCTAATCTCTAGAATCTTAAACAATTTTAGCAAAAATATTATGGGACAAGCCGCGAGAACATGCTTGAGAAAAAATTTCGAAAACTAAGTATAGACTTGAAGGTAACTTCAAAAAATAACCAGCTATATACAACCCTATGTAATAATTATCGCACTGAGGGTCCAATGTATATAGCTATTTTTTTGTTTTGATTTTTGGATTTTTTTGAATATAATCCTCGGGCAAAAAATTTATATTATTTTAAAAATTGATTAAATATGAAAATCGAAAGTAAAAGACTTCCAGGTTCAATAGTAGAACTTATACTAGAAGACGAAGCAAGTCATGTGGCTAGTCATAGAAAACACGTAATTGAATATCTTAGAAAAAATGCTGATATAAAAGGATTTAGAAAATGAGCCGATATTCCAGAATCTATAATTGTTCAAAAATATGGTGAAGAAAAAATCGCTGCAATGATTGTAGAAGATGCTATTGACCATATGTTTAGAGAAGCTTTGAGACAAGAAAAACTTGTTCCTATGGCAGAAGCTGAAATATCTGAAGTTATTTCTCAAAATCCTATAATCGTTAAAATGACGGTTGAAGTATTTCCAGAAATAGAAATCAAACCTGAATATAAAAAAATCAAACTTACAAAAACTAAGGTTGAAGTAAAAGATTCAGAAGTAGAACAAGCTCTAAGTGAAATACAAACTAGATTTACTAAATTTGAAGCTTGTAAAGCTGGAGATAAATGTAATATGTGAGATAAAATTCATATTGATACTGAAGGATTTGATAAATCAGGTGTTTTCTTAGAAAATACTAATATGAGAAATTATCCTCTAGTTCTTGGTTCTAATATGCTTGTTCCTGGATTTGAAGAAAAAATAGTTGGAGCTGGTGAATGAGATGAACTTGATCTTGATATAGTTTTCCCATCTGATTATCACAATGCTGGTTTTGCTTCTAAAGAAACAAAATTCAAAGTAAAAGTAAATAAAATCGAGAAATCAGTTAAACCAGAATTTACTCCTGAATTCATCAAACAATTAAGAGGTAAAGAAATGGATTTAGCAGGATTTAAAGAACTTATAAAAGCTGAATTACTTGATGTAAAAGATTCAAATGCTAGACTTCAAGATGAAACTAAATTAATTGAAGAATTAATGAAAATCTCAAGTCTAGATATCGGAGCTAAAATGATAGAAAATCAAGTAAACAAAGTTTTTGAAGAAATCAAAGAAGACATAGCTCAGTCTGGAGCAAAACCAGCTGATTATATAGCTTCTCTTGGAATGGATGAAACTACTTACAAAGAAAAAAATGTTCTACCTACTGCAATGAAGAGATTACAAGGAGAACTTCTATTATACAAGTTAAATGAACTTGAAAAAACAGAAGTAACAACAGAAGAATTAAATTCTGAAATTCAAAAAGTATTTGAAAGATTTGAATCTCCAGATGTTAAGGAAAGACTTAAAGAACTTTACAAAGAAGGAACTAAGTATTATGAAGAACTTAGACAAAGAATGATTTACAAAAAAATAGTTGACTCTTTTTTTAACTAATAAGCAAAAAGAAGGACAAAAATAATTGTCCTTCTTTTTTTATTTTTAGAAAATTTTTTCTATACTTACTTTTGTGACCAAAAGTAACAAAAGACTTAAAGGGCCTATGCAGCCCTTTAAAATCCCGCAAGCTGATGACTAACATTGTATCTTGCTAAAGTCTAAAAAGTTTTATTTATAGTCTAGGATTTTAAATAATTTCTATTTTATCAATAACTTCTTCTTTTTCTTTAGTTTTCCTAGTTTTTTTAGGTTTTACTTCTTCTGAAACAAGTTCATCTTCATTTCCACAATAAGGACATATTTTCCATTCAGCATTTAATTCTTTGTGACATTTAGTACATTCTTTTTTCAAAGAAATTTTACAATTTGGACAAAAATGGAAATCTGGACTAATAGTGAAACCGCAAGAAAAACATTTTAATTCAGGTTTATCACAAATTTCATTTTCTTCTTCAAGTTCTTCTGTATGGAATTCATCATCCAAACTTTCAAAATTTCCTTGTTCATAATATTTTTCAAGTAAAGTTTTTGATGGTCTAATAAGTAGATAAATAACAACTCAAAGAGGTGTTAAAAACAAAACTGTAGATATAGAAAGAATTTGAAGTAATATATTATTTGTTCTATTAATAATATCTTTTGTTACCCAAATTATTATAGCTATCCAAAAAACAAAGAAATACAATGCAAGTAATTTCAAAAATGTTTCAAATGTAATAAGCGATACCAAACCCTGAACACTTGCCATAATATTATTAAAATCCATATTTTCTATTAATTAAAAATTAACTTAAATTTTTAATTTTCCAATCATCTATTGCTTTATGATTACCAGAAGTAAGTACATCAGGAACAGATAATCAAGAAAATTCTTTAGGTCCAGTATATTGAGGATATTCCTTTTGTCTATTTAATTTTACAGAAAAACTTTCTTCCTCGTGAGATATTTCACTATTGATTACTCCAGGAACAAGTCTAACTAAAGAATCAATAAATACTTGTCGTGCCAATTCTCAACTAGTAAGTATATATTCACCTATACTTATTTCTGAAACTCCATATAAATCAATAATTCTTTGGTCTATTCATTCATAATGTCCACAAATTATTATAAATTCATCATTCAATTCATTTGAGTATTTTTCTATTTTTTCTTGATTAAGTAAGTCTCCCTTGGGGCTCATGTAGACAACTTTTATTTTTTTTCAAATTTTAGAGAAAATATATTCTATAGCTCTAGATAAAATATCGGCCTTTATAAGTTGTCCATGACTTCAATAAACTTTATCATCTACTCTTTTTAAATTATCATATGAAAAATTGTTCAATTTATAAAGTTTTATATCAAGTAATCATTTGTTTACTGCATTTTTTGCGATACTAGTAGACAAATAGGAATCAAAGGCTTCAGGAAATATCGTAATAATATGTAATTTCATACTAAATATTTTTAATTATATCAGATACTTTTTTCAAAATCTCTTCTTCAGATAAAGTAGCATCAATATCATAATCACAAAGTTTTCTCAAATTTTCTTCTTCTATAAAAGCATTTTTAAGTCTTGTCTCTAATTCTAATCTATCTATATTTGGCTGTCTTTTTAATATTCTATTTTCTAGCTCTGATATAGGTAAATCAAGAAAAATTGTTTTATATTCCAAACCTTGTCTGGTTTTTTTTAATGAAATAAGTCCATTCAAATCAAGTTCTTTCAAAATACTTTTTCAGGCTTTTATGGCTTCATTTATTTGAGCCCATTTTGTACCATAATAATCGTCTCCATGAACTACTGCATATTCTAAAAATTCTCAAGCCTCTATTTGAGCCCTGAAATCATCTTTTGATATAAAATGTGCGTCAACTCAATTAATTTCAAATTCTCTTTTATCTCTAGTTTTATAAGAAAGAGGATGTTCTAAATTAGGAAGATTTAGTTTTTTAATATTTGATATAAGTGTGGACTTCCCAGACCCCGATATCCCAAGGATAAAATAAATCATATTTTTTTATTAAATTATAATCATACTACTTTTAATATTTCTTCATATTTTTTGTCTACTATTTCATTTGCTATTTTGTTTCACTTAGCCAATTTATCATAAACAAAATCCAGATTTTTTTCAAGTTCTGCTTTTCTTTGTCTAATATGTCCAAAATAATCTAGTATTATTTCTAGTAATTCCAGCTTAGCATGACCATAGCCATAGTTTCAAGCTAAATATTTTTGTCTAATTTGATTTTGTCTATCTTGTGTAGCAAAAAGCTTAATAAGAGCGAAAACATTACAAGTATCAGGGTTTTTAGGCAATTCAAGTGGAGTATCATCTGTTACTATAGACATAATAGATTTTTTTATTTCTTTTTCTGAAGCAAAAACTGGAATAAAGTTATTATATGATTTACTCATTTTTCTACCATCTATTCAAGGAATAGTTTGAAGTTCTTTGTCTATATGACAGTTTGGTAATTTGAAAGTATCACATATGTAGTTTTTATTAAAATATCCTGCTATATCACGGGCAAATTCTAAATGTTGAATTTGATCTTTTCAAACTGGAACTATATCAGCATCATAACTTATGATATCTGAAGCCATAAGTATAGGATAATTGAAAGTTGCCATATTTATTTCAGCATTTTTTGCTTGACTATCCTTGAAGCTATGAGCTCTAAGCATCATACTGTAAGGAGTTAAACTAGACAAAATCCAAGTAATATCATTTATTCTTCTTACTTTTGATTGCTCAAAAATAGTTACATTATCTAGATCTCAAACCATAGCCATATATTCCAAAATCATTTCAAGTTTATATTTTTTCAAAGTTTCTCAGTTATGAACTGATGTAAGAGAATGAAAATCCGCAATAAATAAAAAAGCCTCTTGTCATTTTATCAAATCCAAGAAAGGTTTTACAGCTCACATATAATTTCAAATATGTATTCAGTTTCAAGTTGGTTTCAATCAAGTTAATATTCTCTTCATGACAATTTTTTTTATAATTATTAATTTTAGTCATTATATAAAAAAAACTATAAATTCAAAATAAAAAAGTCCCCCTTTATTAAGGGGGATGCCTATAAGGCAGGGGGATTTTTTTATTTAGCTATTTTGTTTACTTTCATATATTCATCTATAAAAGTAGTTAAAAGTGGTGGTGGATTTGTAAATACTCCAGATCTGAAATTTATTGTAGTTCAAACATTTATTATTCAGTTATCTGATTTCATATATGTTCTATTTGCAATTAAATCTCTAGCATCTCAGTAAAGTCCTCCATTAACAATAAGTCTATTATTTGTTTTTATAGCATCAGAGTTAATTTTCCCTCCTATATTATCTTGTTTTATTGCAAGATATACTCAATCAATTTTAGCTACATCAGATCCAATAATTATATTTCATCATTTTACAATGAATGCAATATTTGAACCAGCCACCGCTGAAATACTTCAATTTATAATCAAATTTCAATTTTCAATTATAAATGTTTTATTTCCAGAAATAGCTTGTCCTTCTAAAGAAACATCTCATTTATGTATAAATACATTTGAAAGTCAGTTATATTTTTCTGTTGGAAGAGTATTTATTGGTGTAGCATATCAAGTTGATGATAATTTAGCTATTGATGTAGCTGCTGAACTATTCCAATTATTTACAGAATTATCATAAACAGTTTTATCTCATACAGATGAAACATAAGATGAAAATGATTTTCCTGTAGTATCAGCAATAGATGCAACTACGAAATTTTTATTTCTCAAATCATTTAAGAAATTTTGAGAAAGTGCTTCTACATCAGAATATAAAGCTGAATTGAAATTCAATAAACTTGTTCACCCATATATATTTGCGACAGTTGGTTTAGCTACTCTTACAGTTAAAACTGAAGATAAGTAAGAACCCTTCAATCACTGTGGAGCTGTAATAAGATTTACATCTTGATAAGAAAGACCAGCTGGAATCAAAGCAGTATTTGCTGTATAATCAGCTACATTAAAATCAAATTTTTGTCCAGATGCTAATGCTCATATTTGAGATGCACTACAAATAGAAGAATTTCATTGCAGCGATAATTTACTATCTTTGTACAAACATAATGGTTTATCTATATACAAATCATAGCCTGTATTATTTTTTATATAAGGTAATGATAAACTATATGTATCCCATAATTTCATTCCATTTCAAAGCAATGCTCATCCAGATGGATAAAAAATTATTCAATCTTTATCTGATGGAGTTGTATTATCACCTCATCACTGAGAAGGTCTAGTAAAATCTCAGATTATTCTACAATCAGATTTTCTACACCAACTTGGCCAAGTAGAAGTTCCGAAATCACATTCTTCAAATTGAGCTCATTTAGCTGTAGAATTTGGTCTTTGTAAACTTCAATCTCCACAATAAGTCCATTTACAAGAAGTTGTACAAGATCATTTATTATTATTTCCAGAACCAAGATCACATTCTTCTCCAGATTCGACAGTTCAGTTTCAGCAAGAAGATCATCCTCCGCTTCAACCGCCTCATCCTCCACCTCATCCTCATCAGTTAGAGTTTAGAGGAGCACAAGATGCACTACATCATAAATTCCCCCAACCAGAATGACTTGCATCGTTTGGCTCACATGATTCTTGTGATTGCTTTATTCAATCTCAACACCATCTAATTTGATATCTTTTACATTCTACCAACATTTCATTATCACTTGCTGTAGCCATATTGTCATCAGTATCATATATTGTTCAGATTTTTACCTGACAATCATATGTAGATCAAGTAGCTATAGTTAATGGATGATTTGAAAGATTTCTTACATTTGCTTGATTAAATGTAAAATTTCATGGTAAGTCAATATTTGTATAAGAACCTGAAAATGTCCAAATTCAACTTTGCCATCCTGATCAATATTCCTGAGTAGTTGTTAAATGTCTAATAAAACCATTAGGAACAATTTTCCATCCTATAGAATCTAGATAAGGTTTATTAAAACTAAGCATTCTAAAATCACCTGGTCTATATTCACTATTATTATATAAACATAGAGGATTTCAATCAGTTCCTAGTCTTCAATCTGAAGTAAATCACGCTCATTGAATATAAACATTGTGACTTGAATGATTTCTAAAAGAGTCTACTAATATTCATCATTGTCATACATATAATTCACTTGTAAGTACTTCGTCACAAGTAGCTCAAGAAAGTATAGGATTAGTATAAATTGGGTTTACACTTGAAACATTAGATATATAAGCATTTGTTTGATAGAACATTAGAAATAAAACTCCTGAAAATATTAGTTTTATATATTTTTTATACATATTAGTTTTATTAAAAATAATAATTATCTTCATCCTCATCATAAACTAGATTGAAAAGTTCAAATTTCTTTATTTATAATAAGAGATCCGCTAGTTTCTTTATTTAAAAGTACTTCTTCATTTACAAGTGGTACTTTTTTATTTGTAACTAATTCTTTTATATCTATTTTTAAAATAAAAACAACTAAAATAGATATAATTATAATAATAAATAAAATTATAAAAAGTACTTTTTTATTAAGCATAAAAATTTTTTATATAATTAAAATTATCTTCCTCCAACTGTTCAACCTGATGCAGCTCATCCTCAAGTACCACTAGTATCTCAAGTCGCTGATCATAAATGACTAGTTCCAGAACCTCCTCATCAATTATTATTGTTATTATCAGAAGATTTTTTATCTCCTAAATTTAATTTTTCCACTGTATAAGCTGCAATACCATCAATATTTTTATATTCTGGATTGAAAATATTTACATTTACAATATTTTCTGAAGCTCACGATAAATCTAGAACTTGTACATCTTTCATAATAGTTGTTTCTGTTGCTTTTACAATAGGAATAATTTTATCATCTCAACCATAAGAATCTTTACATAATTTTAAAACAATTGTTTGATTTTTTAATCACTCAATAATTTGTTTTTTTTGTACTGAGTTAATATTTCAGCTGTTAGATTTAGCTAAATTTTGTATAAAAATATCTATTTTAGATTTGTCTGTTATTTCTTCCCAAGCAGGTTTTCCATCAACTGTTAAAATACTAGTTTTAGCATTTAAAGTTTCTAATCATTTAAGTGATTTTTTCTCTACGTTTAATGATGAGATAACATCAAAAGATAATGCGTCCAAATTAACTTTTGAAATTTTTCATTTTCATTCAGTAAGTTGAGTATAAAGTTTTGTTGATTCATCATTTAAAGAAAATCCTAATATTTCATTAAATTTTTCTCTTCTAGATTTTTTTCAATTAAGTTTAGCAAATTCAAGTTCTTTTCTTTTTTCTATATTATTATTCCATTCAGCTATATCTCCATTTTTAAAATCATTAGATTTTCTAGTAAATTGAGATAATACTGAAATTAAATACCATTTTTGATTTACATCTCAACTTTTTTCAATTCCTGCAATTATTTGCGCTAAATTGCTTTCTCTCAATTTTTTAGTACTTTTATCTAATGCTTTTAATCAATTCCATCTAGTTTCTAGATTTGCATTAGGATCCATAAAATCAAATGCTCCTTTATTATAACGAGTCTTATAATCAAATTTATCTTCCAAGGCAAGAATAGAAGCTGATAATTCTACATTAGTCATAATAGTAGATTCAGTTACTATATTTTTAGATTCTACTTTAAGAGTTTCTAAAACTTGCTTAGTTATATATTTTGGTTTCTTAGGCAATTTTATAGTATCTGCTTCTAACCATTTAGTATCATGATATTCAAATTTTGCTCAAATAAATGGAATCATTGCTGCAAGTCACAAAATAACTCATGTAAATTGTAAACCATCAGCATTTTTATACAATTCTCTTTCATAATTATTTAAAATTCAAGTTTTTACAAAAGATTTGTCTCCATAAGAATTTAATTGCGAAGCCAAAATCTCATAAGCTTGTTTATTTTCCAGATTATCTTTGAAAGAAGAATTTTCAAATGTTTTCCCCGCTTCTATATCAACGAAAACATTATCTATCATTCCTGACATTTGTGTTTTTAGATTTTCAATTCAAGTTTTTGTTTTTTCATCTACTTTTGACACATCAATAGCTCCAATTCAACCTACTATACTAGCTCATCCTGATAATCCTAAATCATAAGTAGAATCTATATTAGTTTTTCATAATAAAGTTTTAGAACTAGTATCTCATTTATACATTAATCATCTAGCTCATACATAAGGAATCAGATTTACTATTCATGCAGTAGCTTGAAGTCTACCATCTACAAAACTAAAGTCTTTAGCGACACCAATTCACCAAACTCAATTAATAAATCAAACATTTAAAGTACTTAATATATCATTTGTTAATTTACTTATATCAAAAGATAATCAAGCTCCATTATTTGTTCAAACAACTATTCAAACAGCCTTTAATTTAATCTGATCTATAAAATATTTAATTTCTGATTCTGTTGCTGGACTATTATCTCAATTTGCTTTTTTTATTTCTAATATTTTTGCCTCTATCTGTTTTCTAGATTCATCTCAATTTAATGTTTTATCTACTTTTGTAAGTAATTCTTTTACAAAAGAAATTCTTTCTTTCACAGCATTAGGGTTAGTTAACATTTCACCTGGATTTACTCTTAAAAGAATATCTCCTTGATGCAATACAGTTGCCAATCTTGTTTCGAAGTTTTTTCTAGCCGAAAAATAATTATTTCCTAATTCTTTATCAAATCATGATTTTCAATTATATCAAAGGTTTTTAAGTAAATTATCCCAATTTTCTGGTGTTTTAATAGCATCAAAAAATTCTTTTTCTTTAGTATAAAAATGTACATCTTGATCTAAAACACCATCTCTGTTACTATCAAACATTATAGCGATTTGATCTTTAAAATTTTTAGCTCCTATTTCTTTTTGAGTTAAAACAACATCTTCTATTATTTGAAATAAAGACCCCATTTCTTCTCCTCCGAAGAAACCATCTGCAACATATCCATTCTTTTTAAATACTTCTTCTAATGAGCTATTAGAAATACCAAATTCATATTTTCCATTTTTTAAATTATCTCTTTTAGCAATAGTATTCATTTCATTATATAATGATAATAAATCTGCTCACGATTTTTGTTCTAAAATAGAATTTAAAGAAGCCTTATTTACATTTTTCCATTGCCCTCATTTTTCTATTTTAGATCAGAAAGTTCATTCTATTGATCCTGATAATTCTTGAGTTTTTAATGCTTCTCTTTTTTCTTTTGAATCTTCTTTAACTTTTTTAGTTTCTTTTACATTAGTTTTTGTTACTTCCAATTTTTCAGATGCTTGAGAAATAGTTTTTTCTTTCCCATCAATATAATTTTGAAGTAAATTTAATTTTTCTTCTGTATATCATAAAACAATAGAAGCCCCTTCTTTATAATCATAAAAAGCTTTTACTAAATCAAAAACTTTTGATAAAGCTCTTCTTTCTGAAATATCAAAATGAGATGGAATTTCGTCAGATTCTAAAGTGCTTTTTTGAGCGTTTTTAGAAGCCATTAATTGTAGAAACTTCTTAGCAATTTCTTTATGTTCAGAATTAGATACATCAAAATCAGATAAATTATTAATATAATCTGATAATCCTGCAATATCTAATTTTTCGAAATCTATTTTCTTAGATTCCTTTGTGTTTATAGGAGTTACAATGTTTAAATTTTTATCATTTGTATTTTCCATAATATATATTTTTTATAAAATAATTTTATTTTTGTTTTTTGATTTTTAATATTCAAAGACTTGAGAAGCCAGAGACTTCTCAAGATCTCTGAATATTAAACAGATTTTCTTCTGTAATATAATACTCAAGCTGTTAGCATTAATGCTAAAATAACAAGCATATTTTCAGCCGGACCTGTTTTTGGTAGAGCTTTTACTGGTGGAGCTTTTACTTCTACTGGAGTAGGAGTTGGTTCTGGAGCTTTATTTGCATCAGCAGATTTGAAAAGTACACATTCTTTATGAGTTGTAGTTTCTGGACTTGGAGTACCATCTTCCAAAACCGCATGAGTCATAATAGGATAAACTAAAAGTCCAATGTTTGTTCCTTTATCAGCTTTATTTGAATCAAGTTTGTAAGCAGCACCTAGATTAGATTTTAACCAAGTTACACTTGCTCCTGGTTTCAAAACATAAGCATCAGCACCTGAACTATAAATATTTTCTAATTCTGGAGTAAATGCCCAAAAATCTTTATCAGTTATAGGATTTTGAGACCAAGTAACTTTGTCTGATACAGGATTTACCATTTTAGGCATTTCTTGTTCTTCTTTATATATAAGTCTATCAGTTGAAGAATCATTTTTCCAAAGATCTTCCATCATTCCAATATTATCTCCAGTTGTTTTTTCTCCTCCATCAAAACATTGATTACAAGAGTTTTCTGAAAATATAGTACTAGTAGAACAATCTACAGTTTGGTAAGCAGCGCTAACTGCAGCAACATTTGCCATTAAGCATAAGCTAATTAAAAAAGCTATTTTTTTCATAATTTCATAAATTAAAAATAAATTACTTCTTCATATTATCACAAATAAAAAAAGTTGTCAAAAAACTGACAACTTATATATGTATTTTAGATTGACTTTTTTATAATTTTATTCACCACTATTTGCTGAATAATCATAAATGTCGTTGAAATTCACCAGTATATACCAACTCAGATATAAAAAGTAAATGTAAATATTCATACCATAATTGGCATACCATAAAGCATAAATTTGTTCATTACAGCTTGGTCTGGCATAAATGATGAATAATCATTATCTCCTTGTTTCTTTTCAAGAACTACTCAAGTCTTATTTTCAGGTGCTTTATTAAAAATCATAGACAATTTTATTTGAATAAACTGAACAGCTCGGACAGCTATAGCAAGTACTCAACCAACCCATCATCCAACAGATAATAAATCAATAAAATGAAATTTAGTTTGAATTGCATCAATAGAAAAATTTTGCAAAAATGAATAAATATAATAAGTATTTACTGGATCTTGAATAGAAGTAAGAATATGATAAACAACTATTAAAATTGGCATTTGTATAAGAAGTGGTAAGCAAGATCCCATAGGATTTACTTTTTCTTCTTTATATAATTTCATAAGTTCTACTCAAAGCGTTTGATGATCTCATTTATGTTTTTCTTGAATTTCTTTGATTTTTGGTTGAACAGTTTGCATTCTAGCCTGACTTACCATCATTTTATGTTGAGGATAAAGCAAAATAGATCTGATTATAACCGTTACTATTATAATAGCCCAAAACAATGAATAATTAACCATTGTAAGGATGAAAGCTATAAGATTATAGAATGGAGCATAAAAGAAAAAAGTGAAAAATTTAGCGAAAAATCCCATGTTTCAAATTGAAAATTGAGACATATAATCTTTGCCTTCGATTTTTGCTTCTATAAAATAATCTCAAGTTATTTCAAATTTAGAAAAATACTTAGAATAATCTACTATTTGAGTTTTATTTGATGCAACTTTTATATCCTTGCAAAATGATTTATCAGCCAAATCAACAAGTCCTGCACTAGATTTTATCTTCAAATCACAAGTATTTAGAGATATTTCTTTTGCTGTATTATTTTGTAAATCTATTTTAACAGTAGCTGGAACATTATAAGAATCACTAGCTGATTTTATAATAAGATTTCCTGTTGTTTGAGTAGTTTTTTTAGAACCATCAAACATACTAAGAATAAAAAATACTATTAAAAATACCAGTAAAAAATTTATTAATTTATCTTTCATATACTATTTTTTAAAATTAAATTTTATATTAGCATTTGCTTTTTCCTCTTCAAAAAATTTAGAAAAAACAAAATTTAAGTCTTTAGAAAATTCTTGTACAGCTTTTTGATCTACTTTATTAAGTTGAGTTTCTTTTTTTATCAAAACACTGAAGTCAAAAAATGAATTTTCTTTAGCTAATTCTAGATATTTTCTAGAATTTTCATAAAAAAGCCTCCTGAAAAAATTTCTAGAAACTCCTGAATTTACTGATTTAGAACCTATAACTATAGAAAATCTATTATGTGTTTGTTTGTTTTTTAAAGAGTTCAAAACAAGCGAATAAGAAAAAAAAGGCTTTGATCTTTTTCGCAAAACCTTTTTCACTTCATTTTCTTTTAGTCTATATATTTTGGAAATCATATCTAAAAAGTAATTTTCAAATTATTTACTAGTAGCAACATAATTACCTTTACCATCAAAAGGTGATTTTCTAGCAGTTCCTCCAGCTATGATGTGAAGTCTTGCCTTACCTTTAATATCTTGGAATCTTTTTTTAACTGTAGGAGTTAATTCCCATCTTCCTTTTCTTCTTCTATTTTTTAGAACATTCATTCCATTAGGTGTAGAAGATCTTCTTAAGTAACCATGAGTTCTAAGTCTCTTTCTTTTCTTTAATTTTCCTAACATGCGTAATTGAGATTAGTAATTATTTTTAAATATATTTATATTGCTCGCAAGATTTTATGAAAAAAAGCTAATTTGTCAAAAAAAAGTAAAAAAATCTTTTTATCTTATTTTAGTTCCTTCATCTTCTCATAAACAAGCCCTAAGCATCGCTCCAGCTTTGAATAAATTAACAACTCAAAGAGCTAATTTGCCATCTTTTGCTAAGGCAATTGCAGTTTGATCCATAACTTTTATATCATTTTTGATAACTTCATCATAAGTTGCTTCTTTTATAAGTACAGCATCTGTATATTTTTTTGGATCTTTATTGAAAACTCAATCTACTTTTGTAGCTTTTATCATCAAATCACATTCAAGCTCCAAAGCTCTTAATACTCAAGCTGAATCTGTTGTAAAATATGGATTTCAAGTTCAAGCAACACATATTACAATTCTTCATTTTTCCATATGTCTTGTTCATCTTCTCTTGATATATTTTTCACCAATTTCTGGGATATCAATAGCACTCATTAGTCTAGTCTCAACTCCTACTGATTCAAGAGCATCTTGCATAGCAACTCAGTTCATAACAGTTGCAAGCATTCCCATATAATCTGCTGCTACTCTATCCATACCATTTGCAGCTCCAGATATTCATCTAAATATATTTCATCCACCCAAAACAATTCAAATTTCAAATCAAGAATCTTTAATTTCTTTTATTTGAACAGCTAATTCTTTTATAAAGACAGGATCTATACCATGGTCTCTAGTTCATTCCAAAGCTTCTCCCGAAATTTTAAGTAAAACTCTATTATTTTTTCTCATATTTTTAGCCTAGTCAATAAATAAAATTAATTACAATTGCGATTATCGCTCAAGCAGAAATCATTCATAAATATCAAATAAGTGTCCATTTAATGATGTCTTTTGCTTTTTTGAGATCTTCATCCTTTCATTGACTCAAAGTCATCTTAAGACCGGCAAATACCAAGGCTCAAACAGCAATTAAAGAAAGGGCAATAGAAATATTTTTAACTATTGTAGAAATTTGAGTTTTAAATCATGTTTCAACTGTATATTTATCAACATTAGTTCAAACCAAAGTATCCGGAGCAAAATTATTCAAATTAGTAGAAACATCTGAAGATTCATCATAATCTCAATAACTAATAAATGCTCAATTAAAAGAAAAAAGCAAAACTAAAAGTAATAATAATTTTTTCATGTTAAAATTGTAATGAAGAAATAAGTTTCACAAGAGCCCAAGCAAGAGGAATAATTGCTAGTCAAATAATAGCATAAACAAATCCCATCATAGCCTTTTTGAATTCATCTGGTTTTCATTGAGCTGAAACAAGTTTAAATCATAGGTATATAAAAACCGCTACTGCGATAAGAGCAAGAAGTGAAAAAATAATAGTTTTTACTTCTGTTAAAACAGGGAATAACGAATTTGTTCAACTTCATTTTATATCTGCAGAATTTCCCATAATAGTATTTGTATTTGGTAACATATCAGTTCAAAGATTAGCAGCAAAAACAAAATTTGGTAGTATTAAAGTAGAAAGCAGAAAAATTTTTAAAAATATTTTCATATAAAAACTAAGAGTTAGGAATAGAAACTGTATTTATCAAGTTTATTATATACCAAGCCGAAACTGAGAGCAGCACTCAAGCAAGAGAATATATAATCCAAGATTTTGCTTTTTTTGTAGTATCTTCTTTTCAAGCAGAAGTTAGATACATAAGACCTGAAATCATAGTAGAAATTACAGCAATAACTGCTATATATTTTATCATAGTAGCAATCAAAGATGGAATATATTTTGTAATAATTTTATCTCCAGATGCTCACGACCCAGGAAGTCCTCCTCAATTTATAGCAGGAGCTGCTGCCATAACAAAATCTACAGAAATAATTGAAACTAGCAATAAAAGTAATAATTTTCTCATGTTTTTTAAGAATACAAAATATAAGATAAGAAACTTACCATAAAATAAGAAGACATCGCTATAGCAAGAGCTATAATTCAAGCCTTGAAAATAGTTTTTCATTTATTTAGACTATCATCTTTTCACATAGCAGTTATCATAAATCCAGCTCAAACAACCATTATAATCAAAGCTAAACTTCACAAAGCAACCATAAGTTTTTTTATAAGAACCGTGAAAAATCCATTTATAGTAGCTTTTGATGTTGATTTATTCAAGCCCTTTCAACCAGGAGAAAACTTACCAGTATCTATCTTAAACTGGTCCGAACAAAGAGAATCTTTCCCCGGAGTACAATTAAATTGTACCGAAGAAGATTCTGAAGAATCCATTTTAACAGGATTTAATTTTAAATCTACCGTCTCTTCATGACTAGTGTCAGCATCGGGAGTAGGAGTAGATGTTGCATTTAAGTTAATTTGAGTATCAATTGATCAATTTGCACCATCAGATCATGGTGTAATTGAAAAATCATACGCAAAAACACTTCAGGCTCAAAGAAAGAATATTATAATAGAAATTGTGATATTTTTTAATGACATAGTTTTTTGTGTTTAAAAAATTATTTACTCTTATTTTATTAAAAATTTTGAAATTATCAAAAATAATTATAATAATAGAAAATATTTACTAATAGAAAAATATGAAAGTAGCAATTTTGCACGAAATGCTGATAAAAAAATGATGAGCTGAAAAGGTTGTTGAGAAGATGATGAGAATGTTTCCTGATGCTCCAATTTATACTCTTATCTATGATGAAAAAAAGATTTGAGATATATTTCCAAAAGAAAAAGTAAGAGTAGCTTCACTTACTCAAAAAATATATAATTTGAGAAAAAATCAAAGATATTGTTTGCCTTTTATGGCAATGTGAGTTGAAAGCTTAGATTTCTCTGAATATGATGTTGTGCTTTGTAGTTCAAGTGGATTTGCTCATTGAGCGATTACAAAACCTGAAACAAAATTTATAGTTTATTACCATTCTCCAGCAAGATACCTTTGGGATTGGACAAATGAATATAAAAAAGATATAGGTTTCGATAAATGAATAAAATGATATATTTTGAACAAATTATTTTTGAAATTGAGACAATGGGATTTTATTGCTAGTAAAAGAGTAGATATAAGCTTAGCTAATTCTACAAATGTACAAAACAGAATTAGAAAATATTATAAAAAAGATTCGTCACTTGTTTATCCTCCAGTTGAAACAACTAGATTTATGCCAGGCGAAAAATGAGATTACTATATAATTATCTCAGCATTAACAGAATTCAAAAAAATAGAAGTTGCAATAAAAGCTTTTAATGAAATGAGTGATAAAAAACTAAAAATAGTTTGAGGCTGAAACTACTCTGAAACTTTGAAATCTATGGCAACAAGCGCAAATATAGAGTTCTTATGAGCAAAATATGGACAAGAATTAGTAAATTTACTACAAAATTCTAAATGACTTATTTTCCCAGGAGAAGAAGATTTCTGAATAGTTCCAATTGAAGCACAAGCTTCTGGAAAGTGAGTTTTTGCTTACAGATGAGGTTGATTACTTGAAACTGTAATAGAATGAGTAACTTGAGAATTCTTTGATGATAAAAACTGATCTGATTTTGTTCCAAAATTTGAACAATTTGATTTCAATATAGACAATGATGTCTACAATGAAGAAGAAGTTAGAAATAATGCTCTTAGATTCTCAGAAGAAGAATTTGAAAAGAAAATAATGGAAGCTGTATATAACTAAAAAATCCCGCAAATGCGGGATTTTTTTAAGTTTAATATTTATACTTTTTCATGTGCTTCTTCCTTTTTAGAATAAAGAATTCAAATTAATATGAAAAATAGTGCTGAAACATAAGTTGCTTCAAATGTATGCAAGAAAAGATTCATCATCATTACAGCAAAGAACATAACTGCAAGTACTGCGTCTATCTTAAGTAAAAAGAAAAATAATATTGCCATTATAGACACAAATAATATAAATCCTATAAATCCTCATTCAACAAGTTGTTGTATAAACCAAGATTCAGGAATATAAAAATCTTCTTGTTTCTTTCATTCTATAGAATATACATATCTAGAAGCTGGCCCACTTGATGCTAATCATTCTCCAAAAGGATGAGATAAGAATCTATTTACTCAAATTATCATTCTTTCAGCATGTCCAGTAGTAGAAGATTTTCTCACAACAATATCTGAAATTTTATCTTTTATAAGAAATCAAAATCAAGAGATGAAAACAAGAGCTATTATAAGAAATTTCACAGTTTGTTTTTTATGATGTTTTATCAAAGTAGACATATTTATCAAAAATACAAAAACAGCTCAAAGGATTACTCACAAAAGTGCAGATCTAGAGAATGTATAGATAAATAAAGGAAAAAGGAAAACAGATAAAAATCCAAGTAGAAAATAATAATCTTTTTGTCATTTAAAATAATAAAACAAAAACCCGATATAAGTCAGTAAGAAAAAAGCTGCCTGATTTGGTCAATCAAAAATTCATTGAAATCTATAAATTCAAGTTCCTTCAACTCATTGATAAATCGGAATTGTTCCACCAGCTTGCCAATTATTTACATTTTCACCAAATCATAAAAAAGTCAAAATTCCTTCTCAAACAAATTTTGATAAAAATCCAATAGTCAAAGCGAAAGCCCCAGAAACAAGAAATAATCAAGCATAATATTTCAAATCTTTCTTAAGTAAAAAAGCCGAATGCTTAAACATAAGAAAAATAAGCAAAAATTCAAAATCATATCTAGAACCATAAAACAAAGATGCCAAAACTTTTGGAGCAAATAATGTAACAAAACTTAAATATACAAAATAAGCAATAACTAAATAATCTAGTAAATCTAATTTCGGAAATTTCTTTTGTTTAAAAAATTCATAAATCATAGAAATAAGCAGCACTATTACGAAAAGCTCCTTCAGCATAGATAAATAGGGAATTCCTAGTTTAAATTCGAAAAAAACCTTGAATAAAACGTAAAATGGAAGGAAAACTATAAAAATTCTTGTAAGTTTATCAAACATATATTTATTAAATTATGTATTAAAATTATTATTATCTAAATGCTAGATTTTCTCATATTTCTTTCATTAAGTTATTTTTGACTAAAATTAAGAGTGTTTTTTTAACTCAATTAGTCTTATCTGAAAGCAAATCTATTTTATCTACTAGTTTTTGTATGATATTTTGTCTTTGGGCTTTATCTTGAGTTAAAGCATTTATTTTGTTCATAAGTTCTAGTTTAGATTTTCGAGCCATATCAACTATTTTTTTATTTTTTTCGTCATTTGCTTTATCTGTAATTATTAGCGCGTCCATTATTTCTCTTCATGGTCAGACATAATATTCTCAATTATTATAAAGCGCTGTACTTCTTCAAGCATCCAAATTCAAAGCATTATAACATCAAATATCTGATAAAATTGTAGGTAGGTCATCCATTCTTGCCGAGTAAACTATTCCCATATATACTTTTTTTGTATCTTTTACTGTACAAATAAAAGTTTTAGCTCAAGTACTTGGCATTTTTTTATCTATCAAACCAACATCATAATAATGTTCAAGCTTATTTTGTCATTCAAGTAATATAAGTGGATGATTTCATATTCACATATAAATATCATTTCTCATATCAACATTGTAATTACTTGTATTAAAGAAAAATGACATATAATCTTTATCTATAGCAAAAACATATCTTTCTCAAGTATCTGTCCATCTAGAAAAATCTTCTCAATATGAGATTCTATCAGCATTTGAAAAATTTTTTCCTTTGCATTCAGGATAATATTCTGGACAAAAATAAGTTCAATTAAGCCCAGCTTTTCCATTATATCTCTTTACCAAAGATTCTAAGCTTTCTCATTTATCAGAAACTCAAACCACAAGTCTATCATCTCCCGCCAAATCCAGTTTAAAAAGCCTTATTTGATAATCTCAAAGACTTGTTGTATAAGTTTTTCTAGAGTATTCATAAGCTGAAACTTGATTAATTATCAAAAAAAGAATAATTCAAAATAAAATTTTTCTCATATTTATTATAAATCTTAAAAATATTTTACACATATTATTAAAATTCCAGAAAAAGCAAATATACTAATTATTTTTGCAATTTACTTTACTTTATAAATAAAATGCTTATAAACTATATTGTTTATTTAATAATCCGATGAAATTTATATGACTGTTTGCTGATATTCTGTAAGATTAGAAAAAGATGATATGGGTTCTAAATGAACTATTAAATGAATGGAAACTGATAAATGAGTAGAAACTAAAGAAGTAGTTTGAGAAGATTTTACTCATGTTATAAGCCAAATCAAAAACATTTTATGATGTGGTAATAATTTTCAATGTAAGTGTAATGATTGTTCAATAGTGAGAGTTTATGAGGATTGAAGAAAAACAATTTTAGCATTAATTTAAAAAACATGAAAAAAATAGCCTTTTTAATAATATTATCATTCTTATCAATTAATCTAGCAAAAGCAGATTATGAAAGTCTAGATAAATTTACTTTTTCAGAAGCTGAATATACTAAAATACTTAAAGAGAAAATTTTAACTAATTCAAAGTTAGAAAGAACTTTTCCTCAATATAAATGAGTATGAAAGAAAATAGATCAACTTGTTTATAATAAATTAGGAGTTTTATGAATGCAAGCCAGAAGAGATTATTTGAAAAAATCTTACAGTGATTTTTATATCAAATATCAAGCTATAGATTCTATGACAAGCTATTCTGCTAGAAAAAAAAGTTTAGCTAAATTAGTTTTGAAATATGTTTTACTAGAAAATTATACTATGTATTATCGGAATAAATAATAAACGAAAAGCCCTCCTAACGGGGGCTTTTTTTGATTTACTCAAGATTTACCTCTTGAGATTTTTTGTATGCAAAGAATTCTTCAGGTGAAGATTCCTGACATTTTACATCATCTATCTTAACTGAATTATCAGCAATAAACAATGACGGATTTGAAGAAACCAATTTCCCCAAACTTTTAGCTGTAGCATTCATATTAAGCAAAAATTCACCAATGTCTGTTGACATAATGTATTTGCTATTTTTTCCTGCAACATTGACCATAAAATCCACCGTTTCATCCCCAGAGATAGCTGCACACCAAAATGTTTTTTCAACATCAGGTTCTGCGCCCATGTCTCGGGAATTTTCTACTTCTTCAATAGAAGGGAAGTTTTTAGCAGTTTTGGATTTATTCATATCGTTTTCAGGAATAACTCCAAATACTGCAAGCAAGCTTGTTACGATTAGTATGAAAATCAAATTTTTCATCTTTATACTCCCAATTGTGATTTTTAGGTATTTTTACTTATACAAAAAATAAATATTTTGTCAAATTATTTTATTCAAAGTTTAGTAAAAAGTGCATCTTTTTCTCTTTTTGAAAGTTCTTGATAGTCTCCTGGTTCCAAATCTCATAATTGAATATTTTCTATTCTAATTCTTTTTAATTTCTTTACAGTTCCTCAAACATGCTCAACCATTCTTCTTATTTGTCTATTTTTTCACTCGCTTATTGTAATAGAGAATTTACCTGAAGATAATCTTTCTACCTTTGCTTCTTTTGTATAAGAACCAAGTATAAAAATACCATCTCTCATAATTTGTATATTTTTATCTTCAATAGGACCAAAAGTTTCTACAATATATTCTTTTTCATGATTATATCTAGGATGCATAAGATAATTTGCCAATCTACCATCATTTGTAAGAATAATTAAACCAGTAGTTTCCTTATCAAGTCTCCCAATAGGAAAAACTCTAGTTGGAATGTCAACAATATCCATTATACCAGTTTCGCCTTTAGAAACACAAGTTGTAACTATTCCTCTTGGTTTATTTAGCTTATAATAGACAAGTTTTTTTGCGTCTTCGACAACATCGTCTAACAATTCTACTTTATCTTTATCTGGATCTACACTTTGACCAATAGTAGCTGTTTCTCAGTTTATCTTGATAAAACCTTTTTCTATATATTCTTCTGCTTTTCTTCTCGAACAAATTCCAGCTCGTGATAAATATTTCTGTAATCTCATTAATTCTGCCATAAGTTGTTTTTATTATTAATCACTTTTACTAATTTTTTCAGCAAATTCAAAAACTAAACCAATCAAAGATTGGGATTTCAAACAGTTTTCATTTGCTTACAAAAATTGTAAAAGTTAAAGTGTTTTTTCCTAAAAATTCAAAGATTTAAATTCTTCTATATTTCCTCGCACAGTAAAACCTGATGCTTTTTTATGACCTCATCAACCGTGTTTTTTGGCCAAATCAGTCAAATCAATATCATCTCTAAGAGTTCTAAGAGATCATTTAACATATTCTCATTTTTGAGTAAGGATTACTGAGTATTTTATTCAATCTGCTGAATTTAGCAAGTCAGTAATTCCAGAAGCATCTGTAAAATCACAATTAAATGAATCCACGTCATTTTTATTTATATAAGTATAAAGTATATTTTCTTTATCTATAAAGGATTTATCTATTATTTTTCACCAAAGTTTCAATTTATCAAATGAATTATTTTTGAAAAAATTATCTACAATATAAGATAAATCAGCTCAAAGATTTATAAGTTCCGCTGTGTATTTATAAGCAAGTGCGTCTGTATTACTATGTTTTAATCAACCAGTATCAGTATAAATCCCAGTTAAAATATTTGTTGAGGCAATAGAATCTATATAATATCAAGTAAATGAAAAAATCTCATAAACAATCATGGCCGTAGCAGCATATCATGTCAAAATCAGATTTTGTTTAGCATAAATCTCGTTTGTAATATGATGATCTATTCAAATCGTATTATATGTTTTTCCATCAAAAAGTTCTGGAAATTCTAAATCTAATAAAGTTTGGCTTTTGCTTCCAGAATCAAAAAATATTATCAAGTCATAATTATTTGGATTAAAATCTTGTTTATAAAGTTCGCTATTATGAATAAATGAAAGATTTTTAGGAATAAGGTCTTTGCAAATTAAATCAATATTTTTTGAAACAAAATTTGAATTTATAATTTGATAAAATGCTGTCGCGGAACCCAAAGTATCACCATCAGGATTTCTATGGCTTATAAGAGCTATATTTGAAGCTCCTTTTATTTTATCAATGATTTTATTATAGACTCTTAATTTTTTGTCTAGCATTTCTCATTTTTAAATATAAATTTAAGGGAAAATCATACTCAAGAAAAGCTATCTTTCAAATACTTAGCTCTTGAAAAAGCCTAATTTTAAGCTAAAAATATAAATTTAAGATTAATTTAAGTTTTTAAACAAGAAAAAAGCCATAAATCAAGATTTGATTTATGGCTTTTTTAAAAGGAAAAATATGTTTTTTAAAATAATTTGACTTTTAATCATTAGGCTAATCTTTTTTTTAGACGAACTGAACGACCTGTAGTTAGTTTTGTAATATCACCATTGGCTTTAATAATCTTTATAAAATTATCAGTGAAAGATATAGCATAAGTGATATTTTCTGAACTTGTATTACTCCAATAAGTTCAAGTTCTTAATTTATCGTGTCATCTATATAATCACAAATCTTCTGCCATTTTTTTTCAGTTATTCTTGTAATATCTTGCAATTTCAGTCATTTCAGCTATTTCTTGACCTAAATGATCGGCTTCTAGTATTGCTCAAAAAATATTATATAACCACTTACCGTCTTCCTCCCATGCATAATTGTCATCAATAATAATTTGGCGAGTAGGTTTTCATAAATCAAATTCTTCTAATCAGAATTTTTCTAGCATTTCTCTATCATCAGTAAATTCTCTACTTTCATTAACTTCTTTATTATACAAAATTTCTTCAGCTTTATCCTTATAAACTGTGATACCTCCCTCTATTCATTGTTTATCTAAAACTTCTTCTAAAGATAATTCTTCAGAGCATTCTCTTTGCTTGTTTGACATGCTGATTTATATAAAAAATAAGAACTATTTATAATTAATTATTATTTATTGTCAAATTATTTTTACCTCCTCTTCTAATTCTATTCAAAATTCTGCTTTTACTTTCTCTTTAGCTAGATCACGCAGATTTAGAATATCCATGTAATTTGCATTATCAAAATTTATGAAGAAATTTGCATGTTTTTCTGAAATTTTTGCTCAATTAAGAATTTTTCATTTTAATCAAACTGCTTCTATAAGTCTTCCAGCACTATCTCAAACAGGATTTTTGAAAAAACTTCAGCAAGTTGCAACTCACCGTGGTTGAGTTTCTTTTCTTTTTTTAATAGATTCTTCTATATCTGATAAATTATTTTGTCCACTTATGTCTAGTTTCATAGAAATTACAAAATACTTAGGATTATTTTTTAGTCTAGAATTTCTATACTCAAAATTCATAAAATCCTTGTTTATTTCTATTATTTCTAAAGTATCTAAATCAAGTACAGAAGCCGAAATAAATATATCTTTGATTTCCAAACCAAAACATCAAGCATTTCCAACTAAGGCTCATCAAAAAGTTCCAGGAAGACCTAAAAATGGTGCAAATCTAGTAATTTCTTTGTCTAGTAATTGTCTAGTTTTAAGTATAACTATATCTCAAGAAAATACTTCTAAAATATTTCATTTCAGAATCAAATCTTGGCTTTTTAGAGAATTTTTTATCATAATCCCATCAAATTCTTCAAAAGCAAAAAGTATATTTGTTCCTGCTCCAATAAATTCATATCTCAGATTATTTCATCTAGCAAAACTAATAATTTCTTTTAATTTGTCTATATCTTCCAAATTTTTGATTTCAAAAAAATACTTAGAAAAGCTTCTGGTTCTAAATGATGAGAAATTAGTCAAATCTTTATTTGTTTCTAAATATTGCATATTAATTAAGTTTAAATTTTATTTTATCTACTAAATTAGATATATAATACTCTTGCGTATTTCTTTTATAAACTCGTATATATGAAGGATGATAAGCAAATATAAGTTTTTCCTTGTTTATTAAAGAATATTTACTTACAAAATCATAAACCTGTTTTCAGAATAAAACAATTAAATCAGGAGATAATTTTAATATTTCTTTCTCTAAAATTTTTAATCAATTTTCTTTTTCATTATGATTTGGATATCTAATTTTATTATTTTCATCAAGTGGAACTATAGAAACTAAATTTGTTTTATATGTATCATATCAGTCTAAATTAGATATTAATTTATCTACTATTTTTCAAGAGTTTGTTTCTAAGGAAAAGGCTTCTAAAAGTTCTCAAGTTCTTCAATATTTATTTGAAATTCAAACAAAAAAAATCAATTTTTCTTTTTTCATTATTTATTAACTATTTAAATATTTTCTTACACTTTCTCCTGTAAAACTTTTTTTATCTTTTATAAGCTCTTCTATTTTTCCTGAAAATACCAAATTTCATCATTTATCTCATCATTCTAGTCAGATGTCTACAATGTAATCAGCATTCAAAATAACATCCATATTATGTTCAATAACTAAAACTGAATTTCATTTATCAACTAAACTATGAAGTATTTTTATAAGTTTTTCCGTATCAGCAAAGTGTAAACCCGTTGTAGGTTCATCAAGAATATAGAAAGTTTTAGAAGTAGATCTTTTTGATAATTCTGTTGCAAGTTTGATTCTTTGAGATTCTCAACCAGACAAAGTAGTAGACGATTGTCCAAGTTTGATATAAGATAGTCATACATCATTAAGAGTTTGCAGAATTCTAACTATTGGAGCATGAGAAGAAAAATAATCTAGGGCCTCTTCAACTGTCATATTCAAAACATCTGAAATGGTTTTTCATTTGTAGGCAACTTGAAGAGTTTCCCCATTAAATCTTTTACCTTCACAAACTTCACAAGTCACATAAACTGCAGGCAAGAAATGCATCTCTATTTTCTTTACACCATCTCATTCACAAGCCTCACATCTACCTTTTTTTGTATTGAAACTGAATCTTCCCGCATCATATCATCTTACTTTTGATTCTTCAGTCATCGCAAAAACTTCTCTTATATGAGTGAAAACTCAAGTATAAGTTGCAGGATTAGATCTAGGAGTTCTTCCTATTGGTGATTGGTCTATGATAACAACCTTATCTAAATTTTCCATTCATTCTATAGATTTGAATTTTCAGTATTGTCTAGTATAAGCATTATTTAGTTTATTAGCTAGATAATCAGCCAAAATATCATTTACCAAACTTGATTTACCAGAACCTGAAACTCAAGTAACAACAACTAAATTTTGAAGAGGAATAGACACATCTATATTTTTTAGATTGTTTTCTTTTGCTCAATTTATTTTCAAAAATTTATCGATTTTTCTATTTTTATTATTTACTAGAGAATGTTTATGTCTAGCCAAAAATGGTCCAGTAACTGAAGTTTCTGAATTTATAATATCTTCTATAGTTCACTCAGCAACAATAGAACCACCATGTATTCAAGCACCTGGTCAGATGTCTATAATATAATCAGCATTTCTCATGATATCCTCATCATGCTCAACAATTATAAGAGTATTTCATAAATCTCTAAGTTTCTTCAAATTCTCAATAAGCATATCATTATCTCTTGGATGTAGACCAATTGATGGTTCATCAAGAACATAAATAATTCATTCTAATTTAGTTCAAATTTGTGTTGCTAATCTGATTCTTTGTAATTCTCAACCAGACAAAGTTGCAACCTTTCTAGACACATCTATATAAGATAATCATACTCAAGATAAAAATTCTAATCTTTCAATTGCATTTTTAAGAACTTTTGAAGCAATTTTTTTATCTCCTTCATTCAAGGTTAAATTTTGCAAAAAAACTAACGATTTTTCTACATTCATACTAGACAATTCTCCCACATTTAAATCTCAAATATAAACAGATAAACTCTCTTGTTTTAATCTGTATCCATTACAAACTGGACAATCCATATAAGTAATATATTCTGCTAATTTATTTGTAGTTTCGCCTTCTCAATCAAAAAACTTACGAGTTAAATTTGGTATAACTCATTCATATTTTGCATTATAAACTTTTGGTGTTCCATCATAATTATGAGTAACTTTATAAGTATCTTCACCAGTTCAATGCATTATCAAATCTCTTTCTTTTTTAGAATATTCTCTATAAGGAATATTAAGTGAAAATTTGTGTTTTTTTGAAACCTCTTTAAGAACTTCTATATAATAAGCTGATGAAAACCAAGGTTTTATAGCTCATTCCGCAATAGTCAAATTTGGAGAAACTATATTTTCTTCTAAGAATACTACTTTTTCACCAAGCCCATGACAATCAGGACAAGCTCAATTATGAGAATTAAAAGAGAAACTTGATATATCCAATTTTTCTGGAACATGTCCACAATGAGAACATACAAAAGTATTAGAAAAGCTAAGACTTTCTATCCCACCCTCTTTCAAAAAATCAATTTCTATAAAAGCATTTCATGT
The DNA here is from genome assembly GCA_028713225.1 of Candidatus Altimarinota bacterium. Classification (GTDB taxonomy): domain Bacteria; phylum Patescibacteriota; class Gracilibacteria; order BD1-5; family UBA6164; genus JAQVPN01. Next base: position 134,899 of record JAQTOS010000001.1, read on the forward strand.
TTTAAAAGCCAAATCTAGGGAATCTTTCAATCTTTTTGTATCACTAGACTCACTTGATGAAAAATCTTTAACAACAAGTCTGTCTATAACTATAAATAAATCTTTATTTTCCAAAGTTTTAGTATCAAGTTCATCATTCACAGTAAAAATATCTGCTCAAACTGCAAATCTAATAAATCACATATCAAGAACTTTTTTCTTAATTTCAGCAAAAGAAGAAGCTTTTTTATCTTTGAAAATTGAAGATTTTATAACAAATTTTGTATCAAGTGGAAATTCAGAAATCTCAGCTATAATAGAAGACATTGAATCTTTTTTTACTGAGTTTCAACATTTCACACATTTTCTTTTTCAAACATGAAGAAAAAGAAGTTTATAATAATCATAAATTTCAGTTATTGTACCAACTGTAGATCTAGGATTATTATTTGTAGTTTTTTGGTCAATAGAAATAGTAGGAGAAAGACCATTTATCTCATCAACTTGAGCTTCATCCATCATTCCACCTATAAACATCCTAGCATAAGTAGATAAACTTTCTAGGTATTTTTTTTGTCATTCAGAATAAATAGTATTAAAAGCAAGGCTTGATTTTCCAGAACCTGAAAGTCCTGTAATAACAGTTATCTTGTTTTTCGGTATCTTTAAGCTAATATTTTTCAAATTATGAGTTTTAGCTCACACAACTTCAAGGAATTTTGACATCTATTTTTGGGGTTTATTTTGTAAATTAGACTAAACGTATATTGTATTGAAAAATGAAAAAAGTAAAGGAAGAAATAAAAAAAGTTCTGCTCTTATTAAAAAGCAAAACTTATATTTATATTATTAATTGTTTTATATCTCTTCCATTTCTATTTTAGACAAGACTTTATGAACTTCTCATAAGATAAAATCAGCATAAGAACTAGATTTTGAAGTGCTTATATTCATATTGATTTCTTTGAAAAAGAAAGAAAATACTTTGCTCGTAAATTTCAAAACATCAGTATTTTGTATAAGTTCTAGAGTCCTTTTATCCACTATTCCAGATGGATCAAAACTCATTATTGAAACTATATCTTCTATCCAATGATTTATTCTATCTCTCAAAATTGGATCAATATCAGCATCATCAAAATCTTTATTTTCATTAGAATGATAGAAAAATTTTAAATTTTCTTTTCCTGTTATTTCTCTTATTTTATCCGATATTGGAAGATAAACTAGAGATAATATTGCAACTATAAATCTAGAAGAAATTCCTGAATCAAGAACCTTAAAAAGACTTTCTAAAATTTCATCATATTTTTTATCTCTTATAAAAATCACCAAAAACTCAACCAAAATTAAATCAAATTTCTTGGCTTTTTGTTCATCTTTTTGTACTCTTTTTATTCCTGCTCGTGCCTTTTTAGCTGCTTCTTTAAACTTTTCAGAGACTTCTCGTGATTTTGGTCCAGAGGCATCCTCCGCAGGGCTGTAATCTTCTAATCACATAGTTTATTTAATTATTTATTATTTATTGGTCTAATTATATCATATTTTGCTTTAAAAACAAATTTTAACTATTCTATCAATTCATCATAAATCTTTAAAATATTCAATTTCGAGTCATAAAGATTCTAAATATTTTCGAGAATATTCTCTTTGGTCAAATCAAATTTCTATAAACAGAGTAATTTTTTCTAGAGAATAAATATTTTTTAATTCAAAAATTTGAGAAATCAGTTTTTCATAAAGTTCAAATCATGTGTCTTTTCATCCAAAAAGAGCTATATGGGGCTCATTTTCTAGAACTTCTTTGTCCATATTTTCAAAATCTCAGTTTTTTATATATGGAAGATTTGCTGTAATTATCAAATTTTTAGTATTTATTTTTTGAGTCTGATTCAAAAAAAATTCAAGTAAATCAGATTTTTGTAAATTTAATTTTTCTTGTAAATCATGTTTTCGGGTGTTTATTTTTGCTACTTCTAAAGCATCCGGTGATATATCCAAAGCAAAAGCTTCAACTATTTCAAATTTAGTATTTTTAAGTATTGAAACTGGAATACAAGAGCTTCAAGTTCAAACATCAATAAGAGTAAAATTAGCAGAATTTATCTCCTTCAGTACTTGATAAATCATAGTTTCAGTATCGTTCCTAGGCACTAAAACTCTAGAATCTACATAAAAAGGAAGAGCAAAAAACTCTTCATTATCTGGATAATTAATTTTCAAAGTTTTTTCTATTAAAGATTAATACAGTGAAAAACAAAATCAAAGCTAGATAAAATAGTGAGTAAAATGTATTTCAAACTAAGTATGAAAGTGAAAAATTAGAAAAACTTCAAATAGAATCTTTTAAATTTATAGCTTCAAATGGCGGGAATAAAACTTGTAAAGTTTTTACAAAATATAATAAAACTTCATTTTGAACTCTTACAACCAAATCTATAATTACAGAAAAACTATGAGCTATAAAATAGAAAATTACTGATACTAAAATAGTAAGTATATTAGACATGAAAGTAGACAAAAAGATAAGTATAGAAAGTAGTATTTCTAGCTTCAAAAAAGTAAAAAATAAAGCCCAAAATATTAAATTATCTAGTGGAATTCCTTTGAAAAATAAAACTCAAATATATAAAATAGATTGTAAAAATACAACTAAAAATATAACAAATGAAAAACCTAAGAATTTTCAAAGAATAAATTCATATCTGTTTATTGGTTTAGATAAAATCAAAAATATAGTTTTCCCATCAACTTCTTTAAAAAGTAATTGACTACCTACAAATAAAACAGAAATAAAAGAAAATATTTCTATCATTGCAAGTCCAAAATCAACTATTACTTTATTATCATCTCAAATAGTAAGTTTACCTAAAGCAAGAGAAGAAATAATAAAAATTAGTGCAAAAAAGACTATCAAATATAAAAATTTATTCCTGATAATTTCTTTAAAAGTGTTTAGTGCTATATTTATCATATATTAATTAAAATTATAATCTAAAAAATCTTTATACCCGTTTACGAAGCTAAATATATCCATTTCTTTTTTTCATTCAAGTTTAATTTTGTTTAAAAGCAAAATTCAAGACTTGCAAATAATTCAAACTGATTTTTCTCAGTGATCTTCTAATTCAATAACATCTCATAGTTTAAAATCTTCATCTAAAAACACCTCATGTTCATCAAAAAAACAATCTGTAATATCTAGTTTTTTTCATTTAAAATATGTATAAATTCCAGGCCACGTGCTATAAGACCTCCACATATCATAAATTTCTTTAGCCGTAGATTTTGCGAAATCAATTTTCCCATCTTCTTTAGAGATTTTAGAACAATAAGTAGCCTCTGAATCATCTTGTTTTACTCCAATAATTTCTCAAGCTATATATTTTTTCAAAGTTGTAGATAATAATTCTACTCAAATTTCTGAAAATTTATTAAAAATATCTTGAGTTTTATCCATTACATCTATATCAATTTCTTTTATACTTAAAATATCTCATTCATCCATTCACTGCGACATTTTCATAATAGTTAATCATGTTTTTATATCTCAATTTTTAACTGATTCTTGAATAGGAGAAGCTCATCTATAAAGTGGTAAAATTGAACCATGTATATTTACTACAAAATTTCTAGGAATTGCCAAAATTTCATTTGGGATAATTTTTCCATAAGCTACAACTATTATGAAATCTAAATCAAGAGATTTTAATTTATCAAAAACTTCAGTGTTTTCTCTTAATTTTTCTGGCTGTAATATTTCTAATTCTTTTTCTAAAGCTAGTTTATGAACTGGTGTTGCTGTCAAAACCTGTTCTCTTCATACTTTTTTATCTGCTTGAGAAACAACAAGTTTCACATCAAAAAAATCATCTTTCAAAATATCTTCAAGTATTTTAGCTGAAAATTCTCCAGTACCAAAATATGCTATTTTAATTTTATTCATCTTGTATATTATTTATTTAATTTCTAAACTAATTTCTTTTCCCACTCTTTCAAAAAATAAAAATTCTTTGTCTACTATTTGTCCACTTTGGTCTTTTATAAATTTCTTATTATTTATATTATCTATTGTAATTAGATTTGAATAAGTTCCAGTTTTATCTTTTTTGGTATTTATTCAAGTCAATATCAATTTAGTAGATATATTTGTTAAAATAGAAGAATTTTCCTGACTATAATAATTAAAATATATATCATTTACAGTTGACCCAGAAATGCTTGAATTAATTGACAACATTTTTAAATTTGATAAATCGAGTGTAGTTTTCCCATTTATATCCATTGTATTATCAACATAATTCTTTTGATCTGCAAATCATACATATGCGAAGTCCGTTCAGGTACTCATAAAAAATCAAGTAGCTGATAAAATTCAATTTAAACTAGTATTATTAAAATCTAAGATTCGTTTATAATCTTGATTTATATAATTAGTATAAGTTATGTAAGCTAAACTTCCTGTCTGAAAGATTATTCTATAATCATATATTTTCATATCTCTGACTTTAGAATCAAGATCTTTTATGCTTTGATTTATATTAGACAAATCTTCATTTATTGCTTGTCTTGATGAAAAATCACTAAAATATCCAAATGAAAAAACTGAAACTATAGCTATTATTGCCATAACCATTATAAGTTCTACTAGTGTGAAAGCTGATTTTATTTGTTTTTTAGATACATTGCAATATATCTCTACACTTTTGTTTATTATTCTCATAATTTATCCGTTTTTTTAATTTTCTTAACTTTTTCTTTTATACTAAGAATATCATTCATAAAAATAACAATAACAACAAGTATAAAGAAAATAATTATTTTTCCTAGCTTATCCATAAATAAAGCCCCTATACCAAAAAGAAAAGAAAGAGAGTAGATTATAAAAAGTATATGTTTTTTAGGAAGTCCCGCATCAAGAAGTCTATGGTGAAAATGAGTAAAATCTTTATTTAATGGACTTTTACCTGCCAAAACTCTTTTTATAATTACATAAAATGCATCTATAAAATATATACCGAAAACCACTAAAACAGTTGCTACTTTTCCTCAAGATATTATAGACAAAGTCGCCAACATAAATGCCAAAAACATAGTTCATGAATCTCACATTAAAATCTTCTCTCTAAAGTCAAATAGCCAAAAAACAAATGTCGAAGTAAAAAGGATTATAGACATTTCAGCTACAAACATAGCATTTTTTACCCCTTTAACATAATCATCTCAAAAAAACAAAGTAATAGCTAAAACAAAAAGTATAAAAAATGATATTGATGATAATCCTGATGTTATACCTGGAATACCATCACTCCAATTTAATGAATTAAATATTAAAACGTACCAAAAAATAGTAAAAATAAGAGGAATAGTATAAATCATTTGTCAAAATAATTCAAAATGATGAGTTTCTAGGTTTATTACTCATCCAAAAATATTACTTATATAACCAATTTTTATAGAAGTAATTCATATTAATGCCCCTATCATTATTTGTATAAACAGTCTTAATTTAGCACTTATATCAAATAAATCATCAAAAAAACTTATAATAGTTATTACAAATCACAAAGCTAGTATTACATAATATTTCATATTATGTTCCACAAAAAATAAACTTAAAATAAGAAAATTTAAGAAAAAAATCACCCCCATACTATAAGGAACTGGGGCTCTTTTATATCAATATTTGTGTGGTTTATCTAAAATTCAATATTTTCTAAAAACAAAAGAAAATACTTTTATCAAAGTATAAGAAAGCACTATTGAAGTAAAAAACAATACTAGTAATTCTGGAATATTTGTCATATCAATTTTTTATTAAATTATTTTGGCTAAATATACAAAAAAAAGCTTTTTTTACAAGTGAAATTTAGAGATTATTTTTTTATTATCAAACATATAAACAAATAAAAATGCTCCTAATTGTCATAATGCTATTATAGTTAAAATTATATGAATTAAAGATTCTTTTGATAGATTATAAAAATGCATAATTAAAATTATAAAAAGAACCGGCAATATTCTTCAAGCAATCAAAAATACTTCTCTTAGAATCATAGCCGGAAAAAAATCACTTGTCCCATGTTTTATAAAATCCATACTTCTTAAGTCATAAACATGTTCTGAAACCCTATAAATTGGTCAAATCAGAAGTCCAATAAGAGAAAACACAATAAATCAAATCAAAGAAAGATTAAAGAAGAAAAGCAGTATATTTAATACTGAAAATAAACTAGCATAAAAATATATAGTTAATCTTTTATCTACTTTCCTTTTCTTAATAAGAAATAGAACTATCAAAGTAGACAATATTGACATAATCCCTTGGAAAAGTCATATATCTATCTCATTTTTAAAAAATAAGATTGTTATAATTCAACCAGTATTTACCCCCTGATAGAATCAAACCGAGAAAAAATAAGAATGTATATAGAAATATTTCTTAGAAAAAAAATTTTTTATATCATTTTTACTAATTTTTGATTTAGGAATATATGATTTTATATCATTTACAAAAGAAAAACTAAATATATATAAAACAGGCATTATCAAAAATAATATAATATATCAATTAAATTTAAAATATAAACTAATAGCAAATAATGCAGAAATAAATAATGGAACTCGAAATTTAATCAAATTATCTCCAGATGATATAATAGATGAGTATTTATCTCTTCAAGCATCCTCTATATGAGCCAATTCCTGAGTATGAACTGCGCACCGAAAAGCTCCATTTCAAAGTCCATAAAATAGGTAATAGAAAAAGATAAAATAAATAGAAAAATTTGATAAGAAAATGCTTATAAAAGACAAAAAGAATAATAAATAAGAAAGATAATATAAATTTTTTATATCTTTTTTATAAATTGCAAAAATAGCTCAAATTCAGCTAAATCATATAAAAACGATTATAAAATAAAAAATCAGAAAATAAAGCAATATTTCTATACTATTTCAAAAAAGTTTATAAACATAAAAAGTAGTGAAAACACCTGATATTATAGATCAAATGGTATAAATCCAGTTTAGAAAAATCAAAGATTTATGATTTTGGTCAATATTTTTAAATTTTTGTAATAAGTTCATAAGTTTATAAATTTATTAAAATAAGTCCTATAAATCATGTAAATATAAGAAGCCATTGCACTTTTTCTAAATGTTCTTTAAAAAGAAAATAGGCACTTATGGAAACTAAAATAGGAATAATAGACAGAAATAAAATTGAAAGAGATATTTTTCAGATGATTGTAGAATAAAAAAATGCTTAAAAAAATTTTTCATATTCAGTATTATTTTTTCAAACAGAAAATCAGTTTTTAGAATAAAAATGTTTTAATTCTTCACTTTCTGTTCTTCATACTAAATAAGTCCATTCATATCAATCATCTTGTATATTTTTCTCAAAAGTTTTAAGTAATTTACTTCAAATTCCTTTTCATCTATATTCTTTTTGTATTCACATACTCCAAACTATACTTCATTTTGCTTTTAATTTTTCTCAAAGTAAATATCAAATAACTATATTTTCTAATTCTACAACTAAAAAACATCATTCATTATTTTCTAAATATCTTTCTAAAAAATCCTTTGTGTAATATTCTCAAGATGCCCAAATTAGCTCAGGCATTTGACTAAGCTCTTCACATTTTTCTAAATCATTTATATTTGCTTCTCTTATATTCATAATTTTTTATTAATATTATTTTTCTAATTTCATAGGAATAGAATCATCTTCAGGAAATCTCTTTCTTTCATCTAGTAATTTATTTATTATTAAAAATTAACTTCATCCCAACTTTTTACTTTTATCAGATTTTCATGAGTTTCTGGTCTAAGCTTATTCCAAGGTTTTTCAAGCAAATAAGTAAGTATTCCGTTTTCAGCCAAATCTAGTGCATAATCTGGATTATCCTCAATCATATGAAAAATTCAGTGTTCTTTGCATAATTCTGATTTTGGCTTATCTTCTTTTGCAAGACTATGATTAGCAAAAACAATCTCTTCAAATATATTTGGATAATGCTTATCTATCCATTTTTGTGTATATTCTCAAAATAAATCACTAACTCTAGCTGTAACTATTTTTAGAATATAACCCTTATCTTTAAGTTTTTTTAATCATTCTATCGCTCAAGTAACTGGCAAAACTTCAAGTTTATCCTTATCCTCTAACATAGCAGTTCTAAACCGCTCCATTGCTTGTTTAGCATCTAAATCATACTCGACCATTTTATGGATATAGTAATTTACAATATCCTCTCTTTTTACTGTTTTTCAATAAATTTTATAATCATGATGAACTAGGGCATAATCAACAAATTCAGCCAGAACCTCATCCAAATCAACTCAAATAATTTTTTGCATAATTTTTAATTTATAAATTTTTTAAAATTTTTGATATAAAATACAAATACCGTAAGTGGAAGTAAGAAATAAGATATATCTATTCATTTAATATCTGAAATTAAAAATGATTCATAAACTGATAAGAATGAACCGAAAGTTATAAGAAATATTCAAACTAAACTGAAAATATATTTTTGTTTTTCACTAAGCAAGACAAGTCAGATAGAGAAAAAGAAAAATCAGAAAATCTGGATTATATTGTGAATAGAATTAAATAATCATAAATAATAATTAACTCCTATAATAAATAAATTTAATCAAAATGATAATTTCCAATTTATAAAATTAATATTTTTTGATTTAAATTCTAGAAAATATCATTTTAAAGAAGGCAAAATAAAAACTAATTGTGGTAGTAAATAATGCCATTTTCAGCCTGTTAATCATGCATATATTCAAAGACTTGTGAAAATAAAAAACTGATAAATTTGGAATCAAACTCAATACTTATTATTCTTCATAGAAAAATAATATAACATCATCATAACGGCTAAATCTCAAGAAAAATGAAGTACAAAAATACTTGATATTTCAAAAATATTTCCAGTATTTGTTTTATAAATTATAGCTAAACATAAAACAAAAATAACAAAAATCCACCAATTAGATTTGGCGAATATTTTTATTTCTTTCAGTAAAATTTTAAATATTTCTGGCATTTTTATAATATTTTCGGGATAAAATCTCAATCATTATCTCAAGTTAAAATCACATCATATGCTTTTTTGTATTCATTCAAATGTTCTTCTTCTTTTTCATTTAAAAATCAAATTTTAAGCAAATTTTCATATTTAAATCACTCTATCATTCCTGTATCTCAAAGAGAATCTCATAGCAAAATAACATTTTTTCTATCTTTTATTTTATTATAAATATCAGGAAATTCCTTCAAAACTGTTTCATCTTTATTAAAAACATGAATTACTCTTTTATCATATCAAACAGCATTTCAGGCTTCATTCCAATAAAATTCATTTGAAATTATTTTTATATTATCACTCATAACTCACTCTTTTTCAAGGTACATTTTGATTGAATCAGTTCAAAGTCAATTTGCTGAGATTATAATAATTGGAATATTATATTCTTTTAAAACTCATAAAAATTCCCTTATTCAAGGTCTTAAATCAATAACTCAGCTACTTATAACATTTTCTATATCTCTTTTATGAATTCCTGAATCTACAAGCAAACTTAGATGTTTATTCCACCAAATTGTCATTTGCTCTTTTTTCTCTTCCAGAGGAATAGAATGATTTATTTCTATAGGATTATAATAATCGAAAAGTTCATAAGCTTTGCGAGAATATTCTTCTGATAAATATCATTCGCTCCTCAAAACAGAAATCAAACTAGGCCTAAGTTTTCCTGCTGAAAAAGCCTTTGTCATAGTTCTATCAAAATCTGCTAATATATGAAGTTTATTAACTCAGTCAGCTTTAATTTTTTCTATAGTATTTTCTGTGTATTTTTCGTTTGAGAATATGGTATTTTGTATAGTTTATTACTTATTTAATAAATTTACTGTTCCTTCTATTTCTGAAATATAATAGTCTGATTTATCTTCCTTTAAACATGGTAATAGTCATTCTCTAAAAGCATTTAAAAATGATTGTATATTTTTTTCAAATAAATTTTCTCAATTATAATTCAGCTTTACATTATCGAAATCTGCAAATATATATTCTAAATCACTTTCTCAGTTATGATTTTCTTTAAAAGAGAAAAAATATGTATCTTCTGTTATTCGAATTTTACTAATTGATAATAATTTTATATCATTAAATATTTTACTAGAAAAGGAATCAAAATTAGGAATATTTCATATTTTATTTTCTTCTTTTGCAAAATATTTAGTAAAAACTCAGTTATTATCATTATAAAAAGTTCCTACTAATCTGCCATTTTCATTTCAATTTTCCATTAAAAATTTATTTTTATCTTCTGAGATAAGAAAAATTTTCCAAGTTTCTAATCATAAAGATTTTATAGCTTTATAATTTTCAAATACTCTTTTTGTATCTGGACACAACCATAATGGATAAGCTCGATAATCCTTAAGAGCTAAATTTTCTAATTTATTTTTAAAATCAAATATTGTTTTATATACTACCGCAGCCTTTCCTCTTCAAAGAAATTCTCTCTCTTTTATTTCATCTATTTCAAAACTATTACCATCTAAATCAAAATATTTCATAGTTTGTATTTATTTAAGTTTATTTTTCTTCATTATAAAACATATTTCCTTTTTCAGCTTTTTCAAAATAAATATCAAGTATTTTCATAAGCCCGAATTTATCATCAATTTGTTTATATTTTTTTTCTATCAATTTGTTTTTATCTATTTTATATTGATGCCAAGAATCTCATCACTGCATAACTACTTGCATAATTGGTTGAAATTTGTCTATTTGATGAACAAATTCAGATTCAAGCGATGACCTATTCATATATTCTTCTATTATTTCTCTCATAGGAGTAAAAGATTCTTTTCATAAAACTTCTTCAAGTTGTATTATTGCTTTTTGTTCTCTTTCATCTTTTGTTGCTTCCATTTTAGCATCAAAAATCACAGTATCACCTGCAAATATTTCAACTATATCATGAAGTAAAGCCATTTTTAAAGTTTTAAGAGAATCTAATTCTGGGAAATCTTCGAGTAAAATCAAAACCATAATAGCTAGATGAAAACTATGCTCAGCATTTGTTTCCTCTCTTCAATTCCTAAGCATCATGGCTCTATTTATATTTTTCATTTCATCAACAAGTTCGATGAATTTTAGTTTATTTTCTACGTTTGTTATCATAAAGTTTTAATATTTAGTCAGAATAATCTTTTTTTCAAATCCTCATTTTTTCTCTCTTTTTGCCTTTTGAATTTCTAAAATTTCATCTTTAGAAAAATTTTTATATTTGATAAAAGCATCCAAAACTTCATATAAATCAGCTATTTCTTCCTTAAATTCTATATCAGTTTTAGATTCTGAAACTTCAATAGATTCTTCCAAAATTTTATCTAAAAGTGATTTAAAATATTCTTCTTCCGAAGCTACAAAATATTCGCATTCTCTTCATTCTGAAACAATAATTTCAGGAATTTTATCTCTAACTAGTTTTTTCATAATTTAAATAACTATTTATAAATAGGAAATCTTCCACACATTTCTAGTACTTCTTGTTTCAAACTTGCTAATTTAACTTCATCATCTTTGTTTCTTACGGCATCAGAAAAAATTCTTGCGATAACTTTCATCTCTGCTTCTTTCATTCATCTTGTTGTTGCTCGAGGTGTTCAGATTCTAATTCCTGATGGATCTAGAGCTTTTCTAGTATCGTATGGAATCATATTTTTATTTGTTGATAATCATACCATTTCTAGAGCTTTTTCCGCTTCTTTTCAAGTTACTCAGAAACTTCCAAAAACATCAACTAACATTAGGTGATTATCCGTTCAATTTGAAGAAATTTTAAATCAATGATTCATTAATTCTGAAGCCAATACTCTTGCGTTGTCTACTACTTGTCTAGCATAAATTTTGAATTCTGGTTGCAGAGCTTCTTTGAAAGCTACAGCTTTTGCTGCAATTAGGTTTTCGTGTGGTCATCCTTGAACTCATGGAAAAACAGCTCTGGCAATATCTTTTTCATACTCTGCTTTTGACATAATAATAGCTCCTCTAGGTCATCTTAAAGTCTTATGAGTTGTTGTTGTTACAACATCACAATATGGAACTGGATTTTCCAAAACTCCTCCAGCAATTAAACCAGCAATATGACTTATATCTGCCATCAAAATAGCTCAAACTTTGTCTGCTATTTGTCTAAATCTTTTCCAATCTAAATCTCTTGAATAAGCAGAAAAACCTGCAATTATCATTTTGGGTTTATTTTCAGTTGCAAGTCTGTCCACTTCGTCCATATCAATTAAACTTGTTTCTGGATCAAGAGTATAAGGAATTATTTCATATAAAAGTCCTGAAAAATTTAGTGGATGTCCATGACTAAGATGTCCACCTTGGTCAAGAGAAAGACCCAAAACTTTATCTCCTGGTTTTAAAAATGCAAGGTAAACTGCCAAGTTTGCAGGACTTCCTGAAAGTGGTTGTACATTTACATATTCAGCTCCAAAAATTTCTTTTGCTCTATCAATAGCAAGTTGTTCAATTTGGTCTATAAATTCTTGTCCAGCATAATATCTTTTTCCAGGATATCATTCTGAATATTTATTTGATAATATGCTTCAAGCAGCCTCAAGTACATCAAGCGAAGCATAATTTTCACTTGCGATAAGTTCTATTTCTGTTTCTTGTCTATGTTCCTCTTTTCCTATTAAATCAAAAAGTATTGGATCGGCTGTTTTAAGCATAATTTTATAAGTTAATAAATAATTATATTTTGATTATAGCAACAAATAAAAAAAACCAAAAATATTTTTGGTTTTTTTTATTTTTAATTTTTAGATTCTACATATACTCTATCTGCTTTCCATCATGTAGCACTTATTGTTCAAATAGAAACAAGATTTTCCATATAGTCATAAATTCTCATTCATGGCATATACATATATCAAAATTTATCATGTAATTCTTTTAAACTTATTGAATCTCAATTTTTTTTAATTTTATAAATTATATCAACTAATTCCTTATATTCTTCTTCACTTAAATTTAATTTTATTCTATTTTCTCAAATAATTTCTACTTTTCATTTTACTCAATTCTGTGTTTCTTCAATTTTTTTTGGTGAAAAACCGTATCCTACTTCCATTGAAGCTATTTCTTGTGATTCAAAAAAATCTAACATATTAATTTATTAAATTATTAAAAATAAGTGATATTTATATTTATTTCTTATTAAAAAGCAATAAAAAAATATGTGGAAATCCACATATTTTTTGTTAAGCTGTTTTACCTTCATTAAAGTCAATTTCTTCATTTGGATTAAAACAAGATTGGTTATGAATATTATTAACTACTTCTTTAGTTAGTCTTACTACTCATAAAATAGCTTCTTTTTCTTCTTCTGTACTTGGATAATAAATTATTTCATCTCATTCTTCTCTTCTCTTAATATGTCCATATTTAACTTTTCCATCAAGATATGTTTGTGCTTCTTTTTTATTTGCAAATTCTCAATTGCTTTTATCAAAAATTTCTGTTAAAGAATATTCGTTTCATTTTTGGATAAAATATATTGCATTAAATTTTGGATAATAAATTATTTCACCTCATTCTTCTCTTCTCTTAATATGTCATGATTTAACTTTATAATCAAAAAATTTTTGTACCTCAACTATGTCTGAATATTTTCAATCCAATAATTTAACTAATTCAGATAAATAATATTCTTCTCATTTAACTATAGAATCTAATACATCTGATATTTCCGTTTGTCTATTTAAACTTTCCATATAATTATAAATTAATTGATAATATACTTCATATTAACATGTTCTTAAATTATTGTCAAATATTTCAAGTTCCTGATAAAGATCAAGAATCGCTTAAATTATTTTCCTTTTTATACTGATTAACAGTAGCTGCAATATTTCAAATACTAATAAATTTTTCAAGTATTTTTTTAGATTCTTCTAATTGTCTATCATATTTATTAGCAATATCTTCTTTTTTAAAATCTATTTCTACATCTGGCTTAATTCCTTGTTTATCTATGTTATAATCTTTTGGAGTATACCATTTTGCAATAGTTAATTTAAGCATACTTCCATCTCACAAATCAAATGGTTCTTGAACAGATCATTTACCATAAGATTTTTTACCTGTAATTATAGCTAAATTATAATCTCTAAGAGCTCCTGCTGTAATTTCTGAAGCTGAAGCTGTATTTTCATTTACTAAAACTACAAGAGGAATTTTATATGGATCTCCCATATTATCAGAATAATAGTAATTATTCATCACTGAATTTTTATATTTCGTTGTTACAAGTAATTTTCATTTTGCTGTAAAATTACTTAAAATATCAACAGCTGATTGCAAAAATCAACCTCAATTATCTCTTAAATCTATTATTATTCCTGAAACTTTTTTTGATTTTAAATCTTCAAGTGCTATATTAAATTCGCTTGCAGTATTTTCTCAGAAAATATTTATTGCAATATATCATAAATTTGTTTTTTCAATTACTTTTGAATCAACTGAAGGAATTGTTATTTTTTCTCTTATAACTTCTTTTTTAAGTAACTCTTTTTCTCAAGCTCTAAAAATAACTAAATTAACTTTTGTTCCTGCTCGTCATTTTATTTTTGCAACAGCATCATAAAGAGAAAGTTTAGATAAATCTATATCATTAGCTTTCATTATAATATCTCATTTTCTTATATCATTTTTAAGTGCAGGAGATCATTTTATAAGTCTATCAACAATAACTCCAATTTCATTTTTATCTACAACAGCTCAAATTCATTCAAAATCTCAACTCAAAGCTTGTGAAAATTGTTTATTTTCTTCTGGTGGCATAAATTCACTAAATTTATCTCAAAGAGATTCAACTAATCATTTAGTTGCTCAATAAGCCAAATCTTGTTGTTTTATAGTATCTGATGAATAATAATTTTTACTTATAATATTATAAGCTTTCCAAAAATTATCTAAATTCAAATCTTTTTTTGCAAAAATAGATGATATTGAAGGATCGTTATTTATATTAGAAGTTTTTGTTATATTTTTAACAAAGTTTATATTGTCAAAATAAGAGTTTGCTGAATTATTAGCCATAATTGATACATTATATCAAACTATGAAACTTGTTAAAAAGATTATAAAAAAACTTAAAATTGTTATTATTTTTTTATTATTCATGTATATTCTATTTTATATTATTAATAAATTTTTCACATTTGAAATATATAAATTTAAGTGTAAAAAACAAGTCAATCTTTTTTATTTTTTACTTGTTAAAATAATGTTAATTTTAAAAAGCTTTTTAAATAAAGCTTAAATTCTAGTTTTACTATAAAAAATAAACTTTTTAACAAAAAATCTACGCATTTAAAGCAAAATTGTTTTTAACATTATTTTCTATTACTATTACTATATATATAAATATATTAAATAAAAGAACATATAATAAAAAAGAATGTTAAAATATTTGAAAATAAATAAATAATATGATAAAGTATAAAAAGAAATATATAATTTGTAATTTTTAAAAATATGCTTATAAATTTTTTAAGGAAACAATCTGATCTCAGTAAAAAGAAAAAAGTACTTTTAACAATGATTAAAAATATTAAGATTTCTGAAGATCAAAAAGAGCTTTACATAAAAACTTTAGATATACTTGATGAAAAATGACTAGATAATTTATATAAATCAGTTTCGGCTTTTGTTGAAGAAGTTGAAATGATGGATATAAAAAATATAGCTAAAAATAATTTTTCTTCTATTTCTTGAATTAGAAAGAAAGAGGCAATTGAAAAACAAAAAGATATAAATTCTTTTTCATTTTTACTTAGTAATATATAAAAAATATGAATACTTTCGAAAATAAAGAAATAATAAATCCTTTTGAACTTAAATTACAAAGTTTATCAGATAATATTACTGGAAATTTCAGAACTATAGAATTTTCTCAAAATTTAAATTCAGAAAAAACAAAAGAATTAAATAATATTTTTGCTCAATTTTTGAGCCCTCAAAATCAATTAGAAACAGTATAAACTTATGAAAAATTTTAAAGTAGAATTATCAAAGGATTCAAAAAAATATACCTTTGTACTCAAAGCTAATTATGAAATTGAATTAAAAGAAAAATTTCATAAAGAATGATATAATATATTATCTATTTCAGAAATAGATAATATTGAGGTGTCTGGACAAGCTTTCTATTTTGAAATTTTTGTAAATTCAGAATTAAAAAAATGAACAATAAATTCGTCAGACATATTTAAAGCCTATTTAAAGCTTAGAAAAGAATTAGGATATAGAGTTAGATATATTTATGATAAATTAGATGCTACAGAAGAAGAAAAGATAGAATTAGTAAACAAATTAGAAAAACAATTTGATTTATTTAATATAAATAATGTTTCTTTAAAAAAAGAAGAAATTATTACAAAAAAAGAAGAAAATAAAAATGATGATAATAAACAAGAAAATTTTTATTTAAAAAAAGAATTAGATGAATCATATAATGTTATAGGCTTTGTTTTAATAAAATTAAAAAATATTATAGATTGAAAAATAGATGAAAATATAAGTATAGAACAAAAACAAAAATTAACAGATGTTTATAATAATTTAATAAAAGTAAAAACTTCAACTAATATTTCTAAATTAAAAGAAGTGTGAGAAGTTGCTTTAAAAAGAATATGAGAAATAGAATTAAGAGCTTTAGAATCTAAAAAAACTAAAGAATTTGAACAAGTTTTACAAGAAACAAATAAATTACTTAAAAAAGTTGGATCTAAAACTCAATTTATAGAAAAAGAAAAAGATTTATGATATATTTTGGAGAATTTATGAAATAATATAAAAGAATTTTTTATAAATAATTTTAAATCAGAAAAAGTACAAAAACAAGAATTAGATAAAGAATCTTATTATTATCTAAAAAATGAGACTTTATTAAAAAGATATTTGAAATTAAAACAAGAATTAGATAAAGAAAAGCTTCAAAATATAGGAAAATTTATTTTTGCTTTTAGTCCTGAAAATAAAGATTTTGTTATTAAATATAATATAAAACAAGCCTTAATTAATCAAAATATAGATTTACTTAAAGCTAAATTAAATAATAAATCATTTTCTTACACAAAAATAGTTAATACTTATGAAAAATGATTATGAAAAATATTAAATATTTTTAATATATTAAAAAACTCAATATTTTATTTTATATTTTTATATTCAATATTTTTTATATTTTTTATAAGCTTTACTTATTATTTAAATCTAGATTATAGTTTAAATTTAGCTACATTAAAATATATAATTTTACTTCTATTATTTTACTTTTATTTTACTTTTTCAAAGAATTTTACTCTTATTTTATTAAATTCAATATTTTTCTGATTTTCAATTGTTATTTATTTAATTAATTTTTAAAAAATCCTTCTAATTTTCATAAATTAGAAGGATTTTTTTGATTTATATTTTTATTTACTATAATAAACTTTAATAATATTTAGTATTTTAAAATATACAAAAAAATATGTCATATATTTTTCTTTTCATATGAGCTATATACGCAGGGGTTTTCTTGCTTTTCTATAAAAGTTGAATTAGTTATTTTTCATCATTTCCATTTAGTTTATTACTTGAAATAATTTTATATTTATTCTCATGATTTATATTATTTTTTACTTTTTTAAATATAAATACAAAGAAAAAAATATCTAATAATTCTCATAATAAAGAAATAATAAAGCCAAATTTTGTTTTAGATAAGAAACAAATTATCCAAATTATACAAAAATTTTCATATTATATATGATTTTTATTGTTTTATGTATCACTTTTTATCTTTGCTAAATTTAATACAGTTCAAGAAATAAATTTTTCATATTTTATAATTATTATAAATACTTTAATAATATGATTTTTCTTTTTATCAAATAAAAACAATTTATCTTTTGATTTTTTGAAAATAAATTCTCATATTTTTTCATTTTTTTATATAATTTTATTTTTTCATATATTTATAACTGGCTATAATTATCTTTGAATAATTGATTTTATAAATAATTCTTTTTTAATAAGTTCCTTTATTTTAAGTATTTATTTTAGTAAAAATAAAACAATTTATAATAATTTAAATTTGTCTTATTTTTCTATGTATTTGTTTCTTATAATCATTTTTTATACTAATTTTTACTTACTTCCATATTTTTGAATACAAAATTTATTATTTTCTATTTGAATATTTTCTAGTATATTTTCATACATTTTATTTGATTATTTACCAAAAATTAGAATTTTTAAAAAAGATATAATTCTTTTTAG
The DNA here is from genome assembly GCA_028713225.1 of Candidatus Altimarinota bacterium. Taxonomy (GTDB): domain Bacteria; phylum Patescibacteriota; class Gracilibacteria; order BD1-5; family UBA6164; genus JAQVPN01. The sequence goes on from JAQTOS010000001.1 coordinate 153,252, forward strand.
ATTACTTTGAATTATTTTTTTATATATTTGAATATTGTTTTCAATAAGCTATTTATTATTTAATTCAATGAATTTTTTAGTTATAATTGTTTTATTTTTATCTATATTTTTTAATTATTATATACATAAAAAACTAGAAAATTATCTGTCTTTTATTATTGGAATTTTCACTTTTTTATTTATTTTTTATTATATTGTATTCAATTCATTTTGATTCTCTTTTTACAAAGAAATTTCATTTTTTATAATAAGTTTTATTCTATCATTTTCATTTATAGGACTTGTTTATAAGTTTAAATTTAAATATATTTATGATTATTATATAATTATTTTTGCATCATATTTTATAAATATATTATCAAGTCTTATATATATTATAAATAATTTTGATGTTTTATCTTTTGCGACTATACTTTTCTTAGATTCTATTTACTTTTTTGCTTCTTATTATAAAATGAAAGAAGTTAAAACTTATTTTAATAAATAAAATATAAAAATATGCTTAATATAATTAATAACTTAGATGATATTAAAAACACAAATTTAGTTTTTTTAATTGAAGAAGAAATAGATTTAGAAATGATAAAAATATATGATTTTCCAGAAACTATTATTTCAAAATTAGAAACAATTTTAACAAAAAAGGAAAACTTAGTTTTTGATTTTTATCTTTGAAATGAAAATATAGAAAAAGTTTATTTTATAAATTTTTTAGATAAATCTAAAAAAACTTTTATAGAATATATATCTTCAGAAATTATAAAACTTCCTGAAAACTTAACAATAATCTCAAACAGATCAGAAAATTTAGAAGATTTACTAGATATTTGCATGCTATCAAGATATAAATTTGATGTTTATAAATCTGATAAAAAAGAAGATAATATAAGTATTTTAATAAAAAATGAGGAAGAAAAATTATCTTTAGAAAATAGACTAGCAACAATAAAAAATATAATTGATTGTAGAAACTTAGTATCAGAACCAACTCATAATAAAACTCCAGAAAAAATAGTAGAAATAATAAAAGATACTGATTTTAGGAATACAAAAATAAGAATTTTAGACTCAGTTGATATCAGAAAAAAATGATTAAATTTAGTTGATGCTGTTTGAAAATGATCAGAGAATAAGCCTTATGTAGTTATTATGGAAAGAATTATAAACCCAGAATATCCAACTTATTGATTTGTTTGAAAATGAGTTGTTTTTGATACAGGATGACTTGATTTAAAGCCGGAAAATCATATGTATAATATGAAAGATGATATGGCTTGAGCTGCAAGTGTTTTTTATACTATGAAAGAACTTGACCAAAAAGAATTAAAAATAAATATAATTGCTGCTTTTCCACTTGTAGAAAACAGTGTTTCTGGAAATTCTTACAGACCAAGCGATATTATAAAAGCATATAATTGAAAAACAGTTGATGTTATAAATACAGATGCAGAATGAAGACTTGTTTTGGCAGATACTATGAGTTATATTTCAGATAATTATAAGCTTGATTATATAATGACAGTGGCTACTTTAACAGGAGCTTGTATGTACGCACTAGGTTATAATTATGCTTGAATTATGTGAAATGATAAATATGTTATTTCTAAACTTCTTGAACAATCAAAAGATAATTCAGAAAAATATTTTGAACTTCCATTTTGAAATTTTTATATTGAAAAAACAAAATGAGAAATATCAGACCTAAAAAATCTAACAGAATGAGTTTATGCTTGAGCTTCAATGTGAGCAGCATTTCTATCAAATTTCTGTGATAAATGAGAAAAATTTACTCATATAGATATAGCTTGAATTGCTAATTATCCTGAATCTTATGCTCTTTATACTAAATGAGCTACTTGATTTGGTGTAGATAGTTTATCTAAATTATTTATGGAATTGTAATTATTAAATATATTTTTATGTATATAGCAAGCTCTTGCTTATGTTGAATAGAATGCAGATATGATTGAAAATCAAATATTAATGATGATATTATTAAGTTATATAAAGAATGAAAAATAATATCTGTGTGTCCTGAGGAATTAGCATGATTATGAGCACCTAGAACACCAATTGAAATAGTTTGAGATAAAATTCTAGATAAAAATGGAAATGATTACACTGAACAAATAAATAATTGAATAGAAATTGCTATGGATTTAGTTAAAAACGCGGTCGTAGAAAAAGCTTTTTTAAAATCAAAATCACCAACTTGTTGATATGGGCTTATTTATGATGGAACTTTTTCTTGAAATTTAGTCAAATGAAATTGAATATTTGCACAAAAACTTCTAGATAATTCTATAGATATACAATCTTGTAATTAAAATTTTATATTATGTTTAATTTTATCAAAAATCTTATTGCCCCTAAAAAGTGTTATAGTTGTGGTGAACTATGACATTTTTTGTGTCCAGAATGCTTAAAAAAATTAGATAATCACAAAGCTTATTGTTATCTTTGTAAAAAACCATCTTTTGAATATCAGATTCATAAAGAATGTAAAACAAACGATTTTTATTTAGATAAAATTATAGTACTAACACATTATAAAAACAAAATAATAGAAATACTTATTAAGCATTCTAAATATTACTGAAAAAAAGATATTTTAGAAGATTTTGCGGATTATTTATCAGAATTATTCTTAAAAAATTGCGATGAAAAAATAAGCGATTATATAATAGTTTCTCGACCAATGTATAGATTTAAGAAGCTTTTTAGATGATATAATCAAGCAGACATACTGGCAACTTTTATTTCAAAAAACACAGGAATTGTCCATTATAATAACTTAGTAATAAAGACTAAATACACAAAAAGTCAATCTAGACTAAGTAGACAAGATAGATTAAAAAATGAGATAAATTCTTTTTCTATAAATAAAAAATATATAAGCATTATAAAGTGAAAAAAAGTGATAATAGTTGATGATGTTGTATCAAGTGCTAGCACATTAAATGAAATAGCAAAATTACTAAAAAATTATAAAACAAGTGAAAATATTGCTCTTGTAATTGCTTCAGATTAAAATATTTGTCATAATATTAAATTTATGTTATAATTAAAGAAATTAATAAATTTTATATTATGTCTGAACAATTAAGATTAAAATTATTTGATGAAGCTAAAAAGGCGGACTTATTATCTGTTCCTGTTTTTTATGTTGTTGATGAAACTAGAAATTTAGCTAAACATCTTGTAGATAATGATAATTATGAAAATCCAGAACAAATAGTAAAATGTCCTAATTGTGATGAATTGTCTTATAATAATGAAAAAAATATTTGTTATAAGTGTGATTTTTGAAATGATATAGAATATAATTATGAAGATACTAATATTTTAAATAAATTCACATTAAAACAAAAAGATCTGGAAAAATGAGAAATTCTTTTTTCTAAATGAGATTTTGAAATTTATAAGATTTCTTGAGAATTAGAAAAGATAAAAGAAGTGTCATTTAATTTTAAATGAAGGAAAAATAAATTTATTGTTTCAATAGATTATAAAGTTGAACATAAAAAAATACAAGATAAATTTTATCATGAAACTGAAATAGAAAATAGGAGTGTAGAAAATTTGATTACTAAAATAGAAGTAAAAATAAATTATATACGAAAAAAAGTAAGAGTTTGATATTCAGAAAAAAAATATAGTGCTAATTATTATTGATATATGGACTTGAATACTAATGATTTAATTAAATTTTTAGAAGCATTTTTAAATAGCTTTTTAGAATCTAAATAAAAAGCTATTTAAATATAATAAAAACTTGTAATATCTTTTTTATTAGTTATAATTGGTCTCGAGCTTTTTAAGGGAATTAATTATACAACTTCATTTCATTTCATTTTTATAGTGTCTTGGTTCTAGTGTACTTTTATTCTTTACAAGACTAAGCTTGTAATTTTATTTTATTATTATTTTTACACATGGAAAATAATGCAGGAACTCCAAATAAGAAATTATTTGTTGGTGGTTTACCTTGGGAATTAAGAGGTAAAGATTTACTAGATATTTTTGGTGAATTTGGTGAAATCGAAGATTCTAATGTTATATTAGATAGAGAAACTAAAAGATCTAAAGGTTTTGGTTTCGTTACATTTAAAGATTTAGAAGCAGCTGTAAAAGCTCAAGAATCTGCAAATGGTGGTGAAATCAATGGTAGAGCTATTTTCGTATCTTTTGCTAGAGAAGAAGAAAGAAAACCAAGAACTGACAGACCAGCTAGATACTAATCTTAGTAATTTAGTAAAAGACTTATGGAATTTATTCTATAGGTCTTTTTTTATTGTTTTTATTTTAGTTTTTTATATAATGCCGCAAAATTAATAGTAAAAAAATATTTTCATGAAATTAACAGATTTTGATTATGAGTTACCACAAGAGTTAATAGCCCAAACTCCAATTGAACCAAGAAGTGATTCTAGGCTTTTGGTGTTAGATAAAAACTTTTGAGCAATAGAAGAAAAACAATTTTTCAACATAGAGGATTATTTAGGTGAAAATGATGTACTTGTTTTAAATAAAACTCGTGTTATAAATGCTAGACTTAATTGAACTATAAGAGAAAAAGACACTATTTGCGAAATTTTTCTTCATAAACAAATAGCTACTGATACTTGGGATTGTCTTGTTTATCCAGGAAAAAAATTAAAAATTTGAGCAAAAATTGATTTTTATGATACTGATTTAAATTTTTGATTTAGTGAATGAAAACTGTCTGAATCCCAATCGAAGATTGGTTGAGTTTTTGAGCGAACTAAATTAAATAATTTAAATCCTATATTAATAGCCGAAATAGTTGATGTATCAGATTCAGGAAGAATAGTAAAATTCAATAAATCATGATTAGAGTTTCTAGACATTGTAGACAAAGTTGGACAAATTCCGCTTCCGCCTTATATAAAGGAAAAATTAGAGAATTCTTCTAGATATCAGACAGTATTTTCTGAGATAAATTGAAGTGTTGCGGCTCCTACAGCAGGTCTTCATTTCACAGAAGAATTACTTGAAAAACTTGAAAAAAAATGAGTAAAAATAGAAAAAGTTTTATTACATGTTTGACTTGGAACTTTTAAATGAGTTGAAACAGAAAATATTCTAGATCATAAAATGCATTCTGAATTTGCTGAAATTGAAGAAGACACAGCAAAAAGACTTAATGAATATAAGAAACAAGGAAAAAGAATAATTGCAGTTTGAACAACTTCAGTTAGAACACTAGAGAGTTTTGGAAATCCAGATAATACTTTGTCTTTTGGATCAAAAGAAACTGATATTTTTATATATCCAGGTTATACTTGGAAATTCGTAGATTCTATTATTACAAATTTTCACTTACCTAAATCAACCTTACTTATGCTTATATCAAGTTTTGCCTGAAAAGAAAAAGTAGATGAAGCTTATAAGTATGCTGTAGAAAATAAATTTAGATTTTTCTCATTTGGTGATGCTATGTGGATAAAATAAAAAATGTAGTGAACGCGGGCCCGCGTTCACTACATTTTTTATTAGAAATTATACATTTCTATATTTATCAACAATATTTAATATTTTTCTTGAAGTATTTATAACATCGGGGGCATATTCTACTTCGAAATTTGAAGCATTTCAGGCAGTTTGAATAAGCAGAGTTCAATAATTTAATAGGTTTGATAGAAGTCATTTAGTTTTGGCATTTACTTCTTGTACTTGAGCTATTGGACATTCTGAAATTGTTCTATTTAAGAAAGATAATTGTTCAACTCAAATAATTCTACTTGGAGTAATTATAAATAAATCAAGCTCATGATTAAGCCATTCTATATATAAAAAAATCAAAAACATCATCCAAAATAAAACAAGAGTGATATTTATAAAAAATGAATCAAATCAGAAAAATCAAAACAAAGTACTAGTTACGCTAATTCATAAAAGAGCATAAATTCCAAGTTGAATATATACAATCCAATGTCTTCTAACTACCATTTCTATTTGTTCTCATTCTTTTAAGTGTCCTATACTTGTTGTTGTATCCATAACATTATTTTAGGAAATATTTGGCTTTTTCATATAAAAAGCTTCTAATTTAGTTTTGTTATCTAATTTTATTTTATTTAAAACTTTTACATAATCAATATTTGTTATTTTTTTTGTATTATCTAAGTTTATATTAGTATCTCAATAAATTTTACTTATCTTATTTTCTTTTAAATATGCAATTAAATCTTCATTTGGAATAATTTCTATTTTTGAAAGATTATCTTTTTTTATAAATAAATCTCTTCTTGAAGAATCTTTTATTATTGGATAATTATCTGGAAAAGCTATTTCATACATAGAAAAATAATCAATTCCAGTCATATTTTTCTTAATTATAAAATTTATAGTGTTAGCAACAAGTACAGCAGTTCTTATTCCTGTGAAACTTCCAGGTCAATTAATCAAAACTATATTTTCTATATCAAAATAAGAAATATTATTTTTTTTAAGCAATTCGTCTATATTTGGATTTAGTGTCATTGATTCATTCCCAGTAATATCATAAATTTTAGAATCAATTAGATTTTTATTGTCATCAAAAAGTCAGATAAAACAAGGTTTTGAAATAGTATCTATAAATAGAATCATTATTTGGGTGTATTTTTAGGTAAATATTTTCTTCATTTTAGTTAAATAACTATATAAATCAAATTTGACTTTAGAGACTATTTGTATAAAATCTTCGCGGTCCCTTTTCAAGGGTGTTTATTTTAATTTATATAAATTTTTTTATGGCAGATAAAACTCCGTTAAATAAAATAAGAAATATAGGTATTATTGCCCATATTGATGCTGGTAAAACAACAACTACTGAAAGAGTTTTGTTTTATACGGGTAAAATTCATAAAATCTGAGAAACTCACGATGGTGAAGGTACTATGGATTGGATGGAACAAGAAAAAGAAAGAGGTATTACTATTACTTCAGCTGCAACTACTGCATTTTGGGGTGATCATAGAATAAATATCATCGATACTCCAGGTCACGTAGATTTTACTATTGAAGTAGAAAGATCTCTTAGAGTACTAGATGGTTGAGTTGCTGTATTTGATGCAAGTCAATGAGTAGAACCACAATCTGAAACTGTTTGGAAACAAGCAGATAAATATGGTGTTCCAAGAATCGCATTTGTAAATAAAATGGATAAAACTGGTTGAGATTTTTTCATGACTATGGATTCTATCAAAAAAAGATTAGCTTGAAACAAAGTTGTAGCTATTCAATTACCTATTGGTGCTGAATCTACTTTTGTTGGTATAGTAGATCTTATCACTCAAAAAGCATATCATTTTGAGGGTAATTCAGGTGAAAAAGTAACTGAATGTCCTATTCCAGAAGATATGAAAGACGATGTTGAAGCATATAGAATGGAATTAATGGAAAAAGTAGCTGAACAAGATGAAGCTTTAATGGAAAAATATTTTGCAAATGGTGAATTATCAATAGAAGATATCAAAGCTGGTCTTAGAGCTGGTGTTTGTTCTACAAACTTATATGCAGTTATTTGTGGATCTGCTCTACAAAATATCTGAGTACAAATGATGATTGATGCTGCTGTAGATTATCTACCTTCTCCTATGGATGTTAATGGTGGTAAAGTTATAGTTATGGATGTTGATGATAAAGAAAAAACTGAAGAAATTTCAATTTGAGATAATACTCCTCTTGCTGCTTTAGCATTTAAAGTTATGACTGATCCATTCGTAGGTAGACTAACTTTTACTAGAGTTTATACTGGTACATTAAGAGCAGGTTCTTATGTTTACAATTCTGTTTCTGGTGAAAAAGAAAGAGTTGGTAGACTACTTGCTATGCATGCTAATACTAGAGAAGAAATACAAGAAATCACTGCTGGTAATATATGAGCTGTAGTTTGATTAAAAGAAACTAAAACAGGTGATACACTTTGCGATATGAATAAACATTTATTACTAGAAGCTATGGAATTTCCAGAACCAGTAATACATATTTCTGTAGAACCAAAAACAAAAGCTGATCAAGAAAAAATGGGTATGGCTCTTTCTAAACTAGCTGAAGAAGATCCATCATTCAGAGTTAGAACTGATGAAGAAACTGGACAAACTATTATCGCGGGTATGGGTGAATTACACTTAGATATCATCGTTGATAGAATGAAAAGAGAATTTAAAGTTGAATGTAATGTTGGTGCTCCACAAGTTGCTTATAGAGAAACTATCAAAAATCCAGTTAAAGATGTTGAAGTTAAATACTCTAAACAAACTTGAGGTAGAGGTCAATTTGGACATGTTGTTATGACATTCGAAACTTATAAAGAAGCTGATGCAGATGATAATGGAGTTAAAAAAGTTAATAAATTTATCAATAAAATTATTGGTTGAATAGTTCCAAAAGAATATATACCATGAGTTGAAAAAGGGCTTGAAGCTGCTTATAAAAGAGGTTATATCGCAGGTTATCCTATGGTAGACGTAAAAGCTACGTTAACTTTCTGATCATATCATGATGTAGATTCATCTGAATTATCATTTAGAATCGCTGCTTCAAAAGCATTTAAAGAAGCTTGTAAAAAAGCTAGTCCTATTCTACTTGAACCAATAATGAAAGTAGAAGTAAATACTCCAGAAGAATATATGGGTGATGTACTTGGACAATTAAATTCAAAAAGAGGTAGAATTGAAGAAATGGGACAAAGAGGGCAAGCTAAAATTATTACTGCTCAAGTTCCACTTTCAGAAATGTTTGGTTACTCAACTGAATTAAGATCTGCTTCTCAAGGTAGAGCTACATATGCTATGGAATTTGATCATTATGACGAAGTTCCAACTCATATTGCAACAAAAGTTAGAGAAGATAGAGGTTTCAAATTAGAAGATGACGAAGATTAAGAAAAAATTTAAAAAATCACTCCCGAGAAATTGGGGGTGATTTTTTTGCGTAAAAATTAAAAATATGTTAAAATTGCTCTGTCTTTAAAAAATAAAAACAAAAATAATTATGAAATTTTGAAATTATGTACATACAACTTGAACTAAAAGTTTAAAAAAACAATTGCATCCAACTAAGCTTACTCAAATGATAAATTGACATAAACATTCTTGAGATGTTTCATCTTCTTTGAAATCAACAAAGGGTAAGAGATTGTGTTATTGGGATAGAGGACTTTGAGTTGAAGCTAAACTAAGAGTTCAAAATATACTTATGAAAAGAGATGAGTTAGAATATCTTAGATGAGATTATGTTGATACAGTTAACAATATTCTTGATTTTGATGTAAATAATATATTGGAAACAGAAACTTTTTGAATAATTGATTTTTCTAAAATTAAAGATGATTATTTGAAAAAAAGAAATATGGAATTTTTTATGATTTTAGATGATGCAAAAGAAATTAGTTTAAAAAAATTTAATAATAAAATTGGAGGAGAAACTCTTATTGTTATTGAATATGTAGTTGATTGAAAATTAAAAGATTATAGAACAATACCATTGGCCATTTTATCAAATCTCTTACAGATAGAAGATAGGTCATATGAGCTTATTTTAAGACAATTTATGGCAAAATTCTGATATAAAATTAAGGAAGAATTAGAATGAAAAAAACATTACAGATGATTACAAAATGCTGCTTAGAAATAAGCAGCATTTTTTTGCATAAAAAAGCTTGTAAAAAAGAAAAAATGTAGTAAAATCTTGTACAAAATATATGTACAACAAATGTTAAAAAATAAAAACAAATACACATCAAATACAAAAACTAAAAACAAAGAGCAAACAAATAAATTATAAAATAAAAAACAAGCAATAAAATATGTGATATTCAAGAATACAAAAGTTTATTTCAGGAATTCTTATTTTTTCTCTACTTTTTTCTCTTACTTTTAGAGTTTCTTTTGAAGGCCTTTTAAATCAAGTTTTTGCTTGAGATACTAATGCTTACAATATAGTTTCAATAATTGTTCAAGACGATTTATATAATGCTTGAGTTTTTTCATCTGATGTAAAATCAGAAATTGATAGATATGCGGAAGATATACAAAAAACTCTTCCAATGACAAAGGTTATTATTATCCCTACTAAAACAAGCGAAAATCCATATAATATAGCTTCTTTAAATGAGAAACTTTATTTTGAATGATATAAATGAATAAAAGATTTAACAGGAGAATCAAAATTAATTTGATCTATTTTTGTTTGAAATATTCCACTTCCTGTTGTTTATGATGGACAAAATTCACAAAAATCAGTTTTTCCTTATGTAGATTTTCAAGATAAGGCTTATATTTATAATACTTCTTCAAAAAAATACGAAAAAAATCAAAATAAAAAAGATAAATTACAGGCTGAAATTTGGCATTCATTTATTTCGCCAAATACTTGAGATAAATCTAAAGATGTTCAAGAATTAAAAGATTTCTTTGATAAAGATCATAATTATTATACAAAAAGCTGAAATTTTTCTACTTCTACATTAGCTACAACTAAACCATACGTTTTTTATTTTGATGGGAAAAGAGAACAGGCTGCTATAAGTTATCAAAATTATTTAGCTTATGTTAATTATTTACTTAATATAGAAGATATTTCTTATAATAGATTTTCTAAATATTTAGCAGATAAATTAGCTAAAAGTTATTTATGAACTGCAAATTCTGAAATTGCATCAACTTTGGGAAGTTTAGGTCTTAATTTGGATTTATCATCTTATTCTAGTACTCCAGATTTTTCTACAGCTCCAGATATTTCAACTCTTTCTGCTATTACTAAAACTATAAAAAGATTTGTAGAAATTTTTAATGAATCAGGACTTTCTGATATGAAAGCTTTTGTTCATAATGCTTGAAGATATAATTGAACAGGTTCTAATGTTTCAGTTGATATGGCTCCATATTTGATAACTCAATTGGATGAAATTTCAAGAGTAATGGTAAAAAATGCTAATAATGATTTGGAAACAGAAATTGATAATTTAGTAAAAAATTGATTATCTAGAAATATTGCCATTCCAACACAAGCTACAACTCGAGTTTCAAATATTTTAACTTGTGGTAATACTTATACAAATATACTTTTTGGTGAGCAAGCCAAAGATATCACTACAGCAGCTGATTGTAGTATTTATAGAGGGTCAAACGCTAATTCTTGAACTTTAGTTGAAGCAAATAGATGATTAAATGTAACTTGAAATGCTCAGGCTGATGCTTCTAGATGTAATAATCAAACTTCAGGATGGTGGGGAGGAAATTCTCCTCTTAATTTAGATATGGCATCTATGAATACAGGACTTATGAAATTATGAACTCATGATTTGAATAAAGCAATTACACCATTATTTGATATATCTTGAGCAAGTAAAGAACTTGATAATTCTAAAACATTGTCTCCACTAAATTGTTTTGATAATAATTTTCTATTAAGTCAAAGAAAATCTATGGTTTGACATTCAGGTTGTCAAACGACTTATCAAATTCCTATTAATTGAGAATCTCGAGTGAATTGGAATTGTTCAACGACAAATCAAACATTAGCTTATACAAAAAATTTCAACGATTTATATAAAGAATCTGTAACTACATCATCTGGATTTGTTTTTTGATGAAAAGTTTATTGATCTGGAAATGTTATAAATAAATGTACTTGACTTTCATGTGAGGATGGTGGACTTAAGATAGATTTCAAAAAAATCCCATCATATATAGAACATAAATCTCCAGATGCTCTAGAATTAAAGGACCAAACAAAAACTATGACTTCTCCTAATTTACCTATCGATAAAGATAGATATATAGATTTTATAGGAGCAAAATGACAATATGACAAAATAAATTATCCTTATTTATATAGATTAACAGATGTTTCATCTGATTTAAGTTTACAATGAGTAAAAGATGTTTTAAAAAAATATTTAGATGCTAAATCTGTTGAGCTAAATTCTAAAATATCTTCAAATAATCCATGAAGTTTATCTGGAAACGATTTAAGTTTATATAATTTATTAAAAACTTGAAACTATCCAAGTCAAAGTGTGGATTTATACAAAGTTCTGGAAACAAAACCGGTGCAAACTATTGATATTTCTTGAGAGAAAAAAGATCTTTCTTATTTAGATACTTTAGTGTTTTCTCTTTATTGGTCTAAATTAAATTCAGTTTCGGCTAAATATAAATTTGTTTTTGAAAATTATTTATCTGATCAATTTGGTGATAATAATTTGAAATTTCCTCTTCCATCAAATAAAAAAATGTATGAAATGGCATATATTTGATCTGAGTGAGATGCTAAAAATATGTATATAAATATAGATCCAAGTGGAAAAGCGGAAAATCCATATGGAGATATTATTGCGAATAATTTGAGTTTAAATAATAATTTATTATCAACAAATCTAAATTGAAAAATAAATGAAGCTGATAATAATAAATGTGCTCCGCCAGATTGAGTTCCTCTTCGGCAATGGCTTCCTGCTGTTATGTGTCGGTTAAAGACACTTCTTCCACCAAAAATTAAAATTAGTGCAGGTTCTTGCTGATGAAATTCTGAAATGTCATCAGACGATCAAATTAATTTAGAGGCTTGTAATAAAGATGATAATAAAAATTGAATAAATGATTGTCAGGAGAAAATAGCTTCAGTTAAACTTGCTGCACCAGGAGATAGAATTTGATATAATTCTGTTTGAAATCTTGAAGCTAGCTTACTTGATGAATATTCTAGAATTGTATGATTTGATAATCTTACAAATGTTAATTTTGATTTAACTAGAGTCGATATTCCTAGAGATCCAAGTAAAGAATTATCTGATATAAATTATAATACTTTTTATGATAAGCGAGCTCCTTTTTGAAGTGAATTGAATAATTCGCTAGTTTTAGAGGACTTAAAGAAATATATTAGCTTCACTCCTTGAAATATAAAAGCAAATAATTGAAAAGCTATAGCAAATTTTGTGTCGAAAGATAAAGAAGTAAAACTTTATTTTAGAGCTTCTATTTCTATAAAAGATGCTAATTGAAATAATGCAATTGATATAAAATCAAATGATTTAAATATATCAGTTTCTTCAAATGTATTTTGAGTTTCTTCTTATAATTTAGCCGGATGAGTTATTTCTGGATGAGCTTCATGAGTAAAAGCTTCAGATAGGGCAAATTTCTTTATAATTGATTGAGGAAAAACAAGTGTAGCAGATTTGAAATCAGCTTTATGACAAGCATCAACAGCAAGAGAAAAATATATTTTCGACTTAAAAAATACAGATAAAACATGAAAAGCTGTTCCTCTTTCTTATCCATTAAAAGTGGCTATTTCAAAATGAGAAAAACCTTATATAAATACTTTTAATGTTCCACCAATTGGTTCTTATTATTCTTCTATTGCATCAATAAAAGATGCTGGAACTTATACTTTTGAAATTACAGATAATTCTGGATTTAGAATAACAAAAGAAGTTGAAGTTATGCCAGATGTTCCAGCGGAATTGAGAGTAAATATGTCTACAAATATTGCTGAAATTTGAGGTTCAAAAACAAATCATTTACTTAGTCTTTATGATAGATTCTGAAATCTAAATTCAGGAGAGTTGTATAATATTAATGCTTCAATTAATTGAGATTTTACTTTTGGTGATGGGAAAAAAGACGCTACTATAAATACTTTTGAATGATATAAAACATTTACTTTGAAATCACCAGATTCTACTTGAAATTCAGAAATTAAATTCACTTTTAATGATAGTATAAATAATATAAAACTTGAAAAAACAGCAAATATAAAAGCAATTTCATGAGTAAATGCTGTTTTAAATATAGAAAATCCAGATAATATCAAAGTATGAAATAATACTTATAAATATACAATTAAAATTACAGATTTAGACGGGAATTTATTAAATAATTTCAATTCTAAAGCTTATTTAAATATTCCTAAAATTTATGGAAAAAGTTTAGATAGTTTTGTTTCTATACAAAATTGAGTTTGAAATTGAAGTTTTACTACAGCAACTGCAGCTTCAAAAGTAGTAAATCTTACTTTTAATGTTGAATGATTAAAAAATTCTATTGTAAAACCAATAACAATTCATCCAGACACCGCTTTGAAAATAGATTTATCTTTATCTAATTCTAAACTTGAAGCAAGAGCAGATTCAACTAGCATTTTGACAGCAGAGCTAAAAGATAGATATGGAAATCTTGTTTTTGATGATAATTCTACATCTCTAGCCCTAGAAATTCCAGCTGATTATAAACATATTATAAAAGTTTGAGATTTTCTAAAAACTGCTAGTTCAGGTAAAGTTAATTTTGTATTAAATGCGACTGATATTCCATGAATAGCATTTATGAAAGTAAGTTCAAATCCAAATCTTTCGCTAAATAGTTTTTCAGTTCCTGGACAAGCTGGGTTTTTGAAGACGGAATTAAATTCTTCTATTTTTAAAACTTCTGCTTGATTAAGCCCTACTTGAGATAAATTTTTCTATGAACTTGATAATATTCATTATAGATCTAAATATAATTCTCTTGATGTAATGAAAGCAAGTAATGATTATAAAGTTCTTGGAGAAGCAAGTAAAATATTTATCACAAAATTATGGAATGCAACGAATAATATACTTACTCATTGAGTTTGAGAAAATGCTATAAGAATTGATACTTATTATTTCTGGAATAAACAAAAAATTGAAGGGAAAAAATATAATTCACTTTATACTACACTTCTTTGAGGAGAATATGGTGATATTAATACTCCAGATTATTTGGCTTCTGGAATGCTTTTTAATAAAAATAATAGATCGCTAGCAGTTACGACTCTGCTTTCATCAAATAAAAATTCAGAACAAAAATTAGTACAAGTTAGTCCAACTTGAAAAATTGGACTCATGTCTACAACAGATTTATCTCAAGATGTGAGCTTGAATTATAATAATTCTTCTAGAAGACTTTCTTTTGATTTATATAATGATGCTCTTAGTTCAGTAGTTTGAAAAATTTATTTAAAATGAAACGATACAGTTGTTGAATCTGTTTGTGATAAAGCTGATGTTTCTTCTTGTATTTCAGACAATGAAATATCACAACTGACAGCAAAAACTATAAAAACTAACTATGCTTTTATTTTAGACGGGGATAAAATAGTTTTGAAAGATGAGCTTTGAAATACAGTTTTTTCTATATCAAAAGATTTTACTATAGCAAATAATGGAGGATTTAATATTTCTGTTGATAATACAAATACTTCTGATTATTTGAAACTTAATTTAGAAGATTCTTTTGGTGAAACTGTTTGAAATATTGGAATTAAATTGTCATGATTTTCTACAGATTTAAGTCGTGATGAATCACTTTTCCAAACAAAAATAGACACATTAAATAATACAGTTTTTGTATATTTACAATCAAATAATTATGGATGAAAATTTTCATATACTTGAAATTCTACTTATGGAAATAAATGATTGTATATTTATTATAATGATCCTTTTGCTGATAATCAAACGGCTAGTAAAACAATGTGAGAAAGAGAAGATACTTCTATTGCAAATTATGAGCAAAGAGCTTGAATAGGATGGGAATGAGAAAATAAATCATTGCTTTTATTTGCTGCGGGTGAAAATGTATGAGATGCAACAAAATATAATCAAACTCTTTCAGTTATAAATTTGTGAGACCCTGTTATTGCATTAGCAAAAGTAGATCCAAAATTACCAGGAACAAGTGAAAACCGTAATTTTGATTCAAGTATAGGAAAGCTTCTTTGAAAATGAGTAAAATCTTATGATGTTTTTGATTATAATAATGATCAAGTAGATGATATTATTTATTTGACTGCAGATAATTTCATAAGACTTTTAGAGTGAACAAACACTTCTGAAAAATACAAAGATATGTGAAATTTGTTTTATATAAAAGATTTAGATAATAAATTTCCGATAATAACTTGAGATTTTACAAACGATGGATTTGATGATATTTTCTTTGTAAATACAGATGGAAAACCTGTTTTATTAAACAACTATAAAAAACATTTTACTAGACTAGAATTGGAATGACAATTTGCACTAAACGGGAGAATATCTCAAGTTTCAGGATTTGATATGAATCATGATGGAAAAATGGATATTACTACACTTGATGAAAATGGGGATATAAATGTATTTTATGGATGATGAACTGATAATAATCCAAGTTTTGAAAAGAAACATATAGATTCTGGATATTGATTGAAACTAGATTCTACACCGAGAAATGATAATTCGGCTATTTATTATAATGGTCTTTATCAATTGCCATCAGATTCTAATGCTGACTTTTTGAAATCATCAGAAGCATTAAATGCAAATGTTAAATCTTTTAATGATTCTGTATGAAATTGATCTTCTGAATCTTTAACAAGTCCATCAAAATGAGAATTTAATGAATCTCTTTTGAATAATATGCTTTTCTTTAAAGTTAATTATGATCCAGAATTTTCTGATGCTACTTTGACTCAAGACCAAAATAAACAATCTATTTTTAATGCCTTGCCTCAGTCTGCTATTTGAGATTCTTCTAGTGTTTCTACAGATATTTCTTCAGCAAATAATTCTTTCAAGGATTTTACTTCTTATCTAGATCAAACAAATTCAGGAAAAACAAATTATGATTATTCTACAAATACTTCTAAATTAACAACATTTTTGAGAAGTGAATATTCAGATACTCAAGGGATAAATATCAAAAAAACTTATACAGACAAAAACTGAGGATTTTTAAAAGCTTGAGATCAAGTTTCAGTAAAAGTAGAAATTACAAATACTTCTAGTTCTATAACTAAAAATATTGCATATCTTGATAAAGTTCCAGCTCCACTATCACTTTGAGCGGAAACAAATTATAAATTTAGTGTTTGATGAGATTATAAAAGCATTAGTCCAAAAAATCCACCAGATTGAGCACCATTTTCTTTTATGATAGATCATTTTGACTTGCTTGCAGGACAAACGGCTGTTTTTGAATATAATTTGGAAACTATGCCTTTTGATTTTGGCTCTCTTCAAACTGGATTATTTGAAAAATGAGAACTTTGAGATGATATATATTGAGACATATTACTTAAAAAATCAAATCAAAACTGTGCTGAAACTAATGCTATATATAGATCTACAGATGCTAAAACTTATGAAAAAGGAGAACAAACTCCAATTTGTAATGAAAATAAAGCAAAATTACCAACAGAAGCTGAAAAAAATGCAACAGATAAAGATGGAAATTGAACACCAGATTATATAGATGCTTTGAAATTAAACAATGGACAAAATACAGATTTTACAAAATATGCTAAAGATGCTTTAAATCAAGTAAATTTTGATAAAGACTGAGATGGTATTCCGGATACTTATGACTTAAGTCCAAATTATAATGAAGATTCAGGAAATATTTTAGATTGATTAAATAATTTTACTGCCAATTCTATGGCTACTCTTGATGGAGTAGAAAATTTTATTAATTGACTAGGTTGTTGATTTGGATGAGCTTGATGTATAGCTAGTCCACTTAATCGGGCTCCACTTGCACCAGGGAATGACCCAACTATTTTTGGTTGTCCTGCTTGAGATGGTTTAAATGTATGAGAATGAATACCGGTTTTTTCTATGTTGACTATGCAATGGTATTGACCTATTTGTTGACCTTCTGTTTGGCCACCAAGTCCTTTGGGATTAGGTTGTTCTTCTTTGTGAGCTGGTTGACGGCTTGGAACATCAAATCCTATAAATCAATTTAGATTTTTTATTACTCCTACTATAACTGGAGGTATTTGAATTGCTGCTTGTTTTGGTGGACCTGCAATAGTTGCTTGAAATTCTGTACCTAAATGAGTTTCTCCAGTTACTCCAGGTTGAAACTGTATAGTTGCAGCCAAAAAATCAAATATGTGTAAAGATGACTGATCTGATTGAGATGTTTGATCTATAGGTTATAGTCAAGTATCAGGTTCTTCTTATTCAGTTATAAATGGTAATTGTAAGGATTCTACTTGAAATACGGGTAAAACTCCAATTCTAGATAACAAAACAGTTGCTGATTACCTAAATTATAAAAGAACAGGACAAAAATCTCCTAGCTTGTGAGCGAATGTAAATAATTTCTTTGGCTCTCTTTCAAATAATAATAAATGGCATGTTTCAAATGGTCCACTTATTAGTTTAGGAGGAACTACTGCAACAGATAATGATATGGATTTATCTCTTAGTTTAGATGCTAATGCTGTTAAAAACGGAGGTTCTTATGCTGATATCGTAAAAATAGATTTAAAAAGAATTTTCCCATTTCCAGATTTTATAATGGAATGGTGGACTAGACAAATAGAAGAAATTGTTACTAAGTTGACTGATTGGCCAACAATTTTTGTAATACTTCCAGATTTTTCTTGAATTATTGATAGTTGATGGTCTGATTTTTTTGCAAATGTACAAAAAAATTATGATAAATGATTAGCTATAGATACAGCAAAAGATGCAAAAATAGATAATGAAACTAAGACTTTACAAAAAGATTATGATTCTAAGTGTAGTGATGATAAATCTAAATACACAACAGAATGTATAGCAAAACTTCAGAAAATAAAAAATAAAGAAAATTCTAAATATACTTCAGGACCAGCACAAGCTTCTGGAATAAGACAAGTTTATGAATTTTTAGGAAATCTTCCTATGATTTCAATACTTCCAGAAAAAATATATATTTCTATTCCATGGATTGATGGTGTTACTATTGATAAAGCAATAAGAGATTTTAAATTAACTCAAGCTCAATGGACTGCTGAAGTAGAACAAAAACAAAAAATGTGGTCAGGTGGATTAGAATGATGTGATTCAAAAGCAACAGATAGCGCAAAAGCTCAATGTAAGAGAGATTATGCATATGCAAATTCTCTTTCTATAAATGCATGAGCTTTGACAAATTCTTTAAATCAAAATATTCAAGCTTTGGAAGAATATAAAAAACTTCCAGAAAAAGTAAATAAAATGATTTCTATAAAAGAAACTCGGCTTGGACAAATACTTTGTAATGTAGAAACTATTTCATATATTCTTGGATGACGGCTTTGAGAGAATGGTAAAAGATTTAAAGCTTGGGTTGAACTATATATTTTAGTTAAATCTATACTTAAATCTTGGCAATTAGTACTTGATGTTTTCTATGATTATGATGCTAGTTGTCATGATTGTAAAAACGAAAGATCTGATTTGCTTTACTGTGTATTTAAAATAATTTCTATGATTATTCCAAAAATACCAATAATTCAATTTCCAAAATGGCCAGATATAATAGTAGATTTGCATAATGTAAGAGCTAATTTAGCAATTTCTTTACCAGATTTTGAATTCAAATTAAGACCAATTATTCTACCAACTTTACCTAGATTGTATTTACCAGACTTGCCAAGAGTAAATATAAACTTGCCAAGTATTCCAGTATTACCAATTATAGAATTACCAACTCTACCAGACTTACCAAGTTTGCCTACTGTTACTCTTCCAGATTTGCCACCACCACCAAAATTACCTAAACTTTTTGCTTGAATAGAATGAGTTTTAAATATTTTGAAACTTATAACAAAAGTTATGTGTATTTTGAAGAAAAATCCTTTCGTTCCTGAATGGAGAGCGGGAGACCAAATAGCATTTTTAACTGAAAGATGAGGTTATTTACCTATAGATTTCTTGAGCGTTTCACTTCCTCAATTTTCTTATCCTTTCGTTGATGCTATAAAAGTAACTTCATATGTAAATCTAGAATTTGAAGCTGATTTTATAACAGAATTTTCTAGAAATATGGTAATGCCATTAAATACTTTTACAAATAATATAGTTCACACTTTTGATTCTAAAATTCCTGATTTAGATTTTAGATGAGCTATACCACAAAACATTGATGTAAATGCTTGATGACAAAATTCTTGATTAAGACTTGATGGGCAAAAATTGAATTATAATGAGAAAAAATGAGTAAATTTATATGATTTTTCTCGTGTTATTGCTGCTAATATTTCTGCTTGAATTTCTTATATTATAGACCACAAAGATGCGACAGTTTCAAATAAAGAATTTTTAATTTTAATTAATAAAGATTTAGCTAAAAAATCTATAACAAGTGATCCAAGAACAGATAAAATAAGAGATACTTGGGCAAGTGTAAATAATTATGATTATGCTAAAGAAGATTCTTTGATTAATGATTTAATAAAAAATAATACTGCTAAATTTGATACTCTTAAATCTATACTACAAAATGAGATAAATGAGACAAGAAAGTTAAAAGAACAAATTAAATCAAATAAATTAACTATTGATTGAACAAATAAATTGGCTTCAGCATCAATTTCTAGATTTGATTCGTATAATTCTAGTCTGTCTTCATTTAATGATAAAACTAAGAAATCTTTAGTTGATTTAGTAACTTATGATAATGCTGAAAAAACAAGTTTACAAAGCGATGGAAAAGATTTGATAAATAGAGTTTCGTCAGATACTGCTGGTTTGAATACAAAATTATTAGATTCTGACACTAGATATAAAGATATGATTTCTAAGGCAAAATCAAATTTACTTGCCTCTACTGCAACTTGAACAACATCTACTGGAGCGCTTGATTCTTCAGCTAAATCTTGTAAAACATGAGTTACAAATACATATACTTATAAATGATTATATATTATAGAAAAAGATATAAGTTATAGATTATTTGACTACTTGTGAGAACTTACTGGAAATGAAGTAACAAAAACTACTTGAATGGATGCAAATAATAAAGATTTAGTATATCAAGTTTGAGATGAACTTTATTTAAAAGATAATTTCAAAGCAACAAGTCCAACGAATTTCTATACTGGAAATCCAATAGTAATGAATGCTGATGATATAAAATCTTATAATAATACAGATACTCATTATGCAGCTGTAAATGAATTTTCTGAAAACTTAGTAGATACAAATAATATAAATGTTAATTTCTTGCAATCATCAGATGATATAGCTAATTATAGATTAGAATTTTATAATATAGTTGATAAATTTGCGAATGATGATAATTCTAGATATTGGAATGGTTTATTTACAAAAAGGCAGATAGTTGATGCATTTAGGGATATTGATGACATTACAATAGATTCTACAAATGAAACTTATACAACTAGAAAAAATTTAGCATATATAGATTATTATTCTCCAGGATTAAATGTAACACTTTCTACAAAAGAACTTATTAGTATAAAAGATAAAATAGCGTCTAATACTCTTCTAAATATTAGTCAGGGGACAAAAATTTATTCTGGAAGAGATGATGTAAAAATATTTTATCATACAGATTTGGATGCTGCAGAACAATCTATAGTATTAAAAAAACATTCTAATATAAGTTTTGCTTGAAATATAATTGTCAGTTGACTTGAATGAGAAGCTTATTTGGAAGCTAAAAATTCTAAAATATATTCTGGAAATAAAATTGCATCTGTTATCGGATTACCAATTTTTCCTGGAGATACTATAAAATGAGATTCTATAAGTGAAGCTTCTCGCGTATCAATTAATTATTATGATGGATCTAATATAGATGTTTTATTTAACTCAATTTCTTCATATACTTTGTATGATTTGTGAGCATATAATGAGAAATATTTGATTAGAGCTAAAGTAGATAATGATTTCTACTATTCTAAAATTACTTGATTCAAAGCTGGAAATTTCACAACTAGTTCTGCACAAGAAATAATGTCTCCTCAAGTTCAAGCTGATACAAAAGCTCCAGAACTTGATATGAATTCAGTTATAAAAGTTCCAGTTTATATATGAAAAACTATAGATCTTACAGATTCTTTATATGAAAATTCTGGAATTTCAGGATTAAAAGAAGTTTATATAGATTCTAATCTAAAAGTAGATTCTGATAACGATGGAAATCCTGCAAATGACAAAGATTCTATTTCTAAAGCGAATATTGAAGTTCAGCTAAGTTCTACTAGTTTGAAATTGAAAATACTTCCATTTGATAGTATTTTTACAAAAAATATTAGACTTTACATGGTGGATAAGAATAACAATATTTGATATAAAGATTTAGTTTTAACTGTCTATTCTCCTATTCCAGAAGTAAAATGAAATAATAATTCTACAATTTTTGGTGATTTAAATGAAGAAATCATATCAGAAAGAGTAGATTTGTATAGATATAGATGAGGAGTTCTAAAAAGACTTACAAAAGACTATGTAAATACAAGTGCAACTTGAGCATTTCAATATAATTATAATAATTCTCAAGGTCTTGTATTAAAAGATACTTCAAATACTTGAGCAATTAAAGATATTGCAAATATAAATGAAACTACTTGAAAAATAGATTTGAAAGACAATAAATATTCTATCAGAATTATTCCAGCAAATTCTTCTGATAATGCTTACACAAATATAGTTGTTTCTAATTGAAGTTTGGATTTGTACTATGAATATATAGTAGTTCCAAATGTTTGAGAGGTAAAATCTGTTGATGCCTTTGATAATATAAAAGATAATTGAACTTACTTTAGGCTTACAGATAAGCGAAATTATTCAAGTTTTACTATTCCAACAACAGCTTCTTATAATCCTTGAGATTTAGCTGTCTATGATGTAGCCGATTCAAATAAAACTCCAATATTTGTAGTAACAAAAGATTGAAGAGTTTCAGTTAATAGAACTTGATTCAAAATTGTTTATGAAACATTTCAGGATAGAATTGTTTATAAACTCGTAGATAATTCTTGAAAAGAAATAGCAAGAGTCTTACCAATATCTGAGGGAAATTTTATAATGAAATAATTTATATATTCCAAAAAAGACTACTTAGAAATAAGTAGTCTTTTATATTAGAAGGCTTTTTCAACTTAAGTAAAGCGCTAAAGTATTGAATATAATTATATATTCATATAATAACTTTTTACATAGTAAATTTATTGTATGAATAAAAACAAAATAAAGGCTTTCACATTAGTGGAATTAATAATAGTGATAACTATTCTGGCAATATTAGCTACTATAGGTTTTTTATCATATCAATGATATACTTCTGATGCTAGGGATTCATCAAGAATAACAAGCTTAAAAATAATACATGATTGATTAAGTATTTCATATATACAAAAACAAATTTATCCTAGCCCAGACGAATATATAGATATATTATGAGTAGCAAAGCAATGATATATATGAGAAACAGTTTCAAAAACAATCAAATGAGCAGGATTTAAAGATCCTAAAGATTCTACTAATTATTTATATAACCTAGATTATACTTGAAAAAAAATTCAATTATGACGATTTTTAGAAAATAATAATCAGCTACTACTTTCTAAAAATAATGATTTATTTATAAGTCAAGCATTTGCTTGAAATATAGATTATACAAATAGATATGTATATAGCGTATGAACTAAAGTAGGAATATTTTTAGATTCAACAACAAAAGCCCCATTAAATGAAAGAATATCTACTTGAAGTGTAGATTTAATAACAAATACAGGAACCTATATAGTGGTTTTTTCAAATAATAACTCAAACTCAGGGATAATATTAGGTTCAGGACAAAATTTACTTACAAATATATCAATAGTACAAAATTCTTGTGTACTTGGGAATACAGTAATAACAAGTGGGCAACAATTAAGTGCATATAATACAACTAGTGTAGCATATAATGCTACTTGTACCCCAATAACAAGAAGCTGTAGTAATTGAATGCTATCTGGAGATATAAATTATAAGTATGATACTTGTTCTCTATCATCAGCTTTAAATTGTACAGTGACAACATATAGTTGATATACGGTTCCTGCTATAAACCATAATATTACACAAAATATAACTAAAAATATAACTTGATGAGTATCAGATATTTCAGTTTCTTGTGATAATGGAGCATTAACATATGGAACAGAAAATACGAATTGTGATACAAACTATGTATTACAATGATGAATTTGTGCACAAGACTTATGTACATGAAGTGCTCCAGATTTCAGTATATCAAATTGAACTCAGAAATTAAATGTATCTTGGATACATAATATAGTTCCATCACAATGTACATTTGTGTGCCAAGCTTGATATTATTGGAATACTACATCTTGTGCTCGAGCAAGTGCTTGATATATGGTAGCAACTCAGTGACAAATAACACAAACATCTTGTAATGTAAATAATCAATATCAAGATATAACGTGACAAACATCTTGTAAAACAGTAGATTCTGGGTACTACTCTACACCAGAATGAAATGTAGCACATACATGACAAACTCAATGTGAAGCAAATAATTATTGTTCTAACTGATTAAAAACATCTTGTCCTGTTTGAACAACAAGTCTAGCTGGCTCTACTAGTTCACGAGCTTGTATGATAAATCGATATACAGTAAGTTGAAGCTTCTGAACAAGTGCAAATTGAGCAACTATAAATGCATGTTGAAAAACAGCTACATTAGATACAAATTGAGCTTTTTCAATAACAGCAAATTACTGAACGACATGTAATAATGCAGTAGCAACAAAAGCAAATTATACTTGTGTTACTACAAATAACTGACCAGCAAGCTTAATATCGAATATGACAAATATAGCTTGAAATTGTACAATAAATACACAAACTATATCTATTCCTAACTGATCTTGTACTCAAACACGGGATGATACTAATCAAGTTTGGGGGGCATGTACAAGTGGGATTTGTACAAATTGAGTAACTTGGAATTCTACAAATTGATGTACTCCTAAATATACTGTAACTTTTAATTCAAATTGATGAACAAGTATTTCTAGTCAGTTAATTTTAGAATGAGCAACTGCTACTACACCTACAAATCCAACAATAACAAACTATGGATTTGTATGATGGTATAGTGATTCTTGATTAACAAGTCTATATAATTTTTCTCAAGCTGTTACATCAAATATAACACTTTATGCAAAATGGAATTGTTCATTCAATGAATGTTTGGCTTATAATTATTATGTTATTAATTCAGATAACGCAGCTTTTCCAAATTGATGTAATAATTTATCTAATGCTACAACTAAATGTATATTAAAAATTGTTAGTTCAAACATATATGTAGCACCAGCTAGTACAGTAGATAATGGTCAATTCTTAGATACATCATCAAAATATCTTTCTACTAATACAGAAGCTTGAATGATAGCTAATTCACCTACCACAACTTCAAATTTTATGAAAGATGTATATTTATCTAGTCAATATAATTCCCAACAAGTGTCTAATCCTGGTTCTTCTATGACTCTTAATGATGATTTTGCTCCTAGGTATTGTAATAGTTTATCAAAATTAGTACCAGTTCCTGGGTGAAAAAAACAATGGTATTTACCACCTAGAGATACTAATGGATTACTTGATATATCAAATAATAAAACAAAAACTGCTTTAACATCATCTCAATTATGATATACTTATTGGTCAAGTTATTTATATTCATATAGTACAACTCCTAATTTTTCTGCAACAAAATTATCTACATTTTCAAGTACGGTAAATTATCGTGCAAATTCCAGTGAATATGTTTTATGTATTGCATGACAAGATAGTCCAGATTATGTTGAAGATACAAATTCTCCATTCTTGTACTGAAATATTAATAGGGTTGATAAATGTATTCGTTATTGATGAGGTACTATTACAATATGAACAAATACTTTTTGCAATAAATATATTCCGGATAGTAATATAAAATATGTTTCAGATAAATCTCAAACTCTTTCATGTAGTACTTATAATTACACTAGTGTAGTTTGAACTATTAAAGCATTTTGAACAAGTGTTAACGCAACATTAAATACTTGAGATCCTATAGCCACAACCAGTTGTAGTTCATATACTGGAGCGACAACACCTTATACATATGCAGTATGATTAGATTGATATTCTCATTATTTATATTCTTGAGTTTGAGGTTTACGATGAACATGTTTTAAACCTACATGATTTACTACTTATTGAGAATCATTTACTTTTTGGCTAGCTTGATCTACTTTTAATTTTGCTAATTATTATTATGATAATTCTTATTTATATAGTGATTCAGCATGTACTGTGAAAGTTGACTGAGTTGCTTTATGATTAAAGACTACTTGAACAAAACCAATTTGAATAACAAATACTGTTACAAAAGTATGACCATATAGTTATTAATTTTGTAAAATAATTTATATAAAAACATCAAAAAAATAACTTAAACAAAAAAGATTTGATTTTTTAACAAAAAAAAATATAATCTCGCGGTATAAAAAATTAACTTAATTTATAATTTAGAAAATATGAGTTTTTCACCTACTAAAAAGATGTCAAAATCTAGATCTAGAACTAGAACTAGTAACTGGATTAAATTAACTGCACTTAAATTAAAAAATAGAGTACAATTACAATATGAAAATGGTATTGCTATTGGTTTATCTCACTTCGCTTCACCTATTACTGGAATGTATAAAGGAAGAAAAGTAATAGATATTAAATCTAAGAAAAAATCAGTAACTAGAGTGTAATTTTTCGAGAGGGGATTTAAGAAAATTAAAAAATTAACAATATTGGATTTTCCTTTATTGTTAATTTTTGTTTATTAGTAAATTAAACTTTTTATAAATGTCAAAATCAAGAACAAGAACTAGAAAATTCTTATTTCAAATGCTTTTTGCTAGAACTTTTTGAGAAGTAAATAAATTAGATTTGGTAGAATCTTTTTTTGAGTGAGTTTTTTCTTCTGAATTAGATATGGAATATGCAGATAAATTATTTGATATAATTGTTGAAAGAGAACAATTTTTGCTTACAATAATAAAAAGATTTGCATCAAAATTCGATATAAGTACTATGCCAAAAGATGTAGTTTTTCCTATTTTTATAGCAAGCTCTGAAATGATTTTTTTGGATGAAGAAATTCCATCTTCAGTTTCTATAAATGAAGCTATTGAATTAGCTAAAATTTATGGTGATAAATCATCAAAAAAATTGGTAAATGCAGTTTTAGATAATATCTTAGCTCATATAGAGGAAATAAAAAAAGAGGAATTTACTAACCAAGATGCAGGATTTTCTTTTTTTAAAGAAATTTAATAATTAATTATCGTCTTATGGTAATATCAGAAAAATTAATCAAAAATGATTTCTATATAGATAGATATTCAAAACTTCTTTATGAACTTGGAATAGATTTCAAAAATATTGAATTTTATATTCAGGCTTTTATTCATCGTTCTATAATAAATGAAAAACCAGATATTTGAGAGCATAATGAAAGATTAGAATTTCTTTGAGATGCAGTTTTAGAACTAGTTATCACTGAAAAATTATTTGTTGATTTCCCTTCAAAACCTGAATGAGAATTAACAGATATTAGAAGTGCTTTAGTTAGATGAAGAAATTTAGCTGTCGTTTCAAGAAAACTTGGATTTCAAGATTATCTTTTCCTATGAAAATGAGAAAATTTAGGATGATGAAGAGAAAATGATTATTTGCTTGCTAATGTGTGTGAATCATTAATTTGAGCTATATACTTAGATTTGTGATTAGAAGCTTCAAGAGACTTCATTTTGACTCAAGTATACACTACTTTGGAAACTATTTTAGAAAATAGATTATTCAAAGATTATAAATCAATGATTCAAGAGTATGCTCAAGCAAAATACGGAAAAACTCCAGCTTATGAAGTTTTATCTGATATTTGACCAGATCATGATAAAGTATTTACTTGCGGAGTTTATGTAGGAGAAAATCTTGTTTGAACTTGAGAATGATCTAGCAAGAAAAAAGCTCAAGAACAAGCGGCTGAAAATGCTTACTTGAACCAAGAATCTTGGAATATATAAATAACTAATCCTTATTAAAATATGCTAAATCTAATTTTTGCTTTAATTATTTTCTTAGAAATAATATCATATTTGATTATTGCAGATGTAATTTTATCTTGGCTAAGTTTGGCTTGAGTAAAATTCAGGCCAGCAATAATTTCGGCTATTTTGGATCCAATGTATCTAAATATAAAAAAAGTTTTTCCAACTACAATTTGACCACTTGATTTAACTCCAATAATTGTGCTTATTGCTATAAGTATAATAGAAACTATTATTTTCAATATATTTCCACAAGTTTGATGACTTATGAGTTTGATGAAATAAAAAAGTAGTGAACGCGGGCCCGCATTCACTACTTTTTTACTCAGCTATATTTTCTTTCTTACTTTTCATAAGTGGAAATAAAACAGTATCTCTTAGATTTTGTTGTCCTGTTAGTAGAGCAATAATTCTGTCTACTCACATTCCCCAACCTGATTGTGGAGGCATTCCGTATTCCATAGCAAGTACGAAATCGTTGTCTGGAGCTGTTGCTTCTTCATCTCAGTCGGCTAAATATTTAGCTTGAGCATCAAAGTTTGCTTGTTGTTCAATTGGATCTACAAGTTCACTATATGCTTTTACTACTTCCCAACCATTTATTACAAGTTGAAATTGTTCTACTATATTTGAATTTGTATCACTTGCTCTTGCAAGAGGTTGCATAGTTTTTGGATAATTATAGACAAAAGCTGGTCAAGTTATACTTGGTCTTAAGGCTTTTTTGTATAAATAATCTATCATCGTTGTAAGTCACATTTTTTCAATTCAGTCTATTTTTACTCAAGTTTTAGCAATATCATCTTTTAATTTTGCTTCATCTCAAGGATTATAAGTAGAAACATCTATTCAAGTAACTTTTTTTACTCATTCTATATAGTCTATTTTTTCCCATTCTGTTGAAAAATCTACTTCTTTTTCAACTCCATTTTTATCCATTACATTTATTTTTGGATTTAGTTTTAATTCGTTGAAAATATGGTCAAACATTTCTTTTGTGAATCTCATATTATCTTCAAAATTCCAATAAACGCAGTAATGTTCTATAGATGTAAATTCTTGCATATGACTTGGATCTGATCCTTCATTTCTGAATTGTTTTCCGATTTCAAAAACTCTTTCAAATCTACCAACTGTAGCTTTTTTTAAGTTTACTTCTGGGGCAATTCTTAAGTAAAAATCTTCTTCAAAATCATTGTGATGAGTTGTAAATGGTTTTGCAGCTGCTCATGAAGCAGAATTTCCAAGCACTGGAGTTTCTATTTCTATAAAATCATTTTTGTCATAAAAATCTCTTATAGATTTCACAAATTTACTTCTAAGTAAAAATCTGTCGTAAGCTTCGTCATCGCTTATTAATTGCAAATATCTTTGTCTATAAATTGTTTCTTCATCTGATAATCCATGAAATTTTTCAGGAAGTGGTCTAATCGCTTTTGATAAAACTTGAAATTCTTTTACAAAAAGTGTTAATTCTCAATGTTTAGTTAAAAATAAATCTCAAATTACTCAGACATAATCTCAAACTTGGCAAAATTTTTCAGCTATTTTGAATGCTGATTTTTCTTCTCAAGCTATTATTATATTTTCAACTATTTCTTTTCCAGTATTGAATATTACTTTATCTCTCATAAAAGAAATTTGAATATCTCAAGAAAAATCTCTTATTTTTCCAAAAACTAGTTTTCACATTCATCTACTTGATATAATTCTACCAGCAGTTTTAAATTCTCAAACAGCTCAATTTTCCATTAAGAAATCAACATCTTTGTAGTTTTCAGATTTAGTTTCTATTATTTTAGAAATATCTTGTTTTCATCTATAATTATTCGCATAGCAAATAATTCAAGCTTCCATCATTTCTTGTATTTTTTTTTGTCTATCTAGGGATTCTCTAGGATATTCCATTTGTTTAAGTATTTTTATAATTTAAAATTTTGAAATTCATTTTAATCATTTTTAGCTTAAAAACAAGGAAAAATTTGTAATTATTTCTAAATTTGATATTATCTAGGAAATGCCATTTATTAAAAAATAAAATATAATTATTTTATGCCAAATTCACTATTTAAATTTTCCTCACATTTTTCGTCTGATTTTTATAAAGCCATAGATGATTCTATGATTTTGTCGCTTACAGACTTGGATTGAACTATAAAATATGTGAGTTCAGACTTTTGTAGAATTTCTTGATATTCTAAGGAAGAGCTTATAGGTCAAAATCATAGAATAGTTAAACATCCTGATATGAGATGAAAAATTTTTGATCATATGCGGAATACTATAACATCAGGAAATACTCGGAGATGAATAATTAAAAATAGAAAAAAAGATTGAAATTATTACTGGGTGAAAACAGTTGTAATTCCTTTGAAAAATGAAAATTGAGAAATAATTGAATATATTTCAATAAGAAATGATGTTACTAAACTAATAAATGCAATATTAGAAATAAATGATTATAAAAAAGCTATAGATTTTTCAGGTTATTTTATAAAACTTGATAATAATTGATTTATAAAGTTTATGAATAAAAAATTTATAAAAGCTATCTGATATAAAGAGTCAGAACTTTTATGAAAACCACTTTTGGAAGAAATTCTTTACGAAAGTATGTCTAGTATAGTTAGATGAAATCTAGATAAATTATATCATGATGTTTTATGAGTAGTACATTCAGATGAGAAGAATTATGAAGTAAAAGGAGTATTAAGTACACATAAACCATGGAAAGGGATAATAAAAAATAAAACAAATTATTGAAATTTTATTCGGATTGATACTACTATTTTTCCAATATTTGATCAAGATAATAAAATAAAAGAGTATATAATAATAGCAACCGATGTAAGTGATTTAGAAAAATCTAAACAAAAATTGAAAATTTCTTATCATAAATTAAAGGAATTAGATGATAAGAAATCAGAGTTTTTAAATATTGCAAGTCACGAATTAAGAACTCCAATGACGGCTATTAGATGATATATATCTATGATGCTTGATTGAGATTTTTGAGAAATAAATGATACAATTAAACAATATTTAGGAAAGATTTTAAATAATTCACGAAAATTACTAGATCTTATAAATGATATGTTAGATTTAGCTAAATTAGAATCTTCAAGATTAAATCTTTTAGTTGATAATTTTGATATGCTAAAACTTATATGAGAAATAAGTGCTGAGTTAAAACCTCTAATTTTAGATAAAAAACACAGATTAGAACTTACTTCTTTATCTCCAGAGATTTTTGTAGAAACAGATAGGGATAAAATGAAACATGCTATAGTAAATCTTTTATCAAATGCTATAAAATTTACTCCTGATGTTTGAATTATAAAAATAGATTGTAGACAGGATGATTCTAGTGTTTATATAGAAATTTCTGATAATTGAATATGAATAAGTGAGAATAATCAAAAAATTATTTTTGAAAGATTTGGGCAAGTAAAAAATTCTTTAACTAGAGATATAAATTGAACGGGCTTAGGTCTACCAATAGTACAAAGCACAATTAATAGACTAGGTTGAGAACTTACTTTGATAAGTAGTGAGTGAAAATGATCTAAATTTACTATAAAAATACCATCTAAATTTATTTAATAATTTAAAAAGAATTATGATTGCAAAAAAAATTCTTATTGTTGAAGATGAACTGGATATAATTGACATCTATAAACTAAAGTTAGAAAAGGAGGGCTTTATTGTAGAAGTTGCAATGGACTGATTTGTCGCCTTAACAAAGGCTTTAGAATTTCTCCCTGATTTGATTCTTCTTGATATAATGATGCCAAATATGAATGGATTTGATTCTCTTACTACTATAAGAAATCTAGCTCCAAGTTTAAAAGAAACTAAAATAATAATGTTTTCAAACTTAGGCTCTCAAAATGATATAGATAAAGCTATGTCTAGTTGAGCAGATTGATATTTAGTAAAAGCTAATAATACTCCAGCGGAATTAGTTTTAAAAATAAAAGACTTTTTAAATATGAATAGTTCCTCACATTTAGTTACTTGTCCACATTGTTGACATGAAATTGATTATAATGATATCAAAATACAAAAATAGGTCTTGTCAAAGCCTTTAGTTTGTTATTTTAATGAAAATATATTAAAATATTACAAAATATTTATAAAAACCATATTTATGCTGAAAAATAAATACTTGTACTTAATAATCTGATTTTTTTCTAGTACATCAGGAGTTTTAGCTTCATTAATAGGCGATACTCAACCTTATACTCCAATGAGAGCTACTACAAATACTGCGGCTTCAACGACAACTTCTAGTTCATGAGGTTTCTTTGACTTAGTTACAGGTCTTTTTTATGATCTTTTGGGGATAATTGTAGTTTTATTTATATTATTTTTGATACTTAAAGCTGTAAGACTTTTTTTTGAGGTTTCAACTGCAAAAGACTTAGTTTATGTTAAAATTACGCTTCCTAAAGCCGATTCTAAATTAGATAAAGAAAAAGAAACAAAAAAAGATTTCAAGGAAAAAACATCTATGATGACGATGTTTTATAAAGCAATTCATAAGATTTCTGATGCAGGACTTAGGGATACAGTGTTAGATAAAATATTTGACCATTCAAAAATTTCTTTTGAACTTATTTATGAAAATGGAGAAGTAGGATTTTATATAGTTACATATAAAAATTATATAGAAATTATTACTCAACATATAACTTCAATATATACAGATGCAGAAGTAAAAATAGTAGATAGAGAAACTGAATATGTAGATTTAAAACCATATTGATATACGGCTCGTGCGGCTTCTCTTGGTAAATCAAATGATGATGTTTTCCCAATTAGGACTTATAAATATTTAGAAGATGACGCATTAAACAATTTTACAAATGTTTTTGGTTCTCTTGGAAAAGAAGATAAAGCTATAATGCAGGTAGTTGTAAAACCAGTTTCTTCAAATTGGAATACAAAAGCTAAACATGCAGCAGGTCTTGTTGCAAAATGACAATATACAAAAAAAGCAAGATTGCCAGTTCTGGATATTTTTTGGAATCCTATTGTTACTATGATAGAAGGTCCAGATAAGGCAATAAAAGACTCTAATGCGCCAGGAGCTAGTTCAGGAGATTCATATAAAATCTTTAATCAAGCTGAAACAGAGGCTCAAAAAATAATGTGAGAAACTGCGGCTCAACCAAGTTTTAAAGGATCTATTAGAATATTTGTTTCTAGCCCTTCAGCAAAATCAGCTGATACTGGAGTACATTCTATTATTGCAGCTTCAAGTATTTTTACTGATGAATATAACAATTCTCTAGACAATCCACAATTGATAGAAGATTTATTCCCATTTATATTTACTCCAATTAGATATTTTGCATTTAGATATAAACTTGTTTGAATGTTTCAAAATGTTTCAGTTTATTCAGCTGACGAATTGTCTACGCTGTACCATTTACCTGATATAAATTATAATAAATCTCCACTTATACAATGGCTTGATTATAAGAAATTAGCACCACCACATAATCTAAAAACTCCTCATGAACCAATTATGCTTGAGGAAAAATTCAAAATTTGAGAAAAAGAAGTTATAGATACTGAAACTGGAGAGAAAAAAATGGAAGACATTTTTGAAACAAAAATGGTTCATAGACAACTTTGAGGTTTTCCTACATTCAAAGATTGAGCACTTATGTGACGGAATGAATATAGAAATAAAAGACTTCCAATCTATTTTATGAGAAAAGATAGATGAAGACACCATTATATTATTTGAAAATCTTGAGGTTGAAAATCGGTTTTCATATCATATATGGCTAGACAAGATCTCCGGGCTGGAGATGGACTTTGTATCATAGATCCACATGGAGATTTGGTTGAGGATACTCTTGTTTATACACCAAAAGAAAGAGCAAAAGATGTAATAGTTTTTGATCCATCAGATGATGAAAGACCAATGGGGTTAAATATGCTTGAAATTATAGCAATAGATCCTATTGGAAGAGCTAGAGAAATGGATAGAGCAGCTATTGATGCTACTGAAATTTTTATCAAAATATTTGGTGATGAAGTTTTTGGTCCTAGAATACAACATTACTTTAGAAATGGTTGTTTGACTCTTATGGAAGATGAAGAAGATGGAGGAACTCTTATAGATGTACCTAGACTTTTTGTAGATGATGCTTTTATGAAATATAAAACTTCAAAAGTAAAAAATCCAGTTGTGAAATCTTTCTGGGAACATGAATATGCTTCAACTTGAGATAGAGAAAAACAAGAAATGATACCTTATTTCTCTTCTAAATTTGGTCCATTTATTACTAATACTACTATAAGAAATATTATTGGACAACCAAAATCTGCTTTCAATTTGAGAGAAATTATGGATAACCAAAAAGTACTTTTAGTTAATCTTTCAAAAGGTAAAATTGGAGCTTTAAATGCACAGCTTTTGTGATTGATATTTGTATCAAAAATTAATATGGCTGCGATGAGCAGAGCTGATATGCCAGAAGACCAAAGAAAAGATTTTTTCCTATATGTTGATGAGTTTCAAAACTTTGCAACTGAAACTTTTGGAGAAATATTATCTGAAGCCAGAAAATATCACTTAGCGCTTATTATGGCTCACCAATTTATTGCACAAATTTGATGAAGTGGTGCTAAATCTAAATGAGATAAACCAAGTATTAAAGATGCAGTTTTCGGTAATGCCGGAACAATTATGTCTTTCAAAGTTGGTGCCGATGATGCTGAATATTTAGAAAAAGAATATGCTCCACTTTTATCTCAACAAGATATTATAGGAATTGCAAACTTTACAACTTATGTAAAATTGAATATAGATAATGCTACAACTAGACCTTTTGATATGAGAACTATTTGGGATTCAAGTTATAAAAATCCTAAAGCTGCAGAATTAATCAGAGATTATTCTAGAAAAAAATATGGTAGAAAAAGGAAATATGTTGATATGGAAATAGAAGCAAGACTAGGAATATCTAGAGCTGAATAAAAATTAATCTGTAGTGACCACAGGCCTGTGGTCACTATGAAATATAAAACATGTTTTATACAAAAACAAAAAAAATAAAAAAGAGAAATTGATTTCTCTTTTTTATTTGCTATAATAAAGGCAATTTTAAAATATACATAAAAAATACTCATGAGAAAAATACTTCTTTTTTTAATTTTGATATTTTCATTTAGTTCTGCTTTAACTTATGCAGATACTCGAGTTAATGCTGCATGATGACTGGATTCTGATTATGATGGAGTTCCTGATAGTGTAGATAAATGTCCAAATACTCCGGCTGTAGAAGCTCATTTAGTTGATGCTGGATGATGTGCTATCGATACGAAACAAACTTATGCTAATCCAACTGGTTGAAGTAATGAAGTAGGAGATAATATCAAAACTGGTTGAGCAAATAATCAAAATTGAGTTGTTAATAATCTTATGACAAACTTCAAATGAGATGAATTTTTTTGAGCAAGTCAATGATGAGAACAAGGAATATTTTATTTCATAGTTAGAATAGCTAAGGACTTAAAAGATTTATTTTTTGTTATAGTTTCTGTATATCTAATCATTTCAGTTTTGATGATATTTTTTGCTGCAAATACTGAAGAGCAAATATGAAAATTTAAAAAAGCTATAGTTTGGTCGACTGTATGAATAATGGTTATGCAAACAGCTTATGCTTTTACTAAATCTCTTTATGATAAATGAGTAAGTCAATATGCTGCTACAAATTTCATAGCAGATATTGTTTATCCACTTATTCATTTACTTGAACAATTGGCTGCATTTTTCTTTTTGGCTGTTGCTATATATTCTTTTTTCAGACTTGTTACTGCAAATTGAGCAGAGGATAAAATTAAGCTATGAAAAAATACTATAATTCAAGCAATAATCTGATTTATAGTTATTAAAATTTCTGGGGTTGTAGTTTCAAACATATATGGGCATGTAAATTGTGATTCATTAAATCAAAATTGTTTAATAAATGGTAATACAGAATGAACTCTTTGAGTTGCTATAAGTTTGATAAATTGGTTAAATGCATTCATTTGAATTTTGGTTGTAATTATGACTATATATGCAGGATCAAAAATAATGTTATCTTGATGAAATGAAGAAGATGTAAAAAAATGAAAAGCTATAATAAAATACATATTTATATGACTTTTATTACTTGCAACAAGTTATTTGATACTAACTTTCTTTATTATTCCTGAATCTAAAATTTAATCTAAAAAAATATGCGCAGTGAAACAAGTACTCTTGGGGTATATACTAAAATAATAACTATTGTCTTTAAGAAAATATTAATTTTTATCTCTTTGCTTTTTGCATTATTTGCATCTAATTATACTTTCGCAGGAGTTATTGATATTCCAGCTGGAGATTGAGTTTCTAAATTACAAGGAGTTTCTATGGCAGCTTCAACTAGTGATAATTTCACAGACAATGTAAATAATATCGGGAAAAATATACTTAGAACTTTTAAGCTTATTATATCAGCTTTGATGGTTGTTTATCTAGTTTATGTGTGAGCAGAAATGATAATGGCTATGTGAAAAGATGATGAAGCACTTAGCAAATCAAAAAGACAATTACGGTACGCTCTTGTGGCTTTTCTTTTTATAAATATTCCGGGGACTATTTATGATTCACTTCATAGACAATG
Organism: Candidatus Altimarinota bacterium; assembly: GCA_028713225.1. GTDB lineage: Bacteria > Patescibacteriota > Gracilibacteria > BD1-5 > UBA6164 > JAQVPN01. The sequence goes on from JAQTOS010000001.1 coordinate 189,836, forward strand.
AGCTGTTAACTTAGATGTTACAAATAGAAATGGGCTTAGTTCTTGGACAGATGTCAATAATAGTGCAAATGTATTTATAAATCCATTTAATTTTGGTTACACTATAGATGATTCTATTTTATGATTTATAAAAGTTACTATTTTTATTATAGCTGTATTTATGTTTGTTTTTGAATGAGTAAAGATAATGACAGCAAGATGAAGAGATGACAAGTTAAAAGAAGCAAAATCAAAACTTTTATATACAATTTTAGCTTTGGTTTTCGTATGAGTAATAGATGTATGGAAACAAGTAGCTTTTTCTTGAAGTATAGCAGATTGAAAAAACTTATTTGATAATATAGCAAATCTTTCACTTTTCTTTGCAGGACCAGTTGCTATAGTATTTTTGATTTTAGCAGGTTACTATTATGTGACTTCTGGATGAAATGAAGAGAAAGTAAAAAAAGCCAAGAGTATAGTAGTAAACACAGTTATCGCTACGCTTATACTTCTAGCTTCATACACTTTCCTACTTGATTTAGCTACTTTATAATTTTTACACAACATGAAAAAAATAATATTAATTTTAGTTCTATGATTTTCTTTATTTGCTTGAAATAGTGTTTTTGCTGCTACTTGAGATACTTGATGAAACTGAATAGAAGTAAAAGTAACAGAAAAAATTCCTTGAGCTGAATGTGATTGAGCTCCTGGAGCTTATACTTGTACAGTAAAACCAGGATTTGGAACTGTTATGCAACTTATGGGTTGAATAATTAAATATTTTACATTTTTGGCGAGTCTTGGTTGAGTACTATTTATAGTAATAAACTGACTTATGTTGTCTATGTGAGGTATGTGATGAAGTAAAGATGAAATAAAAAAGAGAATTACTATGACTATTTGATGATTAATTCTTTTGCTATTATCAGGATTGATTTTGCATAGTATTGCTCCGTGGATTTATCAATAAAATAAAAAGAAGTATGAATTATCTTTCATACTTCTTTTTTAGTTCTTCTAGATTTATTTCAAATGCTACAGGTCTGCCATGTGGACAAGTTCGAGAATAGTCTAAAACTGCATCATTAAGCAATTTATTCATCTCGAATATAGACAATTTATTACCGAATTTTATTGCTCGTCTACATGCTGTATAAGCTAGTATTTTGTTTCTTATTTCTTCAAGAGTTTTTATTTTAGCAGTTCAATTTTCCAAATCTTGGATTATAGACAAAAATACTTCTTTTGCATTTTGTTTGTTTATAAAATCTGGAATAGAATTCAGGATTAAACTAGTTCCAGCCATAAATTCAAAATCGAATCAGATGTCGACAAAAGTGTTTTGATTGTCTATAATTAGTTCTCTTTCTTTTGCTGTAAGGCTAATATTTTCAGCGATGAGTAATCTTTGAGATTTTATTTCTCCTTTTTTCTTATAGAGTTTTTCATAAATTATTCTTTCAGCTAAAGCATGTTGATCTAAAATAAGCATAGATTTATCGGGTGATTCTACTATTATGTATGAGTTAAACATTTGTCCAACTATTCTACCAAGCTTAGTATCATTTAAATCATTAGATGGATAATCGGTACCGGTACTTGTAGCCTCGGTAGTACCGGTACCTAAAATCTCTCTTGAAAAATTCATACTTGCTTCTATGCTAGATTGAGCTGGATTTAAATTTACTTCTTTGTAAGGAGAAAATTCTCTGAAATTTGTTCCAGAAGGAGTATAGTATTTTGGAGAGTTATTCTGATTACTACCCCATCAGTCCTGCGGACAGCTTCCCTTAAGTCTAAGGGAAGCATTTTCTGTTCTACTCCCTTCCATTAGACTTAAGGGAAGGGTTGGGGATGGGTTATTTATATAATCTCATCCCACAACACTCACTTTCTCTAATTTATCTGCAACTGCATGATAAAAACATCTGAAAACTTCTGATTCTGAAGCAAATCTGATTTCTTGTTTTCTTGGATGAACATTTACATCTATGATAGTTGGATTGATTTCTAGGTTTAATACATAGGCAGGATATGATGAATGAGGAATATATCTCAAATAAGCATCATTTATGGCTTTGTAAATTAACTGACTTTTTATTATTCTGTTATTTACGAAAATTACTTGTCTATTTCTATTTTGGAAACTTACACTTGGGCTAGAAATATATCAACTTACTTTCATTCCAGACATAGTAAAATCAATATCCAGTATATTTGAAGCAAATTCATCTCCATAAATATTGTAAATTCTTGTTTTTAAGTCTTCATTTGCTTTATATTTAAATATTTCTTTTCAGTCGCTTATAAATTCAAAACCTATTTGAGGATATGAAAGAGCTATATTTTGCATAAATTCTTGAATATTTGAGTATTCAGTCCTAGCTTTTTTTAGATAATTTAATCTAGCAGGAGTATTAACAAACAAATTATTTACTTCTATTTTTGTTCCATTTTCACTTGCTGTTTTTGTTATTTCTTGCTTTTCTCATCAATTAATTATAAGCAAATTTCAGAAATCTGAAATACTTGTTTTTGAAGTGATTTTCATTTCTGAAACAGAAGATATAGAAGCTAAGGCTTCTCATCTAAACCCGAAAGTCATTACATTATATAAATCATCAAGAGATTTTATTTTGCTTGTTGTGTATTTTTCTGTTGCTATTTCCAAATCTTCTTTATCTATACCAGAACCATTATCAGTGATTATAATAGATTTTATTCATCATTCTATAATTTCTACTTTTATTTGAGACGCACCGGCATCTATAGAATTTTCCACAAGTTCTTTCACAACCGAAACTGGTCTTTCAACCACTTCTCCGGCAGCGATTTGATTAGTAAGATTTTTATCAAGTTTTATTATTTGCGACATATTTATTTACCAATTATAGATTTTATTTTTTCTAGTATAATATTTGGAATTTGTTCCCACATAGCAAGAAGTGCATTTACTTTTTTAACGTATTCCATAGATTCGTTTACTACTCATAAAATTTTTATAAGTCTAAATAAAGCAATAACAAGCAAAGTTCAAACAATAGAAGTAAATATACTTAATACGATATAAAGTATATCAAGAGTAGATAAAATCATAAGTACAAATTATTAGTAACTAAAATTTTTCTGCATTATAATGGTTTAAAATAAAAATTCAAAAAAAATTTGATTTTATTAGTTTTTTGTATAAAATCTCCCGCGTAACTTTAAAAAATAATTATATCAAAAATGAGCGATGTAGCATTAATAAGAGAAATTCAATCTGAATTCGTAAAAGGTGATAGACCAGTAATTAAAACTGGAATGGAAGTAGAAGTACACCAAAGAATTATGGAAGGTACTAAAGAAAGAACTCAAAGATTTAAAGGTCTTGTTATAAAAATGTCTGGAAAAACTCCACTAGAAAAGACTTTTACAGTTAGAAAAGTATCTGGAGGTTTTGGTATCGAAAAAATATTTCCAGTTAATTCTGCAAATATCGAAAAAATCGATGTTCTTAGACAATTTAAAGTAAGAAGAAAAAATATCGGATTTATTAAAACTCTTACTGGTAAAGCTGCTAGACTTAAAGAAGTTAGAAAATAATAGAAATATCTTACTTTTTATCCAAAAAGTAACAAAAGAATTTAGGGGGACAAAGTTGTCTCTCTTTTTTTGTTTTCAAAATTCTCTTTGATTTCTATTTGTCCCCCCCCAAAACCCCCAATCTATAAAGTATGTTTTTTGGTAATGGACCGAGTTTTTGTTAATTTATATAGTTTTAGTTCCATAAAACTATTTTTAGAAACAAAAAAAATCCCCGGAGGGATTTTTTAGCTTAATCTTTCAAAAACTTTATCTTTTCAAAGTACTTGCATAATGTAGTACATATCGGGAGTTTTTGTTTTTCCTGTTAGGAAAAGTCTTAAAATTGTTGTTACTTCTACGATGCTTCCTTTGAAATTTTCGGGAGCTTTTTTGTATTCTTTTATATTTGATGCAAATCAGATAGAATCACAAAGTGCTTTAACTTTTTCAAACCAAATTTCTTTTGAATCTGATGAGTCATAAGTCGCTTTAAAACCGCTAAGTATATTTGAAATATCAGCCTCATTTAAGTTTGGATAAGTTTCTTTTAAAGAAGCTTTATCAAATGAGTATCATTCGTCGAAAAAATATTCAGTTTCTCATTTTACATCTGACCATTTTCCTATATCTTTTCTTGTTTTTTCTCCATTTCTTTCTATAGAAAAAATACTCAAAAATTTTTCTTTGTTGTTTTTCATTAATGAAGCTAAATTTTTATCAAATTTCTCAGCCCAAACTAGACTTCTAGTATAGATTTCTTCTGATGTCATTCTAGAAATTATTTCTTTGCTGATATTATCAAGTTTTACGAAATCAAACAATGCTCAGCTAGAATTTGATAATCTTTCAAAACCTATTTTGAAATCAGTTATTGGAGCATTTAGATTAGCTTTTCTCCAGTCTTCAAAATCAGAATTAGCAAGATTAGTTAGATATTCCAAAATTGATTCTTTTGTATAACCATTTTCATCATAATAAGACATTGAAGCTTCAGGGTCTTTTCTTTTACTTAATTTTCTTTTATTTCCATTATCAAGTTTTTGAATAGGAGCAAGATGTCCATAACGGGGAGCTTGCCACCCCATCATTTCAAACATTTGAAGATGTAGCGGAGTTGAAGCTAACCATTCATCTCATCTAATTACATGAGTTGTTCACATCAAATAGTCATCAACTATATGTGCAAAATGATAAGTAGGAAGTCAATCAGCTTTCATAATAACTATATCCATATCGTTTTCACTTGTTTCAATAGTTCATTTCAATAAATCTTGGTATTTTATTTTTTTATTATAGTTTCCAGCAGATCTAAGTCTGATAACAAAAGGAGTATTTTTCTCTAGTTCAGCTTGTATATCTTCTTCTGTTGCATTTCTCCATTTTGCCCATTGTCCATAATAACCAGGTCTTTGACTATATTCTTCTTGAGTTTTTCTTGTTTCTTCTAATTCTTCACTAGAACAAAAACAAGGATAAGCAAGTCATTTTTCCACCAAATCTTTTACGAAACTAGCATAAATTTCTTGTCTTGCGCTTTGTTTATATGGTCCATAATTTCAAATTTCTTTTCCACTCAAATCTTGTCATTCATCAATTTTGATTCCATAATAATCCAAAGCTTCAACTACTAATTCTCCAGCTCCTTCAACTTCTCTTTTTTTATCAGTATCTTCAATACGAAGCATAAAAATACCACCACTTTGGTGAGCAAATCTTTCTGAAACCATTGCAGTATACAAAGTTCCAATATGCATAAATCAAGTAGGACTTGGCGCAATTCTTGTAACCATAGCTCCTTCCGGTAAATTTCTCTTTGGATATCTTGCCAATATTTCAGTTGTTGTTTCTAGTTTATTTGGAAAAAGTTTATCTATCATAATTTTTCTTTAAATATTATTTATTCGGCCGCTATTATACAGATTTAGTCCAGATTTCAAAATCGAAGTTTTAGCAATTTCATAAAAGCAAAAACTCCCCGGCGATATCGCCGGGGAGTTTTTGGAGAAAGATTAAGGATTATTTAGTTTCAGGTTTAAAGAAATCATCTCATAATTTATTTATAACTGCATCTATTTTAATTTCATCATCTTTTCAATTTAATCAAGCTTTTTGTAAAGATGCTTTAAGTCATTCTTTACTTATACTATCTCATCAAAATTCTGATTTATTATCTTTAATATGTTTACTAAAAGCATTAATATCTCAAATTGAATAATCTGTTGTTCAATTATTCGTATTACTATTTATTCAAACAGTAGTTAAATTATTCAGATTTATAGTTGTATCTCAGTCAACTTTAGGGATTAAGTAAGAATTTCATAAATCTTTAATAGCACTATCGACTGAAGCATATCAATTTAATTTATTTCATTTTTGATTGAAGATATCTGCTCAGACTCTTTCAGAGTTTTTATCCATTTCTATCAGAAGATTTGCTACTGATTCTCTATCTCAAAGTTTTACTTTATCTATTTTATCTTTATCTATTTTCATTTCAGTTGCTATTTTTTTCAAAGATTCAATTCATTGAGTACTATTTGCTAATTGTTGAGTATCTTTAACTTCTTTTAATAAATCTTGAGTTAAGCCACTAAGTTGTTTAATGTCTCATCTAGCATTATCTATTCTAGGATTTATTTCAGTTGCTTTTTGTGTAACCTTATCTCAGTTTCAAAAAGTTTTATTATAAAAATCAGTTCATTTTCTATTTTGAGCGCTTTCAAAAGCTCAAGATATATTACTTCAAACTGTACTCATACTAGCAGCACTTTGTCCACCTGGGAAAATAGGAGCATATTGTGGTAATTTTGAGACAGTTTTTCATATACTTGTTCCAAAGTCAGCTATTGGTTTAACAACGCTTTCTGTTATACTAGAAGAGCTAAGGGCGGCCATAACAACCATCCAAAGTATTGCAATACCAAAAAGTTGTATAAGAAATTGTCATACTAGGTCTCATCCTCGTCCAAGTATACTTAGAGCTGTAGTTCATTCTGATCATGCAGAGTCTCGTTTATTACTAGCTCAAACTATATTAAATTGTATACCTGCGATATTGAATCAAGATCCAGTAGTCGCTCATCAAGTTTTAGCTCCATCGTTATCTTGAGTAAATCAAGCAAGTCAATGTCATGCAGAAATTAGAAATATAAATCAAAATGACAATGCTGCTGCTACATATACAGGAACAAAAGCAAGTCATATAAGTTTAGGAATAGTTAATATTTCAAGTTTTTTCATTCAAGAAGGTAGTGATTTTCCGAAAAAATACATAAGTCAGAAAATTGGAGAAAACATAGTATATAACCATAAATATATTCATCTAGTAAATAGTGCTAAAGCTATTGCTCAAAGCAGAATTAAATAGGCAATTACAAAAGTAATATCAACTATTACCTTTAGTCATAAATCAAAGATAGATTTTATTCAAGATCAAATTTCTCAGCCACTAAGTTGGTCACTTGTTAATTGAGTTAAATGTCATATGTTTATAAGTCAAAATGAATAAAATGCTACAACTCATCCAATACTATCTTTTGAATTCATCATTTGATCTAAAGTTGTTACCTTATCTTTATTACAAGTAACTCAAGATCAAGTAGCAGACATATCTACAGTACATTCGTTTGGGATTTTTACTTGTTTTAATATGCTAGCTTGTGTATCAGATCATTTAAATATATCATATGGTAATTGTATAACAGAGGCTGTTAATATACTAGATATAGATACTATGAATTGTACAATAAACCATGTAAAAGGAACTATAATTATTCATACTATTAACTTCGGAAGAGCTGTTTTAAGTTGATAATTATTATCTCAATGTCATATTATATTCATAAAAGCAATTGATATAAGTAGAAATGCAAATACAAAATAAACTATATTTGAAATCATTACCCAAATATTTTTTAATATATCATTTAATCAAAATACTGTCCCACTAGTCCATCCTGGTTCAAGAAATTTCATAACAAGCCCTGTCATTAAACCAAGTCCACTTGTTACAACTGACATCATTCAATTAACCCATTTTACTACATCAGATCAATCAGCGGGAGTAGCATCAGCGGCAAAAGCATTATCAGCTGAAAAAAGTAGTACAAAAAAAGCTACAAAAATTATATTATTTTTGTTTTTTAATATTTTTGTTTTTATCTTGCTAATCAAATTATTCATTTTTATTTTTGTTATTTTTAAAAACTTTTATACATCATATCATATATTTTTTAGTTTTTCAAATTCTGGACTTGATTTTTTGATAATTTTATTTGTAAGACAAAAAAGACCTTATTTATTAAGGTCTTTTTGTTGTACTTAAGCCATATCTAGATTAGCAAATCTTTTTGCTTTTGATTCTCTAGCTAGTTTTACAAGTTGTTGTTTTCTTTCGCTCTTAACATTTTTTAGAGCTTCTATATTTGTTTTTCTTAGCATAATTGTATAAATTATTTTCTAAACATGGGAAGTTTAGTATAAAAAATTAATATTGTCAAGTTGGGTGTTAAACTTTTTTTACAAATTCAATTTTTCATTCATATCCAAATGATTCTAAGTATGATTCTATTCTAGGATCTTTTATAAGAATTTCTCATAAAGTATCTTTATATGTTTTACTTGATACATAAAATTTTCAGTTTTCATATTTAAAAACCATATTTCAAGCAGGTTCTATAAAAGATTGTTTTGTACTAAATATAAGTTCTAGGAAACTGGCTTTTTTGTTATCATTTAATCAATTAAACCATTTTTTTGCTTCAGTTTCTTTTCATTTTATAACATTTCAATCTTTATCTAATATTCACTTTTTTTCTAATTCTTGGAAATCATTTCCTATAGAATTAAAATTTTCGTAAGCATATAGAGAACCAGCAACAATAGGAACTCCTAATAATAAAGCCATTTTTCAATATCTAGAAGCTTTAGCTATTTTAGAGATTTCAGATGCATCTTTTTCTCATCATTTTAACATTCATTTTGTTTCATTCCATACTTCTCACCATGTTCATTTAGCTTTTGCTACATCTATAATGTTTTTAGTCATTTTTCATGAGTGTATAGCAAATTTTCACATATCAGTTATAGGACTTACTACATATTTTAATGTATGAAATAACACATTAGTACCTCATTTATAACTACGTATTAATCAGTATCCATCAACTCATATTAAGACACTTCATGCTGTAGCTGATGCTACATTGAACCATTCTACCTTTTTAGTTTCAGGATCAAACATATTTCAAGCTGATAATATTAACATAGCAGGTCAAGCAACCCTTAACATCATTAATGTCCCCATTGCTGTTCACATCCATTTTTGTCATTCTTCAGCTGTTGCAAATGATAATCAAATACAAGTAAATCCGGTTACCCCTGGAAATAGTAATCTAAAAAATTCAGGGGAATCTGTTGCTAATTTTGACATTGCTTGTAATTTTGTCAATTGTTCAGCAGGAGTTCATTCAAGTATTACTTTATTAGTATCTCTTTTTATATTTGCGAAGGCCTCGATTTCATCCATTTTTTTAAAAGATCTGAAAGGTCTTATATACCAATGTTCTCATCAACGAATTCTAGATTTTATATAGTTAAAAGAATCATCTAAATCTTGATTCAACATAGATATTGCTTTTGCTTTTCATTCATATACAGATGCTGATATATAATCTTTTGCAGCACTTCAAGTAACTCATTTATAAGTATAGCTTATGTGTTTGGCATCAGGAATATTATTTTTTGCATATGATCTAAGCTCATCAAAATTTTTAATTTTATTAATTCATTCATTAAATGATTGAGAGTCTATTTTTAAATCTAATATTTCTTTTTTAGCTAGTTCTATATCAGTTTTAGAATGTTGTGATTTTTCAAGAATATTTGCTACTTTATAATATTTTTCAAGTTCTATGATTTGTTTTTTAAATGCATTAAGTGCATTTGATAATTCATCGTCAAAATTTCAAGTTATAGATTTTTCAATATCTCATAATATTTTTATTTGTGAGTCAAAGTCTGATTTCAAAGCACTCATTCATCATTTAAATCATCCAGTTCAAGGACTAAATGATTCAATAGCCAATCTGCTGCTCATTTGTAATATTCATGAAATTACTCAGAAAAATATTCAAGCTTCTCTATAAAGTAATCATAAAGTAATCATTTTTTCTGCTTCAGATTTTCATTGCATTTCTTTTTTAAATTCTTCTATACTTTCTCATCTAACTCAGAAAGGAGTCATAAGAGTTATTGATTTTAATCATGAATCTACTATTTTAAATCAAATATCATTCATTGATATTATTCATTTTCATATTAAGGTCATAGAAAACCATAACATACTACTAAATGAGGAAAGAGCAATTCAAAACATATCAAATCAACTCATAGGTTTTCATTGTATATATTGTTCAAATACTTCAGCAAAATTAAATTTAGATTTGTAATCTTTTAATACTTTTGTAAGTTCAGCTCTTTTTTCTGGGCTTAAATCTACATTGTATCTTTTTTGAATATCATCTACCATTCGTTTCTCCATTTGAGCTTCAATAGCCTGTTTTCACTCTTCATCAAGAATATCATTTTTAAATAATTTATATTTATCTCATAATATAGATTTTAAATATAATATATCTATTTTTTGTCCTTTAGCTTTATCTTCCTCTATTTTTTTTATTATATCTGGACTAAATATATTTGGATCATTCAGGGCTTTATCTAATTTGGCTTTAATTATAGGATTATTTTTTATATTTTCAGGAATGATAAATCATATTTTTCATGTAATAGCATTTTTTATTTCTTTTTGAGTTGATGGATTTAGAGTAGTATTTGCTGCGGCTTCTTTAGCTGTTGAGGCTTCTTCTTTCAATTTTTCAGTATCAACAGAAAATCAAAAAAGTCATCCTAAAGTTTTAAAAAGAAATCATAAAATTCCACCAATTAATGGAATTGCAGATAATTGTTCTACGATTTTAGTAAAACCTGCATTTGTTCAAACTTCCTTTGCTATAACACTAGCTTTATCTCATAAATCTTTAGCTGCTTCTTTGGCTCATTCTACTCCAGTTTGAGCTTTTTTTGCGGCAGCTTCTAGTGTTTTTTGAGTTTCATTTTTTAGTTTGTCTTGAGATTGTTCACTTTTAAAAAGAGTATTTGCTTTTTCTTTTAAAAACTCTTTTGTTTTGGCCAATTTTTCAGTTTCAGGTAATTTATCCATTTCTTCCTTGAATTTTTTTAATTCATTTCTAGATATACTGATTGGCTGAGCTAATTCTTCCATTCATTTTGGATTTATTCAGAATTTTTCTAAATCACCAAGAGAATTGATGTTTTCGATTGTATCTGGTTTTTCAGTGTTTATTGCCGTCATAATTTATAAAAATTAAGTATATTTGCTTCATTTTAACATATTTATTCTTTTAAAGCAAAAAATAGAAAGATTTTTTAAGTCTTTCTATTTTTTGAGTTTTATGCTGCTTTTTTAGAGTTTCAAAGTCATAGCTTTTCATCTACTTCATAATATTCTAAAATCATAGAATTTATTACTCATAAGTACATAAATTCTAAATAATTTGTAGCCATATTTGCAGGATTAACTTCCATTGCTTGTCAATTATATTTATCCCACATAATTTCAGCTCGAGTTGGTGCAATAGCATAAACTCAAACTTTTCAAATTCATGAACCAAATCATGTAATTGGATTTATAGAATTTGGTAAAACCCAATTTATATTTTTATCTCGGAATAATATAGCTTTTGTAGCCTCTCAGAATCATTCAGAAGCTTTAAAGTTTTTAACTATATTATATGGAGTTATGATATCATTAAAAATAGGTTTTGCTATTTTATTTTTTCAGAATTTATAAATTCAACCTGGTCAATATGGGATACTTTCCATAAAATTATCTGCAGCTGTTCACATTTTTCAAAATTTCGTATCAGAAAGTTTTGCAAAGTATGATTTAGACGTATCTTCAGCTACTTTGTTTACATCAATTCATTTAGTCTTTTTAAGTAATTCTTCGAAATTATCACTATAAAATTTATTTAATTCAGTTTCATTAGTGATTTTTCTCCATGTTCCGTTTTCTTTTACTAAAACTTCATTCTTAGAAACTTTATATTTTCATAGAAAATCAAAAAATCAATCTTTTAATTTTATAGTTTCTTCTCATAAATTAGCTATATTTTGTTTAGCTCTAGATTGTAGAAATACAATTTTATCTTCATCTTTAATTTTGTCTAAAATTTGTTTTTCAGAATATAATATATCATCTCATTCTATTTCAAATTTTCAATCAGCTCTTTTTTTATAAGTATTTTCTCAAATTGTAATACTTTTATTTTCTTTTAATTCTTTTTTAAACAAGTCAGTAAATTTATTTTTTGCAAATTTAGAAATATTTCAAGCATTATCCAAAATTTCTTCACTGGCTCTAGCTTCAGTTTTAATAGTTTCTTCTGTAGCTTTTGTTGATTTCGCTAATTTTTGTAAAATATTTTCTATTTCTTTTCCAAAACTTTGCTGAATAGATAATTCTCTATCACTAATTTTTTCATTTTTTGCTATTTTTTTTGCTATTGATTCTAATACATCTTTTGGTATTTCTCATGTTTTAGTAAATGTGTCAAATATATCATCAGAAATAGTTTCAGGAATTTTAGATTTTAATAAATCTTTAGCAATTTCTCTATCTAGTTTTTTGATTTCTTTTCATCTTGCAGCAGCATCAGTAATTCATTTTGCATCTAATTCTTTATATAGATTTTCATATCTTGGAGCATATTTAGAAAATTCTCCTTCTGGTAAACCATTTTTTCAATTAACTCTGGCATTTTCTAATTTCTTTGTTTCACTTATAATTCCTCTTCATTCTTTTGTAGAAAATGATTTTTCATTTGTTTTAGCTCATTCTGAAGAAGTTTTTTCAGTTTTTACTTCCGTTTCAGCAGTTTTTTTAGTAGACTTCTTTTCTTTAGCAGCTTTTTCTCGAGCTTTTCTTAAGTCGTTTGCTTCTTTACTATGTTCTAATCATATTTGTCATTTTTTTGCGGCAGTTTCTCAAATTCAGAAAAATCTGTCTTTAAAAAATGATTCCATTTTATTAAATTCAGCTAGTTCTTCTGGTTTTAGTATTTTTGCAAATTTTGCTATTTTATATCATTTTGTAGCTGCTGTCATTCAAGGGACTAATCATAGTACTGATAATGCTCATTCAAGATATGATTGTTTTCAATTATTGAATCTAGGATCTACAAGTCATGATTTTTTAAGAATTTGCCATCAAGCATCTTCATTTCATGATAAAAATTCCTTTATATTATATCCATCATAAGCTGTTCAAATAACTAGAGATGGAGCTGTTCATACTCAAGTAAATCATGCTAAGTCAACGGCTACCATAGCTCACATAAGAGCCATATATTGAATCATATAATTTTTCTTCTTTCAATTTTCATATATATCAACTTTACCGTCAGGATACTTTATTGTTCCATTGTATAAAGTTCTTAATCATTTGTCGTTTTTAATAAAATCTCAGCTCATTATACTTCAATCACTAGTTTTTATATTTTGAGCTATTTCGTGTTTAATTTCTTTTGTTTTTGGTTCAGCTTTTAGTGTAGTAGTAGGATTTGTAGTTTTAGGATGGTTTTCAGGAGTATTTTTATCTGGAGTATGTTCAGGTTTATGATTTTTTTAGGAGTATCAACAGTTTTAATTCCAACAATTTTTTCCAAAGCTTTCATTGTTTTTTTTCCAAACCATCAATCAGAATTAATTTTTGCTCAAGAACTTATTAACAAGTCTTGAAGATTTCTTACTCGTATATCACTAGAACTAATTAAAGTATTTCCTAAAGCTTCTTTTATTTCTTTTTGAGTTTTATCATTTTCATCTAGTTTTCCAAGTACAGTATTTATTCTTTTTGAATAAGTTTCTATGTGTTTTTCATTATATTTTTTTTGAGAATCATTATTAACTTCTGATGGTTTAACTAAAGTTCATTTTACTTCTTGAGTAGAATCAACGCTTCCGTCTATTATTGTTTGTTTTTCTTCACTATAGTTTGATAAAAGTTTTTCAAAATCTTCTTTTTGACTGTTTAATGTATTTACTGCAACAAAATTACCAGCAGGGAAATTTTTAACTTCTCTGTCTAATAATTTAATTATTTCTTCAAGTTGAGCCTTGCTTGCTTTTTCTGATTTAATAACTTCTAAAATAGACTTAGCTTCATCTAATTTTTTAGAATCTATTCAATTTGATGCTAAGTTTTGTAATTTTTCTATTTGTGTTTTTATTTGTATTTCACTCATAAAATTAATTTATTAAATATTATTTATTCTATCTTATCATAAATTTTTTTTATTTGCAAAAAATTGAATTGTTTTTATTTTATATTAAATCATTTAATAAATTATAAATCATTATGTTACCAAGAATTTTAAAATATGCAGTTAAAAATATACTTAGAAATAAATTTCTTTCTATTTCTTCTATACTTGTTCTTACATTATTAATATTCTTTATTAATATTCTATTTGTTTTGCATAATGTTACTTTGAAAGTAATGAATTCTATAAATGATAAATTAACAATTTCTCTTTATTTAAAAGATACTTATGACAAAAATTCAACTGAAACTTTGGGGCTTTTAAATGATATATCAAGAGATTTTCCAAATATAAAAATAGACTTCAAATCAAAAGACCAGGTTATGGAAGAACTTAAGAAAAAAGATGAAGAACTTATTAGAATATTAAATTCTGATTGAGTAAATCCACTTCCAGCTACTATTTCTATATCAAATATTAAGTTAAATGATTATGAATGACTTGATTCTATAATAGAAAAAAGAATGTTTATCTTTATTGATTCAAATAAAGATGCTAAAAATAATGTATCAAACTACAGGGATCAATATGATAATATTATAAAAGTTATACATACTATTAAGACTCTTCAAATGGGGCTCTACTTTATTATAGGGGTTTTCGTTATTTCTATATTTGTTATAGTTTATAGTATTATAAGTAACTTTATATTCTATTATAGAGATGAAATATATATAACTAAACTTGTTTGAGGTTCTAATATATTTATATATTGACCATTTTCTCTGCAATGAGTTATATATGTATTATTATCTTTTACATTTAGTATAGCTTTGTTTTTGTTGCTTTTACAAAATATCAATTTCTTATTTTCTTCATTTTCATATAAAGAATTCGTTTTTAATAATGCAAGTATGAATTTATTTTTGATTGAATTAGTAGTTTTCTCTAGTCTATGAGCATTGAGTGGCTATTTTTCAAGTAAAAAATATATATAGAAAAAAAAGTAAAAAAAAAATTTGCAATTATTCAAAACTTTCATATAATTCCCTAGCTTTTTAAAAGTAAGGGATCGTAGCTCAGCTGGTTAGAGCGCGGCACTGTCACTGCCGAGGTCGCGAGTTCGAATCTCGTCGGTCCCGCCATTAAGAAGTTATTATGGGGCATTAGCTCAGTTGGCTAGAGCACCTGCCTTGCACGCAGGGGGTGAACGGTTCGACTCCGTTATGCTCCACCATTTTAGTTTTAAATTTTATTTCTATGGGATTATCGAATAAGAGACCTAGAACTCTTAATTACTGAGTAAATAAAAAATGACCTAAATCTTGAAATAAGGTACAAAAAGCTATAGATCATTTCTTGACATTAAAAAAGAGAGAAGAAATAGAATGAACTACTAAGTGGATTTCTAAAGCTTACGAATTTGTTAATGTTAAGTTAAAGAAATATTGAATTAATACTAACAAGATATAATATGGCAAGATTAACAGGACATGCTCACAGAAAGCTTAGAAGAGCTTTACAAATTATAGAAAAAAAGATTAAGAAGATTCGTTCTTAATATTTTTCTTTTAAAAAATGTTTTAAAATTATTTTAATTAATTACTTTTATATTATGGCTTTTGATAGATCTAAACCACATATGAATATTGGTACTATTGGTCATGTAGATCATGGTAAAACTACTACTACTGCTGCTATCTCATCTGTTTTAGGACACATGAATGGTGCTGAAATTAAAGATTTTGCTGCTATTGATTCTGCTCCAGAAGAAAGAGCAAGATGAATCACTATTAATACTGCTCATATTGAATATGAAACAGCTAATAGACATTACGCTCACGTTGATTGTCCAGGACATGCTGATTATGTTAAAAACATGATTACTGGTGCTGCTCAAATGGATGGTGCGATTCTAGTAGTTGCTGCAACTGATGGGCCTATGGCTCAAACTAGAGAACATATCCTATTATCTAGACAAGTATGAGTTCCATATATCGTTGTTTTCATGAACAAATGTGATATGGTTGATGATGAAGAAATGTTAGAATTAGTTGAAATGGAAATTAGAGATTTACTTTCTAAATATGATTTCCCAGGTGATGATACTCCAATTATTAGAGGTTCAGGGCTAGTTGCTCTTCAAAATCCTACTGATATGGATAAAGCATACGGAGCTAAATCTATTATTGAATTATTTGATGCTATTGAATCATTTATCCCAGTTCCAGAAAGAACTCTTGATAAACCATTCTTGATGTCAGTAGAAGATGTATTTTCTATCAAAGGTAGAGGTACTGTAGTTACTGGTAAAATAGATCAAGGTGTAATTAAAGTTGGTGAAGAAATTGAAATCGTTGGTATCAGAGATACTAGAAAAACTACTGTTACTTGAATAGAAATGTTCCATAAATTATTAGATCAAGGACAAGCTTGAGATAATGCTGGACTTTTACTAAGAGGTATAGAAAGAGATGATGTAGAAAGAGGACAAGTTCTTGCTAAACCAGGATCAATCAAACCACATACTAAATTCGAATCAGAAGTATACGTACTTACTAAAGACGAAGGTGGTAGACATACTCCATTCTTTAAATGATACAAACCACAATTTTACTTCAGAACTACTGATGTAACTGGTGGAGTTGAATTACCAGCTGGTGTAGAAATGGTTATGCCTGGTGATAATACTAAAATGACTGTTGAATTACAAGCTCCAATAGCTATGACTGAATGATTAAGATTCGCGATTAGAGAATGAGGAAGAACTGTAGGTTCATGAGTTGTTTCTAAAATTATCGCTTAATTTAGACTGATATCCTTTCTAGCTTGATTACTTTTTCAAGCTAGAAAGTAATTAGCTTATATTAATTTATTATTGTACTTTAAAATATATGGCAAAAAAAACATCTCAAAAGATAAGAATTAGAGTAAAAGCTTTTGACCACAGACTTCTAGATGAAGCTGTTAAAAAAATAGTTATGATAGCTAGAGATTCTGGAGCTATGGTTGTTGGTCCTATTCCTCTTCCTACAGAAATAGAAAAAATAACTGTAAACAGATCTACATTTGTTAATAAAGATGCTAGAGAACAATTTGAAATAAGAAGACATAAAAGACTTATTGATATACTTGAACCAACAGCAAAAACTTTAGAAATGCTACAAGACGTTAGTATTCCTAGTGGAGTTGGTGTTGAAATTAAAGTTTCATAATAACTGTGTGAATTGTATGGGATATTTTTAAACCATATAATCAATTATTAATTATTAAAAAAAATAGTTTATGGCTAGAGTTTGTGAAGTAACTGGTAAGAAAACTTCTGTTTGAAATAATAGAAGTCATTCTATGAGAGCTACTAGAAGAAAATTTTTACCTAATCTTTTTTATAAAAATATCTTAGATAAAGAATCAGGAATCGTATATAGAATAAGAGTTTCTGCTGCTGGGTTAAGAACATTAAAAAAGAAAGGAGTAATATAATAAAAAATGTAAGATTGTAGAGGTGAATATTTTACCTCTACATGATCTACAATTTGCCCGGGTGGTGGAATTGGTAGACACGCGGGACTTAAAATCCCGTTCCTTCGTGGAGTGCGGGTTCGATTCCCGCCCCGGGCACCATTAAAAAAGAACAAAAATTTAAAAATACTAATTTGTAATTAAAAAAATATGCTTAAAATAAGACTAGCGAGAGCTTGAAAGAAAAATTCACCATTTTTTAGATTGGTTTTAACTGAAGATTCTGCTGCTGCTAAACACGGTTATAAAGAAATACTTGGTTTTTTTAATCCTATGACTAAAGAATTTAAAATAAATGATTTAGACAAAATTAAAAAATATATATCTAATGGTGCTCAATTTTCAGAAAGAGTTGTTAAATTAATGAAAATGAATGACATTTCTCTATAATTTTACCATAATACCCCCTAAGATTCATTTTTTAAGGGGTATTATTTTTATTTTTTAAAACATATAAATTTCATGAAAGAAGTAGATTTTTTAAAATTTGTTGTTGAGAACATAGTTGCTCATAAAAATGAAATAGAAATAGAAAGAAAAGAAGATGAATTTGGTGTTTTATTGACTTTAAAGGTTAATAAAGAAGATATGCCTTATATAATAGGTAAAGGGTGAAATATAGTTACATCTATGAGATCTTTACTTAGAGTTTTAGGTTTGAAATTAGGTAAAAAAATTAACTTAAAAGTTTTGGATTAATTTTTATAAAAATTAATTTTGTGATTTAACTCAATTTGAGTATATTAAATATGACTTGAATTTACCTTTAAATTTAACTTTAAAAAACTTATGTTTATTGAAATTGCTAATGCCGCTGCTGTTACAACAACTCCACTTTTTACATCAAGAATGGAATTAGGAGATTTTATACTTCTTGCTATTTCTCTACTTGTTTTTTTTGCTTGAATCTTCTCTATAGGATATATTCTACGGGGATGATTATTACTTATACTTTCTGGTGGAAAAGATGATAAAATGAAACCAGCTATCAATTCTATAAGATATGCAATAATTTGATTTATCGTTATAGTTTTATCACTATACATATTTCCTAGAATAGCAGGTCTTCTTGGTTTAGATGTTTCTAAATATTCTAGTCCAGATAAAATATTTAAACAAATCAAAACACTTTGAGATAAAGTACTTTGAACTCAGTCATCAACAGAATTAGATATTAATTCTAGTGATACTACTCCTGCTCAATTGCCTGATGATTTCTCAAATTTATAAATATAAAAAAATCACAAAATTTAAATTTTGTGATTTTTTTATTCTCTTATGTCTTTTTTGAATATAAAATATATCCATTTTTCAAAATTAGTCATATTATCATAAATATTTGTTTGAGTTGCTTCTTCATCAGTATCTGCAACTTGTTTTTCTGTTGTTTTTATAAATTTAGTATATTGGCTTTCACTAGTTATATATACAACTTTTTCTCATTTATTTTTCATTCCTTGTTCTTCTTTCAAAACTTTATTTTTATAACTTTCAGTATTTAGATAATCAAGTGTTCTTTTGTAATTATCTATATGTGAGCTTATTTTAGTGTTTTCAATGTTTAGGTATTCTATATTTGAATTAATTAGATATTCCTTATATTTATAGCTTACAATTAAGTACATTAAATATAACATAACAACAATTAATACAAAAAATATGTATTGTTTTCTCATAAATTAAAAATATTTGAATAATTATTTATTTTTGTTAGAATGGATTATAAATAATTTAGCTTATTTAACAAATTAAAAATGAAAATAATTTTAAATAAATTCGTTATACTTACAGTTCTTATAATATTTTCTCTTATAGCTTATCAAATTTATCAAATCAACAATTCTTTTGCTTATAAAGATACTAATTCTTATTTCCATATAATTAAGGGGAATTGATATATAAGTACTTCTGGAACTAAAAAAATACTTAGAGAAACAAGTTCTAAGGAAATTCTTAAAGCCTGAGATATAGTTTCAACTATTTGATGAGAGAGTTTATGAGTAATAGAATGGTGAGATAATTCTATAACAAGAATTTGAGGTAATTCAAAATTAGAAATAAAAGAAACGGATATTAGATGAGATTTATCAAGTATAAAAATAAATTTCAAATTAATTGAGTGAAAATCTTGGTCAAATGTCGTATCAATGTTTGATTCTAATTCTCATTTTAATGAAGAATTTCAAGATGTTATAGCTTGAGTTAGATGAACAGTTTTTGAGGTAAATTTGGACAATGATTATGTTTATGTAAAAGATCATCAAGTAGAAATAAATAATATCTCAAAAAATGAAATAAAAACTTTAAATGCAGGAGATTATTATTCTTTGAATTTACTTGAAATTATCAAAAATCTGGATGGAAAAGCTAAAGATGCTTTGTGGCAAACTATGAATGAAAACATAGATAAAGATTATATAAAATCTATTACTTCAAAGGCAATAAATCAATTAAATTCTTATAAGTGAAAATTTAATATAAATAATTATCTAGATTCAAAATATACAGTTACAAATGAACTTCAAAAATCTAATCCAAATATGGACAAAATAAAGAAATTAATTTCTGAAATGACAGATGAAGATAAAAATAAGCTTTATTATATGCTTATGTTTGATTATCAAAAATTAAACATTATAGATTCTTCATCTGATATATTCATAAAAAAAATGAATTATAGAGATGCTTTGATGCTTGTAGCTACGGATGAAAATAAAAAAACTATTTTAAAATATACTTTTTATGATTTAAATGATAGTTTAAATACTTATTCTTGAGCAAATTTAGATAGTATTACAGGATTTTTATGAGCAAATAAGAATTATATAAGTTCTATTTGAGTTGATACTTCTGTAGTTGATTTATCAGGGAAAAATTTGAACCTAGATTGATTAAAAAATATTATGTGAAATAATATGCAAAATTTGGAAAATATTTTGTGAGTAGAAAAATTAAAGGCTCTGAAATGAGATACAGTAAAAGATACTTTGAATAATATAAATGATTCTGCAAAGGAAAAAGTGAATGATACACTAAACAGTATTTTTAATTCAATTAAAAAATAATTATGCAATTTAAAAATTTTATTACAAGACATAAAAAATCTTCAGTTATATTGTTATCAAGTTTATTGTTTCTAATATCATATTTTTGACTTTGAGTATTTTCTTATACCATTGATAAAGATTTGTATTATTTGATTAAGGAATTTGTTTCGAATGATAAAGTTACTAAAAATGTAGTAATTGTTGAAATAGATGATAAAACATTAAATAAAACAGGCTTTCCTATGGATAGGAAATATTTCATAGACACTTTAAAACATATTGATGAAGGTCATCCAGCAACAGTGTGAATAGATGTATTTTTTGCAGATAAATGAACTAATCCAGTTACAGATAAATTACTTGCTCAAAAATTTAAAGAATCAGGAAATATAGTGCTTGGTTCAGCAATTCTAAATTGAAAAACTCTTGAAAAACCATATAAACTTTTTTCTGATTCAGTAAAAACAGTTTCATATTATCCGCCAATACTTGATCCTAAAAATGATAAAGTTTATTCTATAAGACCATTTAGAACTTTTGATAATTGAGAAGTATTGGAAAATTTTTCATTTGCACTTTTAAGAAATTATTATTCTTATATTTATTCTAAAGATTTCTCTTTTAAATCTGATTTAGGAGAAAAAAATTATGATTTCCCAAATTCAAAAGTATATCTTTGAGATTTTTCAGATAATGCAAAATTGGATATAAATTATAGTGAGCCAAAGAAATTTGATACTCTTAGTTTTTATGATGTATATAATGGTGAATTTAACCCAGAACAACTAAAAGATAAAATTGTAATAATCGGTTATACTGCAGAATGAGTAAAAGATGATTTTATCGTTCCAGAATATGGAATAGTAAAATGAATTTATGTTCATGCAAATGCTATAAATACTATTATGAACAAAGATTATATAAAATATTTTAACAAAAATATAGAATATGTAATTGGTTTTTTATTTGCTATTATAATAGTATATTTAAATGTTTTTTACATTAGAAAAGAATCATTATTTTTGATACTTTTTGAAACTTTCGCATTGTTTATAATAGTTTTATTTGCATACTTAATATCATTTCTTTGGTTTTGAATAATATTTAATTTTCCTTTTGAATTTATATTCACACTAGCTGCGGCTTTTGTTCTGTCATCTAGTATAAAATCATATTT
Organism: Candidatus Altimarinota bacterium; assembly: GCA_028713225.1. Lineage (GTDB taxonomy): Bacteria > Patescibacteriota > Gracilibacteria > BD1-5 > UBA6164 > JAQVPN01. Next base: position 211,480 of record JAQTOS010000001.1, read on the forward strand.
TGAAGAATGAAATAAAATAAGGTTAAATCAAGCTTTGGCAGAATATGTTTCTCAAGATATAGCAAGTGAAATACTTCATTGAACTTGAGCTGTAAATTTGAGTTGAGAAAAGAAAAGAATAACTACTTTTTTTTCTGATTTAGCTGGATTTACTACACTTTCAGAAAAATTATCACCAGAAGAATTAGTATGATTTTTGAGATCTTATTTATGAGAAATGTCTGGGATTATAATGGATAATAAATGATTTATTAATAAATATGAATGAGATGCTATAATGGCTTTGTGGTGAGTATTTTGAAAGACACGAGAAACTTCTAATTATGATGCTTGTTTTTCTGCAATTATTCAACAAAAACATATTTTTTTGATGAATCAAAGAAGACTTGAAATGTGAGAATGAGAAGTATGAGTAAGAATGGGGATAAACTATTGAGATGCAATTATTTGAAATATCGGGCGAGAATGAAGAAAAATGGAATTTACAGCACTTGGAGATAGTGTAAATCTGGCTTCTCGTTTGGAATGAGTAAATAAATTTTATGGAACAGCGATTTGTGTTAGTGAATCAGTTTACGATGAAGTAAAAGATAGTTTTGAATTTAGGTATCTTGATAAGATAAGAGTTAAATGAAAAAATGAACCAATAAATATTTATGAACTTATTTGTTTAAAAGGAGATTTAACTGATATGAAAAAACAAATTATTTCAGATTTTGATATAGCGATAGAATTGTATATAGCTAGAAAATTTCCAGATGCTTTAGAAATATTCAAAAAATTGGCTGAAATTTGAGATAAACCAAGTCAAACTTATAAAAACAGATGTGAATTATATCTAGAAAATCCACCAAGTGAAAGTTGGGATTTAGTATGGACTATGAATGAAAAATAGCAAAATGATTCAAATTTTTGCAAAAAAAATTAAATTATGATAAAGTAGGGATAGATTTACAAATTTATCCCTACTTTTTATGAAAACTAAAGAACGAGTTAGAAGTTCTACATGATGATGAAAAACTCCTACTATGAGCCCAGCAATCAATAGTAGAAGAGTAGAAGTTTTAGAAACAACAACAACAATATTATCAGAAACAAATTGAACTTGGTCTGAAATAAAGGCAAAATATAATTCTATAGTAGAAGAAGATTGACTAGTAAAAGTAGATTTTTCTAATTTTAAGTTTGAAAAAGAATCATCTTGAAATTTAATGCTATTAAATTTTTTTAAAGATTTGTTCAACAAAGGTTTTTATATGAAAGGGATTTATAATAATCTTGAAATTTTAAATAAGATTTATGATGTAAAATATTTTAAACAAGAAGATACATTTATTTTAGGAACAGCTGTATCTAGAATGTCAAAAGAAGACCTAAATATGTATTCAAAACCGGAATTATCAGGAAAAAATGATTTTGCTAAATATGACTTTCTTCCTTCACAAATTTATGATAGAGATAAATTTATAGCAAATTTATATAAAAATTGAATAGTTTATTGATATGATAAAAAGGGAATTGAAGATTGAATAGACCATTCTCTTAGTTGATATAAACAAAAATTATACCTTACTATTGCAAGACAAAAAGAAGCAGTAAATGGTATAGATGCCAGTGTAAAAATAGTTTCAAGCAAAGTTAAAGAAGATTATAGAGCTCGAACTATTGTTAAAAACTGATTAGATTCAAAGGAACAAGCAAAGTATTTTGAATTTGCGAATTCTACTAATTCTGTTGAAGCTTGAATAAAAATAATCAAAAAAATCCCTGCAACTACATGAGAACCTGGAAGAAATGTTTTAGGTAAAGTTATTGCTAATATTCCTGGGGCAGATAAAATTATTTTATCTGACATGATTTGAGAATGACTTGAGGTAAGAACGGATGAAAATTGAGAGGAATTTGTTTTTACTAGTAGAGCTTGAAAATTACAAGAGGATAGAGCTACAGGAAAACGTTTTGTTACAGAATGATATAAATTTAATGAAATAGATCATAATCATACAGGAGATATTGATCTAGTTGAAAATGAGAATTATTCTATTGAGTGAGATATACAACAATGAAGAAAAATAAAAGGTAATTGAAAATATGTAGAAATAGGTGGAAATGTTTTTTGAACAATAGAAGTGGGGGGAGAAACAGATATTTTAATAAAATGACATTTGAGTTGAAAAGCTAAAATTATTCATCACTGAACTTGAAAAATAGTAATAGAGTGAAAAATTATGACTGGGGCCCTTTTAAATGCTAGAAAATCACATCTAAAATTAGGATCTTTAGAAATATGAAATATATTTGTTAATGAATTGGAATTAGAAACATTTGCAGCTTGAAACATCGTTGCAAGAACTATGGATATAACAGATTTTAGTATTGGTCAAAATGCTAAAGTAAGTTTAATATGAGAAAATATACATATTAAAAATTTTAATTCTCCATGAATTTGTAGAGTAACTTTGATGTCAAAATTTCTTAATTCTTGAGAAAAAAAGAAAAATTTTGATAGCGAAATAATAGCAAAAAAAGAAGAAATAAAAAATATTATTCTTAAAGATTTTAAAGCTATACAATTAAATTTATCAGATCCATTTCTTTTAGATTCTATTGATTCTATAGCTCCAAATGTAGAAAAATATATACAAATATCAAAGTGAAAATTAACTCTTTTATGACGTAAGGAAAATGAAGTTCCAGAAAAATATAAGGCTGCAGTGAAAAAGTTGATGTTAGAATTACCTACAAAAGAGCAAAATTATACATATGATCTTAAAAGAAATATCTGTACTCAAAACATATCGGAAGAATTAAATCCAGTAATAGTTGCTTATAATAAAATCTCAGGTCTTTATAATGAAATAGCTAAAAAGAGAGAAACTATTGAGAAAATTAATAATATTCCAACTAGCTCATCCCTTAAAATAGATAAACCAAGGCCATTATCTATAATTGAATTATATTCATATGAAACTGGGGAAAAAGATTTTTATGAATTAATAGATGATAAGGAACTTATATCTTTAATTAGATGAGATAGACCAATTGATTGAATCATATTTTCTAGAACAAATTTTAAACTTGGATCATCTCCTGTTAATTATATTTCAGACAAAAAAGAAGCCTAAGGCTTCTTTTTTAATTTTTAAATTGTACTAGTTCAACATCAAATATTAGTTTTTTTCAAGCAAGGAAGTGATTGAAATCAACTTTTACTTTATCTCAAATTACAGATAGAATTTTCGCTTTTCACATTCCAGTTTGTATTTCAAGACCAGCTTTTGGATCTATTCCAGCAGTTTTAAATTCTTTTAAATCTAGGTCTTTTATTAATTCTTTATTAACTTCACCGTATCAGTCTTTTGCTTCTATTTCAATAGTTTTTTTCTCTCATACTTTCATTCCAAGAACTCAAGTATCAAATCATTTAATCATTTTACCTGCTCATACTTTGAACTCTAAAGGCTGTTTTCTATCATAAGAACTATCAAATTTAGATCCATCTTCAAGTTTTCAGATATAATTAACAGCTATTTGGTCTCAAGCCTGAACTTGTCTATTTTTGTTAGCTTCAGCTTTTTGTGCGTTTAATTCATCTAGTTTTTTCATTTCAGTATTTAAATCAAATTTATGTTCTTTTAATCCTGCATCAGAATAATCCATAATATCTACACTTATGATTTTTACATCTTTTACAGGTTTATCATTTGAATCTGTTTTTAAACCATCAATTTTATCAATATTTTCCATTCCTTCATAAGTTTGTCCATATACAGTATGTACTCAGTCAAGCCAAGAAGTAGAAGCTGTTGCAACTATAAAAAATTGGCTACCATTTGTATTTGGTCCACTATTTGCCATAGATAAAGCACCTTTTATATTGTGTAATTTAGAAGAAAATTCATCAGTAAATTCATGTCCGTAAATACTTTCTCCTCACATTCCTGTTCATGTTGGATCTCCTCATTGGATCATAAAATCTTTTATAACTCTATGGAAAATTAAACCATTATAATATCATTTTTTAGCCAAAGCTATAAAATTTGTAACAGCTAGAGGAGCTTCATTTGGAAATAATTTTATTTTTATAGTTCCATTTGTAGTTTTCATTACTGCAACTATATCTCAAGCAACTGGTTTTGCTAATTGGTAATCGTTATTTGCCATATCTTCTTTATTATTATCAGTTAAATTAGTTGTTCAAGAATTTGTTTGTTCTTGATTAGAATAATTGTTTGTTTGTTGTTCTTCCTTTTTCTTATCAAAAAAACAAGAGCTAAGAGCCAAAGTTCAAACAAGACTTATTACTATTAAATTAGATTTTTTCATAAAGTTCTTTATTAATTGTAAAAACAAGGCTCATTATAAAAAAAACTCCAATTTTTACAACAAAATATTTTTAAATTTTACATTTAGTATCTTTTTTATAGACTCCTTCTTGTTACATTTTTATAAAAGCACAATGATTTGATTATTACTTTGACTTATATGAACTTTTTTTGAAGAAATAAATAACTCTATATCAAAAGAAAAATCCCAGAAAATAGATTTACTTAAAATATGAATAATAACTAGTTTTTTCTCTATTATAATTTTTATATTATCACTACTTTATAAATTTTATTTCTGAAATATAGAAATTCATTTTAATACCTGAAGTATTCCATTACTTATCGTAAGAGTAATTGCAGAAATATTACAATCTTATGTTACTATTCTAGCTATTAAACATAGCGATAGAAGTACTTTTTCTATAATTAGGATACTTACTATTCCATTATTGTTACTAGTTGATATTATAATGTGATATAGTTTTTCAATATTTTCTATAATTTGAATATTTATAATAGTTTTTTCTTTTATATGATTTAATTTAAAATTAAAAACTATAAATTTTAAATGATGGTATTTGGTTTTATTTACTGCAGTTAATGCTGTTATTACTATGTCATTATTTAAATATTCTCTTAGTCATTATCATAACTCTGTTGAAATAGATCAGATGCTTATGAGTATAGGTATATTTCTATTTTTTATAATCTTTAATCGGTATAAACACAGAACTTGCTGATTAAAATTGATTTTTCAAGATAGAGCTTTTGTTTATCAATGAGTATCAATTGCAATAGCATGATTACTACTTAGTTATACTTTTTTATATATGAATGCATCAGAAGCATCAGCATTAAAAAGAGCTTGAGAAATGTTTTGGTCCATTATTTCTTGAGTAATCTTTTTCAAAGAGAAGCATTTATTCAAAAAGTTAACATTTGCATTTATAATAGTTATATGACTTATAGTTATGTTTCTATAAAAATAAAAAGACTTGGGAACAATTCCTCAAGTCTTTTTTATTTTTATAATTAGCCATTTTTACCAGCTCTTTTTCTATCAGTTTCAGTTAAATATTTTTTTCTGATTCTAATTGAAAGTGGAGTTACTTCAACATATTCGCCTCTACCGATATAATCTATTGCTTCTTCTAAACTCTTTTTATTAATTGGAGTAAGTCTAAGCGCTTCATCAGTACCAGAAGATCTAACGTTTGTTAATTGTTTATTTTTACAAGCATTTACTACTAGATCTCATCCTTTTAGATGTTCACCAATAATCATACCTTCGTAAATTTCAACAGCTGGATCAACGAAAAGTGGTCATCTTTCTTGTAATTTCCATAGAGAGTAAGCCATAGTTTTGTCTGTTTCTCAAGATATCATAGAACCAACATCTCTTTTTTCAATTTCACCTTTATATGGACCATATCATTCAAAAGAAGAAGTTAATATACCTTCACCTTTAGTAAGAGTAGTAAATTCAGATTTGAAACCAAGAAGTCATCTAGTTGGAATTAAAAATTCTAAATTAGTTGTTCCCATATCAGTAGACATGTTTAACATTTCTCATTTTCTTTTACCCATTTGAGCAATAACTCAACCTGCTGATTCATCAGGAACAGAGATTGAAACTATTTCCATAGGTTCCATTTTTACATGATTTTCTTCATGCATGATTACTTGAGGAGCTCAAACTTGTAATTCAAATCCTTCTCTTCTCATAGTTTCAATTAGAACTGATAAATGTAATTCTCATCTACCAGAAACAATGAAGTTTTCATCAGAAAAATCTATTTGCATTCAAACATTTGTTTCTAATTCTCTTTCAAGTCTATCTCTGATTTGTCTAGAAGTTACGAATTTACCTTCTCTTCCTGCAAATGGAGAATTGTTTACCAAGAATTCCATTCTTAGAGTAGGTTCATCAATAGTAATTGGTGGTAATACAGGAACATCAGCATTTTCAGCAATAGTTTCTCATACGAAGATATCTGGTATTCAAGCAACAGTTACTATATCTCAAGCAACAGCTTCAGTTGATTTTACTTTTTTAAGACCTTCATTTGTTAATATTTCAGAAATTTTACCATTTCTTTTTACTCAGTCATTACTAGTAATAATTACTTGTTGACCAACTTTGATTTTACCTTCATAAACTCTACCAATAGCTAGTCTACCTAAGAAATTATCATAAGCTAGATTAGCAACTTGCATTCTAAATGGTTTAGTTGTATCATTTGGAGATTCCGCAACTTTTTCCATTATTAGGTCAAATAGAGGAGTGATATCTTTTGAATCATCTTCTAAATTGATTTTTGCTATACCTTCTCTTGCAATTGCATAAGCTACTGGGAAATCTAATTGTTCATCTGTAGCACCAAGTTTAACGAAAAGATCAAAAACCATATCAACAACTTCATCTGGTCTAGCAGTAGGTTTGTCGATTTTGTTTATTACAACGATAGGTTTGATTCCTAATTCTAGTGATTTTTTTAATACGAATTTAGTTTGAGGCATAGGCCCTTCGTAAGCATCAACTACAAGTATAACTGAATCTACAGTTCTAAGTACTCTTTCTACTTCTGAACCAAAATCAGCATGTCCTGGCGTATCAACTATGTTTATTTTATTTCCTTTATAGAAAATAGAAGTATTTTTAGAATAGATAGTAATCCCTCTTTCTTTTTCTTGAGCATTAGAATCCATAACACAAGTTTCTACAACTTCGTTTTCTCTAAATGTTCCACTTTGTTTTAGCATTGCATCAACTAGTGTTGTTTTCCCGTGATCTACATGGGCAATTATCGCTACATTTCTTATAGACATTTACATATAAGTAAAAAAATAATATTTAATAATGAATAGTAAAAATTGAAAATTCATTAAAAGATTTTAAATATATAAAACCGGCCTCTTTTGTAATACTCCAGAGTCCGGATTTATTTACTGGCAAATTATAGTAAAAAAGTATAAAAAAGCAAATTTAAAAAAGAGCTTTCAAATCGAAAGCTCTTTTTTAAATTATATTAATCATTGAATGTAGGTTCAAATTTAACTATGAAAGGAAGTAAAGCCATTGTTCTAGCTCTTTTAATTTCTCTAGCTAATTGTTTTTGTTTTTTTAAACTTACTCCAGTATAATATCTAGGAACGATTTTCCCAAATTTAGATATGTATTTTTTTAGAAGTTCTGTATCTTTGTAGTTTATTTCTACACCTTCTAATGGACATTTAGTAGCCATCTTTTAGATAATTTAAAAATTAAAATTTATCATCTTCTTCAAATAAATCATCATCTAGAATTTCTTCATCATGTGATTCACTAAAATCAGATTTTTTGTTTAAAAATATTAAGTTTGTTACAACTATTTCAGTTTTATAATTTTTTTCTCAATTTTCTTTTTCTATAATTCTAGTTCTCAGTCTTCATTCTATGTAAACAAGTTTACCTTTTGTAAGAGAAATTTCTAATTTGTCAGCTAAAGTTCCCCAAGCTACACAATTATGAAATTCAGACTCAGATTTGTTTTCTCCAGTAGCAGTTTTGAAATATCTATTAGTTGCAATTGTAAAAAGTGCAATTTTTTTCTTTCAATCATTTTGTTTTACTGAAGCATCTCTAGTTACATTACCAATAAGAATAACCTTGTTAACTGTTCTCATCTTTTTAAAAAAAAATTATAAATCTAAATATATTATTTTTCTAATTTAACAAACATATATCTCCATATATTTGGCATAAGGTTTATAGTTTTGTTCATTTCTTTTAATTTAGTTCATTCAAGTTCTAAAGTAAAAAGTGTATAGAATCCTTTTAATGTCCCGTTAATTTTGTAGGCCATTTTTCTTTCTCCCCAGATTTCTTCTGAGATTATATTTGCAGAATTAAGCGAAAGAAGATCTTTCAATTCTGTCATAGTAGCAGTTCTCTCTTCGTCAGTTAGACTTGGAGACATTATAAGCATAAGCTCGTATTTAGTCATAATACCCCTATGGATTATCATCTTATTGCATTTTTGCAAAAAGAAGGAAATAAAATAAAAATCGCTTTTAGTCAAAAAAGCTGGTGGTATTTTAAAAAATATTTACTTTTTGTCAAAAGAAAATATATTATTAGAGCTAATTTTTAATATAAATTTAATACGCTTAAATATGATAGAATTAAATAAAGAAGATATATTGTCAAAAATCAACTTTACGGACATAAAAAAGAAGGTTTGATATATTGCAGTTATTGGTAGACCAAATGTTGGGAAATCTACTTTTGTTAATGCTTTAATTTGAGAAAAAGTTTCAATTATTTCATCTGTTCCACAAACTACAAGAAAAAGAGTTTTAGGTATTTTTAATGATACTGATTCTCAAATAATATTTTTTGATACTCCTGGAATACATAAAGAAGAAAAAGTTTTCAATGAAGAAATCAATAAACAAGCTATGAGTTCTATGAAAGAAGCTAGCTTAATTGTTTATTTTGTTGATCCAACTAGAGAATCTTGAGCTGAAGAAAAATATATAGAAGAATTACTTTCTTTCACATCTATTCCTGTTTTGAAAGTATTTACAAAAGCTGATATTAATAAAAAAGTTCTAGATACTTCAAAAAATCTAAATATTTCGTCTGTTACTAAAGAATGATTTGAAGAACTTCTAGAAAAGATGAAATCATATTTGCCAGAATGAGTTTTGCTTTATGATGAAGATTATTATACAGTTCAGGAAATGGATTTTAGAATTGCTGAAATTATTAGAGAAAAAGTGTTTTTGCATACAAAAGAAGAAATTCCACATAGTATTTTTATAGATGTTACTGATATAGAAGACAAGCCATCAATTCTCAGAATAAATGCTTATATTTATACAGAAACTGATAGTCAAAGATATATAATTATAGGGAAAAACTGAGATTTAGTTACTCAAATTTGAACTGAAGCAAGAACAGAATTAGAAGAAATTTTTGGAAAAAAAGTTTTCCTAGCTCTTAGAGTAAAAACTCAAGAAAAATGGAGAAAAAATGAAAGATTAATTAAACAAATTTTGAGATAAATTATAAATAACTAAATTTTATGCGCAGTGAAACAAGTACCCTTACTTTAAAAGAAAAACTAAAAATTCTACTTATTGTAATATTAGCAATAATATTTTGATATATTTGATGAATTTATTGAAGCATTGATTTTATAATTGCTTTATCATTTTATTCATTGTTTTTATACACTTTAATTTTTCCGTTTAAGAAATTTAAAGATAGAGATTTTGAATTTTTTAATGCAGAAAATTTATGAAAATTTGCTTTTGCCTTTGCTTATAGAATGTCAGCATTTCTTATAATTATTTTTTCAATTTTAGGATGATTTGCTTATTATCAAAATAAGATAAGTCCAGCGATGATGCCAATTTATGAAATATCAAATTGAGATAAAACTGTAGTTTTTCATTCTATGAGTCATATTGCAAGTCCTGAATTTTATACTGAAACTAAAAAATATGTAGAAAATTTAGAAAAATCAGGTTACCTGCTTTTTTATGAAGGAGTGAAGCCTGGAACAAAAGAAAGTTCTCTAAAATTTGATAAAGCTCTTTGAGTGAAATTTGACAAAGATTTATATAAAAATATGAGTAAATTATATGGTTTAGTAAATCAAGATAATTCTATTTTTGTATCAAGTTGAGCAAAAAATGTAGATTTGAGTATGGATGAAATAATCGCTTTATATGATAAAATTCCATCACAAAATAGATTAAGTCAAGAAGTAGTAGATGTGAATCCTTTAATAAATGCTACTTTGGACTCACTAAATCCAAAAGAATTAGAAATACTTAGATTTTTGAACAAAGCTATAATAAACACAATAATCAAAAATTGAGATATTCAAGATGCGATGTCTCAAGGTTTAGGGAATAAAGCTCTTATGGATACAATTTTTGGAAAAAGAAATGATAATTTAGCTGCATCTATAATAGAAGAAAAACAGAAAAAAATAGTTATAACTTATGGACTTCTACATTTCAAATGAGTTTTAGAATTACTTCAAAAAAATGATGCAAATTGGAAAATAAAAAAAGTTGATTATTCACAAGTAGTTAGATAAAAAAATAGTGAACGCGGGCCCGCGTTCACTATTTTTTTATTGGCTTTTATAAATATTTTTCAATTATTTTCTCAGCAACTACAAGTCAATCAATAGCTGAAGATGTTATTCCTCAGGCATATCAAGCTCCTTCTCAAGATGGGTAAATTCCTGCAATATTAGACTCTAAAGTTTCTTTATCACGAACTATTCTGACAACAGCTGAACTTCTTGCTTCAATAGCAGTTAATATAGCATCAGGACTTGCGAAACCTTTTATTTTTCTGTCTAGTTCAGCTATTCCTACTCTAAGAGCTTTTGTTATAAAATCAGGTAAAGCTTCATCAATTTTTCCAAGTTTAATTCCTGGTTTGTAAGTAGATTCCAGTTTTCCAAATTTTGTTGACGGAATATTTTTCAAAAAATCTCATACTAGTTGAGCTGGTGCCTTATAATCACTTCATCCAAGTAAAAAAGCTTTTTCCTCCCATTTTCTTTGGAAATTTATTCAAGCTAAAGGATGAGTAGACCCAAAATCTTCTGGTGTAACAGAAACAAGTAATGCGGAATTTGAAACTCCACTATCTTGCTTGTATTCACTCATTCAATTTGTACAAAGTCTTCAGTTTTCGCTAGCTGCAGCTACAACATGTCAACCGGGACACATACAAAAACTGTAAATACTTCTAACTTCTGTAGAATGATTTACTAGTTTATAAGAAGCTGTTCCAAGTTTTGGATTGATACAAGATTCTCAGAATTGAGATCTATTTATCATATCAGCAGAATGTTCAATTCTAACTCACATAGCAAATGCTTTTTGAGTCATTTCAAGTCACTTTTCATAAATCATTTCATAAGTATCGCGAGCAGAATGTCATAAAGCTATAATCAAATCACTTACTTCTATTTTTTCATTTCAATTTACTATAATGGCTTTTATTTTATCATTCTCTATCTCCAAATCTGTCATACAAGTTTCAAATCTAACTTCTCAGCCAAGATTTATGATTTTTTCTCTCATCTTTTTTACCATAAGTCTTAGCTTATCTGTACCAACATGAGGTTTTGCATTATAAGCGATTTCGGCAGGAGCTCAGGCTTCTATAAATTCTTCAAATACGTATTTGCTTCTATGATCATTTATAAGAGTGTATAATTTTCAGTCAGAAAAAGTACCAGCTCATCATTCTCAAAATTGGATATTTGAGTTAACATCTAATTCTCAAGTAGACATAAATTTGTCCACATCTTTTATACGGCTGTCCACATCTTTCCCTCTTTCTATAATTATCGGCTTTAGTCCAGCTTTAGCCAATGCAAGTCAGCAAAAAAGTCCAGCTGGACCAGTCCCAACTATGACTATATTTTTTTCTGGTTTTCTAGTCGTTTTTTTGATAAGATAGCTAAATTCTTCCACGAACCTTGCTCTATGTTTTTTAAATTTTTCTAAATCTATATTTTGGTTTTTTAAGTCTAAATCAACAGAATAGATAAACAAAATATCTCTTTTATCTCTTGAATCTATAGATTTTTTTACTAGTTTTAGGCTTATTAAATCCTCCTTTTTAATTCCAAGGAGTTTTATTATTTTTCATTCTAAGTTACTTTCATCTTCTTTTATAGAAAGTTTTATTTCTTCAAGTCTAAGTAATTGGTTCATATTTTTGTTATTCTGAAATATTTTTGTTTAATTTACTTAATTTTAGTTTAAAGACAAATAAATTTGATTTATATAGTTTTCTTTTGAGAACTATTCTCATTAATTTGCTTTTTTTGGCTTTTTATTTATTATATTTAAAATAATTTATAAAAAGTCATTTATGAAAACACATGCTTACTTACCTGTAATTAGAGAAATCTGTACAGATACTCATTGTAATGTAGATCAAATATATGATAAATTGAAAGAAGCTCATCCAAAAGTTGGTAGATCTACTGTATATAGAAATGTAGAAGAAATGACAAAAGAGGGAATTTTGACAAAAATAAGTGGTCTTGGCGAAAAAGCTATTTATGAGCTTACAAAATGAAATCATATTCATTTAATTGATACAGAGACTTGAGAAATAATGGATATTGATATGGATAAAATAGAAATTCCAGGTTTACCAAAAAATTTTAAGTTGGAATTTAGTGATATCAAGTTATTTGGTAAGTTTTAATCTATGAAAACCTACACTTTTGATTCACTTAAAAACTATGCACTTCGGTATTATTTCAAATATTTTGTTTCTCCAAAAAAGCTTATGCAAAAGCTAAAAGAAAAATCTAAGGATACTGATTTACCAGAAAAAGTTTTTGAAAATATTAAGCATTTAATAGATGAAAAACAAGTAATACAAGACAAAATCAGACTTTATTTACTCGCAAATAAAAACTATACTTATATCAAAAATAAGCTAACAGAAAAGCTTTTTGATAAGACTCTCGTAAAAGAAATTTTAGAAAAAGATTTTTTTATAGAATGAGAGAGTTTATTAAATGAACATTCAATAAGAATAAAAGTACAAAATTATAAGGCAAAAAATAAGTCTATAACTTATATAAAACAAAAACTTGTAGACAGACAAGAAGACAAGGAAATTATAGACAAAATTATAGATGAAGTTTTTTGAGAAGAGAGAGAAAGCAATGCTATTCAAAAGGAAATTTCTAAATTAGAAAATAAGTATGACAAACCAAAAATTATTCAGAAATTACTGGCAAAATGATTTAGATATGATGACATAAAAAGAAGTTTTTAAAAAAGCTTCTTTTTTCTTGACTTAGAAAATAAAAGGCTATTATGGTAGTTATCACTTTAGTACTTAATCTTATAAAATTATGAAAAATTTATGACTACTTGATAGACTTTTAAGAATAGTTTTATCAGAAATATTATTTATTATTGGATATTTTTGGCTTTGATGAATGTTACAAATTCTAGTTTTTGTATTTGCTGTAGTATTTTTACTTACTCGAATTATATGATTTTGCCTTTTATATAAACCATTTTGATTTGATACTTTGAAAAATGAAAAAGTATTAGGAAAAATTTATAAAATTTGATTTGTAATATTAGTTTTACTTATCGCTTGATTTGTGTCTTATTATAGCAATTTTTTCACAAAGAAATTCTTTTTAGAAGATTATAATAAAATGAATAATTACTATAAACAAACTCTTTTTAACACTTGAAAAGATAAAAGAGCGGAATCAATTTCAAACTATGATATGTTGTTTTTAGAATATAAAATTTTTTCAGACAAGTATATAGCTTATCATCCATATGTTTTGAAAAATGATACTAAGTTAAATTCAGATTTAGTGAATATGTGAGTAATGATAAATGGTCTTAAAGAACAAGTTTATACTTGAGATTTACCAAAAGTTCATTTAGAATTTGAGAAAATTCGTCCTATTTTTCAAGATATTTTGAAAAGAAATAATTTCTCAATGTTGGCTGTGAGTTTGGTTGATTTTCATGATGTTATGGAAAAAGTTATAGATGCAGCTGATAAAAAAGATGTTTCTTGAGTACAAACAGCATATTTAGAAGCTGATGAAAAATTAAAAGCAGTTGAAATAGAAGCAAATGATGATGAAATAAAGGCTATTAGAAAAAGTTTAGATGATTTAAAATCTTTAGCAGAGTCTAAAAAACTTGATGAAATGCCAGCAAAAGCAGCAGAATTAAAATCTAATTTTGTGAAAGTTTACTTAAAAAGAGGATAGTTATAAAAAGAAGTTTTTACAAAGCTTCTTTTTTAATTAAAATCCGGCAATAATATTTTCATCAAAACTTATTCTTCACTTTTGTACATGTTCTGTGTACTTATTTATATAATCATCACTAGAATATTTCTTGTCTAGATTATAAATTCATATAACATTTCACCTATCATTTGTTCAAGCTAAGAATTGAGAGAAATTTTTTCCAAAAATATTTACTAAATTTTCGTGAGTTTTATCATGTTTTAGGTTTCATATATAATAATCAGCGAAATTTACAGAAACAACTCAATCATCTTTTAATACAGATTTTACATATTCAAAAAATTCTATATCCTTTATATAATCAGGAACTTCGCCATCTCACCCGTAAATATCTAGTAAAACTAAATCATATTTTAAGTTATTTTTGACTAATTCTTTTAATGCAAGAAGAGCATCAGAAACAATAAAATTATCACTTTTAACAAATAATTCTTTTTTTGCTATTTCAAACATAGTTTTATCTATGTCGATTCAAGTTATGTTGATATTTTTTATATGGTCTTCTAAGTATTTTGCGAATGCTCCTCATCAGAATCAGATTATCAAGACATTTTCTGGAATTTTTTTTATAAATCATCCAAGTAAACATTTATTTATATAGACACTTTGTGAAGTTTTTTCCTCTATGTCATACCAAGTATAGATAATTTCTCTTCATTTATCATCTGTTATTATCACAAGAATTTCTCATTCTATATTTGCTACTTCTATCGCTTTGGAATAAAATTCTGAATTGTAGTATTTAGACATTTATATTTTTTAATTTAAGTATTTTAGAGAGAATATAGTAAATTTTTTAAAAAAGACTAGTTTTTCTTTGTAAATTCTTACAGAACTTTAACATATTACTATTATTATGGGTTTAATCTCAAAAAGAGAGATTAATAATTTTTAATAAAAAACCTATGAAAAATACTAGAAAAATTTTAGCTGCGATTGTAGCTAGTGCGATAATTTTAAGTGGAACTGTTTCTACTTATGCAATGTGAAATGGAAATGGACAATGAATGTGAAAATGACAACATATGCAAGAATGAGATAAATGAGAAAATCCTGCAAATATGCTGACTTGAGTAGCAACTTGAACTTTATCAGATGTTGAAAAACAAGAATTATATTATGGATATAGTGAAGAAAAAGTGGCTCATGATTTATATGCTTATTTCTATTCACTATATGGAACTCAAACTTTCCAAAATATAGCAAATTCTGAAAGCCAACATATGGCAGCTGTAAAAACTTTACTTGATAGATATTCTCTAGAGACTCCAAAGGATTACGGAACTTTACAATCTACTTTTGATAGTTTAAAAGCTGAAGGTGAAAAATCTCTACAAAGCGCTTTAGAAGTTGGTTTAAAAGTAGAAATGCTTGATATAGACGATATTACAAAAACTATTAAATCTACAGATAATAATGATTTTAAAATAGTTTTTACAAACATTTGAGGAGCTTCTTACAATCATATGAGATGATTTTTAAAAGCATTAAATAATAATTGACTTACAACTAGTATAGATTATAGTTCTTATCTAAGCCAAGATGAACTAAATACTAAAGGAAGTCTAAAAAACAAATTATCTGAAAAATTAGTAAGTGAATGAGTTAGCTTACCTAGCCAAGTAAATCAAGATAATAAAGCTAAGACTCAAGACAAAAATATTAAAGCTTCAGATAAACAAACGAGTACAATTGATAAAAAAATAGAAAATTCTACTAGTCTTACAAGTAAAATCAAAGAAAAAACTTTGAATATGTATCACAAAGTAAAAGCTTATTTATCAGGATTATTTAAATAAAATTTAGAAAATTTAAGAAATAAAGAGGGATAATAAATCTCTCTTTATTTTTTCTTTGACAAAAGATGTTATATGCTTATATTTGTCTCTTATTCTTAATTAAATATATATTTTTATGTCTTGATTAGAAGAACACAAAGTTTCAGTAACAGCAGCTCCTTGAAAAGTAAATGATTTGCTTTCAATATCTGAAAACATATCAGATGAAGTTTTAGAATTATTACAGCATATTGAAAATGCTAAAGAAATTAAAGATGAATTTTTATCAGAAAAACTTACAGAAATATTTAATACTAAATATTTAGATAAATTATTTGAAAAGCTTATTGAATTACAATCTCAAATTGTAGATAGCCTTAGTGCAATGGGAATTTTAATTCTTTCTGAAGATGAGATAAATAGAAGATTAGAAATAAGAAAAATAGTATCAAATAATAGATTTATTATAAATTTAGATACTGAAAATAGTATCTCTAATATAAGTATTTGAATAATAGATTTATCAATTGATGTTGATAATGAATTATTTTTTCTTGCTGAAGAAAGTGTTAAATATATTTGAAAAAGTAATTTTTATTTAGATGACTTTATGACAAGAGAAGAATGGCTTAAATTAAGAACAGATATTCTTAATGAAGATTGAGTATTAATAAAGGATGAAGAAAGCTTTTGGAGAGAATAGTCATAAAAAAACTAGTTTAAGCTATAAACTAGTTTTTTTATTTTACTTTTTTCAGATTTGTCTATAATAAAATATTAATAACATATAATCTTTCGTTTTATGGGACTAATATCAGATATTCAAGCAAAAAAACATAAATCATTGTTGCTAAAAATCATAATTTGACTTCTTATTTTTGGCGGAGTTTATTCTTATTATGCTTATAATAAGTCAAAAAATGCAAATTTAAATACACCAGTTTACAAAACTTATACACCAGTAAAATGAGATTTGGAAACCAGTATGGAAGCGGATGGGAAAGTCTATTACAAAGATTATTATTCGCTATCTTTTCCTGTTTCAGGAACTATTAAAGAAATAAATAAAAAAGAATGAGATAAGGTGGCTAAATGAGAAATCATTGCAAGACTTGATGATACTTATTATTCTTTGGCTGTTTCCAAGGCAGAGATTTCTCTTCAAAATGCAAAAGCTAATTTGAATGCAAAAATAGCTTCAAAAGCATCAAGTGCCGATTTGAATGTACTTAAAGAACAAGTAAATAATGCGGATGCATCGCTTGATTTATCAAAAGGTTTAGAATCAGCAAATATTGATCAAGCTAAAAAAGCTATGGATTTGGCTTCAATAAGTTTAAATTCTTTAAAAGATGATTTAGCTAATACAAAAAATCTTCAAACAAGTGATATAAAAACTCAAAATCAAACTATAGATAGTATAAATCTTGAACTTCAAAATTTAAAGAAAGAAAGAGATAGAACAAAATCTCAAGATGATTTAAGTTTGTCTAATATGCAATCACAAGCTAAATTGCAAATAGATTTACTTCTGGATTATGTTGATAAATACATAAAAGAATCAGATTATATTTTATGAGCTACTGATGAAAATAAATATAAAAATGATAATTTTGAAACTTATTTAGGAGCAAAAAATACGTCTATTAAAACAAATGCAGAAAATGCTTTGAGGCAAACTATTTCAAATTATGCTGTTTTTCAAAATAATTATGCAAAACAAACTGATATACAAATGTCTCTTAGTGAAGCCATTTCTTTAGCAGATTCTATGAATAATACTTTAGATTTGACTCTTCAAACTTTAAAAAATTCTATATCTTCATCGTCTTTTCCAGATGCAACTATAAACACTTATACAACAAGTTTTGAAACTTATTTAACTACACTAAAAACTATTAAACAAGCTGTAGTTGCTGATTCTCAACAAATATCTTCTCAAATCAAATTAGCAAGCGATAAAGAAGCTAATATTAATGACAATATTTCACTTTTAGAAACAAAATTAAGTTTAGCTCAAACTGGACTTGATAAATTAGATACTTCCAATTCTTCTAGTATTACAAGTCTGCAAAATAAATTAAAAACAGCTCAAACTACTTATGAACAAGCTAAATTAAATTACGAAAATGCTCTTTCTAAAGCTCAAAATTCACTTAAAGTATCTTCTAGTCAAGTTTCTGTTACACAAGCTAATTTGCAAGCTAAAAAATCAAATTATAGCCAAGCTGAACTTGCTCCTTATTATACTGCTATAGATGAAGCAAAAAGGAATTTGAAAGAAGTCCAAGCTAGACTTGACGATACTATTTTAAAAGCAAGCAGTGATTGAACTATATCAGAAATAGACGGAAATATTTGAGAATTAGCAAATACAAACAAAGTTTTTGCAAATATTATAAATGCTAAAAATATTTACATAGAATCTTATGTAGAGGAAACAGATATAGCGAATGTTAAATTAAACCAAAAAGTTAAGCTTAGTTTTGATGCGATAGAAAATCTAAGTCTTACTTGAGTTGTTGCTTATATTTCAGATAAATCAACTATTGATACAAGCTGAATTGTGACTTACAAAGTAAAAATCAAGTTTGATAATTCTAAGTCTCTAGTAAAAGAATGAATGACAGCGAACATCAATTATATTACAAATGAACTAAAAAATGTTTTACTTGTGCCAAGCGAGGCAATAGTATGACAAAAAGTATTTTCACTAGACAAAAATGCTCAAGTTCAAATTCAAACTTGATTCTCAAACTGAGATTTTACACAAATTCTAAGTGGACTTAAAGAAGGAGAGAAAATTAGGTATTAATCCAACACACCCCATGCTACTAGACATCGTATGACTTGCAACAAAAAGTCTGTGAGCAAATAAACTGAGAACTTTTTTGTCTATCCTGTGAATAATCATAGGGGTTTTTACGATAGTTTTGGTTGTGGCAATTGGAAAATGAGTGGAAAAAATCATAGATGAACAATTTAAATTTTTGTCGGTGACTACGATAATAGTCGCTCCGATAGATACAGATATTGCGAAATCTAAGCTAACTATTGATGATATTGATACAGTTATAAAAGAATCAAAATATATAAAAACTGGAACTCCTTTTTATATGTGAAAATCGGCTTTTACAGCAAATTCTACTACTAAACAATACAATGTTTTTGGTGGGAATACTCAGTTTAACGATATACTTAATTTTAAACTAAAATATGGTAGATTTTTTACTGAGGAAGAGTTTAAAAGATGAGATAAAGTAGTAGTTCTTGGGAAAAATGTTGTGAAAGATATTTATTGAGAATGAACGGATGTCATTTGAAAATATATAAATCTAGGAAAAAAGAAATTTAAAATAATCTGAGTTCTTGATACTACCGTGACTTTTGGTAATTTTTCATTTGATGATTCTGGGGTTTTACCAGTTACAACAGCAAATAAATTTATTTCTAAATCTGACCAAGTCTATCTATTTTTTATTGCAGACAAATTGGAAAATATGACCCGAGCCCTAGAAGAACTTAAAAATATTTTAGTTAAAACTCATAAATTAAAAGCAGACGATAGTGAAGATTTCCTTATAAGAGATCAAGGAACCATACTTGTTATGGCAAAATTAGTGGCAACTGGAACTACATACTTGCTTGTCGCAGTTTGAGCAATAGTTTTGCTTGTTTCTGGAATCTGAGTTATGAATGTTATGTTTGCCTGAGTAGCTGAAAGAAAAAAAGAAATCTGAATAGCAAAAGCAGTCTGAGCCAGAGAAAAAGATATTTTGTCGCAATTTCTTATAGAAGCAATTTTCCTGACAATTATTTGAGCTATAATTTGAATAATCCGAGCTGAATCTCTCATACTATTTGTAAATTTTCTAAGCTGACGAGAATATCTAGTTAGAACTAATTTCTGAGATATCCTAGCCCTAGTTTTTGCATTTATAACAGGAATAACAAGCTGAGTTTATCCTAGTTATAAACGAGCAAAATTAGATGTAGTTGAAGCACTTAAATAAAAATTTTATGAAAAACCTAATAGAATTAAAAGAAGTTTGTAAATCTTATTATCTGGAAAATTGAACAGAAATTCCAGTTTTGAAGTGAGTTGATTTGTCTATAAAAGAAAATGAATTTGTGGCTTTGATGTGAGAATCATGAAGTGGTAAATCCACTCTTTTAAATATTTTAGGTTGTCTGCATCCTTTGACTTCTGGAATATATAAACTTGAATGAGAAGATATTTCAGAGCTAAAAGATGATGAAGCACTTTCTTATATCAGAAATATAAAAATAGGTTTTATTTTTCAACAATTTTATCTTTTCCCAAGACTTTCAGCTCTAGAAAATGTTACTCTTCCAGCGATTTATGCTGAAAAAAGTTCAAAAGAAAGGAAAGAAAAATGATTAGAACTTCTAAATAAAGTCTGATTATCAGAAAAAACAGATTCAAAACCTGGGGAAATGTCAGGTTGACAACAACAAAGAGTCGCTATTGCAAGAGCTTTGATAAATTCTCCTGATATTATTCTAGCTGATGAACCAACTTGAAATCTGGATTCAGTAAATACAGAATGAATTATAAAATTATTACTTGAATTAAAAGCTTCAGGGAAAACAATAATTATGGTTACACATGCACACGATGTTGCGAAAAACGCAGATAGAGTTATTTTTCTGAAAGATTGAAAAGTAATGAGTGAAAATTATAAATTGGATTAAAAAAGACTAGAAATTTTTCTAGTCTTTTTATTTTACAAAATTGGTATCCCTGATAAGAATCGAACTTATGTCTAAGCCTTAGGAGGGCCTCGTTCTTCCACTGAACTACAAGGACTTGCAAGTTTGGTTTACACTTTTATAAACCAAACTATAACAAGTAGAATAAGAGCAATAATTGCAACAGAGACAAAAATCATACTCATCTTATTTTCTTTTTTGATTTTTACTTCTAATTCGTTATTTTTCTTTTTTTCCATTTCTAAATCTTTTTCAAGTGATTCTCTAGATTGTTCTAACAGAAATTGAGATTTTTTGAATTCTACCATTGTAATAGAATTTTTTAAATTTTCTTCTACTTTAGCCAAAGTATAAGTAAGATTTTCTATTTTTCTATCTTTTTCTTCTATTATTTTTTTCAAATCAGTATAGATAAAATCAACTTGTCTAGAATTTTCAGTTTTTACTGCTATATCTTTGCTAGTAATTTCTTTTTCTTCTTTTATTTCTTTAGATTTTACTATTATCTCTTGATTTACTTTTCCGCCACCAAGCATTTTGTTGATGTCATCAGTATTAACAAGAATAGTTTTACCTTCTTTTTTATGTCTTAATTTACCTGATTTTATATACCTGTCTACATTTCTAGTAGACATTTTTAATAGGTCTGCAGCTTCTTGTCTAGTTAAATTGTACATGTGTTTGATGTTTAACTAAATAAAATACACGGGCAACTGTATCAAAAAATTAAAATAAATCAAATAATTCATAAAAAAATTTGACTTATTTCAAAAATATATATAATTCCCTCACACTTTAAGTGTATGTGCGGCCATCGTCTAGGGGTTAGG
This sequence comes from Candidatus Altimarinota bacterium, assembly GCA_028713225.1. Lineage (GTDB taxonomy): Bacteria > Patescibacteriota > Gracilibacteria > BD1-5 > UBA6164 > JAQVPN01. The sequence continues at coordinate 232,983 of JAQTOS010000001.1, forward strand.
ACAGTAGGTTTTCATCCTATAAACCGGAGTTCGATTCTCCGTGGCCGTACCATTTTTGTTTTCCGCGGAGTAGAGAAGTGGTATCTCGTCAGGCTCATAACCTGAAGATCGTCTGTTCGATTCAGACCTCCGCAACCAATTAAACACCAAAAAAGAAGCTAAAACTAAAAAATGTATTGGTTTCAGCTTCTTTTTCTTATGTCAGTATAGCTCAGTGGTAGAGCACAGGATTCATATCCCTGCGGTCGGTGGTTCAAATCCACCTACTGACACCAAAAAAGATACCCGAAAAAAGCGAAATTTAATTTCGCTTTTTTTTATTTTTATATTATTATATCTAAGTAATTTATCTTAATCAAATTCATATTATGAAAGATTTAATTAAAAAATCATTTACATCAGCTTTGATTTTTTCTGCCACAGTAATCTGTGTATGAATAACATATGCAGCTATTTCTACAGTAGAAACAGGAACTACTCTTAATAAAGATATGTGGAATGAATTAGTAACAAATATTAATAATTTAAATACTACTGTGTCTGGTCTTACTACTAGTATAGCGCGAATAAATACTAATTTATCTCAAATAACTAATAATTGAACAAATAATATAAAAGTTAATATTTGATCTTCTTCTGAAACTGCAGATTTAACAGTTTCAACTCAAACATGGACAGCAATTCCTTGAGTATCGAATACTTTTAATCTAGCGTATTGAAAAACTGTTAAGATGAATGCTTATTGATCGGTTACTACTACTTTATGACGAGCTAATACTTATGCTCATTGTTGATTTCGTTTTGTTATAGATGGTATACCATATTGACAGGCAACTTGGTGAGATCAAATAATAGGTTGTGCTGATTCTAGTAAATCAGTATGATATTGGTGTCCTTGGAGTATCGAACGTGAATTAAATTTGTGAGCGGGGAGTCATACTATAAGTGTTCAAATGGTATCACAAGGAGCTACTTATGAAGCATGTGCAACTAATACACAAGATTATTCTAAAGCTAGAATGTTTATAGAAGCTCGGTAGAATATCAAAAAAACTTTCTAGAAATAGAAAGTTTTTTTATGTGTAAAATTTGAAATCAACATTGAATCACATTTTGAACATATTTTCTTTAAATATCTTAATATTTTTTTCAATGACAGATTTATCAGTACTTCAGTGCATTAAAATATTATAGCTTTCAGCTAAATTTAGATAAATAGGATTTTCTTTTTTTAATTCTAGTCTTTTTAATTTTATTTCTAGTTCTGAAAAGAGACTTCAAAGAAACTGATTTACTTTGTTTGTTTTTGAAAAATTGTTTATTGATATTTCCCAAATTCAAGATGGAGCTATTATCCTATGTTTTAATTCTTTTTTACTTCTATTTACTTGCATGAAGTCATCACTACTTGGAGGTGCTATAATTATTGTATCTTTGTTTTTATCAGTTTCTTCATTATAGTTTGTAATAGAGTGATTGTGATAAAGATATTGTTCTTTTATTCATATTTTATTTTCAAGTATAGATTTATCAAAACTAACTTCTCAATCGTTTCCATCTCGTATTTTTACGAATTTATGGTCTCAATTTTTATATATTGAAAGAACCCAAACACATTCATAGTCTAGTTTTTTTATTTCTTCTATTTGTTCTTTTGTTAAATACTCTTTTGCTGTTTCTAGACTTTCTAAATTTTCCATATTTTTCTTTTTGTTTATATAATTGGCTTAATTATAACATATTTTTAAAAACTTTGCAAAAAAAGCATTTTTCTATACAATACGGCCAAATTTAATATATTAATAAAGTAAATCAGATGTTCATTGATGAAATTAAACTAAAAGTTATTGCCTGAAGAGGATGAGATTGAATTGTCTCTTGGAGAAGAGAAAAATATATTCCGAAATGAGGTCCCCGGGGATGAGATGGATGACATGGGTGAAATGTATTTTTAAGAACAAATGAAAATATCAACACTTTGTCTGATTATAGACATATAAAACATATAAGTGCTGAAGAATGAGTTAGATGAGATACTCAAGATATGCATGGTAGAAATGGTGAAGACCTAGTTTTAGAAGTGCCAGTTTGAACTATTGTTACAGATGCAAATACTGGGGAACTAATCGTGGATTTGAGTGAAAATAATATGAAATATCTTATAGCTAGATGAGGTAGATGAGGGTTTTGAAATACCCATTTTACATCTTCTACTAGACAAGCTCCAGCTTTTGCTGAACTTGGTGATATTTGAGAAGAAAAAGATTTGAAATTAGAATTGAAACTTGTTGCAGATATTTGAATTATTGGTATTCCATCAGCAGGTAAATCAAGCCTAATCAGTGTAATTACAAATGTAAAACCAAAAATCGGAGATTATCCATTTACTACTCTTACTCCAAATTTATGAGTAATGGAGCATAAAGGAAAAAATCTAGTAATAGAAGATGTTCCAGGTCTTATTCCATGAGCTTCAGAATGAAAAGGGCTTGGTGTAGATTTCTTGAAACATATAGAAAGAACTAGAGTTTTACTTCATTTAGTTGATTTATATACTCTAGATCAAGTTTTCCAACATTATACAGATATTAGATATGAACTTGAAGCTTTTTCTCCAGAATTAGCTGAAAAAGAAGAAGTTATCGTTTTTTCAAAAGCTGATTTGCTTGATGAGGAAATGAGAGATTATATAGTTTCAGAATTTAATAAAAGATTTCCAAATAAAAAAACTTTGGTTATTAGTTCAGCATCTTTTTACTGAATTGAAGAATTAAAAGATTTCTTAGTTGATAATTATCTTGTAGAAAAAGAAGTTTTAACTGAAGAAGAATTAAAGAAAAATGAAATAAAACTATACGATTTGAGAGAATATGAAGATCCAAAATCTTTTGAAATAGAATATCTTGGAGATTTGAAATTCAGACTTATCTGAAAAAGACTTGAACAAATTGTTAGAATGACGAATTTTGAGAATTTTGAAGCGATAATGAGAGTTTATGATGTACTTGATAGAGTTTGAGCAATCAAAAAAATAGAAAGTATGCTTAAAAAAGTTCAAGAAGAGGAAGGTTATAACACGGATTTCTACTTTGTAGGAAACGAAGATCAAGAATTTTCACCTAAAATCATAATAGGAGAAAAAGAAATATCTCTTGATAAATTGAAGTTTGATTTATAAAAGAAAATACCGCTTTTGCGGTATTTTTTGACTTTTAAATTATTATTTTTATAATCAACTCTTTTTATAATTTAAAAAATATTTTATGTGATTATTGTCAAATATTTTATGATGAACTATATCAGAAAAAAATAGAGAAATAATAGAAGATTTATGAGTTATTGATTTTCATTCTCATATATGAAATATATTAGTAAGAGATGAAGACCAAATTTATGATGAAAATAAAAGATTTCCAACTGATATTAGAACTGTCTGATGAAATTTTGGTAAATTTAAAGCACCATGAAAAATTATGCAAACAATAATGCATACAAAAATAGTTGATGATATTTTGAAAGAATCAGGAAAGAATAGGAATTCTAGCGCTACATTAAAAACATTTTCAGAATCAATAAACAAATCATTTATTACTAAATCTATAATACTTCCTATCCCACCACATCAAACATTTGAAGATTTATTGATGGCAAGAGATTATGATGAAAGAATGATACTTTTTACTTGAGTTGATTTCACTTCATTAGTCAATTTATCAAAGGAAAAATATCAAATTGAATTAAAATTACTAGATAATAAATTTAAAGAGCAAATAGCATTGTGAGCAAAGTGATTAAAAATTCATCCTATAATTCAAGGTGTTTCAGCTGATAGTGACATAGTTGATGATGTTGTTGATATTTGGAAAAAATATGATTTACCAGTTATTTTTCATACTTGAGTTACAGAGTATTGTAATAAGAAAGAAAATTGTTCAGCTCATAAACCAGAATATGGTGAAATAAAGTATTTTATAAATCTTGCTCAAAAACATAGAGATTTAAAAATAGTTATATGACATTCTTGATTATTTCAGGTTGATGAAGTTATAAATTATTTATCAAGATACGAGAATGTTACTGTAGATACATCCTTTCAATCAAAAGAAAAAATTTTATGACTTTTAAAATCTTTTTGAAGTGACAGACTTATGTTCGCATCAGACTGGCCATATTGAGATAGAATTCCAGCATTAAATGTTATGTTAGAAACATTGAATGGTGATGAAGATTTAATTAGAAAGATAATGAGAGATAATTCTTTAGAATCTATGAATTTAAAATAATCACCTAAACAAGGTGATTATTTTAAATTTGATTTATAAGCACTTTTCTATATACTACGAGCAAAATTTAAACTTAATAAAACAATCATATGAAATTTAATTTAGATGCACTTGTGGCGGAATACGAAAATCTAGAGGCTCAACTATCAGATCCTTCTATTTTTTCTGACCAAAAAAAAGTAAAAGAAGTATCAAGTAGAAAAAAAGCAATTTCAGAAGCTGTAAATCTTTATAAAGACTATAAACAAGCTCATGTTTCTTTAGATGAAGCAAAAATGATTTTGGAAACAGAATCAGATGAAGAAATGAGAGAACTTGCAAAAATGGAAAGAGAAGAAAATGAAGCTAAAATAGCTGATTTAGAAGCTAAAATCAAAATTTCACTACTTCCAAAAGATGAGGATGATGATAAAAATATTATAGTAGAAGTAAAAGCTTGAACTGGTTGAGAAGAAGCTGCACTTTTTGCTTGAGAATTAGCAAGAGCTTATCTAGTTTTTGCTGAATCTGAAGGCTTTAAAACTGAAATTATGGAACAAAGTGAATCAGAAAACTGAGGTTATAGAGAAATAGTTTTTGAAGTAAAATGAGATTGAGCTTATTCAAAATTCAAATATGAAGCTTGAGTTCATAGAGTTCAAAGAATTCCAGAAACAGAAAGTAAATGAAGAGTACATACTTCCGCTATAACTGTAGCAATTTTGCCAGAAGTAGAAGAAGTAGATGTAGAAATAAGAGAACAAGATTTGGAAATCAAAGCTTGTCGTGCTTCAGGAGCTGGATGACAACATGTAAACAAAACAGATTCAGCTATACATATGGTTCATATTCCAACTTGAGTTGCTGTATTTGTACAAGAATGAAGATCTCAACATAAAAACAAAGAAAGAGCTTTGCAAATAATTAGATCTAAAATATATCAAGCTGAACAAGAAAGAATTTCTCGTGAAAGATGAGAAGAAAGACTTTCTCAAGTTTGAAGCTGAGATAGATCTGAAAAAATCAGAACTTATAATTTTCCACAAGATAGAGTTACAGATCATAGAATCGGTCAAAACTTTTCAGGAATTCCTCAAATAATGGCAGGAAGACTTGGAAATATCATAGAAGCGTTAGCACTTGCTGATGAACAACAAAAATTAGAAAGAGCTTCTTGATTAGAAGAATAATAGAAAAGCACCGTGAAAACGGTGATTTTTTTGTTAAAACACTCAAAAATTTTCGATTTAAGCAATTTTTCATCTATTTCCGTCTGACTAAAAAATTTATAAAAACACTATTTTTCCAAAAAATAGTGTTTTTTCTATAAAAATCGCTTTTTTTAGAAGGGCTAAAAAATCTATCGTCTTACTAATCAAATAATCTTGATTTTTTATTTTAAATAAATATAGTAAATTGGTAGAAATTTATTTTTTAGCATATGAAATATAAATATGGCAGATAACAAAACAACTCGAGCATATTGAGCTCGAGAAATACAAGTACTAGAATGACTAGAGCCAGTTAGAAAAAGACCTTGAATGTACATCGGGTCAACTGATGAAAGATGATTACATCACCTAGTTTGGGAAATCGTAGATAACTCTATAGATGAAGCTATGGCTGGACATTGTGATACTATTCACATTACTCTTGGAAAAGATGGTTCAGTTGAAGTAGAAGATAATGGTAGATGAATCCCAGTTGATATACATGCGAAAACTGGTAAATCAGCACTTGAGACGATAATGACTGTTCTACATGCCGGATGAAAATTTGGTTGAGGAGGTTATAAAGTTTCTGGTTGATTACATGGAGTTTGAGCTTCTGTTGTGAATGCTCTTTCTACAAAAGTAGAAGCTAGAGTTTATAAAGATGGAAATGTTTACCTGCAAGAATATGCTCTTTGAATTCCTTTATTTGATGCAAAAATCATAGATAAAACAAAAAAAAGATGAACTTCTATCAAATTCTGGCCAGATGCAACAATATTTACTCATACTACAGACTTTAATTATAAGACTATTTTAAATAGACTTAGACAACAAGCTTATCTTACAAAAGGGATAACTCTTGTTTTGAAAGATGAAAGAACTGATGAGAAATACAAATTCTATTTTGAAGGATGAATCAAATCTTATGTAAATTTCTTGAATAAAAGAGAAGACACAATAGGAGATGTATTTTATGTAGAAAAAGAAAAAAATGATATTTTAGTAGAAGTTTCTCTTCAATATAACAAAACTTACTGAGATAATATCATATCATTTGTAAATAATATCCATACTCCAGAAGGGGGGACTCATATGGTTTGATTTAGAACAGCTCTTACAAGAACTATCAATAAATATGCAAGAGATAAAGGTATTTTAAAAGATAAAGACCAAAATCTTACAAATGAAGATGTTGTTGAATGACTTACAGCTGTAATTTCAGTTAAAGTTATAGACCCACAATTTGAAGGACAAACTAAATCTAAATTAGGTACTTCTGAAGCAAGATGAGCTGTTGATTCAGTTTTTGCGGAAAGATTAGCAGAATTCTTAGATGAAAATCCTACAACAGCAAAAGGAATGTGTGAAAAAGTTATACTGGCTGCCAAAGCTAGACTAGCTGCTCGTGCTGCCAGAGATACTGTTATCAGAAAAGGAGCTTTAGAATGAATGACTCTTCCAGGTAAACTGGCTGATTGTTCTTCAAAAGATCCATCAGTTTCTGAAATCTATATTGTCGAAGGAGACTCTGCCGGAGGTTCTGCAAAACAATGAAGAAATAGAGAAACTCAAGCAATTCTACCACTTAGAGGTAAAATTCTAAATACAGAACAAGCAAGAATAGATAGAATTTTCTGAAATCAAGAAATCAAAAATCTTATCATCGCACTTGGTACATCTATCTGAGAAACTTTTGACTTATCTAGACTTAGATATCATAGAATAGTTATCATGACCGATGCCGATGTTGATGGGGCTCATATCAGAACTCTACTTTTGACTTTCTTCTTTAGATATTTAAAAGATTTGATAGCTAACGGATATCTTTATATTGCGCAACCACCTTTATATAGACTAGCAAAAGGAAAACAATTTTGGTATGTTTATTCTGATGAAGCAAAAGATGAAATTATCAAAGAACATTGAGTTACTTGAGAAAATATTCAAAGATATAAATGATTATGAGAAATGAACCCAGAACAACTTTGGGAAACAACTATGGATCCACTAGCGAGAAAAATGTACAGAGTAAAAATTGATGATGCTGAAAAAGCAAATGAAGTATTTAAAATGCTTATGGGGGAAGAAGTTCCACCTAGAAAAAGATTTATTCAATCTAGAGCAAAGAATGTAAAAAATTTGGATATATAAAAAAAATAAGAAGGTTTAGAAATAAATCTTCTTATTTTTTAGTTTTTGTTTATAATCTCGAAAATATTTCTAAATAAAATCCTATGTTCTACCAACTAATCCAAAAGCTAAATTCTCTTCAAAATCCTGCAAAGGCTAAAATTTTGCAGGGATTTTTTAAGACGGGGATTTGAGAATACTGAGAAGGAGATATTTTCTTGGGGATTCAGGTTTCACCACTTAAGACTTTGGCTAGAGAATATATTGATTTAAGTTTTGCTGATTTAGAAAAATTGCTTTATTCAGAAACTCATGAATATAGGTATATGGCTCTTGCTATTTTGAGATTGAAATATGAAAAATGAGATGAAAATATTAAAAAGCTTGTTTTTGACTTTACTATAAAACATAAGTCTCAGATAAATAATTGGGATTTGGTGGATTCGTTTATTCCTTATACTTTTTGAAATTATTTGATAAATAGAGATACCTATATACTTTATGAATTTGCAAAATCTGAAAATCTTTGGACTAGAAGAATTGCAATTATTTCTACATTTGCTTTTATTAAACAAAATTTATTTGAGGATACTTTGAAAATTTGTGAAATCTTACTAAATGATAAACAAGATTTAATTCATAAAGCAACAGGTTGGATGCTTAGGGAAGTTTGAAAAAGAGATAAAGATACTCTTTTATTATTCTTGAATAAATTTCATAAAATTATGCCAAGAACAGCACTTAGATATTCTATAGAAAAATTTTCAAAAGAAGACAGAATATTTTATATGAGCAAATAGTGGAGTTTGTACACAATTTTAGAACTAGCAAAAGCTATAAAAAGCTCTTTTGTGGCATTAAATACGCATTTTTTAAAAAGTATCAAATTTCTTTTGACTTTTGACCCAATATCAATAAAATCTTTCTCGCTTTTAAAATAATCTGATTTACGAAAATTTAGGTATAAAAATATAAAAACAATATTGATGCAAATTTGTTACTTTATAATTAAATACTATAAAATCTAGTAAAAAACACATATTATATATATTCCTCAGTAGCTCAGCGGTAGAGTAGATGGCTGTTAACCATTTGGTCACTGGTTCGAATCCAGTCTGGGGAGCCATATAAAAAATTACGTGGAGGGATGGCAGAGTGGTTTAATGCAACAGTCTTGAAAACTGTCGTGGGGCAACTCACCCTGAGTTCGAATCTCAGTTCCTCCGCCATTTTTTTTGTTAAAGAGCAAAAATGAAAAAAACTTAAAATCTTAAATTTGTCTTTTGGAAGGATACCCAAGTGGCTGAAGGGGATGCACTGCTAACGCGTTAGTAGGTCTAAAGCCTAGCGAGGGTTCGAATCCCTCTCCTTCCGCCATTACAAATTTGAGAATTAAAAAACCACATAAATAAATTCATTTATATAAGTCGTATTAAATAAATAGTTTTCCTACATATATATAACCATACATATATACTAAATAGAAACTACTTATACAATATATACTATAAAAATAATTTAAGGGCCTGTAGCTCAGTGGTTAGAGCAGTCGGCTCATAACCGATTGGTCGTTGGTTCAATCCCAACCAGGCCCACCATAAGTAAACAAAGATTTTTATGAAAAAGTTTTGACAAAAAGATTCATTTTCATATAATCTTCCAGCTTTAGAAATAAGGCAAAACATTCTAGAAAAGTTAATATAAATGACTTAAAAGAAAATATAAAAAATCTTTTGACAAATCATCTTAATTCAATAGAATCTGTCAGCTTTAGAAATAAGGTAAACAGCTTCTAGAAACTTAATATAATAAGTTAATAAGAAAATTAAAAAATCTTTTGACAAATTACATTAATTCCATAGAATGCACCAGCTTTAGAAATAAAGCACAACAACAAAGAAATCGTTCTTTAAAATAAATGAGATATTAGGAGAAAATCTTTTTAAGGTTTTCTCGAGAAAAAACAACAAAATTAATGCAATACGTTTAAAAGAGTTTGATCCTAGCTCAGGATGAATGCTAGCGGTGCGCCTAACACATGCAAGTCGAGCGGGATTCTAAAATAGCTTGCTATTTTAGATGAGAGCGGCGAACGGGTGAGTAATAAGTTGGTACCTACCTCTAAGTCAGGGATAGTCCACCGAAAGGTGGTTTAATACCGGATGTGCTGGAAACAGTAAAGATTTATCGCTTAGAGAGGGGCCTGCTTTCTATCAGCTAGTTGGTGAGATAAAAGCTCACCAAGGCTATGACGGATAATTGGTCTGAGAGGATGACCAGTCACAATGGAACTGAGACACGGTCCATACTCCTACGGGAGGCAGCAGTGAGGAATCTTCCACAATGGGCGAAAGCCTGATGGAGCGACACCGCGTGAAGGATGAAGGTCTAACGATTGTAAACTTCTTTTCTGGGGGAGCATAATGAGAGTACCCCAGGAATAAGGGGCGGCAAATCACGTGCCAGCAGCCGCGGTAATACGTGAGCCCCAAGCATTATCCGGAATTACTGGGTGTAAAGGGTTTGTAGGCGGATTTTTAAGTTGAATATGAAAGACCGAAGCTCAACTTCGTGTTGGTATTCAAAACTGGAGATCTAGAATTAGGGAGAGGTAAGCGGAATTCTAAGTGTAGGGGTGCAATCCGTAGATACTTAGAAGAACACCAAAAGCGAAGGCAGCTTACTGGAACTATATTGACGCTGAGGAACGAAAGCGTGGGTAGCGAAAAGGATTAGATACCCTTGTAGTCCACGCCCTAAACGATGATAACTAAGTGTTGGGAGTTAATCCCAGTGCTGAAGCTAACGCGATAAGTTATCCACCTGAGAAGTACGGTCGCAAGATTAAAACTCAAAGGAATAGACGGGGACCCACACAAGCAGTGGATCATGTGGTTTAATTCGACAATAAACGGGGAATCTTACCCAGACTTGACATCTATGGAATCCATCAGAAATGAAGGAGTGCCCGCAAGGGAATCATAAGACAGGTGCTGCATGGTTGTCGTCAGCTCGTGCCTTGAGGTGTTCGGTTAAGTCCGTTAACGAGCGCAACCCATGTCGTTAGTTATTATGTCTAACGAGACTGCCTAGGTTAACTAGGAGGAAGGTGTGGATGACGTCAAATCAGCATGGCTCTTACGTCTGGGGCTACACACATGATACAATGGTCGGTACAAAGAGCAGCAACACTGTAAAGTGAAGCAAATCTCCAAAAGCCGATCTAAGTCCGGATTGAGGTCTGAAACTCGACCTCATGAAGTTGGAATTGCTAGTAATCGTGAATCAGATATGTCACGGTGAATATGTTCCTGGGTCTTGTACTCACCGCCCGTCATGGCATGGGAGGCAGTAATATTGGAAGTCCCTCTGGTAATATGGGGGCCCATAGTAGGACTGCTGACTGGGCTAAAGTCGTAACAAGGTATCCGTAGGAGAACCTGCGGATGGACTATCTCCTTATAAATTCTCTAAAGAGAATCTTAAAAAATTGTATTTTCTCCTAATATCTCATTTATTTGTTCTTTAAAATAATCTGAATAGTTAAAGTTAGTTAATGTTTAAACAAGTAGTTTAAATAGTTAATAAAATGAGAATTTTAAAAATAACTCATAGCACAAAGTGGATGCCTTGACTTAAATGTCCGAAGAAAGACGTACTAATCTGCGATAAGCCTAGATAAGCTGATAAGAAGCGATATTAATCTAGGATTTCTGAATGGGGGAACCTAATACAGTTTAATCTGTATTGCTCATATATGAGCGGACACATTGTGAACTGAAATATCTAAGTAGCAATGGAAAAGAAATCAATTGAGATTCCCTTAGTAGTGACGAGCGAACGGGGATCAGTCCAAACCGTAAAAACAGTATAGATAGCTTTTTGTTTTACGGGGTTGTAGGAAAAATATATAGGGAGGCTATTAAACCTAGATATAAATTATCTTTATTAGAAGAATGAGTTGGGAAACTCAACCATAGAGGGTGAAAGTCCTGTATTTTAAAATATAGATATTATGTATGTATTTATTCCTGAGTAGGTTCGGACACGAGAAATCCGGACTGAAGCTGGGAGGACCATCTTCCAAGACTAAATAGCATTTAAGATCGATAGCGAACAAGTACCGTGAGGGAAAGGTGAAAAGAACCCCGGGAGGGGAGTGAAATAGAACCTGAAACTTTGTGCTTTCAAAGAGTAGGAGCCCGCAAGGGTGACTGCGTACTTTTTGTAGAACGGACCAACGAGTTAGTGTATGTGGCAAGGTTAAGACAGGTATAGTCGGAGCCGAAGTGAAAGCGAGCCTGAATAGGGCGATAAGTCATACATACTGGACCCGAAACTAGGAGAGCTACTCATGAGCAGGCTGAAGTGGTGGTAAGACACCATGGAGGGCCGAACCAATTAGAGCTGCAAGTCTATTGGATGACTTGTGAGTAGGAGTGAAAAGCTAATCGATCCTAGAGATAGCTGGTTCTCCGCGAAATAGCTTTAGGGCTAGCCTTGATTAACTATTATACGGGGGTAGGGCTCTGATAAGACTAGCGGGTCTTCACGGACTTAGCAAATCTTGATAAACTTCGAATACCGTATAAATTATTTCAAGAGTCAGACAGTGACAGATAAGTGCCATTGTCAAAAGGGAAACAGCCCAGACTACTATCTAAGGTCCCTAATTAATAACTAAGTGGCAAAGGATGTGAGATTGCTGTGACAACCAGGAAGTTGGCTTAGAAGCAGCCATTCTTTTAAAGAGTGCGTAATAGCTCACTGGTCTAGCGATTTTGCGCCGAAAATCCAACGGGGCTAAGTTATTAACCGAAGATGTAGATTTATACTAATGTTAGTATAAGTGGTAGCGGAGCGTTCTGTATGCCGATGAAGGTCAATGGTGATGTTGGCTGGAGGTATCAGAAGTGAAAATGTTGGTATGAGTAACGTTAATGAGATGAAAACTCTCATCGTCGAACACCCAAGGTTTCCTGCACAACGTCAGTCGATGCAGGGTTAGTCGGTCCTAAGGTGCACCTGAAATGGAAAGCCGATGGATACATGGTTAATATTCCATGACTATTAAATAATATGTTGAAGGGGGGACGCATCGGGATATAGAGGACAATTAATATGTTCTTGTTACGAAAACGAAGGCTGTAATATAGGCAAATCCGTATTACACTAAGTCGAGTTTAGTTAAGCTGGATCGTATAGCAATATATGTGAAAGTGGCCTCTACTATATTCTGGTGCCGAGAAAAGCCTCTAGACGTTTAAATTATTTAGTAACCGTACCGCAAACGAACACACGTGGGTTGGTAGAGAATACTAAGACGAACGGGATAAATATGCTTAAGGAACTCGGCAAATCAACGGTCGTAACTTCGGGATAAGACCTACCAATAAGGTACTTTACTTTATTGGTTGCAACAAATGAATTCATGCGACTGTTTACCAAAAACACAGCTCTCTGCAAAATCGCAAGATGATGTATAGGGGGTGATGCCTGCCCAGTGCCAGAAGATCACGGGGATGAGTGCAAGCTCTGAACCTAAGTCCTGGTGAACGGCGGCCGTAACTATAACGGTCCTAAGGTAGCGAAATTCCTTGTCGGGTAAGTTCCGACCCGCACGAATGGCATAACGGTGTGAATACTGTCTCAAGCATAGTCCCGGTGAAATTGCAATATCGGTAAAAATGCCGATTATCCGCAGCAAGACGGAAAGACCCTATGGAGCTTTACTACAGCTTGGTATTGGGTTATGTTTTAAGATGCGCAGGATAGGTGGGAGACTGTGAAGTCTAGATTCTGATCTAGATGGAGTCACCCTTGAGATACCACCCTTCTTAAAATGTAACTCTAACCCGTAAATACGGGAACAGTGCTTGGTGGGTAGTTTAACTGGGGCGGTTGCCTCCTAAAGAGTAACGGAGGCGCACAAAGGTTGACTAATACCGGATGGAAATCGGTATGATAGTGTATTCGCATAAGTCAGCTTGACTGAGAGACCTACAAGTCGATCAGAGTGGAAACACGGTGAAAGTGATCCGGCATCATAAGTATGGAATTGATGTCGCTCAACGGATAAAAGTTACCCTAGGGATAACAGGCTGATCGCGTCCAAGAGTTCACATCGACGACGCGGTTTGGCACCTCGATGTCGGCTCGTCGCATCCTGGGGCTGGAGAAGGTCCCAAGGGTATGGCTGTTCGCCATTTAAAGCGGTACGCGAGCTGGGTTCAGAACGTCGTGAGACAGTTTGGCCCCTATCTGCTGTGGACACGTAGGATTTTGAGGAAATTTGCTTCTAGTACGAGAGGACCGAAGTGAACGAACCTCTGGTGTATCGGTTGTCAGGCATACTGGCACTGCCGAGTAGCTAAGTTCGGAAGGGATAACCACTGAAAGCATCTAAGTGGGAAGCCCATTCCAAGATTAGAATCCTCAATCGCAAGATTATAAGTTCCCTTCGAGACTAGGAGGTTGATAGGTTGCAGGTGTAAGTGTAGTGATACATTCAGCCGAGCAATACTAATAGAACGAATGATTCTTAAAATTCTCAAAACGATTAAATGTTTCTACGCATTTATTCATTAACTAACTTTAACTGTACAGATTTTTTAAACAAAGAACATATAATTAAGTGAGAACTTGATGTTAAGATCTTGGTGGTTATAATGGTTGGGGTACACCTGTTCCCATTCCGAACACAGAAGTTAAGCCAACCAATGCTGATGGTACTGCATTTCGTAAATGTGGGAGAGTAAGTAGCTGCCAAGATCTTGATATTAAGTTTTTTTTCTTAGATGAGATGGTTTTTTGGAAATGACCTAGTGCAAATATATGCGCGAGTAGCTCAGCTGGAAGAGCAGCGCCCTTCTAAGGCGAAGGTCACAGGTTCGATCCCTGTCTCGCGTACCATAAATCTCATTTATTAAATATAAAACCCCGGGTGATTAGCTCAGTTGGCGAGAGCATCTGCCTTACAAGCAGGGGGTCATTGGTTCGAATCCAATATTACCCACCATTTTAAAACAAAATAAAAAGACTAAATAGAAATATTTAGTCTTTTTTAGTGTTTGATTTTTGCAAAATAGAAATTTATATGATAAGATTAAAGAGAATTTAATTTTTAAATATGAATCTATGATAGAAAATGAATCTGTTTTTCCATTATATGATACTAAAGTTGTTGAAAAGATAATTATTGATGTTTGAGCTACTCAAGAACAGTACTTAAAAGCTGTTGACTATATTATTGATATGTCAAAAAATAAATGAAGGGTATTTTGGCTTTGAGTAGAAGATACTTCTTTAGATGAATTAGTTAAGAGAAAACTATATTCTAATATGTTTTATGATTATTGTCATGATAAATGAGCTTATTGATGTTATGAAATTGATGAATTATTTTTTAAAAAAGATATTCCGTTGGATTTAATAGATAAATATATTTTATGAAGATCTTTTGGTGGAGAAACAATAGGTTATATAAAAATGATTTATTGATGAAAACTTTCTATGGAATCTAATAAAATTCTTTCAGAACAAAGAATTTTAAATTATATACAACTATCATCAGATACTCGTGATTGGTTAAATAATTTTTATGAACAAAATTATTCTAATTTATCTGAAGATGTTCAATTTGTTTTAAGTAATTACATAGATTTCGATGATATTTATAATGAACAGTTTTAACAAAAAAAATCTCTTAGCAATCGCTAAGAGATTTTTTTTGTTAAAACTGTTCATTTAATTTTAGTTTACTTTGATAGAAAAGTCTTGAAGATGAAACAGAGAATCTTTGTGAGGCAATTCTGTCTATTCACATTCAGAAGGCAAATCCTGAGTATTTTTCTGGGTCTACTCCGCAGTCTGCTAGAACTTTTGGATGAACCATTCAGGCTCATAGTAGTTCTACCCATCCTGATCCAGAACACATTCTACATCATTTTCCTTGGCAAAGTTTACATTGTACATCTATTTCAGCTGATGGTTCTGTAAATGGGAATATACTTGGTCTAAATCTGATTACTGTATCATCTCATAGAAGCTTTTTCATAACAGTATCAAGAGTCCATTTTAGATCTCAGAAACTTACTCCTTCTCATACTACTAGTCATTCTAGTTGGTAGAAGTTTGAAGTATGTCTTGCATCTTCTTGTTCAAAACGGAAAACTCTTCAGGGAACTATTATTTTCAGTGGTAGTTCTTGAGATAACATAGTTCTAACTTGTACTGGTGAAGTATGAGTTCTAAGAAGTAGTTTTTCTCCTGATTCTTTAGAAGAGTTTATATCATCTGATAACCAAAATGTATCCCAAACATCTCTTGCTGGATGATTATCAGGTATATTTAGTTTATCAAAATTGTATTCTTCTTTTTCTATTTGAGGACCGTCTTCGATTTTGAAACCAAGAGAAATAAATATATCTTCTAATAATTTTGAAGTTATACTAAGTGGATGCATATGTCCTTTATCTTTAGAAGGAAATTCTAAACTAACATCTAGTTTTTCAGATTCTTCTATTTCGCTAAATGCTTTTTTAGCTAATTCTTCTCTTTTGATTTCTATATTATCAAGTATGAAATTTTTTAGACTATTTGCTTCTACTCAGATTTCTTTTTTAGCTTCTACATCTAGGTCTTTTAATCCTTTTAGGATTTCATTTAATCTACCAGCTTTTCATATAGTGTTTATTTCAAGATTTTTCAAATCAGCATCATTTTGCGCTTTTTCTAGTTCTTCTACGAAATAATTCTTTATTTCCTCTAATTTGTGTTTCATAAACTTATCTCTACTTTATGTTTTAAATATGGCTTTATAATATTTAATTTTTATAATAAATCAATTTTTCCTTTATTTTTCTTGCTCTAACATATAAAACATAAGTTTTTTTAAAAAAGATTTGCAATTCTTTTTTTTTTGGATACACTCCAATGGCTTTTATTTTTAAAAGTTTATACATCATGGGAAAGGAAGACAAAATAGAGGTTGAATGAACCATCGTGAAAGCTCTTCCAAATCTGGTTTTTGAAGTTCAATTACCAGAGGAGTTTTGATGACAAATTATAAATTGATACCTTAGTTGAAAGATGAGGATCAACTTTATTAAACTTATAGAATGAGATAAGGTTTTAGTTGAGCTTAGTCCGTACGACTTAACTAAAGGTAGAATCATTTTTAGAAAAAAATAATTTAATTTATTAATAATTTAGCATGAAAGTAAAACCATCTGTTAAAAAAATATGTGATAAATGCAAAATTATTAGAAGAAAATGAGTTGTTAGAGTAATATGCGAAAATTTGAAGCATAAACAAAGACAAGGTTAACATTTTTTAATAATTAATTTTTAACTAACAATTATTTTTATGGCAAGAATTGCTTGAGTTAATTTACCAAATGGTAAACACGTAGAAATAGCTTTAACTTATATTTATTGAATAGGTAAAACTACCTCTCAAGAAGTATTAACTAAACTATCTATTGAGAAAACTAGAAAGATTGAAACTCTTTCTGAGGATGAATTAGATAAAATAAGAGAAGAAATCAAAAATTATCTAGTTGAATGAGATCTAAGAAGATTAGTTTCTGGTAATATTAAAAGATTACAAGAAATAAACTCTTACAGAGGTATAAGACATAGAAAACATCTTCCTGTTAGAGGGCAAAATACAAAAAGAAACTCTAGAACAAGAAAAGGGAAGGCTGTTGCTATAGCTAATAAGAAAAAATAATACTTTTTAATTAGATAACAAGATATTTATGGCTGCTACTATAAAAAAGTCTAAAAAAACTAAAAGAATTGTTCAAAAGGCACAAGTGCACATCTTGGCTACTTTTAATAATACTTTAGTAAATGTAACTGACGAAAAATGAAGCGTATTGACTTGGTCTTCAGGTTGAGCTGCTTGATTTAAATGAGCTAGAGAAGCTACTCCATATGCAGCACAAATAGCTGTTGAGAAAGCAGTAGAAAGAGCTAAAGCTCTACACTCTGTTGAATCAGTAGATGTTTATGTTAAATGAGTTGGTGTTGGTAGAGAACAAGCTATCAGATGAATCATCGCTCAAGGTGTAGAAATCAAAGCAATATTTGATATTACTCCAGTTCCTCACAACTGATGTAGAAAAAAGAAAGTGAGAAAATTATAAAAATGATTTAATGATTTTAAATGTTTCCGCATTAATTATTAATTATTAACTATTAATTATTAATTTTACTTATGAGATATACTTGACCAAAGAAAAAACTTTGTAGAAGAGAATGATTAAATCTATTTGGTACAGAAAAATATAATCTTTCTGAATCGAAAAGAGCTCCGTTAAAAAGTAAAAAATTGAGTGAATTTTGATCTCAATTAAGAAAAAAACAAACAGCTAAAAGAATGTTTGGATTAAGTGAAAAACAATTCTTTTCTTATTTTACGAAAGCACAAAAATCAAGAGCTGAATGAACAACTTGAGAAAAAATGCTTAAATTACTAGAATTAAGATTAGATAATATTGTTTACAGAGCTAATTTTGCTATTACTAGAATGCAATCTAGACAATTTGTTAGTCATGCACATTTCAAATTAAACTGAGTTAAAGTTGATGTTCCATCTATTTCTGTAAAGGTAGGTGACGTTATACAACTTAGAGAAAAAATGAAAGAAAGCCCACTATACAAATCTTTAATAGAAGAACTAGATGAGTTTTCAAAAAAGAATAAATGAAGCGTTACAAATGCTAAATGGATAGAAGTTGATCCTAAAAATATTACAATAACAATCAAAGCTCTTCCTGAAAAAGAAGATTTCGACCAAGTTATAGATATTAAAAAAATCATAGAATTCTATTCTAAATAATAAAAATTTTATAATTTGTAACCTTAGTTTTAATATGCATATTATTCATAAAACTATTTGAATACCAAAGATATCTCAAGAAAATTTGGAAGCGAATGTTTCTAGTTTTGCAATTGAGCCACTTCCTAGAGGATATGGAATAACTATAGGGAATTCTTTAAGAAGAGTTTTACTATCTTCTATACCTGGTGCTAGAGTAACATGAATTAAGATTAAATGAATCAGTCATGAATACTCTACTCTAGCTTGAATAAAAGATAGTGTTGTAGATATAATGTTGAATCTAAAGGAGCTTTCATTGGATAAAGATGAGATTTGAGTAGAATGGCTTAAATTACATAAGAATAAATCTTGAGTAGTTAAAGCTAGCGATATAAAACTTCCTTCTGGAGTAAAAATTCTAAATGAAGATCTTTATATTACTGAAATTGATAAAGATGGAATTGATTTTGACTTAGAAATAAGAGTAGAAAAATCAGTTTGATATTTATCTTTGGATGAACTTAAGAAAAGAGAAGAAGATGTTTCAGTTTTACTAATTGATGCAAACTTTTCTCCAGTATTAAATGTTAAATATGAAATTTCTGATACTAGATTTGGTGATATCACTAACCTAGACTCTCTACAAATGACAGTTACAACAAATGGAGTTATTTCTCCAGTTGATGCTCTGAAATTTTCATGAGATATGTTAGCTTCATATTTTACAATATTTAATGAAGAAGCTCTTCAAATTGAAGGACAATTCATTAGTAGTGTAAAAGAATTATTAGAAAGAGAAAAAGAAGAAGTAAAAGAAGAATTAGAAAGAGAAACTTACACTCCAATTGAAATAATGGGATTATCTCCTAGAACTCTAAATGCTTTGATTAATGGAAATATACTTTCTATTGAACAACTTACTAAATGTACAGAGACTAAATTGTCTTCTATAAAAGGATTTGGTAAAAAAGCTATGACAGAAATCAGAGATTGCCTAGGTGAAAGAGGATTGAAATTACTTTGAGATGATTAAAAAATAATAATATTATAATTTATAATTTATAATTTCTATGAGACATAGAGTTAGAAAAAATCTGAAATTTAACTGAAAGAGTTTCGAACATAGAAAAGCTATGGTAAGAAATCTTTTAACAAGTTTCTTTTTACATAAAACTATAAAAACTACAGAGAAGAAAGCTGCGGCTATGATTCCTTTCGTAGATAAACTTATAAATGCAGTTAATACAAAAGATGAGATGAATGCTATAAGATTTGTTATGACATATCTTTATACTAAAGAATCATCAAAAGATCTTTTTGAACATGTTGCTCCAAAATATAAAGGAACTAAAACTTCTTGATTTACAAGAGTTACTCCAATAAAATATAGAGATGGTGACAACGCTAAATTAGTTTTAGTAGAATTAGTTTAATTTTTTATTTTGTATAAGTTACAAAAAATACTATGAAGACAATAATGCCTAAACAAATACAAGCTACTGGTAGAAAATGGTACATCGTAGATGCTCAAAACCAAACTCTTTGAAGATTGGCTACACAAATAGCTGTTATACTAAAAGGTAAAAATAAAGTTAGTTTTGCTCCTCACGTAGATAATGGTGACTATGTTATCGTTATTAATGCTGATAAAATTGCAGTTACTGGGAAAAAACTTACTGATAAAATATATTACAAACATACAGGTTATCTAGGACATCTTAGAGAAACTTCTCTTGGAGAAATGTTAAATAAAAAGCCTTTAAAAGTTTTGGAATTTGCAGTTAGATGAATGCTTCCAAAAAACAAACTTAAAGCTTCTATGCTTTTAAGATTAAAACTTGTTACTGGTACTGAACACAAATATGCTGCTCAACAACCAGAACTAATTAGTTTATAATAAAATATTTTAAAATATGGCAAATTATATTTATACAATCTGAAGAAGAAAAACAGCTACTGCTCAAATAAAATTATTTGAAGGAGCTGGAAAAAATACTATAAATGGTAAAGATGCAAAAGAATATATAACTAGAAATGATTTATTTGATGTTTTGTATTCTGGTTTGAAATTATGTGGAGTGAAAGATTCATTTTACTTTGATGTTAAAGTTGAAGGTTCTGGAATAAGCTCTCAAATTCAAGCAATAAGACTAGGTTTATCTAGAGCTTTATCTGAAAAAGATGAAAAATTTAAAAAATCTCTTAAAGACGCATGATTTTTGACTAGAGATGCAAGAAAGGTAGAAAGAAAGAAACCTTGATTACATAAAGCTAGAAAAGCTAGTCAATGGTCAAAAAGATAATATTAATTATTTACTAATTATTGAACGATGCCTACTATCAATCAACTTGTTAGAAGTAACAGAAAAGATAAAACTGTTAAAAGTAAAGCTCCTGCTTTGCAAGTTATAAAAAACTCTATTAGAGGAAAAACAGTAAAAATGCCTAACGGATGTCCTCAAAAAAGAGGTGTTTGTACTAAGGTTACTACTATGACTCCTAAAAAACCTAATTCTGCCCTTAGAAAAGTAGCAAGAGTTAGACTTACTAATGGATATGAAGTAAATGCTTATATTGGATGAATCGGTCATAACCTTCAAGAACACTCTGTAGTTGCTATTAGAGGATGAAGAGTTAAAGATTTACCAGGGGTAAGATACCATGTTGTTAGATGAGTACTTGATACTGAATGAGTAAAAAACAGAAATCAAAGTAGAAGTCTATATGGTACTAAAAAACCTAAAGCTAAAAAATAGTAAATTATATTTAATCTAAGTTTACGATAATATGACAAATACTAATGTTATAAATAATACTGATCCATTATTGGATAAGTTTATAAACTATTTAATGAAAAATGGTAAAAAAAGTCTAGCTAAAGCTATAATGGACGATACTTTTGAAGAAATCAAAGCTAAAGGACAAAAAAATCCTAAAGCAGTTTTTTCTAAAGCTATGGAAAACGTTATGCCTAGAATAGAAGTTAGACCTAAGAGAGTTGGTTGATCTATATATCAAGTACCTCAAGAAACTAAAGCAAAAAGACAATTATTTCTTGCTGCTAAATGGTTACTTGATGCTGCTAGAAATAGAAAATGAGCTAATTTTCATAAATTATTAGCAACTGAATTAATGGATGCTGCTAATGAAACTGGAACTGCTGTTAAGAAAAAACTTGATGTTTACAAAATGGCAGAAGCTAATAAAGCATTTGCTAGATTTGCAAATAGATAATATATAACGATTGATATGAACAATAAATAATGAATAATATTTACTTGTTCGTTAGTTATTAATTATTAATTATTAATTAATTATTTAGATTATGGCTCACAAGAAGGCTCAATGAAGTACCAGTAATGGTCGTGATTCGCAAGCTAAGAGATTAGGTGTTAAAGTTTATGGAGAACAACCAGTTATTTCTGGAAACATAATTGTTAGACAAAAAGGTAACAAATTTTGGCCAGGAGAAGGTGTTATGCAAGGTGTTGATTTCACTTTGTTCGCATCTAAAGATGGTGTTGTTAAATTTCAAGAAAAAAGAAGAATAAGATTTGATGGAAAAATTTTCAGAGATACTTATGTTTCAGTTGTTTAATCATTAAAAAAAGAGAAAGTTTTAGTATACTTTCTCTTTTTTTGTATTTAAAATATTTATCAGTGCGTTTTGAAATGTAAGGTAGGCAGGCTTGCGTACCCTACGGAAAAAATATTGTATTATATTACTGTAGAGAACGATTATTATCGTTCCAAAATTAAAATATTCAAAAAAGGAACAAAAATATTCGTTCCCTATGGGGAAAATTTTGTATTAAAAAAGGGTACGATGCAATCGTTCCCTACAAATTTATTTTACTATTTCTCCAGGAATAGTTCTTGCTCAAGTTTCTATTATTCTTCCAGGATAAGAACTTGTGTTTATTCATGTTTTTGCGTCATCTCAGATAATTACTCATAATTTCTTTAATCAGCTATCAACTAGATTTCATTTTACAAGAACTTTTATAGTTCATTTATCGTGTCTTAGATTTGCGCTAATGAATCATCCTGCTATATTAACATTATTTCATATTATAGAGTCTCAAACGTAAGATAAATGCGCTAGATGACTTCAATCTCAAAGAGAAGAGTTCTTTAATTCGCAGGCATTTCATATTTTACAATCATTTCAGATAACTGTATTTCATCTTATGTATGCATTTGGTCAGATAACTGTGTTTTCTCAGATATAAATATTTCATTCTATATAAGTTCAAGCTTTTAGAATACTTCATTTCCCAAGTATGATTTTTCCTTTTATTGTAACTCATTCTTCAACTTCTCACTCTATAGAAGTTTTTGTTAGCTTGTCTAGGAAATGAGAGTTTGCTTGAAGTATATCCCAAGGATAACCAATATCTATAAACTCTTTTTCAATTTTTATTAAGTGAAAAGGAAAGGTTTTTACAAATAAGTTTATTGCATCTGTGATTTCTAATTCTCATCTAGGAGAAATGGCTATTTTTTCTACATATTCAAATATTTTATCATTGAATTTATATACTCATAAACTAGCTAAATTTCCTACAAACTCTGTAGGTTTTTCGATGATTTCTGTAGCTAGAGAATTTGAATCTTGTTTGAATACTCAATATTTTGATGGGTCTTCTACTTCTTTTACTAAAGCTCAATAAGAAGATAAATTTGCTATTTTTTCTAAATCAGAAAAATCAAAAATAGAATCTCAATTTAGAAGTAGGAAATCTCAATTAACTTTTTCTCAAAGTCATTTTATAGCAGCAGCTGTTCCAGGAATATCACATTGTTCAAAATATGAAATTTTTGTTCAATATAATTCATTTCAAAGAGTTTCAATAACTTTTTCTTTTTTATATTTTACTACAATTATAAATTCATCTACAAATTTTGCCAAATTTTCTATATTGTGTTCCAAAATAGACTTACCAAAAATCTTTAGACATGGTTTTGGTGTACTATTTGTAAGTGGTCTAAGTCTAGAACCTTCTCAAGCGGCTAATATAATTGCTTTCATAAATTTCATAAAATAAAAAAGTATTTGCATAAATATACAAATACTTTCTCAAAAAGCAAAGAAAACTCAAAAAAATGTCGTCTTTTATTCTCAAAATTTTGAAATTCATTCACTGTAGGATTTACTACAGCTCATTAAAATTTTAAAAATTTTCAAATAAAATACTTCCATTTTTTTGAGTTTTAAATCTTATTAAAACGGAATATCTTCGATTGAAATTTCTTCTTCTTTTTTAGGAGAAGATTTTTTCATAGCAGGAGCGCTAGTAGATTCGCTAGAAGAATTATCAGAGTAATCAGCATTTGAATCTCTAGAATCAAGCATAATCATATTTTCTCCAACTATTTCAGTTCTATATCTTTTTGTTCCATCTTGAGCTTCCCAACTTCTAGTTTGAAGTCTTCATTCTATATATACTTTTTTTCATTTTTGTAAATATTGACCAGCAATTTCAGCTTGTTTTCCCCAAAGTACTACTGAGTGAAATTCGCTTGCCTCTTGTCTCATTCCAGCTCCGTCAGTCCAATTTCTATTAGTAGCAATAGATAGTGTAGCAACACTTTGTCCATTTGGAGTTTGTTTTACCTCTATATCTTGAGTTATTCTTCAGATAATCTGAACTTTATTTAAATCCATAATAAAAATTTACATAAAATAATAAACAAAAAGATAAAATAATTTATCTTGATTTAATTATATGTTAAAAAGGAAAAAGGCAAATAAAAATATTATTTAATATAAATTTAAGGTCCATAAAATATTATTTTTAAAGTTTGTCAATAAGTATTTTTTGGAAGAGGAAAAAATGTATGATATTATTAATAAAAGTTTAAAAATTAAACAAAGAAAAAGTGGTAACAAGTATAGGAAATATGTTTTCTTGAAAAAAAGAAAGTGCTAAGAACATAAATGTAGATAATTTATTTGCATCTGATACTCCAAAAATGAAACTTGAAAAATGAGTTTCAGCTTTTGACTTGTCTAATTTATGAAATAAAAAAGATGATACTTCACTTATAGCAAGAGTTAATGATGTACTTTTGGAATGATTAAGAAGAAAATCTTCAGATATACACATGGAACCATCAGAAAAATGATTTAGAGTAAGATTTAGAGTAGATGGAGAATTTATTAATTATAAAGTTTTTTCTAATGATATTAGAGATGCTATTATTGCAAGAATTAAAATAATGTCTTACTTAAGAATAGATGAACATAGACTTCCACAAGATGGAAAAATAAATTTCAATATGTATGCAGGGAAAAGTATAGATATGAGAGTTTCTATTATGCCTACTATTTATTGAGAAAAATGTGTAATAAGAATTTTGAAAAAAGATGAAAATCCACCAGCTCTAAATGAACTTGGAATTTTGCCTTACAATTCTACAAAAATCAAAAAACATCTAACAAATACAAATTGAATGATTTTGGCTGTTTGACCAACAGGTTCTGGTAAATCTACAACTTTGTTTTCTCTACTTTCACAATTTGACCCAGAAAAAGAAAATATTTCTACACTTGAAGATCCAGTAGAATATAGAATAAAATGAGTTAATCATACACAAGTAAATCCTGCAATTTGATTTAGCTTTGCTGAATGACTTAGAAGTTTACTTAGACAAGATCCAGATATAATAATGGTTTGAGAAATAAGAGATGAAGAAACAGCTAAACTAGCAGTAGAAGCATCAATTACAGGACATCTGGTATTTTCTACATTGCATACAAATTCAGCAGTTCATACGATTCAAAGACTTTTAAACTTATGAATAGATCCACTTTTAATTTCATCAAGTATAAAACTTATAATATCACAAAGACTTGCTAGAAAACTATGCAAAGATTGTAAAGAATCCTATAGTCCGGAACCATTAATAAAAGAAAAAATAATAGGAAAAATCGGAAGATATATAAAAAACAAGGAAGAAATGAAATTGTACAAAGCTCATGAATGAGGTTGTCCACATTGTAACAATACTTGATACAAAGGCAGAATGTGAATTTACGAGGTCTTGGAAATAACTGAAAAAATAGAAGATTTACTTCTGAAATGAGCGAGTAAAACTCAGCTTGAAATACGAGCGATTTGAGAATGAATGGTTCCAATAAGAGAAGATTGACTTCTAAAAGTAGTTCTTGGGGAAATATCTTTGGAAGAAGTATTATCTGTTTTAGGAGATACTTAAAAATATTAAAAAATTTTGCAAAATTGTAGTTTTTGTGATAGAATACACTTAGTTTAAATAAAACTTAAAAAATCCAAAAATGAACATAATGCTAGAACAATTTCTAGATAAATCTCCTTTAGAGCAAGCGGACAAGTTCGAGATAAGACAAATTTTTTATATGCTTCCTTCGGAAAAACAAATAAATTTTTTGGCAAATTGGACAAAAACAGAAAGTTTCCTTCTAAAATTAAGAGAAAATCTAATAAAAGAACAAGAAATCTTACTTGGTAAAGCACTTGATAATATAGAAACAGCTTTATCAAATGCAAAAAGAAATTGAATAAAAAGATGAGTAACTGATGCAGTTACAAATCTAAGAAAAACATTATAAAAAATAATTACTAAAACAAAAATAAAAATATGGCAGCAAAATCAGAAAGATTAGATTCACATTTAGAATCTCATCAAACACAAGATGTAATGGAAAAACTAGCTTGATTACAAGCTATGGGAATAAATCCAGAAGTATTTGCAAAATTTCAATCTAAAGTTGAAGGAATTTTAGATAAAAATCCATGAAGTGAAGCTGTTGTAGCAGGAGAAATAGGTAAATTATGATTAGCTATGGAAAATACACTTGCTACTTATAAAAGAACTTTCTGAGGTCTAATGATGGCCGCTGCTAATAATCCTGATTGGAACCCAGATGAAAGTTTAGTTGCATAATACAAAAAATTAAAAAAACTAGTTTTAAATTTTAAAGCTAGTTTTTTTTAATTATATATTGAAAAAAATATAAAAGTTAGTAATATAAAATATGTAAAAATTTATTTTATTAATAATATAAAATTATGAAATTAAAAGATTTAGTTTTGCTTGCTGGTGCTTATATCGCTGGTAATGCTGTTGCGAGTGTTTATAACTCAAAAAAAGGAGATGCTGTAAAAAAAGAAATAGTGGATGACAAAGATAATGCTTTGAAAATAGTTTGGAATAATGTAGTTGATATAAACAAAAAAATGTTTAACGATGTAAAAGAAGAAGTAAAGACTTTGGACGCGGAAGAAATGAAAACAAAATTAATTGATTTAGCTGAAGAATTCAAAGAAAAAGCTCAAGAATTAATCAAAGAATTCAATGAATTAAAAGATAAAGGACCTGAATATGCTTCTGAAATTTATAAAAAATTAGAAGATATGTATAATGAAAAAAAAGAAATGCTAGAATCTTACAAAGAAGAAATTCCAGCTTTTGTTTTAGAATCAAAAGATAAATTACTTGCATATTTTGAAGAAACAAAAAAAGAAATCAAAAAAGAAATAAAGAAATAATTAAATATTTTTTACTTTCTTTTGACTATAGACGCACTTTTTATATAATACTGCCCGTATTATAATTTAAATTCTTACTCGCATTTTTATGATAAGTTTTATAAAAGCCTCACTTAGAGAAATTAAACACGTTGTTTGGCCAACAAAAGCTGAAACTGCAAAATACTTTGTGGTTGTATTATCAGTACTAGTTTTATTTGGTGTATATCTATTTATTTTTAGTAACATATTTTCTTATGTTATATTTTTCCTAAAAGATACTTTAAAAAATATTTTATAATTTGTTAATTTTTAGATAGTTTATGTTAAATAATCCTGAATGGTACGTAATTCAAGTTATATCTGGAACAGAAGAAAATGTTAGACAATCATTATTCCAAAGAAGAGAAAGTTTTGGTTTGGAAGATTTTATCCTTGATGTTTTTGTTCCTACTCACGATGTTGTTACAGTTAGAGCTGGTGGAACTCAAGTAAAAAGAAAGAAAAACATATTTCCAGGTTATATCCTAGTTCAAATGGTAGTTACAAATGAATCTTGGTATATAGTTAGAAATACTCCAAATGTTACTGGTTTCCTAGGAGCTTGAAATGTTCCAGTTCCTGTTTCTGGAGAAGAATTAGACAAATTAAAATGAATGCTTGAAAGAAATGCTGAAACATTTTCTACAAAATATCAAGTTTGAGAATTCGCTACTATTACAAAATGACCTTTTGAAGGTAACGAAGGAATCATTTCAGAAATCAATGAAAAAAAAGGTACTTTGAAATTAAATATAAATCTTTTATGAAGAGATACTCCAGTTGAATTGGATTTCACTCAAATAAAAGTAAAATAGTTTTTATATTATGCAAAAAAGATTATACATAATTATTTTCTTATCTATACTATTTATATTAAATCTTTTGGTTTATTACACTTCTTCTGATTACAGATTTTTCTTGAAGAAATTGAAGTATTGAAGTGATGAATTGATTTATACTGATAGTAGACCATTATCAGATGAATATGTAATAAGAAATAATGTTCCAATAGAAACAATGTCATCTTCTGGAAGTTCAAAAGACACATCAGTAGATTATAAATTAGATGACACAGATAAAGAATTTATTTCATATTTTTCATGAAGTGTAGTGGAAAAGGCAGTAGTAGAAAATTCACTTTTCGCTATTACTGAAGAATATCCAGACAAATACACTTTCTACAAATGAGAAAATATTGATATGTATTTTTTTGGAATTAAATCATTTGATTCGATGTATGATTTTTTTGATGTATTGTCTTATGATAATCCAATTAGTCTAAAAAAATTTAAATTAAATGAGAAAAAATCATTTTTCATAAATTTAGATAAAAGTGACTCTAATGTACGTTTTGTTCTAGAATACAAAAATCATTGTTATGGATTCAAAATAAAGAAATCACAATATAATCTTGTAAAAGATACAATATTAAATAAAATGAACTAAATTAATAAAATATTTTAATAAATTAAATTACAAAATATGAGCGAAATTATATATTTAACGCATGAGGGTCTTGAAAAATTACAATGAGAATTGTCATATTTAAAGAATGAAAAAAGAATGGAAATAGCTGCGAAATTAAAAGAAGCTATATCATTCTGAGATCTTTCTGAAAATGCTGAATATGCTGAAGCTAGAGATGAACAATCTGCTGTTGAATCAAGAATTTTAGAACTTGAAGAACAATTAAAAAATGTTCAAATCATAGAAGATTCTAATAAAAAAGAAAACAAAGTAAGTATCGGTTCAAAAGTAACTATTTCAAATGAAGGAAAAGAAGAAGATTATATAATAGTAGGTAGCAAAGAAGCTGATATTCTTAACAAACCAGCTAAAATTTCAAATGATTCTGAAGTTGGTAAAGCTCTTATTTGAAAGAAAAAATGAGATGTTGTTAAAGTAAAATCTCAAGCTTGAATAAATGAATATAAAATAATTGATATAAAATAAAATGAGAAAGAGTCGAAGGTGGTTTTGCTTATAAAGTGCTTTTGACTCTTTTTTAAAAAATTATTATTTATTTTAGTTTTTAATATTGTTATATTATGGAATATAATTTTTTCTATACATATTTGATATCTATTCCAGTAATATCATTTCTATTTGCTGTTACTTTTAAATGAGTTTCGACTTGGTTAAAAACAGGGAAAATCGATATAAAAAGAGCTCTTTGAAGTGGTTGAATGCCTTCAGTTCACAGTGCACTAGTAGTTTCAACAACTACTGCTATGGCTATAAAATATTGAATCTCATCAGATTTGTTTGCAATAGCTCTATCTTTTACAGTAATCATACTTTATGATGCTATAAATGTTAGATTTGAAGCCGGACTTCACGCTAGTGCGATAAACAAACTTCTTTGAGAAAAATTCAAAGAACACTTATGACATTTGCCTTCAGAAGCTTTTGCCGGAAGTATATTATGAATAGCTACTGCTGTTTTTCTATATATCATCTAAACAAAAAAGATTAAGCTCGCTTAATCTTTTTTACTATTTTAAAAAACTAAATTTATATAAAAATGCTTTTTATATTTCTCCTTCTATTTATAATCCTCTGTTTCTGATTCTTTTCTCTTGCCCCATATGTTCCAACAAAGACTCGTGACCTAGAAAGAATCAACAAGATTCTCAATCTAAGCCCACGGCAGACTTTTTATGAAATCTGATGTTGAGACTGAAAAGTATGTCATCATATAGCCAAAAATAACCCAAAAAAGCAAGTAACTGGAATAGAATATTCACTCCTATTTTACGCTATTTCCAAGTTCAGAAATTTCCTACACCCACTTCCAAATCTCCGCATAATCTACTGAAACGCACTCAAAGCCGATCTTTCAAAGCCCGACGTTTTCTACATCTTCTGACTAACAGAATCTCTAGAACACAAAATCAGACCCAAACTAGAAAAAGAAATGCACCCCACAGCCAGGCTAATCTCCTACGTCTTTGAAATCAATTCCTGGAAAGACAGGGAAATAGTTTACAAAGAAAGTCCTGATGTGTTGAGTATTTATGTATACAAAAAATCTCTCTAATTTTAGAGAGATTTTTTTGGCTATAATAAAAGCTTCCCGATAAATGATATTAAATTTATATTAAATTTTAGGGGTAAAATTTTAAAAATTTTTGCATATGTATGCGATTTCTGTATAAAGATACGAAGGAGGATTTATTTTTTAAGTTATTTTATGTTTAGAAATATTAATTTTTGGATTACTAATTTGAAATTAAATAAAGACTTTAATTTAAGGTTTAATTTTATAATGAATAATATATATTATTCTATTTTAATATGAACATTATACCTATCATTGTATTTAATGTATATATATTTACTACATAATAAATGAAGTATTGATACATATAATAATATAATACTAATATATAATTATTTTGCTCATTGAAACATGTATGAATTATATATATTTTTATTATGATTTTTATGATTATTTTTATGATTAAAAATTATTTTTAATTTTAATATCTTATTAAGACTTTTAACAAAAAATATAAATTGATTATTCTTACTATTATATTGGATATTACCAATTAAGTACTTAATTATAATACAAAAAGATAGTGATATTATTAATATTATTTGAATATTAGTTTGATTTTTATTTGTATATTTATCTGTATCATTTGTTATATATTCTAATTCTTTACTTTTTTGAAAGAATAATAGACATAGTTCTGATTTTGATACTCCGGTAAAATCTAAAGAGGAAGATAAATTGGATTTTTCAATGCAAGTTAAAAATTTATGTGAAAAAATAATATGAATTGAAAATAATTTATCATTTGTTTTATCAATAGAATCATCTTGGTGAAATTGAAAAACTAGTTTTATTAATATGATAAAAGAGAGATTACAATCAAAAGATAATTTTGATAAATTTTATATAATTGATGTAAATTCTTGGGATATAAATAAGAATAATAATATATTAGAATTTATTTATAAACTTATACTAGATTCTATAAGTAAAGATAGAGATATAACTAAATTAAAAAAATCTATATTTAAGTATATTGCATTGCTTAATTGATTAACATTTAAGAGAGAGACATTTAATTACAAAATTAATTTAGAAGAAGACTCTTGATTTGAATTAGAAAAAACAAAAATTATTGCTGAATTGAATAAAATAGATAAAAAAATTTTAATAATTATCGACGACTTAGATAGAATTAAATTTGAACATTTTTTGGAAATTTTAAGAATAATAAATACTTCTAGAGATTTTCCTAATTTAGTATTTATGTTATCATTTGATTATGAAAATTTAAATAAATTTGATGTTGAATTAAAAGATAGATTTATAACTATAGATGCAAAAGATTGATTCATAAGTGAAGAAATTAATAATACTAGAATAATAAAATATCTTGAAAAGATTATTGATATAAAATATTTATTAACTGTAGATTTGGAAATAGTAAGAGATTTATTTATTAACAAATTAACTAATGTTTTTAGAAATCATTACAAAGAGAATATAAATTATAGGGAGTCTATTAAAGAAAATATTAATGAATTATATAATAATTATAATTTTAGAATTTATTGAAATTATTTATCAAATTTAAGAAGTATAAAAAAAATAATACAGACTATAAATATAAATTTGAATTTAAATTCAGAATTTCCATGAGTATTTGATAAGATACATCTAATTGAATATATAAAGGTAGTTTTAATATATTTATATCATCCTAAACTATTCAATGATATTTACACAGAAACAAGCTTGAATAATTATTATTCAACATCATTATTTTTAAACAACCAATCAGATTTTTATAGTAATCAAAAATTAGATAATAAAATTGGGTCTGCAAGGAAAAAATATTTATTTAATAAGTCTTTAATTGATAAAGAGATAATTGACGATTTATTTTTTTCAGATAGTATAACGAGATATTCTATAAATGATGATATATCAATTAGAAAAAATAATGAAAATATCAAAAGGATAATAGCCTTAATCACTAATAATGCATTAATTTTAAATCAAATTAGAAGTGAAATTGAAGTTGATACAGGTTATAATAAATTTATAACTGACAAAAACTTATATGATTTTTTAGAGGGGTTTGATTATAGATTAAATGAATATTGAATAAACTATTTATTTAATAAATTGAATTTAAATATATCAGTATTAGAAATACAAGATTTAATTTTTTTATATAAAGCAAAGGATTATTCACTTTATATTTCAGAAGAATTTATAAAATTATTTTTTAATAAAATAAAAGAAGATAAAGAACTTATTGAAAAGTATATTTTAGAAAAAGAAAATATATTTATTGATATATTTAACAAAAAGGTAGAAATAAAAAATATTTTCTTGATTTTAGAATTTAGAAGTTATTTTAAAGATAATAAAGAATACGAAGTTATTATTCCTAGTATTAATAAAAATGTTAAAAATACATTAGAAGAAAAAATATTTTTTAAATGAACTGAATTTAATATTATTAAAGAGCTTTATGAAAATGCAAATAATAGATATTGAGAATATTTTATATATATAATTTATCAATTATCAATTGATATTTGAATTAATAATTTTAAAGAATATGTTATGAATTTGCTTCTTTATTGAGAACAGGAACATATTATATTTTTTAAAACAAAAATTTTAAAGTATTATGAAGACTTACAATCTTCTTGAAAAGAAAAATTACAAGAACTATTTCCTATAGAATATATTAAATCTTTATGAAATAAATAATCCACAAAAAAATTGGCATAGGATGAACCCTAAGCCAATTTTTGATTTTCGTGTATTTTAAATGGTCGGAAATGTGAGACTCGAACTCACAACCCCACGCTCCCAAAGCGTGTGCGCTAGCCAATTGCGCTAATTTCCGATGGTGGGTGTACCTGGAGTTGAACCAGGGACCTCAGCATTATCAGTGCTGCGCTCTAACCAACTGAGCTATACACCCTTAATTAAAAATTACGAATTACAAATTATTTATTGAAAAATTCGTAATTCGTAATTTTTAATATTGTTTTAAATGGAGCGGGTAAAGGGACTCGAACCCTTAACCCTCTGCTTGGAAGGCAGATGCTCTAGCCAATTGAGCTATACCCGCTTATTTACTCAAATATTATTTAAGCGAGACAGATTTTATTTAAAACTTTTTTAAAGTCAAATATTTTTTTATAAATTTTTTTTTTTCGCTATTTTAAGCCATTAAAATTAAATTAAAATATTTTTTGACTATTTTGCTTTTACAAATATAATCTTTAGCGTTTTAATGGAAGAAATTTCCATAAGATAAAAAACTTAGCCCCACTATTTTTTTTATTTATTATTATTATAAGATATTTAGGTACACTATGCCAATAACAAAATCTGCAAAAAAGGCTTTAAAACAAAGTCTTAAAAAACATTCTAGAAATGAACATTTCAAGGATTTATATAGAGAAACTAGAAAAATGTTTGAAAAAGCTATCTCATCTAAAAATGTAGAAGAAGCTACTGCTGTAATAAGCAAATTACATTCAAATATAGATAAACTTGTAAAGAAGAACGTTTTACACAAAAATAATGGAGCTAGAAAAAAATCTAAATTCGCTGTTATGTTGAAAGGTTTAGAAACTTCTTTAAAAGCTTAATCACAAATCTATGGCTGAAAAAAAGAGAGCATTAAATAATGAAATAAAGGCTGGAATGATCCATCTTGTTTCAGAATCTTGAGAAGTACTTTGAGAAATGATGTTAGATGAAGCGAAACAAAAAGCTTCTTCTTTGGGTCTTGACTTAATGGAGCTTTGAAGAAAAGGTGATCTTACTATGGTGAAAATGCTTGATTATGGAAAATTTCTTTATAAACGAAAGAAACAAGACCAAAAAAATAAAGCAAAATGAAAAACTCCAGATTTGAAAACAATAAGACTTACTTTCAAAATTAGTGAACACGATTTAGAAGTAAGAAAAAATCAAGTAGAGGATTTCGCAAAGAAATGACATCCTTTAAAGATTTCTCTTGTTATGAGATGAAGAGAAAATCAATATGAAACCATAGCTATGGAAAAAATGACTAAGTTTCTTGCTATGTTAGAACCTATCTATAAATTAGATGGAAGAATATCTAGAGCTTGAACAAGTTTAAATGCAAATATGCATCCAATAAAATAATTTTAATATTATAACTTTGTATTACTATGACACTAAAAACTAGAAGTGGTGTAAAAAAAAGAGTTAAAGTAACTTGAACTGGGAAATTCAAATTAGCTCATGGATCAAAAAGACACTTACTTAGTGATAAATCTAAGAAAGCTAAAGGTAGAAACAAATATGGTTTTATCGTTAGTGGATCTGAAAATAAAAAAATAAGAGAACAACTTCCTCATTGTTAATCAAATTGGAGGAAATTCTATCACACTTAAATACTTAGGAGTTTTAAAATATTACACTCGTTTGTAATTACTTCTGATATTTATAAATTATAAATTAAAAATAATAAAATTATGGTAAGAGTTAAAAGAAGTCTTATGACTAGAAAAAGACATAAAGCTATGATAAAAGCTACAAAATGATATAGAATGATGAATTCTAAAGTTTTCTCAAGAGCAAAAAATGCTTGGATGAAAGCTGGTTTGAATGCTTATATCGGTAGAAAAAGAAAGAAAAGAGACTTTAGAAGACTTTGGACAATAAGAATCAATGTTGCAACTAGAGAACTTTGAACAACTTATTCTAGATTTATCAATGCTATGTACAAAAAAAGAGTTATGTTAAATAGAAAAGTTCTTTCTAACTTAGCTATCTCAAATCCTACAGTATTTGCAAAAATCGTAGATTTCGTAAAATAGTAAAAAAAGAGGCTGACCTAAAGGAAGGCCTTTTTATGTTTTTAAATTAATATATTATGATAAAAAAACGAGTAATATTTTTGGTAAAAGTCTACCAAAAAACTTTGTCTCCAGACCATTCAGTTTGGGCAAAATCAATGAATAAACCACCATATTGCAAGCATATCCCTAGTTGTAGTGATTATATGATAGAAGCATTGGAAAAGAAGTGATTGGCTAAGTGATTGGTTAAATGAAGCTATAGAATTCTTAGGTGTAATCCTTGGAATAAAGGAGGATATGACCCAGTTGATAAATAATTTTTATCTTGCAATTAGGGTCTTTTTTGTTAAAATGAGAATAGTTTTTATATTAGATAATAAGCTGAATAATTATGGAACAATTTTTAAATAAACAAATAAATGGAAATGTTTTTGAATTGCTTATAGATAAGGATATTTTTGCAAAAGATATCGTTTTAAAAGCAGCTTATAATTTCCTAGACAGAGGATATTTTTTCTTTAAATTAGATACAAATAAAAATATTATTCTTCAATTTACAGCTAAAGATTGAATTAATGAATCAGCTGAGCATATAATTGGCGAATTTTCAGATGAATTATTATCTGTATATCTTAGAGATAAGCTAGAGCATGATAATAAGGATATAAGAGAAAAAATAGTAGGAGCAGCTATTACAAATAGTTTAGATTCTGCTAATTTTGTTGAATTAAATACAGATAGACAAGAACAAAATCAAATAGATTTTGATAAAGATATAGATGAAATTTTGAGAGAAATAGAAAATGATCCAGAACTAAAAATAGACGAAGCTGAAATCGAAAGAATTTTAAGAGAAATAGAAGAAGAAACTTCTAATATGGATGTTGAGGAACCTAAAATAAGTTTAGATACTAATAATATAGAGGATGCAAAAGCAAAATTTCAAAATAGAGGATAGTATTTATCCTGAGAATATAATAAATCAAGCAATAGAAGATTTTAAATACGTTGCAGATATTAATTATACTAATAATGAACTTATTATAGAATCAGAGGATGATATTGATGAAATTTTTAATGAATTTATGAATTATGTTGTATGACTTTACAACGAATCAAATTAGTTTTTACAAACAAATATTATGCTAGATTTACAAAATATAAAAACACTTAAAAGTGATAAAATATGATTTTTCAGATTTAAAAAGTTTGGAGAAGACTATCTTATTACAAATGATATAGCAAAATACTCTTTTTTAACGAAAGGAGAATTTAATGATTTTATAGCTTGAAAATTAGAATCAGGAGAAAAATATGATGAACTTCTTGAAAAAAAATTCATAAAAAATAATGAATATGAATGAGATATGGCTTTAGCTTTTGCTAAAAAGAATCAATTTTTAGCTTATTGACCATCTCTTCATATAATAGTTACAAGTCTTAGATGTAATCATAAATGTCAATATTGTCATGCAGCAGTTGCTCCTATGACAGCTCGTGATATGGATATGACAACTGATACAGCAAAAAAAGTAGTAGATACTATTTTTTATACTTCAAATCCAAATTTAACAATAGAATTTCAAGGTTGAGAATCTCTTGTTAATTGGGATATTGTTAAATATATAACTGAATATGCTGAAATAAAAGCTAGTCATTTGGCTAAAAATGTGACTTTTGCTTTGGTTACGAATCTGACACTTATGGATGAAGAAAAATTAAAATATCTAATAGAACATAATATTTATATATCTACTTCACTTGATTGAGATGAGGAAACTCATAATTTTAATAGAACTTTTAAAGAATGAAATTCGTTTGAAAAAGTTACTTACTGGATAAAAAGAATAAATCAAGAATATGAAAAAAGGTGATTAAGTCAAAAAGTATGAGCTCTTTTAACTGTTACTAAAAAAGCACTTCCAAAATATAAAGAAATAATTGATACATATGTTAATTTAGGTCTTCATGGAATATTTTTAAGACCTTTAAATCCTTATTGATTTGCTGCGGCTGATTTAAAAAATTTGGGTTATTCTAGTGAAGAATTTGTAGATTTCTATAAAAAATCTATGGATTATATTTTAGAGTTGAATAAAAAATGAATCAATTTTTCAGAAATGCTATCTTCAATATATTTGAGCAAAATATTAACAGATAAAGATCCTAATTATTTAGATGAAAGAAGCCCTTGTTGAGCTTGTATATGACAAGTAGCATATAATTATGATGGTAAAATTTATTCTTGTGACGAGGGAAGAATGCTTGCTAGAATGGGCGATTATAATTTTCAAATGTGAGAAGTGGGGGAAAATGCAGAGGATGTATATAAGAATATGATAAATAGTGATACAACAAAAACAATGGTTCAAGCTAGTACTCTTGATTGATTACCAGGTTATAATGATAGTGTTTATAAACCATATATTTGAGTTTGTCCAATTCATTCATATAAAACTACTTGAAATGTTATTCCAAACTATTCTAAAGATTATAAAAGACTTCTTGATTATGCAATCTTAGATTATATTTTTGAAAAATTAAAAAACGAAGAAGATAAAGCTGTATTTAAGTCTTGGGTTTTATGAATAAAAAATGACTTTGTTGTTAGTCAATGTGAACTTATATAGAAACTTGATTTTGTTTTATTATAGGTTAAAATAGAAAAAATTTATTTAATTAATTTTCATTTTTATGTCAGAACTTAAAAAGAAAATATTTCCTAAAATCACTAAAAAAATCAAATCATTTTTGACTGATGAAAGTGGTAAAATTACTAAAAAAGATGCTTTGTGATTAGCTGCTTGAGCTATGCTAATTGGTTCTGCGGATATAGCTGACGCGGCTACTACACATTATAGCCACGTTTCTTGATCTACTACATATTCTGAGTTTACTATTTCTTATGATACTTGAGCTTGTAATGTTAATCATGCTAGTTGAATTGTAAATGGTCATTATAGTGGTACTCCTAGTGCTACATTAAATGGAGCATGAGTAACTGGTATATCATGACATGCTAGTCATGCTAGTAGTTGATCTTGATCTGGATCTTGATCTGGATCTTGGTAATATATCTTAATATATATAAAAAATGTTTAATAAAAAAAATATAATATTTAGTTTTATTCTTATAATTATAGTAATTTTAATTAATTACTATTTTTATAATCATTATTTATCAAGCAAAGTAGCTATAAATAATAAAATAGAAACACTGTCTACAGATAATATTACTACTAATACTACCAATAAAAATTTAATACCTGAGGTAAATAATTCAGGAACAGCCTCTTTGAATAATGAAGCAAATATTATTGATAAAAATTTAATCATTTTAAAAAAATATATAATATCTTTAGATGCTAAATATAAAAGTAAATCAGATAATTTACTATATATAAAAGATATAATAAATTTTATTTTAGATAATCCTAATTTAAAGAAACAGTTTATAACGGATTTATCTATAAAAACAATAAATTTAGATACTGAATTGGGATGAAAGAGCATTGATTATGATAATATATGATTTTTATTAAGTAGTGTGTATAATACTATTTTGATTCAGGATTCTTCTAATAAAAAATTTTCACAATATGACTGTATAAAATTTTTATCATCTTTTGATGATAAAAGCCTAATCAATTATATTTTTTCTTTTAAGACTTATTATTCTGATTATATAAAATCCCCATATTATAATCATGATTTTGTATTAGAAAATCTTAATTATTCTTATTCACTTAATAAAGATTATTTGATATGAAAGAAAATTTCATATTCTATACTTTTAAATAATAATAATGATTATAGTTTCAAATGATTATCAAAAATTATAAGATGTGATTATTTCCCAGATAAAAATGCTTGTAATGCATATAAAATAAATTTAGCTAATTCAAATAAATCAGAAATAATTAAATTTAGTCATACAAAGGAATTTAATATTCCAGTTATTTATATTGATTACTTGTTGTGAAATTTAACAAAAAATGAATTTATTAATAAATTATGTTTAAAATAGAGGAAAATAATTCTACTAAGAATTTTGAGATTATATCTATTGAATTAACTCATTTATGTAATTTAAAATGTGAATGGTGTTTTAACCAACATTCATCAGAATATAATAATAAGAAATTTTTAAACTTCGAAGAACTCATAAAAACATTGCTTTTATTTGAAAAATGGAGGATAAAAAATGCTATTAAAAAACCATTAATAAAACTCACTTGATGAGAACCAACATTATATTATAGAATTAATGAATTAATTTTATTTATAAAATCATATCTTTGATATAAGATAAAATTAAATACAAATTGATTGCTTTTACATAAGTTGGATCAAAAAATAATATCAGATAATTTGGATATTATTCTTTTTTCTTATCATTTTTGAGATAATACTATGTATAATAAATCTTATATTGAAGAAAAGGATAAAGCAGCTAAATTTATAAGTTGATTAGCTAATAATATAACAAAAGTTATATGTTCTAGAATCAATATAAATCTCATAAATAATTTAGAAGAACATATAAAATATATTGAGGATAATTTCAATTTCAAGAGATATATTTTGTGGTTTCCATTACTTGCTAAATGAGAAAAATTAGAGTTTTCAAAAGAAGATTATATATCTTTATATAAAAAAATAATTGAATTAAAGAAAAAAGTAAAAATAGAAATAGAAATATGATTTTCTCCGGCTTTTTGTATGAATGGGGAAGAAAATTTAATAGATTCTGTTACTAGTATAAAAAATTTAATTACTTTTTCTTGAAATAGAATAAATATAACACCTAGTTGATTTTTAACTGATTCTTATTATTATACAGATGATAAAATCAGGGTTAAAAACATAAATGCATTTGATGAATTTTTTAATTCTAATTTCTTTAAAAAGAATAGTAAATTAGAATCTTTGCCAGAAAAATGCAAAAATTGTAATTATTTACAAAAATGTTGATGAGGAAATAGGATGCTTACTTATATGCAAACTTGAGATTTTTATTCTCCAGATCCATGGATGTCTGAGTAAAATATTTAATAATTTGATTTTATGTTAGAGATAGATTTACTGATTGATAAAAAAATATTTGATACTACTCTTATTAATTCTAATAAGAGTATTGTTTTTTTTCTTTTTCATAAATTAGATCTAAGGCAATTATTTTTGACTTTTACTATTATTGATTTAGCAAAAAAAGAATTGATTTATATTAATTCTTTTCTTCCAAATAATGAAAAAATAGTGAATGAATTTGATCCAAATAATAAAATAAAATTTATAAAACAACCTCATAATATTATAGAGCTAGAAAAATGAAAAAGTTTTTTATGTTTTACAGAATGATCATATTTGGAAGGTTGTTTTTTTTATTATGTTGATTATTGTAATAAAAAATTAAAAATCTATTTCTGAGAAGATTTTGAGTTCGCAGAAATATGAAAAATAATTGATATATGTCCAACAAATTATAAAGACCCTGAAGATAGTTCATTTTTTTATTTTTCTGCTATCACAGAGGATAAAAGTTGATATAAATTTAATGTTCTATTTAAAGCTAAATTAGATTTAGCGGAGATTAATATTATTCATTATGATAAAGTTGATTCAGGAGTTACTAAAGTTTATCACACAACTAAAAAATATAATAATTTAGTGCTTTTTTCTAATTTTTATGACTCCAAAATATATTCTCAAGTTTTAGATGAGAAAATTCCATTAAATGAATTATATTTAAAAGTTATAAATGAATTATATATAGAGTATAAAAAATCTAATTTTACATTTTCAAAAGATGAATTTAGTTTATTTTTATTTAGTCTTAATAAAAATGCTTATAATTATTTTTCTGAATTAGTTAAGTTTGAGGATAAGCTTAAATTTTATTTTTTTATACAAAAATTTCTAAAAAGTAAATGAGTTTGAACTATAGAAGAATATATAGATGAATTTAGCTATAAAATATTACCCTCTAATTGATTTATAACTACATTAAATATTAATACTTTTGAAAAAAATAATTATCCAACTACGTATTTTGATTCAGCTCATTTTGAAATAGATGAAATTGATGATGATATTTTTGTTTCAAGTCATAATTTTTTAAGATTAGAAAATGTATATTATTTATGAAATGCAGCAATTGATAAATTTAAAATAATTAACTCTAAACTTGAACAAGATTGAACATTTACTCATTCTACTTGATATAGATTTACTTCTCATAAAGTATTTACTTCTAATTGAAAAAGATATTTATGTATTACAGGACATCCAAATAGATTGTTTTTTGTTGATGCAAAAACTATGAATTTAGAATATTTTGTTGATATATGAGATAATCATTTTTCTTGAATTGAAAATATAAAGAAACATTTAAATAATAATAATTTTCCAACAAATTTAGCAATAGAAGTTATTGATAATAATTGAACTATATTATTAATACCTTGAGAATGAGATTATATAATTCTATATAGTTTTGAAGAAAAGAGAATTATTGATAAAATAAAATATAGAAACAATGAATTATTATCAAATAATTTATTTTTAAAAGATTATTTATTGAAAACAACACATATACAATACTTAAATTAAAGTAATTTTATGAATACAAAAAAGACTAAATTAGAATTAATTTGAAGACCAAATTTTTTTGTTGATATTGCTTGTGACGATGAGATTATTAATTTAAATAATATTTTTCGGGAATTTATTTTTGATGCGAATAGAAGTTCAAAAATTATTGATATTAATAAAATAGATTCAGATGAGAGAAATGATTTATTATATATATTGTCAAGATTACAACTAGCTTTTCTTTTATTTAAGAAATTAAAATATAAAGATATCTGAATATCTAATTTATTGTTTTCTTTTAATATAATTATAAGTTACTTAAAAATATTAAATAAGTTTACTTGATGAGTTAAATTAGATTTTTATGATTCAATTAAACTATCAGATTCAATTTATGAAAATATAGAACATAATGTTTTTTATAAATTTTTTTTACAGCAAAATATCTTTTTCGAATCATTATTAGATTGAGATATTTTAGATATAAATATAAAATATTCGAATCAAATTTTTCAAGTATATATAATAAATTATATAATTAAAAATATATATAATAAAAATATTAAAGTAAATCTTTTTTTGTGAGGATTATATGAATTTGAAGACAAAAAAAGTATAAATCAAATTATTGCGGATAAAATAGATAATATTAATAAT
This sequence comes from Candidatus Altimarinota bacterium, assembly GCA_028713225.1. GTDB lineage: Bacteria > Patescibacteriota > Gracilibacteria > BD1-5 > UBA6164 > JAQVPN01. Next base: position 275,044 of record JAQTOS010000001.1, read on the forward strand.
ATAGATTATAAAGATAGTTTTTCATTAACAGATAAAATTATTTTTGGGAAAAAATATAAAAATTTTACCTTTTTTAATGCTTGATGTAGTTGGAGGAAATGCACTTTTTGTAATATTTGAAAACATCCTGATTTTATATTAAAAACAGAAGAAGAAAAGAAAAATCAAGTTTATAAAATTATAAATCAAATAAAAGAAGAAAAAATAGATTGTATTTCTATTTTTGATCCGTCAATTACATTAAATGATTTATTACTTTTATCTAATATAATTATTCAAGAATGACTGGATATTAAAATTCATGTTAGAACTAGATTTACTCATGAATTAACTTTAGATGTATGTGAAAAATTACGAAAAGCGGGAGTAAAATATCTTTGAATATGACTAGAATCTAGCTCTACTAGATTAAATAAATTAATGAATAAATATGATAATAATTATACTGAAGAGGATTTTTGAAAATTAGTTAATTATACTAATATTACAGGAATTAATTTACATTATTATACTATTTTTGGATTTCCTACAGAAACAAAGGATGAAATAATATCTACAAAAACTTTTTTGCTTAATAATCTGAGTAATCATTCATTTTTTTCTTTTACTTCATGATTATTTGGTCTTTATATAGGGACATATGTTTATAAAAATCATAAAAAATATTGAATCAAATTATTAAATAATTTTAACACTAGTGCATGTATAGATAATTATTATGAAAAACAATTTTTAGAAAACAGGCAATTAATTAAATCTACTGTTATAGAACTTAATAATAAATTATTCTTAAATTTAAATCTAGATACAAGTTTTGATTTTAAAAAATTTTTTATTTTTCTTGAACATAGCAGTATTTTTCATATACAAAAAATGTATTTTAGCAAAAATCCATATTATAATTTTTTAGAATGAAATAAAAATCTAAGCATAGATAATTTTTATAGTTTATTTTATAAGAAGAATGAGTATATTCATATAAAGAAAGAAGTTGATAAAATAATTTTAAAAAATTGGTTACTGGGAAATATTTGTGTTATTAGCACTAATAATTATAATTTTTTTATATCATATGATTTAAATTTATCTTTTAGAGATAATTGTAATAATTTTTTTTGAGAATCATTGTCAGATAGGGAAAAAATAGAACTATTTGTTTTAGTTAAGAATTATTTTTTTATTTTATTGTAACAAAATATATATGACATATAAATTAAAAAATATAAAATCTATTTCAAAATTTACTGTATTAGATTTTGGTAAAAACATTAGATGAGATGATTACTTAAATTTATCTAATTTATTTTGGAAAACAATATTAGACAGAAATAATCTTGAAAAATTTATAAATGAAAAATATAAAGAGTTTAAATTAAACAAATCTAATGATGAGGAATTTGAATATTTTATTAGAGAATCTAATTATGTTTTATCAAAATTAGATTATGTAAAAGACGGAATTAATTTTCTTAAAAATGATGAAATATCTAAAGCCTGAGATATTTTTCTATCATTTAGGCTTTTTAATGTAATATTATTTTATTATAATGATTATTATAGTAAATCTGATATTTCACTTAGTTTGACTGAATGAATAATTTTTAAAGATAAATTAGATAACTTAGATGACTTTTTTTCTATAATATTAGATTTAGAAAATAATACTTTTATAAAAGAAATATTTCTTGCTATTTTACTAAATAATATAGATTATTCAGATTCCTTTGTTTTTAAAATTGAAATTTTTTGGCCGAATGAACTTATAATAGCATGATTTATATCTAAAATTTTAAAAAAACTTAATCCAGAAATTAAAATAGTTATAGATTTTTCTTCGTGAAATGAACAATTTGATTTTACACAATGGTTATCTTTCCTAAAAAATGATTCTAGATTTTTTGATTTTTTTGATTTTTTTATAATAAATAATGATTTTGGGAAAGGAATTAAGGACATAATAAATTATGTAAATTCAGAAAAACATGATTTAGAGAACATAGTATATTTTAAAGATGAGGAAATATTATTTACAAATGATAACAAATGACATTTAAATGAAGATATGTTAAAAGCCTTTGTTGATTATACTTTTCAGCCAAGAAAAATTTTTACTTTGTTATGAAAAAGGACTTTTTTTGCTAGATTTTTGCCATATAAATGTTATTGGAATAATTGTAGTTTTTGTGCAATAAATGCATGAAATCAGTTCACTTATACATCTAAATTTGGATATGATTACTTTATTGATAAATGGGTAGATTTTATTATTGAAAATGATATAGAATCACTTACTTTTATGGATGAAGCTATGCCTCCAAAAGTAATAATAGCTTTTGCTGATAAAATAAGAACTAAAAAGCAAAATTTTAGATTCCAATTTAGAACCCGTTTTGATAAATTATATACTCTTAAGAATTGTAAAATATTATATGAAGGATGAGCTAGATTTTGTTGAATAGGCTTGGAATCAGCTGTAGATAGAGTTAATGAATGAATATGAAATAAATGAGATATTTGAATGACGATTTTTGATAAATTGAAACAAATACATTATTTTGATCATGTTTGAATTCCTTTTCATAATTATTCTATAATGTGATTTCCGTGAGAAACTGATAATGAAGCTTTTACTACATATAAGTTTTTAAAGTGAAATATTGAAAAATGAAAATTTATAACTTGTACTCCAAATATTTTTTCACTTATGAGATGACCAGAAATATTTAGGAATAAAGAAAAATATTGAATTGATATAGATTCATATAGTTTTAATAATCCATTTAATTTATCATTTAATTTTAAGTATAACTGACAAAATAGAAATTTAAATTTATTAGATAATTTTGTTAGAGACCTACATAGACTTCAATTTTTACCATGGTTAAATATTAAAACTTATATAGATATTACATGATTTTGGCATTATATAGATAGATCCTATATATTTTATTTAACAAAAAAATCTTATATAAAAAATCCATTTCATTCTTATAATAATATAAATAATGATATTTTATATAAGACTTTTGACACTAAACTAGATTCTTATTATACTTTTTCTGAGTATTCATATTTTTTTACATATAAAAATAATGACTATATTTATGATTGGGTTTCTTGCTCAGAATTATTCTTAGAAAAAGATTTTAGATTATTCTTAGAAAATTATAACGATAATATTAGCTTGAGAGAAAATTTAAAAATAAAAAATATTCCATATGTGAAAAATTTAGCTTTAGAAAATTTTATTGATAATTTACTAAGGGGAAAAATATTACTAATAAAATAAAATATGCAGAAATTTTTATTATGAAATTCTAACTTTTTATTTGAGACTTATATTAATGTAGAAAAGGAAGATGTTCAAGATTTATTTAATAAAATAGAATATAAGATATTAAATAAAAATCTCACACTAGTAAATGCTTATATATTTACTAGTTATGATTTAGATATAGTTGATAAATTTGTTTATGATTACAATATAAATCTTATTTTTTCTAGGGAAGATAATAAATTTAATATTCAAATAATTTATTTAGAGAATGATAATGAATCTAGCATTTCTTTAATAAAAGAATCTTGAAAAATTCATTGAATAAACATTAAAAATGAATTAGTTAATACATTGTATGTAAATAATTTTTATATAAAAATTGGATCTTTTGAAGAACAAACTTCTTATATTTACAATAATTTATTTAATTTATATAAAGAACTTTGATATACAAATAATGACTTCATTAAGGCTTGGAATTTTATTCCAGAAATATTAGAAAATTATGATGATTTTAATATTGAAAGAAATAAACAATTTAAGAAAGAATGAATTATTTCTAATTATCCAGCCTGAACTTGAATAGATTGTATTTTGAAACAAAATATAAAACATTTAGCTAATTTTTTGTTTATAAAAACTTTGACAAATGATATTGTAATTGAGAATATAAGTAGTAAATTACAGTGTGATGCAGAATGTTATTGACCAAAATTTAGCAGAGCAAAATTAATAAAATCTAAATTAGATAAAAATGATATTTTATTTATTTCTTGAACTGCAGCTGTTGATGAAAGCGGTAATTCAATTTTTACTGAAAATATAGAAGAAAATATAAAATATACATTTAAAAGTATTGAAAACTTATTGAGTCAAGCTCAAATGAATTTTGATAATATTGTTTCTTCTTTTGTATATATAAAGAATAAAAAATATTATGATATTTTTCTAGAAATTTATAGGGAAAATAATTGTAAATTCCCATATATTTATAATTTTTGCGATATTTGTAGAGATGATTTCTTATTTGAAATTGAATGTATCGCAGTTAAATCTTATTAATTAAATTTGTTTTTCTATGTTGGGTATTAAAAATATTTTAATAGTATGATGAGGAACATCATGATATCTAAGTGTTTATTATTTACTTAAGAAATTTCCTAATATTAATATAACTTGGATTTATCCAGAGATTAATAATACTATTTGAGTGTGAGAAGCTACAATCCCTTATGTTACACGTTTTTTAAGAGATCTCTGAATAGATTTAGAAACTATTTTAAGTGATTGTGATGGAAGTATTAAATTATGATTAAACTTTGAAGATTTTTATGAAAAGTGAAAATCTTTTAATCATTGATTTTGAGATTGAGATGGATTAAAATTTTGATTGATAAATAATTATTTAATATCAAATGATCTAGTTAATGAAAAATTATTAAAATCAAAATTTAATTATGCTGTGCATTTTGATGTTAAAAAATTAACAAGTTATTTAGATGCAAATATCGAAAAATATTCAAATATTAATATAATTAGAGAGGAAATATGAGAAATTAGTAAAGATGATTTTTGAAATATAATATCAATCTGAGATTTTAAAGCAGATTTTTTTATAGATTGTACTTGATTTGATAGATTATTGATAAATAATGTTTGTAAAGATAATTTTGTTGATATAACAGATAAAATCCCAAATAACTCAGCTTTAATATATAGATGAAATTATACAAATAGAGAAAAACAATTTAAAGCTTATACTACAGCTAAAGCAATGAATTATTGATGGTGTTGGCATATTCCTTTGAAAAATCAATTGAGTTTATGATATGTACATGACGATAAATATGATGTTTTGGATGAATTCAAAAAACATTTAGAAAATATTTTTTGAGAAATATCAGATAAAGATATATATAAAATTAAAATGAAAACATGACGTAATAGAGAACATATTTGTAAAAATACTATGTCTATATGATTATCTTCATGTTTCATTGAACCATTAGAAAGTACAGGTTTATTTTTCGTTGTTTTTAATATAGAATTATTATGAAAATATTTAAATAACAAAATAAATGCAAATACCGCGAATAATCTTATAAATAATAATTTTGATGTTACAATTGACTTTATCTTAGCTCATTACATATGAAGCAAAAATTCTAATAAATATTGGGGTTTTTATAAAGATAAAAAAATTAAATATTTTCAAAATAGTAATTTATTTTGATATTCAAATTGGTATATGATTTTGAAAGGAATGTGTAGAATGGATATTTTAAAAAAATATATTTGAAATAATAAGATGAAAGAATTAGATATTTATGAAAAATATATTTATAAAAATTGAGTTGAGGGAAGTGTGGATTATAATAAATATTATTTTAGATAATCAATAAGTATAGATACTAATTGATTTACAATTGAGTTTCATAAGATTATAGTGATTATAAATCAAATAAAAATATATATTCAAAAAGAAAAAGTTTTTACTATTTTTATATATTTTATATCTGTTTCAAAAGTATTTTTAGTTTCATTTGAAACTCTTATTATTGTTATTAATTTTTCAAGTTGAACTTTATCTTTTAAATCAAGGTCATTTAAATTTAAGTCATATTTATTCAAAAGAGATGATTTGTCTTTAAATATAGTTTTAATATTTTTCATATCAATTTCATCATTTTCATTTAATTCTAAGAAATTTTTATAGTAAGTTTCTCATACATCAAAACTTATTCTATATAGATGTATTAATATTTTTATAATTAAGTAAATTATTAATAATCTAGTAAATATTGTATATAAATTATGTATCAATAACTCAGTATTAGCTTTATATTCATAAATTAAGAATATAAATAAAAATAAATTTATTATAATTATAAAAAGATAATTTACTTTTTTATAATTAATTTCTAATTTATTTATTATGAAGTTTTTAAATATATAGCTTATTTTTTTTATCATATATAATAATCAAACAAATAATATTATAGATATTAGAATTATATAATTTGAATAATATATAAAAATATGTGTTAAATAATTATTTTTTTGATTTTCTATAATAAAATTACTTATAATATATATTTTAAATAATTTTATAGATACAAATATTATTATAAATATAAAAAATCATTTCAGTAGAATATATAAAGTTTTTCATCACTTATTTTTCTTATTTATAATCCATTTTTCTTTTAAATCATTATATATATTTAAATATAAATTTTTAGCATATTTTCGGTTAAATAAACATTTTCAAAGATAAAACCATATAAAATATCAAAGCAAATATCGTATAGTTAGCAATGCAATATTTCAAATAAATGGAATTATTCATATTATTGGAAGAAACAAAGCCAATACAAGTAAATATTTAGCATCTCAAGCTGACCAAACTCAGTAATAATAAAGAGAAAATGAAATTAAAAATGTTGAAATTATTTGAAAAATAAACTTGAAAATATCAATATGTACTCAAAAAATAAATAAGTATAAATAATAAAATGGAACTAAAAATATCAAATATAATAAATATTTATTAGGTATTTTTTTATCTTTAATATCACTTTTTATTATTTTGTAATTAAAATATAAAAAAGGAATTGCTAGAATTGATAGTAAAATATATTGCATATTTGAAAATTAGTCTATAATTTTTTAAATTATACTTAATTGATTCAAATTATGAAATCAAATTATTATGTTCTTTGAAAAAAGGATAACCCAATTCTATCGTTTTATTTTGATAAATACTATTTATTACTTATCTCTTATCTAGAGAAACTAAAAGCTTTGTGAACTTTATCAAAAGAATTAGAAGAATTACTTAAAGTTGAAAATAGAGAATTTGTATTGAATCCAGATCAGTCATCAATTATAAATTTGCTTTTCAAAGAAATTATAGAGAAAACTCCTCAATATCTTTGAGACATAAAAATATTTGAATTAAAGTTTAAAAAAGAAATAGATTTATTTTTATCTGGAGATTTTGAAAATTTAATAATGAATAAGGGAACTCATATTTATGGTACAGAGATTAAAATAACTACAGAAGATAATAATCCATATAATATAATGGAAGCTCATCCAGACCATAAAGAAACTTGAGCTATATCTGGTAATTGGTGAGAAAAAACTGAGCAAGAATGGCTACAAATATATGAAAAAACTTTTGAATTATTGAAAAATATAGATTTAGAATTTTACGGAGAACTTAATCAGATAATAAAAAAAATAGTTCCTCTTGGAACAGCTAGATGAACTCATAATTCAGCTTCATATAAAGAATGTATTGGACATCTTTATATGTGATATACTATTGATTCTGCTAATCCAGAGATAAATAATCTTGAAGCTATTATTCATGAATCTAGTCATAATAAATTGAATCTTATTATGCAATTTGATAAAGTAGTTTTAAATTCAAAAGAAGAGAAATATTATTCCGCAATCAGACCCGATGCTAGGCATATTCATGGTATTTTTTTGGGTTATCATGCTTTTGCTCCAACTATGTATATTATTATGAAAGCTTATTTGAAATGATATTTATGAAATGATACACATTGGTTAGAAAAAATAGTTTTGTATTATATCAAAACAAAATTTTTACAAAAGATGATTAAAAAATATGCTATTTTGACTGATTTATGAAAAGAAATTTCAGAAGAAATAGATTATATAATTTCAGAAACGGATCTTTTATTTAAAAAACTAAATCCTTCAAAAGATATTATTTTGAAGGCAAAAGAAAAGCAAAATGAACATTTTATATCAGTTAATAAAAATTACCCATATTTAGAATATTAGGAAATTTGACAAAAAGACAAAAATATGAGACAATTTGAGAAGTTTATAGATTATTTCATTATATAATTCCTAATTATGAAAAAAATATTAATAATATTGTGATTTTTACTTTTTTCAGTAATTACTGCTTTTGCATTTACACCAATTCTTAGTTGGAATAATAATATTGTTGAGTGTCCTTGAGAGACAGATTCAGATTTAATATATAAGTATTGAATTCCATCTACTAATAGCTGAATAGTTGTTCCAGCTGGATCAATTACTTGTAATACATATTATTACTATTCATATAAGGATTATTTAATAACCTACGTTGATTATAATTGATGAGTTGCTTCTATAACTGCTTGTAATGCTAATGACAGAGTTATTTGATGGAATACTACTAATCATACTATTACATGTAGAAAGTGATATACGACACAACAAAATATAAATGTTATTTCTAATGATATGACAAATACTTGATGAACAAATACTAGACTCAAAGTTTCCTGACTTGTTTGAACTAAATCAAGTCGATCTGGGTTAACAGCTAATCAACAATGAAATGTAAAAATTCTTAATTGAAATTTTGATAAAGCTAAAATTAAATCTATTATTGTTTCTCAAGCAACTAGATTACTTAATTCTGTTTCAACTAATAATACAGATGATTTTTCTAATGACAGTAATATATCAAATTTTTCTAACCTAGCTAATTCAAGTAATTATTGATGAGTAATTGTTGGGGCAGATAAAAATATTAAATTATTTAAAACAAATAAAGTTGTTACTATATGAGATTGAACATATACTTCAAGTCCTATAATGATTTCTTGAAAAAAAACAATAGTTATTTCTGGATGAGATTTGTATATTAATAGGGATATGTATTATTCAGATAATAATTCTATTTTATGAATAATTGTTATGAAGGATGAAAATTGAAAATGATGAAATATTTTTATAAATCCTAAAGTTACAAATATTGCAGCCTCTGTCTTTGCTCAATATTCTGTTTTATCTGCAGAAGTGACAAATTTTAGTTCATCTCCACAATCTATAAAATATTATGATTGAACAGATAATGCTATATATTTAAGAAATCAATTATATATATATTGAAGTTTATTTTCAGAAAATACTATAGGTTGATCTATTTCTCCATATAAATGTCCTTATTATGTATGATCTTGTACTCAAACAAATTCATTAAAATATGATTTAAATTATTTAAGAACTTATTTTACATATAAAGAAACTAAAGCTTGAACAAATGTTTGAGATAACATTTACGTAACAATTCCTTATAATAATTGAAAAAAAGCTTGATGAGTAACTTGTGATACATCATGAACTTGTAGTTCTTGAATATCAGGACTTATTAAATTAAACAGCTCAGATGATGGTTATTCAGTTGTGATTAAATATAATCCTAATATGCAAACAAATCCACCGCCTTTATTTTCTAGCAATTAAAAAATAAAAAAGTAGGGAATAATTGCATTGTTCCAAAACATAAAAAAGAAACATTTAAATGTTTCTTTTTTATTTATTTTGCAGCTTTCAAAGTATTTTTTAGCAACACTGCAACTGTCATAGCACCAACTCATCCAGGAACTGGAGTAATCATACTTGTCTTATCTTTTAGGTTTTCAAAATCCATATCTCAATAGATTTTTCAGTCAATATAATTAAATCATACATCTATAAGAATTACTCAATCTTTAACCATTTCTTGTTTTATTATTCAAGCTTGTCCGGTAGCTGAAATTATAATATCAGAAATACTTGTAAATTTGCTTATATCAGGAGTTTTACTATTACATGATATTACAGTTGCTCAAGCATTTATAAGCATTGCAGTAATTGGTTTTCATACAATATTACTTTTTCATATAACTGTAACTATTTTCCCAGAAAGATTTATATCATAATGAGAAAATATTTCCATAATTCCACTTGGTGTACAAGGAGCTAGTCATGAATTATCTCAAATAAGGATTTTCCCTTGATTTATTGGATGAAATCAATCTACATCTTTTGTAGGATTTATAGCATTTATTATTTTCTTGTCATCAATAGAATCAGGAAGTGGAAGTTGTACTATGAAACCAGAAGTATTTGTATCATTGTTCAATTTTTCTACTTCTTCAAGCAATTCTTTTTCACTGATATTTGTTTCAAATCTATATAAAGCGAAATTCATTCCTACAAATTCTGCCCATTTTTTCTTTTGTTCAACATATTTCTCGCTTGATGGATTATTTCAAACTAAAATAACTCCAAGACTTGGTTTCCTGTCCATCTTTGAGATTTGTTCTTTTAGTTTTTCGTATATTTCTCAAGCTATTTTTTTTCAATCAATTATCATTTTTTTGTGATTTATGTTTTATTTTCCTCATTATATTTATAATTTCACTTTTTTAAAGTTTTTCATATAATTGTCTAAAATTTAAATTTTTAAATAATTATTTTATGTCTAATAGAGTTTTATCATTTTTGATACTTTTTGTGATTTTTGGAACTTTAATCGGGTGATATTTATATCTTTTTGTTTATTATACTTGAACTTTAGTTTTGGCTTGAAATCAAGATAATTTTAGTGTAAAATTTCATAGTGATACTATTAAAAAAACTATAGAAGTAAAATGTGAGAAAAATATTTGTGAAATTCCAAAATTACCACCACTTGATTTGACTTATACTATTTCAAAAGAATGATTTAAAGACTTTGTTTGAGAAGTTCAAATTCCAAGAAATGGGAAAGTAAATGCAAATTTCATATTGAAAAAACAAACAGTTTTAGTTCCAGAAAATAATGTAGAACAAACAGCTACAAAAAGTAAAATAGATGAACTTAGAACTTTAGGAACAATAAAAGAAAAGTATGCTTATTTTGATATGTGAGATTTGGGAATTTATTATTTTGAAGAAAATACAGATTCTTTAGCTTTATACAATTCATTGTCTTGAACAGTAACAAAAATTTATGATGTTCCAAAAATAGATAAAGAAAATTTATCTATTTCCCTTGTTGCCTCATTAAAAAAACAATTATTTATAGAAGCTTGAGATAACAAATATATTTATGATATAGATACTGGAAATGTTTATAATTTTAGCCTAAAAATTCCTGTAAAATATGTAAAAACTATAGATTTAGCAGGAAATTATCAAATAGTTACTGAAAAATGAGTATTTTTATATTCAAGTAAAACATGAAATTTAGAATATTTTTCTATGTTTTCTGATTTTATTTATTATGATGATTCTTCTTATATTTGAGTGATTTTTTCAAGTGAAGATGATAAGAAAAAAGATTATTCTATTTCTTGAAATAATAATATAGTTCTTTATTATAACTACAAAACTAAAGAAAAGAAAATACTTATGGATACTAGTGTAAATATTTCGAAAATTGTAAAAGAAGGAGAAAATATTTATGTTTATGATTCAGATAACAAAAGATATTTATTAAAAGTTGGCGAATAATTATGAATTTAGCAGATTATTTAAAATTTGATGAATATAATAAAGCTTATTTTAAAGTAAAAATTACTCCTAAACAGCCAAAAAATGAATTTTTTTCTGTGATGGATGATGGTACTTTGAAGCTTAGAATAAAAGCAATTCCTGAGAAATGAAAAGCAAATAAAGAAGTAATTTCTTATTTTTCTGAAGAATTGAATATAAATAAAAAATATATAGAAATAATTTCTGGAACAACAGATAGCGTGAAGATAATAAGGATTTCTCAAAACTAAACTTGTAAATTTTTGAAAAATTCTTATTTTAATACTAATGACAGCAATGATTTAAATTACATATTTTAAGATATATAATATTATGAGCAGTGAAACAAATACTCTTGGTTTGCAAGAACAAATTAAAGGCATCGCACTTGATTTTTTGGGAAGACTTGAATTAGTTATTGAATCTATAGAAGTAGAAAAACGAGAAGCTAATATTTATGATATAAAAATTAAATCTCCAGATTCTCCTATTATGATAGGACATTCTTGAGAAACTCTTCGTGATTTGAAAAATATTTTAAGTATGATTATAAACAAAAATGTTGAAGAAAAAGTTTTTATTCACATTGAAATTAATGATTATATGGAATCAAAAGATAATAGACTTTTTGAATTTGTTAAATCAAAAATTGATTTCTGTGAAAAATCAGGAAAAGAAGTAATTCTTCCATTTTTTTCAGCTTATGAAAGAAAAAAAATTCATTCTTATGTATGAGAATTAAAAAATGATAAAATCATTATAAAAAGTGTTTGAGAAGCAAAAGAAAGAAGAATGCATATTTCAAAAAAAGAAATCAAACTTACAATAGATTTAAATTGAACTGACATATAAAAAATATGAAAAAAAATAAACTACTTTTAATACTACTTGTTCTTATTTTTATTATACCATCTTTTGTTGTATTATCATTCAAAATGGGAACTATAAACTATGCAAAACATAGAGAAATTAGAGAAAATGTAGTATCTCATCCAGATTTATTACCAAATAAGGAAATGTCAAAATTGACAAGCTTTTGATTTGCTAATGCTAGAGCTGATTTGTATTGGCTTGAAGCTATTCAATATATTGGTTCAAATGCTATATCATCTGAGTATAAAAAATATTTATATCCAATGATAGATATAATTACTCATTTAAATCCTTATTTTGAACATCCTTATATAATCTGAGAATTGTTAGTTCCAGATTATAATGCTAGATATGAAAATAAAACTATAGAAGAACAAAAAAAAGATATAGAAAAAGCTGAAGCTATTTGACTTAAATGAATAGCAAATTTTTGTGACACAAAAAAAGTAGAAGCAATAAAATGAGAATATGATTTATCAAAATTATGGTCAGAAGATAAATATAAAAATCCATGTAAATCTTATACAATTCCATATTATTTAGCTTATGTATACTATTTTTATGCTCATGATCCAATAAAAGCAGCAGATTATTATAAGGTAACTAGTGCAAATACAGATTCTATGGAATGATCTAAGGTTTTGGCAGCAATTATGCAATGAAAATGATGAGATAGGGAAAAGGCTATAATTATGTTTTTAAACATGGCAAAAACAGTTGAAAATAATGAATTATGCCAAACTTATTCTACAAACTTAGAACAAATAATGTTGCCAGTTTTTAATTGAAATTATAAATTAACATGAGACTTTATAAAAGCAGTTGAAAAAAATAGACAAATTATAGATAAAGTATTAAATAAATGACAAGACGAAGAAAAAACAGCACTTGATGATACAAAATGTATAAGCTATATAAATAAATCTGTTAGAGAAATAAATTTGTATTATATAGAACAGGCAAATAAAAAGTATAAAGCAGACAAGTGAAATAATGCAGCAAATGCAAAAGTGCTTTTTGATGCAGGATATATAGATTATCTGCCAGTTGATTTTCAAAAATCATGAAATAGTATAATCATTTATAAATTTGATGATAAAACTTTAAATTTTGATTATGAAATGACTTCTTGATATTAAAAAAAAGACAAAATAAAATAAATCCTGAATATTCAGGATTTATTTTATTTTGTCTCAAATGATTTTTTGCATATCAGCTTTTAGTGGGGCTATAAATTCTACTTTTTTCTCATATAAATTAAATGAAAGTTTGTATGAGTGGAGAGCTTGTCTAGTAAGTCAATATTTTGTTTCTACTTCCTTATTTACTTTTAAGTTTCCATAAACTTTATCTCAAATTATAGGAAATCAGATTGAAGATAAATGTACTCTTATTTGATGAGTTCTTCATGTTTCAATTTTCACAAGTAGAAGAGAATATTTATCGTCGATATAATCAAGTAATTCTACATTTGTTATAGCAATTTTTCAGTTTATAGGATTTTTTGTCGTCATTTTGATTTTATCCACAGGATGTCTTCAAATAAAAGACTCTATTCTCATATTATTTTCTTTTACTATTCAAGAAACTATAGCTAGATAATATTTATCAACTTCTCTTTTTTGAATTATATCTTGTAAATAATGCATCATAGAATCATTTTTTGCTACCATAATAAGACCAGAAGTATCTTTATCTAATCTGTGCACTATTCAAGGTCTTTCTACTCCTCAAATCGAAGCTAAATCTGTTGTATGAAAAAGTAGAGCATTTACGAGAGTTCAAGTTTTTCCATTTTCACCAGGAACAGGATGAGAATTTACTCAAGGATCTTTATTCACTACTATTATATTTTGGTCTTCATAAACTACTTGTAAATTCATATCTTCAGCATTTACATCAAGTTTTTCTAATTGTATTTCTAGACTTACTTCGTCTTTATTTTTGATTTTAATATTTTTATTTACTACTTTTTTATTTATTTGTACTTGTCATTTATCAATCATTTTTTGGATATATGCTCTAGAAAAATCTCAAAAAAGAGCTGATAAATACAAATCAACTCTTTTAGATTCTTTTATGTAAGTACAAAAACTATAAATCATTTTATTAATTTTATAAACCAAATTGAGATTTTAAATCTTCTATTTTCTTTTGTTCTTCATTTGATGCTTCAGCTTGTTTCATTTCCATTTTATAAATATCTCCAAGTTGAAGCCATTCTTCTTGTTGTTTTGCAACAAGTTTTTTGATATCATCAGGATGTTCTCCAGCTAATTCTCTGAATTTTGTTCTTTCTTCTACAAAAACTTTAGTTAATTCATCAAATTGAAATTGAGAAAGAGTAGGAACAGCATCAATAACTCTTTTTTTCTCCATAGTATTAAGAGAAAGAGAATGTTTAAGTAAATCTAAAAAATTAGTAGTATCAATTTCGATTTCTACATCATGAAGGTTTAATAATTCTAGTATAATATTATCTACTTGCTCATTTGTTATAGTTATTTCAGACATTTGTATGCTTTTTATAATTTAATTTAACTGCTTATATTATAACTGTAAAAAATATTAGTCAACCAAAAATTATAAAAAATGTGTAAAATTTTTTCTTTTGCTGAGGAAATATGCTATAATTAAACAAATATTATTTTTTAAATATTAGTTATGGCTGACAATGTATTTGACCCATCAAAATTAAATCTTGATTTAGATGCTGATAAGCTAGAAAAAGAAGAAATAATTCCTGAAGTAAAAGCGGAAGAATTTTCTATTCCAGAAAAAGAAGAAGAAATAAGTATTTCTGAAATAATTCCTCAAAAAGAAGAAAAATCAGATTCTTTGGAGAGTTTTTTGAGTGATTTAGAAGAAGTTAGTGCAAAACCAGAAGAAATATTAGAAGAAGGAAAAGATGTATTATCAGATATTTCTACTATTATTACTGATCCTAGTTTGCAATCTGAAGAACAAAAAGCTGAAATTCAAGCGCATAAAGAAGAAGAAATTTTAGAAATTATTCCAGAAAAACCAACAACTATTTTTGATATGAATGTAAATTCTATTGATGATTTGATAAAAGTGTCACTTGAAAAATCTTATGATTTTTTCATAGTTGAGCCAAAAGATGATTTAGTAAGAGTATCTTTTAGAAAAGAAGGAGTAGAAAAAGAATTTAAAAATATAAAATTTCCTGTTTATTCAAATTTACTTATCAAAGCTAAAACTCTAGCAAAAGCTAATTTAGAAGTATCAAATATAGAACAAAAATGAGAAGCTGATTATGCAGTTTTATGAAAAAGTTTGAAATTAACTATAAAAATTGTTCCAAGTAATGCTTGAGAAAAATTTTTCATAAAAGCTATTTTATCAGAAAATAAAGCTATTAAAGCTGGAGCAAAAAAACAATCTAATATTTCCATTGGTCAAGCTGCTACTTTTCTTTGAGCAATTTTTGTTATAGCACTTATTCTTGGTTCAGCATTTTTGACTTTTGTCATTATGAATGCTCACACTGTAGATGATGTTAGATTTTTTCGTGGACTTGGAATAAGTTTATGAGATATAAATAATTTCTTACAAAAACTTTCAACAATAGTTTTTTCTATTTTGCTTTTTATTGAAACTATATTTTTAGTTATCTTTATTTTTAAAGCATTAATAACAAAAAAAGAATTTAAAAAACTTAAAACAAAATATACTATACTTGCTGCATTTTTCTTGATAATTTCTTTTTCTACTGCTTCTGCTTGGATGCTTGTTGATAAGAAAATAAAATCACTTCCAAATTGGCAAGATGAAATTTATTGAGATATTCAAATGATGGATAATGATAAACTTTTGACTTGAAAATTTGACAGAGATGCAACAATAATACAAGATTCTAGTAATCTTATTTGACCAGTTACTATAAAATATGATTTAAGTAGATTCGGAAAAAAACAAATGGATGCTTGATTTAAAATTACAAAATTTATTTGGGATTTTGGAAATGGTGATACAAGTGAATCTTTAAATTCTGAATTTATAAAAACTTTTGATAAATCAGGAATTTATAATGTTAAATTAACAGCAGAAGGAACAGATTTGAATGGAGAAGTAAAACAAGTTCCAGTACAAAATATTCCAGCTGTAAATATCACAAGTACTGTAAATATTACAGAAAACACTATGCCAAATTGATGAAAAACTGTAGTTTTTGATGCAAGTAGTTTAAAAGATTTAGGTGAATTACAATGGTACACAGAAGATGATTTATCAAAACCAATATTTACTGGACCAGTTTTTAGACCAGCAAAAGTTTTCTTTGACCAAGCTTTAGTTTGATTATATATTAAAAGAGAAGGAAAAACTGATACTAATTTAGATAAAGTTTTCTTAGTAACTTGAGATAATGCTTCAGGTTTACAATGACAAATAAAATATGAACAATCTCTTGATAATGATTTGAAATTTAATTTTTCAGTTACTGATCCAAAATCTGATTTTGGAAATTGATTTATAAAACAATTTAAATGGGAAATATGAGCTGATATAATTACAAAAGATGCAGATTTGAATGATTTATCTAAATCATCAGAAATACAATATACATTCAAAGATTATTGAGATCAAGATGTAAAAGTAAGTTTGATTGATTCAGCAGGAAAAATAAAACAAATAACGCAAAAAATCACATTAGCAAAAAAAGTGAAAATGCGAAATAAATTAGTTATAACTAATTCTGATTGAGACAAAGTTGATTATGATTATACTGATTTAAATAATGAATATACAATAAAATCTCTTTGAACTCCAACAACTCTTACTCTTGATGCTAGTACTGTAAAAACAGAACAAAGTATTTATATATTAAAAGATGTAAATTGGGATACAAATTGAGATGGAAAAGTAGATAAAACAGGGAAGAGCATAGATTTTGATATAAATACTCCATGAGTTACAAATATGTCAGTTGAGTACACTTTTTTCAGAATAAATAAAAAAACTGATGAAATGAAAGTAAAAGAAATGATAAATATTGAATCTGTCGAAAAAGATGAAAATTTATCTTTGAAAGTAGATCAAGATAGTGAATATGCTCCAAGTAAAGTTTCTTTTGATGCATCAGCTTCTAAAGTAAAATGAGAAGATATAGTAAAATTTGCATATGATTATGGAGATGGAACTCCTGTTGATATTAGAGATGCTATAAATCCTGGGCATATATATACAAAAGATTGAGATTATACTGTTAAATTAACTGTTACAACAGCTACTGGAAAACAATATAATATAGAGAAAAAAGTTATAATAAAACCTAGCCAAAAAACTGCAAAAATAGATGTAAGTTTAAAAGAAACTACTACTTTTCAAACTATAAGTTTTGAATCAAAAAATTCTGTTGGACAAGTTTCTACTTATTCTTGGGATTTTGGGGATGGGGAAATATCATCTGATGCAAATCCATCTCATGCGTATAAAAAACCATGAACTTACAAAGTTAAATTAACACTTGATTTCGCTGATAACAACGAAATGACAGATGAGACAGAAATTACAATTACTAATTAAATAAAAAAACCTCACCCTCAACCCCTCTCCTTTCTGGCGAGGGGCTTTTTGTTTGTTTTTTTCTAAAAAATCCTTATATTATCTAAAAATTAAATTTAATAAAAAACAAGAAATGAGAATACTAGTTTGATTATCAGGATGAGTAGATAGTGCAGTTGCAGCTTACTTGCTGAAAAAGGAAGGACACGATGTTACAGCTGGATTTATGATAAATTATATGGCACCAGAGTGAGAATATTGTCCAACAAAAGAAGATATTGAAGTAGCTCGCGAAGTTGCTGCTTATTTAGAAATCCCATTTTTCACTTTTGATTATGTAGAGGAATATTCTAAAAAAGTACTTGATTATATGTATGCTTGATATCAAAAATGAATTACTCCAAATCCAGATATAATGTGTAATTCAGAGATAAAATTCAAAGCATTTTTAGAAGAAGCAATGAGTTTATGATTTGATGCTGTAGCAACAGGGCATTATGCTAGAATAGAAAAAAAAGAATGATTTTACCATCTTCTTAAATGAATAGATTCAAATAAAGACCAATCATATTTTTTGGCTTGATTAAATCAATTTCAATTATCTGCATCTTTATTTCCTATTGGACATTTAGAAAAGCCAAGAGTTAGGGAGATAGCTTTAGAAGCGGGACTTCCAAATGCTAACAGAAAAGACAGTCAATGAATATGTTTTGTTGGAAAAGTTGATATGCACAAATTTTTGGAGAAAAAAATAGAAAAGAAAACTGGAAATATAGTAGATACAAGTGGTAAAATTTTATGACAACATGATTGAGTATTTTTCTATACAATAGGACAAAGAAAATGAATACAAATCTGATGAGGTCCAGCACTTTACGTAGTGAAAAAAGATTTAGAAAAAAATGAGCTTATTGTTGGAACTGAAGAAGATATGGATTTATTTAATAAAGAACTTACAGCTTCAAATTTTAACTTTTTAGCAGATACTTTAGAATTTCCATTTCAAGCTCAAGCTAAAATTAGATATAGACAAGAAGACCAAGAAGTGAAGCTAGAAGATTTATGAAATAACAGAATTATTGCAAAATTTGAAAAAGCCCAAAGATGAATAGCATCAGGGCAAATAATAGCAATTTATATTTGAGATGAACTTATAGGAAGTTGAGTTATAGACTAAACAAAAATAGATGTTTCCAAATTTGGAAACATCTATTTTCTATCTAATTAACACATATCAATTTCCTCGCCATCATAGTGCTGTTGAAGTATGGTTATCATATTTTACAGGACTTGCACTAGTAGTATTTGTATTAGCAGAAGCATCATAACATCAATAGTCAGCATTATCTACTATATATATACCACTTAATATTCACCGTGTAGAATATGTTGCAGATAACCCTCATCAACATGCTTGATATGTAAAGCTTGTATCTATAGTTGCAGTAAAATCTTTTTTCATACCAGTCCAAAAATTTAGGTTATAACTACATGAAAGTGCTACTCAATGATTTGAATACCAAGCTGTCGATGTATTTCTGATATAAATTGTTTGTCTACCATCACATATATTCCATACTTGGCTTGGGTTGATAGAATTATAAGTAGTATCTGCTATATGTGCAGAATCTGTAGTTAAATTTGTTAGTGAAACTTTATTTAAATCAGCAGTTCATCCATCTACAATAACTGTTCCTATTGTTTTTCTAACTAATGTCCAACCTCCTCAATCAGTATTCATATCACAATACACTTGAAATGCAACATTTGCATCTGGTTTTATCCAATAGCTTCAATCAATAGAAGATGCTAATTTATTTTTTATATCTAAACAAGATAATCATGGGTTAGTACTTGTACTTCATATAGCTGTACAAACATTTGAAATATTTGTATATCAGGTATTACAAGAGCTAACAGTGCAAGATCACCAAGCTGTTCAATTCCATGTTTGGATTCATACTCAATTTGCAACAGTACATGATTTAGTATTTGAAATACAAGATAATCAAGCATCTTCTGTATGATAAGTAGTATTACAAGAATAAGTACATAATCAAGCTGTTGTATTATAGTTCCGAGTTCATCCAGCAAAAGAAGTAGCATTTGAAGTTTTAGTTACTCAATCTGGTATAGTTCATACACAAGCAGTTGGAACACTAGCAACAGCACCTCAAATAACATTAGTAGTAAGTTTAGAAATATCTCAACCAAAACTTGCAAGTAATACTCAAGAGAAAGTAGTTCAAATATTAGAACTAGTAATATTTGTTATATTAACTCAAGTAAGAGTTGCAACTCAAGTTCAAGTTATTTCTTGAATTATAGTATTAGCATCTTTTGTTCCTATATCTGATGTTGAATTTATTTTATACGGAAGATTAGTTTTTTTGTTTACTACATATTTAGTTGAAGTATTTAGTAAATCTACAGATCAAGAGTTATTCCATAATAAACTAGGTATATTTGCAATATATG
>JAQTOS010000012.1 GCA_028713225.1 Candidatus Altimarinota bacterium
AAACTTTTGTTGTTTTGTTTTCACTAGCATCTCTTAGTTTCCAATTCAATACATTTACTAAAAACTTTTGTAGCGCACTAGACGAATTATAAAAATAATTTGTTTCTCATAATTTTATATACATTTCTTTTAATTTCAACACTATACTATCCATTGATAGTTTTTCTTTGTAATATAAATTTTCTAGATATGTAATTGGGTCAATATCTTCATTAAAAGATTCTTTTAACATCATTTTAAATTTAAGTACTTTTTCAAGTAATTTATGATGATTCTTTCATATATTTGTTCAACTTTCTATTTGTTTTTGAATTTCATTTTGTCTTGTGATAAAATCTTCTAGTTTTGTTATTTGTTTTTTTATCTCAGGAGTTTGCGTTAGGTTAAATTCTGGCGCGTTCATAGGAATTATTTAGAGTTATTTTTTATAAAATACCAACTATCTTTTATAGCATCTTTTACTAAATATTTTGCTTTCCAATTAAGAATATTTTCAGCTTTTTCAGGATTACAAAAACTTTTATCTAAATCTCAAGGTCTTCTTGGTACTATTTCAAAAGGTATATTTTTTTCAGTTACTTCACAAGTTATTTTTATAATTTCTAGTACTGAAGTTGCAGTTCAAGTTCATAGGTTAAATACTTCGAAAAATCATTTATTATTATCAAAATTTTCTATGAAATTTATTGAAGCAATATGTCAATCAATTAAATCTAGTATATGTATATAATCTCTTTCTCAAGTTCAGTCTTTTGTATTATAATCATTTCAAAAAACTTTTACGTTTTTTAATTCTCAAGTAGCAACTTTCATAACATATGGAAGTAAATTATTTGGAAGTCAATTTGGATTTTCTCATATTAATCATGAAAAATGCGCTCAAATTGGATTAAAATATCTTAAATTTACAACTTTAAAAGATTTAAAAGTTGCAAGGTCTTTTAAAATATTTTCTATTAAAAATTTTGTAGTTCAATATGGATTTGTCGTATTTCAAGTTAGATCAGTTTCTATATATGGCGGATTTCAAATAGAGTCATAAACTGTAGCCGATGATGAAAATATAATATTTTTACAATTATATTTATTCATTATTTCAAATAAATTAATACTTCAAGCTAGATTATTTTCATAATAGTAAAAAGGTATTTCACAGCTTTCTCATACTGCTTTGGCTCAAGCAAAATGTAGTATAGTTTTAATATTATTTTCTTTAAATATTTTTTCTAAAATATTTTTATCTCTTAAATCTCATTCATAGAATTTAGGAGTTTTTCAAGTAATTTTTTGTATTTTTTCTAAAATAGATTTATCTGAATTTGATAAATTATCAATTATAACTACATCATAACCAAGTTCTAAAAGTTTTACAGCTCAATGTGATCAAATGTATCAAGTTCATCAAGTTAAAAGTATTGTTTGCATATTTTATTAAATTTATTATTTAATTTATTTTATAAATTTTAACCATTTTGTTTTCTTTTTCAATTTTTAACATTCATTTATTTTTTATTATATCTAAAAATTTTATATAAAAATCATAATCACTTTCTTTTAATAATATTATATTTCTAATTCATAAACCTTTTAAATCATTTATAAAACTTTTTATGTTATTGTCATCATATTTTCACCTAAATATTCAATTAGGTCATATATATATTTCTATTATTTTTGATTCTTGACGATTTGAAGATGAATAAATATTTCTAATTTCTATATTATCAGATATTAATATATGATCTCAAAAATATTGAACTATCCATCATCATACAATTTTTCATAACCAACTTATTCAAATATAAGAGTGCCGTGGAAATGAAATTGTATTATAACAGTTTTTAGAAATTTTTTCTTTTAAATATATGCAATTGTTATTTTTATCATTATTTATAAAACTTTTAACTTCATTCCATTCGATAGGGTAATTTTTAACCTTTATTTGATTATTAAATCACCATAAAAATATAGGAGAATAAAGTATAGGTATTATACTAATTGTAGAGAAAATAATTTTTTTTGTTATGTTATCAAATTTTAAAAAATTGTAAATATATTTTATTCAATATGCTCAGAAGTAAGAGTATCATATAACTAAAAATATTGTCCATTTATGTGGTTCTCTAAATCATTTATAAAAAGGGAAATAATTATACATAAATTCATTTATAGGTGAAAATATATTATTATTTCAACTTCATAGAGCAAAAATGTATGATAAAACCATTAAGGTGATTAAAGATATTTCAAATTTCTTATTTCCTTTATTTATTATAAAACTATTATATATTCAAGTTATAATTAATATAAAAATTAATAAAAATACATTAAAATAATTAGGATTATTCATATAACTTGTTATAAATCTTTTTTCTCATTCTCCCCAATATCAATGAAGTGAAAGTAGATTTTTATATATTCATATATCTCATGATATTGTTTTAAATGTTTGTATATGGGATTCATTAAAGTTCTTAATTTGATTAAATAATTCAAAATTATATCACTTTAGAAAAACTGTTGGAATTAACCAAATTAAGTTTAATAAAATTATTAGAGTTCATAATAGTATTATATTTTTTAAATAAATTTTATTATTTCTATAGTATGTTATAAAATTTATTATTCATATAAAAATTATAAAGACTATATTATGAATAGATGTTAAACATAATATTAATGAATATATAGATACTAGTGTAATATTTTTAAAATTAAAATCCTCAAAAGTTTTTTTTATAAAAAATAAAAATAAAGGGAATAATGCTAAACTTAGTAAAATATTTATTTGTCAGTCAACAAATCTTCAATAAAAAAAAGGGTTTACTATAATAAATAACATACTAAAGAGTATAGCATACTTATTATTTATTTCTTTTATTAGTAAATATATTCATAATATGGGTAATATAATTGCAATTAGAAACACTATTTTTTCCAAGATAATTATTGAAATTCATATTTTACTAAATATCATTGATAATAATCATACCCAAAATATATGATCTCAAAATTTTGGGCTCCATCAATTTGGATTAAATACAAAATCCAATGAAAAAAAATATCAGAATTTAATTAATGGGAAGAAAAATATTAAAAGAAAAATTAGTAAATATACAAATATTAATCGTTCTTTGTTAAAAATAGACTTCATATACTTATTATTAGTCAAATTAAAATATTTATTAAAAAAACAACTGAGAATGTATCTATATTTTTTATATCAATAAAAAATATAGATATTATAAAAAATCAAATATAAAACAAAATTATATAATTTAATTTATATTTTTCAAATGCTATCAATATTTTTATAATTAAACTAATAATTCATATTATTCAACTATATACAAATATTTTGTATAGTAAATTTAGGTATAATTCAAATCATGGTTTGAAAGTATATAATATTTTTTCTCAAAATATGTAAAAAAATAATATACTTAATGCAATTACCAATATATATATAATAAAAACTTTTACCATGTATATTTTATTTATAAATTTTTCCTTTGTTAGTATTGGATAATAAACTGTTTCTATACTAAAAACTATGAATAAAACTAGTTTTCATATTACAGATAATCATGCATATATTCAAGCATTTATGTTATCAAAAAAATGTTTAGCAAATAGTATATCAGCATTCATTAAAAAAGCAATAGAGATAGCTGAGATTAAATAGTTAAAGATTTGTTTTTTTTGTTTCAAAAAATCTTCTTTTATAGTTAATTCATTTATTATTTCATTTGAGTAATTTTTACTTTCATTTTTAAATAAAAAATAATAAATTATAATTATTATTATTTGGGCTATTATAAGTCAAGATACTGCTCAAAATATTCAAAATCATAAAATAACTAATCATACAGAAAATATTGATCTAAAAATTGCTAATAATATATTTGAAGTTGAAATTATTTTAAATTTAGAAATTGCTTGAAAAAAAGA
>JAQTOS010000013.1 GCA_028713225.1 Candidatus Altimarinota bacterium
CAATAAACACAGATTCTTCACCAGATAAATTCTTAGAATTATCACGTGCATTTCATGAATTTAAAAACAAAATTCAAGCGATTATTTCTACTTGAGGTATGAATCAAGAAAAAATTGACCTTTGAAAAATTGCTCAAAAAATAGAATGAATCTATAATACTATTGTTACTAGTTATGTAAGTGCAGTTTTAAAAGAGCTGGAACCAAAAATTAATGAAATTAATTGAGATTTACAAAAATGTATCAATGGTCAACCTTGGTATCAATGATTTGATATACAAAAGGATTCTCCAAAGCCTTTTCAAGAAAGAATTACTTATTTAATTTCACTTTCAAATGAAAATATAACATGAAATGATGAATTTGATAAAATTCTTGTAGATGCTATCAAAAATAAATGTATATGATTTTTTGAAGAACAAAAAGATTCTTATTTGAATAATATTCAAAATAAATTTGGTATATACAAAATACAAGAAATTTTATGATTATTTGAAATATTATATAATTCACAACTTATTTCAACTGAATATTATGATGAAATTAAAACGCTTATTTTCTCCCTTCAAATAGAAAAATTGTTTCCAAAATTAAAAACAAAAATTGAAGCTATTTTAAAAGAACTTGATGAACATATTAAAAATAATAATGTAAAAGCCATTAATATTCCTACTTATAAAGAACTACTTCAAGATGAAATACGTGAGATTATGAGTCAAATTACTTCATGAAGTGAAGAAGAAAAACAACTTAAACAAATCACTGATGAATTTGAACAAATATTACGTCAAAAAATAATTGCGTTTACGTTTCAGTATTTAGAAACAAAAATATCGTTTGATATTGAAAATTTTACATCAAAACTGGAGTTTGACGAATATGAAAAAACGTCTGATTTTTCACATTGGAGAATATCTTGAATACTTGATGAAACAAATCCAAATAATGCATATTCAATATATGAAAGTATGAAAAAAGAAACGCTAATTAAAAATATGGGAAAATCAAATTTTATAAAGAAAAAATGAGATTTAGTATATTTTGGAAATGTAGCGTTTCCTATATATAAAAGACAAACAAAAAAACAACAATGGAAACTTGATCCAAAAATCGATGGAGACAATGTTATAGTTCAATATAGGGAAATAGTAACATGACTAAAAATTAAACCAAGCGATGAAAAAAGACTCAGATTTGATGATAGAAAATATGAATTTACACGTGAAGAATATAAAAAGCTTTTACAAGAATACGAAGAAGTAAAGAAAAATGATGGAGATGTAAAAAAACAAATTCCTCATATTTTAAAAGTGCTTCAAAGGCTTAATATTATGACACATAGCGCTTATGGGGATATTCCAGAACTTTCGAGTAAAATAAAAATTACTCCATATATTTTAGAAAATCTACAATCATTTATAACTTTAGCTCGTGACCAAATTTTAAGACAAGATGGAATTTGAATTTTAGAGTGAGAAGCATGAGTTTGAAAAAATGTACTTGTAGATATATTTGCTCATTATACACATAGACCAGTATTTGTATTTCCATGTAATAAAAGAGCATCCAAAGAAGATCTGACATATCAATGGTTGATTGATGAAAATGGTACATATAAACTCAATTCTAAAGTATATGAAGCTATTAAAACTCCTGGATCTATACTAGTATTTGATGAAATAAATACACTTCCTACTGAAGTCATAAAACTCTTAAATGGACTTTTTGACTATAGAAGAACACTTACGATGCCATATGATAATGAACATCAAAAAGCTCAAGATGATGTACTTATTTTTGGTACTCAAAATCCAGAACACTATGATGGTACTCAAAAACTCCCTCAAGATGCATCTAGTAGAGCTAATAAAGTCTATATTGATTATCCAAAAATGGAGTGAGAAAATAATGAAGTACACTTTGATGAAGCACTTATCACTTATGCGAATATGCCATATTATTTTAAACTACTTGACTATAAAGGATATTCTCAAGAAAAAATTGCTCAAATGAATCTTCTTAAACTGAGAAAAAACTCAAAACAAACACTGACTCCAGAGGAAGAAAAAGAATTGAAAAACTTTGAAAATAGTAGCATACAGGATGAAGAATTTATTGAAAATTGGAATAAAATATATAATTTTGGAAAAAAGAGTGAAGTAGAAGAAAATTATGGAAGTGAATACATAGAATGAATGAGAGATCTTCATAAACTAATATATTTAGCTCATTATATAAGAAAAAGATATAGAGAGAAAAAAGAGGGATTAAATAAATTGGACCCAATTGATGTATCAATTTCACAAAGAGATCTCAATAAAATGATGTGACTTTTATGTGAATGATTATCTCCAAAGCAAGCATTTATTAGAATCTATACTTCATCTATTTCAGATATGGGAAATAGAGTAAAAATGAAAACTGATTTAGAAAATTTAACTATTTAAACTATGTGAAGTGAAGTACTATCATCACCAGAATTACAACATAAAGCAGTAAAACTTGATTTACCTGCGGATTTAGCTTGAGCTTTAGAAGAAGTAAAAGCCCAAGCACAACAAATAACTCAGGGAGATCCTGATTGGCTTAAAAAGAAACTTTCAGCTGACTATAAAAACGATTTATTGAGAAAATTTGAATCTCAATTATGAAAAAAGATAGATAAAATTATTTTTTATAAAAATAATAAAATTGTAGATGATGATAAAATTCCATCAGGAATACTTGTTTGAAAAATACAAGTTTGAGATGTATGCTACCCATTTATATGAGAAAAAGTTTTTTCACAGATTTGAGAAAATAATATATCTGATGCAAGTTTTTTACATATACAACCAAACTGAAATCTTGCTGGAAGTTTGTTAGTAGACGACCATTGGTATCCATTTTATTGAGAAAAAATTATTAAAAGAATAGTTGGAAAAGATATATATGATTGTAATTATATTCAAACTATGCAAGATTGAAAACTCACTTGATGTCTGAGAGTTTCAGAATATTGAAAATATATGAAACCATTTATAGAACATGAACTTATAGAAACTATATGATGAATACAAGTGCATGATGTTCAAGATTTTCATATAAGACCGGACTGAGAAATATCATGAAGAGTAGAATCTACTAATCATTATATTCCATTTATATGAGATAAACTTATAACTACAATGGGGTGATTTTTCTGATATAAATGAGAAAAAATACTTCAAACATATTGAATTACCACACTTTGAAATGGAAAAATGATTGGATTAGTATTTTTAAAAAATGGTCATCGGTATCCATTTATTGATAAAAAAATTACAAAACAAATACAAGGATGTGAAATAGAATCTGTAAAAATTAAAATTTTGTCGAATTGAGAATATATTTGGCAAATAGAAATAAAATGAGAAGTAAAAGAAATGACAACTCAAGAATTATTTTGATTAAAAATATAACTATGTGAAGCGAAAACCAAACAACATCATTAAGAAAATTATATAAAGCAGTAAAACTAGAATTACCTGCAGATTTACTCTGAACTTTAGAAGAAGTAAAAACACAAGCTCAAGCTTTAACTGGAGGAAATACAAATTGGTTAAATGAAACACTTGCAAAACAAAAAACATCTACGAATCTTCGTTATATTCCAGAAAAATGGATGGATGAGCCAGAGCTTCTTAAAAGACTTGATTTATTTCTTTGAGTAATAGAAAAAAATCACGACTGGGGAAAAAGATGGGCTGATAAATTTTATATAAGAGAAAATACTTTTGAATTTCCTGAAGTAGGATTAAATCTT
>JAQTOS010000014.1 GCA_028713225.1 Candidatus Altimarinota bacterium
GAAATCAAATATTAAATACTTTTTTACTTTGGAAAGCTCATTCTATTATTTTACTTGTTCAAGGATTTGAAAGAATCATTTTATAAGTTTTATATTCTAACTTTTCAAAAAATAAAATAATTTTATTCCTTCTTTTTATGTATAAATCAGATAAAAATCATATTTTCTTTATTGGTTCTCAATGCCACATTTGAATTAAATTAAAATGTCAAAAAATTACTCATTTAACTCATAAATCAAAACTACAAGCATCAATAATAAGATATTTAGCTCTTAATATTAACCAATATTTTTTAAATCAAAATCAATAAACTTTTATTCTATTGTCTATGTTAGTTTTATATCAATCAAAAAAATATAAATTTAATTTTCATTTACTTATAGAATTTAAATACAAGTAAAAAATCTTAGGATTTCAAGATATATGAATTCATTTCATAGATCAAAAAATTATAAGATTTTTATTTTTAGGAACAATATATGAAAAAATAAATAAAAAAATAGTTTCTATTAATCAAATAACGTTTGACATATTATTTATTTAATTTATTAAAAAGCCAAAGAACAAATTTAGGAGGAAAAAATTGCATAAACCATGTTCAGATATAATATATAATTCACTTAACTCAAACTTTATAACCTAACTTTATTGCTTTTTTTCTAGCTTTTAAAGTATTTCTAATCATTATTTTTTGTTTTTTTAGGATACTGTTTTCTCAATATATTCTATATTGAACTAAATTTTCTTGAATATTATAAAAATCATATTTCTGTCAAAATCTTATCCACAACTCTAAATCTTCTGCATATAAAAAATCTTTATCATATCATCAAAAATCGTTAAAACATTTTTTCCTAAATAAAACAGTATTATGTGCAAATGGGTTTCTAAACCAAATTGCATTTTTACAATCTATATTTGTATTTGGAAATTTTTTTTCAAATATTATATCTCATTTTTTATTTATTACATCAAAATTACTTCAACAAATTCAAATATTACTATGTTTGGAAATATAACTATATATTCTTTCTATCCATTCTTTTTTTGCTATATCATCACTATCCATTCTTGCAATATATTCTCATTTTGATATTTGTAATCATTTATTTAAGGTTTTACATATTTTTAGATTATTTTCATTTTTTATAGCTATAATACATTTATTTTTTTTAGCATATTCTTGAATAATATTCCAGCTATTATCAGTACTTCAATCATCAATAATTATAAATTCAAAATCTGTAAAACTTTGGTTTAATACGCTTTCTATCGCTTCACCAATATATCTTTCACAGTTATAATTTGGCATTATAACTGATATTTTTGGATTTTTTTTATTTTCTTGCATTTTTTATATTTAAAAGTTAATTTTTTCACTTTCTATATAAATAGGTCTATCTCTTGTTTCATTATAGATTCTTCATATGTATTCTCACATAATCCACATAAACACAAATTGTAATCACATAAATCAAAATCAAATTACACTTAACCATTTATATAATGGATATGGAACTTTATTAAAAACAGCATCTATAAAAATATAACAAAAAAATAAAAATGATATAAACATAATAAAAAACCCAATTATCGCTCATATTTTTAATGGAAATGTTGAAAAATTAAGGATTCAATCCATGGCAAGCTTAATCATCTTTTTCCAAGTATATCAAGTTTCTCAATATATTCTTTCTGGACGGTTAAAATTGACAAAAGCAGTTTTAAATCACATCCGAGCAAACATACCCCTTATATACCTATCTTTTTCTGATAATTTTATAAATTCTTTGAGTACTTTTTTGTCAATTAATCTAAAATCACCAACATTTCTTGGAATATCTGTATCTGAAATTTTAGAGTGAAATTTGTAATAAAGTATAGCAGTATATTTTTTTACAAAATTATCATTTCTATTTATTCTTCTAGCATATACTACTTCATATCCTTCTTCCCATTTTTTTATCATTTCAATAATTAGACTTGGTGGATCTTGCATATCACAATCCATGCTTACTACTAAATCTCATTTAGCATTATTTAATCAAGAAGATATAGCTCATTGATGTCAAAAATTTCTACTTAGATTAATTCATTTTACATTTTTATCATCTATACAAATTTTTACTATTTCATCCCATGTATTATCAAGACTTCAGTCATTTATATAAATTATTTCATAATTATATTTCTCTGATATTTTGGAAAATATTTTTTTAATTTCTTTATAAATAAGTGAAATGTTTTTTTCTTCTCTATATGCAGGAATAACAATGGATATAAGTTTTTTAGACATTTTTAATTAAGGTTCTTAAAAATAATTTGACTTAATATAATGATTTTGTGAATTAAATCAAGAAATAATAAAAAGCCTCTTGAATTTCAAGAGGCTTTTTATTAATAATCTGAAAAGGATTATTTTAATTCCATAGTTTTAACAACGATTTTAGAAACTTCAGCTCTAGTTATATTGTCAGCTGGTCTAAATAAAACTTTTCAGTTTACAGTTTGACCATTTGCAATTCAAAGCTCTTTAGCTTTTTCGATATATTTTACAGCCCATCCACTAACATCAGCAAAACTAGAAGTTGCTTTTTCTGTAACTTGAATTCAAGCTGCATTTAAAAGCATTTTCATAGCTTCAGCTCTAGATATTTGAGAATCTGGTCTGAAATTTTTGTTTTTTGTATCAATTAATTTTAATTCTGCAGCTTTTACAACTACTTTAGCCATCCATGAGTTTTTTGAAACATCAGAGAAAGTTAATTTAGAAGTGTCAGCATCAGAATAATCAATATCCATAGCTCTAAGAACTATTTTTAAGTATTCAGCTCTTGAAGCTTTGTTTTCTGGTTTAAATTTACCATCAGAATATCAAGCAATAATTCATTTTGCAGCAAGTTTTGCTATATATGCAGTAGCGAATGTATTATTAATATCAGAGAAAGTAACTTTTGTACCATCAGCTTTTGTAACAGTAACTTTACCAGTAGATTCATCTTTTGTAACTTTTACATCATCTAAAGAAATATCTTTTACAGTTTCAGTTGTAGTAGTTCCAGTTGCAGTACTTCCATTACATTTACCATCATAGTAACTTCCAGAATTATCTCCAGTTGGACAAGAATCTTTTGCAGTTCAACCACCACCTGAACTTCATCCTGAACTTCCTCAACCATTACCTCCACTAGTAGTAGATGTAGCAGCAGCAAAATCAGAAGCTTTACATGTATACACAGTAATAATTTGACTTACAGGAGTTATTGTATCATTTGCAGTTAATCCAGGAGTTGCAACTCAGTTAGAATCACAAGTAGCTGAAGCAGAAGTAGTTAAACCATCAATTCACCAAGCTCCTCAGAAGTGTTTAACCCTTGGGTATACAATAGAACTAGTTCAAACATTTATTTCAACTTTAACAGGTTTACTAAATTTTAGTGATTTTCCTGTAACTCAGAATTTAACAGGAGTTCAAGTTGTACTAGTTAAATCACTAGCAGTAGTTGTAACTCAAGTAAG